>NZ_KI632495.1:1785964-2476485 GCF_000504145.1 Bacillus cihuensis | reverse complement strand
TGGAGGATTAGCTCAGCTGGGAGAGCATCTGCCTTACAAGCAGAGGGTCGGCGGTTCGATCCCGTCATCCTCCACCATTACCTATAGTGCCGGTGTAGCTCAACTGGTAGAGCAACTGACTTGTAATCAGTAGGTTGGGGGTTCAAGTCCTCTTGCCGGCACCAGTTTCATTTACAGATTATTTGAGTAGGACGAGCCATTAGCTCAGTTGGTAGAGCATCTGACTTTTAATCAGAGGGTCGCAGGTTCGAATCCTGCATGGCTCACCATTATATTATATTGCGGGTGTGGCGGAATTGGCAGACGCACCAGACTTAGGATCTGGCGCCGCGAGGCGTGGGGGTTCAAGTCCCTTCACCCGCACTTTATCATGCGGAAGTAGTTCAGTGGTAGAATACAACCTTGCCAAGGTTGGGGTCGCGGGTTCGAATCCCGTCTTCCGCTCCACTTTTCGTATGTGCCGGGGTGGCGGAACTGGCAGACGCACAGGACTTAAAATCCTGCGGTAGGTGACTACCGTACCGGTTCGATTCCGGTCCTCGGCACCATTTTAAATATATATGCGCCCGTAGCTCAATTGGATAGAGCGTCTGACTACGGATCAGAAGGTTATGGGTTCGACTCCTTTCGGGCGCGCCATATATATACGGGAAGTAGCTCAGCTTGGTAGAGCACTTGGTTTGGGACCAAGGGGTCGCAGGTTCGAATCCTGTCTTCCCGACCATGTATATCCAATCAATTGTTATGGGGCCTTAGCTCAGCTGGGAGAGCGCCTGCCTTGCACGCAGGAGGTCAGCGGTTCGATCCCGCTAGGCTCCACCATTTCTTCAAACTTATATTATTTTGGCGGTGTAGCTCAGCTGGCTAGAGCATTCGGTTCATACCCGAAAGGTCGTGGGTTCGACTCCCTCCGCCGCTACCAAAATATAAGGACCTTTAGCTCAGCTGGTTAGAGCAGACGGCTCATAACCGTCTGGTCGTAGGTTCGAGTCCTACAAGGTCCACCATATAATGTTATTGGAGGTATACCCAAGTCCGGCTGAAGGGATCGGTCTTGAAAACCGACAGGGGAGTCAAATCCCGCGGGGGTTCGAATCCCTCTACCTCCTCCATTTTTTAAAACAAATTACATCATTTCTATTATCGCGGGGTGGAGCAGTCTGGTAGCTCGTCGGGCTCATAACCCGAAGGTCGCAGGTTCAAATCCTGTCCCCGCAATCTGGTCCGGTAGTTCAGTTGGTTAGAATGCCTGCCTGTCACGCAGGAGGTCGCGGGTTCGAGTCCCGTCCGGACCGCCATTTTTATTCAATAGTTAAGTTTGCTTTTGAAAGTTGATTGGCTCAGTAGCTCAGTCGGTAGAGCACGTTGAATAAGCTTCTCAGAAAAGCTGCAGCGTACCCATCGAGTTGCTACTTGAATAATCCTCCTGAGATGGGGATGAAGGACAACGCTAATTTTTATTTAGGGTGTCAAATATAATACGGCTCAGTAGCTCAGTCGGTAGAGCAAAGGACTGAAAATCCTTGTGTCGGCGGTTCGATTCCGTCCTGAGCCACCTTTATTGTGTAAGATTTTATTATGGCGATTGTGGCGAAGTGGTTAACGCACCTGATTGTGGTTCAGGCATTCGTGGGTTCGATTCCCATCAGTCGCCCCATTTACGCGGGTGTAGTTTAGTGGTAAAACCTCAGCCTTCCAAGCTGATGATGAGGGTTCGATTCCCTTCACCCGCTCCAAAATGGGCCTATAGCTCAGCTGGTTAGAGCGCACGCCTGATAAGCGTGAGGTCGATGGTTCGAGTCCATTTAGGCCCACCATTCCGCAGTAGCTCAGTGGTAGAGCATTCGGCTGTTAACCGAACGGTCGTAGGTTCGAGTCCTACCTGCGGAGCCATATGGGGAAGTACTCAAGAGGCTGAAGAGGCGCCCCTGCTAAGGGTGTAGGTCGGGTAACCGGCGCGAGGGTTCAAATCCCTCCTTCTCCGCCATTTGGCCCCTTGGTCAAGCGGTTAAGACACCGCCCTTTCACGGCGGTAACACGGGTTCGAATCCCGTAGGGGTCATATAGAAAAGGTGCATACATCTAAGTATGCATCTTTTTTATTTGATTTTATAAGTGAATTTATAACAGTTTTGAGATTTTCTACGATTAGCACATTTTATAGCTTTTTGTTATTTGGATAAGCTTTTCTGTTCTTTACTTCTACATCATTTCCTACATATGCTTCATATTCTTCTGTAAATCCTTCTGTTTCGTCTTCATTATCAAAAAGAGTATCATAACTCTCATGATCGCCACTATAGTCAGAAGGGGTCTCTGAGGTTCCAAAACGGGCAACCTCACGAAAGCTATCTTCTTTGTCAGTGATTTCATTATCAGTACGACGATTTTCAAAATGGTTTCCTAAAGAAGGGATAAGTACATCTTCTTCTACAGGCCGTGCTTGAATAGTGTTTTGTGTTTGAGAGTGCTCTAAGCAATATAGAGTGGCTGGGACTGCCTCGAGTCGTTTTATAGAAATGGTTTTACCACAGACTTTACAATGGCCATATTTACCTTCATTTATAGCTTGAAGGGCTATATTAATTTTCTCAATCTCGGATTTAGCATGATCATTCAATGCCATAATTCTTTCTTTGTCAAAAAGTTCAGTACCCATATCGGCTGGGTGGTTATCGTAAGAAGATAATTCGTCTACGAATTCTTTTTGACCTACTTTTACTAAGGTTTCTTCATCACTTTGAATTTGGTCTTGGAGTTGTTCTTTTTCCAAGAGTAATCTATCTTTTAAATTTTGAATTTGCTTTTTAGTAGCCATTTCCATTTCACTCCTTGGGCGATTTGATTTGGACGTATTTGTACAATACCCTATTGGCGGTGGTAGAAACATTTTAGGGGCATGAAGAAAGAGGATGTAAAGGTTTCTTTTCTTTTTTTCTAAGGACATTAAGAGCAAAAAGAGGATGTCCCAAAAGCAAAGGATCAGACCCCGCAATAACTAAATACAGTATAGAATAAGTGTATTAAACACTAAATACTGATTTAGAGTGCGAGGTCAGATCCTTTTGGGACATCCTCTTTTTTATTAAGCAAAATAGCTAATCAATAATCCTATAGATAGAAGTAAACCGAAAATTGTGTTTGTTTGAGCAGTTGCTTTCATAGCAGGCATCATTTCAATCGGAACAGTTTTCCCAATAAAGCCTTTTGTTGCTTTTACCGCTTTAGGTATACTTAGTAGAATTAGTAGAATCCACGGTGTAATGATACCGAGTGCAACGATAAGAATAACCCATAGGTATGAAATGGCGAACATAATCGCCATAAAGCGCACACTTTTTTCACGTCCTAGTAAAATCGGTAATGTACGTCGGCCATTTGCTTTATCACCATCGTGGTCACGTATGTTATTAGCCATATTAATTAAGCCAACTAGAATAAGACTAGGGATTGCTACAAATGAAACTTCACTTGTCACATGTCCTGTTTGGATGAAGTAAGCAATTAGTATAATGACGTAGCCCATGAAAAATCCAGAAAAGAGTTCGCCAAATGGTGTAGATGAAATAGGAATAGGCCCTCCTGTATATACATATCCGATGAGCATGCAGATTAAGCCGATTACTGCAAGCCACCAGGAAGAAGCAGCACAGATATATAGACCAAGTAAAAGAGAGATTGCATAAAAACTAAGTGCCAAATTCATAATTAACTTGGGCGTCATTCCATGGCGGACGATTCCACCACCAATGCCAACTGATTCAGCAGTATCTAGTCCACGTTTATAGTCATAGTATTCATTAAATAAATTAGTAGCTGCTTGTATTAATAGGCTAGCGATTAGCATTGCAGCAAATAGTAGCCAGTTCACTTCCTCTGCTATTAAAGCGAGCAAGGTACCAATTAATACGGGGACAAACGCTGCAGTCAACGTATGTGGGCGAATCAGCTCCCACCAGATCTTCCAGCTGTGTTTTTCTTGTTTAGGTGAAACAGAATTAGATTGTATAGACATTTCTCTTCTCCTCTAAAGTTAGCTTGCATATGTGATCACAAATGAAATATTGGTACAGAATAAGTGTAGGAAAACAAATTAAGAGTGTCAATGTCTATTTGTGATTTTCTTAACAACTATGTTAGTAAAGAGAATATATTAATAAGGAAATAAGTTGTCAAAAAAGGTGGATAAAGACCGCAATAATTGACATTGAGTCGAAATGAGGTGTATCTTTAAATAGGTTTGTATGCTTTTAAAATGTTGACATTAAGGGGGATTTTTTTTGGCTATCTCACATGAAACTGAATGGTTTTATGGACTTCAGCAAGCTGTGCAAAAAGCGAAACAGCTAAAGCAAAAAGTCTTGTTCAGTGTAGTAAGGAAAATCGATGATATAGACCCCCTTTCATTTTATCAAGCTGGAAGAGAACGGTATGTAGGAGAACGCTTTTACTGGCAAGATCCTGAAAAAGAACTGATCATTGCTGGTTTAGGTATAGTGGAAAAAATCCAAGTTAAAGCGGATGCTAACAGAGTGAGGAAGATTGAAGCAAGCTGGACTGAGCTTCAGAAAAATGCTGTTAAAGCAGGTGTTTCCGGAATAGTAGGTACAGGTCCGTTAGTGTTTGGTGGATATTCATTTGATTACAATAAAACGGATTCCCTGCTTTGGGATCAATTTGGTGATAGTTTATTTTATATTCCTGCCTTCATGTTATCCATTGTGAAGGGACAAGCATATTTAACGACCAATATTGTTTGCACATCGGAAGATCAAGCAAACCTCTTCAAAGATCTGATAAATGAACGGGAAAATGATATTAGAAATCGTTTGACAAATGTAACTGTAAGCGAAAATGAGACTTTGGAACAAATCGAGGATGACCCTGAGGGTTGGAAGAAGATTGTTGCAGAGGCCGTTTCACATATGAAACATTCAGAGTTGGATAAAGTTGTTCTAGCGAGAGAATTGCGGCTTGTGTTTAAGGAACGAATTGAAACTGTAGCTGTTCTTTCACGGCTTCTAAAGGAACAAACAAGGAGCTTTATTTTTTGTCTAGAATCTGCTGGGGATTGTTTTATTGGAGCGACCCCTGAGCGCCTCGTTAAAAAACATGGTGATGAATTGTTCTCCGTGTGTCTTGCAGGCTCAATTGCTCGTGGCAAAGATGTAAGAAAAGATAAGCAGTTGGAACAAGAGTTACTGCATGATCAAAAAAACCTACTTGAACATCAATATGTCGTTTCAATGATTAAAGATGCACTAAGTTCGGTTTGTACAAAGCTTGAAGTACCTAAAGAGCCGACTGTTATGAAAAATAGACATATTCAGCATTTGTATACACCAGTGAGTGGAGAATGCGATGCGAATGTGTCTATTTTCGACGTAATAGGCAAACTCCACCCAACCCCTGCAATGGGAGGTTTGCCAACGGAAAATGCAGTTGCATGGATTCGTGATAACGAACAACTGGAGCGTGGCTTTTATGCATCACCAATTGGCTGGTGTGATTCTTATGGGAATGGCGAGTTTGCAGTGGGGATTCGATCAGCGCTCATTCAAGGTAATGAAGCTTCATTATTTGCTGGCTGTGGGGTGTTAGAAGATTCGACCCCTGAAAGTGAATACGAAGAAACAGCAATTAAATTTAATCCGATGTTAAGTGCTTTAGGAGGGAATCTTCATGAATGATCGTGATGCGTTAACTGCGTATGTGGCGGCTTTTGTCGATGAATTAGCTCGAAATCAAATAAATGACGTAGTGGTTAGTCCAGGATCGCGTTCTACACCCTTGGCTTTGCTATTGGCAGAGCATCCAGAGATAAAGATTCATATTAATGTGGATGAACGCTCTGCTGCCTTTTTTGCGTTAGGGCTTGCAAAAGCAATGAAGAAACCGGTGGCTATGCTTTGTACATCAGGTACAGCAACGGCAAATTATTATCCTGCAATAGTAGAAGCATTCTACTCTCGGGTTCCACTGATAGTCTTAACGGCTGATAGACCACATGAACTACGTGATGTCGGTGCACCGCAGACAATTAATCAAATCGGGATGTATGGTAATCATGTGAAATGGTTTGTTGAGATGGCGCTTCCCGAAAGCAGCATGAGTATGATACGGTATGCGCGAACGATTTGTGCAAGAGCTGTAGCGACTGCTGCTAATGAGCCAGCAGGTCCGGTTCATCTGAATTTCCCTCTGCGAGAACCGCTTATTCCGAATTTGGCAGAAGCGGAAAAGTACCGTCAGGAGAAACAAGCTACTGTAGCGATTGAACCTGGTGCGTTAACATTATCGACGAACCAATTGGCTGCGATAGCTAAAGAGATTGGGCAAGCTAAAAGAGGGCTGATTATATGTGGAGACCTGAAGAATAATGGCATGAAAGAGGCCGTAACAGAGCTTGGCGAAACACTAGGATTTCCTATTCTTGCCGATCCACTCTCACAGTTGCGAAGCGGTCAACATTCTTTTTCGAACGTGATAGACTGCTATGATACTTTTTTACGCGATGAGCAAGTGATAGAGGCATTTCATCCAGATGTCATCCTCCGCTTTGGAGCGATGCCAGTGTCGAAACCTTTGCTCCTTTGGTTAAAAAAACAACAAGCTCAGTATTTTGTCATTGATGGTGGAGCAGGTTTTCGGGACCCAAGTGGCCTTGCAACGCATATGGTCTACTCGGAAGAAGAAAAATTTTGCCGAGATCTTGTCGAACGACTTCATAAAAATCTTGATCAAGGCTGGTTGCAACGCTGGGTTAAGGTTAATGAAGCGACAAAACATGCACTCCGAAGCATAGCTAATGAAGAAGAGTTGGATGAAGGGAAGCTATTTTATCAATTAAACGAGCTTATGCCGGAGCATTCTCATTTATTTGTCGGAAACAGTATGCCTATCCGAGATTTGGACACGTTTTTCTTTTCAAATAATAAAAACGTAGAAATCTATGCTAATCGTGGTGCAAACGGTATTGATGGAATCGTTTCGACCGCTCTTGGTGTGAGTACGGTTAAAGAAAAGACCGTACTTGTGATAGGTGATTTAAGCTTTTTCCACGATATGAATGGTTTGCTTGCTGGAAAGCTTCAAGAACAAAATTTGACCATTTTGGTGATTAATAATGATGGGGGCGGAATATTCTCTTTCTTATCGCAAGCATCAGAAAAAGAATATTTCGAAGTATTATTCGGTACTCCACATGGACTTGATTTTTCACATTCAGCCCAACTTTATAATGCAACATATCAAAAGATCCAGAATTGGGATGAATTTAGCGAGGTCTTTACAGCGTCATTTTCAATACCTGGATTAAAAATCATTGAGATTCCGACAAATCGCGAGTCGAATGTTCTAAAGCATCGTAATTTGTGGAGTTTTGTTTCCCGGGAAATAGCAGATGCATTAATCGGGGAAATACAGTGAAACTTGTTTGTCGAAGTGTCGAGTACCATATAGATATCATAGGTCAAGGTGAACCTCTTCTCCTTTTACATGGATTTACAGGTAGCCTTGAAACATGGAGATTTCTAGGGCATATGCTAAAGAAATATCAACTGATCATGGTGGATATCATTGGCCATGGTTCTACAGGGTCTCCAGACAATGCCGAGCGATATACTATGCTGGAAGTAGCGAAGGATCTTCGGGAAATTTTAGAAAAACTTTCGATTCAAAAAATCCATGTGCTTGGCTATTCAATGGGTGGAAGGCTGGCACTTGGTTTTGCTTGCTTATATCCTGAATATGTACAGTCATTGATTCTTGAAAGTGCTTCTCCAGGTTTGAAGACAGAGACTGCTAGACAGGAGCGCAGGATTCAAGATGCAAAGCTAGCGAATAAAATTATCGAAAGAGGCATTTTGGCGTTTGTCGCTGACTGGGAGAATATCCCCCTATTCGATTCACAGAAGAAATTGCCGGTTGAAAAACAACAGTCCGTTCGAAAAGAGCGGCTTGGGAACACGGAACTTGGCCTTGCGAACAGTTTACTTGGAATGGGCACGGGCTCGCAGCCTTCCTGGTGGAGTCAGCTTGAAAACTTATCGATGCCAATCCTTCTTATTACAGGGGAGCTAGATAATAAATTCTGTGACATAGCAAAAATGATGCAATCGATTATGAAAGCATGCGAATGGCAAATAATAAATAATGCTGGCCATGCAATTCATGTGGAAGATGAAGAGAAGTTTGGTAAGATAGTAAGTGAGTTTTTAACAAAACAATTAAGGAGGATATAAGATGACAATTCAGTGGGAAACGATTCGTGAATATGAAGAAATTTTATTCCAAAAATATAATGGAATTGCTAAAGTATCAATTAACCGTCCACATGTACATAACGCGTTCACTCCGAAAACAGTAACTGAAATGATCGATGCCTTTGCAAGAGCACGTGATGACTCTAGTATTGGTGTGATTATTTTAACAGGTGAAGGTGGTAAAGCATTCTGTTCAGGCGGTGACCAGAAAGTACGTGGCCATGGTGGATATGTAGGCGATGATGAGATTCCACGTTTGAACGTATTAGATCTACAACGTTTAATTCGTACGATTCCAAAGCCAGTTGTTGCTATGGTTGCTGGTTATGCCATTGGTGGAGGACATGTACTACACATCGTCTGTGACTTAACAATTGCTGCAGACAATGCAATCTTCGGACAAACAGGACCAAAAGTAGGAAGTTTTGATGCGGGCTATGGTTCTGGCTACTTAGCACGAATTGTAGGACATAAGAAAGCGCGTGAAATCTGGTATCTATGCCGTCAATACGGTGCTCAGGAAGCATTGGATATGGGCTTAGTTAATACAGTTGTTCCTTTAGAGCAATTAGAAGCTGAAACTGTACAATGGTGTGAAGAGATGCTTGAAAAGAGTCCGACTGCTCTTCGTTTCTTAAAAGCTGCATTTAATGCAGATACAGATGGTCTGGCAGGCATTCAGCAATTTGCTGGCGATGCTACACTTCTGTATTACACAACTGACGAAGCAAAAGAAGGCCGCGATGCTTTCAAAGAAAAACGTAAACCTGACTTCGGTCAATTCCCGCGTTTTCCTTAATAGATTAGACAAAGCAGCTTGGCGAGTTTCTCGTCGAGCTGTTTTTAGATTTGCATCGGAACGATTAGAAATTATTTATGTTGATTTTTTTTTAAGACTGTTCTTATCTACCACAAACAGCCAAATTCTTAAAAGGCAAGAGTTACCCAGCTGATAGGGAGAAACAAGCCTCACAATTTTCATCATATGTTAGCTATTAGGTTGACCGAAACACTGGCTTTTGATCTGAGAAATGTACCTAGACTTTACAGAAAGAGGCGCTTGTCATGAATAACACCGAAAGACTGCCCAATTGGCTAAAGAAAAGAGCTAAGTTGTCGCCGAATCGGCCAGCTCTTGAATTTGAAGGAAAGGTTCTTACTTTTCGCGAGCTTGATTCGTTAGCGGAAGAAATGGCAGCAAAGCTTGCTTCTCAAAATGTAAAACGGGGAGATTCCTGTGCTTTATTAATTCGGAATCACAAAGATAGTGTTGTAATCATTCATGCTCTGTTTTATCTTGGTGTGAAGATTGTTATGCTAAATACCCGCTTAACTGCGGCTGAACTTATTTGGCAGCTTCGCGATAGTGAAGCAAAGCTGCTTTTGTCTGAACAATATTTTTGTGAAAAACTAAATGATATTCAATCTTTTATGCAGGAAATATCCATTATTGAAAAAGAGGACTTAGCTTCTATTCGAGGTATAGAAGACGTAGCCATTTTAGAAGAATTTGATTTGCATGAGACAGCAACTATTATGTATACATCGGGGACAACGGGTAATCCAAAGGGAGTCATTCAAACTTTTGGAAATCATTGGTGGAGTGCAATAGGTTCGGTTTTGAATCTTGGTCTGACAGAACAGGACAGCTGGTATTGCGCGGTTCCTATTTTTCATATTAGCGGGCTTTCAATCTTTATGCGAAACGTTATTTATGGAATGAAGGTTGTGCTCGTAGAGAAATTTAATGAAACAGCGGCCAATCAAATGATCATCGAAAATGGCGTGACAATTATTTCGGTTGTAACGACTATGTTAAATAGGATGCTTATTAATCTTGGGAGTGAGAAGTATCCAAACAGTTTCCGCTGTATGCTCCTTGGCGGTGGTCCTGCGCCTCGATACATGCTTTTAGAGTGTAAAGAAAAAGGAATTCCCGTATATCAAACATATGGAATGACGGAAACGAGTTCACAAATTGTTACACTTGCACCTGAAGATAGTCTACAGAAAATAGGTTCGGCTGGGAAAGCATTATTTCCATCACAATTGCGAATTGAAAAGGATGGACTTGAAGTGGAACCGAATCAACCTGGTGAAATTGTCGTAAAAGGCCCGAATGTGACACAAGGTTATTTAAACCGAAAAGAAGCGACGGACGAAGCAATCAAGAATGGTTGGCTGTATACAGGTGATATAGGGTATGTGGATGAAGACGGCTATCTGTTTGTCATGGATCGTCGCTCAGATTTAATCATTTCTGGGGGAGAAAATGTTTATCCTGCTGAGATTGAAGCAGTAGTAAGCAGTCACCCAGATGTGTTTGAAGCAGGTGTAACAGGAGTGTCTGATGAAGTATGGGGCCAAATTGCTGTAGCCTTTGTTGTTAGAAAAACAGGAAGTGAGTTGACTGAGAAGCAGATTATTGAATATTGTTTAACATGTTTAGCTTCCTATAAGGTACCGAAAAGAGTCATTTTTTGCGAAGAGCTACCCCGTAACGCTTCGAATAAATTGTTGCGAAGAGAATTAAGAAAGCGATTGGAGGACTAATTTTATGAGAATCTCTTCAGTTACTATTTCTCTTATTTCTGCTCCGTTAAAGATCCCATTTCTGACTCACTTAGAGAAGGTGACAAAACGGGAAGCAATCGTGATTGAAGTACGAGATAGTGATGGCAGAATCGGCTATGGTGAAGCGGTACCTTTTTCAAGCCCGTGGTATACGGAAGAAACAATTAAAACATGTTGGCATATATTAGGCGATTTTTTAATTCCACTTGTACTAAGCCAGCCGATTCAACACCCTAAAGAACTTGTAAGTTTATGGGCCGGCATTCGAAGAAATTCAATGGCGAAGTCGGGCCTCAGTCAAGCCATTTGGGACTTATATGCAAAGCAGGAGGAAGTGTATCTTGGTCAACTATTCGGAGGGGTGCGGAAAACAGTTGCAGCAGGAGTTGTCATTGCAGCGGATGATGTGAGGAAAGCTCTTAAGCAGATCGATGAATTTGCTACAATCGGTTATCAGCGCTATAAAATAAAGATTCAACGATCTACGGACATTTCCGTTTTATCAGAAATCCGGCGTCATTTTCCAGACATTCCACTTATGGCGGATGCGAATTCTTCGTACTCTCTTTTGGATATGGAGCATTTGAAAAAGCTCGATGAATTCAATTTGCAAATGATTGAACAGCCACTCGGGCACGATGATTTAATGGAACATGCGATATTACAAAAAGAAATCAAAACGCCAATTTGTCTTGATGAAAGCATCTGCTCGTTTCATGACGCTAAACAAGCTTTAATGCTAGGGAGCGGTAAAGTAATCAGTATAAAGATGTCACGCGTAGGTGGATGGGCGGAGGCTGTCAACATTCATAATCTGTGCGTTGAGAATGAGATCCCAGTTTGGTGCGGTGGTATGATTGAGTTTGGGATTTCTAAAGCCCATAATATTGCACTTGCCTCTCTTCATGGATTCACGATTCCCGGTGATTTGTCGTCTTCATCACGCTACTGGGAGCAGGATATTGTTAATCCAGAAATTGTTGTCAAGGATGGTAATATAACGGTTCCAGATGGTGTGGGAATAGGCTTTGAAGTGGATGAACATAGATTGCAATCCATGATGATTCATCAGCAATTATTTAAAGTGTAATTGTGATTTGAGGAAGAAGTGATATATATTGCACTTCTTATATTATTTTTTGAAGTTTCAATAAAATAGGCACCTGACTGTTTTTTCTATAATTTTTTTTCGCTATAATTATGGTACTAAGCATCCAGAATCTGTATGGGAGATGATCTGATGACAAAGCCATATCTAATTGCGGACATATTACTAAGACGCGGCCTACCAGAGAATGTTGTTAAAGAGATCACAAGACTTGCGGAAAATGAAATCATTTGGTTAAAGCAAAAATGGAGTTTGGATGAACTGGAACGCTAACTTGGGCATGCGACTATGAAAAAGAAAGGCAAGCTCCATAGGGGTTGCCTTTTTAACATCGGTTAAAAGAGGAAGAGTGGAATTGAACTAAGAATTGGAGAAATTGCATTTTATTCAAAATAAACAGGATGTCTCAAAGTCAGAACCTTTGGGACATCCTCTATTAATTAGTTTAATGCAGTTTTTAACGTTTCAAGGTTTTTATTCATTATGCTGAAATAATCTTCTTTATTATTAATATCATTGTCGGTGAGTACAGATAAATTATGGAGCTTCAATGCTTTTGCACCAATTTCATCTTGGATAATTTTTGTTAGTTTGGATGAAATATTTTGTTCATAAATAATGTATTGAATGCCATTGTCTTTTGCTGTTTTAACAATGTTTTCTAGTTGTTTTTGTGATGGTTCGTTTGCTGAAATGCCAGAAACGCTGATTTGTTCAAGATCGTATCGCTTTTCCCAATAGCCATAGGCCGCATGTGATACGATCAGTTTTTTCGTTTTTGCTGTAGAGATCGTTTCATCAAATTGATGATCTAAATTTTTCAATTTTGCTGATAAGGCTTCATATTGTTTTTGGAAGTAATCAGCTTGAGCAGGCATTTTTTCAGAAAGTTCATCTTTAATGATTTCAGCCATTTGTGTAGCATAGACAGGATCAATCCAAATATGCGGATCTACGTCACCATGTTCATGCTGGTGTTCCTCCGTAGCAGCTTCCTCGTCATGATCATGTTCTTCCGAAGCAGCTTCCCCACCATGATCATGTTTATCTTCAGAATGAGGCAGATCAATCTTTTCACCTACTGCGACAACTTTTGCACCTTCGTCCTCGAGAATTGATTTAGATTTATTCACAAAGCCTTCTAAGTTATGTCCAATATAGAAAAAAAGATCAGACTGTGCCATTCCAATGATATCCTTTTGAGATGGTTCAAAACTATGTTCGTCCGTTCCTGGTGGATAGACCGTTTTGACGTCTACAAAATCGCCACCAATTTTTTTAGTGAAATCTTCTAAGGCATAGACTGTTGTGTAAACCATTAACTTTTCTTTGCTATCATCTGTTTGCACATCTTGTTTAGTAGTCGTTGAATTGCACCCTGCCAAAAAAGTGGCAAAAATAAATAAGATAGCGATACTGAGCTTTTTTTTCATTTATCTTTCTCCCCACTATATTTTTGTATATTAAACGAAACCATTACGGTTTAATAAAAATGAATATAAACGAAATCATTACGATTTGACTTAAGTATCGTACCTTAAATAAACTAAAAGTGCAAGAAAAAAATTTAAGGTCGATGTTTGCAAGACTTATCAGGAACTGGGTCAATGCCGCCTGGATGAAACGGATGGCATTTAAGAATTCGTCTAATGGTAAGCCAGCTACCTTTAATGGGACCGAATCGTTTAATCGCTTCTAATCCATAATGTGAGCATGTTGGATAAAAGCGACAGGTAGGTGGTTTTAGAGGAGAAATAACTTTTTGGTAAAATTTTATTCCGAAAATTAAAATCTTTTGCATTATAAGAATCAGCCTTCATTCTTTAGAATATATATTGGTATCAATATATCATATTTTCATTCAAAAAGATGCTGATAAACATTTTCCTTTTAATCCAACATTAAATTGATGAAATAAATCGGGATTAGATGTAGTATATACATATATATGGAAAGAGGAGTGATAGAATGCCTTCAGTAGAGAGTTTTGAATTAGATCATAATGCTGTGAGAGCACCTTATGTACGTCACTGTGGAGTACATAAAGTGGGTACAGATGGAGTAGTCAATAAATTTGACATTCGTTTTTGCCAACCTAATAAACAAGCAATGAAGCCAGATGTAATTCATACGTTAGAGCATTTGCTTGCTTTCAATCTTCGGGAGCACTCAGAGAAATATGAACACTTTGATATTATTGATATTTCGCCAATGGGCTGCCAAACTGGATACTATCTTGTCGTAAGCGGAGAACCATCCGTTTCTGAGATCATTGATGTACTAGAAGACACAATGAAGGATGCTGTCCAAATAACAGAAATTCCTGCAGCAAATGAAAAACAATGCGGTCAAGCAAAACTTCATGACCTTGAAGGCGCGAAGAAATTAATGAATTTCTGGTTATCACAAAGTAAAGAGGATCTTCATAAAGTTTTTGGTTAAAAAACATCCAACAGCACCTGATCCCAACTAACACGTAGGTACTCAAATTGTATTACATTATAAAGGGAGCAATGCGGAGCAGGTTTTGCGGAGCTCTGCCCTCCACAGAAAAGTAAGAATAGGGTGTTTCCAGGGTCTAGTCTTGCACACTAAATCAGTATAGTGTTTATACTCATATACTGTTGGTAGTTGTTGCGGGGGCAGACCCTGTGCTTTTAAACACCTTTTCCTTATTGCTTGTCATCTGAAGTTTTGTCTGCTCCACTCTCATCTGGATGCGGTGATGGATCAATCGTATGTTTATAATCGTATCCTTTGTTTATGGTAATAACAGATAGCGCTAAGATTACAAGGACAATAATAATGCTAATAATGATGAATGCTGTCACCTGTCTGCTCCTTTACATGTAATTTTCTTCTATTATACAGGAAAATACTAGATAAAACCTTGACTCTTTAGGAAAAAATACATGTTTTAACTTACAACAGAGCGGGAATTATAGTGTACAGGAGGGTGATAATGATGGCCAAAAATAATATTGTTGAATACAAACAAGGTGAGAATCGTAAAGTGGACCAATTGGTTGAACTGGTAAATCAAGAAATTGCAAACTTTAGCGTTTTATACACAAAATTGCATAATTATCATTGGTACGTAGATGGTCCCCATTTCTTCTCTCTGCATGTGAAATTGGAAGAACTCTACGACGAGGTTACAACCCATATGGATGACCTTGCAGAAAGATTGCTTGCATTAGGTGCAAAACCTGTAGCTACGCTTAAAGAACAACTTGATATAGCAACAATAAAAGAAGCGACCGGAAAAGAAGAAACAGAAAAAATGATACAAACAATCATTAGTGATTTTGAGCAATTGTCACAAGAATTTTCAAAAGCCATTGAATTGGCAGAAGAAAACACGGACCAAGTGACAGGCGATATGTTTGTAGGCATCCAAAAAAGCTTCGAAAAACATACATGGATGCTGCGAGCTTATTTAAAAAAATAGTAAAGTAATTTTGAAATCCCACCTTAACATAGGTGGGGCTTTTTTGGCGTGATGGAGAAAGGCATATGAAAAGCCTTCACAAATCGAATGAAGGCTTTTGTTTATGTATAAAAACGCTTTCAATGAATATTGCGAGGGTGATAATGGGTAACTTTTGCATTATTCATGCTATCGTGTGCAAATTTTCCTTTGAGTGATTCAATAATGTAAATACCAAGGAGATTGTTAATTTCTTGATCATCCATTTCTTCAAGTAAGTTGAAGATTTCCTTTCGATCAAGTTGTTCAAGGACAGCGAAGGTTAGCATATCAATATCTTCTTCATCACCAGACAATTTATCACGGTATAGGTTGTACAAATCCTCGATAAGTTTCATTTTTTCACCTCATTTTCAATTATTAATTCGTACTTATTATATGTTTTACCCTAAGAAAGATACTTAATCAATTATTTTACCTGAAAATTGCAAGTAATGGAAGAATAAGTGAAGTATGAACAAGGAAGACGCAAGGGAAAATAATACTAATATAGGAGGGATCAGAGTGGCTGAAAACCGAAAGACTTATTATGTTTGGCTGCCGAATGGACAAATCTTTCAGGATAGTGAAAGTTCACCTTGGAATTTTAAGATTGAAGCGAATGATGAAGAAATCGGCCAGCTTCGTGCATATTTTAATCAAAATTATTCAACAGAGATTGGGAACTTTTATCGGGCACATATTCCGTTTTTAGAGTATCACCATGATCCAGGAAATGATGCCTATGATAAGACGCTTCATGAGGTGTATGAGTTGATTTATAAACTTGGTGATACTAATGCGAGAAATCATATTGCGAATATGGGGATATTATCGTCTTTTCCTAGAGAAACAGGGGAGGATATGTAATGGGTATCTTATTTGAAGAATCAAGTTAAGGAAAGTGCATCTTAGGCTGTAGGCGGCAGATTGGATAGACCGGTATAGCGATATATAACAATCGGATAATGGATTGCTTCTGAACTGCCGATTTTTAATAAAGGCTGTTTTCACATACTTTGTCGCTTTTCAATCATTTTTACACTAATAACCCGGGTTGATTTCCGTTGCAGGTCCTCGCTTTCCGCGGGCGGTCTCAGAAGCCTCCTCAGTGCTTTGCACTTGCGGGGTCTCCCTCAACACGCTTTTCCCGCAGGAGTCTCGCACCTTCCACTACAATCAACATCTGTTCGAATTGGTTTGGTTTCTTGCTAAAAACAACAATCTTTACGAAAAGAGCCTTAATAAAAAAGGGTCAAACACCGCTGCAGGGTGTTTGGCCCTTTTTAGAATCCCTCTTTTACTCTCTTATTGTGGAAGTTCGATCTCTTGGGCAGAATTTATTACTTCGTCTGGGATGGTAATATCCTTCACGCCATTATAATTACTGAATGTTGCATTTGTTTTTTGTTCGAGTGTCGTTTCTTCACTGCCTTCAGTAGTCTTAAATGCCATATCCATAGTCATTGCCGTAGGATAAAAGTTTTTTTTGTCAATGGTATATGAATACTTTAATCCGCTAACATCTACATTTTGTAAATCAAGTCCTAATTCTTGACCAAAGCTTTGTGCGAGTTGCTCTTTCATGAACGCATTGAATTTTTCAGCTGAAGCATTTAGTGATAAAATGTAAGAGGAATCGTCTTGTTCAAATGTGAAGTCTTCAATATATTCTTGCATTTTTTTCAATTCGGCTGCTGGATCACCTTGCTGTTCTGTTGTTTTAAGAAGTTCTGTAGACATTTCGTCAGGGAGCTTCATCCATGTTCCTTGTGTTGGATCATATGTAAAGAAACCTTGATTTGTGAAATAACTTTCTGTTTTCATGGGTTCTTCACCTGGCATATTGATTGACATGACTTGATAGAGTGAGATTGGGTCTTGAACGACATCTATGTCAATGGTTGAACTAATATCCATTGGTTCTGAATCACTGCTAGAAGTGATGGTTTGCTCATTCTTCATCTTTACCGTTAAACTCTTTAGATCTTGACTTGCTGCAATGGTTTTTTCAAAAACTTCTTCAAGAGTAAGTGATTCTTCTTTTTGTGCAGGGTGTTCGGTGTTTGTTTTAGTTTCTGATTTTCCAGATTCTGAAACGGGTGTAGCTTTTTGGCCACAACCACTTAAAAGTACTACTAGTGCGAAGAACGAGATAGCTAATGATTTGAGCTTCATTACATCGACTCCTTTTTGGTCATATACATACATAATATAATAAAACAAGGGAAAAATGGTTATTTATCCCTTATATTCTATATAAATAAACCTTTCTGCCTAATTTTTTAGGTGGGAAAACAGGGAGAAAGTATGAAAATATTTTTTGATAATCACGGACATCAAGTTGATTTTACCTGTAAAGCTGAATTTGGTGATGCGTGGCATGTGCTTGTTTTAACACGTTGGAACGAGCAATGGGTTGTAACTCGGCATAAGGTTAGGGGACTTGAATTTCCAGGTGGAAAGCGGGAAAAAGGAGAAACGATTGAGGAGGCAGCAGTGCGTGAGGTGTACGAGGAAACAGGTGGGAAGGTGGCCAGTTTGCTTTTCCTTGGACAATATCGTGTACATGCAGTAAGCGGGTTGTTTATTAAGTCGATATACTTTGCTGAACTGAGCGAGCTCGTTGAAAAGGACGATTATTTGGAGACGGAAGGACCTGTATTGTTAGATAAACTTCCAGATTGTTTAGAAGCGGACTCTAAATATAGCTTTATTATGCGGGATGAAGTTATTCCGTTAAGTATCGAGCGACTGCGCCACATTCAACCGAATTATAAATTATAAATAAGGCTAAGGGTCAGATCACGCAACTATTATTACTAGTAGAGCGAGGCTAGGCCCTTTTTAATAGCCTTATTACTTCAGCGGTCATGCTTAATTAACGCTTTTTCAAGCAGTTCAACGAGTTGATACATAACCGTGGCACAGACAGCAATAATCATGAGCGACAATAGGACAAGATTGAAATTAAATACTTGGAACCCGTAAATAATCAAATAGCCAAGACCTTTTGAAGAAACCAGGAATTCACCGACGATGACGCCAACCCAGGAAAGACCTACATTAACTTTCAAGGTCGAGATGATGGTTGGAAAGGATGCAGGTAGTACTGCTTCTTTAAACGTTTGAAAGCGGTTGGCGCCAAATGTTTGGAGCACTAATAGATAGTTTGGGTCAACACCTTTAAATGCGGTGTAAACGACAATGGTCGTAATAATAACTGATATGATCGCTCCCATTGTTATGATAGACGTGAAGCCTGGCCCGAGTGCTACGATTAAGATCGGTCCAAGAGCGACTTTTGGCATCGCATTTAAGATGACGAGATAAGGATCAAGTACTTTTGAAAGAAATGGCGACCACCACAGTATAGCGGCAAGCAATGTTCCAAGCAGGGTACCGAGGATAAATCCAAGTACTGTTTCTGCCAAGGTTATACTTAAATGGTTAAACAAAGTGCCATCGGTAATTTTGGCTAAAAATAGTTGCCAAATCTTTGACGGTGAGCTGAAAATAAGTTGATCAATCCACTTGAATCTTGAAGCAATCTCCCATCCCGAAAAAAAAGCAATGAAGATGAGAAGTTGATAAAAACGAACCCAACGTTTTTCTTTGACGAGTGCTGCTTTGTATTGGTTATGCAGTGTATGAATGCTCAAGACTCTCAAGCTCCTTCCATATCGTTTGAAATAGGGAGGAGTAGCTCGGATGGTTGCGGGCTTGAAAAGGAGTTAACGATCTAAGCTCATTAGGTACTTCGAATACTTTGTGAATTCTGCCAGGACGTGCCGCGAACATGTAAATACGGTCGCTCATGGCAATTGATTCGCCGATATCATGTGTAACAAGGACAGCTGTTTTTCCATACGCCTTCAATGTTTCAGAAACGAGGTCTTCAAGCTTCAGTTTCGTTTGATAATCGAGCGCAGAGAATGGTTCGTCTAGCAAGAGGATTTTTGGATCAACGGCGAGTGTTCTTGCTAGCGCTGCCCGTTGTCTCATCCCACCTGACAACTCCCTTGGGTATTGATGCTCAACACCAGGTAATCCAACATCTTGAAGGAGCTTGGTCGCAATTGATAGAGAAGCTTCTTTATCATGTTTTAATAACTTTAACCCGAGTGTTACATTTTGCCCAATCGTTTTCCACGGAAATAAGTAATCTTGCTGCAACATATAGCCTATTGAAAGCTCATCCCGTGAAAATACGGGCAGCCCTTCTAGCAAAACGGTTCCCGCTGTTGGTGGGAACAGACCAGCGATAATAGATAATAGAGTTGTTTTCCCACAGCCGCTTGGGCCAAGAAAGGAGATAAACTCCCCTTTCTTGATGGATAAATTTATATTTTGTAGTGCCTGTGTTGCCGTTTGCTTCGAAAAGTACGTGTGATCAACGTGATTAATCGTTAGAAAGTCCATAATTATTTCGATACCTTTTCTGCATATGTTGTGTTCACTAAGTCTTCATAGGTTAATCTACTTGGAAGCTCACCTGCTGCATCCATAATATTCTGTAAGTTATTCCACTCTTCTTCATCTAAAATAGGGTCTGTTGCAAATGAGCCTTGTGCTTTATAACGATCAACCACCGTTTCGATTAAAGCTACATCGCTGTCTTCAAAAAATGGTTGAATCACTTCAGCTACTTCCTTGCTACTATGCTCTTGCACCCAATCTTGTGCTTTTTTTACCGAACGGGTGAACTTCTCGACCGTTTCGCCATTCTTTTCTATATAACTAGCTTTGGTCATGAATGTTGTGTAAGGGATATGCCCTGATTCCGTTCCGAATGAAGCGACAATATGTCCTTTCCCTTCTTTTTCAAACAGGCTGGCAGTCGGTTCAAATAGTTGTACATAATCGCCTGTACCTGAAGCAAAAGCTGTTGCAACATTGGCAAAATCAATGTTTTGAATCAGCGTAAGATCGTTGTGAGGGTCGATGCCATGTTTCTTAAGTACAAACTCACCAGCCATTTGTGGCATGCCGCCTTTACGCTGACCTAGGAAGGTAGAGCCTTTTAGCATATCCCAAGAAAAGTCATCGATTTTTTCACGGGATACGAGGAACGTTCCATCTGTCTGGGTGAGTTGCGCAAAATTAATTATTGGATCATTTGCACCTTGAGCAGTCACGTAAATCGATGTTTCAGACCCAACAAGGGCAACATCCGCGCCGTCCGATAATAAAGCAGTCATCGTTTTATCGCCGCCAGCTGTCGTTTTTAATTCAATTTTTAATCCTTCTTCTTCAAAAAAACCTTTTTCTATCGCTACATATTGCGGTGCATAGAAAATAGATCGAGTTACCTCGGCGACTCGTACTTTTGTCAGATCTTCTTTGCCACAAGCTAAAAGAGCGAGGATTAAAAAACATGCTAATGCGATCATGAATCCTGATTTTACCCAATGTTTCATCTTTCATTCCTCCTCTAATCATAGGTCATTCACCTAAAATAACGTATGCAGAAGTGAAAAATGTGTGAATGCCTATAAGAGAAAAAAGGATCGAGCTACTTCAATAAACCAACATAATTGCCATCCATAAGTTCCCCAATAATAACTGCACGCGTACTTTCATATGAAAGTAGTAAAGAGGCTGGTTGTAAGTGTTGCTTTTTGACGATAGACACATACAACCATTCTCTTTTTCATTATGTTGTGCACATACCTATGCCAATGCGTTTTAGATATTTTGTGGATAACTGTCATCCTTAATAACGATTTAGTATGGTTTTCATTGTCACCTCAATAAGCTTGATTAATTATCGGCGTATCTCTTGGAAGATGGCAGATGCATTCGGTTGGCAATTTGTATTTGATGGAATCACTCTGCGTGGAAAAATGATAATGGTAGTTATATTCACTTCTATGTTGGGTATAGATGAGGAAAACTTCTTTTTCAACAGCTGTCTCTTTTTAAGAAGTGCGAAGTGACACTTTCCTTAGCACAGGTTTGCTAACCTTCGTAATTGACAGTCTGATCTGTTTTAAGTTAATGGCTATAGTACGAATCGATGTGGTGTGCCTGTTACACTAAATGGCGGTATGACGTTGCCTATACTTATAAGCGTTTTTAATCCTTTGTAACAAATTTCTCTGAGCTTTGGTCGTTCTTGGCATGTCATATGCGGTTAAATTTAGAGAAATATAAAATGAAAACTAA
Source organism: Bacillus cihuensis (assembly GCF_000504145.1). Taxonomy (NCBI): domain Bacteria; kingdom Bacillati; phylum Bacillota; class Bacilli; order Caryophanales; family Bacillaceae; genus Bacillus; species Bacillus cihuensis. Next base: position 2,454,902 of record NZ_KI632495.1, on the reverse strand, counting down.
TAAAGTTTTAGGAGGAGTTAAAGATGACGCAAAATCAAAATAATAAAGTTGTATTGGAACCGGCAGCACAGAAATTCGTTGAGGACACGGCTAACCCGCCGTACCTGTTTGATCTTGGCCCAGAGAAGGGCAGGGAAACTGTAGATGAAGTACAGTCCGGTGAGGTTAAGAAGCGGCCGGTTGAGGTAGAAGAGCTTGTCATTGAGGGAGAAACAACTGGACCTGTATCCATTAAAATATTGCGTCCTGAAAACGCCCCGGAAAATCTTCCAGTCATTTTATATACGCATGGTGCAGGCTGGGTTTTCGGAAACGCTCACACACATGATCGTTTAGTTCGGGAGCTCGCTGTTGAATCACAATCAGCGGTTGTGTTCACTAATTACAGTCTTTCTCCAGAAGCCAAATATCCGATTGCAATAGAAGAGGTCTATACGGTCTTAGAATGGATTGCTAAAGAAGGAGATCATCACGGGATGGATACAAGTAATATTACAGTAGCAGGTGACAGTGTTGGCGGAAATATGTCGGCAGCTATTACGCTAATGGCTAAAGAACGAAAAGGCCCAGCTATTCGCAAGCAATTACTTTTCTATCCTGTAACGGATGCTTCATTTGATACAGACTCATATAAACAATTTGCTACCGGATATTTTCTACGTAGGGATGGGATGCAGTGGTTCTGGGACCAGTATACTTCCGATCCACAGCAGAGAGCAGAAATTACTGCATCTCCACTTCGGGCAACAACAGAACAATTAAAGGGACTTCCTGAAGCATTAGTTATCACGGCAGAAGCCGACGTATTGCGCGACGAAGGAGAGGCATATGCCAACAAGCTTCGTGAGGCTGGTGTAAAGGTAACTGCTGTGCGCTTCCAAGGTATCATTCATGACTTTGTGATGCTTAACGATTTCGCAGACACAGAAGCAGCAAAAGGGGCCATGATGCTTGCAAACGCATGGCTGAGTGAATAGAGAGAACATCCAAAAAAAGAAGATTAACTTTTAATGGGCAGAACTTCTTTTGTCATAATCTCCTTTTCGATTTTTTTAATCAAAAGGGAGATTATGCTTTCAAAAACCTAAAGGATGGAATGAGGTACGCTTTTGGATGGAAGCAAAACCAGAAAGTCTAATGAATTAATAAAATTTTCCATGTTTTTAAGTCTCCTCTAGGATCGCTAAAGCAACAATACAACCCTAACTCAATGAATTACAGACTACATACACTGCGACATCATATCTTCGTCTGTGAGAGAGGACCCTCAACTTAACTAATCATCGGTATGTTTCACTATAAAAAGTCTAGATAATGCCTGTTAATGCGGGATAAAATGGGTGAGTTGATTTACAATAAGGGTTATGAGTTTTATCCCGCATTAACGGACAGTAACCCCCCACCCCGAGGATTAGAGGAATCGAAGAAGCGAAGGTGGGGGATAACTGCCCGTAAAAGCCCGATTGGTTCAACTAACAATCAGTTGGGAAAAACACCCACTGATTGAAGTTTCACTTTATGAAAGGAGGATGTATGATGGAAGATGGCACAATTATAACGAAGCAGCGGTTTCCATCACCGCATCCAAATATTCGTCTGTTTATCGTAACGTATTTTTCGCAAGGCTTGAAAGTGAAGGGCCTTCTTGCTGAGCCAGATGATGATCAAATTTATGACGGCTTCTTATATTTACGAGGAGGCATTAAAAATGTCGGTAAAGTACGCCCAAGTCGTATTGTTCAATTTGCAGCAGAAGGCTTCATTGTATTTGCACCGTATTATCGGGGAAATCAAGGTGGAGAAGGGGATGAAGATTTTGCAGGCGAAGATCGCGCTGATGGGATTAGTGGCTTTACATTACTCGAACAACATCCACGTGTAAATCCCGATAACATACATATTTTTGGCTTTTCACGAGGGGGCGTTATGGCCCTATGGACAGCCATCTATTGTAAAACAGCAGCTTCCGTTGTAACATGGGGCGGAGTGTCTGATATGTTTCTAACCTACGTGGAACGAGTAGACTTACGTCGAATGATGAAGCGTGTTATTGGTGGTACGCCTCAGAAAGTTCCAAACGAATATAAATACCGCACACCACTGTTTGCAGTAGATGAACTTTTTGCACCTGTCCTGATTATTCATGGTGAACAGGACAATAACGTATCGATTGAACATGCCTACAGGCTGGAGAAACTATTAAAGGAAAAAGACAAGCCTGTTTGGAGTTGGTATTTTGCCGAATTTACCCACTATTTTCCGCCGAACATCAACCGAAAAGTCGTTTGTGATTTAACACAGTGGATGAAAAACCAAACGAAAAAACAATGGGCTTAAAAACGTAAGTAAAGGAAAGAGGTTATGCTATGGGAATGCCGATGGAACTAAATACAATGATCGTGACAAAAGGCCGTGAAAATAGAGAGGAAGAAAATCTTTTCCGTTTGACGAAAGAAGGCTATCGCCTCTACCCAATTGATATTCCAATTGAAGTTCGCAAAACGATCGAAAGTGAAACAAACGGAATGGCCGTTATTCAAAAAATCTCTTGGACAAACAACCAAACCGAAATTACCTATCAGTTGGTGTCGTTGAATTCAACGAATTAAGCGAGCTGACCTAATAGAAACGGTCTCCATTTAGAGGTATAACAATATAAAGAACAGTACAAGTTAGGGTGAAAATGCATTGATTTCACCCTTTACATATTCACTGTTATCAATGCTTTACATTTATTAATAGCAAACCGTAAAATGTAGTCTTTTATAGAAATGGTTGATGCCTATAAATAGATATGGCGTCATATATAAATATAGAGTTTGGTAACACATGTATAATTTATGCTATTGACGATAAATATATAAAGTATTATATTATTATAAATAGTTTAAAAATTATAACTTTTCTTATCAAGAGAGGCGGAGGGACTGACCCTGTGAAGCCTCGGCAACCAGCATATCATGCCCGGTGCCAAATTCAGAGGAGTTTTAACAATTCCGAAGATAAGAAGGTGGGTAAATCTTGATATAGTCATTCAAACTCCCCTTCTGTACATATGCAGTGGGGAGTTTTTTATGTTCCATTAAAATCGTTAATAAAAAAGACAGGAGGAAAAAATTAATGTCAGCTTTACATATTGCATTATTAGGCTACGGTACTGTGGGGAAGGGCGTTTATAAAACGATTCAAACACATCAGGAAAAGCTTAAGAATATTTTTAGGAAAGATGTAAAAGTGGTTGCAATACTTGTTAAGAATATAGAAAAACATCATGCACCAGATCCTGATATTCTGTTAACAGATGATTTTAACAAGATTGTTAAACTTGAGAAGCTAGATGTTGTAATTGATGCGATCTTTGGTAAAGATCCAAGCTTTACTTACTTGCAGCAAGTGATGAACAGAGGATGTCATGTGATAACGGCAAATAAAGAAATGTTTGCCTATCATGGAACTCAATTAAAACAGTTAGCCAAAGAACAGGGAGTAACTTTGGGGTTTGAGGCGACAGTCGCAGGTGGAATTCCTATTATCCAAACACTAAGGCAATTGTTACATGTGAATACTATACAAAAAGTGCAAGGAATTCTTAATGGGACCTCTAACTTTATTTTGACAAAGATGCGAGAAGAACTTTATCCATTTGAAACAGCGTTAAAACTTGCTCAAGAAAAAGGGTATGCTGAAGCTGATCCTACAAATGATGTGGAAGGATACGATGCCTTTTACAAAGCAGTGATTTTAAGTGAACTGGCTTTTGGTGAGATACCTAATTGGGAGGAGTCGATCCGACAAGGGATTCAATCAATCACACCTGAGCAAATTGAGCTCTTTTCAGCATTTGGATATCGATTTAAACATGTAGCCTCTATGGAAAAGACAGCAAAAGGGATCCTATGCACAGTCAAACCTGTTCTGGTAAATGAAACGCATCCATTTTATCAAATCGAAGGCGTGCAAAATGCAGTATCCATCGATGGAGATATCGTGGGGAACATTAGTCTCCAAGGGCCAGGAGCTGGAATGTTTCCAACAGCAAGCGCCATTATCGAAGACTTGGTTTATATAAATAAACATAGTTTTTCACCCATTTTCTTAGATGAACAAAATGAATTATCTGTGAAGGCATTCAAGACTTACTGGGCAATTGGAGGAGATGTGGCTGTAGAAAATATTCCTTCTCATATCCCAATCATTAACAGACTTAATCCAAACATTCTCATTGTCGAAGCCTCGTGGGAAGAGATAAGTAGTATTCAGTTGCCGAATATTTATTTATATCAAGTTCTCGGGAGGGTATTACCTGAAAAAACGCTTGTTCGTTCATGAATTAATTTGACTTATAAAGCGGAACGCTTTACGTGGTGAAAGTCGCACAAACAACGTGAGTGGGAGGAAAAGGGAGCTATAACGCAAATCCTTACCTATCTGAATGGAGAATAATTGCTTATTAATATATGATATTAATAAGTAATCTAGTAATAAATGTAATATAAGGATGTATTTAATAGGTCGTATTTCTTTTGATGTATTTGATCTAAAATGGTATTTCAATCAGAAATGAATTGAGCTATTTCTTGCTCAACTTATAAGTTAAATTAGATGTGGGTATAATCCTCAAATTGAACATAGATAACGTTTAAAATTTGGCTATCTTTGTGATAGCCTTTTCTCATTATGCCAACGTTTCAGATTAGTCTAACTACAAAATTTAATTAATTTGCTAGGAACTAACGCTTACAATACCCAAAATCAGTTCAGATTAAGTAATAAAAATATAGAATAAAGGTAGATAAATGAAGAATATTAATACATTGATTCAGGGCTTAAATTGGCACAACTCTGAAGAAGTACAAAAAAAGTCCATAAATGAACTATCTAAACTAAGTGGTAAAGAAGTAATTATTTTAGCTGATCAAACAGAATTAAATCATAAAGCATGCTGGTTTAATTCAGCAATTGTCTTACAAAATATTGGATATCCAAACAATAAAGAATCCATTCCATACCTCATGCAATGGTTTCAAGATATTAACTGGCCTGGTGTAAGTACAGTTGTTGAAATCTTCAAAAGTATAGATAGGGAGGAACTTAAATTACATATTGATAATGCCATTACACAAGGACTCAATGAAAAAGATGATTTCTGGATTTTTGGTTTATTATTTCTTATTGATAAATTACACATGACCCATATGTATGATAAAAAACCTATTCATAAACTGGAGCAGTTTGCAGGTATTGAATAATTACTCATCTTGATCTACGGGGCAGGTTTGTTCAAGAAGGAATGTTTTCATACAAAATTATACTGTAAAAATGATACAATTAAACAAGAATTTAGGGGAGTGATTGTAAGGGGGAGCAATATGCTAAAAACATTAAGAATTATCTTATCAATAGTTGGTGTTATGTTAGCAGTTTTTTGTCTAATAACTCAAAATGTTAAGTTTATTCCTTATTTGATGTTGATATTAAGTATTTCAATAATGATTACAGGAGGAATTGAACTTCAAAAAGATAAAAAAGGGTTTTGGGGTTATATGTGCATCGGTGTTTCTTTGTTTGCTTTTTATGTTTCCATACAGGGGTTTTTATTAAGCTACAGGGACAGTTAGTAAAACAATAGGATTATCTATTTCTACTAAAGTATAAGCTGAATCAATTAAGTAACTAAAAAATTAGTTAGGATGTTTTAGATAATCTGTAAAATAGCTCGATTAAAAATCCTGTACAATTCAGGATTTTTTCTTCTTAAACGGGAAGGGTTATTAAATTAGGAAAATTATTGTATTAGAGGGATGGAAAATATGAAACTAAATATTGGTACAGAAGAAGCAATTAAAAGGTGGGATCGTTTCGCGGATACATATTCAGCAACTCATACCGAACAAGGAGACCTTCATAAAGAGGTTTTTTTAAATCCAACATTAATAACACTTATGGGAAAGGTAAATAATAAAAAAGTTTTAGATGCTGGGTGCGGCGAAGGGTATTTAAGTAGAATTTTAGCCAAGTCTAAAGCTGCTGTAACGGCTGTGGATTATTCACCAAGAATGATAGAAATAGCTAAAGGAAGAACTCCAAATGATTTGTTAATTGATTATAGGCAGGGTAATTGTGAGGACTTGAATTTTTTAAAAGATAAAAGTTTCGATTTAATAGTATCCAATATGGTTATTCAAGACCTTGAAAATTACGAAAAAGCATTTCAAGAAATGTATCGGTTATTAGTAGATGGAGGCTGTTTTATTTTTTCAATTTTACATCCTTGTTTTGTTACTCCAGAAAGTGGTTGGGAGAAAACAAAAGACGGAAAAAAATTGCATTGGAACGTAGATAAATATTTTTATGAAGGTGCGTATGAACAAGGGTTAGGAGATAAAGAGAAAATGTTATTCTTCCATAGAACCCTAACAAGTTATATTAACACTTTAATCAAAACGGGTTTTATTTTAGAAAGCATAGTAGAACCAAAGCCATCAATGGAGATATTAAAAAAATATCCTTCATTTGAAGAAGATTTTAGATGTGCTGATTTTATAATCTTTAAATTAAAAAAGTAAAATTAAATATTTTTGGATTCATGGTTCAAATAAAAAAGTGCATTAGCATGATAGGCGGGTTGCTAAGGCAACCTTATTCTTATTGAAGTAACAGGGCAGCTTTATCAAGAACATTAGGAACAGACATACCCATTAAGGACTGAAGGAGGTATGTAAATGTTACAATTGTTCCTTATAATTGGAATTGTAGGTATTGGTATTTCTGGTGTTTTCATTGGTGCTTGGACGGGTGGACAAAAGCAAAGAGCAAACTTTCATTCAGAAACAAGTGAACATAGAAACTTCCGAACTAAAATAGCATTATATTCTGGTGGGATAGGATTAATTTCATTAGGAATTGAGGGCTTCTTGTTCTTTTTATAAAAGTGATAAGTAAAGTTCATGAATTAATAAGTCATGTTTATGTATGTTGCTAGACCCTGTAGATGGCCTCTCATTTTTTATGACCTTTTAAATAATTTTAAATTATCATATAATAGGAATAATTGTAATGCAAAATTTAGGGGTATAATTGAGTTAGAAAAGGTGTGAGAGTCGGTTATTTCTTAGCGTGATGTGAAACCTACATCTTTTTTGCTAAATTTAAGGGGAAAAGGTTGATAAAAATGAGCAGCAGAGAAACTAAAGCAGACGTCATTTTAATTGGCGCCGGAATCATGAGTGCGACTTTAGGGACACTCTTGAAAGAATTAGTACCGGAATGGGAAATTACAGTGTTTGAAAAACTCGCAAACGCAGGAGAGGAAAGCTCTAATGAATGGAATAATGCGGGAACGGGGCATGCGGCATTGTGCGAGCTTAACTACACGGTCGAACAACCAGACGGATCTGTAGATATTAGTAAAGCGATAAAAATTAATGAACAGTTTCAGGTTTCCATGCAGTTTTGGTCTTATCTTGTAAACAGCAAGCTGATAAAAAATCCGCAGGACTTTATCATGTCATTGCCTCATATGAGTATGGTACAAGGGGATAAAAATGTAACGTTCTTAAAGAAACGTTTTGAAGCGCTGTCAAACAATCCATTGTTCCAAGGGATGGAATTTTCTGATGATCCAGCAAAACTGATGGAATGGATTCCGCTAGTTATGCAAGACCGTCCATTAAATGAAGCAATAGCGGCAACAAAAATTGACTCTGGAACGGATGTCAACTTTGGTGCTTTAACGAACATGTTGTTTGACCACTTAAAGACTAAAAACGTCGATATTAACTTTAAACATAGCGTTGATAATATGAAACGTACTAGCGATGGCTCATGGGAATTAAAAGTGCGTAATGTAGATAGCGGTAGCGTCGAACGCCATACTGCAAAATTCGTCTTTATCGGAGGCGGGGGCGGAAGCTTGCATTTACTGCAAAAATCCGGTATTCCAGAAGGGAAAAACATTGGCGGATTCCCAGTAAGCGGGATTTTCATGGTATGTAATAATCCAGAAGTTGTTGCGCAACATCATGCAAAAGTATACGGGAAAGCTAAAGTTGGTGCTCCACCAATGTCTGTTCCACATCTTGACACACGATTTATCGACAATAAAAAATCATTGCTATTTGGACCATTTGCCGGCTTCTCACCGAAGTTTTTAAAAACAGGTTCAATGTTGGATTTAGTAACTTCGGTCAAACCGAGTAATGTGTTAACTATGTTGGCGGCAGGCGCAAAAGAGATGTCATTGACAAAATACCTGATCCAGCAAGTGATGTTATCGAAAGAACAGCGTATAGAAGAGTTACGAGAGTTTATCCCGAACGCTAAGCTTGAAGACTGGGACTTAGTAGTAGCGGGCCAACGTGTACAAGTTATCAAAGATACTCCTGAAGGAAAAGGAACGCTTCAATTTGGTACCGAAGTGATTACTGCCGCTGATGGATCGATTGCAGCTTTATTAGGTGCATCTCCAGGTGCTTCTACTGCTGTACACGTTATGCTTGAGGTAATGAAAAAATGCTTCCCGCAACAGATCGAAGAGTGGGAACCAAAGATCAAAGAAATGATTCCTTCTTATGGCGTGTCATTAATGGAAAATCCAGAGCTTCTGCAGGAAATTCATACTTCAACGGCAGAGACGCTTGGTCTAAGCCAAAAAGAGCTAGTCTATAGTTAATTCTTTGGACATAGAAATAAAGATATTGAATGATAAGTTTAAGCAATATTTTAATCTATAGACATCGTTCCTATGATGAAGAGATTGATAAGGCAATGATTGAAAAAACAGAGATAAAAAAATTACTTAAAGAATTGAGTAAATAATAGAATATCATTGGAAATAAGACACAGAACCTTTGAAATCTTTGGATTAAAGGTTCTTTTTTTATATTCGTAGTTTGATAGGCTATGGTGAACCGTGCTATAAGTAAAGGTGAATTTTCTAATATATTCGTAATAATAAGGCTATAACAGTATAGATTTTAAACAAACAAAAAAACAGCAGCCATAAATTTCCCGACAGCCGTGATAAAGGTACCTATACTCTTATTTGCCCTTACCAGTGCCAACTGTGCCAGTCCAATCGTCAGAGTGATTTTTATGACCTGTTCCTTTGAGGGTGACTAACAAGCTGTTAGGAATTTCATCTACTAGAGCCAGCGCATGCTCAAATGGCAGAATAATGTCTTCTGTCCCGTGAATTACCAAGGTTGGGATATTAATTTCCTTTATCTCGTCTTCATAGAAGTCATCGCCCTTAAGTAGGGCATGATTAAACATACATAGTAGGTTGTTAGCTCGATAGATTTCTTTTGTAACCTGCTGAAACGCTCTCTTTTCATCGACGTTTTAAAAACGTAGCGAAGCTTCCCCCTTTTGATTTTTTAACTATCTCTTAGTATACAACTGTGAACTAATCAAAGAACTAAAACAATACAGTTTGCTAATTGGGTAAATGGATTAACTTTACAGGGCTCATTTAAAAAAATTCATTGTAATCGATGATGATAATCGTTATCATCAAAGTATGAAACTATTTCGGAAGTGGGTATAAGTATGAAAAAAAAGTCATTATTGTCAGTGTTAGTAGCAGGGGGCATTCTAATAACTGGGTGTGAGAATACAGAGGAATTGAAAAAAGACGACAAACCTGCAACAGAAGAAACCGAACCAGCAGCACAAGAGGTTGATTTATCTACGGAGCTATCAAGCTATCAAGAATTTGCATTTGAGCAAATGGATCAATTTTTACTTGAGACAGAAAAGTTTGTGAACCTCTTTAAAGCTGGCGACATTGAAGGGGCAAAAGCAGCCTATGCACCAGCACGTATGTACTTCGAGCGGTCAGAGCCAATCGCAGAAAGCTTTGGAGACCTTGATCCACGTATTGACGGTCGTTTAGCGGATATTCAGGAAGAGGGTAAAGGCGAGGAAGAATGGTCGGGCTACCATAAACTTGAACATGCATTGTGGGTAGAAAATAAAACGGCAGGCTACGAGGGTGTGGCAGATCAACTACTAGCAGATGTGAAGGAACTACACGCATTGGTTCAAACGGTTGATGTTACAGCGGATTTAATGATTACTGGTGCCGTTGATTTATTAAATGAAGTATCAACATCTAAAATTACTGGTGAAGAAGAAATCTATTCTCACACGGACCTTTATGACTTTAAGGCAAATATTGAAGGGGCAGAAAAAATCTTTGAGATTCTACGTCCAAAATTAGAAGCAAAAGATAAGGAGCTAGTAGCAACATTAGATGAAAAATTCAAAGCAGTGGACGATTTATTAGCACAGCATGCAACAGCTAATGGTGGCTATGTATCATATGAGGAATTAACAGAGGACCACACGAAAGCACTTGCAACAGCTGTTAATCAACTTGGTGAACCATTAAGTCAAATGGGCATAATTTTGGAGTGAGCATAAATGACAGAGCCAATCGATGAAAAATGGATAAATAAGAAAGTCTCTAGACGTGACATATTGAAGTTGACAGGCGTCGGTGCCGCTGGTGTTGCTATTGGTGCCACAAGCTTAGGTGGTGTGATAAAAGCAATGGGCTCTGATGTCTTTGAGCCTGTTGCTGATAGTACTAGAGCAATCAATAAAGTGGATTTTCATGGCAAGCATCAATCTGGCATCACTACCCCTGTACAAACGAATATTTATTTTGCTTCTTTGGATGTATTATTTACATCGAAGAAAGATCTACAAGAGTTGTTCCAAAAATGGACACCTCTTGTTGAACGATTAATGAATGGTGAATTAATGGTCGATTTAACAACAAATACTAGAATTCCTACAGGAGATACCGGTGAAGCAGCGGGGATGGATGTTGCAAATTTATCTATTACGATCGGTGTAGGACCATCTTTGTTTGATAAGCTTGGTATTTCGCATTTGAAGCCTGCGGAGTTAAAGGATTTACCACATTTCCCGAAAGATCAACTACAAAAAGAATTTACGGGTGGCGATATATGTATTCAAGCTTGTGCGGATGATCCACAGGTAGCGTTCCATGCCGTGCGCAATTTAGTACGTGCAGCCTCTGGTAAGGTAGAGATTAAATGGTCACAGGCAGGGTTTAACTCGTTCCCAGCTGATGGAGGAACACCACGTAATTTATTTGCGTTCAAGGATGGTACGGTGAACCCCACGAATACAGATGAAAAAGATTTAAATAAAGTTGTCTGGGTCGATAAAGGATGGTTAAAGGATGGCACTTATTTAGTTGCACGCAAAATTCAAATGCATCTTGAAACATGGGATCGTACATCTTTAAAGGATCAGGAAGCAACATTTGGACGCTATCGGGATAGTGGTGCTCCATTTGGGAAAACCAAGGAATTTGATGATTTTGATGTAGAGGCGAAGGATAGTACGGGTGAATATATTATGCCAGATACGTCACATGTACATTTGGCACGTAAATCGGGTGCGCGTATTTTACGTCGCTCGTATTCTTACGCATCAGGTGTTATGTCGAATACCGGAGAACATGACGCAGGGCTAATATTCATCTCTTTTCAAAAAGATCCAGCCCAATTTACAACTGTTCAAAATAGTTTAGGACGATTGGATAAAATGAATGAGTACATTACCCATCGAGGCAGTGCCGTGTTTGCTTGCTTCCCTGGTGTACAAAAGGGGAGTTATTTAGGTGAAGCACTTTTTAACGCGGTGTAGTATTATTATCTGTTTAGTCCTGACACTTGCTATACCAGTGCAGGCGGCCCAATCTTACAGTCACTTATATATTTCTATTAGTGATGCGCTAATGAATACGAAGCAGGATAAGGATGCCGAGGCGGAGCTTGCACTTGCCCAGTTTGCCAAGGATTGGGCTTCCGTCACATCTGAACAAAAGGAAGCTAAAGAAAAGGTTGATGATATTCTTGCACAAGCAAGGGAAGCTTCGTCCAAGGAAGATCGTTTACAAGCTCTTTCCGCTTTGACAAACGCATTACGAGCACTAGAGAAGCTAGAAAATCCAGTGGATGAAGCAGCACAGAGAGCTGAGTTTGGTACGAAATTTAAGCCTATTATGAAAGCCTTTGAAGATGCTCTAACAAGTGGTGACATTCCTACAATTGATTCAGCCTATAAGGATTTTAATACCAAATGGAAAAAAATTGAACGTCCAGTGCGAGAGCAGAGTATTGCCATGTATGGCCAAATTGAAACGCAAATGGCTTTTATACGGATAACACTTGCTTCAGAAGAACCTGATGTAGACTTAATGAAATCGCAATATGCGGATTTAAAACAAACGATTGAGGATTTTGTAGCAGGGAATGATACGGCGGAGGTCATTGAGGGAGAATATTCTTTATCGACATTAATCGCCTATATTGATGAGTCGATTAATTTTATTGAAGCAGGGGACTATATAGCAGCCTCTGATAAAATAAAAGATTTTATTAAAATATGGCCAAATGTTGAGATTGATATTTCAACACGTAATGGCAGTCTGTATACAAAGATAGAAAGTGATATGCCGATTCTTGTTAGTGATTTATTGAAATCTAAAGTCGATGCCAAAGCCATTAGCAGTAAGCTAGATACTTTCCGCACAGAGATAGAGCTGGTACAGGGTAGTACTGACTATACGATGTGGGATTCAGCGCTTATTTTATTACGTGAAGGTCTAGAGGCGTTGCTCATAATTTTAGCATTAGTGTCATTTTTAGATAAATCAGGACAAAAGACAATGCGTAAATGGATTTATCTAGGCGCATTGGTAGGAGTTCTTTTATCGGCACTCGCTGCTATTTTAATGTCAACTATTTTCAACTCTGCAATGGTTGATACTAATCGAGAGCTCATGGAAGGATATGTTGGCTTACTAGCGGCTGCCATGATGATCGGAGTAGGAATATGGCTTCATAGTAAGTCAAGTGTGTCGAGCTGGAATCGCTATATCTCCAAACAAATAGGCAATGCTATTTCTAGTGGCTCCGTGTTTGCCATGGCAGCCATTAGCTTCCTATCCGTATTTCGTGAAGGAGCAGAAACACTTGTTTTTTATGCAGGAATTGCTCCAAAAATGGAGACTTCTAAATTTGTGCTAGGAATCGTAGTAGCCCTTCTTATTTTAGTTATCTTTGCCCTTGTGTTATTTAAAGCAAGTGGAAAAATTCCTATTCATAAATTATTTGCTGTGGCAACAGTATTGATTTACGTACTAGCCTTTAAAATTATTGGGGTCAGTCTGCATACACTACAACTAAGGGACATAGTTTCAACAACAATTGTAGATGGCTTGCCATTAGTCAGCATCATTGGTTTCTATCCAACGGTCGAAACAATGATGGGACAGGCAGTTTTACTTGTACTAGTTGGGGCGACGATTGTCTATAAAAAGAAACAAAAATAACTATTAGGGTAGATGATTACATATATTCATCTACCCTAATTCAATGAATTATACCAATGAGATGGTCGTTCTAAATCGAAGGGTACAATATGCTGCGTTTGGAATAAACTCTTAATGCTTTATCTCTTTGGTTATTATCTGTGTTTATGCTATTCAGCGTCTGCGGAACTTTACTTGGCGGATTTCAATCTAGCTATTCCTCGGAGCCACCATCGGATATGAACTTCCCTTGTGGATTACGCTGCTTGCTATTGTTCGGGGAATATTTCTTTCTAAAGAAAAAAAGCAATTACAATAGAGAAGTTATTATAGGAACCCATCACTCGGTTTCGTTAATTAAAAGGCTCTGTTAAACAATATTGTTGTTTTTTTGATTAAGAATAGGGACATACGAATTTAGATGTCCCTTTAAGTTTATTTTAATTCCCCTATAAACCAAATTTCCCCTTCATAGTGGTATCCATCTTCATCAGTAATTACTTCTTTAAAACCTGATTGCCCCATTCAAACTCTGGATACCTTCAATAGGAGCACGATTATTTAATAAGTGAGTCATAGCTGTGCTCAGTTGATGAGGGGATCTTTCTGTTACAAAAATAGCTGAATCATTATCCACTCTACTTTCCATTCATCATGACGACCCCTCTCATGCATCTTTTCGTTAGTAATGTTGCAAAATGTGAGGTGCAAATTGAATGTTTCACATGAAAAAAAGAACAAGTTCTACAATCCGAGCTAATATTAAAAACAAGAAGCTTTCTACGGTGAAGATCATCAGGATAAAGCTATTTCAACAAGAATACTGCTGCGATAAAATTTACCGGGAACAATAATGTAGTAGGTAGATTATATTCTTAATAATGAGTTTGGTATCCATAATACTAAGAAACTACATATGTACAGTCCTACAACAAAACAACTTGCTAGCTAAGATGTAAAGGTAAGCTTGGGAACATTTGAACTTAAACTAAAAGGTGGTAGAGTTTAATACATACGAGTCATCTTCAACTGCTTTAATCAACAACTAGCTAAAAGAAGCTCAATTACTCCATTAAAGCACGCTTTTCTGCAACAAGGAATAGCGCTTGTTGCCATTATTGGGCCAGATCATTGAACAACACTTGGTGGATAAATTGGATATTTTACAAATAGGTTGTTTTATTTTGGATGCTCATTTAGGTATCTTATAGAAATTTGACTATTTGCACTTTACTTTGGTAAAATTATATGTTAATGAATTATAATGTAACTTGCCCTTGGTCTTGTACCAGTTTGTGCATATATTCTGATTAGAACGCTATAATATTATGTAGAATAGGTGGAATATCATGAATACTAATCATGATTTTATGGATCATTGGTTAACCATAGACTCTATACAAAATAAAATAAAGAAAGAATTGGAGAATGTCCTGCAAGCAAAATACAGCTTATCTATAAAAGAATTCTACGTGCTCTACTACCTTTCCAAAGCACCCGACAAAAAACTCAGACTACAGCAATTGCAAGAGATGATCGGTTTAAGTCAGAGTGCGCTTTCTAGGCTAGTCGGTAATATGGAAACGAGTAGATGTGGTGCATTAGAAAAGCATGTTTGTACCGATGACCGTAGAGGTACCTATACTCGCCTAACTGACTTAGGTGAGAAGAAGCTACAAGGATGTTTAGTCGCTTTCCATGAAATACTAAAATCATATCTCTCTACAGTCCATGTTGAAGGATTAATGAAACAGTTAATAGAAGAGTTATGAAAATGCCTCATCAGTCAAAGTACTCACTTTTAAGATGGAGTACTTTGGCTTGACAGGGAGTAAACTTAGCGATAAATTATATGCATGCGTCATACATATAATTTATTAGAAAAAAATTTTCAAATTTTAATGTATGCGTCATGCATTTAAATTAAATGAAAAGGAGTTTTTTCACATGGAACATTTATTTAGTCCTTATAAGATAAAAGGATTGGAGTTAAAAAACCGTATTGTGTTGTCTCCGATGTGTCAATATTCGGTTGAAAATAAAGATGGGATCGCTACGGATTGGCATTACCTGCACTATGTAAATAGAGCGATTGGTGGAACTGGATTTATTATGATTGAAATGACAGATGTTGAGCCTGATGGCCGTATTACAGACTTTGACTTAGGATTATGGTCAGACGAGCAAATCCCTGCTTTAGCTAGAATTGTAGAAGCTTGCCACGGTTATGGAGCAAAAGTTGGTATTCAAATCGCTCACGCTGGACGTAAGGCAGAGGATGTTGCGTTACCAGTTGCACCTTCTGCTATTCCATTTGATGAAAATTCAAAAACACCTAGAGCTCTTTCAACAGATGAAGTGAAAGAAATGGTAGAAAAGTTTCGCAAGGCCGTACAGCGCGCAGTAAAAGCAGGAGTTGACGCAATTGAAATCCATGGCGCTCATGGATATTTAATTCATCAATTCCACTCTCCTTTAACAAATAAAAGAGATGATGAGTATGGAAAGGATCTAACTAAGTTTGGCCGAGAAATTATTGAAGCAGCCAAAGCTGAGATACCAGAAGATATGCCGTTAATGATGCGTATATCTGCTAAAGAATATGTAGAAGGTGGATATGGAATTAACGAAAGTATAGAGTTTGCAAAAGAATATCAAGATGCAGGGGTAGATATTTTTGACATCTCTTCAGGTGGTGAAGGTCCTATCGCTGCGTGGGGGAAACCGGGTACGCATGCTGCTTACCAAGTACCATTAGCTCGAGAAATTAAGAAAGCTCTCAAGGTTCCAGTCATTGCAGTGGGAAGATTGGATGACCCTGCATTGGCAAACGCTGTTATTGGAAATGAGGAGGCAGATCTTGTAGCTGTCGGACGAGGCATGTTACGAAATCCTCATTGGCCAATAGAAGCTGCAACTAAATTGAGAAAAGAAATTGAAGTTCCCAAACAGTATATATATGGTTTTAAAAGATAATTAATTATAAAGTGAAACTTCAATCAGTGGGGGTTTTCTTCATCCCCCACTGATTGTTAGTCCCGTTCTACTATCGCTAATATCCCCGCTACCGCGGAGATAAAGCGATACTACGAACCCGATTGGTTCAACTAGACCTCTGCTCACGCATCGGCAAGTTTCACTGTATCTCACCAATCGGGCTTTTACGGGCAGTTAGCCCCACCTATGCTTCCTCGATTCCTCTAAGCCTTGAGAAGGGGTTTTACTGCCCGTTAATGCGGGATAAATCAAAGCAAGGTAGAGAGGAATTACCTCCGAATCTCTTAGAAAAAAGAAGGATAGATAAAGCAATTTTATCTATCCCTCTTTTTTCCTTATATCATATGCAACAGTATATAATATTTCCCTTTCCTCAAGTCATTATTAAAATGAATATGACTAGTTAATATCATTTAATTTAAACCATCTGTTTTAGTGTAACGGGTTCGGTTATTGAGGAGAAAACATCAAACAACAACCCAAGTGGGGACATAATTCACTTATGAATTTGTGTCTCCTTTTTTGTTGATATATCAATGTTTTATCTGAATTAACTTACAAATTAGCACATCAATACGCATACAAATTGAAGACACCACATAAATTTATGCGGTGTTGTTAAAACACCTGTTAAAACCGTTGTGAATTGTTATTCCAATTTTAATCCTAAATATACTCAAATGACTCATACAATACTGCGAACTTATTTTTTAAAAGGTAGATAGGAAATTTGTGTTAAAATAAATGTATAGATTATAAAATGACGTTTTTAGAATAACGAGCAAGATAGTGGAAGAAAGATAATGCAATGTAAAGGTTGTGGAAAAGTGAAGAAGAAACTTTGGATTTCAGTTCTAATTTTAGCAATAATTATTGGTGGCATTTATTCCATAGTGAAAGTAAATCCGCCTTTGGAGATAGGAACACTTGCTTCAAGTGAAGATAATAAATCAGTTGTTGTTGGAATTGGCAATAAAGGCTTCCGAGAAATAAAAATATTAGATGTTTCAGTGAATAATAACGATGTTCCTTCAAAAACAAAACTACAAGTTAGTAATGCGTTACAAGGTTTTATCATAACGGATAATTATAACAATGAGGATGCAAAAAAATATGGATTGACGAATATAGATGGTGTAGCCATCAAATCAGGCACTTCTCCTTCTTCTAATTTTGAAAAATTGGATGATGGAAATGCTTCTAAAGATGATGAAATTTACGGAATTAGTGTTATTTATAACAAGGAAATAAATAAGGTTCATATAAAATATAGCTATTTTGGAATTTCATTTAAAGAAACCGTGATAATTAACTAACGGGGATTTAATTAATTTAGGTTAGTTAATTATTACATCAAAAACGCTCAGAAAATCTGAGCGTTTTTACTTGCCTTTTATATTACCGTTTTACTGTTGAAATATATGCTAATTAGTTTGTTTTTTACATTGTTATTAGTATTTTTCTCCCCATCAACCGAACCCGCTAGTTTTAGTGCTCTGATTTTTATTTCTTTTATTTCCTTTACTATTGTCTCCACTAACAGGACCTTGACCGTGTAATTGCGGTGAGTTTTGATTATGGCTGCCTTTATTAAATTTTTTTGTCATGTCTCACATCTCCTTTCTTATTTCAAATACAGTTTGTCCTTTTTTTGAGAACTTATGTTTTTCCTCTTAAACATTCATATCAGGTGATAATCTGACCTTTATTTCCAAGATAAAAACTGAAATTACATTTAAAATATGGGTAGATCTTTTATGATGATGAATGTGAACAGATTGGTGTAATTGATATAAGTTACTGTGATATGGAATTGAAATTCAAAAACTTATTTAACTAAACAGCCCTTATCTTAATAATAAAGGATCCTTTAATTCAATAAGGAGTAAAGCTATTTTCTTACTCAAGTAATAGGGGAAAATATTTTGATAAGGATTTTTTGATTTTTATGTGGTAAAATTTTACTGTAAAGTACTTATGATGAAAATTTAATGATTAAAGAAGTACAATCTTCGTCCAATAATCGGGTGCTTTAGGAAAACAACATGGCTGTCTTAGTGATAGCCATTTCTTATTGTTCTGATGCCCGGCAGGATTATTTAATGAACATTCTTCCAAATTTTTGAATGATAAACTTATCTTATGTTTCGACAAAATAAATTAAAAGAAGGGATTAATTTATTTGTTAAAATCGAAAGATTCATAATAATATTTCCAATATTTATCCTATTATCCAGTAATATAATTTTATAAGAAAGAGGTAATTTTCCAGGAAGTGAAAGTGATAATAAATGAACTGGAGAATTAAATAAGGGAGGCATTTATTATGATCAAAGATATTGAAACCTTTCCGGTACTTGAAACGAATAGATTAGTATTAAGAGAAGTTAAAAAAGGCGACGCAAACAGTATTTTGAAATATATGTCCGATATAGAAGTAATAAAATATTATGGGTTAGAACCTTTTAAAACAATTAACGATGCTTTAAGCGAGATATCATGGTATCAATCGATATTAAATAATAAAACAGGAATAAGATGGGGGATTACTTTAAAAGGGGAAGATGAGGTTATTGGTAGTTGCGGCTTTCTTAACATGATTCCTCAACATTACCGAACTGGAATTGGCTATGAATTAAGCAAAAGTTATTGGGGGAAAGGAATAGCAAGTGAGGCATTGGAAGCTGTATTAACGTACGGATTCGAGCTTTTGAAATTCCAAAGGATAGAAGCGTTAATAGAACCGCTTAATATATCGTCACAAAAGTTAGCAGAAAAACAAGGCTTTATTAGAGAAGGCTTGTTGAGAAATTATGAGTTTACTTGTGGTAAATTTGACGATTTATATATGTATTCTTTGTTAAAGCAAGACTTTGATATACTTCAAAAAGATAAATTGAGTATTTAACAAATTGGAAGAATAAAACAATTGACTAAGATAGAACCATAAATTTCAATTGAATGAGAGATGAGATAAAGGTGGAAGTGTTCTCTCTTTTTAGATGGCTCCATATTATAGGTGGTTTTACTGCATTACTTGTGTTTTGGATTCCAATTGTCACAAAAAAAGGTGGGAAAATTCATAACTTCGTTGGTTGGTTATATGTATGCGCGATGGCAATTGTTTCGGTATCGGCCTTTTATATGGGCGGTTATCGTGTGTTATGGGATGAACATGCAAATGCAGAGCGAGTTTCATTTTCATGGTTTTTAATTTTTATTGCCATTTTAAGTGGGGCATCAGGATGGTATGGAATTCGGGTGCTTCGATTTAAGAAAAGACAAACCCCACACCGAAATATGATGGACCTATTTGTTAGTGGCTTATTGCTCGTATCCGGAGTCGCAATTGGGATCTATGGCGTGATGATTCAATCCCCTTTAATTACATATTTTCCTTTGCTCGGAATTTTTCTTGGAGCGATTCAATTACACTACTGGTTAAGGAATCCGGTAAAGCGAATGCATTGGCTCTTTGAGCACTTCGGTGGAATGATTGCTTGTTGTATTTCAACAGTGACCGCTTTTACAGTTTTCGGAGCACCTCGACTTTTAAATATTTCTTCCACGAATCTGCTTCTCTGGATTATGCCATCGTCAATTCTTGTTCCTATGTTAGTTGGTTTCAATATATACTATAGAAAAAAACATATTAAAAAAGCTGAATCGGAATAAGAGAATCAAACGAAAAAATAAGATCATGAGTTTAAAGTTAGCTCCGGATTCTATGAAAGCTAGGATTGAAATATTAGGGGGGAACGCCAATATTCAGAAATTTTGTAGGTTAAGTAAACTTTAAAAAAAGTCAATTTTCTAGGAAAGGAATCGACTTTTCTAAATTTATTTTGTTTTACAATCGCTCCGTTACTGATAACTTTCTAACTGCTACATTTGCTTATTTTCTCTCTCAAAAAATATTTAGAATCTCAAAGAATCAAACGAACTAATAGCTGTTTTAGCAAAAAAACAAATCCCAAATTATCTATGAAATTTGGATTGTTATTATGGGGAGCTCTTAGCGTTGTAAATCTGCGTTTTCCTAATTCTAGCCCTATAAGAAAATAATCCTGTATGAAAGATTTTAATTAATTCAGCAATCGGGTCGTAAGTAGTAAGTAATTGAATGATATAAGGGTGGGAGTTAATGTGATAATAAAGCCAAAGAAATTACAGCCGGGAGATCGTGTTGCGACAGTAAGTCCTTCCTGGGGTGGAGCTGGTGATCCTGGACTTAGATGGCGTTATGAACAAGGGGTAAAGAGATTAGAAGAAGTCTTTGGACTGAAAGTTGTCCCCATGCCGAACAGTTTGAAAGGGGGAGAATATCTTTATAAAAATCCACAAGCTCGTGCTGAAGATTTGATGATGGCATTTAATGATGAAAGTATTAAAGGAATCTTTGCGAATATTGGTGGAGAGGATAGTATTCGCCTGTTTCCTTATATAGATTTTGATGTTATTCGTGAAAATCCGAAAATTTTTATGGGTTACTCTGATGTGACCGTTTCACATTTATTTTGTCTTAAAGCAGGAATTTCTTCTTATTACGGTCCAGCAATTTTAACCGATTTTGCTGAAAATGTTGAGATGGATCCATATACAGTTGAAATGGTAAATCGAACGCTCTTTTCAAATGAGATTATTGGTGAAATTCAACCGGCTAAAGAATGGACGAGTGAGCGTTTAGAATGGATTGAAGAGAATAAGAACCGACGACGGAAAATGCAGGAAAATTGGGGTTACGAGGTACTTCAAGGATCAGGTGTAGTACAAGGACATCTAATTGGTGGTTGTATTGAAGTACTAGAGTTTGCGAAAGGAACAGAACTTTGGCCAGATAAGAAATATTGGAATAATAGTATTCTTTTTTTTGAAACATCAGAAGAAAAGCCGGAACCAGATTTTATTAAGTATTGGTTGCGAAATTATGCTGTACAAGGCATCCTTCAAAAAGCGAATGGAATCATTTTTGGTAAACCGCAAGACGAAAAGTACTACGACGAGTATAAGGAAGAAATACAAAAAGTCATGAGGGAATTTAACTTGGAGGATTTGCCGATTCTTTATAACTTGAATTTTGGTCATACAGAACCGAAATTTATTTTGCCTTATGGTGCGAAAGCAGAAATAGATTGTATGAAGGGGAAATTCTCGATTCTGGAAAGCGGAGTACAATAGTTGAAACCTATTCATTTTGATAGTTGAGCATTTAATATCGATATTACGAAATTTTATCTACTATAATAGGTCGTGATTGTTGAGCAGCACTGGTAGAAAATGATCAAATTTTTTATTAATCAACAATTATCTTCCTTTTGCACTGTAGCATTCCCAATATCTTCAATGAACTTGTAGGTATTAATATCATTCCTAATCCAACACCATCAATATTCTCATCGGATAGCGAAGTGGAAGATGTTTTATCGAAAAGTTGAGAGCTAGGTTAGGTGATCTCGGCTTATTTTTTCTAAAAAGTTTTATCCTTCAAATTGTGCTAAATTTTTTTCTCTATTTTACTTCCTAAAGGCAGTTTGGTTGCCATATTTTTTTAAGGGTGTCTTTTAGATTATTAGAACATTTACTTTTAATTTCTCCTATTTTTAAAAAGGAGCTTTGTAAAAAATGTCTAGAAATAGAAAAAATAAATGGGTAGTTTATGTTGTTTTTGCAATTATCATGTTTTTAATTTATAAATTTGTTCCAATCAAGTATGGGTTTATATCTATAGTCATATTTCCACTTATCTATTGGTTTGTTTATGACTTTTTTAAGTCCAAAAAATAAAGAAGAGAGTAAATAAGGAAGTTAGAGCCTTCCTACATATCAAATGTAGAAAGGCTCTTTTAAGATGTATAAATTTAAATCAATCGAAATGTGATTGTTTCAGAAATGGATAATAGAGTTGTTAATTCGTTAGACAAATCTATAAAGAATGTCCTGATATGTAGTATTATTCTATTTCAATCTCAATATTTTTTACAAAAACAGCCGTACCTGAAATAGAGATGTTTAGCTGCTCTTCTTCTCCATTTACATGTACATATACTCGTCCATCTTTATTGATTTCATGTCCTTGCTCAACAATAAGTGTCGCAGGTAAACTAATATCTTTATTTACAAACTTTTTATAATACGCGCCCATCACGCCCGAAGCTGTTCCTGTAATGGCATCTTCAATTGTCCCCGAATAAGGAGATGAAAAATGACGAGCATGCATATCGTTTTCATGATCGCGCACTTCAAAACAGATAGGGTGTACAGAAACTCTTGGCATCTCTAATAAAACCTTCGGAAATGCTTCGGTGTTTGGTGTCATTTTTGAAAAGCTTGATAACTGTTTAATTGGGATAATTAATGTCCAAATGCCTGTACTTCCATAAATAATTGGATATTCTGAATGTAAATCTTCTTGTCGTATTCCAATGGAAGCTGCTAAATCGGATTTTGAACCGCTAAATGAGTGGAACTGTGGTTTTGCATGTTGCATAGTTATAAGTAATTGATTATTTTCTTCACGAATTTGTATCGGCAATACACCTGCATTGGTTTCGATTGTGAAATTTGATTTTTCTAGTATTCCATCCATTCTTAAAGCATAAACCGTTCCCATCGTCGCATGACCGCATAAATTCATTTCGTGTCCAGGTGTGAAATATCGAATGCGAAAATCAGCAATATCCGAAGGAACAACAAAAGCTGTTTCATTAAATCCAACTGCTGCAGCAATAGCGAGCATTTGTTTTTCAGAATAATCCTCGCCATTCAATACGACGCCAGCTGGGTTTCCTTTCTCTGGAATAGAACTAAAAGCATCAATATGCCTTATCTTTACTTTTGGCAAAATACGTACCTCCTTTCATCATTATCTTTGATCATACAATCGGGCGAATATTGGATAAAGGTTATTCTGATAAGTGGTTCATTTTCATTATAAATGAATCCTAAAAATTAGGAATAGTGAGTTTAATAGCCGCCTATAAAAAGTGGTTTTTTACAAAATCACAGAACTATTGTGTTGTAGGATCTGACTCTGTGGATGGGACATACTGTATGTCTTTTGATAATGATTCATGATTTTGTTACTGCAATATATTACCTATAAAAAAAAGAATCGATAGTTGTGTTTTCGAAATAAGTATGATAAATTAAATGTGTAATCGGTTACATGGTGTGAGGTGAGGCTATATGGCAACAATAAAGGATGTCGCTAAACAAGCAGGAGTCTCAGTAGCGACTGTTTCAAGAGTGTTAAATGATAATGGGTATGTTCATGAAGATACAAGAAAACTAGTAATCGAAGCCATTCAACAGCTAAGCTATAAACCTAATGAAGTTGCTCGATCACTTTTTAAAAAGAAATCTAGATTGATTGGTTTATTGCTCCCGGATATTCGAAATCCATTCTTTCCTGAGCTAGCACGCGGGATAGAGGATGAGATACAAGAGCAGGGCTATCAATTAATAATTGGCAATATAGACGAGAAATATCCGAAAGAAATGGATTATATACAAACATTTGAACAAAATAATGTAACCGGCATCATTACGGCAACGAATCTTACTGGTCGAAGCCATTATGATGATCTTTCATCACCAGTGGTTTTCCTTGACCGAACCTTTAATGACCATCCATCTGTATTTGTAGATGGAATCGAAGGTGGACGCATAGCTGCCTCGGAGTTAGTGAAAAGGGGGAGCAAACGGATTACCATTCTTAAAGGACCTGCACAATTGCAGACTGCACAAGATCGATTTAATGGAGCAATAGCAGAGCTTCGTTCCGCAAACGTAGATTTTTCTGTGATTGAGACTAGTTCATTTTCTTTTTCAGATGCAGAGATATGGGCAGAGGAATTATTTGAAAAGTATCCTGATACAGATGGTATACTTGCGAGTAACGATGTGGTTGCGGCTGCGGTTATGCATGAAGCCCTTCGATTGGGGAAGGCGATACCGGAAGATCTTCAGCTGATCGGATTTGATGACATCCCGCTCAGCAGACTGCTATTTCCACCGCTATCTACGATTAGACAGCCTGCGTATGATATGGGAAAAGAAGCGGCAAAGCTGCTTATAAGATTGATCAATAAGGAAACACATTTTGAAAAAAACATACAAATGCCTGTTATGTTTATCGAAAGGCAGACGACAAGAAAGGTTGAGGAAAATGGTTAAAATAACAGTAATCGGAAGTTCATCGATGGACTTGGTCGTAACAGCGCAGAAACGACCTGATAAAGGAGAAACGATTCTTGGAGAGTCTTTCAAAACAGTGCCAGGTGGAAAAGGGGCCAACCAAGCTGTAGCAGCTAGCCGTCTTGGAGCAGAAGTGACGATGATCGGCCGAGTTGGCGATGATGATTTTGGGAAAGAGATTATTAAGAATTTCTCAAAAAATAATGTGCTAACACAGTGTGTGGAACGGGTTACAGGTATGGAAAGCGGAACCGCTCACATAACGCTTGCTGATGGTGACAACAGCATTATCGTTGTCAAAGCTGCAAACGACATGGTAACGGCGGAGTTTATAGAACAGAAGCTAGAGGTTATTCGAGAATCCGATATCGTGCTCATTCAACAAGAGATTCCAGAAGAAACAGTAGAGTTTGTTAGTGAAACATGTTATAGCCTGGGGATTCCACTTCTATTAAATCCTGCGCCTGCAAGGCCATTAAGCCAAAAAGTAATAGAAAGAGCCACTTATATTACGCCGAATGAACTTGAAGCAGCCGTGCTATTCGGGAGCGACGATATTCATGCCGCTTTAAAGAAGTATCCAAATAAGGTTTTTATCACAGAAGGCAAAAATGGTGTGCGGTATCATGATGGGGAAAAGGAAGTTCTCATTTCATCTTATCAAGTTGAAGTTGTGGATACGACAGGTGCAGGAGATACGTTCAATGCTGCCTTTGCCGTTGCTTTAGCAGAAGGTAAAGGATTTAGTGATAGTGTTCGTTTTGCGAACAGAGCAGCCTCTCTTTCGGTTACTAAGTTTGGAGCTCAAGGTGGCATGCCAACAAGAGAAGCTGTCGAAGGGAGTCTTTAAATTGAAAAGGACCGGGATTTTAAACAGCCACATTTCAAAGATTTTAAGTGACCTCGGTCATACGGATATGATTGTAATAGCAGACGCTGGCTTGCCGGTACCGGATGGGGTCGTAAAGGTCGACCTTGCTTTAAAACGGGGGACCCCATCTTTCAAAGAAGTTGTTGATGTGATAAGAGAGGACATGATCATAGAAAAAGTGATCATGGCCTCTGAACTTGTAGAGAGAAATCCAAAAACCTTTGAATATTTGAACAAAACCTTTCTTAACACGAATGTGGAACGGGTTACACATGAACAATTTAAGACATTAACACAACAGGCTAAAGTAATTATTCGCACAGGAGAAGTGACGCCATTTGCGAATTGTATTTTACAATCAGGTGTATTTTTCTAAAAAGAGGTGTGGTAAATGAAAATTTCAATGGAAAACATCTATAAAGCATTTGGAACGAATCAAGTTCTTACTGGTGTTGACTTTGAACTCGTTGCTGGAGAGGTACATGCACTCATGGGGGAAAACGGTGCTGGAAAATCCACGTTAATGAATGTGTTGACCGGCCTTCATTCACTCGATAAAGGTAGTATAACAATAGACGGAAAAGAAACCTATTTTGCTAGCCCGAAAGAAGCCGAGAAAGCGGGCATTACCTTTATTCATCAAGAGCTGAATATTTGGCCCGAAATGACTGTCCTTGATAATTTATTCATTGGCAAGGAATTAAAATCAACTTTCGGATTATTAAAAACGAAAGAAATGAAAACGCTGGCAAAAGAACAATTCGATAAACTGGCTGTTTCGATTCCATTAGATAAAGAAGCGGGGGCATGTTCCGTTGGCGAGCAGCAAATGATTGAAATTGCAAAAGCGTTAATGACAGATGCTAAAATCATTATTATGGATGAACCGACAGCAGCTTTAACAGAAAGAGAAATCGAAAAACTGTTCCAAGTGATTGCATCGTTAAAGAAAGATGGCGTATCAATCGTTTATATCTCCCACAGGATGGAAGAAATTTTCGCAATTTGCGATCGAATTACTGTCATGCGTGATGGTAAAACAGTCGATACGAAAGCGATTCCTGAGACAAGCTTTGATGAGGTTGTAAAGAAAATGGTTGGTAGGGAGTTGACTGATCGTTTTCCTGCACGAGATTCAAAGATTGGCGAAACGGTGTTAGAGGTGAAAGGAATCTCTAAAGCAGGGGTGTTTCAGGATGTTAGCTTCTCCGTTCGATCAGGAGAAATCGTTGGCTTCTCAGGCCTCATGGGCGCAGGTCGTACAGAAATTATGCGTGCGATCTTTGGTCTCGACAAGATGGATATCGGTGAAATCTGGTTGAATGGTGAAAGAGTGGTCATTAAGAAACCTGAACAGGCTGTACGATTAGGGATTGGCTTTATTACAGAAGATCGAAAAGATGAGGGGTTAATCCTTGATTTTTCGATAAAAGAAAACATGGTATTGCCAACTTTGTACAGTTTTGCACACAAAGGCATTATTAATGAAAAAAGTGAATTGGATTTTGTAAATATGTTGATCAAGCGGTTAACGGTTAAGACACAGTCTGCCCAAACGAGAGTAGGCAACTTATCTGGAGGTAATCAGCAAAAAGTCGTCATTGCTAAATGGGTAGGAATTGGTCCGAAAGTGTTAATTTTAGATGAACCGACCCGAGGGGTCGACGTTGGGGCGAAGCGAGAAATTTATCAATTGATGAATGAACTGACAAGCAGAGGTGTTGCAATTATTATGGTCTCCTCTGAATTACCAGAAGTGCTTGGAATGAGCGATCGCATCCTCGTTGTTCATGAAGGCAAAATAAGTGGTGAATTAGCTAGAGCAGAAGCCACTCAAGAAAAAATTATGACATTAGCAACAGGAGGACTGGAACATGAAATCAGTGAATGAAGGGACTCAGCCCGTAAAAACGAATTATCTTAGTACAATGACGCAAAAATTAGGTCCACTACTTGGATTGCTATTGTTGTTTGTCATTGTTTCGATACTAAATCCAAATTTTCTTGAGCCTTTAAACTTATTAAATCTTCTTCGTCAAGTGTCGATCAATGCTTTAATTGCGTTTGGTATGACCTTCGTTATTTTAACAGGGGGCATTGATTTATCTGTCGGCGCGATACTTGCTCTTTCAAGTGCCTTAACTGCTGGCATGATTGTTTCTGGTGTGGATCCAATGATTGCAATCGTCATTGGCTGTCTGCTTGGTGGAATTATGGGTATGGTCAATGGGCTATTGATCACAAAAGGTAAAATGGCGCCATTTATTGCTACGCTTGCAACGATGACAATCTTCAGGGGATTGACGCTTGTCTATACGGGTGGAAATCCAATTACAGGGCTTGGTGAGAATTACTTATTTCAATTATTCGGTAAAGGCTATTTCTTAGGCATCCCTGTACCTGCGATTACGATGATGATCACCTTTGCCGTGTTGTATATGATTTTGCATAAAACGCCATTTGGCCGAAAAACATATGCGATTGGTGGTAATGAAAAAGCTTCTTTAATTTCAGGAATTAAGGTGCCACGAGTAAAAGTCATGATTTACGGGCTTTCCGGATTATTAGCAGCACTAGCCGGTGCGATTTTGACATCACGTTTGAATTCCGCTCAGCCAACTGCAGGTACTTCTTATGAACTAGATGCAATTGCAGCAGTCGTTCTCGGCGGGACTAGCTTAACCGGTGGTAAAGGAAGAATATTTGGTACATTGATTGGTGCCTTGATTATTGGGACATTAAATAATGGCTTGAATCTGCTTGGTGTTTCATCCTTCTATCAGATGGTTGTTAAAGGCGTAGTTATCATAATCGCAGTATTACTGGATCGTAAGAAAACAGCATAAGGAGTGATTATTTTGAAAAAATTATTGGTCGGACTTCTATCTCTAACACTCTTGCTCTTAAGTGCGTGTTCAATGGAGCCGCCTAATTGGGCAAAGCCTGCAACAAAAGAAAAAACAACTGATATTAAAATAGGGCTTTCGATATCGACTTTAAACAATCCGTTTTTCGTATCTTTAAAGGATGGTGTTGTGAAAGAAGCGAAAGCTCTTGGCATGGACGTGAAAGTGGTAGATGCTCAAAATGATACTGCTAAGCAAAGCAATGATGTTGAGGATTTAATTCAGCAAGGCGTTGATGTGCTGTTGATTAACCCGACTGATTCAGCTGCAATATCTTCAGCCGTTCAATCTGCAAATGCAATTGGCATTCCTGTCATCACGCTCGATCGCTCAGCAGATAAAGGCGATGTCGTAACCTTGGTTGCTTCAGACAATAGTAAGGGCGGAGAAATGGCAGCTGAATATATAGTAGATAAGCTCGGAAAAGATGCAGTAGTAGCTGAGCTTGAAGGGGTACCTGGTGCTTCAGCAACTCGAGAAAGAGGGAAGGGATTCCATACGATTGCCGATACGGATCTTCAGGTAATCGCTAAGCAATCAGCAGACTTCGACCGGACAAAAGGGTTAACAGTTATGGAAAACATCATTCAAGCAAATCCAACGATAAAAGCCGTGTTTGCTCATAATGATGAAATGGCATTAGGTGCCATTGAAGCAATCAATAGTTCAGGTAGAGATATTATGGTGATTGGCTTTGATGGAAATGAAGATGCCCTCAATGCGATTAAAGCAGGAAAACTGGAGGCAACTGTTGCCCAACAGCCAGATTTAATTGGAAAGCTTGCTGTTGATGCTGGACGTGATGTGTTGAGTGGAAAAAAAGTTGAGAAAAATATTCCTGCTCCACTAAAGCTGGTAACAAAAGAATAACATGTAGAAGCTTAAATGGGTTCTAATGAGTAACGAAAGAGAGTAACCGCTTTATCTTGCATAAACGGGCAGCCAAACATGAAGCAAGTTTCACCAAAAATGATGAAAATGTGTTTTTCAAGGGAGTAGAACGGGACTAACAATCAGTGGGGGATGAAGAAACCCCCACTGATTGAAGTTTCACTTTAATTGAAGGATTAACTGTATTTTCGATAATTAAGCCATGTATAAATTTTTGTTCTATTGGAGGTACCATAGGAAGCATATCAAGGCGTTCGTAGCTTCTCTCTTATACTGATTTCTTTTGTTTTTGGTCTAAGCGATAACTTAGGAAAGTTAGAAGACTTGCAAAGATAGCAATAAGTCCACCGACCAAAGTCACATTCATTAAATTCCCCTGATGGTAAACAATTCCTCCTAATGCAGAACCAAATGCGATTCCGACATTGCTTGCCACCGGCATTAGTGAAGCTGCTAGCCCTGTAGCTTTTGGTTGATAAATACCGGCAAGGTCTATTAAATAAAGCTGGGTAGATGTTGTTAAAAGAATGGCCATTAAGGACATCAAGCTAATATTAACCAATCCAAAGATAAAATTATTTGTCGTCCAATATAAACTGATCAGTACCATTGCTTGCACAAGGAAAACAAACCGGAGGCGGCCGATAGCGTTGTAGCTGGCAATTTTACCAGCGAGTATGTTGCTGAAAATGGAAATAAAACCGTAGCCAAACAAGATCCAACTGATTGAACTACTTGGTGCCTCCATGCTTTTCAGGATCGGAACAAGATACGTATAAACGGCATATGTCGCTCCAAATCCAAGAGATGGAATGAAAAAAGCCATTAGGATTCGAGGGTGTGTTAACAAAGAAAATTGTTCACGCATCGAACTGCGAAATGGACTGTGCAAAGTAGGCAAAATGAAGAACGATGCCAAAAACGCAATTCCACCGAGAATAGTCGTTAACAGGAAGGTTGCATTCCAGTTGTACCATTCAGCGATGACAGTGCCTATTGGTACACCAATCACGTTTGCAAGAGTAAAACCACCGAAAACGAATGATATGGCAAGTCCACGTTTTGCGATCGGCATAGTTTCACTTGCAACAATCATGGCAAGAGAAATTAAAACTCCTGTTACAATCGCAGTCATCATCCGTAGTGCTAGGAGCATGATGTAGCTTGTCGAAATCACGCACAAAGCATTCAGAATGATGAACGAACCTATCAAAAACAACATCCATTTACGCTTTGGAAAATGACTTGTTGCCGACATCACTAGTGGTGTGGCAATGGCAAACGTAATCGCAAATGCAGAAACGAGTGTGCCTGCTTTTGCATTTGTCATATGGAGACTCGAGGAAATATCGGTTAAGATCCCAATGATAACAAATTCGCTTGTCCCGAGTACAAAAGTTAATAAAGTAAGTGTTAAGATGAGTAACCAATGTCGCTTGGTCAATTCTGTAGTGTGCATAAGTACCTCTTTTCTCAGATGAATGTAAATGTGTCACAAGGTAGAAAAACAATCTAACTATCATACCATAATACATTTTTACGAGGATACCCTTGCTTAGTTATAGTTAAATATTTCTATAAAAATTGATTAACGTTAAAAAGTACATTTTATAGAAACATCATTAAATAAAACTCAAACCTGGTTAATTACTTTGGCTGTTTTCACATACTTTGTTGCTTTTCAATCATTTTTACACTAATAACCCGGGTTGATTTCCAATGCAGGTACTCGCTTTCCGCGGGCGGTCTCAGAAGCCTCCTCAGTGCTTTGCACTTGCGGGGTCTCCCTCAACACGCTTTTCCCGCAGGAGTCTCGCACCTTCCACTACAATCAACATCTGTTCGAATTGGTTTCTTGCTAAAAACAACAATCTTTACGAAAAGAGCCATTACTTTAAAAGGAATTAACTAAATAACAAAACGTACTTATTTCAAGATACTTTTGTCGTGTAAGATAAACAATGGAGAACCGTATCATGAGTAAATGAGATATTGATTAGATAGTTAATTCATATAGTATTGACTATTATTTTAATATTGTCGAAAGTATGGATCGTTATTTTAAAATATTATAATTCAGAATATAAGAGAAAATATAATGATATATAGTTTTATAAATGCTATGGTGTGTTATCGCATTATTAGTGAGCACTGCCAAAAAGAGAAAAAGTATGATTATAAATATGTTTGCTCTAGAAAGAATAACTATATATAGCTAACGATTTATCTGGAGCAATAGGCAATATCTGACTCGTTGTCATGTTCCGAGACTCCGGAAAAACACTAATTATCATATTCGGTCATACTCAATAAAAATTGAGCTTGTTCTTCACTGCTCCTGCTCGTTAAATGTGTATTTATCCAAAATTCCTACTAATTCCCTGTAATTCTCTTCCTCCAAAACTGCAGAATCTACATAACGATTATAAGGCAACTGTACTCTTATGCCTTCATTTTTTTCTTTCCTGCTCATAATTCATTTTCTTCTTCATGAAAATAATAATGCAGTTGTAAATAGCTTTTTCCCTTACCCATTTATTATGTAATAATTGTGCCAACAGCTTACATGACTGATTTAAAGTGATCCTTAAGTATGTAGGATATTTATTAATCATTCGAACTTAATCATGTTCAGGTGATTTTTTTGAATCAGACAAATGTTCGGCTGTTGCTTTTGCTAGGAATGAAACCAA
The DNA here is from genome assembly GCF_000504145.1 of Bacillus cihuensis. Classification (NCBI taxonomy): domain Bacteria; kingdom Bacillati; phylum Bacillota; class Bacilli; order Caryophanales; family Bacillaceae; genus Bacillus; species Bacillus cihuensis. The sequence goes on along the minus strand of NZ_KI632495.1, from coordinate 2,422,994 downwards.
CATAAAAAAATCCAGTTCTCCAATTAAGGAGACCGGATTTTTTAAAAAGTGAACGAAGAAGTTGTAAAATGCCTCTTGCTTGCTTTACCTTTGTGCCATTCGGGTCCAGCGTTGATCCACTCTATTTTTCAACATTCTATAGCACACTAAATTTTTCGTCCCGCACATCACTAATAAACATATGGCCAGGGGCATGAGTAATCATAAGTGATGGTTTGCTTTGTAAGGCAACCGCTTGAGGGGTCACGCCACAAGCCCAGAAAACAGGAATCTCTCCTTCTTTGATAGTGACGGCATCGCCGAAATCAGGTTTTGAAATATCAGCAATTCCAATTTTACATGGATCACCGATATGAATCGGTGATCCATGTACTGAAGGGAAGCGACTAGTAATTTGGATAGCACGAATCGCATCTTCATGCGACATTGGACGCATACTTACAACCGTTGGCCCTTCGAATACCCCCGCTTTTTCACAAGGAATATTTGTTTTATACATGGGAACGTTGCGGTTCTCATCAATGTGTCGAACCGGGATTCCACTATCAAGAAGCGATGCTTCAAACGTAAAACTACAACCTAGTAAGAAACCTACCATATCGTCTTCCCAATACTCAGTAATATCTGTCGTTTCTTCTGTGAAAATGCCATCTTTGTAAATGCGATATTTAGGGATATCCTTTCGAATATCAGCTTCTTTAGCGATTTTACTCGGGTTAAAAGATCCAGGCTCAGTGACATCTAATAATGGACATGGCTTCGGATTTCTCTGGCAGAATAGCAAGAAATCAAAGGCATATTCTTTCTTTAATATGACCAAATTTGCTTGTGTGAATCCTTTTGACATACCTGCAGTGGGTCCCGTAATTTCTTGTGTACGAATAAGCTCCCTTATTTCTTTTGGATCCATATATTCATAGTTTATCATGTGCCATCTCTCCTTCTGCAACAATTACTTTTTACTTAAATACTTGCGGCAGTTGTTCAATTAATGTCATAACTCCTAAATATCCCATGATGACGACGACGATTCCACCTGAAATCGTTAACCATAAAGGATGTTTGTAATTCCCCATAATATCTTTCTTATTAGCAGCTATTAATAACGTGCCTAATGCGATTGGTAAAATAAGAGCATTCAAAGCACCAACGATTAATAAAATAGTAACAGGTCGTCCAACTAATGCAAACGTTACAGTGGATACTACAATAAATAAGATAATAATCCAGTTATGATATTTTTCTATGACCGGACTGAATGAACGGATAAATGAAACAGATGTATACGCTGCACCAACTACTGACGTAATAGCAGCTGCCCACATAATCACCCCAAACATTCGTAAGCCAACTTCACCTGCAGCAAGTTGAAATACTGATGCTGGAGGATTGGATGGATCAATTGCAAGACCTTGAGAAACAACTCCAAGAACAGCTAAGAATAAAGCGACACGCATGACACCTGTAACTGAAATGCCTATTATTGAACTTTTTGTCACTTCAGGTATTGATTCAACCCCTTTTATTCCCGCATCTAATAGGCGATGACCACCAGCGAATGTGATATATCCTCCAACTGTTCCACCAACTAGTGTCACGATGGCAAATATACTAATTTTTTCTGGTACAAATGTATTTACTATGGCTTCTCCAACAGGTGGTGAAGTAATGAATGCAACATAGACCATTAAGAGAATCATAACAAAACCGGCAATTTGAGCCACTTTGTCCATAGCTTTACCAGCTTCTTTAACTAGGAAAATAAAGATCGCAAATGCAGCACTAATAATTGCACCTGTTATCGGATCTAATCCGATCATTGCATTTAACCCAAGACCTGCACCTGCGACATTTCCAATATTAAAGGCAAGTCCACCTAATACAATGAGAAATGCTAGAAACACACCTAGTCCAGGTAAAACTTTATTTGCAATTTCTTGACCACGCAGGCCTGAAACAGTAATGATTCTCCATATATTCAATTGAGCAAAAACATCTAATAGTAATGAAATTAAAATAACAAATGCAAAGCTAGCTGCTAATTGCTGTGTGAATACCGTCGTTTGTGTTAAAAAGCCGGGTCCTATCGATGATGTCGCCATTAAAAAAGCAGCACCGAGCAGGATACTTGTACTAACTTTCTTTTTAGGCTGGGCATTTTCTATTTCTGCTTTTTTCGGTATCATTTAGTGTCCTCCCATTCTAGTTGTTTATTGATGAAACAATAATATTGTTTTTTTCTAATACTTCTTTTATATAACTTGCAAAAGCAAGGGCATGTACCCCATCTCCGTGAATGCAAACGGTGTCTGCTTTTAAAGAAACTTCAGTATTCTGCTGAGATGTGACTTTTCCTTCTGTCACCATTTTTATCACTTGTGATACTGAATGTTCTTGATCTGTTATTAAAGCATCAGATTGAGATCGTGAAGTTAACGTACCATCGGATTGATAGGTACGATCAGAAAAAACTTCATGTGCTGTACGTAAGCCAATCTTTTCTCCTGCTTTCGTCAACTCACTTCCGGCAAGTCCAAATAAAACTAATGATGGAGAGATGTCATATACCGCTTGAGCAATCGCTTCAGCAAGCTTAGGGTCTTTTGCAGACATATTGTACAAAGCTCCGTGCGGTTTAACGTGTTGCATCGTCTCATTACATGTTGATAAGAACCCTTGAAGTGCACCAATTTGATATACAACCATATCATAAGCCTCTTGGGGTGTAATTTTCATTTCGCGGCGTCCGAATCCATTCAAATCAGGCAGGCCAGGATGGGCACCAATTTTCACACCATTTTCAATAGCAAGCTTGACCGTTTCCCTCATCACGCTTGGATCTCCTGCATGAAAACCACACGCAATATTCGCTGATGTTACATATTTCAATATTTCTTGTTGTTCACTAAGTTTATATCGCCCAAAACTTTCTCCTAAATCACAATTCAAATCTACTTTAAACATTCTTTTCTCTCCTTTGCTATTTATCTATCATGTTTACCCTAGAAAAAAAGTAAGCGTTTTCAGTGCGCAATATACATTTTTTTGTTCCGAATTAAGGAATATTAGTTTTGAAATGTAGATTTATTCTATCACAAAAGGAAATGTCTGAATAGACGTTAACTGAAAATACTGAAATGGTAAAAATTTAGTATTTATAAACTTGTTTTTTTATTTTTTGATAATTATAATTTAAGTAATCCGTTTTTAAGAACATTAGTCCCGAATTTAGAAACTACTGGAGGTGTGGAAATGAGTCATTGTTTCTCCAACGCTATCATCAAACCTTTAGGTGATTCCGCACTGATTGTACAGCTTGGTGAGGGAATAAGCCCAGCTATACATCAAAAAATTCAAGCCTTGTCATCCCTGTTAAATACTTATCCTTTTGATGGTTTCATTGAGTCCGTACCGGCTTTTAATACTATTACAATCTATTACAACCCAGTCGTTGTGCATCATGCTCAAATAAATAATCTTAGCAATCATCATTCATCATTAACCCCTTTTCAAACAGTTAGTTCAAATGTGAATAAATTAACTCAACACATTGATGAAATCCAAAGTTTGGAAGCAAGGTTAGTTGAGATACCTGTCCTATATGGCGGAGAATACGGTCCTGATTTAGATTATGTAGCATCGTATCATCAGATATCGGCAGAAGAGGTGATTCGAATACATACCCAAAGTGAATGTTTAGTTTATATGATAGGATTTGCTCCGGGATTTCCATTTATGGGGGGAATGGATGAGAGAATTGCAACGCCGCGCAGACAGACTCCTAGGTTATCAATTGTACCAGGATCAGTTGGAATCGCTGGAAAACAAACGGGTGTTTATCCGTTAGAAACACCTGGAGGCTGGCAAATTATCGGACGTACTCCATTAGATTTATTTCGCCCAGATCTTTCGCCTCCGACATTGCTGCAAGCTGGAGACAAAATTAAATTTGTCCAAATTTCTCCTGAAGAATATTATAGGGATAAGGAGAGAAATCGATGACTGTTAAAGTACTTAATCAAGGACTGTTAACAAGTGTACAAGACTTAGGAAGATACGGTTCTCAACAATATGGGGTCATTGTTAGCGGAGCGATGGATAAGTATTCGCTAAGAGTTGCTAATTTACTAGTAGGGAATAAAGAAAATGAAGGTGCTTTAGAAATTACCTTGTTGGGTACGACCCTTCAATTTGAAAGAGATAGGTTGATTGCTATAACTGGCGGAGATTTACTCGCTACGATTGATGGAAAAAAAGCAGTAACATGGCGGCCTCTTTTAGTGAGAAAAGGCTCCGTATTACAATTCAAATCTCCATTAAAAGGATGCCGAGCATATGTAGCTTTCGCTGGAGGGATTGCTATTCCAGAAGTAATGGGAAGCAAAAGCACCTACCTTCGTGCGGGAATCGGCGGGTTTAAAGGCAGAGCTTTGAAAAAAGAGGATGTACTCGAATTCGATGAAATGAATGAATTCAACACATCATTATTTCAGCAATTAGATCAGAAAAATGACGATTTTACGTGGACAGTAAAGTATGATGCACTTATCAATTTAGAGCAAACTCAAACGATCCGTGTCATCAAAGGTCCCGAGTTTGATAGATTTGATGAAAAAAGTAAAAAAACACTTTTTAGTGAACCATATGTATTAACCACTCAAGCCGATCGGATGGGGTATCGAATGGAAGGTCCTCCGCTCTCGTTAGCAAAGGAATTTGAATTACTGTCTGAAGGCGTCACATACGGAACCATTCAAGTACCGCCAGACGGAAATCCAATTATTTTAATGGCAGACCGTCAAACAACAGGTGGTTATCCAAAAATCGGTCAAATTATTTCCGCGGATTTACCAAGTATGGGACAGTTACAACCGAATGCCAAAATTCATTTCAAAGAAATTTCACATGAAGAAGCAGTGATGGAGTTATTAATGAAAGAACAAATTATAAATGAGATCAAAATAGGCATCCAATTTAAAGGAAGTTACTTATGAGCGGTAACTTTATTACGAATTTTCTTAAAACACATAGTTTAGATATAAAATTAATTAAAACCATCCCTATTCATTCCTGAAAAAACAGGTGAATAGAGGATGGTTTTTTTATGCTTTGGTGTATCCTAATTTTTCAGAAATTCGCTCAGCCGCCCACTTGATTTTTTCTGCAAAAATAGGCACATTTCCATTTTGATAATTAGCTTCAATGCCAGCGATGCTAATACCAGCAATCACATCACCTTTATGATCGAAGATAGGAGCGGCGATCGCAGATGTATAATTCTCTAATTCAGAATGACTAATTGTGTAACCATCTTTTTGAGCTTGGTGAATCGCTTTATATAAATCTACCTTATCAGTGATCGTTCCCATCGCAAAAGGTTTTAATTCAACGGATTCAATATATTTCTCAATTTCAATAGCTGGTAAGAAAGATAAGATGACCCGAGAACAGGCCCCAGCGTATAAAGGACTTCTTCTGCCAATTGCCGTATATAAGCGAACCTTTTGATTGATATCTATTTTTTCAATATACATGGCTTCATTCCCTTGTTTAACAATTAAGTTAATGGCTTCATCTACATCATCATGCAGCTCTTGCATAATGGGTAAAGCAAATTGCCGAATATCAAGCCTTGAAGAAACGAGTTGACCAAAATTAAGAAATATGAGACCTAATCGATATTTTGAATCCGTTCCCTTCTCTAAGAACCCCAGTTCCTCTAAAGAAGTTAACATGCGATAGACAGATGTTTTCGGAATGCCAGATAAATCTATAATTTCTTGGAAAGTTAATTGAGCATGATCAATAAATAAATTTAAAATATCCATAGAACGGACAACCGTTTTATTTTTACTATACATGATTTGTCTCCTTTATGTAGATATTCCTTCACCTATTGATAATTTAAAAATGAACCACTATCAAACTATCTACATAGGAAGTGGAAAAATACTCATTATAGTTTACTCCTATCATATCAAATTTTTAACAGAACAAAGTCAAAAATTATTAAACTTTTAAAAAGGAAATGGGGAAAAACTCTGTTGATTTTGGATTAAATAAAGAACGTTTATTCATGTTGGTTGGAGTGGCTTTAAGGGAATTGATAGCGGAGATTAAAAAGGTGAATTCGCAGGAACAACATCGTTTAAAAGGTAGAAGAAATTAACATTTTCTTGGATAAGCTAAAAGATTTAAAATCGCCTGAATGGTTTGTAAAAACTTATTGCAAAGAGGGTATTGATTTCTTATGAATTCTCTTAATTTATGGTTATGATTTCTTGGCTGAGGCTTTAAAAATGGCTAAGGCTAAAATTAATTAATATAAAAACACTGCCTGGAACAGATGAAGAAGTACTGAACTTCTTGCGATTATCCAACGACAAAGATGTTAAAAATCTTTTAAATCACATACAACGAAGTGTAATTGTTAAAGAAGATAAGGTTGAATATGATTTGCATCGCAAAATAAAATGAGGCTTATCGACCCGTACTCTATGATGAGCAACTTATACTTTCATCTGAATTATCAAAGAAAATTAAAAAGATGAACGAAAACGCTAAGAGAAAAGAATGTATGTAAAAATTATTTCAAAAAAGAAAAGTAACAAGGAATTTCAAGTAAGAAATCCCGAAATATTCAAGAAAAAAACAACAATAAAGTTTAACATAGCCTTTAAAAAAGTGTACCTATAAATAAGTTTAAAGACATTTTGATTAATATTTTTTTCAAAAAACAGTCTCTTACTAAATCAAGAAGTATAGGCTCGATCAATAAAGCTTTATTTTTAACCTACAATTTGGCAAAGAAATATAAAAAGTGGGTGTCCCATTAAGGTCTGGCCTCGCACTCTAAATCAGTATGTAGTGTTTCATACAAGTATCTTATACTGAATGTAGTTGCTGGGGGGCTGACCTTTTGCTATTGGGAGACCCTTATTGATTCAAGAATTATGAGTTTCAATTCGAGTTATCGACTTTGAAAAGCTACTTTTAAACCAAGCCCGAGATAGATCGCTCCGACGATTTTACCGCTAAAGCGACCGAGCCAAGATATCCGTTTAACCAGTCGTCCAAGTGGACGGATGCTTAAGGCAATCAGTGTCGTATATATCACACCTAAGAATACAAAGATTAGGCCGAGTGACAAGAATTGGAGAACAGATGTCCCGTGTTCAGGATGAACAAACTGTGGCAAAAATGCTAAAAAGAAGAGCGCTGTTTTTGGGTTAAGAACCTCTGTTAAAATTGCCTGTCCATACGTACTTAGAGACGAAACCGGAGAAACCTTTGGCAGCTTAGGATCGGTTGGCTTTTCTAATATCGCACGAATGCCGAGATAAATTAAGTAAGCAGCACCTGCAAACTTTACAATATTAAAAGCGAGTGCAGATGTCATTAAAATGGCAGAAAGTCCAACCGCGGCAAATATAGTGTGAATCAAATCGCCAGTTGCGAGTCCAATACCTGCAATCACACCAGCCTTACGCCCTCCTTGAACAGTACGAGTGGCTGTTAGAAGTACAGCTGGACCCGGAATTAAAAAGAGCCCAATTACGACTGCAATGAACGCGCCTAATGTAGATAATTCAAACATTGGATTTCCTCCCATTCCTTCAATATCGTCAAGTATAGTGGAGGATGTATTGTAAATCAACAACTGTTTAACATTTTTAAACAATGTTAGGATAGTATCAATTGTCTAAAAGAGAATAAGTTTAACCGTGCATAGATGCTATTTTACCGCAAAAAGGTATCCATTTTTTAGAGGGAATGATTGCGCCAATTCGGTAGTATGAATATAAAGAATAGTAAGAGGAAAGTGTTGAAAGGTAAAATTCTGATCCATGTATTATTTCTATTTTTTATATTGGGAGCTTGTTCATGATAAGAGAGACTAATCTTTACGGACAAAGTGAAGCTTTAATCAATGGGGGACTTCATCCCCGCTGATTGTACGTCCTGTTCTACTGTCGCTAAGGTTCAATGAATACTAAGGACGCCGTGTCCCTTACTCTTTCGTTTGTGAGACCCACATTCTGTGGGTGCATAACTAGCCACAAAGTAAGTAGAATCACAGTTTTATAAGGAGTATTGAGGTGAAGAAGAAAGGAAACGAACGTGATCATATGCGCGGCATTGGCTTGTTGATATGGCTAAACAAATGAGTTAGAAAAACAATCATGCGCTAATGACAATCTGATCTTATATATGCTTGATATGGCTTGGCATTCACCATTCATCTGAAGGGTTGACCCATTAAATAGAAGGTGTATATAAACAACAATTCTTGTTATCGAAAGAAATTGGTTAATAAAGAAAAAAGCTAGGGAGGGTTTGTTGATGAGTACTTTAAAAGTAGGTGTTATCGGATGTGGAAGTATATCTTACTATCGTCATTTACCCGAATATCATGCTAATAAGGAGGTTGAAATCGCTGCTGTTTGTGATATCGATGCAGAACGAGCTGAAAAAGTGGCCACGCAATATGGCGCTAAAGCATTTTCCGATTATAAAGAAGTATTGAATCTAGCCGAAATTGATGCAGTTAGCGTCTGCTTACCTAACTATTTACATGCACCTATTTCTATTGAAGCGTTGAATGCTGGAAAACATGTGCTTTGTGAGAAGCCGATGGCGACGTCAAAGGAAGAAGCAGAAGCAATGATTCGAGCTGCAAAAACAAATGGAAAAACGCTGATGATCGCACATAACCAACGATTTGTAGCCTCCCATCAAACGGCAAAAGAAATCATCGATTCAGGCAAGCTCGGAAAAATTTATAGTTTTAAAACAACATTTGGCCATCCAGGACCAGAGGAATGGAGTGCAGACGGTGCCGATAGCTGGTTTTTTAATAAAAAACAGGCTTTTATCGGTGCGATGGGCGACCTTGGCGTCCATAAATCAGATTTAATGCGTTATTTACTTGGAGAGTTTACTGAAGTTGGTGCATTCATTGAAACAAGTGCGAAGAACAATACAGAAGTGGATGACAATGCCATCTGTATTTTACGTACGAAAAGCGGAATTATCGGCACGCTTACAGCAAGCTGGGCTTATGTAACAGGTGGAGACAATTCTACGATAATCTATGGAGAAAAGGGCAATTTGCGATTAGAAGCCGACCCAGAATATTCATTAATTGAAGAATACCAGGATGGCAAAGTGATTCAGCATAAGCTTGATAAAATCCAGACGAATGAAGAGGCCGGCCAGACCAATTCACATGTTATCGACCATTTTGTAGACTGTATTTTGGAAAATAAAGAGCCGCTAATCACTGGTGAAGAAGGATTGAAATCACTAAAAATCATTCTAGCTGCAATTGAGTCACAAAAAACGAAAAAAATTATTTCGTTGGACTAAGAGTGTTTGTGAGATGTGGTGGTCATAATAGTGTGCTTAGTTGAAATGAGTGAGGCAAATTGCCCCTCTTTTTTGCTGTTAAAACAGTTAGTTAGCACAATCTCTGCCGATACGATCGTTTGTCCGGGTAATAAGGAGAAGCTGAGGATCATTGGGCTTTGGTTGCCTGTTAAACAGGGATAAAAATCTTCATAATGGTCATTTTGGAATATAATTGAAGTGCACATAAGTTTAAGGAGGGAAACTAATGTCTTTTAGCTTCACAGGCATTCATCATGTTCAATTGGCTGCACCACCAGGTTCTGAGGAAGTAGCAAGGAAGTTTTTTGTGGGAATATTAGGAATGGAAGAAATTGAACAGCCTGAGCCTATGAAAAACCGCGGTGGCGTCTGGTTCGGTTTTGGCAATTATCATCTACATATCGGCATTGAAGAGCCGTTCTCGCCTGCCAAAAAAGCACATCCAGCCTTCGAGGTTAAAAATTTAGAAGCTCTTAAAACCCATTTAATGAAAAATGATGTGCCGTTTAAAGTGGATTATGATTACCCAGGAGTAAATAGAATTTATATCGAAGACCCTTGGGGGAATCGGGTTGAAATCTTAGAGGTGATGTAATATTGGACGACATTCTTTGTTTTGCTACTTCGAAGTGTTTGTTGCTACATTAAAAAGAAGAGCTAGACCACAACTTTTGATAATAGAAGATGTGGTCTGGCTCTTCGCTTCGCACTTTTAATAACTACATTGCCACAGTCTAAGCATACCGTAAAAAATTTTTCTGAACCAATCGCCATTTTTTATCTAGAGGACGAAAGATTTAATCGGTTACTTGTATAAATGAAGTTGCGTTACAAATCATGCAATTCATTGATGTTCCCTCACATGTCATAATTCATCATTTTATCACGTTGTTCAGAAAGTAGTGCTTTATTAATGTCAAATAATCGGCCCGCCAAATTTCTCGATATTAGCAGAAACCTTAGAGAATTTTTTGAAATTGACTTTGAATTTCTCAGCAAGCTCGGTCGCTGTTTTTGTGTAAGCTGCTTGGTTCGACCAAGTTTTAATGGGTTGAAGAACTTCGTCTGGAACTCCTGGTACATGTAGTGGAATTTCTAGACCAAAGATATCATCTTTGATGGTTTCGATATGATTCAATTCGCCCTCAAGTGCTGCTTGAATCATCGCCCGTGTGTACGCGAGCTTCATCCGGCTACCTGTTCCATATTCTCCGCCTGTCCATCCTGTGTTTACAAGGAAGACCCTAGAGTTGTTCTCATCGATTTTTTTGCCGAGCATTTCTGCATAGCGTGTCGCTGGTAATGGTAGAAATGGTGATCCGAAACATGTTGAGAATGTTGCTTCAGGTGTTGTAACACCTCGTTCTGTTCCAGCCAATTTACTCGTGTAGCCACTTAAGAAGTGATACATAGCTTGTTCTTTTGAAAGCTTCGAGATTGGAGGCAGCACACCAGAGGCATCTGCTGTTAAGAAAATGATGGCATTCGGATGACCCGCTACACTCGGATGAACAATATTGCCGATTGCTTGTAGTTGGTATGCTGCGCGTGTATTTTCCGTTAATGTCCGATCATCATAATCCGCTATACGTGTGTCTGGATTCACGACCACATTTTCCAAAACAGCACCAAAGCGAATGGCATCAAAAATTTGTGGTTCTTTTTCACGTGATAGGTTGATTGTTTTGGCATAGCAGCCACCCTCGATGTTGAAAACACCATTAGAAGACCAGCCATGCTCATCATCGCCAATTAATTTTCGACTTGGATCAGCGGATAAAGTGGTTTTACCTGTTCCAGACAAACCAAAGAACAGAGCAACATCCCCTTCTCTACCGACGTTTGCTGAACAGTGCATCGGAAGAATTCCTGCTTCGGGGAGCAAGTAATTCATAATGGAAAAAACAGATTTTTTCATTTCTCCGGCATATTCAGTCCCACCGATTAGTACGGTACGTCGTTCAAATGAAATAATGATGAATGTTTCTGATCTTGTTCCGTCAACGATAGGATCCGCTTTGAAGCCGGGAGCAGAAATGACCGTAAATTCTGCTTGATGACCGAGTAACTCCTCATTATTCGGACGCACAAACAATTGATGGGCAAACAAGTTGTGCCAAGCATACTCATTGATGACCTGAATAGGAAGGCGGTGCTGAGCATCTGCGCCAGCGAATCCTTTGAATACAAAAATCTCATCTTTTTGTTTTAAATAGTTCATTACTTTATTGTAAAGGTTTGCAAAAGCATCTTCAGAAATAGGTTGATTCACCGGACCCCAGTCGATTTTGTCATTGAATGCTAATTCTTCCACTATATACTTATCTTTAGGAGACCGTCCTGTATATTTTCCGGTTTCTGCGCTAACTGCACCAGTTGATGTAAGAATGCCTTCATTTCTTTTAAGAACCTTCTCAACTAATTGAGGTACAGAAAGCTGTACGTTTACATTTGATCCGGTTAATAATTGATGTAACTCATTTGAAATGCCCACTGTATTCATATATGAGATACCTTCCTTTACTGTTATTTATAGAAGTAGTATAACACATTAGGTTTAATAGTCTATACTAATTGTAGTGTTAAACTCATTTTTTTCAGAAATAGGTAATTTACCCCGTATTATGGGCTGTAGCTCCTAACTTAAGGCTAAAAGGAATTGAAAAAGCGTAGCGCATGTATTTGCGACACTAGACGGGACTAATATTCAGTGGGAATGAAGTAAAACTCCACTGATTGAAATAAAGGACACATGTTAATGGTTCCTAAGATTAAGGAAAAAATTCTTGACACTTTTCCGTGTATTACGTTATTATTTTAAATTGTACGGATTCTCTTATCCCGAGTTGGTGGAGGGACAGGCCCTAAGAAACCCAGCAACCTGCCGAAGTGTAGAAATTTTGAGAAAGATTTATTGCAAGTAAGCAATTTTTCTTTTAATAATTTTGGCGTTGGTGCTAACCTGAGCAAGGTAAAAGACCCTTGAACGATAAGAGTGAAAGGATAGATTCAGTTAATAAACCTTTCCTCAATGACAGGGAAGGTTTTTATGTTTTTCGGGAACACTGATGAACAATGCTGAGAAGTTCTGCATCTATTATAGAAACCAATAAGGGAACGAGCTCCGTCAAAAAAGGTGGATGAAATGGATGGGGTAAAATCCTCCGTTTGCGTACCTAACACATATTTTCAATATTTAAGGAGGAATTAAGATGTCAACAAAACGTCGTCTTTTTACTTCTGAGTCTGTTACAGAAGGCCATCCGGATAAGATTTGTGATCAGATTTCAGATTCAATTTTAGATGCTATTCTTGAAAAGGATGCTAATGCGCGTGTTGCATGTGAAACTTCAGTAACTACTGGTCTTGTATTAGTAGCTGGTGAAATTACAACATCTGCATATGTAGATATCCCGAAAATCGTTCGTGAAACAATTGCAGGAATTGGCTATACTCGTGCAAAATTTGGTTTCGATGCTGAGACATGTGCTGTTTTAAGTTCAATTGATGAGCAATCAGCAGATATCGCTTTAGGTGTTGACCAAGCGCTTGAAGCACGTGAAGGTACAATGAGCGATGCTGAAATCGAAGCAATCGGTGCAGGGGACCAAGGTTTAATGTTCGGATTTGCTTGTAATGAAACAGAAGAGCTTATGCCACTTCCGATTTCATTGGCACACAAACTTTCTCACCGTTTGACTGCTGTTCGTAAAGATGGCACACTAGCTTACTTACGTCCAGATGGAAAAACACAAGTAACGATCGAATATGATGAGAACAATCAACCGGTTCGTGTTGATACAATCGTTATTTCAACACAACATGATGAAGAAACAACATTAGAACAAATTCAAGCAGACTTAAAAGAACATGTAATCAAAGCAGTCGTTCCTGCTGAATTAATCGATGCTGATACGAAGTACTTCATTAACCCAACGGGTCGCTTTGTTATCGGTGGACCACAAGGTGATGCTGGTCTTACAGGACGTAAAATTATCGTTGACACATACGGCGGGTATGCACGTCACGGCGGTGGCGCATTCTCTGGTAAGGATGCAACAAAAGTTGACCGCTCTGCAGCCTATGCTGCTCGTTATGTTGCGAAAAACATCGTAGCTGCAGGACTTGCTGATAAAGCAGAAGTGCAATTGGCGTATGCAATTGGTGTAGCGCAACCAGTGTCAATCGCAATTGATACATTTGGAACTGGAAAAGTGAGCGAAGAGGTATTAGTTGACTTGGTGCGTGCTAACTTCGACCTACGTCCAGCTGGTATTATCAATATGCTTGACTTACGTCGCCCAATTTACAAACAAACAGCGGCTTATGGACATTTCGGCCGTACAGACGTTGATCTTCCTTGGGAACGCACAGACAAAGCAGCAACATTGAAAGAACAAGCTCAATAATATCCAAAAAAAGAGGAATCCACATTGTGGTTTTCTTTTTTTTGGATAATTTACTAAGAAATACTGGGAGGTATGAGTTATTATAGAAGAGACTAGGAGAGCGTGTAAATGCGTATAGCGATTTTCTAATTGTGAGGAGCGAGTCAATTTAAGAATAAATATGTGTAAAAGGGTGAAAGTTAGATCTCACATCTAAAAGCACTTGAACATAATATGCGATGAATAGAATGTGAGGTCAGACGCACCCTTTTAATAAGATCAATCTAGAATTTGTTTCTCATTCTTGTAGTACTGCCCTTTTTCCGCGTATTCGCGGACGATGCGTTTCATGTCTTCCCGATCTGCATCGTTCAGTTCCCGCACGACTTTAGCGGGGCGCCCGAAAGCGAGTGTATGGGGTGGAATAACTTTCCCCTGTGGCACGAGGCTTCCAGCACCGATAAATGCTCCCTCGCCGATTTCTGCTTCGTCCAGAATGATTGACCCCATCCCGATAAGCGCTCCTTTGCGTAGTTTGCAACTATGTAGGGTGACTTGATGACCAACAGTCACTTCATCTTCAATAATGAGCGGGTTGTTTGGGCTTTGATGAAGAACGCTGTTATCTTGAATGTTCACTTTGTTACCAATAATGGTTGGCGCTACATCGCCGCGAATAACAGAATTGAACCAGATTGTTGTTTCCTCGCCAATCATGACATCGCCCGTTACGACAGCGTTATCAGCGAGGTAGGCACTCGGTGCAATTTCTGGTTTTTTTCCTTTATAGGCGTAAAGAATCATTAATCCATCATATCCTTTCCGTTTCGTTATTTTTACTATACAATAGTTCGAGGTATTTCGTTATAATAGATTCAATCTTTATGCGATAATTAGACTGAAGTCTTAATCCGTGTACGAACAATTTTTGTAAATAGTATTATAGCCTGATAATCCGGGATAAAATAAAGAATAGCAAAGTGTAAATAAAGATTTAGCATCTTGAGGAATAGTAGGAGGAGATTTTCATATGTGGAAATGGGAGGCAGACGTTACCCCAAAAGGAGTCATCGTCATCGTTCATGGTGCTATGGAGCATCACGGACGCTATAAATGGCTATCACAAATGTGGCGGTCCGCCGGTTACCATGTGATTATGGGAGATCTTCCAGGGCAGGGTATGACAACTCGTGCATATAGAGGACATATTCAATCCTTTGATCAATATTTACTTGAAGTAAAAAAATGGATCGAGGAAGCATATCAATATTCCCTCCCGGTTTTTTTACTTGGTCATAGTATGGGTGGTTTAATTGCAATTAGACTACTCCAGCAAGAAGAGTTGGATTTAGCAGGGGTTATTCTTTCATCCCCTTGTTTAGGGTTAGTGAAACACCCATCTAAGCTAATGACTGCGATTTCGTTAGGATTGAATGTGACGTATCCGACGTTCAGAGTGGACTCAGGTTTAACCCCTGAGCTTGTCACAAGAAATGAAGAAGTAAGGGAGTCGGATTTAAACGATTCTTTATACGTAACGAAGGTTTCGGTTAGGTGGTATCGTGAGCTTACGAAAAACATGAAAGAAGCTTTTGAAGATATCCCTGAATTTCAGGATATTCCCTTGTTGTTGATGCAGGGAGGCGATGACCTCGTTGTCGATAAACGCCCGGTTCGCGAATGGTTTAATTATAATCTTTGCAGTGAAAAACAATACAAAGAATGGCCACATTTATATCATGAAATATTTAATGAGCCGGAACGCGATGATGTATTTCAATATGCGCTAGGTTTTGTGGAAACGAGATTAAAGACGCTCGGGTATGTCCTCTGACGAAAGGATCACCCTCCTTTTTTGGCAACCATATTGAAATGTAAAAATAAAAGAATAAGAAGAGTCAGGAGTAGCAGCACATGAAAAACGCAGAATTTTGGATCGAGAACTTAGCGATGATTCCTCATAAAGAAGGGGGATATTTTAAAGAATTGCTTCGCTCAGAGAAAGAAATAGTCACGGAAACTTCTAAAAAGAGACCGTATTACACGAGCATTTATTTCTTACTCCGTGCAGGAAATCCTTCTCATTTCCATCGTTTACAATCGGATGAAGTATGGTATTTCCATACTGGAGACCCATTGAATATACATATCATTCATCCAAATGGTGAATATGAAAAAGTGAAGCTCGGACTTAATGTGGAACAAGGAGAAGTTTTGCAAGCTGTTGTTCCAAAGGGAGCTATATTTGGGTCGGATGTAGCTGAAACTGCAGATTATTCATTAGTAAGTTGCATGGTCTCCCCTGGGTTCGACTATCAGGATTTTGAGTTATTCACCCAGCGTGAATTACTAGCAGATTATCCTAGTCATGAACAAATCATTAAGAAACTTGCTTATGAAGAGTTACCTGAATAAGATGTGAACGAGATTGGTTTAAAACGAGCCAATCTCGTTTTAAACCAATCTCGTTCGTATTGACTCCGTTTATTTAGTTTTCCCTTTTTCGGGTAAACCCGAGATATCTTGTCCCTTGAAAGTGTAAATCACCAGAATCCCCTTCAGTTAATTGGCCATATTCGAAGTCCATTATCTGGAATTCCATTCGATCGTCGCCACTATCAACTTCAAATGTAATGTAATAATGATTATAGGCCCTCGTTTCCCCTCCGCCGTGTATACTAGTTCTTTTGGCAACAACTCTAGCTGGGACCGTTAATCTAGGAGCATCATTATTGCTGCTCCAAGTTGAAATCCCCTTAATCATCGCAATGATTATAATTCCGAAAATAATGACAAAAACTATGATAAAAAAATAGGTGCGATTTCGAACAGAAAATCACTTTGTGCTCCATACATGGTGCTCGCCCCTTTAGTATTATTTTATATATACGATGGCGATTGGTAGCAGTTTCAGAAATAAGGAAATTTCCTATAAATAAAGTGCCAGACCTTACACAACATTAGAGTGTGAGGTCTGGCACTTTAAGGTACTCTATATTTTAAGATTTTACTTTCTTTTTTCAATAGCAACAATAAACGGCGGCTTATTCAACTGATTGATGAAACCGTATTGTAGAACATGAGCTTCGTCCTGGGGTAGCGACGTGGCATAATCGAGCAAGGCATTACGTTCGATTGCACCTTCTGTGTGACCATGGTAGATGACAAGAACGATGATTCCGTTGGGTGCCATGATCTCAAGTAGCTGTTCAATCGCAGCAATGGTTGTATCAGCACTGGTGACGATGGACTTGTCGCCACCTGGAAGATACCCTAAATTGAAAATGGCAGCTTTCACTTGACCAAATTTGTGCTCTGGCACATTGGCTTTTATATGCTCATGCCCAGTATAAAAAAGCGTACATTGCTGCAGCAGATTTTCCGTTTGTAATTTTTCTTTCGTATTTGCTATTGCTTCCGGTTGAATATCGAAACCATACACATGTCCAGTTTCACCAACGAGTTGTGCCAGATATGCTGTATCATGTCCATTGCCACAAGTCCCATCTATTGCAATGTCACCCGGCTCAATTGTCTTCTCAAGCAGAAACCGAGCGAAGGGAAGAATTTTCATAAGTATCATCGTTTTTCACTTCCAGTGTCATTGTTAAATTTATCTTAAATTAGCGGGCAGTAATACCTCATTTTCGTCAAAATCGAAAAATACGCGTCGAATTTAAGATTTATGCTTCAAATCAGATTTGATAAAATTTCCCTTGCCAGCTGTCCCGTTTTCTTAGCTCTGCATCAATTGAATTCAACACATCCCATTTATTTACGCTCCACATTGGTCCGATCATCAAATCGATCGGACCGTCACCAGTAATTCGGTGAACAATCATTTCAGGGGGGATGATCTCCAATTGATCGACAACAAGGTTCACATAATCTTCTTGTGTTAAAAATTCGAGCATCCCTTTTTCATATTGCTTGACCATTGGCGTTCCTTTTAGTAGATGAAGTAGGTGAATCTTGATTCCTTGAACGTCCAATTTCGCTACTTCACGAGCTGTTTCCATCATCATGTCATAGTTTTCGAGTGGTAGACCGTTAATAATGTGTGTACAAACGCGGATCCCATGTTTTCTAAGCTTGGCAACGCCTTCTTGATACATTTTGTAGTCGTGAGCACGGTTAATGAGTAACGCTGTTCGTTCATGGACGGTTTGCAGCCCAAGCTCGACCCATAAATAAGTTCGTTCGTTCAGCTCAGCCAAATAGTCGACAACATCGTCAGGAAGACAGTCAGGTCGGGTCGCGATCGATAATCCAACTACACCATCCTGACTTAGTACGCTTTCGTATTTTGCCCGTAATTCAGAAACAGGGGCGTGAGTGTTTGTATACGCTTGGAAGTAGGCCATATATTTTCCGTTTTTCCATTTTTGATGCATTTTTTCACTGATTTTCTTAAATTGAACATCCAACGGCTCAACTCGATCTCCAGCAAAATCACCTGAACCAGCAGCACTACAAAATGTGCAGCCACCATGTGCCACTGTGCCATCACGGTTCGGGCAGTCAAAACCGCCATCCAGTGCTACTTTAAAAACTTTATGTCCAAAATGCTTTCGCAAATGATAATTCCAAGTATGATATCGTTTATTGTCCATCGCATACATAAACGGCTTTGTTTGATTCAAATCAAAAACCTCCTAAAGCTAAGCTTTGCTTGATTATTATACTACAGTCAAGCGTTTCGAAAAGAGGAAATGGTGTAGTGATGTATTTTTGTATGAAGGACATGAGGGCGGGGCTTCGCGACTTATTAATATAACCACTACTTAGTTTATTATAGAATGTCACTAAATCCAGCTTCACACCGCCACCATTATGATTTGGTGAGTATATTGTACTGCTTGATTGATCATTCATGATAAATGGTGACGCTTTAACGACATATTAGTTTTGTACCAAAATTACTTAGAAAATGGCATAGATAAAAATAACCTGAAACTAGTAATATTGTGGTTTTTCATGCAATTCATCTCTCCACTTCTTTTTATCCCGCATTAACGGGCAGTATAACCTCCACCTCTAGGCTTAGAGGAAGCTTAGGTGGGAGGGAACTGCCCGTAAAAGCCGGCTTGGTGAGATACAGTGGAACTTGCCGATGCGTGAGCAGAGGTTTAGTTGAGGCCCACAGGATGTGGGTCACACAGACGTTGCCGCAGGATGTGGCGTACTTAGTCTGTGATTCATTGATCGGGTTCGTAGTTTCACTTTATCGTGATATCTGTTTCATACCGTGCATATATTCAATAGAGTAAAAAATGTGAGGTGTAGAAATGGATCAACAACGAGAGATGTTTACTCCGATGAAATCATATGTTCCTTTTCGTGGCTTATTCGATCCTTGTCCACCAATCGGAAAAAAGTATTACAGTACTCCGCCTAATTTGTATTTAGGATTTCAGCCACCAAATCTTGAACAGTTCACTCCGCAAGAGGCTTTGAGAAAAGGGACGCTTTGGAAGGTGTTCTACGATTACTATGACAATCCTTATAGGCGGGGAGGAGATAGCGGACATGGCTAATACGATGCCGATTGAGTATTATCAGCAATTGGAAGAGATCCAAGCCATTGATTTTGTCATTGATGAATTGGTGCTATACCTAGATACACATCCCACTGACCAGAATGCCATCCAACAATATAATCACTTTGCCCTATACAGCAAACAAATTAAACAGAAATTTGAAGAGTGTTATGGTCCTTTGCAAAAAGGAAGTGTGAATAATCGGCAGGATTATTGGGAATGGAGTGGTCCTTGGCCATGGCAAGTTTAAGCAGAAAGAGGTGGGGAAATCTTGTGGATTTATGAAAAAAAACTACAATATCCAGTGAAAGTAAGTACGTGTAACCCAACACTTGCTAAGTATTTAGTGGAGCAATATGGAGGGGCAGATGGTGAGCTTGCCGCTGCCCTCCGCTACTTAAATCAACGGTATACGATTCCTGATAAAGTTATTGGACTGTTAACAGACATTGGTACAGAGGAATTTGCCCATCTTGAAATGATTGCAACGATGATTTATAAACTAACGAAGGATGCGACACCTCAACAATTAAAGGAAGCAGGTCTTGGGGAACATTATGTACAACATGATAGCGCACTATTCTATAATAACTCAGCAGGTGTTCCTTTTTCTGCTACTTATTTTCAGGCAAAAGGAGACCCAATTGCTGATCTTTATGAAGATATTGCAGCAGAAGAGAAGGCAAGAGCTACTTACCAATGGATTATCGATATGTCTGATGACCCAGATTTGAATGACTCTTTACGTTATTTGAGGGAAAGAGAGATTGTACATTCCCAGCGGTTTAGAGAAGCGGTAGAAATACTGAAAGACGAAAGAGATCGCCAGAAGTTTTTTTAGGAAAAAGACGATTCTTCCGCAATTAGGAAGGTCGTTTTTTTGATGAAATGGGTGTTTAGTTCTGAACGAATCTAGTTAGATACAAAATTTCTATAGTTGAATGATATTGACAATATTAGGAATAGAAAGTATAGTTAAATCAATTTTAATACCAACTAATCCAATGTGAATAATTTAATCGTGCTTATTATTTTATGAATAAGAAAAAATCTATTGTGAGCACTATGTCGAATCTAGCTATCGTTAGGTTTAAGGGGTAACAAAAGTTCTTCTTACAGCAAGTAATGAAATAAAGTGAAACTTCATTCAGAGGAATTGTACTGCCCGTTAATAGGGGATAAAATCCAAATCCATTAAAGAAAAAGGGGAAGATGAGATGACAAATGAAAATGAATTGAAATTCGATACGATTGCACTACATGGAGGACAAGAGATTGATCCTGTTTCACGTTCAAGAGCGGTACCAATCTATCAAACTACGTCTTACGCATTTGATGATACCGATCATGCTGCATCGCTTTTTCAAATGCAGGAAGAAGGGTACATCTATTCGAGGAACGCCAATCCAACGAATGCAGTATTGGAAAAAAGATTAGCGCAATTAGAAGGCGGTGTCGGGGCATTTGCAGTCTCCTCTGGACAAGCGGCTATTTCCATTGCGTTATTAACAGTTGCAAAATCTGGTGACGAAATCGTTGCGACCAATGCTTTATATGGGGGAACTTATAATTTGTTCTCGAAAACATTGCCGCGCTTTGGAGTTACCGTTCGGTTTGTAGATGGAACGGATTTTCATGCAGTTGCGGAAGCGATAAATGAAAAAACAAAAGCTATATTTACAGAAACGATTGGGAACCCAGGATTGCAAATTGCTGATTTGAAAGTTCTTAGTAGAATCGCTCATGAACATGGTGTGCCACTAGTCGTTGATAATACATTTACGACGCCTTATTTAACAAGGCCGATTGAGTTTGGCGCTGATATTGTCGTTCATTCAATAACTAAATTTATCGGTGGTCATGGTACATCGATTGGGGGAGCTATTGTAGACTCAGGGAAATTTCCATGGGATAACGGTAAATTTCCAGAGTTTACAAAAAGGCAAGCTAGTTTGAATCATCATTCTTTTGTGGAGCTTGGAAAGGAGCGAGCATTTATTTCTAAAGCACGATTTGAACTTGGCCATGATCTAGGTTCCTCTTTATCTCCTTTCAATAGCTGGTTATTTATTCAAGGACTAGAATCATTATCTTTACGCGTGAAACAGCATGTGAAAAATGCTGAAAAAGTTGCCGAGTATTTATCACGGCATGAGCAAGTTGAATGGGTGAATTATCCGACGCTTAAAGATGATCCGCAATACGAACTAGCCAACACTTATCTACCTAAAGGCGCCGGATCTATTTTCACGTTTGGAATAAAAGGCGGTCTAACATCAGCTAAGGCGTTTATTAACTCTGTAAAGCTTTTGTCGCATGTTGCTAATATTGGTGATTCAAAAACGCTTGTCATCCATCCTGCAAGCACGACTCATTCAAGATTGTCACCGGATGAACAGCTTGATTCTGGTGTAACCCCGGAGCAAATTCGCTTATCGATTGGTTTGGAAGATGTGGATGATATTATTGCCGATATAAATCAGGCCCTGCAGGCAAGTAGAGAAAAACAAGTTAATTAAGAAAAGAGATAGTGGATTGTTTTGTTAATACAGGGCAATCTGCTATTTTTTTAAAGCCGTGAGGAGGGAAAGCAACAATGGATTTAAGGACGATTAAAACGTTTCAAACGATTGTGAAATACGGAAGCTTCCAACGAGCAGCAGAGGAATTAAAATATGCTCAATCCACTGTTACAACTCAGATCAAAAACCTCGAATCAGCTTTAGGAGTTACTCTGCTTGAAAGAGGGAAAAATCTGCAGCTCACCGAAGCAGGCAAGTTATTAAATGAGAAAGGAGATCTCCTATTAAAAGGATTTGAAAATCTCCAGAGAGCAATGGAAGACCTAGTTAATGGGGAGTCAGGCATAATCAGAATCGGTGTGATGGAACCCACAGCTAGTTTTCGATTTCCGCAAATCTTACCTCCGTTTAAGAATAAATTCCCAAAAATTCAATTAAGTATTCAAATACATAGTGTAAAGATTTTAAGCGAAATGGTAAAAAAGGACGAAGTGGATTTAGCGATATGCACAGCACCGGAGCAGGCATTAGGTACAATATTTGAGCCGCTTTTTACAGAAGAAGTAGCTCTTCTGACACCGAGTTCTCATTATCTAAGCGAAAAGGAAACGATTTGTTTGAAGGATTTAGAAAATGAACAGTTATTGGCGACCTCATCATTCTGTCCTTTTCGGAAGAATTTAGAAAAGCAACTGATAGAAGCTGGTATTAATCCGAACTACGGAATAGAAGTGAGTAATATGTTGGCATTAAAACACTTCGTTCAAACGGATTTTGGGATAGCGGTTGTCCCAGTTATTGCGATAACACCTTTATTGGAAGGGACCGTCATTAAGCCAATTATGGATTTTGATAAGGGATTAACAGTCGGGATCATGAGAAATGAGGAGCGATCTTATCAAGGAAAAGCTATGGAGTATTTATTAGAATTACTCCACCAAGGATTAAAAAAGCCTGTAAACAGTCTAACCGAGTAGCTAAACTTGCTTATTCATTATTTTTGAATTTTCTCTTCAATTTTTTCAATTATACAAAAATTATGAACTGCGTTATAGTTAAAAATATATTAATCATATAAGTTAACTAAGGATTAAGAATAAGATTCGGAGAGGGGAACTTTTATGTTAGTCGCTGCTGTAATTGATTTGGAGGAAGCGATTGTCCCATTTATAGATGGAACGGTGATACGAATTTATGATACAGAAACTGCACATTACGAGGATTTCAGAAATCCCGCCATTGATGTAAAAGAAGGACGAAGGGGAGCGGTTTTACAATTTGCTGAGGAAAAAGGAGTAATCGCATTTGTCGCACCGCCTCAAACGTTTTGTGAATTATCCTATAAGAAAGCTCAAGCGGATAAGGTGAAATTCTATCATTTAACAGCAAACGTTAAATTTGAAACGTTTCAAAAGTTATTAGTCCATCAACTAGTAAAGGTGCAGGATGCCCTTCCAGCAGATGAAATTGCTCCGAGTTATGTACCAGTAAAAAACGAAATATAGTCAAGAGCTAAAAAATGAAATCGTTACGGGGTGAATAACATGAGTGTAGAGAAAAATGGGGTTCACATAAGTATCCAACATTTAGAAAAATCATTTGGCGATATAGAGGTTTTACGAGACATTCATTTAGAAATCCAGCCTGGTGAATTTGTTGCAATCGTTGGAAAGAGCGGTTGTGGCAAAAGTACATTGCTTAGGCATGTTGCTGGGTTAGAAGCAGTGAGTGCAGGAGAAATCAAACAAGATCATCACCGAATTAATGGATTGAACCAAACAGCCAGAATCATGTTCCAAGATGCACGCTTATTACCCTGGGAAACGGTTTTAACGAATGTTGGGATAGGAATTGGGTTGAAAAAGAATTGGAAAGAACAAGCGAAGAAAGCATTGCAACAAGTGGGGTTGGAGGAACGTGCAAATGATTGGCCTTCCATCTTATCTGGCGGACAAAAACAACGGATTGCTTTAGCGAGGGCTTTGGCTGCACAGCCAAGATTGTTATTGCTAGATGAACCATTGGGTGCTTTAGATGCGTTAACAAGAATTGACATGCAAGAACTCATTACAGACCTATGGCAACAGAAAAAATTCACGGCACTTTTAGTTACACATGATGTTAGTGAAGCCATTATGTTAGCGGATCGTGTCGTACTTATTGAAAAAGGAAAGGTGCATATGGACATTCAAGTTCCGCTGCCTCGTCCTCGTAATCGTTCCAGTGCTGTCTTTGCTGAATTGGAAGAAAAAGTTCTGGCAGAAGTTTTAGGTAAGAAGGTCGGTAAAAAAGATTCCACACAATTAAAAAGAGTCGCCAATGAATAAAGGAGGGATTTTTTATGGTTGAATTTATTACAATGGCTCCGACTTCAGGAGACGGACAGTATGTTGGCAATTCAAATGTTAATTCCCAAAGAATGGATAGTTGGACAGGAACGGATGAAAGTGCGGAACGGCTCCCTACATTGGAATATATAAAGGCAATAGCTCTGGCAGCTGAAAAAGGCGGCTTTTCATCATTACTGCTGCCCACTGGGGGAAATTGCCTTGATTCTTTGGTCGTTGCCTCCAACCTTATTGCACATACAGAACGTTTAAAATTTTTATTTGCTGTTCGCCCAGGTTTTACAGCACCTGCCACATTTGCGAAACAGTTTGCGACCGTTGATTATTGGTCAGGCGGCAGAGCTTTGATCAATATCGTAACAGGGGGTTCCCCTAAAGATTTAGCTAGTGATGGTGATTTCTTAGATCATGATACGAGATATAGGCGTACAAGAGAATTCATCCAAGTCTTGAAAAAATTATTTACCGAAGATTATTTTGATTACGAAGGTGAATTTTATCAGTTGGAGAATGCCTCGCTATTTCCAAAACCGGCACAAACACCGCAAATTTATTTTGGAGGAGCTTCAGAAATCGGCAAACAAGTTGCAGCTGAAGAATCCGACGTCTATATGATGTGGGGAGAAACGTATGAAAATACGAAGAAACGGATCGATGAAATAAAGGAATTAACAGCAAGGAAACAACGAGAATTAAGTTACAGTGTATCCTTTCAAGTTGTACTCGGGAACACAGAAGAAGAAGCGTGGGAGAACGCAAACAAACTGATTAGCAAAATAGCTCCTAAAGTTTTGGAACATAAAAATGAACAAAGTGCGAACGGAGATTCTGAAGGCGTTAAACGGCTTCATCAATTGATGAAAAGCGGGAAAGATAATCAATTCAAAATTGGTCCGAATTTGTGGGCGGGGTTAACCCAAGTTCTTTCTGGCAATTCAATTGCACTTGTTGGGACCCCAGATCAAGTAGCGGATCGAATCGTCGAGTTTGTTGATCTTGGTTTTGATAAAGTACTTTTAAGAGGCTTTCCTCATCTAGAAACGATTGAACAAGTGGGAGAATTGGTTATACCGAGAGTGCGGGCAAGACTAGCTCAAAAACAGCCGATATAAAACTGTTTGTTTGCGAAAAGTGAAAGATTACTAAGAATCTTACCAATGATTGGAGAATCTAAATGAAACATATAAAACTAGGAAAAAGATCTTATTTGTTCATCAGCCTGATGATTGCCGTGCTGTTATTAACGGCATGCGGAAAAGCTACTGGATCAAATGCAACGAGTAAGGAACTTCGAATCGGCTACCAAAAGAATGGCACGACTTTAATGCTGAAACAAAAAAAACAATTGGAAAAGGATTTAGAGGAGTCTGGTTATAAAGTAACATGGTCCGAATTTAACACAGGATCTTCGATACTAGAAGCATTGAATGCTGGCAGTATTGACATTGCAGGAGCGGGCGATATTCCTTCGATCTTTGCCCTTTCTAAAGGCAGTGAGTTCAAATATATTGCCAGCGAACCGTCTTCACCTAATACGGAGGGAATTTTGGTTAGTAAGGACTCTTCGATTAAATCGTTAAAGGATCTTAAAGGAAAAAAAGTTGCTTTTAATAAAGCTTCAATCGCCCAATATTTATTAAATCAAGCTTTGGAATCGGTTGGCTTAACAATGGATGATATTGAGCAGGTACATTTGAATCCGCCTGATGCAAGTATTGCATTTGAACAAGGGCAAGTAGATGCTTGGGTCGTATGGGATCCTTATATGACGGTCTCTGAAAGTAAAGGCAATATTATTTTACAAGATGCCGAAGGAATTGTTCCATACAGATCGTTTTATTTTAGCAGTTCCAAGCTTGCTGAAAAAAATCCAGAAATCGTCGAGAAAATCGTCCAACATATTGCGGATACAGGAAATGGAATAAATGAAAACCCAACCGAAGCAGCTACATTATTAGAAAAAGAAACGAATATTCCACATGCAACATGGGAAAAGGTGTTAGGTAGAAAAAAATCTGATGTCCATTTTATGGATCAACAAGCAGTTAACGATTTACAGGCCGAAGCCGATGATTTATTGAAACTTAAACTAATCGATCAAGAAGTTAAAATCGCAGAACATGTATGGGATCCAGATAAGAAGAAATGAAGGAAGACTTACGTGGGGAAGGAGTAGGAAATGAAAAAGAAAAATTGGGCAAAATCATATGATAAAGCGACTCCTTGGCTCCTGCCATTTTTATTATTAGTACTATGGCAATGGTTATCCAGTGCCGGCTGGATTTCTTCAAAAGTATTGCCGACGCCCATTGAGGTAATAGCAGCTGGAATTCAACTCTCAGCAAATGGAGAGTTGGCGGGAAATATTGGCGTAAGTTTTACACGTGCATTTATTGGCTTCATGATCGGTGGTGGAATTGGCTTGTTTTTGGGGCTTTTGAATGGTATTTTTCCAGTTGCAGAACGGTATTTAGATGCGACGATTCAGATGCTCAGAAACATTCCACACTTAGCTTTAATACCGATAGTTATTCTATGGTTTGGAGTTGGCGAAGAGGCTAAGATTTTCCTAGTGATAATCGGTGTGTTTTTCCCGATTTATATTAATACTTATCATGGGATTCGCTCTGTTGATAGAGGGTTAATCGAGATGGGGAAAGTGTATAGTCTTTCAAAGTGGAAGTTATTTTCAAAGATTATTTTTAAAGGAGCATTACCTTCTATTTTGGTAGGTTTGCGCTATGCCTTAGGAGTTATGTGGTTAACCTTAATTGTAGCTGAAACGGTTGCTGCAAGTTCTGGGATTGGTTATATGGCCATGAATGCTCGGGAATTTATGCAATTAGATATTGTGGTATTAGCTATTGTTTTGTACGCATTGCTTGGTAAACTTGCCGATTCATTGGCTAAACTACTTGAAAGATATTTACTAAAATGGAATCCAGTTTATCGGAAAAAATAAAAAATATGGAAGTGTCACAAGTAAAGGAGAGTTGGTAATGGGGCAGAACATAAAATTAGGTGTATTTCTTATGGGACCCGGCCATCATATTGCATCATGGAGACATCCCGATGTTCAAGCGGATGCCAGTGAAGATTTCCTACATTATCAAGAGATTGCTAAGATTGCAGAAAGTGGAAAGTTGGATATGCTTTTCTTAAGTGATGGGCTATCCTTTAACGGCTTATCCCATCCGGCTGAACTTGTAAGATTCGAACCGTTTACTTTGTTAGCGGCGCTTTCTGTAGTTACCACACATATTGGCTTGGCCGCAACTGCCACGACGACCTATAATGAACCGTTTCATATAGCACGGAAATTTGCTTCACTCGATCATTTAAGCCACGGACGGTCTGCATGGAATGTTGTAACCTCTTATTATCAAACAGAAGCAAGTAATTTTAATCAACAAAGCCATTTAAGTCACGGGCTTCGTTATGATCGTGCCAAAGAATTTGTCGAGGTTGTTAAAGGACTCTGGGATAGTTGGGAAGAAGATGCGCTTGTCAGGGATAAGGCATCAGGTGTCTACTTTGATCCAGATAAATTACATGCCCTCCATCATCAAGGGAACTATTTTTCTGTAAAGGGGCCGTTAAATGCTTCCCGAACACCTCAAGGACGACCGGTTATTATCCAGGCAGGGTCATCTGAAGAAGGAATCAACTTAGCGGCACAAACAGCGGATGTTATTTTTACAGCTCAACAAACGTTAGAAGAGGCACAAGCGTTTTATAAAAAGGTAAAAGAAAAAGTAATCGAGTACGGTAGATCACCAGATGATGTAAAAATTATGCCGGGTCTGTCCCCTTTTGTCGGTCACACAGAACAGGAAGCTAGAGAAAAATATCAGAAGCTTCAGGAATTAATCGTCCCTGAAGTTGGGCTAGATCTTCTATCTGAATACTTGGGCGGATTTGATCTTTCTGGTTATCCATTAGACCAGCCATTACCAGAAAATATCCCCGAAACGAATGGAAATCGGAGCCGGCGAGAACTGCTAATCAATCTCGCGAAAAGAGAGAAACTTACAATTAGGGAACTTTACAAGCATGTTGCTGGGTCTAGAGGACATCGAATCATCTTTGGCGACCCGGAAGGAATTGCTGATCAGCTAGAGGAATGGGTTGCGAATAAAGGAGCCGATGGTTTTAATCTTATGCTGCCAAGCTTCCCGAACAGCCTCGCTGATTTTGTAGAATTAGTTATCCCAGTATTACAGCAAAGAGATTTATTTAGAACGGAGTATGAAGGTAAAACATTACGAGAAAATCTCGGTTTGCCTGAACCTAAGGCCCGATATGATAAATGGCAGATCAGAGTATAGTTATGGCTTTCATATGCTGCTGGCTATTAACGTTATAGAAGCTCGGATTCTCTTTGTACAGGATGGTGAATACACAATTCAATGAAGTGTGGATGTAAAAATAAAGTTTGATAAATTATAACAAAGTCTGGTTGTTAATAATAATGATTGATAACTTTGAAAAGAGTTTGATCAAATCCTGTATTGATAATACAGGGTTTTCTTATTCTTATTGCACTAAAGCGGCAGGAGAGCTTGGGAGGATTTCCTATCCATTAGGTAGAATATACTAAATAAAAAAGTGATTGATAGACTAGGCTAGAACCTGGAAATATGATTTGCTTTTGAAAAGTGCATAAATCCAGTTACAAATAGGCAAATCTCTACTCCTCATTGAACATGGTCACATTCCCTAATTTGAAGCAATTTAGGGAGGAGATATAAAATGGATAGACAAATCGTTGGAAATTATGGCTACGGTGTGGGATATGGTGGATACCTGTACCATCATGAGCATGGTGGACTTTGCTGAGATTAACCTTAATAAATAATATTACGGATGCATGACTTAAATCCCAGGAGCCAATCAACAGCTCCTTTTTTATTATCTGGACGAACCAAGAGAATGAAACCAATTCACCTTAAACATGGTTTTATAGTCAGTAATCTTCATTTAATAATCAGCTTTAATTTAAAGAAGGACGGCCTATGACGGTCGTCCTTCTGTTATTTATTTATTAATAGAAAGTGAGCATGCCTTTAACAATGTTGTAATTAAGGTACCGATATTTTACATTTTTCTTTTTTCGATGATATTCACTCCTTTACGGGTTTTTACCAACTGTTGATTTTTTATCAACAGTTTTAAATCGTACAGGCAATTTTCGTCAATAGAAACAATATAATGTAAAAAAATAAGGGGTGTTTTTACTATGTCTTGGCTAATCATTATGGCATTTGCCGTTTCATCAAGTATAGATAACTTAGGAGTCGGAATTTCTTATGGAATTCGAAAGATTCGAGTAGGGTTCGGTGCAAACTTATTAATAGCTATGATTTGTTTTCTCATGAGTATAGCGGGAATTACCTTTGGAATGTGGCTCTCAAAAATCCTTCCAGGTATGTTCCCAGTCATTATAGGAGCGCTTTTATTAGTTATTATTGGTGTTCGAATCATTCTATTGGCGACACCACGTAATAAAGGAGCATCAGCGGTAGCTTCTGAGCCAAATAAACAGTCCCAAAGTATAAAAAGCATTCTTAAAAACCCTGAAGTAGCCGATTGCGATCAGTCTGGTGATATTGGTTGGGGGGAGGCTGTGATTCTAGGTATTGCATTATCAGCAAATGCACTGACGAATGGATTAGGTGCAGGATTACTTGGATTTTCACCGCTTGCCATTTCCTTAACAGCTGCAATTGGCAGCTTCATAAGCGTTTGGGTAGGGGTCAAGCTAGGATATAAATTAGCGGATGTCCGAATTGGTTCATTTACATTAGGTCAATTTGGAACGGTCTTGAGTGGAATCATTATCTTGGTGCTTGCTTTTACAGCCTTTTTTTAGTGAAGACAAATGTTTAACAGGGTCTGTGAAGTTTAAAAAATGTCTTAGTGTCAGAGAGGTAGAGTGATCAATAAACTCACATGCTCTTTTACAAATAGATGTACAGTATGCTAAGAGGAATTGATAAACATTTTTCTATACGTCTGCCTTGTAAAAAATAAGTTCAAAAACTTTGTGTAATTCAATGAGAGTTACTTACAACCAACACACTTAAAGTCACTATAGACGTATATAAATGATTCAAATGAGCTATATGTCAATACAGCATTCAAGTTAAAATGGGCATTTATAATATTGAATAAATGCTTTTGACAACATAATTCTAATGTTGACAAAAAGTCAACACGAATGTATATTTCCTATTAACACGTATTTTTCTAAAGGGACACTGTACAATTTTTTTCAATAGCTTTGGTAAACAATTCTGTTACTGCTTGTAATTATTATTTATCAACCCCCCTTCGTTGGGTTACATAAACAATTTAAATTCAATCGCTCCGTACAAATTGTGAATTATTATAGTGTGTATTCAGTATTACGTATCGATTAATAAATAATAGTAAGGACGATGGAGTATGTCTGAAGAAAAGCTGGCTTTTACTACCCAAAAGGAATTTGATGAAAAGAATTAACCAATAATTTATGTGAGACCACATCCCAAAACGATACTCTAGTATCAACGCTCACTTAACAATTTGGTCAACCAGTCCATATGAAAAATGGAAATACTTCCTTGAAAACAAATGGTGAAGAGTCGATTTAATATATCGTAGGAGTGGTGAAAATTTATTGAAAAAAAATGAACAACAGCTTGATTATTTATTGTTATTTACTTTATTCTGTATATTTATTTATAGCTTACTAGCTGTGTACAGTGGATCAGGCCAATATGAAACACATGACCCTTTTTATTTTGTAAAAAGACAAGTGATTTGGTATTTCGTTGGTACAGTGGTAATGGTGGTGGTAGCGAAATTTGATTTTGAATTACTAGAAAAATTGGCTGCCCCTTTGTATTTTGTAGGGATTAGTTTATTGATTCTCGTTCACTTTTTCGGAACGTTTAAAAACGGAGCTACTAGATGGATTAGCTTTGGCTTTTTTGAGCTACAGCCGTCAGAGTTTATGAAAGTGTTTTTACTTATCTATTTAGCAACCATTTTACATCGGTTTGCAAATCGAGGGCTATCCTTCACAGAGAGTATTCTAACGACAATAAAAATTGTTATGCTCACGATAATTCCTTTCTATTTAATATTGGTACAGCCCGATCTAGGTTCAGCACTCGTCATTGCTGCCATCGCTTTCAGTTTAATTCTTGCTTCAGGAATATCATTCAAAATGATTGCTCTCTTAGCTTCTTGTTTTACGGCTTTAATTGCGTTTCTTGTCTATTTACACAACCACTTTTTTGACGTTTTTTCAAAAGTTATTAAGCCCCATCAATTGGAGAGAATCTATGGTTGGCTAAGCCCACAAGAATTTGCTTCAAGCTATGGATATCAACTAACTCAAGCCATTTTAGGAATTGGATCAGGACGTATGGCAGGGAGTGGATTTAATCAGGGAACACAAGTCCAGAGCGGAAGGGTACCCGAAGCACATACGGATTTTATTTTCTCTGTCATTGGCGAGGAATTTGGTTTTATTGGCTCCGCTATCTTAATAAGTTTGTACTTTATTCTGATTTATCGAATCACCGTTATTGCTTTACAATCGAATCATGTGTTTGGTTCATACATATGTGCTGGGGTTATTGGGTTAATCACTTTTCAAATCTTTCAAAACATTTCAATGACCATCGGTTTAATGCCGATTACTGGAATAGCCCTACCGTTTTTGAGTTATGGAGGAAGTGCGCTATTAACGAATATGATTGCTTTAGGATTAGTATTAAGTGTAAATATACGATCAAAAAAATATATGTTCAGCAGGGATGGAAGTATGTAAGTCATCTGAGTAAAGACCCATCCATACTATTCGTAAAATTTTTAAAAAGATTTACATTTTTCATTGTCTATTTGTCAAAGTCACCATATATTGATTAGAGTTTAATAGTTATATAAGGATTCTGTTATAGGAAGCTTTGCAACTTCCAAGAGCTGTTACTGTTTGTAGTACCTACATCTCCACAACTTAGGTTATTTATAAAGAATATTTAAGTTCAATACAGAAATACAGTGAATGTTAATAAGGAGTATGTTTAGTTCATTATAACTATAAGAATTTAATAAATTCGAGAAAGGACGAGAGAGTATGACTGAAGGAAAAAAAAGTAATCTAGGGTATGTGCTAAAAGAATTATTAAAGGAACGTTCATTATCAATGCGGAAACTTAGTGAGCTCACTGAAATCGATACAGCTACAATCTCAAGGATCATAAATGGTAAGCGAAAAGCAACTCCCGAACATTTACGAAAATTTGCAGACATCCTTAATGTGCCAATCACTGAGCTATTTGTAGCTGCAGGTTATGATATTGAGCAGAGGCAGGAAAAGCTAGATTCAGATATCCATATTTCTGTTGACAGCATTCAAAAATTTCTCGAATCCTCTGATATAAATATTAATAATTTTACAATCACAAGTGTGGAACAGAAATTAGCTAATTATGAACAATATACACAAACGGAAGAAGGGAAAGAAACGATTCTTAATAGCTTTGAAGAGAAGCTTCAGAAAGTTGGGAGCATAGGTCCGTTTATTAATCATTTGAAGAATATGTATGAGAAATTCAGAATGATGAAGGGGACTCCGGGTGAACTCGTCATAATTGGAAGTGCACTTCTATATTTCATTTTGTCCGTAGATGTTATTCCGGATTATATATTTCCGATTGGTTATTTAGACGACGCAATCGCTGTACAACTTGTAACAAATGCACTATCGATAAAAAAATGAGGGGTAACATATCTAATTTGTTTAACATGCAGTTCTAACAATTTAGTTTGAAAAATAACCCGAATCTACTAAAAAGGTTAATTTTGAACAACTTTTTTAGGTAAAAGATTTAATTTAAGTGAATGGTGATTTTATATATGAAGAAAAGAAATAGGACTAAAAATAAATGGAAAAGAAACCTTTTTCTGTTGATTTCGTTATTAATCATCGTGATCCTTTATTGTGTTTATCAGTATAATAAAGGATTATCTGAGGCGAGCGATGGGATGTATAAGAATGATGGAACAATGTTTGATCCGTTTCAAGGGAAGGAGCCGCAATTTGGTGAAATTAATATTCTGTTAATAGGATCTGACGCCAGAGGTGATGAACAAGCGCGTTCTGATGCGTTAATGATTGCTCACTATAATCAAAAATCTCATAGTTTGAAAATCGCATCTATAATGAGAGACACGTATGTTGATATTCCAAATCACGGCAAGCAAAAAATGAATGCCGCTTTTGCGTTTGGCGGGCCAGAACTTGTAAGACAAACGATTAAGCAAAATTTTGATGTTGATATTAATTATTATGCTGTTGTTGATTTTAACGGCTTTTCGAAAATTGTAGATATTATCGCACCTGACGGGATAGAGGTTGAGATTCCATATGAAATGTCATATGGAATTGGAATGACATTACATCCAGGTAAACAAATTTTGCATGGTAAGGAATTGCTAGGATATGTTCGTTTTCGTCAAGATCGCTTAAGTGATTTTGGGCGAGTGGAAAGGCAACAAGAAGCGTTGTCTAAGATTAAGGAACAGGCAGCCTCTATGCAAAGTGTTGTGAACCTGCCAAAGATACTTGGAGTTGCGGATCCGTACATTGATACAAATGTAGATATAGGAACCATTCTTGCAATGGGGAAAGGTTTGATTGCAGGGAATTCTAAACAAATGGAAAGCTTAAGAATACCTATTAAAGATTCTTATGTTAATGAACGGGTTAACGTAGGATCCGTTCTAAAAATTGATTATGAGAAAAACAGACAAGCTTTAAAAGCGTTTTTGTCACAGGACAATGAAAGGCCCACTAGTCAAGAAAAAAAAGAATAGAGTAGTAAGTTTGTCTAATTTCATAGCGTTAGTTCGCTAAGGAATCGTGGGTCAGACTTTTGTATTTCAAGGAATAATATGGGTTACTCAATAAAAATTGTTGAAGAGGCAAAAAGAGAATTCCATTTAAGATTCTTTTTTATATACATATTTTTACGGTGTTGTGGAGATCAAGAAAATTGATGGTAAATGGGATCTAAGGGGGGGAATTAATAGTAACAAGGGGTGTTACTGGTTACTAACCAAGGAGTTCATAAAGACTAAATTCCGACTTGAACACTTGATTCCATAGATAAGTTAGGACTTTTAGGATGGAAAACTCTTGGTTTTGGAAGTTGAGAGAAATTCGCACATGTTATTTTTCACGCATCTCATAAAGGATAATTAATCATTAACAAAAATCCTATTTATGTAGGTGATAAAGCAGTTCAATAAACTATTTGACCGCTTATAAGATACTTTATATGGTGGCTTCAGAAAGGCGTGGCACTTTATTTTGGAAGATAAAACCCTTAATGTAATTGAACATATGGAGGAGTTGCGAAGAAGGATCATTATTTCTGCTTTATCATTCTTAGTGTTTTTGATAATAGGGCTTTTTTTTGTGAAAAAAATATATTTATTTTTTATGGGGAGTTTTGATGATCCGTTACTTATTTTAGGACCAGGGGATATTATGTGGATTTTCTTCCATATTGCTTGTGTTTTCGCTTTTGCTGGGACCACTCCAATTGTCGCTTACCAATTATGGATGTTTGTAAAGCCTGGTTTACAGCCGCAAGAAAGACGAGTAACTCTAGCGTATATACCGGGATTATTCATCCTTTTTATTGCTGGATTAGGGTTCGGCTATTATTTCGTGTTTCCTAACCTCTTGAATTTTCTAATAAACTTAGGTAAGGATATGATGGTTACTTCTTTTACAGCTGAAAAATACTTTGACTTTTTAATAAAAACCACTTTGCCATTTGGGATTGCTTTCGAATTACCTCTCGTCATGATGTTTTTAACATCAATTGGTGTTCTTAACCCACATAGCTTAACAAAGTTAAGAAAATATGCTTATTTCATTTTGGTGATTATTGCTTCTATGATCTCACCGCCTGAGTTTATTTCTCATATTTCTGTAGCTGTACCTTTAATTCTCATATATGAAATTAGTATTATCCTATCAAAAGTTGTTTTCAATAAAAGAAGAAAGAGGCAAAGAGATATCAATATGAAAGGGAAATCCATATAATCTAGAAGGTAAATGACTATCGGTATGTGTAATTCATATAGATTCCTCATCAGATTAGGAAAGCTATTGTTTATATTATGGACACCCCGAAAGAGCCAGTGCTCCTTTCCCAATTATTTTTCCTACAATATTTTAATAACTTACCTAACGTAGCACTATAATGTCTCGACCTTCTTCACCGGCCGTTCAAACAATATGGACTTTTTTTCTGTGGTGTAACGGGGGCGTGGGACTGTAATCCCATAAATAAACTGTCCGCCCCTATTTATATAAAACAGTTTCCACCTATTTAAGGAAATCAAAGAAAGAGATGATTGTATGAATTACGAATTATTTAAAAGCATCCATAATTTATCTGGTCATAGTTATGCATTGGATAATCTTATGGTCTTTATAACAAATAAAGCGATTTACATTTTTGCGTTGGCACTTTTGATTCTTTGGATATTTGGTAGTAAATCCATGAAACGTGCTGTATTATATGCCGGTGGAACAGGAGTTCTCGCGTTGATCGTAAATGTACTGATTGCGCACATTTACTTTGAGCCACGTCCATTTGTTACACATGACATCCAAACCTTGATTCCTCATGCTGCGGACTCTTCTTTTCCTAGTGATCATTCAACAGGAGCTTTTACGATTGCAATTGCTATGTGGTTCCGATATAAAAAAATTGGTATCCCCCTATTTATTTTAGCCCTATTAACTGGCTTTTCCCGCATTTGGGCGGGACTTCATTATCCGTTTGACGTAGTAGGCAGTTTAATTGTGGCCATTGTTGTCTCTTATGTGATTGTAAAATTATCAAGATTGTTCGATCCAATTGTAAATTGGATTATTTCTATCTATGACTCGATTTTTGACAGAAGTAGCAGATCTAATAAATCTTCGCGAACTTAAAACTTCTTTTGGGAGTGCGCTATCTGCAAATTAGGGTGTCAGAGGTGACCCGGAATCTTTTGTGTAAGATGTATTAAAAAGTTCTAATGCTATTCTAATTATCATTTTACGAGTCTTTCATCTTGATTTTATTTCTCTAGGGTAAGATTCATACTGTAGTAAATAATGAATAATAAAATGAAGAGTTTATTCTTTTCAACATTAGTAGCTCATGTTGTAATCGGGGGCAGTTATAGTGTTGTTGCCACTGCCCAAACAAAAAGCTTCTGTTGAAACAGAAGTAAACGACACTTAAAACAAATTGCACTTTCCAGAAACAAGTAATGATTAGCGAAAAAGAAGTAAGTAAAACAGCTAAGTACCCTAACTGTTCAAAAGGTTGAATTGGAAAAGGAAGATCCTACAGTTGTTTACGGAATCAAAATCGAAGCAAAAGACAGAAATGACAATCTGCGCAAGTGTATGCAAAAACAAGCAAGATTGTAAAAATAGAAAAGGAAGAAAAATGAAAAGGAGTAGACGACAAAGAGTAATATGAACAATAGGTAGGTATCCGATATTTTATATACTTAAATCGGCACACCTTTTTAATTGAAGAATCCCACAGGAGACCAATTATGAAAAAAATCCTTATTATTGAAGATGAAGTGAATTTATCGAATTTTATTCGGTTAGAGCTAGAGTATGAAAAACATGAAGTCCACGTTGCATTTGATGGAAGAGATGGTTTGGCAAAAGCTTTGAATGAAGACATCGACCTTATATTATTAGACTTAATGTTGCCGGGTTTAAACGGGATTGAAGTATGCAGAAGAATTCGAAGTGCTAAAAATATCCCGATCATTATGATTACCGCAAGAGACAGTGTATTAGATCGTATTTCCGGGTTGGATAGTGGTGCTGACGATTATATATCAAAGCCTTTTCAAATTGAGGAGCTTTTGGCAAGAATGCGAGCGATTTTCAGAAGAGTTGAGAACGGAAACCAAAGTACCCACAAGTTAACCTATAAGGATCTTGAGATGGATTTAGAGGCAAGGATTTTGAAACGAGACCATGAAATCATTGAGTTAACAAAAAAAGAATTTAATTTACTTAAACTGTTAATGAAAAACGTAAACCGAGTGTTAACAAGGGAAGTCCTTTTAGAAGAAGTCTGGGGATATGATGCATTGATTGAAACTAATATCGTTGATGTATACATCAGCTATCTGAGAGCTAAAGTGGATTGGGCTGATCAAGCCTCGTACATCCAAACCGTAAGAGGGACTGGATACGTAATAAGAAATTAAGGTGGACAATAGTAGATGTTGGACAAATTATCTATAAAATGGAAAATGACCATTTTATCAGCCATTGTAATTTTTTTGATATTTATGATCTGTAATCTTCTTCAACTGATTCTAATCCAAACCTTTACTTCAAAACAAGAAGAAGAGTCGTTATTGAAACGTTCGGATGAGATTCAGGCTTTTTTATCCGAACAAGCCAGGCACATGGATGGCGAAGGAAAGCAGATGGTGATGTCGGAAAAATTTCTTGAAAATATTATAGAGAGTAATGAAATGATGCGAATCCTTGATCATAATGGACAAGAGATATTTAATATTTCTGATGATTTTCCTGATATTCAAAACGAAGTGCAATCAATAAATCCAGGCTTTTCTCGTGTAAAAGTAGGTGGAGAGAGTGTGCTTGTGTACAAGAAGTCATTAAACGTTGGATCCTTTAATGGGACTATGGAAATAGGATCTGATGTGGAGATGTTTGAAGTTTTCTTGGAGAAGGTTATCTGGACATTAATGTTAGGTACGCTACTATCTTTAGCATTAAGTTTTGTAAGTGGTCGAATACTCGCAGGGAAATTATTATCGCCGCTTCGAGTGCTTACGAAGACGATGAGAAAAATAGAAGATCGCCAATTTGAAGAACGTGTGCCAATAATCGAAACAAAGGATGAATTTTCACAGCTTAGTATCATTTTTAATAGCATGATGGATAAAATTGAAGCTTCTATGTTACAACAAAAAAAGTTTGTTGAAAATGCATCGCATGAGCTTCGTACTCCATTAGCGATCATTCATGGTCACCTTTCTCTATTGAAAAGGTGGGGGAAAGATAACAAAGAAGTATTAGAGAGCTCATTAAACACAAGTATAAATGAAACGAA
Organism: Bacillus cihuensis; assembly: GCF_000504145.1. Taxonomy (NCBI): domain Bacteria; kingdom Bacillati; phylum Bacillota; class Bacilli; order Caryophanales; family Bacillaceae; genus Bacillus; species Bacillus cihuensis. The sequence continues at coordinate 2,384,626 of NZ_KI632495.1, read as the reverse complement.
CCGGATGATTGAATTGACCAACGAACTTCTATGGCTTACGCAAATCGACAATCGCAGAGAAAAACATGATATTCTCCGACCATACAACATTTTTGAACCTATAAATGAAGTTATTAGCAATTACAGGCTTATTCATTCAGAGTTAATAATAATCACTGAAAATTATGCAAACAATGATATCAGATTAGCGATACCAGAAGAACAATTAAAACAACTACTAATCATTATCATGGATAATGCAATTAAATATAGTGGAGAAAAGAAAGTAATTGCGATAAAAACCAATGATATGAACGAGAAATTTAAAATTGATATTCAAGACAAAGGGTATGGCATCAGCAATGAAGATTTGCCTTTTATCTTTGATCGTTTTTATCGAGTAGATAAGGCTCGCAATCGTGAGAGCGGAGGCAGTGGGCTAGGTCTTGCAATTGCCAAAGAATTAATTGAAGAATATAAGGGTAGTATACGAGCTGAAAGTGTGCTTGGAGAAGGTACGACGATCAGTTTGATTATCCCGTACTATCGATCTTAAATAAAGGAAAGTTAAAGATATGTTCCAAAAACAAAAGAAAATTCGAGGAGTTTTCAGCATGAAATACAAAAGGTATTTGTTGAGTGCTTTTCTAGTAGGATTGGTTTCTCTTATCGGTTTTAGTTTTATGGCTCTTCTAATTAGCGGCCCAAGGATCGTTCGATTTGATCAAACCGTTATTTCTTTGATTCAGGGTTTTGAGTCACCCAAGCTGACAACTGTTATGAAGCTTTTCACATACATCGGGTCGTTTCCTTCTATGTTTGGTATTTGTCTTTTAGTGTCTCTTTTTCTTTATTTTGTATTGAAGCATCGTGCAGAACTCCTTTTGTTCGGTACTGTCATTATTGGAACCCCCATCTTAAATCATATTTTAAAACAATACTTTCATCGAGCACGGCCAGATTTACATCGATTGATTGAAATAGGAGGCTATAGCTTTCCAAGCGGTCATGCGATGAATGCATTTGCTGTATATGGAATTCTTTCGTTCCTATTATGGCGCTATATACCTACCCGTTTGGGAAGGGGCGCTCTGATCATGATTAGCAGTATATTTATTCTTATGATTGGTACTAGTAGGATCTATCTGGGTGTACACTATCCGAGCGATATTATCGGAGGGTATTTCGCCAGCGGCTTTTGGCTTGCCTCCTCTATTTGGTTTTTTCAAAGATACAAAGAGAAGCAATTTGAAAGAATACATTTCTCTGAGAACAAAGGATAATTTGTTGACGAGATTTTAAACAATATGGAAAGGTGTTTTTTTTAGAATATCTATACAGAACGAGGAGCGTTAAAATGGAAAATTGGATAACCGAAGTCATGAATACGTATGGATATATAGGAATTCTTCTCTTGATTGCTTTGGAGAATATTTTCCCACCTATTCCATCTGAGGTGATTCTAACATTTGGAGGCTTTATGACCACCACATCAACTATGAGTATTTTCGGGGTGATTGCCGTTTCAACGATTGGTTCAGTAGTTGGGGCGATTGTTCTTTATGGTATAGGTTTACTTATTGACGTAAATCGATTGGAAAAAATCGTTGATAAGTGGGGACATATTTTGCGCTTAACCTCAAAAGACATTAATAAAGCGAATGCATGGTTTCATAAATTCGGAGTTTGGGCAGTTTTCCTTGGCAGGCTTGTTCCGTTAGTTAGAAGTTTAATTTCTATTCCAGCTGGTATGGCTCATATGAATTTTGGGGTATTTTTACTGTTTACTACTGTCGGTTCCTTAATTTGGAATAGTATTTTAGTATGTGTTGGAGCGGCAGTGGGGGATTCATGGGGTACGATTGTCGGGTATATGGATACGTATTCTAATATGGTCTTACTCCTTTTGGTTGTGCTTTTTGTAGTATTTATTTTACTTTTTATAAAAAATAGAAAGAATAGAATCAACAGGCACAGTAAGTGAATCCTGCTGAAAAACCCATAGAGTTGAATTTTTCCCCCGTTCGTTAAAGTAAAAATTTACGAACGGGTTATTTTTGCTTTAAATCAGCTGTTTTGTGCGTTCGTAAAGCTCGAAAAATCATTTGCGAACGTTCGTTTATCAAGGGTGATTTATAAATAGAAGTGAGCAGAAACCATTATATTGTTAAGTATTCGTATGAAGGCGTTTAGAATTAATTGGGCTGAGCCGTATCATAAGTAAATGAGGTTTATAATATTAAATAAACTCTAACTTATACATGTTTTGTACAAATGCTAAAGATAATACAGTTATTGAAACCTATCCAGAGCGAATAGCGGGTTTTCGTCGTTATTTGGATTTGCTAAGCACTGCACCTGATGAGAAAGATAATCTAAATGCTATGGATGTTAAACATTTAAATGGAGACATTGAATACAAAGATGTAACATTCGGTTATGAAGGAAAAGGAACAGTCCTCAGTAATATTAACTTTAACGTAAAGAGAGGAGAAACAATTGCACTTGTTGGCCCATCTGAGGATAGAACAAGGAACACATAATGAGCTGATTGAAGTTGGAGGAACATATAACAAACTTCATAATACACAGTTTCAAATTTCATAACTATGTAAGGACAAAAAGGTTTCTTTTTTTAGATGGTAACCAATTCGCAAAGGCTGGTCGCCATTCAGGAGTGTTAAAGAATTGATCAACTGTTTGAGTTTCGGAATGCTAAACTATAAATAGGTTAAGCTGGGCAACTCCTCATGCCCAAATTCCGTTATTTTGGTTGAATACATTCATGATAAGGTCAATGTACCTATTAGAATGACCCAATCACTGAAACGATTGGGCCAGTTTTCCTTTGTCTATTTTTTTAAAAGCTTTATAATGATAAAGGATGTATTTTAGTTAGTATTCTCTCTTAAGGCGTTTTTATCTATCGGTTTAAGAGAAAGCTTGAAGTATAGAAGGCGGGCGGAAATTAAATGAAAAAAGTTGGATTTGATTCGGAGAAATATTTGCAAGAACAATCTGCCTACATCCTAGAACGGGTGCAGCAGTATGATAAACTTTACTTGGAATTTGGCGGAAAATTGATAGGCGACAAACATGCCAAGCGTGTCTTGCCTGGATTTGATGAAGATGCCAAGATCAAATTATTGAATACGCTGAAAGAAAATGCGGAAATCATCATCTGTGTGTACGCTGGAGACATCGAGCGGAACAAAGTCCGTGAAGATTACGGTATCACTTATGACCAAGATGTCTTACGCTTAATTGATGAATACCGGGCATATGGCATTTCTGTCAACAGTGTCTTGCTCACTCGTTATCAAGGACAGCCAACAGCCAAAGTATTTATGACCAAGCTTGAGAGAAGCGGAATTAGCGTCTGCACCCACAGTGAAATCAAAGGTTATCCCACAAATGTGGACGCGGTCATTGGCGAGGGAGGATTTGCGATGAATCCCTATATTAAAACGACAAAGCCAATCGTGGTAGTAACGGCACCTGGCCCGGCCAGTGGAAAGCTTGCAACCTGCCTTAACCAAATGTACCATGAGAATAAATTGGGGAATAAAGTCGGCTATGCCAAGTTTGAGACTTTTCCGGTTTGGAACTTGCCGTTAAAGCACCCGGTAAACATCGCTTATGAAGCGGCTACCGTCGATTTGAAAGACGTGAATATGATTGACAATTATCACTATGAAGCATACGGGAAAGTAGCGATCAATTACAATCGTGATATTGAGACGTTTCCTGTCATCAAACGGATTATTGAAAGGATTACTGGTAAAGAGTCTGTTTACCGCTCACCGACCGATATGGGTGTTAATCGTCTGAAATCGGGTATCACCGACGATATGGTCGTGCAGGAAGCTGCCAGGCAGGAAATCATTCGGCGCAGTTTCGTCGTAGAGAACGACTATAAAAAAGGGCTTGCCGATGAAGATAGTGTGCGCCATATGCAAGTGATTTTGGAAGAGACTGACTTAAAGAAAGAGGATCGGGCACCTGTATTGCCGGCCCGTAATTATGCGAAAGCAATCCAAGAGAGAATTGACAGCACGAATTTGCAAGCCGTAATTGCGATAGAACTGCCAAATGGCGAGATGATCACCGGTCGAACGACAACTTTGATGGATGCTTCGGCAGCTGCGATTCTGAATGGGTTGAAGAAATTGGCCAATATTGCCGATGAAATTGATTTGTTGTCACCGATGATTTTGCAGACGATTCAACGGTTGAAAACCGATGATTTGAACAGCCGAGTCCCGACACTAAGCGCCAATGAAGTGCTGATTGCACTGGCAATCAGTGCGGTCACCAACCCTACTTCTGAGCTGGCTTATAAGCAACTGCCGAATTTAAAAGACACACAAGCTCATTCTACGGTTATATTGAATAGGGAAAACGAACAGACCTTTAAGAAGCTTGGAATCGACATCACCAATGATCCAGTATATCCGACTGAGAACCTGTATTACAATTAGGTTTTGGAAAACGCCTGCCTTTTTCTTCTTACATGGAAGCCTAAGGCAGATGTTTTTTCGTTTATAGAGTTTACTAAAAAGGTGTAGTCTTTTCCTAATGAGAAGACTACACCTTTTTGGATTAATGGATTAACTGCCGGAATGTCTGTTGGAACCTATTAAGGACAAGCTTTAGCATACTGGAGGTCAAGCACGGGAATGAAGCCTTTTTCTAGCAGTATTGTTTTCAGCTATGATTGGAAGATATTCTAATGCTTTTCCTAATCCATAGAGAGGCATATTGCCATAAATAGATTCATAAGCACCTTTTTTTACTTGATACGTTTCATGATATATCCCAACTGCACTATTGTTCCCAACCTTTTGATTGAACTTTTTCCAAGCAGTTAAATGCTTTTCATTTTTTGCATATACGAGTAAATCATCCAACGAACGCCAATAAAAGCATATGGCAAAAATCCAGCTATCACTGTTGAAAGTATAGAGATCCCTGATCCTAAACAAGGTGAAGCACTGGGAAGAATTCATGCTGCCCGGCTTTATCCCTTTGCGCTTAAAATGGCTAAAGAGGAACTGGGGCACTTCTAGCAACAATCCTTAATAGACCAAAACAACAGCCGGAACATGGACCAGATGATGAATCAAAAAGAACGAATGCCACAATGATGGCAGGGCAATAGATAGAAAAATAGATGATCTTGTCTCGATAACGAGAAAAGGTCATTTTTCATTTAGGCTATTACTAGCAGTATCTACCATATCACGTGTGTTGATCAACTAAAATTATACAATGTTAAATAGATTCAGCTGCCGATGAAATTCCAATATCTTTTCACGCTAATCCTCCATTCCAAAGGCAAGGCATCACAAAGAAACAGGCGTGTAGTCGTTTGTCAGTGAACAAATGAACTGATAAATGGACCGATACTACAAAGTTCGGACCGATTCTGGACCGATAAATGACTGATACTATAATATTCAGATTGATAGTTGTCTAATAATATAGGGGCTTAGGTCGATATTAAATTAAATAAAAACCTCATTTAGATACATTACGGTGAACCTTATCATAAGTAAATGGTGGTTTTAGTAAGAACCTTAATTATCTAATAAAATAATTACACCATCTTAAAGACAGGCGTTGATTATGACTGCCTGTCTTTAAAGGGTTATTTCAATGTTAACAAATACTTTATCAAAGCGTCTTGTTCTTGTTGAGAAAAACCTGTTGAAGCATCTACCCAATATTCATGCCCTTCCCCTGTTACATTTGATTTCCTTAGGCTTTCTGCAGATTGATTGGCTTTTATGACTTGATTTCTTAAGTTTTTGTCAACTAATGCGCGTAAACTGTTATATGGATCCGGTAAAATACTTTTATTTAATGTTCCTTCTATTCCTAATTCACTTTTAGTGTTTGCTCCAACTGCGACACCACCGTCATGGAGATATGGCGCAGACCAATAAAGGCCAATAAGACTAGGGACCTTGTAGCCCCCCATTGTATTTCCAATTCCAAATGCAAGATTAATTTGCCTAGGGTCTAATCCTTGAGTCGGAACTTTTAACAATAGCGAGCCTTTTGGTACAGGAACAGGTGTATCAGGTGAATAAATAACGGGGTCTGTCAAAAACTCGCCAACTTTTCTTAAACCAATCGCTCGTGTTGGTTCCGTACCAATTTTTTTCACAGATATAATTTGATTATTGGTATAAAACCTACCTGCATGACACGATATACAGGACCCGTTTGCAAATACCTGTTTGCCTAATTGCTTTTCCTCATCTGTTATCTTAATCGGTGTTTTCGGAGGAACAAGGGTATTTTGAAACGCTGACATTCCGTTATTTTGTTCCCCGACATTTGTTCCTGGCGAGCTGACGATTAGCCCATTCGGTGATATAAGTGAAGACCTCGGATAGGAAGGTAATGTAATCGCTTTGTTTACGCCAGGAGCATCCGGGGTAGGATCGACTTGTGCAAAAAATTCTGAAGGCTTTTTCCCTTTAGCCGGATCAAACCGATATTTAGGATTCGCCGCATTCTGCAAAATAGTTCCTAAATATACCTCTTTGTCGATTCCAAAAAGAGCTTGACTGGCTTCGGCAATTGTCGTCAAATCAGAACCTTGGGCATGAACAGCATTATTTAACGTACTTAACCCTTTAAACGGTCCAGCCATTGCAAAGCCACTCCAGCTGTAGGGATGATCCCCTAAAGTGAACGAATCCGGAATCTGCGTGGGATTACTAATAAAATCACTGGTAATATCAAAGTTTCCCTTTGGCCATTTGATTACACTTTCATCAACAGCCGCTTCCAACGCCTTGGAATCCGGTAAGGGTTCCTTTTTACCTTCACTCGTTACAACAGTTTTCTCTAAGTTTTTCACATAATCCTTTAAAGATGCGATTTCAGTTCGTGCAAAATAAGCTGCTGTGTTAGTACCTAAAGCAAGAAGAAGTCCGAAATTAGCATCCGTATTAACAGCCCCTTCGATTACTTTTTGATTAATAGGATCAACAGTGGCATGGCATGCTACACAGCTAAGTCCTACTTTTAACTTTCCCTCTGATTTTACAATCGGCAAACCAAGAACTTCGTTAGAACCTTTTACCACATCAAATCCGGTATCCACTTTTGTTCCTTTTTTATATGTTTTTCCCCCGATCGTTACTGTTTCTGCTAATTCGACCTGTAAATTCGTTGTGCCCTTACCGTTTAACTCTTTTATTGCTTTCTGAAAATTTTCAATTGTGAGCGGTCCGTTAAAAGCACCAAGAATATCGGATAAAAAGACTTCATTTCCAAATGTTTCTTCGTAAAATGACTTTCTACCTAAATCTAATAGAGCTTGATCAATTTTTACAGCACCATTCTTAGGAGATAATAGCTCTCTTCCCTTGGCTGTTTGCATTAAATTATGGGCCTCTTTATGTGAGAAGGTTCTTCCCCAGAGGTCAAATGCAGGTTGATCCTGGTCCTTCTGCCATGTCACCTTATCAGGTTTTACAATTTGGTCTTCAGATGGAATAAAAGCATACACCGGTTTATTTAAAGCTAAAATGAACGCTAGAATGGCACCCAAACAAAACATCCATTTTTTTGTTTTCACCCCAACGTCCTCCTCTATGGAAATGAATTGTTAAAAGTCACCTTTATTTTCCACCTATTCAAAAAAAATATACCCTATCGAATCACTGTTTCTTTTCAACTTTAGTATTGAATCAAAAGTTCAAAAACAGTAAGACTTTAAGGCATTCACCTATAATCCCTTTAAGAATATGCTAAATAACACAAAACCGAAGGAGGCTTTATTATGTATCATCATTTTGGGTATGTAAAAAAGTGCGAAACAGTACCTGTTACATATCCCCCACAATTCCAGCCCCAGCAGCCAGGTATTGAATCTTTGATGATTCCAAGACCTATCTCCGAAAATTCTTATTATACTGGAAGCAACAAACTATTGAATAAAACCGCCATCATTACTGGAGGAGACAGCGGTATCGGCCGGGCTGTTGCCATTGCTTTTGCAAAAGAAGGGGCGGATGTTGTTATTGTTTATTTAAATGAGCATGGGGATGCATTCGAAACAAAAGACAGAGTTAACCAATTGGGAAGACAATGCTTGACAATCGCGGGAGATATTGGGGATGAGGAGTTTTGTCATTATGTCGTTCAGAATACAATGGATGCATTTGGCCATCTTGAAATCCTAGTCAATAATGCAGGGGAAGCACATTCACAAGCAAGTATCAGCGACATATCAGTAATGCAGCTTAAACGTACTTTTCAAACAAACATATTTTCATATTTTTATCTTACACAAGCAGCTATTCCCTATCTTAAAAAAGGAAGCTCCATTATCAATACGACCTCAATCGCTGCATACACCGGACATGAATACGCTATCGATTATGCCGCTTCCAAGGGAGCAATCGTTTCATTCACCCGCTCGTTAGCATTATCGGCCATTAATCAAGGAATTCGGGTCAATGGCGTTGCTCCAGGACCTGTATGGACCCCTCTTATCCCATCAAGCGGTCCGCCAGAAACTTATGCAACATTTGGAAGTGACACTCCAATGAAACGTGCTGCACAACCTTTTGAACTGGCACCTGCTTATGTGTATTTGGCGTCGGACGACTCCTCGTATGTAACAGGACAAATTCTTCATGTAAACGGTGGAATTATAATAAATGGATAAAAAGTGAAACTTCCATCTAATGATTTTAGCCCCTTGTTGGCTATCGATTCAATTATCCGTCTACTACCTATAGTTTAAAAATCTTAATTATTTACCATGTATATAACCCTGAAAGGATATCTACTAGTTAAAAAGGAGGGGATATAACATATCACGTGTCCTGAATATTAGTATAATTTGGTAAAGTGGAGATAATATAATCTCATTTTAAACTTGGGAGGCATTAAATTGAAAAATTATAGTTTTATTGGACCTTTAATAGCAGATGCCTTACCGTTTGTCATATTTGAATTTTTTAGAAGTGAACTTTTTGAGAATCCTTCTTTTATAAGTAAACGTCAAGTAGCCCCAAATACACGATTAAAATTGTGTTTTCGGGACTATTTTTTGTTTGCTTCCCTTTTTCCCGGTACCTTGCATATGGAAAATACATCCGTTGACCGAGGTAAGACTTTGTCTATTTCTTCTTTATTCGTTACATCCATATTTGGTAGCGTTTCAAATAAATAGCGAAGATAATGATAAGGACTTAAACCGTACTCTTTTGCCGTTCCAACCACACTATACATGATGGCGCTCCCTCTGGCACCTCGCTGGGTATTCGAGAACATCCAATTTTTTCTCCCAATCACAAACGGTTCAATGGAACGTTCACTTCTATTATTATCGATTTCTAAATGGCCATCCAATAAAAAAGCTTCAAGATGGTTCCATTGATTCAAACAATAAGTGATGGCTTTTCCTAGAGCCCTTTTGGGTAGAACACGATCTTTTTGTTCATAAAGCCGTTCTGAAAAAAGATCTAGAATGGGCCTGCTTTTTTCAAGTCGCTGTTGATACCGTGCCATAGAATCGACATGCTTGAGCTTTCTTTCAATTGAATTTTGGATTTTATGGAGAGGTAGAGATAAAATCTTTGAGTTATTATCCCTTGTGATTGTATTAGGTGGCGGTGGAGTGTACGAGGAAAGTATAAGGGGAATTTTTCATGAACTCTCACCACTTAATCATTCGTTTACGGATCAGCTATTTTACTCTTTTCCAAGTGAACAAGCATTAATGGCTCTTGTGATTTACGGGTTTGTTGTTTTTATTTTAGTACATACAACAAGGAAATTTTGGATTTATACATATGTTCCTATAGCTGGACTAGTTATTTTATTTCTCACAGCGACCAGCCGTTTATTTTTGGAAGTTCAACTCCCTAGTGATGTTGCGGCCGGGTATGTATTTGGCGGAGTATGGTTAGGAATAAATATTCTTCTGTTGGTTATTTTATGTTTAATGAGAAGCGTGGATAATCACTCGAATAGGCAGCTAGTGTAAAAGGAGAGCTATAAACAAAAGAATCACTCATCTAATTTACGCAGTTTGCTTAGAATGAGAGGACAATCTGGAACTATTGGTTGTGGGCAGGTGGGATACCTAGGTGAAAAGTTTGTTTCAACCCCAACCTTGGTAGAATTCTTAAGTGATTTTAATCGTATTTTCATTAAAGTTTCATTTAAATATTGTATGATGAATTTCATTTCAGAATACTAAAGCAGGACGTTTGTTGAAATTGATTACCCGTTTTAAGTAAAAAAGGAGATGAATTCATTGGCAAAAAATCCAACTATTTCTGATGTAGACGTGGCTTCCCCTTCAAGAGGCCGACAAATGTTGAACAAAGTCCCAGAAGTCACGATTTTCTTCTGGATTATCAAGATTATGGCAACCACTGTGGGGGAGACGGCTGCAGACTTTCTAAACTTTAACTTGCATTGGGGATTAACTAAAACGACCTATCTCATGGCTTTTCTCTTTCTTATCACGCTATTTTTTCAGTTCAGGGCGAAGAAGTATGTGCCATGGATCTACTGGCTCACAGTCGTGCTTATAAGCGTTGTCGGTACACTAGTCACGGATAACCTTGTGGACAACTATGGGGTCGCACTGATGACGACCACCATCATCTTCGGGCTCGCGATGCTAGCAACTTTTGCGGCTTGGTACGCAAGTGAAAAGACCTTGTCCATTCACTCTATCTATACGACCAAGAGGGAAGCTTTCTACTGGTTGGCCATCCTGTTCACCTTCGCCTTGGGGACTGCAGCCGGTGACCTTATAGCAGAGGGACTCAACTTAGGTTACTTGATTTCAGCGCTAATGTTCGCTGCAGTAATCGGGTTGGTGACCATTGCCTACTACTTTTTTAAGATGAATGCAGTGCTGGCCTTTTGGATTGCCTACATCTTGACCCGTCCTTTTGGTGCCTCTCTTGGCGACTACCTGTCACAATCTCGCCATGCGGGTGGTCTTGGTCTGGGTACGACGGGAACTAGCGCAATCTTTCTCGTAGTCATCCTCATTTTGGTCATCTACTTGACCAAAACTAGAATCGATGAGAACTCGCGCTTCAGATCAGAGGACTAAAGAACAAGCTAACGTTTTTAAATAGTAAATAATGGTCTTTTTTATAAGAGGTTGATTCAAACAAGGATCAACTCTTTTTTATATGCGTCCAACATGGGTGCATTCTATAAGGTGTAAATCTCAATCTATGAAGGCATAAATATTAGGTTTCATGCAAGTTTGTCCACGATGTCTCGGAATCTGAGGTGACTGAAGGAAAACCACTATTCTGAGGTACACAAACTTCATAAAAGGATAATGATCATTAAATAAGTTTGCGTACAAAACAAATTGGTCGTTAAAACTTGACCATTTCCCATGAATTTTGTCTTGTAAATAAATACCTAACAAAATGTCTCTTTATATCCTTATTAGAATTCTTAAGATTTTCACACTGTATATTCAGATTTGTTGGACACAATATACTTTGTCAGGCATACAAAGAGGGGGATCTATATGAACGTCTTTCGTTTCATTCAACAATATTTCAAACATCCGCGTTTCGTAGGAGCTATGATTCCAAGTTCTAAAGAATTGGCAAAGCAGATGGTAGCACCTATCTGCTTTGAAAAAGCAACGTGTATCATTGAGTATGGACCGGGGACTGGTGTATTTACAGAAGAGATTATTAAGAATAAACATCCAGAAACGATCCTTTTAGTTATTGAGGTAAACGAATCATTTTATAGGATACTAAAAGATAAATATAAACACATGGACAAGGTGTTTATTGTTCATGGATCTGCAGAAGATGTGGCACATATCAAGGAACAGTATGCGATCTCTAAAGTGGACTATATAGTATCAGGCCTACCTTTTACAAGCCTCCCCCTAATGATATCCCGCAATATTTTACAACAGACGAATAAAATCTTAACGAAAGAAGGTAAATTTATCACGTTTCAATATTCAAAAGTGAAACAAAACTTCTTCCGTACCTTTTTCGGTAACATTCAAATTAAAAAGGTGTATTGGAATGTTCCACCAGCCTTTGTATTTACTTGCAGTTTCTAGTGTTTCATGAGGATTTCAAAAATAGGAAGTAAAGACATAGCTGTTTACATATTAGAAATTTTTAATTTTTTTATTAATCAACTTTAACTATTTTTGAAGGGGAAATTAAGAAATATGGAGTATTATTGGTTTTGTAAAGAGGACATGGGGCGGGGCTTCGCGACTTACTAATATAGACAATCTAATTAGCGTAGCGTGCTTCAGGATTAGGCATTCATGTTAAATGGTGGAGTTTTAACGCCATTCAGGTTTTGTAAGTAGCAAGACATGCTATATAAAATGAGGAGGAAGAATAAATGATTGGAACAAAATTGTTAGCATCTGTATTAGCTTTAGGAGTTGTGGGTGGAGGAACTGTTGGGGTACACGCAATTCAATCAACTTCAACCGTAGGCCATGAGGATACAGAAGTAGCAGAGAAGCAAGATATAAATGAACAAGCAAAATTACAAAAAGAAGCTTCAATCACTCAAGATGAAGCGACAAAAACAGTTTTGGATCAATACCAAGGTGGCACTGTAAAGCAGGTCGAATTAGAAGATGAAGATGGTTCTGTGGTATATGGTGTTGATGTAGTTTCAAAGGACGGCAAAAACTATGATGTGAAAGTGGATGCCAAAACTGGTAAAATTACAAAATCCGAAAACGATAATGAAAATGGCGACGAAGCCGAAGATCATGATAAAGAAGTCAATGATGATAACATTGACGAAAATAACTAAATTTAAATGTTAAGGTTCAAAGGTTTATTATGAATATTTGTTATCCATAATTGATCATAAGAAAGGATGTCCCATAAGTAAGGGTCAGACTCTGCAACTACAAAATACAGTTTAAATGAAGTGTAAGTAGCGGTTTAAACTGTGTGGTGAATGCTGAGTCAGATCCCCCATTAGGACATCCTCTTCATGATTTCATTTGATGAAAAAGCTTCCATGAATTTAAGGATATCAAATAAAGGATGATTATATGAATTACGAATTTTTTAAAAGCATCCATAATCTTTCTGGCCATAATCATGCATTAGATAACTTTATGGTATTTATAACGAATAATGCTATTTACATTTTTGCGTTGGCACTTTTGATTCTTTGGATATTTGGTAGTAAATCCATGAAACGTGCTGTATTATATGCCGGTGGAACAGGAGTTCTCGCGTTGATCGTAAATGTTCTGATTGCGCACATTTACTTTGAGCCACGTCCATTTGTTACACATGACATTCAAACCTTGATTCCTCATGCTGCGGACTCTTCTTTTCCTAGTGATCATTCAACAGGAGCTTTTACGATTGCAATTGCTATGTGGTTCCGATATAAAAAAATCGGTATCCCCCTATTTATTTTAGCCCTATTAACTGGCTTTTCCCGCATTTGGGCGGGACTTCATTATCCATTTGACGTAGTAGGCAGTTTAATTGTGGCTATTGTTGTCTCATATGTGATTGTAAAATTATCAAGATCGTTTGATCCGTTTGTAAACTGGATTATTTCTCTCTATATGCCGATTTTTAATAAAAAGAAGCAAAACAAATAAATCTAACTCTTCTCGAAACTTCTAATGATGTGCCTGGAATGGAAGTCTAAAGGGGTATGGGGGAATCTAGTATCCTGGTAATCAAGTTTGATTGAAATAAAAAAAACTCATATTTGATTATAACGAGTTCCGTTTAGGGAGAGAAAATGGTATAAAACACATCTATTCGTCCATCAAATCTAACCCAAAATGACACTAAAATTAGCACAAAAAAACGCTTGGTAATACAAGCGTCCTCAGTTGTTAATTTCTTATTATTTACTGTACAAAAAATCCCACTTCTTTATTATTCAAGAAATGGGATTAATCCTAGATATTTAATTGTTACTGTTAATTCGTCATTTATTTCCATTTAAATAACCAATATTCTCTTTCATAAAATATATTGGTGGTTTTATTCTTAAGCTAACTATCACCTTTAAGAGGTAGCGTCAGGAATTGACAATTTACAGCGTTAAGGAAAAAATAATATAAAAAAGTCCAATTTCTTAATTTAATGCTGAGAAATTGGACTATTTTTCGTTACTCAAGAAAAGCGCCCGATTTTTGAAGTTCGTACAACAATAATTTTTATCTGAATTGCCCACAAGATAACATAATAAAAAAGTTTACAAATAAAGATGTATTGTATGTGTGTTTTTCAAAGGAGGGTGAAACAGTGGTTAACCAAGGACATCATGACATGGAATCAAAAAACCAAATGTTAATTGCTCCTGAAACTTTTGCTGCACCACCTGAATCATTAACGGAACAACTATTTATTGAGCGATCATTAGTTGAGAACAAATTTTGGTTACGAATTATGAAAGAGCATTCCTATTTTTTGGGTGAAGGGTTTAGCCGGCATGACAAGCATCTTATCCAGCAAACAGATCGTTTCTACCATTATTTTGAAGAACAGGAAAAAAGAGCGTATCAAACCCCCAATAATGTAACTGCAGTCCGTAAGTTAAATGAAGATTCAATACAGCTTGTTTTAGGATTACGGAATTTTAAACGAAATTTGCTCATCCTTATAATCAATTGTAAAGTCATGGGCTTTAACTTCCCTCTCCTTGTTGATCATACAGCACGTGAGGCTGAATATTTTATGAGGACGTTAAAAAAATTTAATGAAGGGATTTTGGACCCTATCCAGGATGCGATTATCAAGGAAAATGTATTTTGGCTAAAAATTATGATGGAGCATTCGCGATTTATCGCATCGCTGCTTGATCAATCGGAACGGAATTTAGTGAAAACCGCTTTAAAATTTGGGGATGATTTTGAAGTCCTTCTCAACCAGGCAAGGGATGTTGAATCGATGCTATATAAGAAACAACCGACCTATCCCATCATTGGAAAGCTTAATAAGGATAGTGAGAACGCAACACATGAGCTTAGGGATTTTAAACAGGCAGGGTTAGATTTCATAAAGACCTGTCAAATCAGAAATGTCATCGACCCGTTGCTGGCTGACCATGTAGTAAGAGAAGCAGATCATTTCCTTCAAATGGTCCATGTTTTAGAGGAGAGGTTAAGAGTAAAGCAACAGGAAGAAATGATGATGTAAGAGAGAAGAAGAGACTTATTCTGTAATATTAAAGCTAAGTGGTGGTAATTGAGGTTTTTAAAACCAATATCTTGTCCATAAGGGGACCTCAAAATAATGTCTTTACTATATATTCCATATAAATTGAATTACCCTTTTTCACTACCTCAATACACAATAAGTCTTACTCCATTAAACGTTGATGTAACAATAAAAAGGCAGACCAACTCGCCATGCGAATTAGTCTGCTAGTTAAGATTCTAATTATACGTTTCCTCTCCCTTATCGGAACCCGTTAATTTAATTACCCTATTTTTATAAACGATCGACAAGAGGTGGAGTAAGACGATTAGCGTTTGAATACATTAATTGTCTTGCTTTGTTGTTCTGCAGCAGGTGGGTTTTTGTTTACATAACCGATATTTTGAATTGGATTAGATAGGAGAAAACTGAATGAATGTTTCCGTCTTTATCCAACTGTTATTTTAAAGCTACACTAACACAAATATATCCAAAAAATGTCTGTATTCAAATAATAGCTATAGATGAACGGTTGTAGTAAATGTGGGTTTGCCCTTTTTATTATGGGTCAACATCATAGTTATAATAAATCTATTTTTTAGAATTTAATTGACATTTTAAATATTAAGTTATATATTTAAAAAAATAAAATAATATATGGATACATTCTTATCAAGAGATGTGGAGGGACTTGGCCCTATGATACCTCGGCAACAGGTTTTTACTTTTGTAAAAATACTGTGCTAATTCCAACGAACGTAAGTTTGAAAGATAAGAAGAAGCCTTTACTAGATAATTAATAGAAGTGTATTCTTTTGTATTTGTCTAAGTAAGCCTCTTCTGTCTAATGATGGAAGAGGCTTTTTCGTGTTACAGCTTTGAAAAGAAACAACATGGGGGAGAGTAGATGATTGAATTTCAAAATGTAAAAAAGATGTATGAATCAAAGAAACAAACCGTTGAAGCTTTGAAAGGGATCGATTTAGTCGTTGAAAAAGGCGATATTTTCGGTGTTGTCGGCTATAGTGGCGCCGGAAAAAGTACGTTAATCCGGTTGGTCAATTTACTCGAGCGTCCGTCAGAAGGACAGGTATTGGTGAATGGCAAAGCGTTGACTTCGTTAAAGCCGAAAGATTTACGAACAGAGAAAAAGAAAATTGGGATGATTTTTCAACATTTTAATTTGCTTAACTCGAAGACGGTTTTTGATAATGTAGCGATGCCGCTCATCTTATCGGGTACACCTGCAAAAGAAATTCATACACGAGTTAATGAATTATTGGAATTTGTTGGTCTTTTGGGGAAGGCGAAAAATTATCCAGAGCAATTGTCTGGTGGTCAAAAGCAGCGAATCGGCATTGCACGTGCTCTAGCAACGAATCCTTCGATTCTGTTATGCGATGAAGCCACATCGGCGCTCGATCCACAAACGACAAGTGCTGTTTTACAGCTATTAAAGAAAGTAAACAGGGAATATAATATCACCATCTTGCTAATTACCCATGAAATGTCGGTCATTCGCGAAATTTGTAATAAGGTGGCGGTTATGGAAGGTGGGCGGATTGTTGAGCAAGGTTCTGTGTTTGACGTATTTGCCAAGCCGCAAACAGAGATTGCTCAAAACTTTGTCCGAACAGTAATTCATGACGAAATTCCGCAAAGCTATATAAGCCAGGCGGAAGGGAATCCGATTATCTGGAAAATTAATTTTATTGGAGCCAATTCAGGTAAGCCTTTATTATCAACAGTTGCTAAACGATTTGATGTTGATTTAAATGTTTTATCAGCAAATATTTCGGAAATACAGGAAACGCCTTTTGGTAATTTAATTATTGAAGTGACAGGCGAAAAAAGCGAGATTAGGAAAGCATTTGACTATATTCAAGCTGAAAATATTCTTGTGCAGGAGGTGAGGATACATGAGTAACACATTGTGGGGTATGGAAATTACTGCTGATCAGCTGTTAACTGGTTTTGGCGATACGCTTTATATGGTTGCCTTATCACTATTATTTTCAGTTGTGATTGGACTTCCACTGGGAATCTTACTAGTTATTACTAGGAATGGTCACATTTTAGAGAATAAGTGGGTATTTAACGTATTAAACCCAGTTATTAATATTTTACGGTCTGTCCCGTTCATTATTTTACTAGTTGCACTGATTCCATTTACTAGATTCGTAGTCGGTACAGCAATTGGCACAAATGCAGCGATTGTTCCCTTGATTTTTTATGCGGCGCCTTATATTGCACGACTTGTGGAAAATTCACTTTTGGAAGTAGACAAAGGAATTATTGAAGCTGCGGAAGCTATGGGAGCGACGACATGGCAAATTATTTTTCGCTTTTTAATTCCGGAAGGACTTAGCTCATTAGTACTTACGTTTACAACAGCTACAATCGGACTTGTCGGCGCTTCAGCGATGGCCGGTGCGGTTGGTGCAGGTGGAGTTGGTGACCTTGCTTTAAGTTATGGGTATCAACGCTTCGATACGATGACGATGATTGTCACGGTTGCAGCACTAGTGGTAATTGTTCAATTACTGCAATCAACTGGAAATATCGTTTCAAAAAAAATCAGAAGAAGATAATTGGAGGAATAAAAAATGAAGAAATTATTAATTGCAGTCTTAGTACTGGCACTTGCTGTGTTGACGGCATGTGGAAAAACTGATGAAAAAGGCAGTGCAGAGGGTGAAAAAACGGTGAAGGTCGGCGTTAGTAGCGGGGATACAAGAATATGGGATTATATTGTTGGCATTGCTAAAGATGAAGGGCTAAATATCGAGCTCGTTAAGTTTAATGATTATATCCAACCGAATCTTGCATTAGCTGAAGGGGAGATCGATGCAAATTCCTTTCAAACGATTTCTTATTTTGACGAGTTTATTAATAAGCAAAAGTTGGATTTAGAAGCAATTGGTTCGACGGTTATTGCGCCAATGGCGTTGTATTCAAAAAAATATGAAAAACTTGAAGAGCTACCAGAAGGAGCAACGATTGCTGTACCTAATGAAGGAACGAATTTTGGACGTGCCTTGTTACTATTGCAAGAGGCGGGCCTGATTACGTTAGTTGAGGATTTTGATGGAAATGGAGCATTAAATAAAATTGCAACCAATCCGAAGAATTTGAAGTTTGAAGCAGTGGCTGCTGGAAATACTCCGCGTTTCTTAGATGATGTGGATGCGTCCGTTATTAATAACAACTTTGCTATGGAAGCAGGTCTGAAATTAGATGAATCCTTATTCCATGAAAGTGCCACAGCGAAACCATACATTAATATTATTGCAGTGAAAAAAGGGAATGCAGACCGTCCGGAACTACAGAAGTTAGTTGAACTTTATCAATCGGAAAAAGTGGAACAATTTATCAACGATACATTTAAAGGAAGCTCAATCCCGGCCTATGTTTCGGTAGACGAGTTGGTCAATTATAAAGATGCATGGACGAAACCTGCTACTAAATAAACTAGTACATTGATACTAAAGCCGAAGCCAGATAGAGAAACGAAACTTTGTCTGGCTTCTTTCTAATTAGAAGGGGGCAAGAAACTATGACCATTGTTAAGGACGTTCACTTGCAAATCATTGAAGAAGATCTTGAACTTCGTGCAAATACATATGTTGAAACAAGCCAAAAGATTCATGCAAAACCTGAAATAGGCAACCAAGAATATTTTGCTTCGGACACGCTAACGGCTTTACTAGCCGAAGCTGGCTTTAATGTGGAGCGAGATATCGCTGGTCATGAGACAGGTTTTATTGCGAGAAAAAAATCTTCCAAAGAAGGTCCAACAATCGCTTTTCTAGCCGAGTATGATGCATTGCCAGGGCTCGGCCATGCTTGCGGTCACAATATCATTGGTACAACAAGTGTCGCGGCTGGTATTTCACTTGCAAAGGTTCTCGATGAGACAGGTGGAGAAGTGATTGTATTTGGTACCCCGGCAGAGGAAGGCGGGCCAAATGGAAGTGCAAAAGGAAGCTATGTCAAACAAGGCTTGTTTGATGGTGTCGATGCAGCAATCATGATCCATCCGTCAGGAGAAACAGGTGTGACGAACCCATTTCTTGCTGTCGATCCGCTGGAATTTCATTTTTACGGAAAAGCAGCTCATGCAGCCGCTTCACCGGATCAAGGAATTAATGCGCTCGATAGCGTCATTCAATTGTTTAATGGCATTGGTGCTCTCAGGCAACAATTGCCCTCCGATGTAAAAATTCATGGCATTATTACAAACGGTGGCGATGCCCCTAATATTATCCCTGAATATGCATCAGCTCGCTTCTTTATTCGGGCTGATACATGGAAAAAGTGCCAGAACGTATCGGAGAAAATTCAAAACATCGCTAAAGGAGCGGCCCTTTCGACTGGCAGTACTGTCAAAATTGAACGCTTTCAAAATGAAATCTATAACTTTATCATCAACCCTGTTTTAGATGACTTATTGGCAGAAGAGTTAACTCAATTGGGAGAGACGGTCATCCCTCGAAAAACAACTGGGTATGGCTCGACAGATGCAGGAAATGTCAGTCATGTTGTCCCAACGGCTCATCCATTTATTAAAATTGGCCCAGATGATTTAATTGCGCATACTAATGAATTCCGTGAATGTGCAAAGTCAGAAGAAGGAAATCGTGCCCTTCTTATCGGTGCTAAAGCTTTGGCATTTGCCGGGTACAAGTTACTTACTGATCAAGAATTACTGAATAAAGTAAAAATCGCGTTTCTTGAAGCAAAGCAACAAGAGCAATTGTAAAATACATACCGAATTTAGATCCATACATGGTTGTTGAGTACAGATACAGGGTTTAATAGCATTAATAGATTAGTTGCCCGGACTTGAATAATGACTATTGCAGTAAAAAATTCAGCTAATCAAGAGGAATGATTCGATTTTTCCCACTATTCAATCTTTAATAATAACAGAGTTATTAGAGATAGTTTATAATAGTATAGGTAGTAAATTAATAGAGGGAAATGAGGTAATGTAATGAGTTTAACTGTTAATCCTGTTGAGAATCTTACAAGTGAAGTTGAAAAACACCGAAAAACAGATCATTCTGTTAGCCCCTTATTTTTAAATCGTTGGTCACCGAGATCCTATTCGGAACGCAAAGTTTCGGATGAGGATTTGGCAAGCATTCTTGAGGCAGCACGTTGGGCGCCATCCGCCTTTAACGATCAGCCATGGCGTTTTTTTGTAGCAAAAACGGAATCACAGTTGAAAGTCTTTCATGAATTTTTATCACCATTTAATCGCATATGGGCAGAAAAAGCCCCG
The DNA here is from genome assembly GCF_000504145.1 of Bacillus cihuensis. Taxonomy (NCBI): domain Bacteria; kingdom Bacillati; phylum Bacillota; class Bacilli; order Caryophanales; family Bacillaceae; genus Bacillus; species Bacillus cihuensis. The sequence continues at coordinate 2,364,172 of NZ_KI632495.1, read as the reverse complement.
GTACTTATATTAATTGCATCAAAGAAAAATAGAGACAACGGCGATCCAAATGGGTCTCATGCATTCGATACAGGTGCAGCTTGGGGCAATTTAGCAATCCAAGCAACAATGCTTGGATTGAGCACACATGCAATGACAGGGTTTGATAAAGAGACAGCTCGGCAATTGTTAAATGTTCCAGAAGAATTAGATATTCAAGCCGTCATTTCAGTTGGCTATCGTGGCGAAAAAGAAGCGCTAGATCAGAAATTACAAGAACGTGAAAATCCTAGTAGTAGAAAGCCGTTACAAGAGGTCATTTTTGAAGGAAACGAAAATGCATAACTGGTATATGAGATCAAAATAAAGGGGATCATTGCCGGATAAAATAAGCTACTTGATGTAGATTTATTAAAGTCCTGTATACGTAAGAGGTGGAGGAGAGTGTCTCAAAATGGGTAGAACCCAATGAGACACCCTCCTCATTTTCATTCATATCGAAACTTAATTATATAGGAAGGTTCTCAAGGTTATCAGCCCTATAGCAATACCTAAATCTTCTGTTGCAAGTGCTGGAGTTCATTATTACCGTCTCCAACGATGGTCACTTATGTTCTTCATTTTGTAATTTCTTTTGACATATATTATATCCTCGGGCAATAAATCTGCGAAATAACGATTAATATTAGTATCTAAAGCAATCATTTTTGCAGGTTCCTTCATGATCTCTGTTTGATTTCCTCCACTAAGTCTTAATGTTCTTAAAGCTGAGGCAGTTGTTCAGGAAAGTGTGGTATTAGATAAATATGACAGTACAAACTAATAGGTATGAAATCGTTCTAATAAGGTAAATTAGTAGAGAGTTTTTTCCTTATGCAACTTACTTGTATATCGCTTACTTGTATAAAACTATACAAAAAGATTGCTCTAGACCCACCTGTATTCTAGTTGTTATCATAGTCTAGTGTTTAATGGGGGGACAAATAGGATGGAAGAACAAAAGTATAATGATCTTAAATTAGGCGAACGTGGGGCAATCATTAGTATTATTGCTTACATAATTCTTTCAATTATAAAATTAGTTATTGGATATATGAGTGACTCTGCTGCTTTGAAAGCAGATGGTCTAAACAATACAACCGATATCATTGCATCTATTGCTGTACTCATCGGACTCAAGCTTTCACAAAGACCACCTGATAAAGATCACGGGTACGGGCATTGGAAAAGTGAAACCATTGCATCAATGGTCGCTTCTTTTATTATGGCAGTAGTTGGTCTTGAAGTATTGGTTGCTGCTATTACTTCTATGTTTCAAGGAGTAAAGGAGTCACCTGATATTATGGCAGCTTATGTAGGTGTTTTTTCTGCACTAGCCATGTATTTTGTTTATCGTTACAACAAGAAATTAGCTATTAAAATTAATAGTAAAGCAGTTATGGCAGCGGCAAAAGATAACATTTCAGATGCTTGGGTGAGTATAGGAACAGCGGTAGGAATATTCGGTTCGCAATTAAATATGCCTTGGCTTGATACGATAACAGCCATTATTGTAGGATTAATCATATGTAAAACAGCTTGGGATATCTTTAAACAAGCATCTCATGAACTTTCAGATGGATTTGATGAAAATAAAATTCAACTTTATCAGGATGTAATCAGAAAAGTGGATGGAGTTAAAGGAATAAAAGAAATTAAAGGGAGGAACTACGGAAATAATGAAGTAATAGATGTTGTGATCCTTGTTAATTCTACGTTAGATATTAAAGAAGCTCATGATATAGCTACCCATGTTGAAAAAGTCATGATAAAAGATTATGGAGTATACGATGTTCATGTCCATGTAGAGCCAAATTAATATTGTAGCATTCTTCTTTGTTCAACTATCGGGCGCGGCTCTTCAAAACAGAAGGTCGCTTTTTTCTTATTCAGTCACCTAATCTTATTGAAGAAGGCAATTTTAACAACGGTATGCGTGTGTTTAATAATATAGAAACAACCATAAGCGTCTACTCTCAACCCTACGATGAAAAGAGTTCAGGTTCTAAAACTTTATCACCTAATGAAGGTGACGGTGCGGAGCCGACTTTGCGAAGCTCCGCCCCTTTTCTACAGAAAAAAGTAGATTGGTTCTTCAACTAAATGGGGGACATTATAGAAAATCGCTTAGAATGACTTTATCGCTTTACAACAATGGTATAATTATAGTTGTTCATATAAGTATATTCTTATATAATAATGAAGGAAAAAGCAGTGTTTATTTCGCTTATCATATAAGCACATAATTATTAAGTGATCTAAGGTGGGGAAATGATGCAAACTAATCAAGAATTAGACATTGAATCAACAGCAAACGTGCTTAAATTGTTAGGTGATAAGACACGTTTAACCATGATAAAAATTATGTCTGAGCATGAATGTTGTGTTTGCGAGTTTGTTGATTTGTTTGAAATGAGCCAGCCGGCTATAAGTCAACATTTACGAAAGTTGAAAGATAGTGGCATCGTGAAAGAAACAAGAAGAAGCCAATGGATTTTTTATTCGTTAAACCCATCATCTTCATTTTACTCATTTATCACTACAGTTATTAGAGACTTACCTAGCCAACAATATAAATTAGATGAGTTAGAAGTACAGGGTAAGCGAATTTGTTGTGACTAACAAGGAGGAGGCCTTTAGTGGTTATTTTAGCCAGTATGATCTTTTTATTAACACTGACCCTCGTTATATGGCAACCAAAAGGGTTATCCATAGGATGGTCAGCGTGCGGTGGAGCGTTCTTAGCTCTGATTGTTGGGGTGGTTCATTTTCATGATGTCATAGATGTAACCTCAATCGTATGGAATGCAACATTAGCATTCATAGCAATTATTATTATTTCTCTTATATTAGATGAGATTGGGTTTTTTGAATGGGCAGCACTACATATGGCTAGGGCCGCTAAGGGAAATGGCGTTAGGATGTTTGTCTACGTGAGTATATTGGGTGCTCTTGTAGCAGCTTTCTTCGCCAACGACGGGGCAGCACTGATTTTGACTCCAATCGTATTAGCGATGGTTCGAAATTTAAAGCTCAGTGAAAAAATGATTTTCCCTTTTATTATTGCGAGTGGGTTCATTGCCGATACTACTTCACTCCCTTTAGTGGTGAGTAATCTTGTTAATATCGTATCTGCGGACTTTTTTGGGATTGGATTTGCCGAATTTGCTTCACGAATGATCATACCAAACTTATTTGCATTAACTGCAAGTATCTTGGTTTTATATCTCTTTTTTCGTAAAAGTATTCCAAAGAACTATGATCCTTCACAACTCAAGGAACCATTTGAAGCGATTCGTGATGTAAAGATGTTCCGTTTATCTTGGGGCGTGTTAGGAATCTTACTGATTGGTTACTTCACTAGTGAATTTATTGGAATACCTGTCTCTATCATCACAGGTATTGTGGCTATCTTCTTTTTAATAATGGCTAGAAGAAGTCATGTAGTCAACACTAGAACTGTCATCAAAGGAGCACCATGGAGCATTGTCTTTTTCTCCATTGGCATGTACGTAGTAGTATACGGTTTACGAAATGTGGGGTTAACGAGTGTATTGGCTGATATAATCCAATCGACAGCCAATCAAGGTCTATTTGCTGCAACAGTAGGAATGGGCTTCATTGCAGCGATACTTTCATCACTTATGAATAATCTGCCAACTGTAATGATTGATGCTCTGGCCATATCCGATACAAACACAACTGGGGAAATCAGAGAAGCGTTAATTTATGCCAATGTCATTGGTTCAGACTTAGGACCAAAAATTACACCAATCGGTTCTCTAGCGACTTTACTTTGGCTACATGTATTGTCTTTAAAAGGCGTGAAAATTTCGTGGGGCACTTATTTTAAAACAGGAATTATTTTAACGATCCCAACATTGTTAATAACTCTTGTTGGTCTATATATTTGGTTACTTATCATCCATTCATAATCTAACTTAAAAGGAGCATTAAATGATGTCTAAAAAAACGATTTACTTCTTATGTACAGGAAACTCTTGCAGAAGCCAAATGGCAGAGGGCTGGGCAAAAAAACACTTAGGTGATAAGTGGGAAATGAAAAGTGCAGGTTTAGAAGCACATGGATTAAACCCGAATGCAGTAAAAGCAATGAAAGAAACAGATATCGATATTTCTCATCAAACATCTGATGTGATTGATCCAGTAATATTAAATCATGCTGATTTAATCGTAACACTTTGCGGACATGCGGCAGACAATTGCCCGGTAACTCCTCCACATATCAAACGTGAACACTGGGGCTTTGATGATCCAGCAAAAGCTGAAGGAACAGAAGAAGAAAAATGGGCATTTTTCCAACGTGTTCGTGACGAAATTGGAGATAGAATTGAACATTTCGCAAAAACTGGAAAATAAATATAAAGATTTACATTTAATCCTTTGGGGAAGTGTTGGTGTAAACCACTAAATTGTCTACCCCTAGCGTTCATAGTTCATAATAAGGGTTACTTATTCTTCTTAGGAGTCTGCCATGCAGGCTTCTTTTTTTGTGCATTAAATAAATATAATGATAATTCTACAATTTTATTAAAATAGGTCGATAAATATAATAATTATTCATTTAGTAAAAATTCAGCCGTTGTTATATTACGGAAAAGGTATCGTTCTTGGATTCCTGTCTGTAGATATACTTTGTCTAGATTTTGTTATCAAAAAACAGAAAGAGGCCATATGCAATGCGTAATTTTTTTAGAAATTTCAAGACTAAGTTATTCTGTTCTTTTGCTGTGATATTAATCATTCCAGCTTTAATTGTGGGATCATTAGCGTATTTATCGGCCAGCAAAGCACTTAAAGAAGATATAATGAACAGTGCTGCTGAGAATATTAATCTATTGGATTCAATCATAGATAGTACGATTAATCCCAAAATACATGATGCTCAAACTTTTTCAGAATCTGTTACATCAAGTTTTTTGGAGGAAGCAACCATTCCGAAATTAAGAGAACAATTTACTCATTATGCTAACTTGCATCCGGAAGTTTTAAGCATCTATATTGGGGCAGATGATGGTTTGTTTGTTCAAGAACCGCAAATAACGACAGCCTCGGATTATGATCCCCGAGAAAGAGACTGGTATAAAGATGCTAGAGAACGTAATGGGGAAGTTCTTATTACCGAGCCATATTTGGATGCTGGCACAAATGATCCGATAGTAACCGTTGCCAAAGAGTTAAAAGATGGCTCCGGAGTTGTGGCAATCGACATTAAAATAACCTATTTACAAAAGTTAACGAATGAAGTCAAAATTGGGAAAGAAGGCTATGCTTTTCTCCTAGATGGGAATAAGCATTATATTGCACACCCTACGAAAGAAAGTGGATCAGAAGCAAAAGAAAGTTTCTTTGATACCATGTATAAAAATGAAAAGGGTACTTTTGAATATCAATTCGATGGTCAGGTCAAACAAATGGCCTTTACTACTAATAAAGTAACAGGTTGGAAATTGGGCGGTACTATGCTTGTATCTGAGGTTGACGAGTCAGCATCGCCCATTTTTAAATCTACCTTAACCGTTTTAATAATCGCCATCATTATTGGGGCGGTAGTTGTTTATTTTGTCGTACAATCTATCATCAAACCAATTAAAAGGTTAAAGGAAAGCGTGATAACTGTAAGTAAAGGGGATTTAACAGAGCAGATTGAAATAAAGTCTAATGATGAAATTGGGCAATTAGGAGATGCATTTAATGATATGCAGGAAAGCCTTCGAACTCTCATTCAAAAAGTAGAGCTGAGTTCAGAGCAACTTGCTGCATCTGCAGAAGAACTAACGGCAAATGCGGAACAAACTGGGGTAGCTACCGAACAAGTTGCCGTATCGATTCAAGAAGTAGCAAGCAGTACAGAGAAACAAACAAGTGGCGTGGATCGAAATGCCGAATCCTTAAATGAGCTCACGCAAGGTATAGCCAATATTGCAGAAAGCGCATCCAACGTTGCTGAACTGTCCTTACAAACAACTATGCAAGCGGAGGAAGGTGGGAAAGCTGTTCAAAAAACCAAGGAACAAATGGATTCGATTCATCAATCGGTTACGGAATCAAATGAAATGATACAATCCTTGTATGAACGCTCTCAAGAAATTTCGTCCATTTTAGATGTAATTACAGAAATTGCCGATCAGACCAATCTCCTTTCTTTAAATGCAGCCATTGAATCGGCGAGAGCCGGGGAACATGGCAAAGGATTTGCAGTAGTAGCTGATGAAGTGAAGAAGCTTGCTAATCAATCTCAAAGCTCTGCAAAACAAATATCTGACTTAATCCAAGATATTCAAATGGATACATTGGATTCGGTTCACAAGATGGCTCTAGTTACAAATGATGTACGAAATGGATTAACTATATCAGACGAAGCTTTTGAGAAATTCGAAGTCATTTTAAATAGTATGAAAGAAATAACTCCCCATATGGAGGAAGTTTCAGCTACGGCAGAGCAGATGTCTGCTGGAGTTCAAGAGGTTAGCTCAATAGCGAATGAACTTGCTTTCTTGGCAAAAGGAAATGCGGCAACTTCAGAAGAAGTAGCTGCCTCAACAGAGGAACAATTGGCTTCTATGGAAGAGATTTCTGCATCAGCGAGGTCACTTTCTCAGATGGCTGAGGAGCTAAAAGAATTAATAGCAGTGTTTAAGTATTAAAGCGTTTCTTTAACTATTGTAGAATTAATAAAAAGATGAATGATAAAAACGATTCCTATTTTGTATTGGAATCGTTTTTTTGTGGGTGTGAAAAAGTTTGGTTATCGCTTTTTTTACGACTACTCTGAATAAGTTCCATGTACTGTGTATCTCCTAACCCATACTCTGTGAATTTTTCCAATAGTACAGGCACTAGTTGTTTCTCTGGGACATTTTGATGTTGTTGGATATACAACATTAGATCACTATCTTTATGAAGGTAGGTCAAATACAGTTCGACTCCCTTCTTTAAAGGGGGTGGACTGATACATTTCGGCATGATTTTATGCACTAAAACTTGCTTGTATAGCTCATAATACCCCATCGGTTCCAGCGTGAATTTTTCTAAGAGCTCAAAATGATGTCCAACAATATGAAGATCAATTGGCATTGAATGATTTGTTTGATCGAGCCAAGCGAGAATGGTGAGCAGATTCATTTGACAAAACATGTCGGTATCAAACCATAATCTTAGATGAGTAAAATCGTTATGAAAGAGAGGATACAATGGCTTTATCGTGATTTCTTCGTATTGAACGGCTGTAATGTGATGGACCTTAGCACGCAAGGCAATGAATGTATCTGAAAATAGTTGACTAGATGTGGGTCCGAAACACATAGCTTCGTTAAAGGGAATCATCATTTCTTTATTAAGAAAATGTGTTTTTTTGAAATAATGATACATCGATTGTCCGTTTAAAATGTTTAATGTATGGTTAGGGGACAACTGTGACAACTCCTTTTATTATAGAAGATCACGGATTACCAATTACGGCTTGTTCCTGAAGAACCTTTAGCTTTACTCCAAAAAGAACAACGGCTCTCTAATAGAATAAAGTTAATTATAGAAGAAAGGCGTTCATAAAGTATCCATTCTGCTTTATGAACGCTCTTCCCAATCCCTTTGAGAGCGATCACTACAAAGCTGGTTATCGCACTAATGAATTAATGAAGCGTAGGAATTAGCCGAGTTAGAAGAAATCAGAAAAAAATGGCGGCCTATTTGGAATAAGTGCTTCAAGCTGTTCAATGCACGCTTCACTACCTGAAATCAGGCCTGCTGAAACGAGTTCATTAGGGCGTTGATAGCCAAATAATATGGCAGTTAACGTATTAATAGATAAACGTATTCCAGCATCAGTATCGCGAGCGGTCAGGATTTCCCCTGCATGCAGCTGAACCGACTTTTGATTATCTAACAGCAAGTCATCTTCAATATGTAGAACCACGCCTTGCTCAATATGATTCCACTTAAAATCATATTGAGCTAAAAAGGAATCTACATCTACAATTCGAGCCATGAAATAAGGTGTTAGCTCGGCTTTGATTCGGGGTTCTTTTAGCATAAAATGCAGAGGTTCTCTTTCGAAAACGGTCAATTCAACTTGATCGACCATCGAGTCATGCTGGCAAATAAAGTTCCAAAGACTTATTCTGGCATTGCTAGTTAGTGCGATAAATTCAGTTACATTCATTTTTCGATTATGGACACTATACATGAAATATCCGTTAGCATTTCCGTGAATATCATAATAAACGGCGACGAACTGACCGCCATACACACTCTTTTGCCACCATGATTTTTCCCTAACAAGCATGCCGTTAAATTGTTCGGCATATTGTTCATAAACACTTTCTATTACAGCAGAATGATCCTCTTTCATCAGCCGTTTGATCGTACCACTAGGGTGGTTTTTCATAATAAGGTCTGATTTATTCAATATGTATTTCATTCGGTTACTAAATAGTTCCCAGCCAAATTTTCGATAAAAGGGAACGGAAAAAGGGTGAAGCATGGAAACACTCATGCCTTGGTCCTTGATTTGGAATAAAGCTTCTTTTAACAGTTCCTTTACAAATCCTTTGCGACGATATTCTGGATAAGTAGCTACACCAGCAATACCACCCATCTTCAGTCGATTCTTCCCTAGATAAATGGAAAGGGGCAAAAGATGCAATTTTGCTGCAAGCTGGTCATTTTCATTTATCCCATAAATTTGATGGTGTTGCTTCATCGTTTCGATTCGATCCGTTATTTGATCCTCGAGTACTTGATATTGAAAGGCATACTCAGAAAGCTTCATCGCTTCTTGTAATTGATCCCCACTTAATTTGAAAACAGTCATTAAAAGCCCCCCTAAATAATTTTCTATACCTTCAGGATAACATGAACAGTTTAAGAATAAAAAAATCCTTTAACTTACTAAAATAATGGGTTGAATAAACGATATAAGTAAAGGAGCTAGTCCTATTTTTACAACTATTGAGATAGTCAAAAAAGGAGAACAAACATGAAAATACAGAGTAAATTAATTCTCATTCTAGTAATACTTGTATCATCTATTATAACTGTGGGGGGAATCTCTAGTACGATTACGAATCGAACAGTAGAGAAAAATGAAGATATTAGAAAGAAAATGGAGATGCAAAAGACGATTGTACATATCCAATATCGGATTACAGGTATGTCAAATGATGAGCGGGCATTTCTGTTAACGGGAGAGAATGATTATTACGAAGGGATGAAGGCGAAAGCAGAAGATGTCGAGCAGAAAATAAAAAAGTTAAAGGATTTGGATACTGATCAAAAGTATCAGCAATCAATAGAAGATTTAGCAAAAAACTTCACTCAATACTGGTCGCTAAATCAGAAAGTCCTCGAGTCTTATACGAATAATCCACAAGCAGCAAAAGAAACTCATTTTGGGGAAGAAAGAACACTAAGGAAAAACATATTAGACCCATCCATTAATCAATATGTCGAACAATTAGAAACAGAAGTTGCTAATTTAACCGAAGAGTATGATAGCACTTCACAAATTGGCAAAAGGGTTATTTTAGTGATTACAATCCTTTCATCCGTCGTTGGGTCTACACTTGGAATCATCCTATTAGTTTCGATTATAAAACCATTAATGATCTTAAATGAACAGATGCGAGACATCGCTCAAGGTGAAGCAGATTTAACAAAGGCGATTATGATCAAAAATAAAGATGAGTTTGGTGAGTTTGCCGCAACATTTAATCAATTTATTACTTCACTTCGCGGAATCATGCAACAAATTGGCAGGTCTTCTGAGCAAGTGGCAGCTTCATCACATGAATTCACTGCCAATGCAGAAGAATCCAAAGCTACATCAGAAATCGTTTCAACTACGATGCAGGAAATATCAGATAGCGGCAATCATCAATCAAGTATGACTGAACAAGGTTTGGACTCTGTTAAATCAGCTCTTTTAGGGATTGAAACGATTAGCTCGAATACAAAAACGGTAGCAGAAGCATCATTAGTCATGAAAAAGCAAGCAGAAAATGGTTCTCAGTCGATACAACAGGTAGGAGTGCAAATGGAAAATATTCAGGTATCTGTTGAATTAGCAGACGAAGGCGTTCATTCACTTGCAAATCGTGCACTGGAGATCAATAATTTTACCTCCATCATTAATGATATTGCCAATCAAACAAACTTGCTTGCATTAAATGCGACGATTGAGGCTGCAAGGGCTGGTGAAGCTGGTAAGGGATTTGCAGTGGTCGCTCAGGAAGTACAGAAGCTAGCTGAACAAGCCAATGACTCAGCTAATCAGATTAATGAAGTTGTACATAATATTCAGCAGGAAACTAGAGTAACTGTTGATAATATTAAGACTGTCAAACAAAATGTATTCTCTGGCTTAGAATTATCCACTGAAGCTGAAAGCCAATTTAAAGAGATTATCGACTTCATTGATCAAGTATCTTCGCAAATTCAAGAAATTGCTTCCGCTTCACAACAGTTGAGTTCTGGTTTTGGTAATGTTTCACGTTCAATCGAAGAAATTTCTAATGCGACAAAGGAATCCGCTAGTCATACAGATGAAATTGCAAAAGCAACTGAAGAACAGCTAGCGTCGATGGAGGAAATCTTAGTTGCAGCAATATCTCTATCATCTTTATCCGAAGAACTTCAAGAATTGACTTCTAGGTTTAAAGTATAATTTCATTTCCTCTAGTTTGTTAATCCTTCTTTTAGGCTGTTTTCGTATACTTTGTTGCATTTACTACTAATCTGGGTTGAATTCCGTTACAGGTATTCGCTTTCTGCGGGCGGTCTTAGGAGTCTCGCACCTGCCACTACAATCAACATCGGCTTGAATTTGTTACTTGCTAAAAACAACAATCTTTACGAAAAGCCTATTTTATAAAATCTGTTGACTCTAACGTTACGTGATATCTTATAGTCAAGATCAGAGGGAGGGAAAACAAATGATGAAAGTAAAAGAGGTAGCTGATTTAGTTGGAGTAAGTGTGCGCGCACTACATCATTATGATGAGATTGGGTTATTATCCCCGGATACGATAACCGAATCGGGGTATCGATTGTATTCCAATGAAAATCTTAGTACACTGCAGCAAATTTTGTTTTTCAAAGAGCTCGACTTCCCTTTAAAGAAAATTAAAGAAATTATCAGCAGTCCTTCATTTAACCAAGAAGAGGCACTTTCCATGCACCGTAAACTGCTACTCGAGAAGCGTAATCGGCTGGATGCGATGATCAGGACGATTGATAAAACCATTTCTTTTACAAAAGGAGAAATTAAAATGACTAATAAAGAAAAATTTGAAGGCTTTGATTTTAGTCAAAATCCGTATGAGCAAGAAGCGCGTGAACGTTGGGGCGATGAGGCAGTTGATCAATCGAAGGTGAAACTAGGCAAAATGTCAACAGAGAAACAAGCAGCGATGGGGGCAAAAATGAACGAAATCTACCGTAATCTTGCTGAATTCAGACAAGAATCACCTGCCTCACCCGATGCACAAGCAGCCATTAAAGAATGGTATGATTTGCTAAACAAGATGGGCAACTACTCACTTGAAGCTTTCAAAGGACTTGGCCAAATGTATGTGGATGATGAGCGGTTTACAAAAAATATTGATCAATTTGGCGAAGGCTTAGCAGCATTCATGCGTGACGCAATGGCTGTTTATGCAAATACGAATAAATAATAAAACGAAGAACTCTTCAATATGGAAAGACTTAATAATCTGCTCCTAAAATAATTTTTTGATATTCTTTATCCATTTATTCATTTTGTAAATTCCTTTTCTTCCCGATGATAATCACAGAGAAGAAGGTCAAAATAACAGAGATGGTGAAGATCATCAATTTAGTTGTGTAGGGGGCAGGAATATGGCGACAAGACAATCGGTAGCAAATTGCCTACAGCAATGTGAAGAGGTATTACGCATTGCTTCTGACGAGTATACACAAGGTGCAAAGCAAGAGCATTATAATGATGTGTCATATGTTGAAGCACAGGCCTTACTACAAAACGCTGCAAATGAAATTGAAACACTTGCTGCCAGTGGAAATCTGCAACAAAGAGAACAATTAAAACTTATGAGAAATCAAATCCAGCAGATGCAACACAATATGATTGTGCTGAATCGCTAAGAAAATGAGTCTATATTAAATTAACGAGGTCAGACCCCACAATAAATAGTGGAAGTCTGACCTCTTCAAAAGGGCGGAGCTTCGCAATGCCACCTTCATATACAAATTGAGAATCTGACCCTTTATCATCATAGGGTTGGGATCAGATTGTATTTTAGACTTTAGCGTGGTTCATGAAGATCCCAGGCTAATTTTAATGAATCGACGATATAGTCGGCAACTTCGTCAGCCTCAAGATTGTCCGTATCTACCTTCGAATTATGAAGCGAATAAATCGGTTTTCTAGAATTAAAAAGTTCTTCAATTTCTTCAATGGAACGCCCTTGCAATACGGGCCGGCTATCGATGATAAGGCTGATTCTTTCCTTCCATGATTCCCAAGATAAATCTAAATAAATGACAATACAATGTTCTAAACAAACTTTTCGTATTTCTTCCTGTAAAAAAGCCCCTCCACCTACAGAAATGATTTTCAGCTTTTGTTTACTAAATGTGCTAATTACACTTTTCTCTTTTTCACGAAATGCTTTTTCGCCAATTTTTTGGAAAATTTCAGAAGTTGCCATATTGTATTCTTTTTCAATTTCCTGATCTATATCAATAAAATCTCGATATAATTTCTTAGCAACCATCTCACCAATCGTAGTTTTACCAACACCCATAAATCCGATCAATACAACGCTTTTTTCTCTAAAACTACTATTGTCATGATTCATTCCACTGCCCTCATTTCACCTAATCCTATTATTGTTCGACAAAAACTACATGTCACTATTGTAAAGGATTTGGTTAATGGATAACACTGTATTTTTGGAATGTTGAATAATTTTATGAAGGATTTGGGGACGAGGCTTCGCGAGCCTATCTACTATGGTTATTAAGAAAGGACTCTAAAATCTAGCTCTGCACTGTCACCATTGTGATTAGGTGAGTGTAGCGTGCTACGGGATGAATCCTTCATAGTAAATGGTGGCGTTTTAACGCTATAGTAGTTTTGTATGTAGGCAAGTGAGTGCTAGCACGCTTAGCTGAATTAACAGTCTATGATGTATGGTTTTGCTGCTAAAAAAAGTATTGCGCCTCCCGAAGAAAACCACTAAACTAGGATAGTTGTTGAAATATATATAGAAATCAGGTGCATAATGATGCCGCGTGCTTTATGGGTTTTAATTATTGGAATGACCCTGAATGTGACTGCTTCTTCGTTTTTATGGCCTTTAAATACAATCTATCTTCATGAACATTTAGGAAAAACGCTATCGATGGCAGGACTTGTTTTGCTTGCTAATGCCCTTGCAAGTGTTGTCGGCAATCTTTGTGGCGGTGGACTGTTTGATAAGTTTGGTGGTTACCAGACTGCAATGGCTGGCGTGATTATCACATTATTGTCTTCTGTTGGAATGGCTTGGAATCATGAATTTCTGCCATATTTAATCTTTTTAACGATTTCAGGATTTGGAACAGGTATCGTGTTTCCGGCTATTTTCGCAATGGCTGGTACCGTTTGGAAGGATGGCGGCAGAAAATCGTATAATGCTGTTTATGTTGCCCAAAACTTTGGTGTTGCAGTAGGCTCAGCTCTTGGCGGAGTGATTGCTTCCTATTCATTTGAATATGTGTTTCTTGCCAATACAGTGATGTACGTATTATTTTTCTTTGTTGCTCTCGTTGGATTTAGAGGGATCAAAGGGGATGCAGCGGTACAAACGTCCATCCTTCAGGAAAAACAATCGACTAAACCTTCTAATAAAATGCTTTATCCATTGCTTGTGTTATGTCTTGGCTATTTTTTGTGCTGGATTGGTTATGTTCAATGGCAATCGACAATCGCAGCATATACACAGGAAATTGGAATTTCACTTAAACAGTACAGCTTACTATGGACAGTCAATGGTGCATTTATCGTACTTGCGCAGCCGCTCTTGGCAATCGTGATTAAATGGTTTGCGAAAACATTGAAAATCCAGCTAATCTTCGGCATGATCATCTTTATTCTTTCGTTTGCGGTGGCTGCTACATCAAGCAGCTTTGCGGGGTTCATGACGGCAATGGTCATCTTAACGATTGGTGAAATGTTCGTTTGGCCCGCAGTTCCAGCTGTGGCAGGAGAGATTGCGACAAAGGGAAAAGTGGGACTTTATCAAGGCATTGTCAACAGTACGGCTACAGGTGGTCGAATGATCGGTCCGCTTCTCGGAGGATTCCTTGTTGATACGAATGGAATGGATATGATGTTCGGTGTATTAACGATATTTGTCGTCTTAGCCATCGGAACTGTTTTTATTTTCGATAAAATGCAAAAGAGAGTAAACGAAGGCAACGGCTCAGTCTTTCCTGTGAAATAAGGAACCTATTCTAAAAATCATGCATATAGTAAGAAAAACATGATCATAATAGGAAAGAGCCCTTGCTTTTCCTGTGAAAATTCACTAGAATGACTATATAACTAAATATTCTAATACAGACAGTGATAAGGAGTAGTACCGATTAGAACCTGTGTAGAGAGTTGACGGATGGTGCAAGTCAACCAGGAGTGATCGCGAACTCGCCTTTTGAGTTTCAGGCATGAAGGAATAGTAATGCTTGACGTTCATCCGCGTTACGGATTTTTAAGTGGGGCGATGGTTGTTATGTCGCCAATTTGGGTGGTACCGCGGGTTGATTAGATACATAATCCTCTCGTCCCTTTTTATAGGGATGAGGGGTTTTTTTATGGACTTTTTTTATGGGAAGGACCGATGATGGTTATTCTTAAAAATGAGGAGGAAACAAGAATGAGTTTTAAACATAGGTCGATAGAGAAGAAATGGCAAAAATATTGGGAAGAAAATAAAACGTTTAAAACGGGTGAAGAAACCGGCAAACGGAAATTTTACTCGCTTGATATGTTCCCATATCCATCTGGGGCTGGACTTCATGTTGGTCACCCAGAAGGCTACACAGCAAGCGATATTTTAGCACGGATGAAACGGATGCAAGGCTATAATGTGCTTCATCCAATCGGTTGGGATGCTTTTGGACTTCCAGCAGAGCAGTATGCACTTGATACAGGAAATGATCCAGCGGAATTCACGCAGCATAACATCAACACATTCCGCCGCCAAATTAAGGCATTAGGTTTTTCTTATGATTGGGATCGGGAAATTGATACAACAGATCCAGACTATTATAAATGGACGCAATGGATTTTCACGAAGCTTTTTGAAAAAGGGTTGGCGTACATTGATGAAGTAGCGGTCAATTGGTGTCCTGCGCTTGGCACGGTTTTGGCGAACGAAGAAGTCATCGACGGAGTAAGTGAACGTGGAGGGCATCCGGTTGAACGACGCCCGATGAGACAATGGGTGTTAAAAATCACAGCATATGCAGACCGTTTACTTGACGATCTTGAAACAGTAGATTGGCCGGAAAATATTAAAGATATGCAGCGTAACTGGATCGGACGTTCTGAAGGAGCTGAAGTGACTTTCAATATTGACGGTCATGATGATACGTTTACCGTCTTCACGACACGTCCTGATACTTTATTCGGTGCAACCTATGCGGTGTTATCTCCTGAGCATCCGTTTGTTGACACGATTACTACACCTGAGCAAAAAGCAGCGGTAGAACAATATATTACTGAAGTGAAAAATAAAACGGATCTTGAACGTACGGATTTGGCAAAAGACAAAACAGGTGCATTTACAGGAGCGTTTGCCATCAACCCAGTTAATGGTGAAAAAATGCCAATCTGGATTGCTGATTATGTACTAATGAGCTATGGAACAGGTGCTATTATGGCGGTGCCGGCTCATGATGAACGCGATTATGAATTCGCAGTGAAATTCGAATTGCCAATTAAAGAAGTCGTAGCAGGCGGGGACGTGACGAAAGAAGCGTATACAGGCGATGGTGTGCATGTGAATTCCGAATTCCTAAACGGCTTAAATAAAGAAGAAGGAATCGCAACGATGATTAAGTGGTTGGAGGAAAAAGAAATTGGTACGAAGAAAGTAACATTCCGTCTTCGCGACTGGTTATTCAGCCGTCAACGTTACTGGGGAGAACCGATTCCAATCATTCATTGGGAAGATGGTACAACAGAAGCAGTTAAAGAATCTGATCTTCCTGTTCTATTACCGAAAACAACAGATATTAAGCCATCCGGTACAGGTGAATCGCCACTTGCGAACATCCATGATTGGGTGAATGTAACTGATGAGAATGGCAGAAAAGGTCGTCGTGAGACAAACACGATGCCACAATGGGCAGGAAGCAGCTGGTACTTCCTACGTTATATCGATCCGAACAATACAGAAGCGATTGCTGATCCGGAAAAGATAAAAGAATGGATGCCAGTTGATATGTATATTGGTGGTGCCGAGCATGCGGTCCTTCATTTATTGTACGCGCGATTCTGGCATAAATTCTTGTATGACATTGGCGTTGTTCCAACATCTGAACCGTTCCAAAACCTTTTCAACCAAGGAATGATTCTGGGAGAAAATAATGAAAAAATGAGTAAATCAAAAGGAAACGTAGTAAACCCAGATGATATCGTGGATAGCCATGGTGCCGATACTCTACGTCTATATGAAATGTTTATGGGACCTTTGGAATCATCGATTGCTTGGTCTGAAAATGGACTTGATGGCGCTCGTCGTTTCCTTGACCGTGTATGGCGTTTACTTGTTAATGACGACGACACACTGACAGATAAAATTGTCGATACAGATGATAGCGGCAAGCTTGAGAAAGTGTACCATCAAACGGTGAAGAAGGTTACAGAAAACTACGAGACTTTGAAATTCAACACAGCAATTTCGCAATTAATGGTCTTTATCAATGATGCATATAAAGCGGACACACTCCCTAGACCATATATAGAAGGTTTCGTGAAAATGTTATCACCAGTTGCTCCACATATCGCTGAAGAACTATGGGTAAGACTCGGGGCTACAGAAACAGTCACATACGAAACATGGCCTGCTTATGATGAAGCAAAAATGATCGACAACGAAGTCGAAATCGTTGTCCAAATTAATGGGAAAGTGAAAGCAAAACTAATGGTACCAACAGACACAACGAAAGAAAAACTAGAAGAAATCGCCATGGGCGAAGACGCTATTAAAGAACAAATCGACGGAAAAACCGTTCGTAAAGTCATTGCGGTACCTGGTAAATTAGTGAACATCGTTGCGAATTAAATAAAAAAACTGACTCACTCTGACTGTTTAGTCTTTAGTGGGTCAGTTTTTTTTGTGCGCAGACCTAGAAGAAGGAGATAGCGTGAAAAACCAAATAGATGAGGAATTGCGCTATTTCGTGGTCGATAATGTCAATAGAACTTATTTTTTGCTGAGGGAGTATCGATCTATTTAATTGGCATCCAAACCTCAATCACATTGTCCGTTGCACTTGCTGGATACAAATACTTCTCGAAGTTAGGGGCAAATCTGAATTGAACATCTGTTTTCTCATGCAGAGCTTGGAAAGCAGGTTTGATGCCTGGAATGCCATTCTCCACAGTAGCAACAATATAGCGCCCTGATTCAATTTTTACTTTTTCTACATCAGACCGATCTACTAAATCTTGAATGCCTGCAAGATAGTGTAGTTTCCCTTCACGATCAAAATCGATACAGACACCGTAAAACGTATCCGCTGAAATGTTATCGATTTTTAAGGTTGCGTTTAACTTGTCCCATATTTGCGGGATTTCAGCGGTAGTACCTACGTGTTTATAGCCTATTACCCAAAAACCTTCAATCGTTTCAATCCTCGTTTTCATCACAATCTCCTCCTTATTCCTTATGCAACTTTCCAATCTCTATGATATACTTCCCATTTTATCATAACTTCTCGACTTACTAATATAGCCAATCAATGAATTAGGTATACTGATCTTACCTTAGAACGCATAAAAAATTCTAGCTCCGCACCGTCACCATTGTGAGTGTAGCGTGCTACAGGATGGATCCTTGGTGTAATGCCATATTCGTTTTGTATGAAATATTTTTAGGTAAGTATTGGAAATACATTTTACTTGATATACGACAAATAATAAATCAGGATTCATTATGAGATACTAAAAATCAAAGGTGATAAAATGTATGGTTTTCCTTTTCATCTTACGAACCTTTGAGAGCAGGAGGATACCAATGAGTAAAGGGAAAATATTGATCGTGGAAGATGAAAGTAAAATTGCCCGTCTCATTCAATTAGAACTTGAGCATGAAGGATATGAAACAGGAACTGCGCGTACAGGATTAGATGGGTTCAATATGTTTCAACAAGAGAAATGGGACCTTCTTTTATTAGATGTGATGTTACCTGAATTAAATGGACTAGAAGTGTTAAGGCGTATTCGTTCAACGGATGACCAAACGCCCATTATTCTATTAACGGCACGTGATGCATTGCCCGATAAAGTAAGTGGACTCGATTTAGGTGCCAACGATTACATTACAAAGCCGTTTGAAATTGAAGAATTATTTGCACGTATACGCGTCTGGTTACGTCTCCCAGTTTCTCAAGAAGAAGGGACAACATCTTCTACTATTAAAGTTGGGGATCTAACGATAAATTCAAAAACTCGTGAAGTATATCGTGCGGATCAAATGATTGAGTTGACGCCAAAAGAATATGATTTACTTATCTATTTAATGGAAAATAAAAATCAAGTCTTAACGTTTGACCAATTGTTAACGAATGTATGGGGATTTGATTATTTCGGTGATTCCAATGTTGTCTATGTATACATTCGATATTTACGAAAAAAGATTGACGCACCATTTCAAACTCCTTATATTCACACAGTTCGTGGTGTTGGATATATGTTAAAGGAATAATATATGAAGCTACAAACGAAAATTGTTCTCACATCAACCCTTTTAATTTTTATTCTTTTGGTCGTTGCAAATAGTTCAATTTACTTTATTTTTAAAAAAACGATGACTGATAACGCAATTGAACGTCTTCAAGTAGAAAGTAAAAATATTGCAGAAGGATTAAAACCAGCAAGTAATCCAGCGAGTAATCCAGCCACTTTATTACGAGCGTATTTACCTCCTAATGGAATGATACGTATTCTTCCGCCAAAAGGTAAACCGTTGCTTATCGTTATTAGAGACCAAACTGAACTTAATGGTCTGCCATATTCATACAAGTCATTTGAACAAACAACCGTAGAAAACATTGAAGATCATTTATACGCCATTTCACACTCACCGATTATTTGGACAAATGGCGATGTCGTTTCGCTTGAAGTGACGGAACCATTAACAGATGTTGAGGAATCTTTACAAATTTTAAAAGTCATTTTACTGGTCGCTTCCCTCGTTATTTTAATTCCAACAATCTTGGGCGGGCGTGTATTAAGTCAAGTCATCTTACGACCGATTAAATCGCTTATTCAGACAATGGAAGAAATTCAGGAATCACGGACGTTTAAAAAAATCAGACGTGATACAAAATCCAAGGACGAACTGGATAAAATGGCGAATACATTTAACAATATGATGGATTTATTGGAGGAAAATTATAAAAAACAGGAGCAATTCGTATCGGATGCTTCTCATGAATTAAAAACGCCGCTTACCGTTGTAGAAAGTTACGCAAATATGTTAAAACGTTGGGGAATGAAGCGCCCTGATATTTTGGAAGAAGCAATCGAAGCCATTCATTCCGAGGCCATTCGAATGAAGCAGCTAACGGAACAAATGTTACTCCTTGCTAAAGGCGATGAACAATGGGAGATGCATATAGAGGAAATGGATATAAGTTTAGTCTGTAGGGATACAGCGAAGCATCTACAGCTTGCCTTTGAGAGAGCGATTTCGATTGATGTACAAACCAATAATCCGATCATTCGAGCAGATGAAAAAAAGGTCAAACAGTTACTCTATATTTTAGTGGATAATGCAATTAAATATAGCGAAAAATCCATTGATATTGCAATTTCTCGCAGTACATCTTCCATATTCATCGCTATTACGGATTATGGGATTGGGATTCCGAAAGAAGATCTAGCACATGTATATGAACGATTTTTTCGAGTAGATAAAGCAAGGACAAGAGAAACAGGCGGAACAGGATTGGGATTGCCTATCGCAACAAGAATTGTCGCTGCTCATAACGGGAAGATTCATATGGATAGTGAAGAAGGAAAAGGTACAACAGTTACAATTGAATTACCACTTTAAATTTTTAAGAGGATTCTCAGACTTCTCTAAGAATGCTCTGTTACACTATGATTCATTAACATATGGAGGTGAAAGAATGAAGAAGATAGCATTGACGATGTTATGCATTCTAATCATTGGTTTCGGTGGCTGGTACGGGGTTAATAAAGCATTTACTGCTCCGAGTTCTCTCCTACCAGAAGAGAATGTCAGTCAGATGATCCAACAGAAATATGGAGGAATCATTGAGGACATTAGCGTCTTTCAAGAAAATGAAAAGCTCAATTATTCCATTAAATTGATAAAAGCTCAGATTCCATATCAGGTAATTGTCAATGGACAGACAGGTGAAGTACTTGCCATGATAAAACAAACTACTACACAAAAGTCTGCGGCACAAAAACCTGCAGAACAAAAGCCTGCGGCACAAAAACCTGTAACACCAAAAATGAATCAAGCGGAATCAATCGCTAAATCCAATAAAAACAATCAAACAAATGCTTTTTCAAGTAGTGCGCTTCAAACGATTATTACAATTGATCAAGCAATAGGAATCGCCTTAGACAAAGCTCAAGGAACGATTGATGAAGTCGAATTAGGAGTAGAAGATGGCCAGCTTGTTTACGAAGTTGAAATCAAACAATCGGAAAAAAAGAAATCTGAAGTAATAATTAATCCTTACTCTGGGAAAGTTGAGTCCATTTCAATTGATACGCACAAGGATTCGGACGACGGTGACGATGATTAAACGTGTAGCGTTCAGCTACACGTTTTTTTATCCTTTCTTTTAACTCTTTAACAGAAGATGAAATGGTTTCTAACTAAAAATCAAGCGGCGGCGATCGACAAAACTTCATTGATTAGATGAAGATGTTTATCAGCGACAGTTCGGCTACTATAAAACAATTAATAAGACACTAAGGATATCGTTTTTTATAAAATCTTTTTCATTTCTAAGGGAATTCTAAGATTCTTTTACATAATCTTTAAACTTGAGACGTTAAGATATAACTAACAAATATGCAGGAGGTTTTAAACGATGAAATTAGCAGCAACGGTATTAACTGGAGTTTTAGTTGTAGGTGGATTAGGAGTGGGTGCTTATGCAATGGCAGCAAACCAACCGTCGACTAAAACTATGAATATAGTATCTAAAACAATTAGTAAAGACAGAGCAAAAGAAATAGCTTTAGGCGTATCTAAAGGTGGTCAAGTAACGGAGAGTCATTTAGATCAAGATCACGGAAGAAAAGAATATGAAGTAGAGATTCTCAATCAAGATACAGAATATGACGTGGATATTGATGCAACGACAGGAAAAGTATTAGAAGTAGAAAAAGATGATCGGGATAACGCTGATATTGATGATGAAGGTATAAGAACACTTCAAAACGAATCGCCAACAATTTCAGAAGAAAGTGCAAAGGAAATGGCGTTACAAAGTGTGAAGGGGACTGTAACTAAAACAGAATTGGATAACGATCATAATCGCTTAGTCTACGAATTTGAACTTATGACAGAAAGCGGCAATGAAGCAGAGGTTAAAGTAGATGCAACTACTGGAAAAGTAATAAAAGTTGAAATTGATGGAGATATAGGCGCACTTCAAAATGTATCGCCAAGCATTTCAGTAGAAGATGCAAAGAAAACAGCGTTACAAAGAGTGAAAGGGACTGTAACTAAAACAGAATTAGATGGCGATGATCAACGTATCGTTTACGAATTTACAATAATTACTGATAACGGCCGTGAAGTAGAAGTAAAAGTAGATGCAACAAGTGGACAAGTTTTAAAAGTTGAATTTGATGATTAAATGATCCATGTGTATTCTAACCTAAATCATTTAGGGGGAATATTAAAGAGAGAGAATATAGAAGGGCTTCATATGCGCCGGACAAAATGCACGAATGCCATTAGTTTTCTAAGAACTATACTAGGAGATATTTGTTGAAGGTATCATCCTCAACAAGAGGGGATACCATAAGAATAGAAAAAATTTATCCTCCCAAAAGGGGGTGTCTCAAAGCAGGGGCAGACCCTTTTGAGACACCCTCTTTTTAGAGGATATGGCTTCGTTATATTAGTAATAAGAAACCTCGTTATTACAAGTTAGGGAGAACTTTCTTCGCTCCTAAGAAGATCCAAGTACTGAGTATGAAAGGCATTGTTAAGGATGGAAGTCCATAAGGTAATAGCCAGGTTGTTACACTTGCTGTGACAGGTACTGTTAAGCAAGCTGCGCTAATTCCTGATATGAGCCCAATATGTTTTCGATCTTGATTAAATACTAAAGCTACGGCTAAACTGGTTAAAATGGCATTATAGCCATAAAGACCCATGAAAATTAAGGAATGTTCTCCGCCTAGTACATATGATGTGAGCAAAGCAACGGCATTGCCTAAAATGGCAAAGAGACCAAATTTCCAACTAGCCCAAAATACGGCGATAAATAATAGGGCACCACAATAGGGATTATCCAGGAAAAAAACTTGTCCAATTCCAGTAAAGGTTCCTTCCAACCAATTTACCTTTCCTGCTGTATTTAGTTCCCAATGTGCTAAATCTTGAGGCACTAATGACGCACTTAATTGGATTGCCTCAAGTCGATAAGAAACAAGTAGCGTAAACCAAGTCACGATAATAAAGGGTAGTGTAAGAATTGGGATTCCTGTGTTTTTCATAAAATGCATCATGGCGGCAGTTAAAATAGCTGCCACAGCTGCTCCAATTAAAACGAAAATCCATTGATTGGCTCCGGTTAATAACAATGTTAGTGCAAGCCCTGTTAGCACGGAATTATATCCAAATAAACCTTGATTCACACTATCCTCATCGGCCCCTCCCAATTTACCAATCAAGGTACCTATGATAGCGGATATTAAAGCAATCAATCCCAAATAATACGAATAAATTGTAAGGGATAGTAGAATGATTAATCCAGTAATGACATTCTCAATCAAGATAACTTGAGAAATTCCTTTCAATGAAGCTGACATTAACGAAAGAAACTTTCCCTCTGTTAAAGTAGCATTTTTGTTTTTTGGCATAATACTCACCTCTCGTTGGAATTTTTGAACATTTTAAATCCACTTGAATCTTGTTCATAAATTTTTAAGAAAAACCATTATCCTCTGACACATAATATGACTCTATTATGTTCAAAAATATTAATTCAAGAGAGGGCTAATGTAAAAAAGTACTCACCTACATAAAAACGATAGTTAAATCACATTTTATTAAAGGATTTTCCCGAGCCTTTATTATAATACCAGAATAATAATATAGCAGTCTTCCATTTGAAAAGATTTCTATATATAAAAATCTTCCATATTTCTTCGATACCTCTTCGATACCTCTTCGATACCTCCTTACAAAAGTCCATAATTTTTTTAAATATATGATCAATAAAAGCACAAGCGTCTACAGAGAAGAATCGCTATATATTATACTTGTATAGTATTTGAACGTTCGTTCTTCCTTCACACTCTAATGAGCGTTGCTTGTACGAGACATTAAAATATATAAAAAAATATATGAAACTTGATATATATATAAATTATGATATATTATTGCATCAAGGGAATCAAACATTGTATTCTTGCAAAAATACTAAAATTAGACAATAAACGACAGAAAAATCAGGTAATTTTCGAATATTTTACTTTTTAAAACCAAAAATGTATGTTATTTGGTTTTTATTTCATTTGAAAATATAGTGAAAAGATGGAAATCTAAGGGTTTCAACAATGAGAACACAGAATTATCGGACAATATCATTAAGAATGTTCGATTCCCTTTTTTTACATCAGAACAAAAGTAGGCCTTTATTAAGGGGGTATTTTCCCTGGAATGAGTCGCTACATAATATCAAGGAGGTTTTACTATGAAATTATTACCACGTGAGATCGACAAGCTCATGATTGTGGTGGCAGGAGATCTTGCCAAGAAACGGAAAGATAGAGGATTGAAATTAAACCATCCAGAATCTGTAGCACTTATTACGTATGAAGTGTTAGAAGGAGCAAGAGATGGAAAAACGGTTGCTGAATTAATGGAGTATGGTGCAACGATTTTGTCACGTGAAGATGTGATGGAAGGTATTCCAGAGATGATTCATGATATTCAAGTAGAAGCAACTTTTCCAGATGGAACAAAACTAGTAACGGTTCATAATCCAATTCGTTAAAAAGGAGGCATCATTTCATGATACCTGGACAATACATTGTAAAAGAAGAAGACATTATTATCAATGAAGGTAAAGCGATAAATACGATTTCAGTCATCAATACGGGAGATCGCCCAGTTCAAATTGGATCACATTTCCATTTTTATGAAGTGAACGAGGCTCTTCAATTTAATCGTGAGGAAGCATTTGGAAAACGCTTGAACATACCTGCAGGTGCTGCGGTTCGTTTTGAACCTGGCGATGAAAAAGAAGTAGAATTGCTTTCTTTTGCTGGGGAACAACGTGTATATGGATTTAACAATAAAGTTGATGGATCTGTTCAAGGAGGATGCAAGTAATGAGCTACAAAATGTCAAGACAACAATATTCACAAATGTACGGTCCGACTACAGGGGACTCTATTCGTTTAGCAGATACAGATTTATTCATTCAAATTGAGAAAGATTATACAACGTATGGAGAAGAAGTCGTGTTTGGCGGCGGAAAAGTAATTCGTGATGGGATGGGACAACATCCTCTTGCGACTCGCAAAGATGATAATGTTCCAGATATCGTGATTACAAATGCGGTTATCCTTGATTATACAGGGATTGTGAAAGCAGACATTGCCATCCGTGACGGAAAAATTGCCGCAATCGGGAAAGCGGGAAATCCTTTAGTACAAGATAATGTGGATATTGTGATCGGTGCATCTACAGAAATCATCGCTGGTGAAGGCTTGATTGTAACAGCTGGTGCGATTGATACCCATGTTCACTTTATTAACCCAGGGCAAATTGAAACGGCATTAGCTGCTGGTACGACAACATTAATTGGTGGTGGAACAGGTCCAGCTGCTGGGTCAAAAGCGACAACGGTAACTCCTGGGGAATGGAATATTCATCGCATGCTTCTTGCTGCAGAAGGAATGCCAATCAATGTTGGGTTTACAAGTAAAGGACAAGCTGCATCTGAAGAACCACTGATCGAGCAAGTAAAAGCAGGTGCAATTGGCTTAAAAGTACACGAAGACTGGGGAGCAACAGCTTCAGCTCTTGACTATGCATTACGTGTAGCTGATAAATATGATGTTCAAGTAGCAGTTCATGCTGATACGTTGAATGAAGGTGGCTTCATGGAAACGACGATGGCTGCCATTAAAGATCGAGTGATTCACATGTACCATACAGAAGGTGCGGGTGGTGGACATGCGCCAGATTTAATTAAATCAGCAGGCTATAATAATATTCTGCCATCTTCAACGAACCCAACTTTACCATTTACTGTAAATACAGTTGATGAGCATTTAGATATGTTAATGGTTTGTCATCATTTAAATCCATCGATTCCAGAAGATCTTGCGTTTGCTGATTCACGAATTCGCCGTGAAACGATCGCAGCTGAAGATATTCTTCATGATATGGGTGTCATTAGTATGGTTAGCTCAGATTCACAAGCGATGGGTCGAGTTGGCGAAGTTGTTTTACGTACATGGCAAACAGCAGACAAAATGAAAAAACAACGCGGAGTTTTAGAAGGTGATAGTGAATTTTCTGATAATAACCGTGCAAAACGTTTTGTAGCTAAATATACAATCAACCCTGCCATCACACATGGTATTTCTGAATATGTTGGTTCAATTGAAGTTGGGAAAATCGCCGATTTAGTTCTTTGGTCTCCAGCATTTTTCGGTGTGAAACCTGAAATGATCCTGAAAAATGGTTTTGCGGTAGAGAGCTTAATGGGAGATGCGAATGCATCTATTCCGACACCTGAGCCAATGATTTACCGTCCAATGTATGCACAAGTTGGCAAAGCTTTATCAAAAAGTTCAATCACGTTTATTTCTCAAGCGGCTTATGATGATAAAGTTCATGAAAAACTTGGTTTGGAAAAATTGGTTCTTCCAGTTCGCGGTATCCGTAACTTAACGAAAAAAGATATGAAACATAATTCTGAAACTCCTAAGATCACTGTTGATCCACAAACATATGAAGTAACAGTGGACGGAGAGCCTATTACATGTGAACCTGTTGATACTGTACCAATGGGACAAAGATATTTCCTATTCTGAGGTGAAAGCATTGATTATCGAACAAATTGTTACGAATATTGAACAAATGGCAACAGAAGAAATAGACAAACGTCATAAAGAGAAAGTCTATCTTGAAAGTGCCGATTTAGTGAAACGAATTCAAAGAGTGACAACGGATCATGGCACAGAAATAGGAATTCGATTAAAGAATCCTCGTGATCTTGTTGCTGGTGATGTTTTATTTATGGACGATAAAAATATGATTATTATCGATGTTTTATCTGATGACTTATTAGTTATTAGCCCACGTACATTGAAAGAAATGGGAACAATTGCTCATCAATTAGGGAATCGCCATCTTCCAGCTCAATTTGAAGAAAATGAGATGCTCGTTCAATACGATTATTTAGTTGAGGAACTACTACAAGAGCTTCAAATTCCTTTCAAACGCGAAGATCGGAAAGTAAAACAGGCGTTTCGTCATATTGGACATAGCCATGAATCCTAATATTCTAGCATTATTCCAATTATGTGATTCAAACCTTCCGACAGGAGCGTTTAGTCATTCATATGGTTTGGAGACGTATATTCAAGAAGATCAAGTACATGATCAAGCTACATTTGCAAAATGGCTTCACGTATATTTACATGAGCAGCTCATCTATTCGGATGGGCTTGCTTCCCATCTCGTATATGAGGCACTTGAGAAGGAAGACTTCCAAACAGTTTGGAAGTTTGATCGAATGCTAACAGTTCAAAGCTTGCCGCGTGAAACGAGGGATGGTACCCAAAGAATGGGGGAGCGCATGTTAAGTCTTGTGGAAGCTCTGTATGATGTACCGGTCTTAACAGAATATAGAAAGCGAATTAAAGAGAAAAAATCGTTTGGACATTCAGCTATTGTTTTTACGATCATTGGGCATCATCTTGGTGTTCCTAAATCAACTACAACTCTCTATTATTTATATTCTGTTATTTCAAGCTTGATTCAAAATGCTGTACGGGCGATTCCGTTAGGGCAGACTGCTGGTCAAAAAACGATTCAACAGTTTCAGAGTGAATTAGTGACCGCAACTGCAAAAATTGAAAATTTGGCTGAAGAGGACTTTGGTATTACTTCGCCAGGTTTAGAATTAGCGCAAATGAAACATGAACGTGTTAACATACGTATTTTTATGTCTTAATTATGAATTAAAGGAAGTGCATTACAATGGAACCAATTAAAATTGGTGTAGGTGGACCTGTTGGTGCAGGGAAAACAATGCTAGTAGAAAAGTTGACAAGACATTTTGCTGGTGAAATTAGCATGGCGGTTGTAACGAATGACATTTATACAAAAGAAGATGCGAAATTTTTAATGAATAATGGAGTACTGCCTGCTGATCGGATTATTGGTGTTGAAACAGGCGGCTGTCCTCATACAGCAATCCGTGAAGATGCATCGATGAACTTTGCGGCAATTGATGAATTAATAGAGAATCATCCAGACGTTGAACTGATTTTTGTTGAAAGTGGCGGCGATAACTTGGCAGCTACATTCAGTCCGGAACTTGTTGATTTCTCTATCTATATTATCGATGTAGCCCAAGGGGAAAAAATTCCACGTAAAGGTGGACAAGGGATGATTAAATCTGATTTATTTATCATTAATAAAACGGATTTAGCTCCTTACGTTGGTGCAAGTTTGGAAGTAATGGAATCAGATACGAAAGTTTTCCGTGGGAATAAGCCATTTGTTTTCACGAATTTAAAAGATAATACAGGCCTTGATCAAGTGATGGATTGGATTAGGAAGAATGCACTTTTAAAAGGATTGGAATAAATGGAAAATTGGACAGGGACTTTGCGTTTAGATGTGGAAGTACGTCAAGGGAAGACCGTTGCTAAAAATGTGTATTTTCAAGGTGCATTGAAAGTGATGCGCCCTATATACCATGATAATTCTGGGCAAGCATGTTATTATATTTTGAACCCAGGCGGCGGTTATTTAGACGGAGATCGCTATAAACTGCAATTTTCATTAAAAGAACAAGCCAAATTAACATTAACAACACAATCGGCTACAAAAGTTTATAAAACTCCTAATCAACATGCTTATCAGGAAACAGAATTTTTCTTGAAAAAAGGAAGTTATTTAGAATATATTCCGGACCCGCTAATCATGTATCGCGATGCTCAATATGTACAGAAAAATGTGATTCGGATGGAAAAAGGCGCTACGCTTATTTATTCTGATATTCTTACACCAGGGTGGTCTCCTGATGGCGATCAATTCAGCTATGATCGACTTCGATTGTTGAATGAAATCTATATGGACGATGAGTTAGTGGTGTATGATCATATTAAAGTGAATCCAGCTGAACAAGATATGCAGTCAATCGGCTTTATGGAAGGATACACCCATTTAGGTTCAATGTTTGTCATTGGTGAACAAACAAACGCCGAATTGCTTGACAAATTGCATCATTTAATGGACCAAAACGAGCAAGATTATAAGTTTGGGCTCTCCATGCTATCGGTCAAAGGATTCTCTATCCGTGTGTTAGCGAACAAAACGCAAACGATAGAAAGAATATTTTCGGAATGCCATCAATTGATTAGTGAAGATTGGTTTAACACTAAACCAGCTTTTCTAAGGAAGTACTAATTTCTAGAATTCGGCAATCGTCAAGGTTGCCGAATTTTTTTAGAAATAATGCTTGTTTATCTAGGTAGGAAATGGATACTTTCTAAAAAAAGTTATACATGAACGTATTCCAATGAAAGGGCTTTATAGGTAAAATTTAGTTTCGTTCAAGATCTACTAACGATACTTACAGTAAAAAGAGTTGGGGAATCGGCAGTTTACACCCTTGTATTTGGGATAGGACGGTCAATAGGATGTGTTGTTAACAATTACTGGGATTTTGTTTATGTTAGGCATGAAACGTATCTTAATGAATCGCACTCAGATTAACAACGGGTGTCATTCGTACTTTATTTGGTATATACTATATGTATAATTTAGGGATGCATGAAGGATTGATTAATCTCTAGATTAAAAAAAGGGATATTTGAATTGTGCAACATTAAGTTGCTCCTATTTATGGATGGGGGATATTTATGAATACTCTTGGATATGCAATTCTCAGTGCACTTGGTAGAAAACCATGCTCAGGATATGAATTAGTACAATATTTAGACGCAGTATGGCCTGCGAAACATAGTCAAATTTATCCTCGTTTATCCAAGATGGAACAGAACGGGCTTCTTGTATTTGAAGAAGTTGTACAAACTGGTAAACCGGATAAAAAGATATTTTCGATCACAGAAAAAGGAAGAGAAACGTTAGAAAAATGGGTCACGGAATCTCCATCTGATCCGATTATGCGAGATGAATTTCTCATAAAGATAAATTCTATTTGGTTGTCGGATGAGGAAAGTGCGAAAAAACTCATTCAGGATCGAATTTCGAATCTAGAACAAAAAGTTGCTTATCGAGCTGATACAATAGCAGAGTTGGAACAAAAGCATCGAGAAAATACGATGTCTAAGCATTTTGGTCGCTATCTTCTCTTTAATCGACGGAACATGATGGACAAAGAGGAGATTTCATGGTGTGAATGGGTTCTGAATTTACTGGAGAAAACAAACTTTAACATAAGCAAACTTATGTTATGGTTGATAGGTGCTGGAAAACTTAATCTAGTCATTCAAAATATGATGGCAGTCAGTGAAATCTGAGAATCCAATTGAAGTAAGATCAAGTTAATTGAATCCAAACTGCTAATTTTGGGACAGTCTGCTTTTATTAACGATATGAACGAATCCAATTACCATAATGCTAACTCAAAAATCAAATAGCAAGGGTGAGGCAATCGTGTATTTGGACCAAAGCCAAGTGTCTATAAAAGTCTTGGCTGCTTGTATGTTGAAAATTTTTATCAAATGAATCCTTTGATCTGCTCAAGTTACTGTTTTAGCGATCAAGGGTTTTTTTTTTGAAAAAATTTTTAGACGATGCTACTTTTTTTGTTTTTGCTCTTATAAAGAGAGTGACAATATAAAAAGGAGCGAGAATAATGGAAAAATTAAACTTTGAAACCATTAAACATTATCAATCTTTCAAGACAATTGAGGAAATGGATCAATCCGTTCGAGGATTTTTGTATAAGCACAAAGCTGAATTATCAGAAGGCACCAACAAAGTCTTAACCTTCATTTGGAGACATTCCGTGAAGGTTATTGGTGTGAGTTTTGCTAAATATGACTATATTGCCAAAAACGTTCAGCTATGTCGAAGGACAGTCATTCGTGCCATTAAAAAGCTAGAGGAGTTAGGAATTATTAAAAAAATTCCGACAGCGAAAATGAATGGTAAACAAGGTGTGAATATCATAATAATCCAATCTTTTCAACAACTAGATGATTTGAAAAATAATGTGTCACCCCAGGTTGTCACTGCACCTGTCACTCCTAATAAAACAGGGAATAAACAAAGCTCACTCTGTGAGAATCAATTAAAACCTACTAACGTAACAGAGAAAAGGAATCAATTTGATCAGGCTGATGAGAGTACTACTCAAGAATTAGACGAGAGCTTTCTGCCAGAATCCGTTCACAAAGAATTTGTCCAAGCTGCCAAGCCTTTTTTTGAAGCGTTAGCGATCTATAAGCTTTGGAATCGGGTGCTTATTGCCTATAAAAAAATCAATCTCGAACGCCCGTTAGAAGATTTGATAGAAGAAGTCGTCAGTGCCTTTAAACAAACGATTTTTGCCAAACAAATAGGGAAAATTCACTCAACGTTCGAAGGTTATTTTTATAGTGTACTCTATGCAAAATGGATTGTAGAAAAAAGGAATGAAAACAGACATTTGCTGTATGATTTTTTGGAAGAAAATGTGGGAAGTTAAGCAGATATCAAGATTAACTGAAACTAGGGATTCAAAAAAATAGGTTGGGGGTTATTCATTACTTATAGATTCACTTTATCATTTTTCCAAGTCGAGCTAATTGTATAGCGGCGGTATAAAGCTACCTTATCTTCCGTGTTCTAGACGATTGATCATTTGCATCCTTTTTTAGCATTAGTCTATATTGCAGAGTAGGGGCCAAATACTAAGATATTAGCTATTTATGACCAATTGGGCTTGGCTTAGAATGAAAAGTGGGTATTAAACCTCGCTCCGTCATAAAGTTGCGGAATAATCCATTTTGAATTGCGGTTAATCGAGCAATAATAAAACAATTTAAAAACCTATATAATGAAATAAAACCCACATTCTTTTTTTATTTTAAACTCGAAACAGCATATATAATTGTTGTATAATATATGCTAGTAATGAGTCATAAACTTCTATTAGTGTGGTTCGTTTACAATAGGAAAACGTAACGAACATCTTACCGTTTTTTTGTATAAATGTTAAAGAAGTAGCTTATTTCATACTTATAATTTTGGATAGATTCAATACGGAAAGAGAGTGTTCATTATGGGCCGTAAGTGGAACAATATTAAAGAAAAAAAAGCATCAAAGGATGCAAATACAAGTCGTATATATGCAAAGTTTGGGCGTGAAATTTATGTAGTAGCCAAGCAAGGCGAGCCGGATCCAGAATCTAATCAGGCTTTAAAAGTTGTACTCGAACGTGCAAAAACGTACAACGTACCAAAAGCGATCATTGACCGTGCGATTGAAAAAGCCAAAGGTGGTTCAGATGAAAGCTATGACGAACTTCGTTATGAAGGCTTTGGACCTAACGGCTCAATGGTAATTGTCGATGCACTGACAAATAACGTGAACCGTACTGCATCAGATGTTCGTGCGGCATTTGGTAAAAACGGAGGTAATATGGGAGTCAGCGGTTCTGTAGCCTATATGTTTGATGCAACAGCTGTCTTCGGCCTTGAAGGGAAAACAGCAGATGAAGTTCTTGAATTATTAATGGAAGCTGATGTAGACGTACGAGACATCGTAGAAGAAGATGAATCGGTTATCATTTATGCGGAACCTGATCAGTTTCATGCTGTACAAGAAGCATTGAAGAATGTTGGGATCACTGAATTCACAGTTGCCGAACTAACGATGCTGGCACAAAATGACTTAACACTAGAAGCAGATGCACAAGCGCAATTTGAAAAAATGATTGATGCGTTAGAAGATTTAGAAGACGTTCAGCAAGTCTACCATAATGTAGATTTAGGTGAATAATATATGAAAGCAGAGGCTGTCCCATAATGAATGGTTCAGACCCCACATCTATTCAAGGTCGTTAAACGGTGTATAGAATGTGAGGTCAAAACCTTTTTGGGACGTCCTCTGCTTATTTTATTTGAAGGCTATGTTAAAGCTCATTGTTGATTTTGACTCTATGTTAATTGGAGCGGAATGCGAGAGGCTCACGCGGAAAGCGAAAGCTTCTCGTTGCAATCAACTGGCAAGTTTAACAGAGCCAATTTGAGAATACTTTAATGGATAGACCTCGTTTTCAATACATGGTAAATATTGCTGAGCTCTAACCCTTTAAATGTTAGTATAGCTTTTACATGCCTCTTTAGTAATCCTCAATTAGCCAATCAAAAATGTACAACAATGCCACGAATCTCCCGGTTTGAAAACATGCTACGAAATTAAATTTTTACACATATTTTACAATTTTTTACCTCATGTTAATGTTGCCAGCTTGGTACCAAGTTAGGATGAAACTAGGCAATCGATATGAATGGGGGAGAGGTAGAATGAAGGTTGAATTACATTGTCATACGACTATTTCAGATGGGTCTTGTTCATTCGAAGAGGTATTGGAACTTGCGGCAAGGGAAAGAATTAGTCATTTAGCGATTACGAATCATGATACAACGTATGGTTTGCCAGAGATGGTAGAAAAGGGAAATAAAGCAGGGGTAGAAATTATCCCTGGTATTGAAGTTTCAGGATATGATTTTGCAAGGGGCAGACGTGTACATCTATTAGGCTATTATGTGGATTATGGACATAAGGCGCTAATAGAGCTCTGTCAGCCATTGATCGAACAGAGGCATGCAGCATCTGAAGAAATGGTCAAGCGGTTAATCTATTCTGGTTATGAAATAACTTGGAGTCAGGTTTGTAAGTATAAGGGAGAATCCGGAGTTTATAAACAACATATTATGCTGGCATTAATGGAAGCAGGCTATACGGATTCAATCTTTGGTGATTTGTATAAGCGGCTTTTCAGTCGTGGGCAAAATGGCGAAGAGCCAGGGATTGCTTTCCTTCCCATGGAGTATGTGGATGCACGTCTTGCTGTGAAAGCGATACGTGAGGCTGGCGGTGTTCCGGTTCTTGCTCATCCTGGACAATATGATAGCTATGAAATCATTCCGGATCTTATCAAGGCAGGACTTGAAGGAATTGAAGTTCTTCATCCACATCACAGTCGTGCGGAAGAACAAATAGCAATTCAATATGCAGAAAAATACAATCTAATCATGACTGGTGGTTCAGATTTTCATGGGGAGTATGGGGATAAACCTGTAAGGCTCGGCAGTAAAAGCCCTGGGATTGAATGTGTGGATGCCCTAAAATTAAAGAAACAGAGCACAATTAAATTATGAAAAAATTGAAGCACTCATGAAGAAATAAAGTATTCTAACTCACTCTTTGCTCATCAATTTTTACGAGGATGTACCAAAACTAAGGTCTGACTTCACATCTCTTATATATCGTTTAACCGGTGTATAAAGTGTGGGGTCTGACTTTTTGGGACATCCTCTATTTTCTTTACAAAATTGTAATGATAGCTTCATAATCTCTCCTTACACTAGCACTAATAAGAAAATTGCCTTAGGTGTACATAAAGGAGGAGTGTCTGGTGACAGAAAAAGTCGTTTTAGTGGATCATTTGATTTCTGAAATAAAAAAGGGCAAGTTTCAATCCAATAAAAAATTACCTTCAGAGCATGTATTAGCTGATCAATTTAAAGTTCCAAGAATGGTTGTAAGAAAGGCATACGAACAGCTTCAAGATCTAGGTTATATCTATTCAAAGCAAGGTAAGGGCAGTTATGTCCAAGATAGTAAGATACAAATTCCATTAATTCTTTCTGGAGACGTAAGCTTCACTGAGAAAATGAAAGAATTACACTTTCCGTTTCAAACAATTACGATTTTTTGCGAGGAAGTTCCTTTTGATCAGAAGATTTTTCAAAGTTTGAATGTTGGAAATGATGAGAAGGTATTTAAAATTGGCAGGTTGAGACTAATCGACGAACTTCCTATTGCTCTTCATACTTCTTTTGTAGCACAGACGATTTTTCCTGAGATTGAAAAGGATGGCCCGAATATTTCCTCTATGTTTCTATATTATAAGCAGCGTGGCTTTTTAGAATTTGGTTCCAACAGCAGCACGCTAAATGTGATTTTCCCCACTCCAAATGAACGAGAGATTTTACAGTGTTCCAATTTAGTGCCACTTTTACAAGTAGAATCAGAATGTGTGGATAAAAATAGTGGTCAAGTTCTTGAGCATACGGTCATTATATATCGCAGCGATTATTTCACCTATGTTATCTAAAAAGTAGATACCTTTATTGTGTGGCTTTTACAAATTTTATACATAGATTTACTCTTTCTTAACGTACGTTCACTTGGCAACAAGATACATTGTAGATGTAGCAAGAAACTAAAAACATTTGGAGGCCGATTGAATGAAAAGAAAGGAAAGAACAGAGATTTTGATTCAAGGCTCTTCTACCATTGCGAAAGATTTGGCCAAGGAAATAGAAATGAAATATACAGTAACCGTCATTCAACAGCCTGAGAATGGTCTAGTCTTACTAAAGGCAAGAGAGACGGCTAAGAAGAGCTTATTTTATCTCGGAGAATTATTGGTGACAGAATGTAAGGTACAAATTCAAAATTCAATAGGGATCGGCATCGTGAAGGGATATCAGGAAGAACTGGCTTATTGTCTAGCTGTCATTGATGCTGCGTATCAGGCGGATCTTACTGAAACGAGAGTGTGGCCACACATATTGGAAAAAGAAAAAGAGAATATACAGAAAAATCGTCAAGAGTTACATCAATCAATCTTAAGAACCAAAGTAAGCTTTGAAACGATGGACGTTCAATAAGGGGGGATAACGATGAAATTGGATGTAGTTCATGATCTTCAGGCAGTTTATAGGAAGCTAGTAGATGCGACTTCAAGACCTGGGTCAGTCATAGATTTGCAAAGGGAAGTTGAAGTTTTGGATGTTCAAACCAACTGTTTATCTACAACGTTACTAATTGCACTTACAGTCCTTGATCCAGAAGTCACTTTTAAGGTAATTACTAAGCAGGAAGAGGCTGTGTCTAGATTGATTAATCAGCTTACTTATTCAAAATCTGTTGATGCTTCAGACGCTGACTTCATTTTTATTTTAGAGGACGCGCTGCATGAGGAAATGGGAGACGCAATGAATCAAGCAAAGGTAGGAAACCTTTCAAACCCACATGAATCAGCCATGATTATTTTAGAAGTTTCAGATGTAACGAAAGGGAAACCTGTGAAACTTTCAGGACCTGGGATTCAAGGGGAAACCTATCTAAATATGCAAAATGTCTCGAACTGGATGGAGATGAGAAATGAAAAAAACATAGAGTTTCCTTTGGGAATTGATATGTATTTCGTGGATCACCAGCATCAATTACTAGCTATTCCGAGAACTACGCAAATTAAAGAAAATGGGTGGGAGATTAAATGGGATATGTAGCAGTAAAGGGCGGAACACAGGCCATTGAAGAATCCATCAAACGCTTAAAGTATGAGCGACTGCAAAAAGGGATAGTTTTAGACGTACATACGATTGAAGTTGGCATGAGAGGGTTAATAGATCAGGTCATGTCAGAAAGCAGTTTATATGATCAATCTTTGTCTGCAATAGCCATTAAACAAGCTGAGGGAAATCCAGAAGAAGCGGTATTTCTCCTTAGAGCCTATCGATCCACTTTGCCGCGAAAACATGTTTCACGAATTATCGGGTCCGAAGATATGAATGTTGAGCGGAGGATTTCTGCTAGCTTTAAAGATATACCTGGTGGACAGATTTTAGGTGCTACGACCGATTACACCCATAGGTTACTAGATTGGGAATTAGAGAAGGAAACGGAAGAAAGCATTCAGGATTGGTTATATGCCTATCATGCTGAGAATCGATTGAAAGAATATGATCAAAACCATATGAGTGATTTAACCAATTTACCAAAAGTTTTGGACTACTTAAGAAGTGAAGGATTACTAGCAAGCTGTGAAAACAATGACTCGCAGCCTGAAGATGTAACAAGAACAAGTCTAGAGTTTCCTTCAGAACGAAGTGAACGCCTACAAATTCTAACAAGAGGGCAGACAGGTGCTGTCACATCACTAGCATATGCTGTCATACGTGGATATGGTGCTCTACATCCAACAGTAGGGGAGTTACGTGTAGGTCAACTTCCAGTCTATATCGATCATCCACTTGACGAAGGTCAAGAAGAAGATAGCTATTATATCGGCGATTTCCAAGCGACAGAAGTAGAAATGCTCATGCCAGTAACAGTGGAGAAAGAACGAGGAAAGAAAGAAATGGAGTTTGAAATTGGCTATGGGCTCTGCTTTGGGCAAAATGAAACGAAGGCAATTGCAATGGGTATTTTAGATAATTGCTTGCAACATCCTAATCCTGATTTCCCAAGCCATAATGAAGAATTTGTTCTATATCATATCGATTCAGTAGAATCAACAGGCTTCATTTCCCATTTGAAGATGCCTCATTATGTTACGTTTCAATCTAAGCTTGATAGTATCCGGAAGACGAAAGTGAAGGCAAGTACTGGAGAGACAGGAGGTGGAATCAATGAATAAATCTTATAATTTTGCATTCTTTGATGAAGGATCGAAACGGGAAATTAGAAGGGCAACCTTAAAAGCGATTGCGATACCCGGTTACCAAGTACCTTTTGCTTCTAGGGAAATGCCGATTGGCCGTGGGTGGGGAACAGGTGGATTACAGCTTACCTTATCATTAATTGGAAAAGACGATGTTCTTAAAGTGATTGATCAAGGATCCGATGAGTCCGTTAATGCCGTTAATATAAAAAAACTGGTGTCAGACACGACTGGGGTAAGAACGACGGATAGAACAAGTGAAGCAACGTTAATCCAGTCTAGACACCGGGTGCCTGAAGTGCCATTGCAACAAGACCAAATATTAATCCTTCAAGTTCCATTACCTGAACCTTTAAGGAGTTTTGAATCGAGCGAACATGAAACGAAAAAGCTACACGCTGAGAGAGAGTATAGCGGGGCATGGTTGATGTTATTTGAACAGATTATGAAGTATGGAACGATGGCGACAGATGCCGATCATCCAGTTATGGTTCACGATCGGTATGTCATGGCACCAAGCCCGATTCCAAGATTTGATAATCAAAAGCTAGACTATAGTGAAGCGCTCATTTTGTTAGGTGCCGGCAGGGAGAAGAAGGTATATGCAGTGCCTCCTTATACAAAAGTAACGTCTTTAGCATTCGATGATTATGAATTTGAGATAGAGTCCTTTGTGAATCGTGAGTGTGTTCTCTGTGGTTCCAAAGACGTATTTTTGGATGAACTCGTTGATCAAGACACAGGAGCAACGTATTTCCAATGCAATGATACAAGTAATTGTCTTGATGTAGTCAATCAAAAATAATCATTGGGGGTGAAATAAATGGCTGAACTTGAAGTACCAGTGTTATCCGTTAAACAATTGAACAAACAATTTGGGAAAGGCTGTTCATCATGCAAAGACAAGGAATCTGCAGATATGATCAAAAACTATTGTCGCGAATGCGGAACGGTTTATGCATGTCGTGATGTGACGTTTGATGTGTATCAAGGTGAAGTTCTTGGAATTGTAGGAGAGAGTGGTAGTGGAAAATCTACCTTAATGAAAAGTCTGTATTTTGATCAAGACGTGACGAATGGTGAAATGTATGTGGCGGGTTTTGAGAATGGAAAAAAGAATGTATTGAATGAGTCGGCACAGAAAAAAAGATATATTCGAAATCACCTAATGGGCAAGGTTTATCAAAACCCGATACTAGGATTGAAAATGAATTTCTCCTCGATCGGTAATATTGCTGAAAAGTTAATTTCTGCTGGAAACAGACATGTCGGCAGCATGGAAACAAGGGGGGCAGGTCTTCTCGAAGAGGTGAATATTCCGATTCACCGGATGAAAGAAGAGCCAAAGAACTTTTCCGGTGGGATGCAGCAACGTGTTCAAATAGCTAAAGCATTATCGAACAATCCACCGATCCTACTTTTAGATGAGGTCACTACTGGTTTAGATTTATCGGTTCAAGCAAGTGTGTTGGATTTAATTAGAGGCCTGCAAAGAGAATTGAATATTAGCATTGTACTAGTTTCTCATGATTTGGGCGTAATTCGGATGCTTGCAGATCGTACGCTCGTTATGTTGGAAGGAAGAGTTGTCGAGCAAGGTTTAACTGATCAAATACTTGAAGATCCGCAGCATCCTTACACGCAACAATTAGTCCATTCACTGTTGTAAAAGTAAATGTCTTAGAAAAATGGAGGAAGAAATATTGTTGCTGATTAAAAATGGAAAAATAATAACGGAAGATTTAATACTAGTAGACCATGATCTCTTAATTAAGGGGGATGAAATTTATACAATTGCCCCTGCCGGTGAGATAGAAACGAGTGCTGAAATGGAAGTGTTGGACGCTTTGGGTGGATATGTATCACCAGGTTTTATTGATCTCCACTCAGACTATATTGAACATATGACTGCACCGCGCCCTACTTCTTTAATGAATTTTCCTATGAGCTTAAGAGAAACAGAAAAGGAACTGATCACCCATGGAATTACGACGATGTTTCACTCTCTTTCTCTTTATAAATCAACAGAGTACTCCTATAAGCCAATTCGTGAGCCTGAAAACGTCAGAAAGCTAATTGACTTAATCGATCAAACGCATACGATGAAACACTTAGTCCGACATCGATTTCATGCCAGATATGAAATCGATAATCTCGAGGATATTGATCGTTTAAAAGAATATGTGTTAGAAAAGAAAGTACATTTAGTCTCATTCATGGACCATACACCAGGGCAAGGACAGTACAGACATTTAGAGATTTATCGAAACACGTTAAGAGGCTATAACGATTACAGTGATGAAGCGATTGATGGGATGATTCTTACTCATCAAACAAAAGAGAAGCTAACGATAGAAAGAATGAAAGAAATTGCCCTATTAGCGAGAGAAAATAATATTGCTGTTGCCTCGCATGATGATGATTCGATTGAAAAGCTTGAACTAGTTCAAAGCTTTGGAACGAATATTAGTGAGTTTCCCATCACGCTCGAAATTGCCCGTAAAGCACATGAATCAGGAATGCACACAATAGCAGGTGCACCAAATGTACTTTTGGGAGGTTCTCACAGCGGTAACTTAAGTGCTTCTGAAGCGATTCAAGATGGCAGCATTGATATATTATGTAGCGATTATTACCCAGCAGCCCTTCTTCATGCAGTGTTTGAATTAGTGAATAACTATGGAATGGACCTTGTTGATATGTTTAAGCTAGTCACCATTAATCCTGCCAAGGCAGTCAAAATGGATCATGAATTAGGGTCCATTCGTGAAGGGAAAAAGGCTGATTTACTTATTATCGAAAAAATACCTGATGATTTCCCTGTGATAACAAGTGTTATCGTGGATGGTAAGTTGATTCAAAGGACGAATTATCGGCTATAAAATGAAACTTTTATCAGTTGTTTATTTCATCTCCCACTGATGGTTAGTTAAACGGGATAAATCACGACTTTAGAAAGCTGGTGGCAAAATGGACAACCTACTAGAGATTAAAGATTTGTCAAAATCCTTTATTTTACATAATCTAGGCAAGAATATTCAAGCGGTCAAAGATATTACGATTCAAATTAAAAAAGGTGAATTTATTGGCATTACAGGCAAGAGTGGCAGTGGGAAATCGACAATCTTAAAATCAATTTATGGTACTTATCGGCTTCAAGAAGGTAGTATTTGGTATGATTCAACCCACTATGGTCCCATTAATCTAGCAAAAGCGACAGAAAGGGAAATGATTTACTTGCGTAAGCATGAGATTGGCTATGTTTCTCAATTTTTAAATGTGATGCCAAGAACGACAGCAAGGCAGCTCGTAACTGAGGCAATCCTTGAAATGGGACAAACAAAAGAAATTGCCCATATGGAAACAGAGAAAATTCTTAATCACTTTGAATTAGGAAGAGAGCTATGGGATAGCTATCCTGCAACTTTTTCAGGTGGGGAGAAGCTCAGGCTAAATATTGCAAGAGCAATGGTGAAAAGACCACGGCTCCTCTTATTAGATGAGCCAACAGCAAGTTTAGATCACGAATCGAAATGGAAAGTGAAGACTTTGCTTGAACAACTAATGAAAGAAGGAACGACTATGCTCGGTATTTTTCATGACTTAGAGTTTATGAATGGGCTAGTAAATAAAGAATATAGCATGAAGAATGGACAGTTTAGTCGCACTATTCAAAAAGATATAACAATTCCTTCATGAAATCTTAACCTAAAATTCAGCAAACTTCACAGTAGATTGATATTGACCCTGTATTGTTAACATAGTAGTGATTGGTTTATTTAATGTAGAGTTTTTAAATTTGAGAGGAGCTTTGTCATGAAAAGATCGATTATGTCTATTCTGATGTTAGTAATTTTGGTAATTGTTGCGGGCTGTTCTTCTAATAGTACATCTGGAGGCACTAAAGCAGAAGAAGATGATACATTAACAATTGCTTGGCTTCCAAATGAATCTGGGGAAGATCTAGGGGAAACGCGTGATGAGATCGGGCGGATTTTGGAAGAAAGTACTGGAAAAAAGGTCGAACACAAAACTACAACAGATTATATTGTTGCAATCGAGGCAATAGCTAATGGAAATGCTGACTTAGCTTTCTTAGGAGCACAAGGATATATTGAAGCAAACAACAAAAATGATAAAGTTCAAGCTCTAGTAGTTCCAAGTGGTGAATCAGGTACATTGGATGATGCGGTCTATTATAGCTGGTTGGCTGTTCAAAAAGAAAATGTGGATACATATAAAAATAACGGCGAATATGTCATAGATAATATTCAAGGTAAAAAATTCTCATTCGTATCAAATAGCTCTACCTCTGGTTTTAAAGTACCTTCCACAGGAATCGTTGATTATTTCTCTCAACAAGATAAATATAAAGACTTAACGGCCGAAGATTTATTAGAAGGGGGCAAAGGTAAATTCTTTAGTGAAGTATTATATGGAGGTTCTCATCAAGGATCTGCTGTGAATTTACTGTCCGGAAAAGTAGATGTGGCAGCGTTTTGTGACACATGTGTGAATAATTATGTGGAACTTGCTGATGGGGAAGAAAATAAAGCAGGTGCTGTATACAAGGTAAAGAAGGATGCTGCAGAACCGTTTAATACAGTTGTAGGTCAAGAGTTTTCACTTATTTCAGTAACCCCAGTGTTGAATGCACCTTTCGTGGTGAATACGGAATTAGTTAGTGATGAAACGCGCGAAAAAATTCTTGAAACATTAACTTCTGATGAAGTCGCAAATAATGAAAAGATATTTGTACCAGAGGACTCAGAGTTTTCAGGCCTATTTAAAAAGAAAAGCGGAGATGAAAGTTTAGTGCAAGTTGAGGATGACTGGTTCAATCCAATTCGAGAATTGTCTAAATAATTTATCCCGCATTAACGAGCAGTAAGCCTTCACCTCTAGGTTTAGAAGAATCGAAGAAGCATAGGTGGGGGTTAGCTGCCCGTCAAATCCCGATTGGTGAGACCCACAGGGTGGGTCACTCAGACGTTGCCACAGGACGCAGCTAAGTCAGAGTTCGTTGAATCGGCTTCGTAGAGTCGCTTTATCTACGCTGCGCGGAGATATTAGCAACACTAGAACGGGACTAACAATCATAATGTAAGCAAATTAGAAGGGGAGGTAAACACATGACTACGTTATTGGAAGTGAAAAATGTCTCCAAACAATTTGGAAAGGATACAAAAGCGTTATCCAATGTTACCTTCTCTGTAAAAGAAGGGGAGTTTGTTTCAGTAATCGGACCATCTGGAGCAGGAAAATCAACTCTTCTTCGGTGTATCAACAGGATGGTCGATGCATCCAGTGGTGAAATCATCTTTGACAATGCTTATGTACACCAATTAAATAAAAAGGAATTAAAGAAAGTGCGGACGAAAATCGGCATGATTTTTCAGCATTATAATCTCGTAAATCGACTAAGCGTGATTGAAAATACTCTGCATGGGCGCTTAGGCTATAAATCTACTTTCGCAGGTGCTCTTGGTCTGTATAGTGAGGATGAGAAGCTTCAGGCTGCTAGAATTCTCCAAATTCTAGGTCTAGAAGAGCAAATATATAAAAGGTCTGATCAATTAAGTGGAGGTCAGAAGCAGCGTGTAGGCATTGCTAGGGCACTGATCCAAGATCCTAAATTGCTATTATGTGACGAACCGATTGCTTCTTTAGATCCGAATTCATCCAAGATTATCATGGATCACCTAAGGGATATTTGCTCATCCATGGGAATTACAGTGGTAGTCAATCTGCATCAAGTCGATGTGGCTTTAAAGTACTCGGATCGAATTATTGGGGTAAATAGTGGCAAAGTTGTATTTGATGGAACTGCAAAGAGTATGACCTCGAATGTTATCCACCAGATTTATGGTTCAGACGAAGGAAAGTTGATTTTTGATTTGGGAGGTTCCCATGTCAGCTGATGTTTTTGCAAAAAAGAGAAGAAATTCAATACTATTGTTTTTAATAGTAGGGGTTGTGACGATTGGTTCCATTATCATAACAGAATACAATGTGGCGAAAGGTTTTACTTCTGTTCCTAAAGCTGTGCAATGGGCATTATCGAATTTTTACCCTACAATGGATTCCTTGGCGAAGCTGCCAGATATTTTAGTGAAGCTAAAAGAAACTCTATTAATCTCGATTGCCGCAACGACAGTCGCTGCAGTATTGGCCTTTATATTCGCCGTCTTAGGTTCAGATACGACAAAAGTGAATCGTTTTTTCGGAAGTATTAGCCGAGGTATTGCCATTCTATTTAGAAATATTGATGTCTCGGTATGGTCGATGGTCTTGTTATTTTCATTTGGACAAAGTTCCTTTACCGGTTATTTCGCATTGTTTTTCGGATCTTTCGGTTTCTTAACAAGGGCCTTTATCGAGACGATTGATGAAGTAAGCAGCAGTTCCGTAGAGGCATTGCAAGCAACTGGTGCTACTTATCTGACTGTCATTTCCCAGTCTGTCATCCCTTCGACAATCCCGCAAATGATTAGTTGGATTCTTTTCATGATAGAAACAAATATAAGAAATGCAACGCTAGTCGGTCTACTTACAGGATCAGGCATTGGTTTTACTTTTAATCTGTATTATAAAAGCCTGAACTATGACATTGCCAGTCTTGTCGTCATCACAATCATTATCTCGATTCTATGTATCGAATCTATTTCAAATTATGTTAGGAGGGTGATTTTATAATGCAAGTAGAGGGTCCAATCAAATCATTCTCCTTACACACTGATCAAATATCGGATAAACAGTTACGTGAACGATTATCTAAAAAGCCCTTGAGCAAATCCTCAATCGCTATAAGGACATGTGGCCTATTGCTCACCATTCTGACTATATATGCATTTACTAGTTTTGATTATAAAGAGATTAACTTCTTTGATGCACTTTTATTAACTTTGGATAATTTGGGGAAAATGTTTTTTGAGCCCCATCTGAAGCATTTTGGCCTTTCGCATGCACTTTTCCAAGTGCTAGTTACATTAGGATTAGCCTTTCTAACGACAATATTCGGTGCAATCATTGCTTTAATGTTAGGCCTTTTAGCAGCTGAAAATATCTCTTCTAAGCCCTTATCAGTTGTGATAAAAGGAACGGTTGCCCTAATTAGAGCGGTACCAACCGTTTTATGGGTTCTTATTTTTGCAGTCGCAGCAGGATTAGGCAGTGTTGCAGCGGTAATTGGCATGACATTTCACTCAATTAGTTATCTTGTAA
This sequence comes from Bacillus cihuensis, assembly GCF_000504145.1. Lineage (NCBI taxonomy): Bacteria > Bacillati > Bacillota > Bacilli > Caryophanales > Bacillaceae > Bacillus > Bacillus cihuensis. Next base: position 2,319,552 of record NZ_KI632495.1, on the reverse strand, counting down.
AGGCTTATTCAGAATCCTTTGAAGAACTTGATAAAGGTGCGATTGAAGCTTTGCAAGCAAGCGGGGCAAATTGGTGGCAAATTGTGTTCCAAGCTGTTATTCCATCATCGATTACTTATATGGTCTCATGGACATTCATGCGTTTTGAGATTAATTTCGCCGTGGCAGTAGCAATGGGCGCAGCAGCAGGAGCAGGAGGAATTGGCTTCGATATGTTCATGGCAAGTGGATTTTACTTTGACTTGCGTGAAATCGGCGCAATCACTTATTTTATCCTAATCGTGGCAATCTGCCTTGAAATATTTGCAACACGTATTAAAAAGAAGCTAAAAGTACTGTCATGATAAAGGTGAAAAGACTGGATAGGGAGACATATTGTTTCTCTAGTTGTAGCTTTGTAAAAAAAGATTGATTATTTATACTAGAGATTGATAATTTGTAATAAAGTTTGATAAAAATCACCTCTTAGTTTTTCTTTGAGGTGATTTTCGATTGGATATTTATGTTAAAAACGATGTGGAGTTTGTGAAGGAGTGTACTTAAACTAAACCAGCCAATAGTTTGTCAATATTTTTCATTAAAAACTTAAAATATTTCATACTATACTAAATTTGTGCATGCCAAATAACCTTCCAAAGTTCTGCACTTGGAAAGTTTTTGGGCTGTTTAGTTATAGTTTTAAACTAGGCTAGATCCTGGAAATTTGATTTACCTTTTAAACGTGCATAAACCAATGTAAGAGTTTATTGGCACATGCTATCACAAAACCCTGGGGCTAAACCAAAACGTTTCTTAAAACTACAGGTCTTTTTTAAGTGGTAAAGTTAAACTTATATAGAGTGCTTTTTTACTGATTTCGCTAGGAATCCACCTCTAAATTTTCTTGCTTCGTAAGAAATTAAAAATGCTGAGGGCTCATATTCTTGTATTATAGAAAACAACTCTTTTTCTCTACTTCGTAATGTTAAGATTTCAAGCTTATAACGTTTACTATCTTTTCCTTCTCCAACAAATAATGTGACACCAAAACCTTCTTGGCGTAAGGTTGAGATAAAATCATCATTTCTATTCGTAATATTGGCAACAATTGTGGTATACCCAATTGCAAGTCTCTCCTCTACATATCCTCCAATAGCAATTCCTACGGAAAAACCAATCGCATATACAAGCATAGCCCAAATGGTTTGCTCACCTGTAAAGACAATGGCTAAACCAAATACATACACTAATGCTTCTATAAATCCTAAAATGGAAGCAAGCCATTTTTTTTCTTTTACTAAAAAAATAATTCGTAACGTATAGACAGGTACATAAATTAATTGAAGTAAAAAGATTAATAATATCTCCATGGATGCGCTCCTACCCTATTAATAATTGAAGATTTTAGTTATTTAAAAATAGAAAAGGCTTACAGAAAAGAGAATGGAATCTTCTGTAAGCCGAGAAAACAATAACATGTAGCAAGTTTTAATTCTAAAAATACCCTTTAATTTTTATTTCCGTTATTGCTTGCTTCACTAAGTGTAAGTGATTTAGTTTCAGGAGCCCAAGCGATTGATACAATTGCTCCAATAATAAGGACAGCTGTGAGACATAGCATTGTATATTGAATCCCTATACTAGCTATCCCGATTGGAAGCAAGAACGTACCAATTGCTGAACCTAACCTACTTACAGCTGTTGCAAGTCCAACGCCAGAAGAGCGAATTTCAGTTGGAAAGCTCTCGGCTGGAAATACCCCAACCAAGTTGCTGACAGCAGACATGATCAAGGTGAAGATGGCAAAAGAAAGTATCATTAATATTGTTGCACTGCTAGGTAGAAGACTGAGAAGAGCGAGCGTAATGATTAATACGATAAAAGAGCTGATCAAAAATCCGCGACGAGAATATTTTACCGTAAACCAAATACCTAAAACGGCACCTATGATGAGAATCCCGTTTAATAGAAGATCTGTTCCAGATCCTTCGCTCATTCCGATCGCATCAAGAATGTTTGGCAAGAACGTGTAAATAGCAAAGTAAGGGATAACAAGACAAACAAAGAATATACAATTGAAGGCAGTTCGTTTTCTTATCTCTTTACTGAATAATGTTGAAAAGCTTCCCTTAGTTTGTACAGGCGATTCATCATCAAGTACTATATTCGGTCCGACATATTTCTTGACAATTTCTCGAGCCTCTTCAATCCGCCCTTTACTAATCAACCATCTAGGTGACTCTGGTGTACCCATTCGCAAAATCAAAATAATAACAGCGGGAATCGCTGATGAAGCTAACATCCATTTCCATGCGTCTGGAGAGGTGCCGATGGCAAAAATGCCGATCAAGTTTGCTGCTACATAACCAAAAGTCCATATTACACTGAATGAACCTAATAATACTCCTCGATGTTTTCGTGGTGAAAATTCGGCTAACATTGTGTGTCCTACACTATAATCACCGCCGAGCCCAATCCCGATCAAAATTCTGTATAATACAAGTTCTGTAGGGCTATCTGCGAAAAACTGTAAAATGGATGCAGCTGTAATGACGATAAAACTAAAGACAAATATTTTTTGCCTTCCTACATAATCGGATATCCAACCTAAAACCAAACTGCCTAAAAAAAGACCTATTAAAGCGGAGCTTCCAATTAAGCCAACCCAAAGTGGCGTTAAACCCATTTGAGGTGTCATTAGCGTAAGGGCAAATCCGATAATACCTAAAATATATCCATCAGTGAAATGAGCTCCGAACGTAAGACCTGCTATTTTAATATGGAATTTGTTCAGTGGTGCATCATCTAATTTAATTGTATTACGAGTATCATTAAGTACTACGTTTTTGTTTGCCATTGAATCTCCTCCTATTCAATCTATAAATTTGTTAATAGATTAAAAGTCATGTATGAAACCATTTATAGAGGAAAACGTTTTCATTTGTTAGAAAAATAAAAATATGCTCACTATACGAACTTTTTGTCCATCATTTGAATATATTTGAATTATAATCTTGTGTCTTTTCTTTGTCAATTCATTCATAGACTAAAAATTCATAGACTTATTAAAAAAAAGAACAGTAGATGTAAAAAAAGAAGGAGGTCATCATTTACTATCAGTAAATGATGACCTCCTTCTTTTTTTGTTGGACTACTCTATCTGTTCTGCGATTTCTTTTGCGGCTTCTAGCATTCGATCACTAGATAGTAAAAGGTCTTCTTTTGTAAGGCGGAAACTCGGCCCACCCAGCGTAATAAATGCGACTAAATCTTTTTTCTTGTTAAAGATAGGTGCTGAAATCGCATTTTCATTTTCATCTAGTTCACCAATCGATATTCCAACCTTTTGAACACGAATTTTTTCTAGTTCTTTACGCAGTTCTTCTGGATCGGTAATTGAATATTTGGATAGTGGTTCAAGGGGCTGCTCTAATAAAATATCCAACTCCTTTTGAGGCAGCAAACTTAATAAAATTTTCCCGTTAGATGTGCAGTGTAAAGGTGAAATAGTGTGCGTATAGTCAACTAGTCTAACACTATGATCAGTATCTATTTGATCAATAGTAAGAGTTCCATCATGCTTAGGAACACTAAGTAGAACAGTTTCGCCTATTTCTTCTTTTAATTTTAATAGTGTGTTGCGAGCTCTTCGTATGAGATAACCATATGAATCGTTTTTTGAAGTTATTTGATGAAGGGCATACCCGAGCTGATACCCTTTAGAAAAAGGATCCTTTTCTACAAACCCTTGATTTTCAAGGGTTCCAATCAAACGCCAGGCTGTAGTCCGGTTCAGCTCAGCCTGTTTAGCCAGATCACCGACCGAAATGGGTGATGGATTTTCTCCAATAAGCTTCAAAAGCAATAAAGCGCGTTCAACGGCCTGTACAGAAGAACCTTCTTTATTAAGGGGCTGTTTTGATTTAATTTGATTATTATTTTCCATCTTTTCATTATAGCTTAAGACAATGGAAGATTGCTATTCAATTCATTCTGATCAAAAAAATGATTAAATTATTGACTGTTTAATTAATTGGGTATATTATAAATTTATGTTCTCAATACGAACTTATTGTTCGCAATATGAACAAAAGAAAGCGTAATCTTTATAGAATAGAGGCTATATGGATTGCATCGCTTTTTGGAATAAAAAAGTTTTGGAGGAGGGATATCAATCATTTGGGCTGATGAGGTTGAAAAACGGACAGAGAGAGATTACTTCGGCAAAGTGGATATTCCAAAAGATGCTTTATATGGCATTCAAACAATGAGAACGGTGCAAAATCTATCTTTCTCTGGTCAACTATTAAAAAATTATCCAGAATATATTGTGTCATTAGCTATGGTTAAAAAAGCTGCAACGTTAGCTAATCAGGAGGCGGGTATTCTAGCCCCTTCAATTGGAACCGCTATCTTAAATGCTTGTGATCAAATAATTCAAGGGAACTATCATGACCACTTCATTGTTGATATTTTCCATGGAGGCGGTGGGATTGGTACGAATATGAATGTAAATGAAGTGTTAGCCAATTTGGCTAATGAATCTCTAGAAGGTACCTTAGGTGTTTATACGCCAGTTCATCCTGTAGAGCATGTAAACGCTTCCCAATCCACCTCGGATGTATGCCATACATCTATTCGTTTAGCGATTGTGCGGTGTTTTGAACGGTTGGACCATATGTTAACAAAAATGCATGCTACGATAGAAAAAAAATCACAAGAGTTTATGAGCGTAACCACAATCTCCCGTACTTGTTTACAGGATGCAATGCGCATTAGGTTAGGGGATGCTTTCAGTGGGTATGCATCTGTACTGAAAAGGCGCCATATTTCTTTAAGAGAATCCGTTATGTCGTTACTTACTATTAACCTTGGAGCTACAGTTATTGGGAATGGTGTAGGGGCTTCAGAAAAATATAAAGAAGTGGTTATCGAGAAACTGCGTGATGTATCGAATATGGATGTTTCAAAACGTGACAATTTATTTGATGCAGCGCAAAACATTGATGATTTAGCTCATATGTCAAAGGAATTGAGTTTATTAGCAACATCACTAATCAAAGTAGCCAAAGATTTAAGACTGCTTTCATCGGGACCCGAAGCAGGATTTTCAGAAATTACTTTGCCATCGGTTCAGGCAGGTTCCTCCTTTTTTCCGGGAAAAGTGAATCCAGTCATCCCTGAAACGATGATTCAAAGCTGTTTTCAAGTCCTCGGGTGTGATCGAATTGTTCAAGCTGCCTTGGAACATGGTGAACTTGACTTGAATATTTTTGAAGGAATGGCAGGCGCCAATATAATGAATGGGTTATACATGCTTACGAATACTTCTCATTCCTTTACAGAGTTATGTCTAAAGGACATAGCACCTAATGAAGAAAGATGTACAGAACTTTCAAATACATTTATTCCAGTTATTGTGGAATTGAAAGAACAAATGGGTTATTCAGCAGTTTCCAAATTAATAAAAGAACAAGATCGTGAATCTATAAAAAACTTATTAAATAATGGGGGTATAGACCATGACACAAGAAACTAAACAGTTTGAAGGAATTGAGCAGCCAAAACTAGAGTGGGCTCATGAATGGCTTAAAACAACGAAAAAGCTTTATATCAATGGAGAATGGGTGGATAGCTCAGGAGAAAAAGTGATTGAATCGATCAATCCAGCCAATGGAGAGGTTTTAGGTGATTTTCAATCTGCTGAAATTCAAGATGTAGATGCAGCTATTCAAGGAGCAAGGACCGCTCTGGAACAAGGTTCATGGAAAGAGATGAGCCGTAAGGATAGAGGAAAAGTTTTACGGAAAATCAGTGCACTTATTCATGAGCATCATGCGGAGCTTGCAACATTGGAAGCGCTCGATAACGGTAAATTATATACAGAAGCGTACAATGATGATGTGCAAGAAGCAGCAGACTTATTTGAATATTACGCAGGATGGACAGATAAATATTATGGTGAAAACAATCCTGTAGAAGGTAATTTCTTAAGTGTCACAACGAGAGATCCAATCGGTGTATGCGGACAAATTGTGCCATTTAATTTTCCAATTCAAATGGCTGTCTTAAAACTATCTCCTGCCTTATCGATGGGGAATACGGTTGTGTTAAAACCAGCTGATAAAACCTCTTACTCTGTTATTCGATTGTTTGAAATTATTGATGAAGCAGGAGTCTTGCCGAAGGGTGTTATTAATTTAGTCCTTGGTGATGGTGAGGTAGGTTCTTATATTAGTAGGCATATGGGTATTGATAAACTATCGTTTACAGGTAGTACACATATTGGGAAACAATTAATCCATGACTCTGCTAATAGCAATTTAAAACCAGTAACTTTAGAACTGGGTGGTAAATCACCAAACATTATTTTTAGTGATTTTCCGGATTTAGATGCAGCGATTGAACGCTCATTTTTCGGATTATTTACACATAAGGGTGAAAAATGTTCTGCTCCGACCCGGTTATTTGCACAACGTGAGATTTATGATGAAGTGGTAGAAAAAATCGCTGAGTATGCTAAAAACTACAAATGTGGTGATCCATTTGATCCAGCAAGTGATCAAGGTGCACAAGTGTCTAAGCAGCATATGGAATCCATTTTAAATTACATTGAGAGTGGCAAAGAGCAAGGGGCACGAGTAGTAGTTGGAGGAGAACGAGATACAACTGGAACAAATGCGAATGGCTATTTTGTTCGACCAACTATTTTTGCTGAGGTTGATAATAAAATGAAAATTGCTCAGGAAGAGATTTTCGGACCAGTACTCTGCATCATCCCATTTGATACAGAAGAAGAAGTTATTCAAATGGCAAATGATACGATTTATGGTCTTGGAGCAGGGTTATGGACAGGCGACACTTCCCGTGCTCATCGCGTAGCTAATCAGCTTAACGCTGGTATGGTTTTCGTTAATAGATATGGATGTTATGACTTTGCTAGTCCATTTGGAGGCATGAAGCAAAGTGGATGGGGTAAGGAATATGCCGTTCATTCATTACAAGCATTTACAAAATCAAAAGCTATTTGGTTCGCGTACTGAAAAAAATTTACTTAAAAGAGGGAATCATACAATGAAAATACAAGCGGCTGTCATGACTGAAGTAGGTAAACCATTATCCATTCAACAAGTTGAACTTAGTGAACCAAAATCGAATGAAGTTCTTGTGAAAATAAAAGCAACTGGTGTTTGCCATAGCGATTTAAATGCTTTACATGATCAAACGACGCCAACACCGACTATTCTTGGACATGAAGGTTCAGGAATTGTTGAGGCAGTTGGCTCAAATGTTACAAGAGTCAAAGTTGGTGACAAGGTAGCCTTGAGCTGGGTCCCATATTGCGGAACGTGTGAATTCTGTATTACAGGAGCTGTGCATTTGTGTGAGTCAGCATTTGGTCCAATGTTTGAAGGGACGCTGCTTGATGGTACTTCAAGACTAAGCCAAGATGGAAAACAAATATACCACAACTCTCTATTATCTACTTTTGCAGAATTTGCGGTTGTTCCGGAGATGTCATGTGTAAAGTTGCCGGATGAAATGCCTTTGGCACAAGCTTCCTTAATCGGATGCGGAGTAGCAACGGGGTATGGCGCCGCTGTGAACGCAGCTGGTGTTACACCAGGATCTACAGTTGCCGTCTTCGGTATTGGTGGAGTAGGCGTAAATGCGATTCAAGGAGCGCATATTGCCGGTGCTTCTAAAATTATTGCTTGTGATGTAAAACCTGCAAATTTGGAGATTGCTAAACAGTTTGGCGCAACGCATACGATCAATTCAGCTGAAGTTGATGTAGAAGCAGCGTTAAAAGAACTGACAAATGGTTTAGGTGTTCATTTTGCGATTGATTGTTCGGGGCATACTGCAGCGGCCGAAAGTGCTTGGAAGAGTACAAGAAAAGGGGGTACTGTCGTTCTCGTTGGTGCCTTTAATCCTGAAAAAACGTTAAATATTCCAGCTGGAGGATTCCATAGAGTTGGAAAAGTATTAAAAGGAAGTTTTTATGGAGATACGCAGCCATTTCGTGATTTTCCAATGATTGCACAAATGTATTTAGATGGGAAATTCAAATTAGATGAACTTGTGTTAAATCGTATTGAGTTAAATGATATTAATCAAGCTTTTGATTCTTTCCATGACTGCGGGTGTATCAATGTAGGACGAGCAGTAATTGAATTTAACGATTAATTGCTAAACTAAATTTCATTAAAGTGAAGGGTGTTAAAATTGCAATCATTAATCAATTTAAACACCCTTTTTTTGTCCTAACAGAAAGTAAGGGGTGATAAAAAATGCGATTAGAAAAAGATTTAATTGGAGAATTGGAAATTGATGAAGAGGTTTATTACGGGATACAAACGGTTCGGGCCTGTCAGAATTTCTCCATTTCTGGTCGAACGGTAGAATTATATCCCCACTTAATAAGAAGTATGGCCTTTATTAAAAAAGCAGCGGCATTGTCTAATCACAGTGTCGGTGTACTTGAACAAGAGAAGAAAATCGTCATTTGTCAAGCCGCAGATGAAATAATAGATGGAAAAATGACAAATCAATTTCCTGTAGACATTTATCAAGGTGGCGGTGGAGTTTCCATTAATATGAATGTCAACGAAGTGATCGCTAACCGGGCAAATGAATTACTGACAGGTCATAAAGGATATGATTACATACATCCGAATGAACATGTAAATATGTCTCAATCAACGAATGATGTACTTCCAAGTGCAATGAAAATGGCTTGTTTTTTCTATATAGAAGATTTATTAATTAGTTTAAATAAAATCGAATCCTCATTGGCAGATAAAGTGGATGAATTCTCCAGTATCGTGAAAATAGCAAGAACTTGTCTCCAAGATGCTGTCCCTATTACACTTGGTCAACAATTTAGCGGGTATCATTCTTTTATCAAAAGACAAGTAGAAGACATAAAGAAACTTCAAAAAGAATGCTTGTCTATTATCGTTGGTGCAACAGCAGTTGGCACAGGTATCGGAGCTGCTCCTGGATATACCGAAAAGATGTACGAATATTTGCCAGAGGTATCCAACTTATCCGTCTATAAAGAGGAGAATTTCTTTGATGGACTGCAAAATGCCGATATTTATATAAAAATCTCTGCTTACTTAAAAGGATTATCGAGTGGATTATCGAAATTGTCCAGCGATTTAAGATTACTTTCATCAGGTCCAAGGGCAGGTTTTGCTGAAATTGATTTGCCTGCGGTACAGCCGGGTTCTTCTATTATGCCAGGAAAAATCAATCCATGTATACCTGAAATGATGATGCAAGTTTGTTTTGATGTATATGGAAATGATCAAGCGATTACATTCGCTGTAGATCGAGGTGAACTGGATCTAAACATCTGGGAACCGATTATTTTGAAAAATTTATTTGAATCTTTTTCTATCTTAACGAATGGAATCAGGTTATTTACTGAAAAATGCCTAGATGGTATTGAAGTTAATAAAAAGATTTGCTTAAATAATGCTGAAAAATCGTTATCTTTATCTATCGTTATTTCTTCTCTATTCGGGTACCGAGTAGCGAACGAGGTAGCTTTAGAAGCACATGAAAAAAACTCAACCATTAAAGAAGTAGTCGTTGAAAAAGGACTTTTAAAGGAAGAGGAAGCGTCGAAGTTACTAAATCCTGAAAACTTAACGGATTCTGTAAAAATGCATCATTTGTTAAATTTTATAACGGCTAAATAAAGTAAATCCTTAAACTGTTTTTTGCTTAAAAAGTACGTTTGACCGTTTTTTTGTTCAAATGTTCAGTCTATATACTTAAAGGAAAGAAAATTCACACGTTAGGAGATAGGATATGTCAAATTTACGAGAAGAAGCTCTAAACTTGCACAAAGAAAAGAAAGGCAAACTAGGTGTTTGTTTAAAGGTTCCAGTACGTAATGCAAAAGATTTAAGTCTTGCATATTCTCCCGGTGTAGCGGAGCCTTGCTTGGAAATTCATAATGATGATAGAAAAGTGTACGATTATACAATGAAAGGAAATCTTGTGGCTGTTGTATCAAATGGAACAGCTGTGCTCGGTCTCGGAAACATTGGTCCCAAAGCAGCCATGCCAGTTATGGAAGGAAAGGCAGCGTTATTCAAAACCTTTGCAGATGTAGACGCATTCCCAATTTGCTTGGAAACAAAGGATTCAGACAAAATTGTGGAAACGGTCCGATTATTAGAGCCGACCTTTGGTGGAGTGAACCTTGAAGACATTGCGGCGCCACAGTGTTTTGAGATAGAAGAACGTTTAAAGAAAACATGTCAAATCCCTATTTTTCATGATGACCAGCATGGGACAGCCATTGTAACGGCTGCTGGGTTAATCAATGCTTTGAAACTTGCAGACAAAAAAATAGAGGAAATCCGTGTAGTGGGGAACGGTGCTGGAGCAGCGGGTGTAGCAATTGTGAAGCTCTTACATCATATGGGAGTAAAAGATATTATCTTATGTGATACAAAAGGGATCATTTATGAAGGGCGACCATTCGGAATGAATCCAATTAAAGAAGAAATTGCGAAGATCACCAACATAGAGAAAAAACATGGCGTATTGGAAGACGCTCTAAAGGGAGCCGATGTGTTCGTTGGAGTATCCGCTGCTGGAGCGGTGACAGAAGAAATGGTTCGTTCGATGAATCGTGATCCTATAATATTTGCGATGGCTAACCCCACGCCTGAAATTATGCCGGATCGTGCAAAGGCTGCTGGAGCATTAGTCGTAGGTACAGGACGTTCGGATTTCCCGAATCAGGTGAACAACGTACTCGCATTCCCTGGTATTTTCCGAGGTGCTTTAGATGTACGAGCTAAGGAAATTAATGAAGAAATGAAACTGGCAGCAGTTTTTGCAATCGCTGACCTAATAGGGGTTGATGATCTTCATACTGATTATGTGATTCCTGATCCGTTTGATCGCAGAGTGGCTGCCCATGTAGCTGCTGCTGTTGCTAACGCTGCAATGGAAACGGGTGTTTCACAAAAAAATATAGATGTAGCTGAAATTAAAAAGCACCTATTAGCCTTAGTGGAAGAAAAACAAAATGTTTTTGTATAAAACTAGTAGAAATATAAACCTGACCTAATAACTTGGTTGTTTAGTAAATAAGGTGCTACACCGAGTAATGAATTAGATATACAGATTGTTACTTCGAAATGTGTTCCTCTTTTTAGACTGTTGAGAAAATTTTTCTCAACAGTCTATTTTGTGTTTATCGAACATTATAAGACAGAAACTCGGTGTTTCCAGTTTGTGTACTAAAGATAACAATAATGGCATTGTCCATTCTCACCTTATCGAGGCGTTCTTAAACAGTTCGCAGTGTTCCCAACTGAAAGAAAATTTATAAGAATGGTAACAAAATTACAATTACTAGGTCTTAATGTGTATACGTTGTCACTAATTGGGAAAATTACATTGTGAAGCAAGGGGGGGAGAGAATGAAGAAAATAGGAAAATGGGAAAAAATACAAAAAAATAAAAAAATAGATTCTCTACCCTCTCATATTAACAAAGATATGTTGAGCTCAGAAATTACAACAAATGAGAAAGTGTTAAAAGAAAGTTTTCAAAACTGTTCTGATTTTGTCATACGACCAATTTATATATCCGGAGAAACTAAAATATTTGTGATATATGTGGATGGATTAAGTGATGCAAAGACGCTTGACGAAGTATTTTTAAAACCAATGATGTTTGAAGGACTTCCGGAAGGAATGGGTGAAGTTCGTCAAATTGGACAAATTTTGAAACAACACCTTGTCGCGATCTCTCAAGTTACCACTGTTTCGAAAATGAGTGAACTTGTTGATGGGGTGTTGAAGGCAAATGTCGGGATAATAGTTGATGGAGAAACAGATGCTTTACTGGCAGAATTGAAAGGATACGAAAAACGAGGTATTGAAGAACCATCGACCGAAGTCGTTATTCGTGGGCCGAGAGATGGATTTATTGAAAATTTAAGGACTAATACAAGTCTTTTACGTAGAAGGATAAGGAGTACAAGCCTAAAAACGGAACCAATTACGATTGGTGAATTCTCACAGACTGATGTAATAATTGCTTATATTGATGGTATTGTTCAGGATTCCATTTTGGATGAAGTTCGTACGAGATTAAAGAGAATACAAATAGATGGGGTGCTGGAGTCGGAGTATATTGAGGAATTTATTGAAGATAATCCTTATTCTCCATTCCCACAAATCCAAAATACCGAAAGACCAGATATTGTAGCATCGAGCTTGTTGGAAGGGAAAGTTGCCATACTCGTGGATAATACTCCATTTGCCTTGGTGCTACCGATGACATTTTGGAGTGGATTCCAAGCTGCGGGTGATTATTATGAACGGTTTATGTATGCGACTTTCATAAGGATTATTCGTTTTATATTACTGAATGTATGCATATTTTTTCCATCGATCTATGTTGCCCTAACCACATATCATCCAAAACTCATTCCGACCAGTCTACTTATCAGCATTGCTGCTTCCCGTGAATCTGTTCCGTTTCCAGCCGTAATTGAAGTATTTCTCATGGAATTTATGTTTGACGGTCTTCGCGAAGCAGGCATTAGGTTACCCAAACCCGTTGGTTCAGCTGTCAGTATTGTGGGAGCGCTCGTTATCGGTCAGGCAGCTGTACAAGCCGGAATTGTTTCTGCCCCGATGGTGATTGTTGTAGCCACAACTGGTATAGCTTCGTTTGGCATACCACGCTATAGTTTTGGAAATGCTTTTCAAATGCTTCGGTACGTCATGCTGATTCTAGCAGGGTGTCTTGGCTTTTACGGAATTGTCATAGGTTTTATTGCTCTTATTATTCACCTTGTCAATCTTCGGTCATATGGTGTTCCTTATTTCAGCCCGGTTGCTCCACTTATTCTAAGGGATTTAAAGGATATCGTGATAAGGACACCTAGATGGGCATTCAATTATCGTCGTGAATTTTTTGCTGGTCGAAATAAAAAGCGCATTCCAAAAGGACAAAAACCTAGTCCAAAACAGGGGAGGAATAGTAAATGAACAGACGACTGATTTGTTTTGTAATCTACTCTTCCCTTTTGTTCACATCAGGTTGTTGGGATCGGGTTGAGATAAATAATCGTGCCATTTGGATAGCAACAGGATTGGACGCTATAGAAAAAGAGGGTATTCAATTGACCGGACAAATATTAATTCCCTCCAGTATGAATCCCCAAAATGGAGGAGGAGGTAATGGAGAAAAAAATTTTTTTTTAATTTCAGCCATAGGGAAAAATATAACCGATGCAACACAGAAAATACAGATGAAACTTTCAAGGAAAGCATTTTATGGACAACGTAGGGTTCTTTTATTGGGGGAGGAATTTGCGAAACTAGGCCTCAAAAATCAGCTTGACTTTACTATCAAGGACCCGAATGCCAGCTTGCGGACCGATGCATTTGTTGTGAAAAAAGGTACAGCAATAGACATGCTCAACCTATCCTACCCATTAGAAAATATTCCTGCTGAAGCGCCACTAAAGGAACACTCTCAAGCTGGGGGGATGAGTGATACTTCATATTTACATTTCCTCAAAGCAGTGAACAGTAAGGGTATACGTCCAAGCCTACCTGCGATTGAAATTGGGAATTTTCAAGATGGTGAAGGCGTAGGTAAAAAAGGTGAAAAGTCCTACCAGTTGACAGGAAGTGCCGTTTTTGATCAAGATCTTAAATTGTGTGGGTATTTAAACATGGAAGAATATAGGGACCAGCTTTGGATCATGGAGATCCTGAAGAAACGTTCGCTTACTATTCTAATAGAGGATGGCAATGTCAGTTTGGATTTAGACAAAATGGGAAGCAAAGTCATACCAGAAATCAGCAGAAATAAAAACATAAAATTTACCATTGTATTGACTGGAGAAGGAGCTGTGATCGAAAATAATACAAATTTAGACTTAACGCAACCTAAAAACCTTGAGCTCATACAAAACGAATTTAATAAACAATATAAAAAGCAAGTTGCTCATACCATTACAAAAGTTCAAACAGAATACGGAACAGATATTTTTGGGTTTGGTGAGGTAATTCATAAACAGATACCGTACCAGTGGAGAGATTTAATGAATGATTGGGACAAAAAATTTTCAGATGCTGATGTCACTGTGAAAGTAAACTTGACCATTCGACGAGTAGGAATGTCAGGTCCATCCTTAAGAAAGTGAGATCAAAAAAATGAAAATCTCAGGAGTCCAAATATTTTGGATAATGTTCACTTTTGTTTCAGGAAATATGCTTATAACGACCATGGGTACAGCAATTAGAGACGTGAAACAAGACGCTTGGATATCCTATCTAATCGCCATTATTTTCGGGGTACTGATTGTCTTTGTCGCAACCAAAGTGAGCCTTTTGTATCCCAATCAAACCTTAATTGAATACAGTAAAACCATTTTAGGTAAGTGGATAGGAAACATTGTTGTGATTACATATCTTTTCCAATGGTACTCGGTGATTGGCTATAATTTAAGACAATTTGCTGATTTCACAATCACATTGTTGCTCCCAACAACACCTTTATGGGCGTTGATCTTGACAATGCTTTTGTTAGTTATCTATGTCACTGCAGGCGGAGGAATAGAAGGAATTGGCCGATGTAGCGAAGTTTTCGGGATAATACTGGTTTTTTCAGGAGTAATAACATTCATCCTAGTTGTTCCAAATCTCGATTTTAGCAAAATACTACCTTTATATTCAGATTCCGGATTGCGTCCGATACTTAAAGGAACTTTGTACCTTGATTCTTATTTGGGGGAGTCTGTTATGATGATGATGTTTGTTTCATTCATGGCTCAACCAAAGCAAGGACCTTCAAGAGCAATATGGGGAGTTGCTCTTTCTGGATTGGCGCTATGTGCAAGTTCAATGGTTGTACTTATGACTTTAGGTCCTGAGGTAGCAGAAAAACTAAAATATCCCGTTATAGATGCGATTGGATTTATCTCCGTAATGGGGTTTATCCAAAACGTAGATCTTTTAGTCCTATTAATCTGGATACTAAGTAGTTTTATTATAAATTCAGTGTATTTCTTTATGGCCAGCTACGGAACAGCTCAATGGCTTAAAATCAAAGAATGGCGAAAAACTATTTGGTTTGTGGCTGCTTTTTCATTCGTATATGCCTTGCTCTTTCCAAATGTCACAATAACTGAAGTGGAATATATAAATAAGTATTGGATTCCTTTTGTGTTTCCGGTCAATATTATCGGAATTCCCCTTTTATTATGGATTGTGGGAAGTATACGAAAAAAGAAACTGTAGATTCCCCTAATTCATTCTTATAGAGCAGATTAAAGTCATTTTAAAAAGTCGAAGAAAGCACCTCTCACTTATGCGGGCCATGATGTGGAAGCGAGGCTTTTTAGGATCATTCTTAAATAAGAATTCGCTTTTTGAAATGAAAGCTTAAATGACATTGACCATTCTCCAACAATTGACTGTAACTACTAGCATCAAAGGGATTGACATAGTAATTACAAGTTCCTATTACTAAGGAGTGATCATTGGAATAACGTTTGGGGTACAGTGGATTATTAAGGTGGATGAAAATATGTTAGGGTCCCAGGATTTTATAAAGTTTTTGATAGAAGGAAAGACGTGTCTGATAGCAGAGAAATTGTTTATATGGACTCAGCCGATGGAGAATACGATGGCACTATTTAACTAAACTATCCGAAAAAAGGAATACCTGTATAGGACATTCTCTATCGAATTTAAAAGATACAAGTGGATTACGGAAATTCGATGTTCCAATTAAACAATTAATGTTTCACCTTCGAAGAACTTGATAAAGGTGCCATTTTAGCTTTGCAAGCAAGCGGGGCAAATTGTGTTCCAAGCTGTCATCCCATCATCGATTACTTATATGGTTTCATGGACATTCATGCGTTTTGAGATTAATTTCGCCGTGGCAGTGGCAATGGGCGCAGCAGGAGGAATTGGCTTCGATATGTTCATGGCAAGTGGATTTTACTTTGACTTGTGTGAAATCGGCGCAATCACTTATTTTATCCTAATTGTAGCAATCTGCCTTGAGATCTTCGCAACACGTATTAAAAAGAAGCTAAAAGTTCTGTCATAATAGTGTCGGAAGCAGGTCATAAACTTAGAAGAAGAACCATATCCATCTTGTTGGGTTATCGATACTATTTTTCAAAAAAAGGTTTAGAAATAAGGGTGAAATATACTAGACATGTCTAGTATATTTCACCCTTATTTCTTTTCATTTATAACAAATCATTGTATAGGAATAATAAAGTTGTCATCTACCCGTCACTTTGATAATTGGTTACAAAAGATGTTTAAAAAACTGATCTTATCTTTAATTGTGCAATTTTTAATGTGAGGGACTAGATTCTTGATTAGCAATACCGTTTGTTACTAAATCTTTATACCTGAACCTTTGTTTTACGGTATAAAGACCATTTTACTAATGGGGAAGTAAGGGCAGTGGTAATAACCGCGACAAGGAACAAAATACTATAATCAGTGTCAGAAATTAATTTACTACTTAAACCTATGTTGGCAAATATCAAAATCATTAATCCTCGTGCATTCATTAAAGCCCCTATAGCACTGGATTCTTCCCAACTATAACCTATTATTCTTGCATAAATCATACATACAAAATATTTGCTTATAAATGCCATTCCAATAAACAATAAAACGATGACTAAATGATTACTGCTTGTAAAAGAGCTTAAGTCAACATTAAAACCAGAACTTACAAAGTAAATAGGAACCAAAAGTGTATTTACAAAATCTGAGATTTTAGTATCTAACTCTTTGGTGACTCTATCTAATCTTGGTACGATTAATCCTGCTATAAACCCTCCAAAAATAGCATGAAGTCCAATTTTTTCTGTTACAAGACTGCTGCATAAAAAAACAAAAAGAAATAATGCAAAAAATTTATTATTTAACATATTATACTTATTTGAAACAATATATTTTAAAATAGGCCTGATAACAAAAAACATTACTAAAAGGTAAATAATTATATAAATGATCATGCTCATACTGTTAACTGAAAAGTTTAGGCTTGCAATAGAAAGGATAATTGGCAGCATGATCCATGCAATGAGATCATCTATACTTGCACCTAGGACAACAAATCTCCCTAACTTTGTTCTAATCATCTTTTGTTGATCTAAAATCCGTACTAGTACGGGAAAGGCAGTTACAGAGATACTAGCTGACATAAACAAAGAATAGATTAATTGAGTGGTTAATGTTTGTTTTAAATAAGGATAAATATACCAACTGATTGCGAATGTCATAAGAAAAGTAGGGATGATCCCCACTAGTGCAAGTTGTACAGCGTTTTTTATTAGCCTGTCTTCTATGTTTTCTTTACCTACTTGAATTCCTATTATAAACATATATAAAGATATTCCGAGCTGACTTAATAGGAATAATTGTTCTTTTATATCTTTATTAAACAGCCACTCTTGGATCTCAGGGAACAAGGCACCTAAAAATGAAGGACCTACTAAAATACCGCCAATCATCTCCCCGACTACTTTGGGCTGGCCTACCATTTTTGCTAGAGTGCCAAATAACTGAGAAATCATTATTACGATCAATAAACTCAATAAGAAATGAAACAAAACATACACTCCTTTTTTTACTAATGAAAAAGTATATCGGGACTAGTCCAAAAAGTCTATCAAGCTTGGGCATACTCAAAAAGTAAGCATTTGGTAGAACTTTTCAATGGTCACAGAAGGCTCGTTCTGTAAGGATACTTTCGAGAAAGTACATGTTCTACCGGACTAATAACGCTTAAGTTTTTTATATTATCAACCTCTGTGCTTGTCTCTTCAAGGAACGATCTTTTCATTGCATCTGCTAAACTTTGAGAGTCCTATGAACTTCCTTTTGGAAGCTAATTGAAGTTATGTCTGTTATTCAAGAATAGGGCGCTTTCAAGATACTAGCTACATTTTTTTGATGCTTCATAAGATTTCAATTATGAAATTTTACGTGGTAATTCCCCTTAATAGAGAGTAACCTCCTAATCTGCCTTATTTTTTGTTTACTACTATTATAAAACAGATACAGGGCATTCTTTTAGAAGCAATTTCCGTAATTTAGTTAAAATGATATTCAATTAGAACGTTTGTTCTATAATAAGTCAAAAGACTCTGGTATTTGTTTTTTTGAATTGTTAAAATAATGGTAACAACTTAGATAATGCTACGAATTCATCCTATCAGGAGGGGTAATAATGGAGCGAAAAGTACGATTGATTCCGTATCAGGTAGATGCAGTGGTTGAAACGGTTGCAGAGGTGCCAAAGGGAATTGAGCTTATTCAGGCTCCAAAGCTGTGGGAGAAGTCGAAAGGAAAGGACATTACGGTTGCAATTCTGGACACCGGTTGTGATGTAGACCACCCAGATTTGCAAGGGCGGATTATTGGCGGCCGGAACTTTACGGAAGATGACAACGGTAATTCTGATATTTTCAAGGATTATAATGGTCATGGAACACATGTAGCGGGGACAATTGCCGCTGTTGAAAATGGAGTGGGTGTCGTCGGGGTTGCGCCGGAAGCAAATTTATTAATTTTAAAAGTGTTAGATCATCAAGGGTCTGGCCAGTATGAGTGGATTATTAACGGTATCAATTATGCAGTGGAGCAGAAAGTGGACATCATATCTATGAGCCTCGGTGGTCCTGAGGATGTACCTGAATTACATCAAGCGATTCAGAATGCCATCGCAAAGCATATCCTCGTCGTTTGTGCAGCAGGAAATGAGGGAGATGGTCGGGATACAACAGATGAATTAGGCTATCCTGGCTACTACAATGAAGTAATAAGCGTAGGTTCTGTAGATTTAAATCGTCGTTCATCTGATTTTACAAATTCAAATAAAGAAGTGGACCTAGTGGCACCTGGCGAAGAGATTCTTTCCACCTATTTGGGTGGGAAATATGCAAAGCTAAGCGGAACATCGATGGCTACGCCTCACATCTCAGGTGCGCTGGCGTTAATCAAGGAGATTTCGAATAAGAGTTTTGAAAGGAACTTGACTGAGCCGGAGCTTTATGCACAGCTCATCAAGAGAACCGTTCCGTTGGGCAATTCACCAAAGCTTGAAGGGAATGGTTTATTATATTTAACAGCTGTTGACCATTTAAAGGAAGTATTCAGTGAAAAATTAACGACACAAGTGATGAGTAGCTGATGAAGGAGTTAAACTTATTAGCTCATGAGTGGGAAACGATTCAAGCGACTTACATTAGGAATCTCAAAAATCGACCGTACTATGATGTTGAGACAGATAATGAAATGAAGCAAGACTATTATTCTCGAATAATCTTTGATGATCGTTTGAAAAAAAATCTAACCATCTTGCTTCAAGAAACCCATATTAATAAACTCGGGTATGCCCCGCATCGTTTTTTATATCCTTGGGTTGATCTTCAGGAAAATGGTGAGCTGAAAAGTCTCTATTCAGGAAAAGGAATGGACCCTCTAACCGTTATAGAAGAGGATCTTATTCTTCATGAAAACCGAGAGAAAGGCCGAATTAGCGGATTTTTCGGTAGAAATCTATTAAACTGCGAGCATGTTGTTCCACAATCTTGGTTTCTAAAAAAAGAGCCAATGCGTGGAGATTTACATCATCTATTTGCCTGTGAACCAAGCTGTAATAGCAGTCGCAGCAACTATCCGTATGATGATTTTCAAGATTATGTACCTGAGGCAAGAATTACAGGTGTGAAGGACGGATGTGGAAAATCAGATTCAGGAAAATTTGAACCTGAATACGGTAAAGGTATTGTCGCTAGGGCAACGTTTTATTTTCTAACTCGTTATCCTAATACGATTCATCAAGAGCTGACGAATCTTACACTTTTAATGGAATGGCATAAACAATTCCCTGTATCACGATACGAGATGCACCGCAATCAAGCGATCCAAGAACTACAGGGGAATCGTAATCCGTTTATTGATTATCCTGAATTGGCGGAGCAGATCATAAAGTGAAACTTCAATTAGTGGGGGGACTGCCCCTAAGCAGGATAAACTAAAAAAGCAGGTGTCTCATAAGGGTCTGACTCTTTATTTTTGAGACACCTGCTTTTGTTGTGGAGTCATTCTAATTATTAATAAGACAGCCTATCAATCGAATACATTACATAGATCCTCGGACTTCATCTTAACCTATATTGCGGAAAGTAAAGAAGAGGTAGATTCTCTTTTAAAAAGGGCAAAAGTAGCTGGCGGAACATTACCAAGTCAACCAAAGGAACATGACTGGGGCGATTCTGGCCACTTTAAGAATTTAGATGGGCATCTTTGGGAAATCGTTTATTTTAGTGTATGATAGGCTGTATAGGTTATTAAATCGTAAATCGAGCAACTGGGAGGAAGAATTATGTTAGCTAAATTAAAAAAAGGTGAACATGGGTATATTGCTCGATTCGAGCGGCATGTAAAACACTCGGTTGAAAAGGTTTGGGCGATGTTGACAGAAAACGACAAACTAGCAGCCTGGTTTTCCGAGCTTCGAATTGATGAGCTTCGTAAAGGTGGAATCATTAAGTTCGATATGCAAGACGGTACGTTTGAAGAGTTTACAATTACAGATTTTAAGCTAAATTCAGTATTGGAATTTACCTGGGACAAAGATCTTGTTCGGTTTGAATTGTATCCTGAACAGGATGGTTGTTTATTAGTATTAATTGAAAAAATTGATACCATCACGGATCATACGCCAAGGGATCTTGCTGGCTGGCATGTTTGTCTTGATGTTATTCAAGCATTACTGGATGGTAGAAAAATAGAACGAGAAGTAGAATGGAAACAGTGGTACGAGAAGTATACAGTGGCTGTAAAAGAAGTAAGTGAAAATCAAGAGTAAGTAGTTTAATTAAAAGTAGATCAAGCACTGGCCGAGACTTCGGTTGGTGTTTTTTATTTTCATAATGAAAGTTGGTACGAAATGTATTCATTCTGGTGCGCTAATCAAAAATCCGACCCATAATCTTAATTTTAATGGATAATTTTCCTCATATGGTACCGATTGCTCATGTTTTACAGGAATTTCTATATTATTATTGACAATAAGTTGTCAATATTTTGAATATAAAGATAACTATCTATCAATTGTGTTATTCTTTCCCTGACATAATTGAAATTTACCATCATGTTAACAAAGTAAATGAAGTGAGGTGACTTTTGAAAATATTTATGTAAAAGGTATAAAAAAATGAAAGCGTTAACACGGTGATTTTAGCTCCACTTTGTATGTTTAGAAGAAAGAGAATCACATGATCATTTAATTAAAGGAGAGATATTTTTGGCGAAAAAATTTACAATGCTCATATTTTCATTCCTTATAACTATTTTCATTTTGGGTCAAGAGAAATTCGTTTCTGCTATGTCATCTGCTAATATACCAGACCCAATTTTACACGTAGAAAACCAGAAAATGAAAGACGGATATTTCACGAACTTAAATAATCAAGTCGATAAGTTGAAAAGTGTGGATGAAGGAACGATTATTGTACGATTTCAGTATACAGGCTCCTCTATTATGTCACTTTTTTCTTTAAGTAATAATCAAGTCCAAGATGGTCATTTTCATTTATACATCTCCCCCGCAGCTATAGGAAGTGAAAATCGCTTTGAGAAACCAGGAGAACCGAAGAAGAATGTCCATGTTAATGCTCAGGTGAATTTGAAAGAAAATAAAGTTCATACCCTTGCGATGGTTTTAGACAAGGAAGAAGGGTACAAGTACTTTTTAGATGGTGAATTAATTAAGGAAGATTCTCAGTCTCCGAGGAACTTTTTAAGCAACATTTATGCACCAAACAGTTCACAATTAGGACGAACGGAAAGGTCATCTGGCAATCAATATCCATTTAACGGTAATATTGATTTTGTGAAAATTTTCAATGAGCCACTACCTAATGAAGTATTGACATCAATTACTGGAGAAACCTCCGCCAAATTATTAGTAAATCCCATGCCTGATACAGCTAAGGTAACTAATCCCTTAAGCGTTTTTTATCCGGGGTTTATGGATTCCAATAATTATCGAATTCCTGCTTTACTCTATAGTGAAAAAGGAACACTTATTGCTGGTATAGACCGACGTGTTGTACACGGAGGTGATTCACCGAACAATATTGATGCTGTAATCCGCAGAAGCCATGATCAAGGTTTGACATGGGAAAAGGACGGAATCGTCATCAATGATTACCCAGATCAAGCCTCTAATATAGACTTGTCACTTTTACAGGATCAATCTAATGAACGAATTTTTGCACTTGTTGACGGGTTTCCTCATGGAGCTGGACTTATGGGGGGATTTGGTACAAATGCGTATAAAGGGACTGGTTTTAAAACCGTAGATGGTAAAGCGTACCTGTTTTTAAAAGATCAAAATAATAATGAATACACAATCAGAGAAGATGGAATAGTGTATGACGAAACTGGAAAACGTACCGAATATTCAGTTGATGAAGATAGAAATTTATATGTAAATGGTGAAAAAATAGACAACTATTTCAGCCAAACTTCTCCATTAAAACCTCATAAAACATCTTATCTTGAGCTGTATTATAGTGATGATGAGGGAGAAACATGGACAGGTCCTATTGATTTAAATGGTGAAGTAAAAGAGGACTGGATGATATTTTTAGGTACAGGTCCGGGAAACGGCATCCAGATAACGAAGGGACCATATGAAGGAAGACTAGTATTTCCTGTTTATTTTCTAAATGAACATAATAGACAGGCTAGTGCAATTATTTATAGTGATGACAACGGTAAAACATGGCATCGCGGGGAATCTCCAAATGAAGGTAGGGTAATAGGTGAAGAAATAATTAATGAAAGATATTTTACTAATTCTGCTCATGAAATTACAGAATCACAAGTTGTAGAAATGCCGGATGGTCAGCTGAAACTATTCATGCGGAATTACTCAGGATATGCACAAATTGCTACAAGCTTTGATGGTGGAGAAAGTTGGGATTCTGAAGTAGTGACTGAGAAGGCTTTACCTGCACCATACAGCCAAATGTCGGCTATTCGTTATGGAGCACAGGTTGATGGCAAGGAAGCTGTCATCTTCTCCAGTGCAAGTGATTCCGTCAGTAGAATAAATGGAAATGTTAAGGTCGGATTAATTGAGGAAGTTGGAACATACGCAAATGGTCGGACAAAGTATTCTTTTAACTGGAAATATAGCCAACTTGTGAAGCAAGGGACGTATGGATACTCTAGTCTCACTAACTTATCAAACGGTGATATTGGCCTATTTTATGAAGGAACGGCAAATACTGAAATGGACTATATTGCATTTAACATGGATTACCTAAAATGGCAGAAGCACAAACAAGCACCAGAACCAGTAATAAAATCATTTAATGTCTTATCTAAAAAGCCAACACCTTATCGTCCAGGAGAGAAAATCCGATTAGAGGTTGTATTTGATGACTTTGTTATGTTAATTGGAAATAAGCGTATTAACGGCATGATTGATGGCAAGGAAATCCATTTTGACTTAGTCGAAAAAACAGAGAATTCACGTTTCATTTTTGAAGGAATTGTTCCAAATATTAAACCAAGAGCATATTCTGCGGAGTTTGAATTTGACAATAATCTTACCATTTATAATGTATATGGTGAATTATTTCAAGCAAATCAAGACGCAGCCAAACTCACAGCTAAAATTATCGTAAGAGGTAAATAATTAAGTGATTAGAGCTGTTACGAAAGTCATTATTTTTGTTTTTTTCGTAACAGTTTCTTTTTATACAAAACATCAATGGCGTTAAAACGCCACCATATATTATGAAGAATAAATCCTATGACACGCTACACTCACCTAATCATAATGGTGGCGATGGCTTTCTCGATAAAATCCGTTTACCTGCTAAGTAGATTAGCTATATTAGTAAGTCGTGAAGCCCCGTCCCCATGTCCTTTTGGAGGTGAATAAAATTACAACCAACCCTATGAATAAGTTGATAGGTATAAAACCGTCCATCTTAATGGAGCAAAATAAGCATACATTTACTAAATCAGAAAATAAAATATATGAATACATTCGAGATCATAGTCAACAGGTACTCTATCATTCTTTAACCGAGTTATCAGAGGCTAGTAGTGTAGCGGAAGCAACTGTTTTACGTTTTTTTAGAAAACTGGGATTTAAAGGGTTTCAGGATTTTAAGTTTTTGTTAGCACAAGAAACATCACTAGCAGCACAAAAAGATAGCCATGAAACCATCATCAAAAAAATTAGAAATAATATGGTACAAGCAATAAATGAATCATCTGAAATCATAAGATTGGAAGATTTACAAGCTGGAGTAGACATGATCAATCAATCCGATGATGTAGTAATATTTGGGATTGGCTCATCAGGAATAGCTGGGTTAGAGATGCAGAATCGCCTAATGAGAATTGGAAAGCATGCTAGCGTTATCACTGACTCGCATTTTCAAATTATGAGGGCATCGTCTACGACTGAGAAAACCGTTGTCATTGCAATTAGTCTGACAGGCAGTACAAAAGACATTGTAGATGCTGTGGAAATTGCAAAGGTAAATAAAGCGACAGTTATTGTCTTAACTAGTTATGTTAAATCTCCATTAACAAGGTTTGCTGATTTAGTATTATTCTCGTCTGCTAAGGAGAGTCCACTAGATAGTGGATCATTAGTATCTAAAATCTCACAGCTGTATCTTATTGACCTCCTATGTACGGGAATTACCATGCAAAATTTTGAAAAGGCAAAAACGATTCACATGAACATATCTAAAAATACATCAAGTAAGCTTTACTAGGGTTTTTTGAATGTCAAAGAAAATAAATAGATTCAAATAACTAGTTAAGTATTTTAATTTATATTTTTCACATTACGAGGAGGAAATGTCTTGAAAAAATTTTGGATAGTAGCATTTACATCAATGCTGGTTATTGGCGGTTATATCGGAAATGAAGCGAACGCTTCTAAAAATACAAAATCCGTAGAAAGAATTACTTGGGAACATGCAGGAGAGCTAGAGGCACAAAAGGGATTTGAAAAGAATATAGGAACAGCAGGGGTGTTATCGGGATCTTATCAAAATTATTTAATAGTTGGAGGAGGGGCAAATTTTCCTTATGAAACAGTATTAAATGGCGGTGCAAAGAAACATTACTCAGATATATATGTACTAAAAAAAGACAAAAATAAATTAACAATGGTAGAACATACTAATCTTGATCATGAGATAGGTTATGGATCTTCAATCACTACAAATAAAGGAGTTTATTATATTGGAGGAAGTCCTGAAAAAGAATATGCAGATGATATCACGTTGCTAACTATTGATCAAAATAAAAAATTGAAAACGAAAAAAATAGGAGATCTACCATTTACGATAAGTGATGGTATAGCAGTTGAGAAAGATGGAAAATTGTATATTGGACTTGGTAAGCAAAACGGAAAAGATAGTAATAAATTATATGAATATGATATAAAAACTTCTAAAACTAGAGAATTAGCGTCAATACCAGGAGAAAGTGTTAGAAATCAGAGTGTAGCTCAATTATTAAATGGAAATCTATATGTATTTAGTGGTGGCGGATCGATCGCTTATACTGATGGGTATAAATATAATATCGAAAAAAATACTTGGTCAAAAGTTTCTTCGGTAAAAGTAGATGATAAAGAAATATCTTTACTAGGAGCAAATTCAGTAAAATTAAATAATGATGAAATGATGGTAATTGGAGGATTTAATAAAGAAGTATATGATCATGCAGTTAAAAATTTAAATACATTAAAAGGGGAAGAATTATTAGCTTTTAGAACGAAATACTTTAATGCTGACCCGTATGAGTTCAATTGGAATAAAGATATATTAATATATAATGCCAAATATGATGCTTGGAGATCTGTTGGAAAAGTTCCATTTGATGCACCTTGTGGTGAAGGCTTAGTATTAATGGATAAAAATATTTTTTCTATCAATGGAGAAATAAAACCTGGGGTAAGGACTAATGCAATTTATTCAGGAACAATACTCTACAATTAACCATATTGAAGAAAGTTAAGCTTAAAGCTTAGCTTTCTTTGCATTTAACTTAGATAGATATTTGATATATTTCGAAACAGCTGCTTTGAGCGGGGGCAGGGAAGTTAAACAAAGAATAGAGAAGCATATGTTAATAAAAACCAATATGTAAAAATAAAGGAATTATAGATAAAGTAAAGGGGAGATGAATAGGGAAAAAAAGTGTCGCAGTTTTATTTGCTATAGTTCTCGGCATTTATTTACTATTATGCTCTTGATACGGCTTTTTTAGCCTAGCCGATCTTCCATAAAAGGAGGCATTTTTCTAATAAGGAATGCGTCTAGTTTCAAGTCTAACAGAGGATTTTTATACTCTTGCTACGATTTACTTATAATAGCAGCTATTCAGCGACAATAGAGTTGTTTCATTTTCAATATAAAATTAAAATATAACGTTAAAGTCGTTTAAATCTAAAGGTTTTTCAACAATCGCGCCCTATTCTTGAATAACAATAGGCTTATTTTAGCTGGTTTTGTAGATTCTGTATTCTTAACATATATGTAGGGATATCGGAAATTTAGATCAAGATGCTCCCCCTTGGAGATGCTCCCAATTAAAAATAGACAGATTGTTTTTTGTTTAAATACACATTAAAACGAAGCCCGAATACACTAGGTAATAAAACAAGTGATACTTAAGCTTGGAATGAGGGATAGTATGATACAACTATCTGGGATGCAATCTCAACAAAGTGGCATGTGGCCGTCTGGTAGTCTGGAAAGTGTAATCATTCAACAAATGCATGAAACTCCGGTTGTTTATTCGTATCAATCCATCGATGAATTATCGTTTGAACTCAAGTTACGAAAAAACATCATAGTAAGTGCAAGAGCCATGAATGAAGGTTATGCTGAGTTTGAAATCTTTGCTAATTCTCGTTGTAATCCCCAATACTGGCATTTGACAAATGCCGGTGGATTCCAGCTGAGGCATGATGTAATACCATCTGATGCGATTCAAGACATTTACAAGAACAGTTCACTATATGCGTTTGAATGTGCCACGGCAATAGTGATTATCTATTACCATGCCGTTCTAAATAGTATGGATGAACATGTATTTAATCAATTATTCCAAAACCTCTATTTATACAGCTGGCACGAAGATCCTGATCTCGGTATACAATCCATTGATACGGATCATTTCTTACCTGGAGATGTTGTTTATTTTAATAATCCAGATTTTGATCCAGAAACTTCTTGGTGGAGAGGAGAAAATGCCGTTGTTCTCGGTGATGGTACATATTTTGGACATGGACTAGGAATAGGGACAGCGGAACAAATGATTCAAGCTCTGAATAAAACAAGAAAGCCAGAGAGTAATCAATCAGCCTATCTGATAAATGTAGTCATAAGGCCGTCTTTTAAACAATTGGCGAAATTTTCGAAGCTGCCACGAGGTGATACGGCTTATAAAATTCAACATGTCGTAATACACCATAACGAAAGTTCGATTTCATATGATCGATATCTATTCTATTTAAATAAGGTGTACAATCAGATGACCTATATAAACCCATTCCCATGATGGGAATGGGTTTAGTAGTTATAAAATTAAAGCATTAATAAAAATTTTTATGATCGAATTAGTGGATTGATTAGCCATTCTCGTCGCTCCCTATCTTTAGAATCAAATTCAATAGAATTTGGGTTTCCGTTACTCCATTAACTGGTCCTTTTCATGGAGAAAGACGCTTTCCGTATTTCAGAATAGCGCCTGTAATGGAATAACTAAAACATGATGAGAACTTTTAATACAAATTAAATCTTCTTTCACTAAATCTCCCGTTAATATAAGTAAAATGTTTTACAAACGTATTTTAGTAATAATATTATTTATGAATAAGAAACTCATATAAATTTGCTTGGGTCAATAAATATCCTAACAATAGGTCCAATATTTAACACAAAAGTTGAAAAGCCTCCGACTAGAAAACCTATATATGACTTCATTTTATTTTTTCGATGAATGATTAAAGGGAGCAAGTAAAACCATTGGTAAAAACCAATGAAGACTCTGCTAATTGTAAAATCACCATCATCAATTATTTGAATTAGCATTAGTATATGGCTGCACAACGAAAAAAGAGGCCGTCCATTTTTGGACAGCCCCCTTTCCGCTAATTATAAAATTTCTAGTAAAACTCTCTATCATTACATTGGTTACCATCTTTGCTACAGAGAAGGTATCTCCAAAATGAAGCGACTTTCAATCTTTAAAAACTATGAGAATACTGCAATTTTACGTGCGATAGATTCTGTTAAACGAGATGCTACTTTTGGAACAGCCCATTTAATGATTGGTGTTAACACCGCACCCGATAATCCGCCTGCATGGACTTCCACGGTACAAGTCATTGTTGTTTTACCATTAACCTCTTCTGCAGTAAAATGACCGCTTCCTGTAAAATTATCTGATAAACCTTTTAGTTCAAACTTAATATTTGAAGGTTCATTCCATTCGGTAATATCTACCTGCGCTTGTATCGTTTTTTTAATACCTTTCACACTACCTTCGAATGTCCAAATAGATTGATTGTCATTTATGATTTCATGTTCTTTATAGGCAGGTACTGTTATTGCCCATTTTTCAAGATCACTGACATAATCCCAAACTGCTTGTACATCTATTGGAATTTCTACTGTATGTGTTCCCGTTGCCATTATGATCCCCACTTCCACTACGTTTGAATTGTAAATTTACATTTCTATAAAATAATTATTACATAAAAAGCATAAATTTACATCACTAATTTTACTTAGCTTTCCTTCTTCCAATAACCTGATTATTTGAAGAACCAAAATCTTCAGAGCGCAACTTCTACTCTAGAATAGCGCCCGATAACTGAATAACGGTTAGCTTCTATTAGCTGATTTGTGGAATTCCAAAGGGGTTTCTATTGGCGGTTTAGTTCAGCTAATTATTTTTCTGGTACTATAACGCTGTGTTGAACTCCTTGTTATTCTTTTCCCCTAAACTCTAAAATATTTAAACCCTCGGATGCTTCTGGCGCTTCAAAAAATTTAGTAACATGAATAAACGTCGCTTCTGTGTCAAAAGCTGCTCTTTCGGGTTGTTCGTTACGCCTTTGTGCAATTTGAAGTAAGCATTGCTCGTTATTTAAATTAAGGAAAATTAGTTGATGGTTTGCATTGACCTCTGACGCTATATCCAAAAACCACTTTCGCTGTTTTTGAGTGTTACCTGGAAAATCCATCACTACATCTGTACCAACACTTAATATGTTTTGGACATGCTTTTTCACCATCGGCTTGAGCTGCGCTGAAAATTTTAGATAGTCCTCAAATGATGTGATCTGATTGGGATAAAGAGATGAAAGCCATTCATCCTCAGATAACAGTACCGCATGTTTTTCTATAGCCAATTGTTTTGATTTAGTTGATTTTCCTGCTCCCATTTTTCCACAGAAAAAGTATAGAGTCCCCAATTGTTTCATATTTTTATTCCTCCGGGCTCATTTTATTGGTTGTTGCCCCACCTTGTAAAACTATAATTTACAACCTAGGTTATTAGTAATAGTACTGTCTTTTTTAAGTATGATTATTCAGTTTCAAATATTCAATTAAAACCATTTTGATCAATCTTTTTAACTATACTAAAAAAAAAGGCGTACATAATGTTCAACATGTACGCCTTTTGGG
Organism: Bacillus cihuensis; assembly: GCF_000504145.1. Taxonomy (NCBI): domain Bacteria; kingdom Bacillati; phylum Bacillota; class Bacilli; order Caryophanales; family Bacillaceae; genus Bacillus; species Bacillus cihuensis. The sequence continues at coordinate 2,289,779 of NZ_KI632495.1, read as the reverse complement.
TGAAAATTCAACATCTTTTACACATTAAACAGACCAAATTAATTATGTCCATCACGTATAATATATGAGCGTTAGCGGTTCCTTTACTATGAAGAAGGGTCGTGTAACCTTGATAGGTGTTGGAGCTGAGGTAACCTGCTCCCTATCCAGGAGAAACACGATCCTGCAAGGTTCAAAGTCAAGGGCATATATTATACATATCTAATATGTAAGAGTCCTTTAAAATCAATGAATTTTCACCTTTAGTCTTGATAAAAACTTTTTTCCAAATGGATTCTTTTTGGTTCTCACTAAATAAGGATTTGCAAAACATTTCTGATCAAACTTTATTCCAAACCAACAAGATAATCAAAAAAGTAGTATTGACACTATTGTTGTTTTTTCTGATAAAGTCTTAACGATTTATCGACAAAATACTCCAATATTATAAATACAGTCCTGTCGTGTAGACAGACGTAATTGTTTTTGCGACATCTTCTACAGAAGCATGGTGTTCGTTCCGGACAATTTCCCATAGGTACATTTCGTTCGTAAAAAACCAGCCTCTTCCGACAATTTTATGATTTAATTCGGCTCTGGCCAGACCATTTTGTTGGGCAAAGGAAATATCCTTTGAAATTCGTTGAATAAATTTTTCCCGAATCGCTTTCCATTTATCTGAAATGAAAGAAGAAACCCCAATTGCCTGTTCAAAGACTTGCATCATAGCTCGTTCGGCTTCTGCCATTGTTAAAAAAGCATGTGCTTGTTTATAAATAATTTCTTCTGCTTCTTGTTTTGATTTTGGCAGGAAGGAGATTTCGGCAATTTCATAAAATCGCTCCATGACATCCTCCATTAATACAATTAAAAGATCTTCTTTTCCTTCAAAATGGACATAGGCTGTTCCATATCCGATGTTCGCTTTTTTAATCATTTGTGAGATCGTTGCTTTTTGAAAGCCTTCTTGAAGAAAAACTTCCTTTGCTGCTTCTAATAATTTTTGCCGTGTCAATATCGAACGTAAATGTCGTTTATCCTCTATAGTCATGTTTATTCCTCCACTACTCATTGTCTCTAGGATATATGGATTATTTAAAAAATGGAAGGGGTGTACTAGTAATAATTCTTTGAGAAAATAATATTGACACGACGTCATATTCTGTAGATAATAATATTGACACGATGTCATATACAAAAAGAAAGCGCTTCAAAAATGATTGTAAAGGGGAGAATCATAGTGATTTTAAATAACTTTCAAACAACTTTAGAATACGCGAAAGAATTGGATAAGGAAGATTCTCTTAAGGATTTTCGAGAAGAGTTTTATCTAAAGCCAGGATCGATTTATATGGATGGGAACTCCTTGGGCCTTCTTTCGAAAAGAGCGGAAAGAACTCTCTTAGAATCTTTAGAGGATTGGAAAGAACATGGGATTGATGGCTGGACGCAGGGGAACCATCCATGGTTCTTTATGGCGGAGGAATTAGGCAAGAAGCTTTCGACGTTAGTCGGTGGCTCTGCTGAAGAAGTGATTGTAACGGGTTCGACAACCGTTAATCTACATCAGCTTGTATCAACGTTTTATACGCCAGATGGCATCCGTACAAAAATTTTAGCCGATGAACTAACGTTTCCATCAGATATATATGCCCTGCAAAGTGAGCTAAGGATCCATGGATATGATCCGGATCAGCATCTTATTCGTGTAAAAAGCCGCGATGGCCGCTTCTTGGAAGAGGATGATATCATCGAAGCGATGACCGATGACGTTGCCTTAATCGTCTTGCCAACGGTCCTTTATCGCAGCGGACAAATTTTAGACATCAAACGATTAACAGAAGCAGCACATAATAAAGGGATTTTAATCGGGTTTGACGCATGCCACTCGGCTGGTTCGATTCCACATTATTTCAGTGATTGGGACGTTGATTTTGCATTTTGGTGCAATTATAAACATTTAAACGGCGGACCTGGCGGTGTTGGAGGATTATTTGTCAACAAAAGGCATTTTGGAAAGATGCCTGGACTTGCTGGATGGTTTAGTTCTGCTAAAGAAAAGCAATTCGATATGGAGCATACATTAACACCTGCGCAATCAGCGGGAGCCTTCCAAATTGGAACACCTCATGTGTTAAGTGTTGCCCCATTGATTGGGTCGTTAGAAATTTTCACAGAAGCAGGGATTGAAAATATTCGTCAGAAATCATTGAAAATCAATCAATATTTAATAAATTTAATTGATACTGAACTGGCCGATATGGGATTTTTCATTGGTACACCAAGGGAAGATGCACGCCGTGGCGGACATGTAAGCCTCGAACATAACGAAGCAGCACGAATCTGTAAGTCATTAAAGGAAAACGGAATCATTCCAGATTTCCGCGCACCTAACATCATTCGCCTTGCACCAGTAGCCCTATACACTTCTTATGAAGAAGTTTGGAAAGTCGTTCAAATCCTTAAAACCATCATGACGGAAAAGCAGTATGAGAGATTTAAAAATGAACGGGAAGTAGTCGCTTAACGGGTACCGCTAGCGGTGCCTGTCACCGCTCGTAGACACTGTCCGTTGCTAAATGAAATACGGACAAAGCCTCATGGTTAAAGAAGGGGATGAAATAGATGAAGAATACAAGTAGCGATGAGGGGTTAAAACGAGAATTATCAACTAGTCAGCTTTCGATGATCGCGATGGGGATGGCGATTGGGACAGGGCTATTCCTTGGAAGTGGACTAGCCATTAGTACGGCAGGACCTAGTGTATTGATTAGTTATACGATCGGTGCATTTATCGTTATATTACTAATGGGATGTTTGGCAGAAATGACGGTTGCCTATCCAACTTCGGGATCTTTTGGAACGATTGCTGATAAATATCTTCATCCAATGGTAGGCTTTCTTGTCCGGTACTCCTATTGGATTGCTCAAGTTCTTGCGATTGGGGTTGAAATTAGTGCAATCGCCATCTATATGAAATACTGGTTTCCGGAAGTCCCTGGGATTGTTTGGATCATCGTATTTGCAGCAGTCCTTATTTATGTAAACGCTACCAGTGTAAATGCCTTTGCAACTTTTGAGTATTGGTTCTCGATGATCAAGGTTAGTGCGATTGTCGCTTTTATTCTTCTTGGCGCGTATGTTTTATTTGGAACTTCTGGTCATGAGAATGTTGGGGCTCAGAACCTCGTCGATCATGGAGGCTTCATGCCGTTTGGTGTCAAAGGCATGTGGATTGCCGTCTTTATTTCTCTTTTCAGCTTTATAGGTACGGAATTGGTCGCCGTTACGGCCGGTGAAGCAAAAGATCCGGATGTCGCTGTACCGAAAGCATTGAAAGCAACGGTATTTCGTTTGAGTGGTTTCTATGTGTTGACGATGGCGATCATGTTGATGATTGTCCCATGGCAATCGGCAGGAATTGAAGAAAGTCCGTTTGTAAAAGTAATGGAAATCTTAAATATCCCTGGTGCCTCTGGGGTGATGAATTTTATCGTTTTAACAGCTGCTTTATCATCCATGAACGGACAGCTCTATGCTTCATCCCGAACGATGTATTCATTATCAAGCGAAAAGTTTGCACCAGCCATTCTAGGTAAACTGAATAAAAAAGGTGTTCCAACAATGGCTCTTGCCGTTTCAACGATTGGGATTGTGATTGCTACACTTGTGAATGCGCTGTTTCCTGGATCATCCTATGCCTTCATGATGGGGATTTCCATGTTTGGTTCACTTTTTACCTGGTTAGTTATCTTTGTTTCTCATTTATCTTTCCGGAAAAGGTGGGAGAAAATGGGCGGCCGCAAATTACCGGTCAGAATGATTGGTTTTCCTTATTTGACAATATTGGGAGGACTACTCCTGCTCAGTTTAATGATCACAGCCTGGTTTACTGATTTCAAAATTATGCTTCAGTTTGGTATCCCTTGGCTGCTTTTCTTATGTATTGCTTATTTTGTTATGAAAAAAAAGACTCAGAAATCTGATGTTTTGCAGGATAAAAAGACTGTTTAATTTAAGGCTGTGTTAAAAGTCATTGTTGATTTATTACTATGTTGATTGGAGCGAAAATCAACAGCCAAGTTTAACACAGCCTAATTTTTTTAAAAAAAAGGAGAGATCGTATCATGATTATTGGTGTACCTAAAGAAATTAAAAATAATGAAAACCGTGTGGCTTTAACTCCAGCTGGAGTCGTTTCATTCGTAAATGCCGGTCATAAAGTATTAGTGGAGAAAAACGCCGGTATGGGCAGTGGTTTTACCAATGAAGATTACTTGAATTATGGTGCAGAAATCATTGAAAATGTGGCAGATGTGTGGGCGCAATCAGATATGATTATGAAAGTAAAAGAGCCTCTGCCAAGTGAGTATGGTTATTTCCGTGAAGGCTTAATTTTATTCACCTATTTACATTTGGCTGCTGAACCGGCGTTAGCTCAGGCGCTTAAAGAAAAAAGCGTTCTTGCGATTGCCTATGAAACTGTTTCAGTGAATCGCACGCTGCCGCTGCTGACGCCAATGAGTGAGGTTGCCGGCCGGATGGCTGCACAAATCGGTGCGCAATTTTTACAAAAATCAAACGGTGGTAAAGGAATCCTTCTTGCGGGTGTTCCTGGTGTAAGCCGTGGGAAAGTGACCATTATTGGCGGCGGTATTGTTGGTACCAACGCAGCGAAAATGGCGATTGGATTAGGGGCGGATGTAACGATTATCGATGTGAGTGCGGATCGGTTACGTCAATTGGATGATATTTTTGGCAATTCAATTAAAACACTCATGTCCAACCCGTTCAATATCGCACAGGCAGTAGCTGAGGCTGACCTTTTAGTTGGCGCTGTATTGATTCCTGGTGCAAAAGCTCCTAAGCTGGTAACAGAAGAAATGATAAAGGCAATGAAGCCTGGTTCAGTTGTTGTTGATGTGGCTATCGACCAAGGTGGAATCGTTGAAACGATCGATCATATTACCACTCATGACAACCCAACCTATGAAAAGCATGGTGTTGTTCATTACGCTGTAGCCAATATGCCTGGTGCAGTTCCAAGAACTTCAACCATTGCCCTAACGAATGTTACTCTTCCATATGCCTTACAGATGGCAAACAAAGGTGTATATCAAGCCATCGCTGAAAACGAAGCATTAAAACTTGGAGTAAACGTAGCTAATGGTGAAATAACTTTTGAAGCCGTTGCAAGAGATCTTGGTTACGACTATGTAAGAGTAGAAGTTGCTTTAGAAAAAGAAATGGTTGCACGATAAAGTTTAAAGGACTAAACAGTATTATGTTTAGTCCTTTAAACTTTATTAATAAAAAATGATGTCACTCTCTGAAACCAAACGTCGACAAAATAGGGGAATGACAGGAACAATGGATTAGCATAATCGTTGCCATATTCTAGTGGGGGTTCAGCCGAGATATACACGTTATCTTAACTAAGAAAATTAAAAAACGAATTTAAAAGGGCCCTTACGTTGAATACATGTACTCAACGTAAGGGCGGATTATGTAAAATGACAATAAAGTTATTTAATTTTAAAACCTAAAACACGTATGACCCCGTTCTGATTTTAAGACGGGGTTAAAATAAAGCTGTTTAATTTTTGATGTGAAATACTTCACTGCACTTAAAAACACAACAATAAAGTCGTTTAAATCTAAGTGTTATTGCACAATTGCTCCCTTTAATGGAATAACATGACCGACGTATTTAAATAACTTTATTGTTCCTTAAAACCTACTCCTTATTGAAGTAAAGCACCCATTAGTTTAATAACAAAGTATCAAACTTTATTTCATGTCACACAAACAACATTTCCTGTATCTTATGGTATTCTGGCTCGTAGCGTTTGTGAACGTGCTAGTTATGTCAGTAAACTTCGCTTCTTTTCTGGAAAAAAAGGCAGTGGTAAAGTTCAATTATAGTAAATTATACAAAAAAGATTTAGATATTAATTTATTTTAGAAACTTTTCATATAAAATGCTACCCATTGAGAATGAGTAGCAAATAATACAAGTTATTTGAAAATAATTTGTAGTTTTCCATATACTTTGCCAGAGGAATATCCATCTTTCACATCAACATAAAATTTACCTATTTTCATACCTGTGAATAATGTCTTTCCACCTGTTAAGCTATGATAGCCTGTGCACTTTCCGGTACTAGCATTGCAGAGACGAGCCCGTAAGTTACTATAATTAGTCAATAACTTACTTCCAGAAGAGGTCTTTAAATAGATTGGGGGAACTAGTTCTACCTCTAAGTCACTACCTTTGTTAGGATTTCCAATTTCACCATCCCATTTTCCATCTTCTGTTTGAAAAGAATACTGAGGAACACTTGCTTGAGCAGAAGAAGTACTTAATACCATTCCACCTACCAGAACTAACACAAAGGTACTTAAGATTGAAAATAAGCTTTTTATGTTATTTCCTCCTCCAATCTTTATCCCTTTTATAATATCAGAATAAACTGATTATTAAAATAGTTAAAAATGACCAAAGCTTCTTAGGTTCAAACATCTTTTGGTTGCGTCATCAACCTTACTTAAATAAAGTTCATGAACCGAAAACATCTTTAATTTCGTTTTTTTCTTATTTAAGCTAAAAGGCGTACCCCAAAAATTTATCTTATGAACAGAAAAGAAAAGTAGAAATCAAAGTTATTAACATGATGTATTAGATTGAAGTGTTGTGGTTTTTATTGAAGTAAAGCTACCCGTTAGTTCAACAAGCATTATTTCTTTTTAGAAGATTTATACCCAATAATAATAATAACAGCACTAATTACGGCAAACCATATATACCATTCCATATGATTTCCTCCTTAACTGACGAAACAATATGATAATTTGTTAAATAGCAGCAACATTTCGGAAAACAGCCATATACTAAGAGTTATGCTCTTTACACTAGAATATTCCTTATTCCATTAACCTGCTTCGTTAGCTTAAGTACAGTTCTTCACAATCTCATCTAAATTTTAACATAAATATCCAATTTCTATTAAAGATATTATTCCGCAATCTGGCCCTATAATGGAAATAGCGCTGTTCCTTATTACAGAAAGGCGTCCGTTTGCTGAAGTTCATTGCTTAAACCTCATTCTAGATAAACACCTGTATATTGAAATGGCCCATGCTAGATACTATTGGATGGCAACGGTTAATTTTATTTTGTTATTAAGGTTAGTTCATGGAATCGGTTGGGCGATCACAACCACTTCCTACGGCACAATTGTAGCACTTTCTTTGGTTTTATTTTTTTAGGTGTTTGGTTATTGTCTAACAAAACAACAGCAAAAAAGCTAAATACCATGCATTAAAAAAAGTTGTTATCGACGTTTTCCACTGATCTAGGTGTTCGAAAAATTTAATTTCAGGAAAGAAGTGCAATTTATGTATAAAATTCAAGCTAATAAAACCGCATTAGTCCTCATTGATCTACAGAAAGGAATTACTGGTTTAAAAGGTGCACCTCACGACACTTCTACAGTTGTCCGAAATGCATCACAACTCGCAGGTGCCTTTCGTCGGGCAGGTGCATTTGTCACATTTGTACATGTCGATTTTTTAGATGGAAAAGATGCGTTGCATCCTGATGCGGAAATGCAATTGCCTCCTAAACTATCTGAAGATTGGGCTGAATTCCCACCCGAACTGAATGTGCAACCGACAGACCATATCGTCACAAAGCGTCATTTCGGAGCTTTCTTCGGCACTGATCTTGACTTGCAACTTCGTAGACGTGGAATAGAAAACATTGTATTAGGTGGAATCTCAACCCATATTGGAGTTGATACTACTGCTCGTGAAGCATATCAACACAACTACAATCAAATTTTTGTAACAGATGCCATGACTGCTACATCAATAGAAGCTCATGAATTCCCATGTAAGTTTATCTTCCCACTTATAGGACGAATGGCAACGACCGAGGAAGTACTCGCAGCACTAGAGTCATGATTTGATATATGTAATATAGTATGTATTGGGCTACCTTCAGTAAAATTAAGAAGCCTAGTTTTCTTTTTATAATAGAAATTAGGCTTGATTTTATTTAATTAAATGGCCCTTTTCATGGTTTCTGACCTCACGCATTAATTGCTTTCTTTTAATTCTCCTTGTATTACATACTTTAACAATGGAGGTGCAATTAAAGTTGTAACAATAATAACTGAAGTGAAATACTCTGGGATTAACAAAGCTTCTTGCAATCCAGTTGCGGCGATAATTAAGGCTACTTCTCCCCTTGATACCATCCCAGCGCCTATAAAAACCAAATATAAAATAAACACTAGAAGATTACTTTGTTGGAACTGCAGATAAGTGAGGAAATCATTAGAATCGCCAGATACATGAAGATAGTTATAGCCCGTCTATTCATAGTTGGTTAGGCTTTGCACCATTCATTCGGAAATCACAAATTACTGCAATGTATCAAAAAGGAGCAGATATACCAACGATTGCAAAACAGTCCGGCCATAAATCACATCAAACCATTATGGAGCATTATATTAATTTAAAAACTAGTGATGTAGATGAGTTTTTATAGTTACTCTGAACACATTAGTCTATGGATTTTTTTATTTAGAGGGGCTTACCTTAGGGTAGCCCTTTTTTAATGTAGGGATTTAAAGAAGGACTTTAAACGTTAATACCGAAATACATATAGTTAGGAGCAGAAAATTTTGGATAAAAATAAAGAAGAATTATTAATTCACTTTGAACACTCCACCGATATTGTGAAAAAATTAGTAGATACATCAGAAGAATATTGGCGAACACTCATTGCAAAAGATAAATGGACAGTTGCAGAAGTAATTGGTCATTTAACACCATAGGATGAATTCCTATTGAATGACCGACTACAATACTTATTTAAGGATACGCCATTGCCAAAAGCACCAAACGTAGAGGAGTTAAACTGTAAATCTGCTAAGATTAGCAGAAATAGAAGCAAAGAAGAAACGATTACAAATTTTATGAACCTAAGGAGAAAGTTAATAATTGCTGTTCATAATATAGAGGATGAATTATGGGATAATGAGCTAACGATTTGTAGTAGGACACTACCATTTCGTGAATATTTAAAAGATTTCATAAATCATGATTTACATCATTTTGAACAGAGTAATGAAGTGATTCTTACACAATCATTTTGTAATAATAAATAAGTAAAAGAAATAACGAATAGGGAAAAGGGGATTGAAAATGGATGTAAGATACCCAATTGGGAAACTACAAGTTCCTGAAAAAGTAACATTAGAAAATATTCAAGAATTGCTAAAGGAGATCGAAACTTACACGATTCGATTAAGAGAAACTGTCGATTCATTAAGTGATGAGGAATTAAGCAGAACTTATCGTGATGGTAGCTGGACAGTTCGTCAACTTGTTCATCACATTGCAGATTCTCAATTGAACATGTATCAACGTTTGAAGCTGGCTTTAACAGATGAGAATCCAACAGTACCAGCTTTTGATGAAGAAAAGTGGGCTATTCAACCGGATACAAGGCTTCCTGTAGAAAGTTCTATTAAAATGTTAGAAGGTATAAATGAGCGCATCGTATCTTTAGGACATAGTTTAACTGAAGAGCAATTAGATCGAGCTTTTACTCACCAGATAAACGGTAAAATAACAGTTGCAACAAAAGTTGCAAAATTAGCTTGGCACGAAGAGCATCACTTAGCCCATATAAAAATCGCATTATCTAAATAATACAATATGTATGGAAGTGGCTTATCAAACCTCGATAAGCCATTTTTACATAGCTGAAACTTAGTACTCAGTAATGGTCATTGATTTTGGATTTTTCTTATGAACTGTCAAGATTAGCCGGGAAGGTTCCATATCTGTGTGTTTTGAAAGAAGATTAATCAAAACACACTTTTCTATATTCAATTGAATCAGTTTTTTATAAAAAAGTTTGATAACTTTTGTGATTCTTATGCAATTAAAGCGCCCGATTGTGGAAGATCCCTAAAGTTTCTATTAGCTGGTTAGTTGACTACGCCCTTACAGAAAAAAAGAGGAGGCAGCATCCCTTGTTAAAGAAACACCACCCTTTGAAGAAAAACATTAAATATGAAAATGACTTATAAAACCATCTAATAATTCTCTACTTCCACTTTCCGCCCCATTCTCATCCATTTCTTTACTCTCTATCCACTACTGACAATGGATTATCTAATTAGCCATACTGCTCAAAATTGACTTTATTAGGTTGTTTTCCTCTCAATAAGTTTAAATTCCAACTTTCGTAATGGATTGGTATGATTATTTAGTTGATTTAAAATTATTATAAAAGCATTCTCAGCTTGTAAATCGATGGGATAATGAACGGTGGTCAAATCCATGAAATGTGCAATATCCATATTCCCAAAACCTACTACGGCAAAATCATTTGGGACATTTAAGTTAAGTCGTCGAGCTTCTGCTAATAATGCACAGGCTAAATAATCTGCCGTGCAAATAAATGCATCAGGTTTTACTTTTTGTTCTACCCACCATGAAGCAATTTTTTCACCATTTTCAATACTTCGTTGATCATAAAAATCTTGAAATTCGTGGGGATTAAGATTGTATCTTTCACAAAAGTCTTCATATGCTCTTATACGACTTTTTGTGTTTTTGCCAGTACTCCGTCCATATATATTAACAATTCGTCGATATCCTTTTTTGTATAAATGTTCTAATACTAGCATGTAACCTTCATAATGATTCATAAAAACTGATTTTAATTTATCAGATACTACTCGCTCCCATGTAACGATAGGTCCATATTTTGTATAACCCTCGATTAATTTCCAATCATTAATCCTGACAACACATACTAGTGCATCTAGTTGTTTACGTCGAAGCATTTCAAGGGCTTCAATCTCTTTTTGTCCATCACCATTGGTGATAAACATTGTAATATTATATCCATGTTGTAGTGCAACATTAACAAAACTATGTACAAAGACGCTCAGTTCATCATTATAAACAAGTGCAATAATGCCAATTAGACGAGTTTTCCCTTTTTTTAAAGAAACGGCATTAATATTCGGAACATAGTCTAGTTGATCAATAATTGACTGAACGCGTTCTCTCGTCTCGGGGCTAACATAGCCTTGATTGTTTATGATACGGGAGACTGTAGCTGTTGAGACACCAGCTAATTTGGCGATATCCTGAATATTTGTCATACTTTCACCTCATTATTCTTTATTTTAAGTACAAAGAAAAATAGTATCTCGGACTACTTTTTGATAACTTGTGAACCTTTGGTCTTATCATTTTCTCGACTGTAAATAATTATTTAATAAAACCTTGACATGTAATGCATTACACAAAATATAGTAAAAATGCAAGATAAGATTGTACAAAAGGAGGTACGTATCTATTTTTTGTTTATTAGATTCGACAAATTATGAAATCTTTTGGAAGTGATAAGAAATATAAAACAGATACTAGAATATGGTGACTAAACAAAAACAATGACTGCTGTAATGCGAATCAAAAAAATATTTTTATTGTTGATTATACTCCTATTACACATATTTAAAGGATTTGCCGGAAATGGAGCTGACTCCTCATACCAGCATCTCAGTTTATTTTAATAATTGAATTTTCCACTGAAGGGTGAGCTATATACACATGGATTATAACAAAACAGCAAAAGAAATTTTGCAGCTAATTGGCGGCGAAGAAAACGTACAAAACGTTATTCACTGTATGACTAGATTACGTTTCAATCTGTATGATAACAGCAAAGCGGACCGTAATAAATTGGAAAAAGTACTTGGCGTGATGGGGATAAACATTAGCGGTGGCCAATTCCAGGTGATTATCGGAAACGAAGTACCAAAAGTATATAAAGCCATTATGGAAAACAGCAACCTTAAAAAAGATAGCGGCGAGAAAAAATCCGATCATAAGAAAAACTTACTAAGTAATATTTTTGATGTAATCTCAGGTGTATTTACACCGATACTTCCAGCCATTGCCGGTGCCGGTTTGATCAAAGGATTGCTAGCTGTGGCACTCACATTTGGCTGGATATCTAATAGCAGTCAGACTTACATTATATTGAATGCAATAGGTGACGGTACATTCTACTTTATGCCGATCTTGCTCGCTGTAAGCGCAGCAAGAAAGTTTGGCACCAATCCTTATTTAGCAGCAGCAATAGGAGCGGCAATTTTGCATCCAAACCTCACGCAGTTGCTAAGCTCGGGTAAATCAATTTCATTCATTGGCCTTCCGGTAACTGCCGTCACTTATTCATCAACGGTTATTCCGATTTTACTTGCAATATGGATTGCTTCTTATGTAGAAAAATGGGTAGATAGGATTGTTCCGAATGCATTGAAGATAATTTTCGTTTCTGCGATTACTTTACTCATCGTAGTGCCAGTCACTTTAATTACAGTTGGCCCATTAGGCTCTATTATCGGAAACTGGCTATCTTTAGGTGTTGGTGCATTGTTTGAACACGGAGGCATATTTGCTGGTTTAATCCTTGGCGGAACTTGGTCATTAATTATAATGACAGGTATGCACTACGCATTTCTTCCAGTTATTATAAATAATATCACAAAAAATGGTTTTGACTATCTAATGCCTTCTATGTTTATGGCAAATATGGGACAAGCAGGTGCGGCATTTGCCGTAGCCCTACGTTCTAAAAACAAATCTTTCAAATCGATTGCCATGTCTACAAGCATTACTGCTCTTATGGGGATTACCGAGCCAGCGATGTACGGGATCAATATGAGGCTTAAAAAGCCATTTATTGGTGCGATTGTTGGTGGAGCAGTGGGTGGCGCTTATTATAGTTTCGTAGGCGTAAAATATTATGTGCTCGGAGGAAACTTCGGGTTACCTGGTATTCCTTCATTAATTGGCCCTACATTTTTATATGCGATCATAGGGTTACCTATTTCCTTTATTGCTGGTTTAATTGCAGCTTACTTTATCGGTTTTGAAGATATTGAAGGACAAGAACAAGATGCACTCGCATCTAGTAAAGAAAAAGAAGCAGATACAAAAACGAACGGAATTGTGATGGCAGAAGAGATCTACAGCCCAGTTAAAGGAGAGATAAAACCATTAAGCAAGGTTAACGATCCAACGTTTTCTCGTGAAATCATGGGTAAAGGATTAGCAATTTACCCCGAAGAAGGAATAGTGGTCTCCCCTGTTTCCGGTACAGTCACTACTATCTTTAAAACAAAACATGCCTTAGGAATCACTAGTGAGAATGGTGCAGAGATCCTTATTCATGTTGGTTTGGATACTGTCAAATTAGAAGGAAAACATTTCACTGCACATGTGAGAGAAGGGGATTTTGTGCAAGTTGGAGATATACTCGTTACGTTTGACATGAATGCTATAAAATCAGAAGGATATGATCTTATTACACCGGTCATCATCACAAATACAGACCTCTATCGATCGATTAAGGAAATGAAAGAAGGGAAAATCGACATCAGAGAACCATTTATGACCTTAATAGTTTAAGAAGAACTTATGGAAATTGTTGGTCAAGTAAACAAAAAAAATTCAGGAGTGATTATAAATGAAAATTTTTGTGGGTAAAGATTATAACGAAATGAGCCAAATCGCAGCAAACCATGTATTGGGTTATATGTACCAACCAAGTCGAGTTAATTTAGCAATTACAGCTGGGAGCACCCCAAAACGAATATATGAATTATTAATACCACACGTAAAAGAGAAACCACATTTTGAAAACGTACACTATTATAACTTTGATGAAATTCCTTTCAAAGAGGAATCTGGATTTGGAGTTACAATGCGTAACTTGAAAAAAATGTACTTTGACCCAGCAGGAATTTCAACTGATCATATCCATGTATTAGATGAAACGAATTATCAAACACATGATGATCGACTTGCTAAAGATGGCGGATTAGACATGATTATCATCGGCATTGGTGCTGATGGGCATTATTGCGGTAATTTGCCTGGGACGACTACTTTTAACGATATCACTTCGGCAGTTGCAACAGATGTATCAGAAAACATGCCGGAAATTATCCGTGGCGAAGTTGGTGGCGATATGAATAAGGTTCCTGATTTTTATGTGACTATGGGGCCAAAAAGTGTCATGCATGCTCGACATATCATATTAATTGCGAATGGCGAACATAAAGCAGATATTATTCAAAAAGCATTGTTTGGACCAGTGGATGCAAATGTTCCAGCATCTATTTTACAAATGCATCCTAACTTAACAGTCATTTTAGATAAGGATGCAGCTTCAAAAATAAGATAATGTAGGAAATATAGGGTGAGGTTAGTCTCCTTTTAGACCATTCCCCCTAATGAAACAAAAATGGCAATAGAAAATTAACTACAAAATCAAACTCCTTATGTTGGCTTATAAAAATGTTTGATCAAAAGTACGTTGTATAACGTTGATTATTCGAATATAATAGAGCCTGTTTTGAAAAAATGTTTGATCAAAACAGGCTCTTAATATATTTCGTGAGAGGGCTTTTTATGAAAAAGTTTGATTATTTTCCGGCTATGTTGCTCAACAATCTGGCCTGTTTGTTGAATAGCTAGACTGGCGTTTTTAAACAACTTTATGATTTTATATCGAATTTATTATGATTTAAACAACTTATTATCATGAAGCAGAGGCAAGCTTACATAGGAACTAGAACAGAAAAAAAACGATCTATTAGAGATGGGTGCGAATTTTGTCAAATTTGCAATAAAAATGTAATCTTATTTAAATATATCTGACACTTTAGGGTGATAAAATCAAAGAAAAAGAGATTTTAGCGGAGGATATATATTAATGAAAAAGATTATTGCATCATTTGTTGTGACTGGCTTATTGCTTACAAATCCAATAGTTAGTAATGCTGCATTGGGTGATCAAACATTAAAACGCGGAATGACACATACAGAAGTTAAACAATTACAAGAAGTTTTAAAGAATAAAGGGTACTTCACCAATCAGAATACGACAACATATTTTGGAACAGCTACTGAAAGTGCAGTCAAGAAGTTTCAAAAAAGCAAGGGATTGAAAGCGGATGGCATTGTTGGTGCAAATACATATAAGGTGTTGGGAGTAACAAATCAGCCTGCAAAAGTAGCACAGGTGAAGTCCGGCGAATTGGTTAAAGTAGCGAAAAAACAGTTGAATGTCCGGTATGTATGGGGAGGAACTACGCCTAAAGGTTTTGATTGCAGTGGATTCCTAACTTATGTTTTCGAAAAAAGTGCGGATGTTAAGTTACCAAGAACTGTCTCGGGTATTTATAATAAGGGAGTAAAAGTATCCAAACCACAAGTTGGAGATGTAGTCTTTTTTGAAACCTATAAGTCTGGTGCTTCACATGCAGGGATCTATGTAGGGAATAACCAATTCATTCATAGTTCTTCATCAAACGGAGTGAGTATTAGCTCCTTGGATAATAGTTATTGGTCTAAAAGATATATAGGAGCAAAAAGAATCTAATCAAGTAGACATTAAAAGCTAGTCTTATAAAGACTGGCTTTGTTTTATTTATTCCGTATTCACAGGCAGTAAACCCCCACTGATTGAAGTTTCACTTTATTTCTAAAAACTTTCACTCTATTCTTAATGAGAAAAGCAGGGTTAACCCTGCCGATGATTCTTCAGTAGGTTTTCTAATAAACCTATGTATAAAAGAAATAGAGTTGATAGTTTCAATTGCCAATGACAAAAGAAAAGCCGGGGTTGGGTTCACTAGAAAGGTAATTGTGAAATTACAGGTCCAATTCCTTTTCATAAAATTGAAGTATACGCTCTAATTCATCGAATCGAATAAATCGAGAAACTCTGAATATTTCTTTACCTTCCACAAACAGAAGTAGAGTAGCAGCAGAGAAAATCATATATTCGGATGTAATTTCTGGCACATCCTCATTAAATACATACACTCCTTTGACCCGTGAATATGATTTCAAAAGTTCTATCATTTTACAGTGAACAGACTCACATACACCACAATTGTCTGTCTTAGATAACAGAATCACCAATGGTTTTTCTTGAATAGCTTCCTTAATTTGATTTAAACTCATCATTTTTTCCATACAATCGCCTAACGCCCCTAAACAATTTGATTAGCACCGATTATATCTACTAACTGCAAGAAATACAAAACTTAGCCATCGACATGTCCGCCTATTTTCCTTTGAAAGAATAGTAGCGCTTTAGATGTTACATTATTTTTTACGATATGAATGGGTGAGTCCTGTTGATTAATCATTTTGATGGTATCTTCATAACTGTAGTTAAAAAGTTTTACGCTTATGATACAATCGTGATAATTCGATTTTTAATAATAATAAACGCATTCAAAAATTCTAACCCTAACTTCACATAGTTAAGATAACAGAAGCGGAATATCCTTAGTAAGGAGCACAGCATTTGAATATAAAAGTAAATCAAAAAATTATTAAAGAAATGTGCGGTATAGTCTCCTTCAAAAGAGGAGACTCTTTTTATCGAGCTAATAAAGTTATATTTGATAAATATAGTCCCGAAGTTTGTGAAGCAACGGTAACGGGCATGGAAGATTTTCATGTCACGATTGAAAAGGATAAGAATGGTGGTTTGCGAACGAAATGCAGTTGCCCTTCTCTTGCTTCCTTTCAAAAGGACTGTCAACATATTGCAGCTGTTTTACTGTCGATTTACGAACATCAA
Source organism: Bacillus cihuensis (assembly GCF_000504145.1). Classification (NCBI taxonomy): domain Bacteria; kingdom Bacillati; phylum Bacillota; class Bacilli; order Caryophanales; family Bacillaceae; genus Bacillus; species Bacillus cihuensis. The sequence goes on along the minus strand of NZ_KI632495.1, from coordinate 2,273,098 downwards.
CGTCTAAGTACAATCCCTAGTATTCGAAGCGCTCGTAAGTTGGACTCTTCAACAAATCACACACTGGCAGAAGGATTACTGACCCTTTTCAATGACCAGCCTAAACGATCAAGCAGCCAACAGCTTCACTTTGAAAAAAGAAAAGTTCTTGATGTAGAGTTTATATGTAAACCCGTTAGAATAGGTAAGGGCGGGTATATGTTTGGAATAGAAGCCAAGGTTGGACCAACCGATGTGCACAATATCCGAGGTTTTCTGAAGCAAGTGCAAGAGAGCAACTCAGCCTTGCTTTCTAAATCATTTACGTACAATCCAAGCCTTCATTGCTTCCAAAAAGAGACAGATGCTGTGATTGGGCAGCTCATTCAAGTAATCCATGATGAAAGAGTGTATTTGGACGCGATGCCGGACAAATCAGATTATATAAGCCATCATCGTATATTACTGATTCCTCCATCTTCTTGGGACAAGATTTTTCCTATTCTTGAAAGAGCACCAATGGTGAAGCTTACGTATGATGGGAATTCGTTTGATGGTCTTCACTTAGTGAGAGAACCCCTACCATTACAGTTTGACTTTACGGAAACGGAAGGGAAAGGCTATCAACTGAAAATCAATGGACTGAATCGTATGATTGTGTTGAATTCATATAACGCTGTTCTATTTGAAGGAAAAGTCATCCAGTTGAAAAGTGAAGATTGCAAACGTCTTTCTGAACTAAAACAGATGCTAGATCAGCAAGGAACGAATCAAATTCCGATCCATGAGGAGCAAATCGATTTTTTTCTGGAAAAAGTGATTCCCGGTTTAAAAAAACTAGGTGATGTTCAAATATCTAGAGCTATTTCTGAGCGGTTTGTGAAGAAACCACTGATTGCCAAACTATACTTAGATCGTCTAAAAAATCGCCTGCTTGCTGGTTTAGAGTTTCACTATGAAAATATAATAATTAATCCATTGGAAAGTCGGGAACTCCGGGCAGTTTCAATGCTTATAAGGGATGTTGCGAAGGAGGAAGCGATATTAAAACTGATGGAGGACAGTTCGTTTGCCAAGACGGACGGTGGATATTTTTTGCAAAATGAAGAGTTGGAGTATGAGTTCTTGTACCACGTTCTACCCAAACTTCAAAAAATGGTTCAAATATATGCGACTACAGCAGTGAGAAATCGGATTTCTAAAGAGAATACTCGGCCACTGGTTAGGGTGAAGGTCAAAAAAGAACGGACCAATTGGCTAGAATTCAAATTTGAAATGGATGGCATTCCTGAAAAACAGATACGTGAGATTCTATTGGCTTTAGAGGAAAAGCGGAAGTATTATCGTTTACGGAACGGCTCACTACTCTCATTAGAAACAAGGGAATTTGAAGAAATTAACCGCTTTTTGCGTGCACTTCCGGTACAGAATGAAGATCTGGAAAATGGCTTGAATGTACCAATTGTTCGGGGTCTTAGGCTTCTTGATGCAGTTGATGATAGCCATGCGTTCACATTTGAAGAGTCATTTAGACAGTTCTTGGAAAACATCCGCGATCCTGGCAGCCTGGAGTTTGAGGTGCCAAAACATTTAGAGCCGGTCTTGCGGGACTATCAAAAACGCGGCTATAAATGGATGAAAACACTTGCCAGCTATGGATTCGGCGGAATTCTCGCAGATGATATGGGATTAGGTAAAACGCTGCAAAGCATCACATTTATTTTATCGGAGCTTCCTAACATTCGTAAAAAGAAGAGCCCAGCGCTTATTGTTTGTCCATCATCTTTGACGTATAACTGGCTAAGTGAAATCATAAAATTTGCTCCGGATGTACAAGCTCTTGTCGTTGATGGGAATAAAAAAGAACGTTTTAATATACAACAAGATATAACGGCTATGGATGTGATCATCACCTCCTATCCATTGTTGCGTAAGGACATTATTTGGTACGAAAAACAATCTTTTCACACTGTGTTTTTTGATGAGGCTCAAGTCTTTAAAAATCCTGTGACACAAACTGCACGATCGGTAAAGAAGATCCAAGCAGATTATCGCTTCGCCCTCACTGGCACACCGGTTGAAAATTCACTAGAGGAGCTGTGGTCTATTTTTCATGTTGTTTTCCCTGAACTATTCTTAGGGTTAAAGGAATATAGTAACCTCTCAAGAAAAACGATTGCCAGACGAATTCGACCATTTTTGCTTCGTAGGTTGAAAGAGGATGTACTTCCAGAGCTTCCTGAAAAAATCGAATCGATGGAATCCGTGGAGTTACTTCCGGATCAGAAGCAATTGTACGCTGCTTATTTGGCGAAGCTGCGACACGATACGTTAAAGCATCTGGACAAGGACACACTTCGAAAAAATCGAATTAAAATCCTGGCTGGCTTGACTCGGTTGCGACAGATTTGTTGTCACCCTGCTTTGTTTGTAGAGGGATATAAAGGAAGCTCAGCGAAATTTGAACAGCTGCTGCAGATTATTGAGGAATCAAAGCTTTCTGGAAGAAGGGTGTTGATTTTCTCACAATTTACGAAAATGCTTGAGCTTATAGGTAGAAAATTAACGATTCAAGACCTGCCTTTTTTCTATCTTGATGGGCAAACACCTTCGGAAGAGAGAGTAGAAATCTGCAATCGATTTAATGAAGGCGAACGAAATTTTTTCCTCATTTCCTTAAAGGCAGGCGGTACAGGACTCAATCTAACAGGGGCTGATACCGTTATCTTATATGACATTTGGTGGAATCCAGCTGTCGAAGAACAAGCTGCAGATCGTGCCCATCGCATGGGTCAGAAAAATAGCGTACAGGTTATCAAGCTTGTTGCCCGCGGCACAATCGAAGAAAAGATGAATGAACTGCAAGAGAAAAAGAAACATCTGATTTCAGAGATCATCGATTCTGAGGAGAAAGTATCGTCTACTCTTACTGAAGAGGACATTCGAGAAATATTGTCGATATAGAAGGAAACATACACTTAGAATCTTCTGATTCTAGGTGTATGTTTCTTTATTATTATCTATTAATTAAAAAATTCTGAAAAGTGAAATATATTTATTTGAAAAATCAGATTTATGTGATACCATGTAAATAGTTTAATATACTAAACCTAGTTTATTATTTTAAACTGAATGGCGTTGCATACAAGAAAAGGGGAAAGTTTTTATGACAGAAAAGTATTGGGTCCCTGCGATTGAAAGAGCAGATAAGATCTTAAAAGAAATCGGTGAATTTCCAAATCAGCTACGGTTAATTGATTTATCCAAGAAGTTGGAAATTAATAAGAGTTCATTATTCTCTTTGCTAAACACATTAGAAATGCTTAAGTGGGTGATCAAGGAGGATGGTGATACATATACACTTGGTCCGGCAATAGGAGGGTTTAGTGCAGCGTATTTCAAACAGTTCAATATCCTTCAATCATTTTATAAAGAAGCTGGCTCGTCCGTTGCTCTTATTAATGAACACATTCAACTTGGCGTTTTGGAAGAAGATAATGTGATGTATTTAGGGAAGATGGAAGGCGATTCAAGAGTAAGGCTTGTCACAGATCCAGGCATGAGATTTCCGGCCTATGCATCTGCAATCGGGAAAATTCAGTTGATTCAGTATTCAAAAGAAAAACTGTCTAAACTTTTCCAATCAACCAACTGGGAACGTAAGACGCCGTACACGATTTCAAACATTGATGATCTATACGCCAATATTCAAAAAGCAGGAAAAAATGGTTATGCGATTGAAAATCAGGAAGCCTCATTGGGATTCCATTGTGTTAGCGCACCAATTTATAATTTTGAAAACAAAATTATAGCTGGTGTTAGTTTTACGATGATGAGTAATAGTTGGGAGACAAAACAAGAGGCAGCTAGAGATGAAATTATTAAACTTGCGTCTCGATTATCCCGGAATGCAGGGTATACAGGTGACCTAGAGAAACGTTAGATAGAAATCAAGAAGTATTTGAATGAAAAGGAGCGAATAATCGTGCAAACCATATCAATTGAAAATACATTTAAAAACTTTATTAATAATGAATGGATCGATTCAGCGTCACAAGCAACACTTAAAAGTATTAATCCGGCTAATAAAGAAGAGGTAGTAGGTTTTGTTCAAAATTCAACAAAAGCGGATTTAGACCAAGCCGTTCAGGCAGCACATCATGCTAAAAAATCATGGAGAAAAATGGGTCAGGCACAAAGAGGTCAACTTTTATTTACAGTAGCCAATATTCTTGAGGAGAATTTGAACGAGATTGCTGAAACGATGACAAAGGAAATGGGGAAAACACTTCCTGAAGCAAAAGGAGAAACAGCACGCGGAGTGGCAATCCTTCGATACTATGCAGGAGAAGGGATGAGGAAAGACGGGGACGTTATTCCATCTTCTGATAAAGATGCGCTCATGTTTACGAAACGGACACCAGTTGGCGTTGTCGGAGTCATTACACCATGGAACTTTCCTGTAGCGATTCCAATATGGAAAATTGCACCTGCACTTGTATATGGCAATACAGTCGTGTTTAAACCAGCCACTGAAGCAGCTGTAACAGCGGCAAAAGTAGTCGATTGCTTTGCAAAAGCAGGTTTGCCAGATGGCGTATTGAACTTCATTACAGGGTCCGGCTCCGTCATTGGTCAAGAATTGATTGACCACCAACTTGTAAACGCTATCACCTTTACTGGTTCTGAAACCGTGGGTGAGGGTGTGGCAAAATCCGCAGCAGCACGTGGGGTAAAATTCCAATTAGAAATGGGTGGAAAAAACCCGGTTATTATTACGAAAGATGCTGATTTAGACGCTGCAGTTGAAGCTGTTATAAGCGGCGGTTTTCGTTCATCCGGCCAAAAATGTACAGCTTCAAGTCGAGTAATTGTTGAAGCGCCTGTCTATGATGTTTTCGTTGAAAAGTTAGTTCAAGAAACGAAGAAAATCACGGTAGGAGACGGCTTAAAAGAAGGAATCTGGATGGGACCTTGCGCAAGTGAAAGCCAGTTTAATACAGTGAGATCATATATAGAAATTGGAAAAGAAGAAGGGGCCACGCTCATCACTGGTGGAGAGACATTGTCTGGTGAGGACTTTGACAAAGGTTTTTATATTACACCAGCCATTTTTGGCGATGTAGAACAGAATATGAGAATTGCTCAAGAAGAAATTTTTGGACCAGTTATTGCTCTGATCCGAGCAACTGATTTAGAGGATGCGATTGAAATAGCGAATCATACGAAATATGGATTGAGTGCTTCCATTTTTACAACGAATATTGGTTCATTACTTGAATTCATTGATGAAATTGAAGCTGGCCTCGTTCGTATCAATGCAGAAAGTGCAGGAGTAGAGCTTCAAGCACCATTTGGCGGCATGAAAGCTTCAAGTACTGGAGGCCGAGAGCAAGGAGAAGCAGCAAAAGAATTTTATACGGCGATAAAAACCGTTTTTATCAAAGGGTAGTCATATGAACAAAGGGTCAGACCCCGCAAAAACTAAATATAGGATAAGAAAAGTGTAGGAAGCGCTGCATACGGATTTAACGTGTGAGGTCAAGCAAAGGGTCAGACTCGCATAAACTAAATACAGTATTAGAAAAGTGTATGAAGTATCACATACTGGTTTAGCGTGCGAGGTCGGACCCTTAACTATATATAATAGAAAGAAGGAATATAAACATGAAAGAATCACGTGAATTATTGGAAAAACTCGGTTATCCTTCCAAAGACTTAACAGAGCTACCAACTTCAACGAAGACTTTTCCAGACGGTGCCCAATACCGCGTGGAACTTCCGAGTGTTGAAGGACCGGTTGCGTTAAGAGAAACATTAAAAGAAATTGATCGATACGGATTAACCATTCATCGCATCTCGCAAGGAAGCGGTATCATGCTTCAAACAGATGATGAAATAAAGGAAATGTGCCAACTGACTGCAGAAAGAGGGATGGAGCTTAGCTTATTCGTTGGACCTCGTGGCACTTGGGATATTAGTGCTCAACCACTAACAAGCGGCGGGAAATCCATTGCATTACGTCATGAAGGGGCAGATCAACTCGTTTACGCCATGGAAGATTTAAAAAGAGGCGCTAAACTTGGATTACGTGGCGCATTAGTAGCCGATGAAGGACTATTAAAGCTAACAAAAGAAATGAAAAAAGCTGGCCAATTGCCAGAAGACTTTGTAGTGAAAGCATCCGTGCAAGTAGGTGCTGCCAATCCGGTTTCGGTTAAACTTATGGAAGACCTTGGTGCGGATACTTACAACGTTCCGACAGCACTCACTTTGTCAAAACTCGTTTCGATTCGTCAAGCGATTGATATACCGATAGATTTATATGTAGAAGTTCCCGATAACTTAGGCGGTTTCCTTCGTTATTATGAAATTCCGGAAATCATTCGTGTATTAGCTCCGGTGTATATTAAATTTGGTCTCAGAAATCATCCAGATGTCTACCCTTCAGGAAAACAGTGGGAAAGTACGAATATATCATTAGTTCAAGAGCGCGTCCGCCGTGCCGCAATAGGACTTCAAATGATTGAACGTTATTATCCAGAAGCCAAAACATCAAAACTTGGTGCCGAAGGTCTTGGCATTGCACAGACTGATACAATCGCTACGCCATAACGTATACGAGATTCATGTGATAGACAGTGAAAGGTTATTTGAAAAAAATTAATAACAGATGGGAGACAAGCTGAATGAAACTTATATCATTTCGTAATCAATCAAAAACGCGTATTGGTGTGATAAAGGAAGATAAAATTCTAGACGTACAGGCTTTACATGAGAAGTATAAAAATCAGATTTCAGTAGATTCTTTCGAATTCCCTACTGATTTAAAACAACTTATTGAAATGAATGAAAAATCCATTCCATATGTTGAACAACTTATTGAGTCTCACGGACGGGAAAACTTGGATCATTCATTTTCTCTTTCAGAAGTAGAGATTATGGCGCCAATTTCACAACCAGAAAAAATCATTTGTGTCGGTTTAAATTATTTGGACCATTGTAAAGAAACGGGGTTAGAGCCACCGTTATCGCCAGTCATTTTTTCAAAATATGCAAATGCGATCATTGGTGAAAAAGAGGCGATTGAAATCCCTGTTAATTCTGAGCAAGTCGATTTTGAAGCGGAATTGGTTGTTGTAATTGGTAAGGAAGCGAAACGAATTACGGAAGAAGAAGCTGCAGAATACATATTTGGCTATACAATCATGAATGATGTAAGTGCTAGAGATCATCAATTCTCTGATGGCCAATGGACGCGCGGTAAATCTGCAGATACCTTTGCACCCATCGGACCGGCAATAGTTACGAAAGGTCAAGTAGTTGACCCTCATAATCTGGACATCTCTTTGAAGTTGAATGGTGAAGTGATGCAACAATCGAATACGAAAAATCTGATCTTCAGGATTCCCTACATCGTATCCTATTTATCTCAATCGATGACATTGAAGCCTGGTGATCTCATTGCAACAGGTACTCCGCCTGGTGTGGGCATGGGAAGAGAGCCGAAAGTTTGGCTAAAAGATGGAGATCGAGTGTCTATAACAATCGAGAACATTGGAACACTTAATAATTCCGTTAAAAAGTTAAGTATAGTAGAAGATAAGAGTAAAGAAAATTTAACTACTAGAGTCTAACTCAGCAGCGATTGATCGTTAAAATGCATGTTAATAAGTCTGAATATTCAATAATTAATTGAAATAGAAATAGTTACGGATTCTTAGCGATTACTAATTATTCAATGAATGTTGATGTCTAGCTCCAGGCGTCCTCTACTTGTTTCGTACATATGGCGCCTTGTGCTTTTTTAGAATTAATATTGATATTGGAGGATGCAATATGCAAATTAAGAAGTCAATCGATAAAATTCCCGGTGGTCTAATGGTCGTACCACTTCTTCTAGGTGCCTTATTAAATACAATCGATCAACTGCATATCCCATTTATTATGAACATATTAAAAACGCTAGGGGTTGCAGCTACTGAATCCGGTTATTATGAGTTTTTTAAAATCGGTGGCTTTTCACAAGCCCTATTCAAAGATGGAGCTTTGACTTTATGTGCTCTTTTCTTATTTTGTGCAGGTAGTCAAATGAATTTCCGAGTAGGCGGAAAAGCGTTGAAAAAAGGCGTCATTTTAACTGCAACCAAGTATTTAGCCGGTGTTGTGGTCGGAATTGTTTGGGGGCTGTTATCAGATCCTGTCAACGGTTTCCTCGGATTGTCAACTCTCGCAATTATTGCTGCAATGACAAATGGGAATGGTGGAATGTATGCAGCATTGACAGGGCAATACGGCAATCGTTCTGATGTAGGTGCGACAGCCGTTCTTTCACTTAATGATGGCCCGTTTTTTACATTAATGGCTCTTGGAATGATGGGAGCAAACTTTCCAATCATTGCCTTTATTGCAGTTCTCTTACCGATTTTGATAGGAATGTTGCTAGGGAATCTCGATAGTACAATACGCGAATTCTTAGCAGCCGGTGAATCTCTCGTTATTCCTTTCTTTGCTTTTGCATTAGGTGCTGGGATGAACTTGTCGAACTTTTTTAATCCAGAAGTGGTCGGTGCGGGTATTGCACTTGCTGTAATGACGGTTCTATTTTCAGGTGGAGCTATGGCGCTTGCTTTCAAGATATTTCGCGAGAAAAGTTATATTGCACCTTGGGCAGAGGCCTCTACTGCTGGGAATGCAGTTGCTACACCTGCAGCCATTGCCGCAGCAGCTTCGGTAGCAGCGGGATCTGGATTAATGACATCACAAGAAGCATTAGTTTATCAGAATCTATCGAGTGTGGCTACTGCTCAAATCTCAATTGCATCAATCTCGACAGCACTACTAGTTCCCGTTGCTGTTATTCTTGCAGATAAATATCAGAGACGCAAAGGGATTGATGGAAAAGAAGAGTTTCAGCGAAAGAATAAAGAACGGAACATTGAGAATCCTGCAGCCCCTGTGAAGATGTAAGAGTTTGATTTGGATATACCAAAATAAGTAAACGGGTTATAATTGTGCGTAAAATACAGAATAATCTGATGTTTAATCCGTAAATAAGAAAGGTGAGATCATGTATGGACTATTCTTTTGAAGGCTATTTAAGAAATGACGGAACTGCTGGAACGAGGAATTATATTGGCGTTGTATGTTCTGTCGTGTGTTCTAGTGTGATTGCTAAGGAAATTTCAGAAAGTGTACCTGGGACTATTCCGATAATCCATTCAAATGGATGTGCCCAACTTGGTGATGATTTTCAACTAACAAAAAATATGTTGGTCGGTATTTCAGCTAATCCAAATCTTTATTCGGCACTTCTTGTAGGATTAGGCTGTGAGACGAATCAAGTTAGCGGATTACTAAAAAGCATTCCGAAAACAAAGCCAATAGAAGGAATCGGCATCCAACAATTAGCAGGTGGAGAAAATACAACAAAAAAAGGTGTGCAGATTGTTGAACAATGGGCAAAGGAAGCGGCAGCAATGAAAAGAGAGAATCTTCCGCTTTCTTCTTTGACTGTTGGGATTGTAACTGTTGATATCGATGAGGATTCATTGAAAAGAATAGTTCCTGTAGTAGGGAAAGTAATCGATTTATTAGTTGAAAATGATGCGACAGTGATGATGGGACTTACAGATACTTTAGAGCCGGCTGGTTTATTATTGGCAGAACGCACAAACAGTCAAGAGGCAAAAGATAAACTAAGAAAGTTGGAAGAAGGATTACACCGGAAACGTTGGAAAGAAATTCATAAAGACCAAAGTGCTGCTCGCAGTTTCTCAAAAGAAGAAAAATTATTAGCTGCTCTTGAAGCTCAAATGACAGGGACTAGTCCAATTGAAAGTCTACTTGGCTATAATGAGAAGCCGAAAGAGAAAGGGCTACATCTTATCGTTGGTACGAGCAATATGGTAGAGACTTTTTCTAATATGGCCTCAAGTGGATGTAATCTAGTGATCGTTGTGAGTAGCCGAGGAATCTTGACAGGTTCAGTCGCTCTGCCGTGTATGACAATTACACCGCAAAATCCATATGGCTCATTTGATGAACTAGTCGATTATACAATAACCGAAGAGGATCCTTCTGTTCAAGTGGAAAAAGTCATGAAAGAGCTAGTAGAAATCTCTTCAGGAAAACAAACGAGTCTTGAAAAGTTGGAACTAGGCGAGTTTTCTATTCCACATGTAGGAACAACATTTTAATAGAGGAGAAGGAGGATGGGGAATGGACAAAAAATATAATGCACTCAAATTAAATCCGAACGACAATGTGGCAGTTGCATTGAAAAATTTAAAATCAGGCGAGCTGCTTTCTATACAAGGTGAAAAGGACCAAATAAAGGTGATGGAAGATATTTCATACGGGCATAAAGTGGCTACCTCTTATATTAAGAATGAAGGAAAAATCATGAAGTATGGAGAGTGCATGGGAATTGCGACAGCAGAAATATCTCCTGGGTTTCATGTCCATGTTTTCAATGTTCGTGGTCTTAAAAATGAAGAAAGAGATCATTCTTTTATAGATCATGTTGATACATTCAGTTCTTGAAAACTAATTGAATAAGGTAATTATACGCTCAAATTAATTGAGGAAGGGGCAATACAATGCAAACATTCGAAGGGTATCGAAGACCAAATGGCAGTATAGGGGTCAGAAATCATGTAATTGTCATGAATACAGTAGGTGAATTGGCGAGTTTCACCAAAAAAATAGCTCAGCTCGTTCCAGGTGTGATTCCAGTCGTCCACCAAGGAGGGCAAGCTCAGTTCCCCGAAGATTATAAGCAGACAATCCGGACTTTAAAAGGGACTGCGGGACATCCAAATGTAAGTAGCGCCCTATTTTTAGGCATGGGTGATGACCCACTTGCAAAAGAGCTTGAAGAACTTTTAAAAGATGAAAATCATCATGTTCATGCCATTTATTTTAATAAAGATAAGCCTGTTAGTGAGGTCCTTAAAGAAGGGAAACAATGGCTAGAAGAAGCAATGGATAGAAGTAAAACTGAAAAGACAGAAACAGCTGATGTTACTGAGCTAATCATTGGACTTGAATGTGGTGGATCAGATGCATGGTCAGGGATTACCGCAAATCCGGCGATTGGAGCATGTTCCGATTTTATTGTAAGAGATGGCGGGACTAGTATTCTAGCGGAAACAACAGAAGCCATCGGTGCCGAACATATTTTGGCAAAGCGAGCCATAGATCCTGAAGTAGGTAAGAAATTTCTTAAAATAGTAAAAGAATATGAAGAAAGAATCAAAGACACGGGTGAAGATATTAGGTCAGCAAATCCGACTCCAGGAAATATGGCAGGGGGATTAACGACCTTAGAAGAAAAATCTTTAGGTTGTATTAAAAAAGGCGGAAATTCAACGTTAATGGAAGTAATTGATTACGCCGAAGCACCATCGAAAAAAGGGTTTATCTTCATGGATACACCTGGATATGACGTAGAATCGGTAGCCGGCCTTGCGGCTGGTGGAGCACAGATTGTTTTATTCTCCACTGGAAAGGGTTCTCCAACAGGCTCACCAATCGTTCCTGTCATCAAAATTGGCACAAATCCAAGACTATATGAAATCATGTCAGAGCATATTGATGTGAATGCTGGAAAAATAATCGAAGGGAAAAACACGATTGAGGAAATAGGCGAAGAAATTTACCAAAAAATAATGGCAACAGCGAATGGTTCGATGACTGCATCTGAAAAACATAAAAATCAAGAATTCGCGATTTGGAGATTGGCAGAAACGATATAAAGGGATCATGAACGAAACTAGCTCTTTGCTCGTAATTTAGTAGGTTAATTTAGTTAGACTAAAATGACAACTATAACTTATGAAATGAGCTAGATTAATAAAGTATGCCACAAAATAAGTAGATTTAACGTTTTAATGGGGAAAATTTCAAGTTAGAATCGTGGTTGAAAGAAGAACTGAGCTAAGAGGTTATCTGAAAACACCCATAAGCGTCTGCTCTAAAGCCCAACGATGAAAAAGAAAAAGGTTCAGGGCTTATAAACTGTATCACCTTATGAAGGTTGCGGCACGGAGCTGAATTTGCAGAGCCCCGCACCTTTTCCGCAAAAGAACGTTAATTGCAAATTTTCAGGCATTGCATTTTTGCTTCAACATGGTATGATGACAGTAACTAAATATACATTGCACTAGGGGAGTCTTTAAGAGGCTGAGATGGAACTTTGTTCTAGACCCTTTGAACCTGAACCGGATCATGCTGGCGGAGGGAAGTGGAGATATTAGCTTAGCTAGTTTATATGTGAATATCTACCCCTTTCCTATTTCAGGAAGGGGGTTTTTGGTTTTGTTTAAAAGTTTCGTTTTCTCACTACAACGATTTTCCTAGCAAATGTATAAAACAGATGAAAAGGAGATGAAATGGTGAATTCGATTAGAAAACTTTCACTTACTGCCATGATTACAGCATTAACAGCACTGACTAGTTCCTTTGTTTTTATTCCAATGGGTTTTGCTAAAATCTTTCCGATCCAACACTTAGCGAACGTATTAACGGCCGTTATGTTAGGGCCTGGCTATGCCATTGCTCAAGCTTTGCTCGTCTCAATCATTCGAAACATGGCAGGAACGGGTTCTATCTTTGCTTTTCCAGGCAGTATGATTGGGGCTTTGCTTGCAGGACTATTATTCAGGTATACAAAAAAGATTGGTTTTGCTTGTCTAGGTGAAGTTATAGGTACGGGGATTATTGGGGCACTTGCTTGTTATCCACTTGCCTTGTTGTTTTTAGGAAAAAAAGTTGCTTTGTTTGGCTTTTTACCCGCATTTTCAATTAGTTCTTTAGCAGGCGCAAGTATTGCGTTTATATTATTAAAGGTTTTCTTGAAAAATAAATATTTGGAGGGGTTACTATATGAAAACAGCACTTACAATCGCAGGCTCTGATTCAGGAGGGGGAGCAGGAATTCAAGCTGACTTAAAAACATTCTCTGCACATCATGTGTTTGGTATGTCTGTTATCACAGCTGTTACCGCCCAAAATACGGTAGAGGTTCGTTCGATTCAAACGATGAGCAAAGAAATTATTCGCGACCAGATATCAGCAGTGTTCGACGATATTGAAGTTCATGCTGTGAAAATTGGGATGCTTGGTTCGGCTGAAACGATTGAAACGGTTGCCAAAACGCTACATACATATAAGCCGCAGCATATTATCCTTGATCCAGTCATGATTTCTAAAAGCGGGCATCATCTACTTGAAATGGACGCTGTAGAAGCATTGAAAAAGCTATTGATACCAATGGCAACGATCGTGACTCCGAATCTACCAGAGGCGGAAACGTTATCAGGGAAAACGATTCAATCCAAACAAGATATATATGAAGCTTGCCAGATCATCGAGCAATTAGGAGCGAGAGCAATCTTGTTAAAAGGAGGACATTCTGCCGGAGATCCAAACGACCTTTTTTATGATGGAGCTAATTATATATGGTTAAGGAGTGAAAGAATTTCAACGAAAAATACTCATGGTACAGGCTGTACACTTTCATCAGCGATTGCCGCTAACTTAGCAAACGGACTTGGAATCGAGGATGCAATCCGTCAAGCAAAAGAATATATTACGCAAGCTATCCGTGACAGCTTTGCCATCGGAAAAGGACATGGGCCAGTCAATCATTTCTATCAATTTCAGAAAGTTCATCAATCATAATGGAACTTCCATCAATGTTTTTTTACCTTCGCACTGACGGTTCGTTAATGCGGGATAAAGTGAAACTTCAATTAGTGGGGCATCCCCTACTAATTGTTAGTTGAACCAATCGGGCTTTTACGGGCAGTTATCTCCACACGCTTCTTAGATTTCTCTAAGCCCTGAAGTGGAGGTTACTGCCCGTTAATGCGGGATAAAGTGAAACTTCAATTAGTGGGGCATCCCCTACTAATTGTTAGTTGAACCAATCGGGCTTTTACGGACAGTTATCTCCACCTACGCTTCTTAGATTTCTCTAGGCCCTGAAGTGGGGGTTACTGCCCGTTAATGGGGGATAAAGTGAAACTTCAATAAGTGGGGGGCATCCCCCACTAATTGTTAGTTGAACCAATCAGGCTTTTACGGGCAGTTATCTCCACCTACGCTTCTTAGATTTCTCTGAGCCCTGAAGTGGGGGTTACTGCCCGTTAATGGGGGATAAAGTGAAACTTCAATAAGTGGGGGGCATCCCCCACTAATTGTTAGTTGAACCAATCGGGCTTTTACGGGCAGTTATCTCCACCTATGCTTCTTAGTACCTCTAAGCCTTGAGGTGGGGGTTACTGTCCGTTAATGCGGGATAAATCTGGAGGGGATTATTATGCTAAAAAGAATTGAAGTATTATTTAAGAAAGTTCGAAATGTAAATCCACTTGTTCATCATATAACCAATTCTGTCACAATCAATGATTGTGCGAATATTACTCTTGCTATTGGCGGCTCTCCTGTTATGGCATCAAGTGTGAATGAGGCCGCAGATATGGCGAAAATCGCTCATGCACTAGTCATCAATTTAGGGACGCTGAACGCGGATTCCTGTGAAGCAATGATTCTAGCTGGAAAAGCAGCTAACTCTGCTAACATACCGGTTATACTTGATCCTGTTGGAGCTGGGGCAACACCTTATCGAATCGAGATGGCTGAAAAAATTCTTCAAGAAGTGAAGATGAGCATTATTAGAGGGAATGCCAGTGAAATTTATAGTTTAATAGGAGGCCAAAGTCAGACAAAGGGCGTGGATTCAGGTATGGTGTCTCTTTCAGGAGCGGACCTTGCTGTCAAAGCAGCAGTAGAACTAAACAGTACAATCGTTGTAAGTGGTAGAACAGATGCAATTAGTAACGGTGAAACGACTGTTATAGTGAACAATGGTGATCCCCTATTGACAAAAGTGACAGGTACAGGCTGTATGGCGACATCCTTAATTGGCAGCTTTGCTGGCGTAACAGATCAGATGCTTGACGCAGCAGTAGCGGGAATATCTGTCATGAGTATTGCTGGCGAATTAACGAAAAGCAAGCTATTAGAAGGAGAAGGAACAGGTACTTTCCGAGTGAAATTAGTCGATACGATATCACTGATGAACGGAGAGATTTGGATGAAGGAGGTACAAATAAATGAGTACGCTACGAGATAATCTTAGTCTTTACCTTGTCACAGAAGAATCAATTCCGCTTGAGAAACTTGAGCAAATTATTGAAGAAGCTATTCTTGGAGGAGTTACAGCTGTTCAATTAAGAGAAAAAAACTCGGATGGAAAAATCTTTTATGAAAAAGCGTTAAAAATTAAACAATTACTTGCCAACTATTCCATCCCGCTTTTCATAAATGATCGCGTGGATCTTGCACTTGCTGTCGGAGCGGATGGTATTCATATTGGGCAAGGTGATATTCCTTTATCTGTTGTGAAGCAATTAGTTCCTATGTCTATGAAGATTGGCGTCTCCGTTAAAAATGTCCAACAAGCCTTGAAAGCTGAGGCAGACGGAGCTGATTATATTGGGGTAGGTTCTGTCTTTCCAACTTCAACAAAAAAAGATGCTTCGATGCTACAGCATGGAGTGCTTAACATGATTTGCCAAGCTGTTACCATTCCAGCAGTTGCGATTGGCGGCATAACCTCCGCAAATCTTCCCCAAATTCTCAATAGCGGTATTTCTGGTGCAGCGATTGTATCGGCAATAATGAAAGCAGATGATCCGAGAAAAGCGGCGGAAATGCTAAAAAAACAAATGACGACAGCCATAGTCCAATAATGAAAGGAATTAAACCATACAACTCCTTTATATCGTTTATTCCGCATTAACTGGCAGTAAGACCTCCACCTCAAGGCTAAGAGGAATCGAAGAAGCATAGGTGGGGGGATAACTGCCCGTATTAGCCCGATTGGTGAGATACAGTGAAACTTACCTTTGTGATCTTCAAAGATTTAGTTGAGGCCCACAGGATGTGGGTCACACAAACGATGTCGCAGGATGGGCCGTACTTAGTTTGGGAATCATTGAATCGGGTTCATAGTATCGTTATATCTACACAGTAGCGGAGAGATAGCGTTGTAGAACGGGACTAACGATTAGTGGGGGATGAAGAAAACCCCCACTGATTGAAGTTTCACTTTATCTGTCGGTAAAGTGTATAGAGTGTGAGGACATAATCTATAGAATAACTTTTTGTTTCTTTTACATTTCACCAAGATAAAACAATCTGATTGAAATACATAGTAGTGGCAACAATCAAATGTATACTAGTCCTTCTGGTGTAGCGCCAATGATATTTCCTGAAGAAATCGCTAAAAACAAAATGCGAAAGTTTATGAAGATGAATTTCACGAAAGATTAGTCTAAACATAGGTATAATGCTCATGACTTTTAATAGTTAAACATCTACTTACTATTTTTTAGTACTAGAATAAAAGATAAAAACCCGAGTCATTTACACTAGAATCACGTAGTAAATCCTATACGTTTTAATCATTGTGAGACAATTTAGATGTTTTAGTGGCCCATATAGGCTGTCCAATTTTGAATTGGAACTAAAGGCGCTTCTTGTTTCTGTAGTTTGGCCCGTAATCATTATAGTTTTTCCATGTTAAAACGAATTGCTTTAGCTGCTTCTATCGCCATTTGTTTCGCTTCTTCTTTATTATATGAGGAGGCTAACACGTATCCATAACGATCTCCCATTGATAAAGGGGGCCGTAATATCTTTCCTTTGCGTGGTTTTATAAAAACTTCTTGCACTCCTGGATATTTACTAGCACGATTTTTCCCGGTAACACTAACCAATTTACCCTCAATATCTACAGTTAGATAATGTACATACACGTACTTACGATGTTTTTTCGTAAGATTCGGTTGATTTCCTAAAAATATCTGAATCGTTTCTTCTACTAAATTAATGCCATACCCCACCTCAATCAGGCGATTCATAGCACCACCAGAAATTCTAGGGTTAATCTCGATTAATTTCCATCTCCCTCGAACGTGACGCAATTCGAGGTGACACGCACCATTTTTCATGTCAAATGCTTCTACAATTGTACAAACTGTTTCATAGAGATGATCAAAAAACGGTTTGTCCATATAAGCTAACAAGCTATATCCTGTTACGATAAAACGTTCTTTGAACGTAATTTCTTGTTCAATAACAGCTACAATAGTAATAGTACCATCGTGTACTACTGTTTCAACTAAATATTGAGGTCCAGTTAAAAATTCTTCAATTAAAATAGGTGTATCTTTATACTTGTTTAGTAGTTTTTTCATTGCTAAGTTTAATTGATAGATATCATTTGCCAGTAAGACATCCTTTGATCCAGCAGAAATGGGGGATTTCACTATTAATGGTAGATGGTTTTTTTGTTCATTAAGGAAATCTTTTAAGGAGTCTTCTGATGTATAAATGGCAAAGTAAGGAGAAGATCGGAGGTTTTTTAGAAGATTTCTTGTTAAAACTTTATCTTCCATATTCAGAATTGGATTAACAGAATCAACGTTTGTACAGAACTTTTCCTCTAACGATACGGCGATATTTACATAAGGATCTATAAAGCTTAAGATTGTCTGAATCACTAGTCCGCGATTTATTAATTCTTGAATACTGTTTGTTAATGCCTGATAATCAGATAGCTCTGTGAATATCATTTGATGAACATCAGGAAATTCTAATCTTTGTTCTAGAAATTGCTGTTTATTTGTAAATAGAACGGTCAAATAGCCAAGGCGCTCTGCAGCTTTTATCGCTTCTCTGCTCGAACCTGATTTATTAGAGCCAATAAAGATAATCGTATTCATAAAGTCATGTTATCCCACCCGTCTCAATTGAATAAAATCTATACTATAGAATATATAAATAGGTCCAATATTGTTCGCCGTGATTTAAAAAATAGGAATAAAGACTAGCTTTGTTTTATATTTTTAAAGAACAGCATTTTATAAAGGTGGGATATAACGATTATGACCTTAATTGGCATGCTTCACCATCGAGAGGATCCTCAAAAGGTGAGAAGAGCATATGCTTACTCAGCTGTAGCGAAAGCGGAAGGGATTCCCTTTTTTTACTTTACGCCTGGGAAAGTCAATATGGATGACCGAACAATTAATGGGAAAATATATGAGAACGGAAATTGGCAGGAAAAGAAGTTCCCTTTTCCAGACGTTATCTATAATGCCAGCTATCCTCTAACGGATAAAGCAGAAATAATCGTGGATATTTTATCAGAAATCATTCCTTTTACAAGTCACTCAGTTGGTGATAAATCATATGTTAATAAGCTGATAAAAAAAGGGGAAATGTTTGCGCAATATCTTATACCTTCAATGGATTTAATAGACGCTAATCGATTTATGCAAATGGTCCGTCATTATCCAAAAGTAATTATGAAACCAGTATCCGGGAATCAGGGAAAAGGGATCGTTTTTATTGAAAAGGAAGGAAATGATAAATACAGAGTAAATGAACATGGGGACATTTCTATTTATACTAAACAAGAATTGGTCGAATTCACAATTCGAAAGATTCAAGAACAAAAGTATTTAGCTCAACAGTTCATTTCCTGTCAAATTAAATCGGGCCAAGTATATGACTTCCGGTTGCATGTACAAAAAAACGGCGAAGGAAAGTGGGTCATTACCTCAATATATCCACGCATAGGAACTGTAGGAAGCATTGCACCAAATATCGGAAGTGGGGGATATACTGGTTATCTGGATATTTTTTTACAAAAAGAATTCGATGATTCCTGGTATAATATAAAAAAAACACTTGAATATTTCGCTATAAGTTTTTCGAACCACTTTGATTCTTTGTATGATGATGTGTCATTGGATGAATTAGGGATTGATGTTGGAATTGATGAAAATCAAAAATTGTGGTTATTTGAAGTGAATTGGAGACCAGGAGCGCCAATCATATTTAATTGTGAATTAGATGTAGCGAGAAATACGATTCAATATGCTAAATATTTAGCTGAAAATAGCCAACGTAATGTAAAAGATTGACCATTGTAACTCTTGATGTTCTTATATACTTTTGGTTAAAGCATCTATCTTCTGGATAGATGTTTTTTACATGGCTGTTGTCGTAAACTTTGTTGCTTGTAAATTCTATTTATACTACTATCCTGGGGTGATTTCCGTTACAGGTACTCGCTTTTCCGGCAGGAGTCTCACGCCTTCTGCTCCAATCAACATAATGCCGAAATCAACAACTAGCTTTAACATAACCTTACATAAAAAATATGCTTGCATTATAATGGTGAAAATGTTAATTTGAATAATAAATCGAAATAATTACGATTTGTATGAAAGGGTGTTCTTATGCTGGATTGCATTATTGTTGGTGGGGGGATTCAAGGGATAACACTGGCCACCTTTTTACTTAAATCAGGGAAAGTGACTGTCGACCAGCTTGCTATTGTTGATATGAATGAAGAGCCATTGGCCAGATGGAGGCAATGTACGGAAGTCATTTCGATGCCTTATTTACGATCGCCATCCGTTCACCATTTGGATGTTAAACCGTTCAGTTTGCAAACTTATGTGAAAAAAAGTGGGGATGATTGGAATACTGCTTTTTATGGTCGATATAAACGCCCTTCATTGGCTGCCTTTATGGAGCATTGTGAGCATCTTTGTGATGAATTATCTATAAAACGGGCTTGGGTGCAAGGGAAGGTCAGAGCCGCCTCCAAAAGGGAAAATGGATGGGCCGTCCATTTGAGTAATGGCGAGCAACTATACGGTCGCAAACTTTTCCTTGCCATTGGGATAGGAGAGCAGCCGTACTGGCCAGAGTGGGCGGTTCGGTTAAAACAAAATCAGGAATCTACTATTTTTCATATTTTCGATGATCAATTACCTGCTTTTGATCAAGTAAAAAGGCCAATCACGATTATTGGTGGTGGAATTTCTTCCGTTCATTTGGCACTGAAGCTCGGTGAAAGATTTCCGAATGAGGTTACATTATTGAAAAGACATCCATTTCGGATTTTTGATTTTGATAGTGATCCAGCATGGTTAGGACCAAAGAATCAATATTCTTTTCGCAATCTGAAAAGTTATCAAAAAAGGCGTGAACAAATTATCGAAGCGCGGCATAAAGGCTCCATTCCACCTGACTTACATATGAAATTGTTAAATCGGATAAAGCAAGGGAGCTTACGTTTAGTAGACGGAGAAGTGGAAAGTACTGAAGTTCAAAATGGAAACATTATGCTTCATGACAAAAATGGCAAGATTATTGAACAAACTGGAACAATATTATTAGCAACTGGTTTTTTGTCATCATTACCAGGAGAAGAATGGCTATCTCCCGTCATCGACATGTACCAATTGCGTTGTGCTGACTGTGGTTATCCCATCGTTTCACAGTCTTTACAATGGGGTCCAGATTTATATGTCACAGGGGCTTTGGCAGAGCTTGAAATCGGACCAATAGCTCGAAATATTTCTGGAGCACGCCATGCGGCAGAACGAATTGTCGCTAGTTTATAAGAATATAGAGATGATATAAATCGTAATCATTTCAATTTATAAAGGGACAAATGATCACCAAACAGTTAACAATTAGTGTCGTGCTTAGTATTTTGCTATTAGTTCTATCGGCATGCTCAACCTCATCTGAGCCATTAAGTTCTTGAAATGATAGAAATAAAGAAGAACAAAAGCACTTAATCTTTCTGTCTAATCTTCCAAGTGAAACTTTAGTACACACTTAAATGATACAGCAGTAAGAGCATGTGTGACAGTAACCTTAGTGAAGATTAATTTATGTGTTATTAAAATGCGATAGTTATTTTATCCACTTTAAATAATTCTGTTTATTAGTAAATAATAAATATTAATCCAAGCAAGTAATAAATGATGTTTGCAGCGATTAGACTATAAAATAACAGGGAATTTGAAGTTGGAACCCATACTTTAATAAGTTCCCAATTGATCAGGTATGGTATGTTATAATGACAAATAAGTTAACTGATTAATTATTTTGGTTAACATTTGAATTTT
Organism: Bacillus cihuensis; assembly: GCF_000504145.1. NCBI lineage: Bacteria > Bacillati > Bacillota > Bacilli > Caryophanales > Bacillaceae > Bacillus > Bacillus cihuensis. The sequence goes on along the minus strand of NZ_KI632495.1, from coordinate 2,252,108 downwards.
AATTAACGTGTCGAACTGGGGAGAATTTATGTATAAGCTGCGTGGTCATCATATTTTTTGTCTTCTGGGCTATCGGGGAATGGGCTATTCCAAAGAATACGTTGAAAATATGACTAAATTGCATCAAACATTGAGAGAAAACCCTAAGACCGGGATTCAGCTTGTAAGGGGACCTGATCAGTTGTGTGAAAAGTACCCCAACTCAGGTGAATACCACTGCCAAGACAACAATATTTATGAAAGAGATTCCAATATCTTAGATAAATTGGGGCTTAAAGTCGGACAAGTTCTGAGTTGGGAGGACATTGAGTCACACATCCGGCAGTATGTCGTACCCGCCGATATTAAAAATGTGTGTGAAACTTGTTCCTGGCGTTTATACGGGGTTTGTGAGGAAGGTATTCAAGAGATTCTTGAAGGGAAGGGCTTAAGGGAAGTTAAATAAGTCCTCCCTTTTATATTGGCTATGTTAAAGCTTGTTGTTGATTTTAGCACTTTGTTGATTGTGGAGTGGAAGGCGTGAGACTCCTGCTGGAAAAGCGAGTCAAAGGGAAACCCCACAGCCGCAATGCGCCGAGGAGGCTCCCGGACCGCCCGCGGAAAGCGAACGCCTCTCGCTGCAATCAACAGGCAAGTTTAACAGCTCCTATTAATTAAAAAAACATAAATCATAATCATTACGTTTTATATTGACGGAAGATTCGAAACATAGTATATTCATAAAAGTATAAATAGTAATTGTTACGATTTACACCTATTATTATAATGGAAAAGGAGATCTTTTATTTATGAAAAAGGAACTTATCAAATCAATATTTGTGTTTTTCTTATTAGGTTTAGTCCTTACAGGCTGTCAAGAAAAAGTAGATACACCTGTCGAACATGCTTCCTCAGATTCTGAACCTACTTCTTCTACTTCTAATTCTGAATCTACAGAAGGTACCAATCATAGCCATAATCATAACCATAATCACGATGATGAAAAGCAGAAAGAAATATATTCAGGGATATTTGAGGATGACGAAGTTGAAGATAGGGAATTATCAGATTGGGAAGGAGATTGGCAATCAGTCTATCCATACTTATTAGATGGAACTTTAGATAAGGTCTTACAGAAAAAAGTAGAAACAAACAAAGATAAAACCTTTGAAGAATACAAAGACTATTATAAAGTTGGGTATGAAACAGACATTAATCGGATCGTTATAAAAGATAATATGATGACATTTTATAAAAATGGAGAAGGAAAAGTAGGAGAATACAAGTATCATGGATACGAAATTTTGACTTATGAATCCGGAAATAGAGGCGTTCGATATTTATTTGATTTAGTTGGGGAAGTAGATGGAGTACCAAAACATGTTCAATTCAGTGATCATAGTATTTATCCAACAAAAGCAGAACATTACCATATTTATTTGGGAGATGAAGATCATGGCACTCTTTTAAATGAATTAGACAATTGGCCAACTTATTATTTTTCTAATCTAAGTGGAGAAGAAATTGTAGAAGAAATGAATGCCCATTAATTTTTATCGCTATTTTCCTCTTTTAGTTCGATAGAATAAAATATGGCTTTAGAAAAAAGCAATATTAACAGTTTCTCTCAAATACATATGTAACAGCAAATGAAGAAACGTCATTTTAAAAAAGTTTGATTAAAATGGCGTTTTTTTTATTATATTTGATCAATTTTAATATCGATCTCAACTTAAAATAGTAATTTTTTTCAATTCCTCTTGGGATTCTTCCTCATACAGATAGGTAAGGGTTTGAATAAGTTAAGGGCACGACAAACGTATATCATAGGCTTCAATTCTAAGCAATAGAGTTCGTTAACTAGTTAAGGGTGTGTTATTCTTTTTTGGGAAAGGGATGATGATAGAATGGTTAAGGAAATTCAACTAAATGATACGAAAATCAAAATCACACATTATGAAGAGAAAAAAGAAAAAAACGGAATTCGAATTTCGGTAACTTTTTATGTTACAAGTGACGACTACCATGACATAACAACACTTCTTTATAAAGGAACATTTGATGTAATAGTACCTGAGAAACATCTTGAGTTCCGCGGAACGATCCAAGAATATTCAACATCTATTACAAATCTATACGAAAAAGGACAAATTGGCGAATTTAAACTGACTTTAAAAGAAGGAACAAAATAGAAAAGGGGAATTTCATTTTATGAAATTAAGCATTTTAGATCAATCTCCTATTTCAACTAATCAAGCGGCACACGAGGCACTACAGGAATCAATGAAACTTGCAAGAATAGGGGAGACATTAGGATATTCACGTTATTGGATTGCTGAACATCATGCATTGCCAGGGCTTGCATGCTCAGCACCCGAGGTGATGTTAGGTTATATTGGAGCAAACACAAAAAATATACGAATTGGCTCTGGGGCGGTTTTATTGCCATATTATAAGCCATATAAAGTGGCAGAAACCTATAACTTGTTATCCACTCTATTTCCAAATCGGATTGATGTGGGGATCGGGAGGGCACCGGGTGGTCCTGCTGAAGCATCAAATGCATTATCAGACAACTATTTGCAAAATGTCTATAAAATGCCTCATTTGGTAAAAGAATTAATTAAATACATAGATAATGAGGAGTCCATATTACCGGCTTCTCCGTTGCCGCAAATTAGTCCTGAACTTTGGATGCTAGGAACGAGTAAAAAAAGTGCAAATTTTGCAGCGGAAAATGGTTTAGCTTATTGTTTCGGACAATTTATGAGTGATGAAAACGGAGAAGAAACTATCCAACAATATCGTAATTCATTTCAACCAAGAAAAAAAGGCCAAAAACCTTACGTTATTATGGCTTTATCAGTAATTTGCGCAGAAACTACTCAAAAAGCAGAGGAAATTGCCTTAAGTTCGATCATTTGGAAACTGCAAAACGAGAATAGGGAAGAGAACCAAGGTGTTCCTTCTTTCGATGAAGCAAAAGAATTTCAATTAAATCTACGTGATCAAGAGTCAATTGAAAGAATAAAAAAGAAAATGATTATAGGTAATCCGAATGGGGTAAAAAGTAAGCTTTTAAAGATTCAATCTCATGTATTAGCAGATGAAATCATGATTGTAACCATCACTTATTCACCAAAGGATAAGCATCAATCATATCAATTAATCGCCGAACAATGCATCAAATGAAATAGTTGGACAATAATACGTAATGTTATACGACTTCAGTAGTTGAACAATATTAGAAAGCAAGTCATTATTGAAGCTCACTGTTGATGCGATGTTTCCTTCTATCGCCACCATTGCTCCGTTGCCACCTATCATTGGGTATTGATGAAAGCGTTCATGTAAAATGGGGAGTAAATCACGGATTGGTCTAGCTGAAGCAAAAATAACTTCATGTCCTTGATCAACTAATTTTTCTAATGAGCTAAGCAGCTTATCAGAAACAGGCTGCCCTTTAAAGCAAATCGTCCCGTCCAAATCAAATACAAATTTCATAGTATGTCACTCCTATTGCCTTTTGTTATTTAATGAAAAAAATTCATTGTATATATAAGTGGGTACCAACGAGATTAAAATAAAAAAGGTTATAAATAATATGTTATACCATTTAAAACCTTTTTTGTTTTGTTTTTTTATTGAAAATTAGGAGCAGGTATGTATCCACGTGATCTACTTGTGAAGGATTACAGTGCTAATTGTAAATGTTGATAATTGAATGAATTTAAAGGAAAAACAAAATATAAGAGCTCTCCATTTATTATCTTGATTAGCTTCGTTGCAAAAAGCTTAATTCCCAACCAGGGCGCGGTATTTGGTTGAACCAGTTGTATAGACGTAAGCAAATGCCCCTATAATGAAAGAATCTCCAACAGAATTCTGGAGATTCTTAAGATTATTTATTAAATTTATCAGGAAACTGCTTCACAACTCCCCTAGAAATAGTATCTGCCATTAGGATGATGTGTGTGACCCCTTCATCAATTGAAACGATTCTTGCGTTCCAATCTTTTGCTAAACTTGCAGATAAATCATTTGTCACTAATTTCAGATGCATATACAGCAAATTTTTTAGATCTTCATTTTTTAAATAGGGGTTGGCCCCGCTAAGGAAGGCTGCTATTTCATCAGCATTTCTATACCATTCTTTGTTTAGCTGATTCACCACGGCTTTATTTCCGCTTTTAGCCGCATCTACAATTTTCCCCGCAATAACAATATGATCCTTGAGCAAATCCGTAAGTTTGTTCCCAGCTTTCTCTCCGTATACTGGCTTTACAGAATTACCAATATCCTCCTGATTTTTCAGAAGCCTAGTCAGTACCTGTTTTTGATCCTTCGCTCCTGCTGTTGTTGCACTTGTAATATAATTACTTGTCCACAATACATGATCCATCCAAAGTCTCCTGAATTTATTTTCGAACTTAACCTCTCAATGGAATATGGTTTATTCCTTTAACCGGGCTTTGGTTGTATTTTATAAAAATTGGATAAACTGAAATGTGTTCTTCAAAGTAATCATGTATACTTAATTTACGCGATTAATTTTCTAAATTATTAATTTATTATTGGAGGAAATATGAAACTAGGTGCATTCTCTGTAAGTTTAAGTGTAAAAGACATTAACAAATCAAAATCATTTTACGAGAATCTAGGATTTCAAGTGTTTGGAGGGGATATTACCCAAAATTGGCTCATTATGAAGAATGAAAGTTGCATAATCGGTCTGTTCCAAGGAATGTTTGAAAAGAATATTCTTACTTTTAATCCAGGTTGGAATGAAAATGCCGAAAATCTCAATTCATTTACGGACATTAGGGATATTCAGAAACAACTTAAAGCAAAAGGAATTAAAATGCTGTCTGAAGCGGATGAAACAAGCGAAGGTCCTGCAAGTTTTACAATTGAAGATCCTGATGGTAATCCGATTCTGGTAGATCAACACAGATGAAATGAAGGATGGAATGGGAACATAAAATTAATCTTCAATTATAATTGAATCTATTTGATACTGAATGGGTTCTTTTATTTTGCCCTCATAATGATGGGCTACTTAATTTTCAAGCCAACCCTTATGGATGTACCAACAACTATAATATTTATTCAAGAAAAGGGAGTATTTCTTAAATAAGAACTTCACTTCTTGTGTTAAGCAAAAATCAATAACTTCTTAATTATACAACAAATCTTTTTATGCATACTCATTGATTAAAGAACGTTTGTTCTGTTATAATTATCCTATAAACATAAAATGAGAACGGGTCGAAAACTAACAACCATCCATTCTGTATACTCAAACCGTTCAGGCCATCGTGGATAAGTATGTGGCGAATCGTGAAACCATTCGAACACTGTGAAAAAAAGATAAAAAAGCAATTTCCCCTTGGCGAAGAAAGTCATATTTTTTGTAACAATCGGGTACTTTTCTGAACCTCTTGGGTTATGAGACTGTTTAAACGAAGAGTATATAAATGAACAATGATGTAGGGGAAAATACTTTTCTACTTCTAAATAATATTGTGTTACTTTTTCAAAAGAAAAGGAAATTAGAAATTCTTTGTGGAATGGAATGTAGTAAAGTGAAAGCAAAAAGGAGAAAAATATGTGCCGAAACATTAGAACCTTATTTAATTTCGATCCACCAGCTACCGATGAAGAGATTCACGCAGCATCTCTTCAGTACGTCAGAAAGATAACGGGCTATAACAAACCTTCAAAGGCGAACGAGGAGGCATTTTTTCATGCAGTCAATGAGATAGCATTGGTTTCTAGGAACTTATTGAATACACTGGAAACGAGTGCTGAACCTCGCAATCGTGAGGTGGAAGCTGAGAGAGCTCGTGCTAGAGCAGCTAAAAGGTTTGGAACGAATGAGTGAGGACTAAAGAATAGAGTTAAAGAATTGAAAGCGAAAAAGAAAGAACATTATATGACATAAAGGAGTATTTAAATGAACAACTATTCAACAACCACTTTAACAATGATAAGAAATTTTGATGTAGCACCTGAAAAAGTTTTTGACGCATGGTTGAACAGTGAGATGATGAGAAAATGGTTCTTTACATTGGAAGGGACGAATAAAGTGGCACAAAATAATCCTCAAGTAGGTGGCACTTGGGAAATTGTTGACCATCGAGGTGGAAAAGATTATCGAGCAATAGGGGAATATCTTGAAATTGATCCTCCAACAAAATTAGTGTTTACATTTAAAATGCCACAATTCAGCGAAACAGAAGATACGATTACTGTGGAGCTAAAAGAACTTCAACAAGGCACTGAAATGACATTTTCACAAATCATCATCGTTCCTCATGAAGAAAATTGGACAGAATCTGATATTGAAAAAGCTCTTGGAGAGTATCGCGATGGATCTGAACATGGGTGGAATTTAATGTTCATGGGACTTAAGGAATTAGTTGAGACAGGGAAGATTAGCTATACAGGCTAAAATAGATGAAAGTAGTGTCAGTGTACTAGAAGTTGACAAACGGGTAGCGTTTCTACAATATGTGGAGACGCTTTTTTATTAACTGGTTTATTTCGGAATAATAGTTTTTGATTTAATCTTAAAGAATTTTGGTAGAGGTGATTTTCGATGAAAAAATGGACAAAAGACATAGAAATAAACGCTCCAATTGAACAGGTTTGGAAGTTTCTTGATGGTTCTTTAGAAAATATGCAAGAAATTATGCCTCAAGTTGTCGAACACAAGCCTATTAAAATAACTGAAGAAGTGGTTGGGAGTATATACCGCCAAAGTTATCGAGAAGGAAAACGAGTAGAAGAGTATGATGTAGAAACATTAGAATATTCGAATGAAGCTAATAAGAAAAAGTTAAAAGTCGGTTTTACTCTTGCTAATATGTTTGAAATTACCGCTTTTTATGAATTAAATAAAATAAATGATCATAAGACTTTATTAAAATATACAGTGACCAATCGCCCGTTAAAGTGGTTTGTGAAATTATTTTTATTGTTTGCTACTGAAAAAGTGGTCGTTGAATTTTTAGGACGTGTCAAAAATGTAGCTGAGTCCCAAACATATAAAGGAACATTTGGTTAACTCTTAACCGACATCCATCTCCCCCCTCTCTCGTTCGCCGATAAGAGGGGTTCTTTTTTTACAAAACAAATAAGACGTTAGTACGCCACCATTTACCATGATGGATCGCTCCTGTAGCACGCTACACTCGCCTAATCACAATGGTGGCGGAGCGGAGCCTGACTTTGAAGTCCTTTCTTAATATAAATACGTATATCTGCAATGTAGATTGTCTAGATTAGTAAGTTGCGAAGCCTTGTCCCCATGTCTGCATACAAAATGATAAATTGAAAAAATTGAATTATTTTCAAACCGTTTGGCAGTTTGTCTCGTTACCTATAGTATAAACAGATTTTTCTGAAAGGAGAGTAGAGAGGTGTGAAGAAGAAAGGCATTTTTGTTGCGGGCATAGTATGTTTGCTTGTGTTGTTAGGATTTTCAACAGTCATGGAATCTAAATGGCATCCTGCAAAGAACGATGTTGTAAAAGTATATGGACCAGGTGGACCGCTTGGACCAATGAAGGAGTTGGCAGATCGTTTTACGGATGAAACTGGGATCAAAGTCGAAGTAACTGCGGGCCCTGAAGTAAAATGGATAGATCAAGCCAAACAGGATGCTGATATTATTTACGGCGGATCTGAGTATATGTTGACGGATTTTATCCTGAAACATCCGGGTATTATTAATGAAAAAACTCGTACTGATTTGTATCCGCGAGCAGCTGGAATTTTAGTTAGAAAAGGAAATCCAAAACAGATACAAACATTGGAAGATTTAACGAAAAACGGTGTGAAGATTGTAGATGTGAATGGAGCAGGGCAACTTGGTCTTTGGGAGGACTTGGCAGGAAGGAAAGGGCTTATTTCTGGGATTAGCAAGAATATTGTGATATCAGTAGAGTCGAGCGCTGAAGCTATCGAACTTTGGAAGAAGAATTCTAAATATGATGCTTGGATTACATATGAATCTTGGCATTATCGTCTAACAGATGTAACAGAACTGGTTCAGCTTCCAGATGAAGAAAAACTTTATCGAGGAACACCGATAAGTATAACAAGCAAGACGGACAATAAGAAAGAAGCTAAACAATTTATTGAATATTTAAAATCAGAAGCCTCTCATCAAGTGTTTCAAAAATGGGGCTGGAAGTGAAGGAGTGGAGTTAAATGAAGAATAAATGGATGTTTATGTTAACGATTGTTGCAAGTGTACTGTTTTTAGCAGCCTGTGGCAATGATACGAAAGATTCTGCTACGGAAGATCAAGCGGTTACTACCACAGCTGATGAGACGACACCGAGTCTGAAATTATTGGAAAATGAAAAAGTAGGAAAGTATTTGGCTGATTCGAAAGAAATGGCACTGTACTATTTTAAAAAGGATGAACAAGGAAAAAGCAGCTGTTCGGGTGAGTGTTTGGAAAATTGGCCACCGTTTTTGGAGCAGGATTTTAATGTACCAGAAGGCTTTGACAAAAAAGATTTTGGAACAATTAAAAGAGAGGATACTGGTGCAGAACAGGTTACCTTCAAAGGATTCCCGCTCTACTATTTTGTAAATGATAAGCAAGTAGGCGATGTCAATGGAGAAGGTGTCAAAGATGTTTGGTATATTGTAAATAATGATACGGTTTTTCCATAATACGAAAACAAGGGGAATGATCAGACTCGTGATTGTTCCTGTTGTTCGTTTTCAAAAATTACTTGGCGAGGAGTGCAGGTGCGATTGAAAAAAAAACTTGATCAAGAATTAATGGCATTAGTAATTAAAAAGCATCGTCCTGCTCTGGAAGAACTTTATGACCGCTATATTAAATTAATCTATGGCTTCATTTTTAAATTTACTAATGGAAATGAAGAAAAAACAAAAGAGATTGTGCAGCTCGTTTTTTTAAAGCTTTGGACGACAAAAAGCAGTTTTAGCCCTGAAAAGGGGAACTTCGTGAATTGGCTGTTAACGGTTACACGGAATGTATGTGTAGATTATGTTCGTAAAGACAGTATTCATATTCAGAATAACCAACAAATCGGGATGAGTCAGTCAATTGACATAGAGGATCCGAATAATGATATCGAAAATGGACTGATTAACAGTGAAATTACGAAAGCAAAAAATAAGTTAAGCAAGCCACAAAAACGACTCATTGATTTATTATATTGGAAAGGGTATTCGCTTACGGAAATTGCTAAAATTGAAAATGAACCGATTGGAACGATTAAGAGCAGACTTCATCAGTCACTCAAGCAGTTGAAGAAGTATTTGGAAGTAGGTGATTTGTAAATGAAAAAAGAATGTGATAACCTGCTTTCATTTTTATCAGATGAATTAGAAGAAAAAGAAAAAAAGGCATTCGCAGAACATTTAATTCACTGTTCAGAATGCACCAGGGAGTATGATCAAATGACGGAAGCCTGGAATTCATTGAAGTGGGATTTTGAAGAAATGGCTCCCCCTGTTACTCTTAAATCGGAAGTGATGAATTTTGTTTTTGAGCAAAATCATGAAAAACCTGTACATAAGGTGAAGCGATGGAGCAGCTTTTTTAGCAGGCAGTTTACACCGGTCACTTCAGGACTCTTTTTGGCTACTCTAGTTTTAGCGATTATCCTGTTTTATTCCAATGTACAGTTAAAAAAAGAACTGCAAGCAACCGATCTACCAGTAAAAGTTAAAACGGCATTTTTATTGCAGCCTGCCGATAAAACGGCTGTAAATATGAATACGGCCGGAGCTGCATATATCCTCGAGCAAGGTCATGAAAAAAGTTTAGTCGTACAAATTCGGAACTTACCTGCATTACAAGAGTCTGAAGTTTATCAAGTGTGGCTTTTGAATAATGGTAACCGGACGAATGGCGGCACTTTTAAGCCAGATAAAGCTGGGACAGGGTCATTGACGTACAAGCTGCCAGCAAATAATCAATTCAATCAAATTGGCATTACGAAAGAACCAGATCCAAATGGTACACAGCCGCGAGGTATAAAAATAGTTGGATCTTCTTGATCATGAGTGAAGGGTTGACTACACACTCTATACATTGTTTACTGTGTCAATTTCACAGAAACAAAATATAGTAGAGGTGGAGTTCAGCCCTTTTGTTTATTTCCTATTAGAGTGCGTCTTTAATGACCTTTTTGTAATAAAAAACAGATAGGATACCAAAAATTGAGTACAATGCGGTATAAAGGACCATCACGATAATCATTGGTGTCCAAACTTCAGAGCCAAATAAAAACCAGCCTGATTGAACGGCAAAATAGCTATGGCATAACCCAATGACTAAAGGAATTCCGAAATTAAAAATTTGTTTGGCTTGGATTCCTTTTAACAAGTCTCGTTCTGTAAACCCGAGTTTTCGTAAAATCGTGTAATTTGGTTTTTCGTCTTCACTTTCATCCATTTGTTTAAAATAAAGGATACATCCGGAGGTAATCAGAAACGTTAATCCTAAGAAGCCAACGATAAACATTATAAGCCCCATATTTTGTTTTTGATTGTTACTCGTTTCAAGGCGAGAATCATTTTGACGATTATCACTAAATTTCATTTTTTGAAAAATCTCATTTGCTTTTTCAATCGTTGCTGTATCTTTCATATCAATGCCGATATAAATCGTAGATTCTTTTTGAATGTCTGTATTTAGATCCTGTTTTAGACGTTCGAAAATGGTTTTGTCAACAATGGCAGTGGGTAGACCACCGTTTGTGAAATACAATGAAACAAAAGAATTTTTCTTTAGTCCGATATAGTTTTGCGGTATGTCTTCATGTTGCCCTTTCAATGCAATGGGGCCAGAGTCTTTTAAAGACATAAATTTCTGTAGCAGGTCACTATACCCGGTAAAAATAACTTCTTTAGCAGATACATCGATATCCTCTACATCTTGGTCACTAATAACAGGAATGGTCATGACGTTCGGATCAAAGTTCATTTCCTCTAGATTTGTCTCCAATATTTGCTCCATATTAACATCAACTTGAATAACATCCACGGTTTTCTCACTATACTTCATTTGATTTGCTTGTAATGCTGCTTTAAATTGTTCGGCATCTTTTTGATTCGCAAATGAAAAGTCGTTAGGGACATAGTTCTCGGCCATTTTTTCTGCAGAGTAGTAGGAAATATAGCTTAACGATAATAAACCAATCGCAAGGGCAGATACGACCGTAATAATGGTTAATAATAAGGCGTTTGATTTCATGCGAAACATAATCGATGATAGAGACAATACTTCATTGATATTTAAGTAACCGTGTTTCTGTTTGCGAATAATATTTAGAATAAAACGGACAGAACCTTTATAGATAAGATAGGTTCCGATGATGACTGATGCCAAAATAATAATCATGGCAAGAAATAGTTCAGTCATGGTTGTGAAGTCTCCACTAAATAATTTTGATGAAAGATAATAGCCGATTATGATCAAAATTATGCCTGTCATCCCGATGAACATTTCAAGAAAGGACACCTTTTTTACTTTGCCTTCTGTCATGGAAATGGTTCTAAATAAAGATAAAATGGTTTGCCTTTTAATAAATGCATAGTTCATCAACATAATAAAGCAGTAGATGACACCAAACACAACAAGTGTTTGGATGAGTGCCTGAAAAGAAAAATGAAGGGTTGCGATCGCTTCAACAGCGGTAATTTTAAATAAAATCATAATAATTAGTTTGGATACGGAAAAGCCAAGAAAAATTCCTACTAGTAATGAACTAAAATAGAGGATAAAGTTTTCTATACTAAGAATGCGGAATATTTTGCTTTTCGTCATGCCGATTAATTGAAATAAGCCAATTTCTTTACTGCGTCGTTTAATAAAAATGCTATTGGCGTACAAGAGAAAGATTGAAACAATCGCGACAAGTAAGACGGAAGCTGTTCTGATAGCAGCCGCTCCTTTAATTGATCCTTTTGTTTCATCCATCGATGGGTCATATTGCAAGGTAACAAATGCAAAATAAAGTGCGGCACTAAAGATTAAGGCAAAAACATACAGGTAATAATTTTTTAGATTCTTCTTCAGATTGCGGAAGATGAGTTCATTGATGCTCATGTTGGACCCCGCCTAATACACCTTGTGTCTTCATGATGTCATGGAAGAAGGTCTGCCTTGTTTCTTCCCCTTTATTTAGTTGTGTATAAATTTGTCCATCTTTGATAAAGACGACTCGACTGCAATAACTAGCGGCAACAGGATCATGCGTAACCATAATAATCGTTGCTTTGCGTGTTTGATTTAATTCGCTTAATTTGTTTAATAAGTCTGAAGCGGATTTTGAATCGAGTGCACCAGTCGGTTCATCAGCGAAAATAATGCTCGGTTCATGAACAAAGGCTCGTGCTGCGGAGGTACGCTGTTTTTGACCACCGGAAATTTCATTGGGATATTTATCTTTCAGTTCATAAATACCTAGTTCTTTTGCAAGGGTAGCAAATTTTTGTTCAGCTTCTTTCTTCGGTGTCTTTGTAATCGATAACGGTAATAGGATATTTTCTTTGACCGTCAGTGTATCTAATAAATTGTATTCTTGAAAGATAAAACCCAAATGGTGCTTGCGAAATTCGGCTAATTGTTTTTCTTTCATATTACTAATTTCTTTACCTTCGATTTTAATGGTCCCGTTACTAATTTTATCAATGGAGGATAGAACATTAAGCAAAGTCGTTTTCCCTGAACCGGATGCTCCCATAATACTTACGAATTCGCCTTGATGAATGCGAATATCAACCCCTTTTAATACTTCTTGTTTATTAAATTTATTGCCATAGCTTTTATGAATTTTTACAGCTTCAAGTATATGCATAAGTACCCACTCCTTTTTCTATCAATAAAATTAAGTATAATGCGCGTAAGCTTACTTTTCCTTCGATTGAGCGAACAAAGAATAAAAGCATATGACATTTTTGTCACATGCTTGTTAGCTTTACGAATTCATTTCTTTTTGGAAAGGTTAACGTAAAAGTCGTTTCAGCGTAAAGTTCTGATTTGACATATATATCAATATGTAATGGTTGAGCTGCTTTTTTGGCTAAATATAGTCCCATCCCTGTTGCTGCATGGTCTTGATGGGTGGTCGTTGTAAAGCCCCTATCGAATATACGCGGTATATCCCTAGGATCAATGCCTCGTCCGAAATTTTTTACTTCAAGAATGGTTTGCTCAGCTTGCTCATAACTTGTAATCATTATATCGGCTGCTGTACTATATTTGACTGCGTTTGTTAAGAGTTGTCTAATGATAAAAGCCAGCCATTTGGCATCACTAAGTACTTCAGTTATCTCTAATTGGATTGCAAAGCCAATCCCTTTTTGTATGCACCATGATTGTAATGTTTTAATTTCAAAGAAAATGAGCGTTTCTAAGTTCGTATTTTCTATGTATAAATCATTTTCGATGGATGGAATACGCTTTTGATGGAGCTGTTGGTCAAGTAGAAGATGGATTCGCAACCATTCATAAGTTAAATGAGTTTTCATCATTTCATTGTCTAAGCGATCAATCATTAAATGCATCGCTGTCAACGGTGTTTTTACTTCATGAATCCAAGCCAATAGTTCATCTTTCTCTTGCTCTAAAGTTAGTAGATTTTGTGAAGCTACCTGTTTTTGTAATTCGGTTTGGTTTGTCATACTATCTTCTATTATTTTTTCAAACGGACTTTCTGGATAGGCGATGCTCGTTAAATCAAGATTGTTTTCTCTATCTACTAAACTTCTATAAAATTTCGTTTCTTTATGGTAGCGAAAGATCAAAAAGATTGTAAAAAAGATCATCGATAAGAAGACAAGATAGAGGATGGGCTTGAGCGGAATTGCCGAATCAATGTAGGCGACAAAGATGATTAATAATTGTAAAAAAATAAATAAAATGATCCAGCTGCCTCTTTCTATGACATATTTTTTAATCATATATAGTTGCCTCTTCTATGGCTTTGTATCCTTGCCCAACTTTCGTTTCGATAAAGCTTCCTAAACCAATTTCATCGAGTCTTTTTCGTAAACGATTTACATTGACTGTTAGGGTGTTATCGCTGATAAAGCGCTTATCATCCCATAAGCTATTAATTAATTGCTCTCGACTTACGATCTTATTTTTCTGCTCAATCAAAAGTTTTAAAATAAAAATCTCATTTTTTGACAGTTCAATTGATCCAATAGTAGTAGTAACCGTATTTTTCTCATAATCCACCGTTGCCCCACACCATGTTTTGAGCTCGATTTTTTCACTATTGTAATTATAGACACGACGAAGAATCGCTTGTACCTTTGCAATTAGCACATCAAAATGAAAGGGTTTTTGGATATAATCATCCGCACCAAACTGCATAGACATCACAATATCAGTAGGATGATCGCGAGAAGATAAGAAGATAATTGGAATGTTGGAATGTGATCGAATCATTCTACACCAATGAAACCCATCGAATTTTGGCAATTGAATATCAATAATAACTAAGTCAGGCTTTATATCCGTAAATTCTTGAATCACTTTACTAAAATCAGTAATCCCATAAACGTCATAAGACCATTGGGCTAATCGATCTTTTATCTCATTAAATAGAGTCGTATCATCTTCAATTAACAAAAGTTTAAACAACTGGATTCACCACGCCTTTAGATTAACTTTACAATAATTGTATAATAAATAATTAGTGTTTGCTATTGTGCTATGTGTTTTTTAGGATATATATAGTAGAATTTGATGCTAATTCTTCAACATGTAAACTTGCCTACCATTGTGGAATAAGGTTGAGAAACAGGAACATGCCATATTGATAAAAGTTACTATTATCCAGGGAACGAGAAGAAGCTATCCTTAAAGTGAATATGGATGAGTTTTTTAGGAGAAGACTATTTAAAAAAAGCCTAGTATATATATGAATGAAAATGATTTTGGAAATATATAAGGTACAAAACCAAGGGCCATGCGTAAGAAAATATTCGATTGTTTAGATCAATATTTTTGAATTCCATTATACATAGAAAAATTCATGGTGATAAAGTATAACATTGAATCTAAGTAGAATTTGTAACAAAATAGATTGAAAATTTAAAAAGCATCGAATGACGGAATTAGTCATACGTGTCACCTGTGTGTTTCGTGAAAACTGAGCCCTTCAAAAGGAGAAGGTCAGGGTTCAATATGGCCGTTATCACTTCTTAGAATACTTTAAATACACCTTTGTTTGCGGAACCCCTTAAGGTTTTGGTGCAAAAATCATTAGATGACATCAATAAATTACAGAGATACAGGAGAGGAATATATGAAACAAGTCATTGATAATATTCGAAACGATCAGCATTTGCTTTTTACATACGACTCACGTCCCATGACTGAAAATATGAAACGATACAGCGAGTTTTACAATCTCCCAACAGAGAACGTAAAGTACCGTTACGGATTTGAACAAGTTGCTCATGAATGGCTGTTTATCCAATCCTTTCGTCCCTTACAGGTAAAATCTCATATTCTCCTTCTTCACGGATATTATGATCATACTGGAGTGTTAAGTGCTGTCATACGTTTTTTGGTTCAACAAGGGTTTCATGTGTTGATATTTGATTTACCGGGACATGGATTGTCAACAGGAGAACGGGCAGTCGTTACGGAGTTTTCTCTCTATGCAGAAAGTATTCGTGAAGTCGTACACAGACACCTCTCCTCAAGCTCTCTTCCCGTCCATATCGTGGCTCACAGTACCGGAGCTGCTGCGGCAGTCGATTATATACTGAACGATCATGAATCGTCCCAGATTCGAAAAGTAGTTCTCATCTGTCCACTTATTCGGTCTTATCGATGGAATGCAATCACCATCGGGATAAAACCATTAAAGGTGTTCACCCAGCAATTGAGAAGGGTGTTTCGAAACAATTCATCAGATTCGAAGTTTTTGCGCTTTGTGAAGCAGGATCCATTGCAGTATGATAAAATCCCTCTCAGTTGGCTAGAAGCATTGATGAAATGGAATGAATCCATCAAGGAAGGAACCCCCAGTCCTGTCCCTGTTCTCATCCTCCAGGGAAAAAAGGATACAACGGTGGATTGGCGATATAATGTCGTTTTCTTACTGAAGAAGTTTCCAAATATAGATGTTGAACTTATAGAGAACGGAAAACATCATTTATTAAATGAAGAAGAGCTGATGAGAGATAAGGTGTTTTCTTCTATCCATCGTTATTTAACAAGTGATGCGTAAACGAGAACTCACGCCTTTGGTTTTCGATGAAGCAAGGCGCTACGCAGAGGAGGAGGTCCAATTTTATGTTTTGTATTAGTTATATTCAAAGCTGCTTTGTTTATTTTTTTGATTAAAAAATAACTTTATTGGAGTCTTACTATTCGTCATAGTTATATTTAGTAGGAGCGATATTCAGAGTTTTTACATGTTATTCCAGAAAATATGGTAAATAATATACTGGTAGCTGCTTATCATGTATCATCATTCGGATTCATGCAAAATTGGAACTTCATCTTAATTTTCTGACATGGAATTAAGGAGCGGTGTTGAAGAAGATTTTGATTGAAGTTTGTACTTATGATGTTTTTCTTATTGTGCTAGGGGCAAGGAGATGGGAAATACAAACACCACTCAGAGTGGTGTTTGTAATGAAAGCTATTATTTATTCAGGATATATTTGACAAGTTAATGTTCTTTTAAGTTAGATAAAGGAATATCTTGTTCGTTCTTTGGTTCATCGAGGGGATAGATTCTAGCTATTTCATTATTTTCATCCACATTTTGAATATAGATTGGAACCCCATTATAGGTTACATTAGCCATAACTGGCGAAGCAGCAATCTCTTGTGCCCGTTGTTTGTTCATTATAATGACCTCCTTTTGATTTGTAACAGTTATAATGTTTACTTTTAACTACTTAAGTATTCTTGTTATTCAATTTTAAGCAAACAGAAATTTAAATATGGTTACTCAACTGGGTGGCTTTAGTTGAAGATAATGAAAACCATTATGTAACAGTATTCTTAACTTATTATTGTGTGGTGTTTCATAAGGGTCTGACCTCGCACACTAAATCAGCATGTAGTGCCCCATTCACTTATCGCATATTATGTAGTTTTGAGGGGTCTGACCCACAGTTTCAAAAAATTAGAGCATGTTGAATCTACCTAAATTTCAATAATGATAGGGAGAATCATTGGTTTTCTCTTCGTATGTGTGAACACATATTGACCTACTGATTTTCTAATCTTTTGTTTCATTACATTCCATTGACGGATATTCTCTTCATTTAGTTCTTTAACGGTTTTCTTAACAATGGTGTTAATCTCTCTTAGGTGGTCATCGGAATCTCTTACATACATGAATCCACGCGATATGGTATCTGGTCCTGAAATAATTTTTCGCTCTGATTTACTGAGCGTTAACACAATGACTAGCATTCCATCTTCCGACAGTTGTTTGCGGTCTCGTAAGACAATTGCACCGACATCACCAACACTGATCCCGTCTACATAGGTATCACCAGCTGGAATGTTTCGAGTCTGATTGGCAATTGAGTTTTCGATATCAACGACATCACCATTTTTAATGATAAATGTATTCTCCTTCTTTACTCCAACAGATTCGGCTAGCATTCGGTGGTGGTATAGCATTCTATATTCACCATGAATCGGGATGAAATAGGTTGGCTTCATTAAGGTAAGCATGAGTTTTAAATCTTCCTGGTAGCCATGACCCGAAACATGCATTCCGGTCGTGCTGCCTGAGCCATAAATCACGTTAGCACCCAATTCGAATAAGTGATCGATGATACGGGAAACATCTTTTTCATTCCCTGGTATTGGCGATGCAGCTAGAATAACAGTGTCCCCAGGATAAATGGAAACATCCCGATAGTTGCCAGTCGCGAGGCGACCAAGAGCGGCCATTGGCTCACCTTGACTTCCTGTACATAAGATGACTACCTTTTCAGGAGACATTTTATCAACTTCGTGTGCCTCAACGATCATCCCTTCAGGAAGCGTTAAATACCCACGTTCGATTGCAACTGATACGACATTCACCATACTTCGGCCAAGTAAGGAGAGCTTGCGTTTTGTCTTGATTGCAGCATCCACCACTTGCTGAACACGATTAATATTTGAAGCGAAGGTAGAAACAAAGATTTTCCCTTCGGCTTTCATAAAGGCCTCGTTCATATGGTTTCCAACCATTTGTTCAGACGGAGATAAACCAGTACGTTCCGCGTTCGTACTTTCGGATATTAAAACTAAGACACCTTCTTTTCCAATTTCAGCCATTTTATGAATATCTGGAGATTGATGATTCGCGGGTGTTAAATCGAATTTGAAGTCCCCGGTATGAACGACATTTCCTTCTGGTGTATGAAAGACAATGCCTAGACAATCAGGAATACTATGGCTTACTTTGAAAAAGGATACATGAATCTTTCCGAAATTCAGTTTTGATTCAGAATCAATCGTAACGAGTTTCGTATCTCTTATTAGCCTATGTTCCTCTAATTTTAATTCAATAAGACCTAGTGTAAAATGAGTAGAATAAATGGGAACATTTAATTTCTTTAAAAAGTAAGGAATCCCACCGATATGATCTTCGTGTCCATGTGTCACAATTAAAGCTCGAATTTTCTCCTTATTTTCTTCCAAGTAGGTAAGATCAGGGATAATTAAATCAATACCTAATAAACTTTCATCTGGAAACTTCCCACCACAATCAATAATCACGATATCATCTGAATATTGGAGCACATACATGTTTTTACCGATTTCATTTATGCCGCCTAATGCAAAAATGGATAATAAATTTTCATGTGTTCTCAAATCTAAACCTCCCAATGCCAATTAGTATTTTTAGCATTCCCTATTGAGACATCTTTAATTAAGTTTAAATACGCTAATCAGAAAGATAGATACAGCAAGTGATGTATCTATTTTGCAAAAAATTCTCAACAATAGTACAAGCCATTTCATATAAAGGACATATTATGTTACGAAGAGAAGGTCCTGAAAAGCCTGAGGGCGTACTCGCCATTTTGGTGGTGCCGGGGATGACAGGCAGGGGCATGATGGAAACTGATGACCACTTTTCCTAGACAATATTTTCGCTTTCTCAGCATCCGGAAATTGAGACTAAACCCTTCAAAGAAATCATTGGGCGTCACTGATAACCGACCGTTTTTGCCAGTGGGGTTCATGTAATTAACATTTACTTAAAATAACCTGGGAATCGAACGCCTTTTCCTCCTACCTTTAGTGGAAGAGAGGGGGAGATTAAATGAAAATTAATTTAAGAAAAGGAGACATTTAGGGTATGTGTCCAAATAACTATGGTAATGAAAGTATACAGTCGAATAAAAGTTCTATGTTGTCCCGTAAAGAGATAAAAGCCATTGAATCCTGGATATCTCAAATGGATGATCAATTTTTTATATCCGCGTATCAAAAAGCGGATATTGCAATAAATACGTTGAAATTCAAATATAAAGTGATTGGACAGGGGTATAATCGAATCGTCTATGATCTCAATAATGGCTATATATTAAAAATTGCACTGTCTGATGTAGGATTAATAGGCAGCGCAAATGAAGCCTACATTTATAATAACTGCAATAAGGAGGTCCAAAAGTATATTTGTCCGGTTAAAGAGTTTGGGACCGGCTGGATTATTATGAAGAAGATGGAGATTGATATACCAAAAGCCATCATGGAATATACGAAATTAATCGAGTTGAAATTAATATTCCTAAGTTACGGCATCATTCCAATAGATTTGCGGTTAGCTAATGTCGCATTCTCCAAGGATAATGAAATGGTTGTCATTGATTACGGTCTATTCACCATGGATCTCAAAAGCCCTGTGTTGCGCTGGATATTTAACGATGATTCTTTATAAAGATAGATGATGGAAAACGAATTGATGCAATGGTAATGACATTGCTTTTTTAGAATCTGTCCCTATATCAGCGCGCCCCCCTACTTAAACAGGGGGGATTTTTAATACTATCTTTATAAATTAACACTTATCCATTTTCGTTTTTTCACTTGAAAATAAGATTATTAAATTACACTTAATTACTGCTTTAATTGATTTAATTCCTGAACGCACGTTTGGACAAGAGTTACCGCCTGGCTCATCGCCGCTCCCCCACCAAATGCTGCAGTAACGCCAATAGCTTCAAGAATTTCTTGTTCTGAGCATCCTTGATCAAGACACCCTTTAGTGTGATATATAATACAATACTCATCTTGAGAATAAAGGCTTATGCCTAAAGCAATAAGCTGTTTTTCTTTCTTAGATAAAACACCTTCTTTAAAGCACTCTTCTGTAAAGGCATTAAATTGTTCAGCGAGCTTAGGCATTTTCTGAGTAAATAAACCGAGTCCAGCTTTATATTCTTGAAGGGCGGCTTCTGTAGAAGTTCTAGATTCAAATTCCATACATAGTTCAGCTCCATTTCAATAATTCTTTAATCCAAAATTAGTATGAGCTAAACACAAGCTGATTAATCAAAAACGATGTTAATTTAAGGCTGTTTTCCAACAGATTGTTGCTTTTAACAATTTTGCAAGCATAGAGTGGATTGTAGCGGAAGGCACTTGACTCCTGCGGGAAATAGAGGAAAGTTCGAGACCCCGGAGACACGAAGCGTTGAGGAGGCTCGACTTCCTCCCCGCGGAAAGCAAGTGCCTGCAGCGGAAAGGAACGGTTCATTAATTAAAAAAACAACAAACTATGCGAAAACAGCCTAATTTAATTAGCAGCTTAACGAAGCAGTTAGATTTCCATTTATCCTTCTATATCAAGTAATCATATTTTTCCATTGATTGAAGTATCGCTTTATTGTTCCGGTAATAAAATAGTTTCTAAAAAGGAGTAGGTTAAAGGTTTCCCCTTTTGCTAAGTGATAAGTGATAATCGTAGTTGTAGACGCACTAATTCCGTTCCATGCACTGAAAACTATGTAGCCTCTTGTAAACGAATAAACGCTCAAATTAATTTTTAAGATTCTTTCTTATCGGGATTATATGTTGAGCTAAAATCCAAAGATATAGTTAATACCAACAGTTGATAAAGGATATATATACCTATGTAGGCTCCGGTAAATAAGAAAAAGGGGTTTAAGAAAACAGCGTGGATATTCGTCATAAATACGCTTTTATTTTTAATAATTTCAAGAATAGATAGAGAAGCAATATTTCCAAAAATAAGTGTCGAGATGATAGCACCTATATTAAATATTAAACGGAACTTCATCCAGAATTTCTGTAAGATAAACATGCTTAAAGGGATTACAATACTTGCTAGGACTAAAAAAATAATCATAAAAAATTACCTTCTTTATATAGTTAGAATTTTTTATCCCACATTACCGGAAAGTCACTCCTCACCTAAGGCTTAGAAGATTCTACGAAGCGTAAGTGGGGAGTGATGCCAATATCTTGAATTAGTAATTGAACACAAGTAATTCTAATGAACTAAACCTTTTAAAAATTTCACATGTTCTCTGTCCTTATCCAATATCTCTTCAATCAATTGACGACTTTCTACATCTAAATCACCTTTTACGATTTCTTCTGATATATGAATTCCATAATAATCTTCTCCCTTTAATGCGTTATCTATTATTCCGACCGTTGTATCAGGTATTTTGAAAGAGCCTATGTAGCCTTGAATGGAACCGATAATCCCTTCATCATCTACTGGCCTTCCCCCAAGGTTTTGAATTCTTTCTGCTACCTTTAAGGCGTGATGTTTATGATCTTGTTGAATCCTTTGAAATTCTTTTTTTGTGTTCGGGTCGTTTAATTTCTGTATGTGATGTTCATAAGCATGAATACCCATATACTGTCCTTTTAAAAAAGCATTTAATGTTTTTACTACATCGTTAACTTCCATAATAAACACTCCTTTATTTATGTATTATTTGTCTAAAAGTAAGTACTATCCATTGCTAAAATTGGACGTATTATTTTTTACTTGCTCCAAGAAAATACATAGAAACGGTAGGGTTTAATTTGAAGAATAAGTGGAATAGTACATAGAAAAGGAGTGAAAATCAATGAACCAGCAAGATTTAAAAAAACAAGTACTGAAGATTATCTCAAATCATAGAGCGGGCGTCCTATCAACCGTGGAAAATAACAAGCCTCATTCACGATATATGACGTTCTATAATGAAGACTTAACGCTATTTACACCAACGCAAGCAGATGCTGAGAAAATAGACGAAATAGAAAAAAACCGATCCGTTTCTGTCCTAGTGGGGTATGAAGGCAAAGGCATGGGCGATACCTATGTTGAAATTTCCGGAACATCCATAATGAATGATTCGGAACATTTGAAAAAACAATTCTGGGATGAATCATTTAAAAAATGGTTTGATGGCCCTGAAGATCCAAACCTTGTGTTTCTGCAAATACAACCTGAAACGATCCGTATCTTAAATAATAATGGTGAACCACCCCAAGAACTTAATTTGTAATAACCGCTAAAATATCGTTCATACAATCCATTCTTTTCTTTTATTTAGAGGATACGAAATGTATCCGTAATTTCCGAATTACGTATAACTACTAAATTAGAAACGGGGTATCGTTTATTGGGAGTTGAAAAAAGGGAGCTTTAGATATAAAAAAAACGCTTGAATCAAGCGTTTTTTGTTTTCGTTTCATTAGTAAAATCAATTTAGATTAGGAGCTTAATAGTTCATTCATGGAACTCAATACATGATCTATTGTTTCTTCACCGGCTTTTTTCCAGCGGCTTTTATCTCTTACATACCCATCATTATCCAAGGGCTCTTGAAATTGATTAAGACCTGTGGTGGTGGTCAGTAATGAGTTTTCATCATAGTCTAGTCCAAAATTCACTACATGCTTGATAACATAAGGTGTTCCAAACTCAATAAATGCATTAGAATGATCCAAAGCACCATCCAAAACATTGAAAGGGATTCGTAAGTAAATGGTTTCCCCACCTTCCCGCCATAAAACAGTGTCGAATTTCCCTTGGTCATACTCAAAATTACTGCAGAAACTACATCCAAAAGAGTTAAAGATTTCTCGTACAAGACCAAAATAGGCCTGTTTTCCCTCAATACCTGATTGTAATTTGATCATCATCATTCACTCCTGAGAAAAATGTTATTACTATTCTTAACAAAAAGCTGAATAAGATACGATCAAGATGCTCTTGTTTTTTATGTGACGCAATATATATTGTAAATTGACACTCTAGGTTAGCGAAAAATAAAAAGCACAAGTGGATTGATACCACTTGTGCTTTTTTTGTACGTTCAAAGTAGACCTTTTTGAAAATCGTGCAAAGTTGCCGTAGTAATGCCTTCTGACATTTGTTTATTTGTCTTCGCATTATTTATCCCGGTTTAACAGGCTGTAATATCCCCACCTCAATTTTTGCGAGAGAATCAAGAAATAAATAGGTGGGGGATAAACAGCCTGTAAATCCCCGATTGGTTCAACTAACCCTCAGTGGGGGATGAAAACCCCACTGAGGGAAGTTTCACTTTATTGAGCTAATGAATGGTTAGAATGACTTTGTTCTTCTTGTTTATCTTTAATAACGATTAAGACTCCCAAGAGAATTAAAATAGAGCCTATCCAAAAGGTGATACTAATCGTTTCCCCTAGTATTAACCATCCTAATAATGTTCCAACAACGGGTTGAACGAAAAAGAAAACTCCCCCACTGGAGGCATTTAGCATTTGTAATCCACGACTCCATAATAGAAATGCAGTACATGTTGATATGACACCTAAATAAATTAATCCTCCCCAAATGGTTGGATTAGTTAATTCATTTATATCAATTTGTGGTAATTTTGTTATGACAAAAGGAGTTAGAACAACAACAGCAATTAAAGTAGCATAGGTTGTAACGACAATTTGTGAATAATCACTAGGTATACGTTTTATAAGTACAGACATTAATGCCCATGTTAATGCTGCTATAATAAGTGATACTCCACCAAGCATGCTAGACATATTAATATCATCAATTCCAACAATGATAATCACACCAATAGTGGCTAAACTAACTGAAATAGCCTTCTTTAAAGTTAAACGTTCTTTAAGGATTAAACTAGCAAACAAAACCATAAATGCTGGTGTTGTAGAAGTTATAATAGCACCCATTTGTGCAGTAGAAAGCATTGTACCTGTTTCTTGTGTAACAATGGAAATGACGTACCCTATAATTGCGATAGCAACGATAATGCCAAAGTGACGTCTATTAATTCTCCAATTTTGTCTAGTCAAAAGGCTAATAATGACTAATGCAACTAGTGCTATTAAATAACGCATCCATACAAGTTCTAATGGTGGTATGACTGCCACTAATATTTTAACGACAACATACATCCCACCCCAGATACTCGAAGCTAATATTAAATATAAAGAACCAATAAGTGTATTTTTCATTTTTATACCCTCCGTTTTAATTTAGGCTTTATATGCCCTAACGGAGAGAAGCACCTATTATAGTTATCTCTCCATTAGAATGGGAGAGAGCTACTGGTACATCATTTTCGAATAATGGAGTCCAATACATTTTGATTCACCTCTAGTCCAATCTAACTGTAAATCTGTATTTTATTGTAGCAAAGATTATTAAGCCTGTTTTATCAGGCTGTTAAAGAAATTCCTGTACTGAGAGTTAGATTGTGAAGAATTGTAATTAAAGTAATTGGTGCTTCTGTTCCCAAAAGCATTGAAGTAAGTAAAATTCAAAATTAATAATATTTTCCTTTCATACGATTCACTCCAATAAAAAAAGATAATAAGAACGGTTAAACTAATAATAGAAAACTAATCATCATTTTTCTTTACTAAGTTTAAGGTTCTTTTTATCCAATCTTAATGTTTTCGATACATTTGCGGAGGTTTCCCTACGCATTTCACAAACCACCTAGTAAATGAGGAAGAATTTTCAAAGCCTAATTCTTCACTTATGCTCGTCATCGACCATGATGTCGTTTTTAATAATCGTTTAGCATCATTTAAACGTAGTTCGGTGATATAAGCTTTAGGACTTTTACCTGTTTTTTGTTTAAACCATGATGAATAATATACTGGATGGTAATGCTCAATTTCAGCCAATGTTTCAACTCTAATGGACTCCTTATAATGTTTGTGAATAAAGTCAATAGAAGGAGAAGGTGATGTCCGTAATTTTTGAGCCACATATCTAGTCAGATCATTTAATGCAGATGTTGTGTTCCCTTGATCCCTTGCCTCTTCCAATAATAAAAACCTTATGGAAGACCATTGTTTGTCTAACTTCATATACATACTCTCTGTTTTACTAGGTAAATAATGGTTTGGGATATCTAAGATTAAAAATTCATTCCTGTCAGTAGAACGATAAATATGATTGCACTCAGGAGGCAGATAAAAGCAGTAGTCTGAGTTAAGGTTGATTTTTTGCCACTTCGTTTGTAAGTCTAAGGAGCCTTGTAATGGAAAGAGGAATTGACCAAAATCATGTTGATGAGAATCAAATTCTTTGGAATATGTTCTTTTTTCACAAATTACTTGTTTACCACTCTCCACCATCTTAATCCCCACCTCACTCGTAATTTAATCTAGATTATACCATTCATTTGGTAATTAAACTTAATCAAAACTGTATATTGTTATAGGCTATCAGGCGGTCCCAGTTTTGTATTTCTCTTATTTGTTAAAGATAAGGGAGAATTTTATCTGGATTAACAGACCTCTATCCCCACATTCGCTTTTGAGAGAGTCACAGGAGTTTCCCTTTATTTTTAGGCGTGAAAGATTTACTTTCTTTTCATCTTATGATACATTATCCAATAAACCAAACATCCTACGTTTAAAAAGGGGTCTCGATCAAGTAATGATAAAAAAGACTAAACGTCTCACATTAGTAGAACAAGTCGCAATTCAAATGGAAGATTTAATCGAAGCTGGACAATGGGAAGTAGGGAGTAAAATTCCGGCAGAGCCAGAACTTATGGAAAAGTTTGATGTGAGTAGAAATACATTACGAGAAGCGATTCGTGCTTTAGTTCATGCGGGTCTTCTAGAAACACGGCAAGGTATTGGCACGACGGTGAAATCAGCGAGTACTCTCGGGTTAGCATTAGAGAAGAAAATTCAAAAAAGCGACCTAATGGAGACTCTAGAAGTTCGGTTAGCTTTAGAGAAAGAAGCTGCAAAGCTATCGGCAGAGCGAAGAACGATGGAGGATTTAAATATTATAGAAGAATGTTTAACGAAGTGTAAGGAAGCGGCTACAAATAAGGACTCCGATTATTTTATAAATATGGACATTGAGTTTCATAAATCGGTTGTAAGAGCTACTCATAATCAAATGTTTATTGAGTTGTATGATCATATTACCGATGCTTTACAAAATTCTGTGCATGAAAATATGCGTGCAAGACGTCAATTAGAAGATGAATATGCCGTTCATACAGATCTCTATGAAGCGATTCGAGTACAAGATGGCCATGCCGCTGTTTTATGTGTAGATGCTTATTTAAGGAAAGCGAAAGACTCACTATACACAATGATGGAGGGATCAAATTGAGTAAGCCAGCTTTACAACTGAACAATCAGCATTTATCAAAAGGGCAATATTGGTTATTGCTAATAGGCATCATTTTTATTGGGGCGAATTTGCGGGCGCCGATCACATCTGTCGGTCCGTTATTATCTACGATAAGGGATGAGTTAGGTTTATCTCACTCAATGGCGGGCAGCATAACAACTGTTCCATTAATCGCCTTTGCCTTGCTTTCGCCATTTGCACCGAAAATCGCCAAAAAACTTGGGAACGAAATGACTATTTTTTGGGCCTTTCTCGTCTTAACGTTCGGTATCGCTGTCCGGATTCTTCCAGGGGCAAGTTTCTTGTTCCTCGGAACTATATTAATTGGGCTTGCGATCGCAATTTGTAATGTGTTGCTTCCAGGTTTGATTAAAGTGAATTTCCCGTTACAGATGGGATTAATGACAGGAATCTATGCCGTAGTTATGAATGTGTTTGGTGGTTTAGGTTCTGGTCTGAGTGTGCCACTTTCATCTCTAGGAAATATGGGATGGCGGGGTTCTTTAGCCGTTTGGGGGATTTTATCAATTATTGCGATTATCATTTGGAGTTTTCAACTAAATAAAAAACACGATATACATGTAAACGGCAAAAAGAGCAAAGTGAGTGCAAAAAGCATGTGGAAATCTCCGATTGCCTGGAGTGTTACAGTGTTTATGGGCTTGCAATCGCTCGTTTTTTATACATTGATGACGTGGATGCCTGAAATTATTCAAAGTTATGGCTATAGTATTAGTGCATCGGGGTGGTTACTTTCCTTATTGCAATTTGCCATTATTCCAATGACATTTATTATTCCAATTATTGCAGGAAAGTTGGAAAATCAGCGGCTGCTATCATCCATTACAGCCATTTTATATTTGATCGGTTTTTTAGGTTTATTTATTGGTGTTTTCTTGCCAGTATGGGTAATTGTTATTGGTATAGCCAGTGGAAGTGCATTCGGCTTATCGATGATGTATTTTACTTTACGAACAAATGATAGTCAACAAGCTTCTGAATTATCAGGAATGGCTCAATCCATTGGCTATTTATTGGCAGCTTTTGGACCGATTGTTTTTGGTTGGCTTCATGACATTTCAGCTGGATGGCATGCGCCACTGTTTCTTTTTTTAGTACTGCCGATTATTTTCTTTATTGCCGGCATAGGGGCTGGTAAAGGTTTTATTGAAGAAAAGGTGTAAAGATTTTATAGGCTGTGTAGGATAAAAGGTAGAGAACACATGCATCATCTGCGTGTTCAGCAAAGAAGTTACCATTTAATCGAGAATGTTTTTGATACATTTCCTTCTTAATAAATTGGAAGAATAGCTGAATGAGAATTTTGTTCAAAATAAAACTATGAATATTTTGTTAATGATAGAATAAAAATGTAAGTATATGAGGGGGATAAAAGTGTATAAATATCTTCATTCTTTTTCTATTATTTTCTTTGGAATCTGTGTGCTTTTAGGTTCTTGGTTTATTTCGCAATCATTAAAATCAAATCAAGATAAACAAGAAAAGATATCAAAAGGGGAGCAATACAGGTATGAACTCCTTTCACCGAATGAAAATAACCTGATCATTTTTGATAAGCAAAGCGGAGATTATTGGAGAAAGTTCATTGAAAGTGGTGAAGGACCTACTGAGTGGGAAAAGCAGCCATCGCCAATTTCTGAGACTTTAGAATAAAATATATTCATGAGCGTCTGCTCTTAAGCCCATCGATGAAATAGGTTCAGATTCTCAAATTATATAACCTTATGAAGGTGGCGGTGCGGAGCTGATTTTGCAAAGCCCCGCCCCTTTTCCGCTAACGGTGGCTAAGAGCTTTTTCGTAATTGACGAAGATTCGTTGGTTACATTAACAGACTCAAAAGTTGATTGCTTTCACTGTAAATAAGTGCTACAATCACACTAATATAAATCGAAAGGGATGATGGGTGGACGATGGATAACTAATCTTATTTTTTAGAATTTGAAATTTTATATTTCGAATGATATTAAACTAGGATTAGTCTATCCATTTTCTACTATCCCTTGAGCTATTACGTGAGATAGCTTATTTAAGTACGGTAAAAATGCGACTAATCCTTCCAAATGAATTGGGAGGATTTTTTTATTCTCCCTAAAAAGAGGGTGGATTTTAATGAAAGAATTGCTGCAGTTACAAAATGTGTGCGTTGAAATCAAAGATCATATAATGTTTGAAAACGTAAATATCACCGTACAACAAAAGGATATTATTGGAGTTATCGGTAAAAACGGTGCCGGAAAATCTACTTTGTTGCGGGTATTGAACAAGGACTTTTTACCGACAGAAGGACATATTAAATTTTTACAGAACGATCTTAAAACCATTATGGTTGAGCAAGAAACCGAATCGCATTCTTTTGAAGAGATTACTCCAAAAGAAGTTACATTATTAGAGAAATGGCATGTTCCAATTCATGATTTCTCAAAATTAAGTGGTGGAGAAAAATTAAAAGCGCGACTTGCAAAAGGACTTGCACAAGATACAGACCTGGTACTATTAGATGAACCGACAAACCATCTTGATGAGCAAAGCTTAAAAATCCTAATTAACCAGATAAAAGGTCATAAAGGTACCGTTATTCTTGTATCGCATGATCGTTATTTTTTAGATGCTGTTGCAACAAAAATTTGGTCCATTGAAAATAAAATGCTTATTAGTCACAAAGGAAACTATTCTAGTTATATGAAATTTCGAGAACAGAAAAGACTCACACAGCAACGAGAATATGAAAAACAGCAAAAAATGGTTGAACGTATTGAAGGTCAAATGAATGAACTTACTTCTTGGTCAAAAAAAGCTCATGCACAATCGACGAAAAAAGAATTCCCTAAAGAATACTACAGGGTAAAAGCAAAGCGCATGGATGCACAAGTAAAATCTAAACAAAAGCGTCTTGAGAAAGAACTTGAAAAAATAAAAGTTGAGCCACTTGATTCAGAATACAAAGTGACCTTCTCGATGAAAGCAAATCATAAAGTAGGAAAGCGCTTCTTAGAAGTTAAAAATTTAATGAAATCATATGACGGCAGAACGCTTTTTAAAGACACCAATTTTACGATACAGCATGGTGATAAGGTTTCAATTTCTGGTCCAAATGGTAGTGGGAAAACGACATTATTGAAAGTAATACTCGGACAGGAAACTGCCGAAGGCGATATATGGACTTCACCATCTGCAAAAATTGGCTATTTAACTCAAGAAGTATTTGATCTACCACTTGAACAAACTCCAGAGCAGCTTTTTTATAAAGAAACCTTTGAGGCGAGAGGAAAAGTTCAAAATTTAATGAAGCATTTAGGATTTTTGGCTTCTCAATGGTTAGAACCAATTAAGAATATGAGCATGGGTGAACGTGTGAAGTGTAAGCTAATGAAGTATATTCTAGAAGACAAAGATGTGCTTATCTTAGATGAACCAACGAATCATCTAGACTTAGCTTCGCGTGAACAACTGGAGGACACGTTAGCACAATACAATGGGACGCTTTTGGTCGTATCGCATGATCGCTATTTCCTAGAAAAAATAACAACTACTAAACTCGTTATTATGAACAATCGTATACACAAGCAATTGAATGAAGTGGCGTCTCATAAAGATAATAAGGAAGAAAGACGCTTACAGCTTGATACAGAAAGACAAGAGGTTTTAGGAAAACTTAGTTTTATGACCCCAGATAATAAAGAATACGCAGAACTTGATCTGAGATTTAAAGAGCTTTCGAAACAAATAAGAGAGCTTTCCTAATGAAAAAACTTGTTTCATAAAAAGGTGGTGGCCTCCTAAGGGATTGACCTCGCACTCAAAAGGGGGTTGTTCAACAAGATATTAAAGATGGCTGGTGAGGAAACGTTCGCACGAAGAAGGAAGTGACCATAGTAGCAGAATATATGGAAGGTATGGGTGGAGCAGCTGTAGAAATTGATTCAGCGCAAAGCTTCATATCTTCTTGTTGATTAGGTTTTTAATTATCTTTGTGGTGTTAGAGGTGTCAACATCGTTGATTTTATTAGACAAGTAGGGGCAATTTTGATAATTGTTTTTGGGTTAATTATTGTTGGAATTTTTTACTCGAAATTTTTAATGATGATTAGGAAAATCACTTTAAAAAATTGTCCATTGGGTTATATAGGCTCTGTTTTAATTGGAGTAGGATATCTACTGGTTGGATACCTTACGTTGGGCTATATTAGGTTCTGTTATGGCTCTAGGTTATCTACTGTCAAGGCTTAATCTATACGATTACTTATATACTTGATTTTCGATACCTTTCTTTACCATGTCATTTTTCATTGGTAAATCAGGATAAATAAGATTACAATATCACTCGATTTGGCGGTTACCTCACAATTATTATGTGAGTTGTCTTGTTTTTTATTGGATGACTAAAATCACATCATTTCTAAGAAATCATGTATTTGGAGTCTTTTCCGGTTTTTAATACATAACAAACAGAGCATCCAAAAACTAATCAAAACTCAATTTCAGCTGAATCTAGGGTACTTCCCAATTACATTAAGACCCTATTTTCCGACTTCAGTCTGTGATGTTTGAGAAATATTTTTCCTGATAATAGATTCCTTTAGGTTAATGACTCAATATACTATTAATTGTGTACGTTAAATACTATAAAAACAGTAAATACTACAAATAAATAAGTATTTTTGGAGTGGTTAGTTATGTCGGATTTTATAGAAATTATTGTGAGGACTATTTTTGCTTTTTTTCTTTTTATGGTTATTGTCAATTTCTTAGGGAAGCAAACCTTATCAAGAATGACCTTACATCATTTTATTGCAACGGTAACTTTTGGTTCAATTACAGCTAATCTTGCTTTCAATCTTCGTAACGAAGCCTGGCAAGTGACGACTGCGATGATCACCTTTTTTTGCATTACTTTTGCATTGTCAATCATCACTTTGAAAAGCAGAAAAGTGAGAAAATGGTTATCTGGCAAACCAACTGTAATCATTGAGGACGGAAAAATTTTAGAAGAAAATCTAAGACTGCTTCGCTATACATTGGATACGTTAAATCATGCGTTACGACAAAAAGATGTATTTGATATTCAAGAAGTACAATATGCAGTTGTTGAGCCAAACGGTGAAATATCGATTCTTAAGCACCCCCCATACCGTTATGTGACAATAAAAGATCTTAACATTTTTATAAAAGAGGGCAACCATTTTCCTATTGAACTTATTATGGAAAAACAAATATTGGACAAGAATTTAGCTAATAATGGATTAACGAAAGACTGGTTATTAAGTGAACTAAGAAAGAGGGGATTAACGGTGACTAGCGTATTTTATGCTGTGAAAGGAACGAATGGTCAATTGTATTTTGATGTTTACAATGACCGTCTTACTTCTCCAATTGATAATGAAACCGGATATCGTTAATTATGTGAATTTTCACTTTACCAGATTGTTTAACAAAAACCTTTAAATTACTAACTATTGACATGCACTTATGGTAAATTGTTCTTGTTGATATCGTACATATTTGGAGATGGATACTTTTGTATAACATAAAGTTAAGAATGGTATGGATAATTCCTAATGTACTTTGTTACTTAATATTTGTTGGCTTGAAGAAATTATATGATCAAGTAAATGATGAGCAAATTAAGCAAACAGCCATGGATTTGATTGAAACTGAAGAAGATAGCAAATATCGTAAGAAGGATCTGTCTGTATGGAAATAACAGATCCTATCCCCTATTACGGGAAAGTCGAAGCTGTCTTTTGGGCAGCTTTTTTTGTATGAAGGGCAGGGGGCAGGGCTAATCATTCAAGTCTACTAAGAATTGATATTCATGGTGCAACCAATAAAAAAATATGCGACAGTATAGTGGAAGGAAGGTTCGGTATACAAAAATTAGACAAATAAATAAAAATCGTAGAAAGGCGTATATCAAATGAAATTTAAGTATACAGTTTGTTTTTTAAAACAAGGTAATAGAATTCTGATGTTAAATCGAGAAAAAGCACCGATAATGGGTATTTGGAACGGCGTTGGTGGAAAAATTGAGGGCGATGAATCTCCAGTACAAGCTGCACTTCGCGAGGTGTGGGAAGAAACAGGAATTCGATTAAACCATTTTTTCTCTGAAGGAGTAGTAAAATGGACGACTTCAAATGGTTCAGTTGATGGCATCCATGTGTTTCTTGCTGTAATAGACCAATCTTTAGACTATCCTACACCAATAAAGACTAGAGAAGGAATTCTAGATTGGAAAAAAATCGATTGGATTTTGGATTCAAATAATCTTGGCATCCCAGAAAAGGTACCTCACTACTTACCATTATTAATAAATGATGAAGGATACCATGATTTTCATTATGAAGCTGGGGGACCAGATATGAAAAAAGCGAGAGTAGAGAATGAATAAATCTTCCGACCACCATGAGTGAAGAAGTTATACTACTAAGTGAATAAAAAGTCGAACAGATATTGTTGTCAGGACTACTATGTGCTCGACTTTTTTTAGTTTATTCCTCATTAACGTCCAGTAAAATCCATGGTTGCCTCAGGTGCAGAAATAAGATCATCAGCTGTAAATAATAAAAATTTTAAAAAAACTCCCCCTGTTTAACTACTTGCCTACAATCGTCGCATACCAAACAATTTGAACTGGAAATAGATTACTAATTATTTTTGAAAGTACTCTAAAAGTATTGCAAATGTAGACGATAAAAATAAAGGTATTGTTAAGCTGGTTTTTGAATATTTCAAATTTCAACAATTAAATAGGGGGCATATATATGAAAAAAACTAAAGATACCAAGTTTCGTTTTAGCTTGAGGAAGAAATTAATAATAGTGTTTTTAATCATTTTATTAGTACCAAGTTTTTCAATAGCTATATTCTCTTATCAAAGTTCGCAAAATAATTTAGATCAACAAATGATGGAGACGGCGCAAAAAGATGTAGGGATCATTAATCATTCAGTAGAGCAATTCATTCGTTCACATATAGAAGATGTCAATTATTTAGCGAATTCAGTTGTCATTTCTAATATTGTCGAAGATGATGATTTTCAAATGAGAAGATTGCTAGATACAATACAGAGCGACAAAACAGATGTTGAACAAACATTTATAGCAACAGAGAAAGGGCAATTTATTAATTCGCCGTCTACAGTAAAAAATCCACCTGGTTATGATCCAAGAGTGCGACCTTGGTATCAGGATGCGATGGCTAATAAGGGTCAGATACTTATTACAGATCCACGCGTATCGCTAGCGACTAAACAAGTCGTCATTACGATAGCCAAAGCAACGACCGATGGAAAAGGGGTTGTTGCTGTTGATCTTAAATTGGGGAGTTTTATTAATTTAGTCAATCAAATCAAAATTGGCAAACAAGGTTATTTATATGTAATCGATAAGAATAATCATTATATTACCCACCCGAAGATTGAGGTTGGCACAAAAGTAGAAGACGGTTTGTCCAAAAAATTGCAAGCGGCTCAATCAGGCAAGTTTAATTATGTAGCAAATGGGGAGTCGAGGAAATTAGCGTTTTCAACGAGTGAATTAACAGGTTGGAAAATTGTCGGCAGTATGAATCAAAGTGAAGTAGCTGATGCAGTTAAACCTATTTTAAAAACAACATTAATCGTCATAAGTATTTCGATTATACTTGGAGGCTTATTGATTTTCTTCATCATTCGCTCAATGATTCGTCCAATTACGGAGCTAGTCGGGGCGGCGAATAATTTGAGTCAAGGCGATTTAAGTGTTCAAATCAAGTCGAAATCGCAGGATGAAATCGGTTATTTAGCGACAGTGTTTGAGCAGATGAGAAAGGGCCTTAATAAGGTCATTTTGGAGGTACGGGAAAAATCAAGTACACTAGCAGCATCTTCTGAGCAATTAAACGCTAGTACAGAGCAGAACACGTCTGCAACGGAACAAATTTCTTCATCTATTCAGGAAGTTGCTGCAGGTATGGAGAGTCAGTCTAACCAGATTGAACAAAGTTCAAGAATGGCTGGAGATATGTCAGCATCGATTCAATATATTGCTGCTAGTTCAAAAGAGGTTTCACAAACAGCAGCTAATGCATCATCGGCTGTTGCAGTAGGAAACAAAGCGATTGAAACAACTATTGGACAAATGGAATACATTAAGAAAACAGTAAATGAATTATCAAGCAGTATCCAAGTTTTAGGTAGCCATTCACAAGAAATTAGTAAAATTGTAGATGTTATTACAAATATAGCCGATCAAACAAATTTACTTGCGTTGAATGCAGCGATTGAGGCGGCTAGGGCAGGAGAGCATGGCAAAGGATTTGCTGTTGTTGCAGATGAAGTACGTAAACTTGCAGAACAATCGGCACAATCAACTGATCAAATTAGACAAATGATTGGATCGATTCAGAATGAAACAGCAAATGCGGTAAAATCAATGGAATCAGGAACAGTGGAAGTAGACAAAGGAATTGAAGTAGTCAGCGATGCAGGTTCATCGTTTACGGAAATTACAGGTTTCTTCAATACCATATCGGAACAAATCGAACAAGTCACATCTAAAATCCAGGATATTTCTACTGGTACGGAACAATTTGTTTACACTTTTGAAGAAGTTGCAAAAGTAGCAGACGCAACAGCAGGTGGCGCTCAAAATGTTTCAGCATCTACACAAGAACAATTAGCTTCTATGGAAGAAATCAGAAGTTCTGCGGCTTCTTTATCACAAATCGCCGAGGAATTGCAGGATATTGTACAGCAATTTAAACTGTAACATAGGCAAGTGAACATATAGAAAGACTTGAAGAGGTAGCCTTAAAAAAGTATGACCTCACATCCTATACTCTGTTTATTAAGAAATAATACTAATAAACGATTGAGTAGATGTGAGGTTCTGGACTTTTTGTTATGGGGCTGCCTCTTTATGTATAGACTGAGAACATCATGTCTTTTCAATGAAGTGCACTTTGAAAAAGATAGAAAATAATGTTTCAAATGGTATTAAATGAAGATAATAATAATCAAACAAAGCAGCTGAAAGATTAAGCATAAACAGGCTAACTTTAAACTTTGTCGAAAGAATTGTTTCAATATTAAACAGTATAATATTTTTTGAGATAAAATAATTAAAAACTGTTGCATTTGAAAACGGTTTATCTTAATATAATGATTGCGAACATTATTATATATAATTTAAGTTTCAAAAAGGGGTTAATAGAATGAGGATTAAAGCAACACTAGATCGTGTTCCAGGAGGAATGATGGTTGTTCCGTTATTACTAGCTGCAACTATCAACACATTTTTTCCTGGCATATTAAGAATTGGTGGCTTTACAGAAGCATTATTTGTAAATAGTGCCAGTGCATTAATTGCTTTATTCCTATTAATAGCAGGTACTCAAATCACATTTAAAACAGCCGGTTCTTCTGTTGGTAAAGGTGTAACACTTTTAGTTTTTAAATGGGTACTCGGCTCTTTAGTCGGTCTCCTTGCTTTTTGGCTTGCGGACGATAATGGATTATTTTTAGGCTTAGCACCATTAGCTATTATTGCTGCTATGACGAATTCAAACGGTGGCCTTTATATTGCTCTTGCTGGTCAATATGGGAAAGAAGATGACAAAGCTGCTTATCCATTTTTAGCATTAAGTGATGGACCATTTTTAACAATGGTTGCCTTATCCATTTTTGGTACTATGGGCTTCGCCAATGGTATGTTCTCGCCAATGTCTTTCGTTGCTGTATTACTTCCATTAATTATCGGTATTGTTATCGGGAACTTAGATCCGGAAATGGGAGACTTCTTAAATAAAGGTAGCGACAAGCTAGTTCCTTTCTTTGCTTTTGCTCTAGGTATGGGAATTGACTTTAGTGCCATTATTAAAGGTGGAATTAGTGGTATTTTCCTTGGTGTCATTACTGTTGCACTAACTGGTGGAATTGGGTACTTACTTTTCAAATGGATTGGTTGGAATCCGATTGTTGGTGCTTCTGAAGGTTCAACAGCTGGAAACGCAGTTGGAACGCCGATTGCAATTGTTGCTGCCAATGCATCATTTGAACCAATTGCAGAACTAGCAACTGTTCAAATTGCAGCAAGTGTTGTAACAACTGCTATATTATTACCGCTGTTTATCGGGTTCTTAGCAAAACGATTAGATAA
The DNA here is from genome assembly GCF_000504145.1 of Bacillus cihuensis. Lineage (NCBI taxonomy): Bacteria > Bacillati > Bacillota > Bacilli > Caryophanales > Bacillaceae > Bacillus > Bacillus cihuensis. Next base: position 2,215,344 of record NZ_KI632495.1, on the reverse strand, counting down.
AAAAGCCGTTATGGCTAAAGCTAGTTAAAAGGTTATTAGAACTAATATCGTTGAAAAGTAAGAGCGTTATAATTTCTCTCTTCTTTTAAAATGATAAATTGTATTTTCGGAGGAGATCGATTATGAAATTAGCTATCATCGCAGATGATTTGACTGGTGCCAATGATAGTGGGGTTCAATTAGCTCGTCACGGTTTAAAAACGACTGTTTTATTTGATATGGACGAAACAAGCGTTAATAATTATGAAGCTGTTGTTTTTGATACGGATAGTCGTTCGATCGATCGAAAAGAAGCATACGAAAAAGTGAAACAAATAGCAGAGTTTCTCAAAAATGCTGGTTTTAAAAATATTTTCAAAAAACTCGATTCAACAATGAGGGGAAATATTGGTGCAGAAATTGACGCGGTATATGAGGTTATGAAACCTGATTTCGTCATGATTGCACCTGGCTATCCTAAAAACAATCGAACGATTCTCCAATCTACACACTATTTAAAAGGTGTTCCATTAGGAGAAACAGAGATTGCAAAAGATCCTAAAACACCTATAACACAATCATATTTACCCGAACTTTTAAAAGAACAAACAAAACATCCAATTGGATCGATTACAGTTGACGACTTAGAACAAGGGGAACAATTTGTTCAAGAAAAAATTAAGGATTATTTCCAAAAAGAAATAACATACCTTATCATTGATTCAACGGAAGAACATCATCTTAAACAAATTTTGGATTACACTAAAGAATTAGCCTATCAATTTACTTGGGTCGGTTCTGCTGGGATTGCCAATTATCTTCCTGACTACTATGGTATCCCAAAAAAGGATCAAGAATTGGCTATTCATACAAACACGAATCCAACACTTACGGTTGTTGGTAGTGTGAATAAAAACTCTAGAGCACAGATGAAGGTGCTGTTAGAAAAAACAAATGTCTACGCAATCCCATTCGAATCCTATAAAGCGATTGCTGAGGATACGGAAAGAACAAGTGAAATCAGAAGAGTCTACCACGAAGCCATGCAAAAAGCAGAAGAGGGACTAGATGTTTTGATCTATTCCACAGGTGAAAAAGAAGATATTGAGAAAGCATGGGGTACTGGAGAATTAAAAGGACTTAGCCATACTGAAATTAGCAATGAAATAGTAAAAGCAATAGGTGCGGTTTGTTCTGTGCTCTTAGAATCAGGAATTTTCACAGGTGTTACGATGACTGGTGGAGATACGGCAAAACAAATCTGTACTTTATGGGATGTCAAAGGTTTTGAATTACTAGACGAACTTGAAATAGGTGTTCCTATTTCTAAGTTTTTAGGGAATGATAACATTTATGTAGTCACTAAAGCTGGTGGTTTTGGTGCAGAAGATGTTTTCATTAATGCAATAAAAAAATTAAAGGGGGAAAAATGAATTATGAAACCAATTATCGGAATTACTATGGGAGACGCTGCAGGAATTGGTCCTGAAATTATCGTTAAATCACTTAATCACAAGGAAGTATATGACAACTGTAACCCATTGGTTATCGGGGATGCAAAAATTTTAGAAAAAGTCAGCCCGATTGTTGATTCAAAAGCAACAATCAATATGATTAAAGATCCTTCAGAAGCTAAATTTGAATATGGAACAATTGATGTAATCGATTTAGATCTTTTACCAGTTGACCAACCTTTCGGAGAAGTTTCAGCTGCTGCTGGAGATGCTGCATTCCAATATTTGGCTAAATCAATCGAGTTAGCAAAAGAACAAAAAATTGATTCAATCTGTACAGCTCCTTTGAATAAAGAAGCGTTGCATAAAGGTGGTCACATCTACCCAGGACACACTGAAATTCTTGCTGATTTAACAGATACAGAAGATTTCTCAATGATGTTAACAACTCCTAACTTAAGAGTAATCCATTTAACAACACATATGGGATTAATTGAAGCGATTGAAAGCATCAACCCAGAAAGAACTTATAAAGTTGTTAAATTAGCACATGATACATTATCAAAAGCTGGCTTTGACAATCCTAGAATCGCGGTTTGTGGTATTAACCCACATGCTGGTGAAAATGGTTTGTTTGGTAATGGCGAAGAAGAAGAAAAATTAATGCCTGGTATTGAACAAGCGAAAGCTGAAGGAATCAATGTAACTGGTCCACTTCCAGCTGATACATTATTCTTCAGAGCTGGCAGAGGCGATTTTGATGTTGTCGTTGCTTGCTATCATGACCAAGGACATGCTCCAGTAAAAGTAATGGGCATTGAAGAAGGCGTTAATATTACAGTTGGCTTAAAAGGCGGCATTATTAGAACGTCTGTTGACCACGGTACAGCATTTGATATTGCTGGTAAAAACATCGCGGATGATAAAAGTATGTTAGCCGCTATTAGATCAGCGATTGAATTAGCACCTAAAAGATAAAAAACTTCCATCAGTGGATACTGAGGATACGTGTAAACTCTAAAACGTGTAGAATATTCTATTCGTTTTAGAGTTTTTTTGTGGAATACTTTATTTGTCTTTCCTTATTTTGTGAAAGCGAACTACTATTATTTGTTAGGGTAAGATGAATATTGGGGTAGTTAAGTAGATAGAGGGAATAGAAATGCCGTAATCGAATTACACAACGCCTAAAAAAGAACCTCACTAGAAAGTAAGGCCTAAGGTAGCCGATCGATTATAACAAGGTGGATAGAAGCGATACTTTTTTATATAACGCAAAAACCTCTTTATTTTGCACTTCCCCTGCCTGATTGAATTGCCCTTCCATATCGATCATTAAATCAGCCAATTGTAGAGCTTTTTGTCTGTCAGAAATATTGCTGCTGCGAATGATCGATTCGTACTTCTCATTGTACTCAGCTAGTGTCATTTTATAAGTCCTCCTTAAAGTGATTTAACTCGTATTTAAATCTTCATTTGTTTATCCGAGGTATGTGTTCATGTTACTTTTATAAGGCTAGCAATCAGCTATTTGTTGTACTTTCATGTATTAATATAAGTATTTCAGTCATTATAGATTGTTTTTTTATGCTACTTGCCATACTAGTACCCGTTTTATAAACTAGTGAAGTTTATCGGGCTGAACGAACATTATTTAATCTAGTATAGCATGATTCCCTACTTACTTCAGTAATAAGGAAAAATGAATGGAATGATTTTAGACAAATTCATATTTGAATAATTCCATTGGTTATTACAAGGTGAATGGATATAGAGGAGAAAAGGGCCTCTAGCTTTTGAAAGAGGAGAGAAAGAAAGGGGCCGTCCCCGCAACTCTAAATTCAGTATAAGATAAGTGTTATGAAACACTACCATCTGAATTAGAGTGCAAAGTCAGCCCCTTTTTACAAATTTTCAATACGAGGTTTACTGCTGATTTTCAAACAACAACTTTACTTTAAAGTCTTGGTAGATGTGGTTCTGCATCAAGTCAAACACTTTTGATTCCAAATCTTGAAGGTCGTCTTCTTCAAGGTTTTGTTTAGGTTGAGGGTGAAACCACTGAATGCCATCATCGTGAAAAATACCATGGTAATGATCGCCTTCAAAGCTTAGCGTAAACTGTTGCCGTTCATGAATTTGATCTTCAAACAACGGCTTAATTTTAAAATCTTGATTAATGTGGGTTAGCATCAAGTCAAACACATTGGATTTCAAAACTTTAATGTCCTCTTCGTCAAGCTTAGTATGTGGTTGAGGATGAAACCACTGAATGTCTTCATTGTGGAAAATCCCTTGGTATGTGTCCCCTTTAAAGTTTAGTTTAAATTGCTGACGTTCATGAACTTGATCCTCAAACATTGGTTTTATTTGTAAATTTCGATGGATATGGTCTTGCATTAAATCATATATGTTGGCTTCCAAATTTTTCAGGACTTCTTCTGCAAGTTTAGTATGCGGTTGAGGATGAAACCACTGAATGTTGTCATCGTGGAAAATCCCTTGATAAGTAGCCCCTTCAAAGCTAAGTGTAAATTGCTGACGTTCATGAATCTGATCTTTAAACAATGTTTTAACTTTAAAATCTTGGATCATATTAAAAACCTCCTAAAATTTTTTATTCCGTTTGGCACAATTTAATGTAAGTAGAAGAGAAAGGTAAGTAATGACTAAATCACCTTCGTAGTTATTTCATGTTTTGATCAATATTCAAAATGTCTCCATTTAGTGCGGCGATATCGACATCATATTCTGTATCTTGATTGAAAAAGGAAATTTTGTATTTTTAGCTTGTGATTTTCAATCGTTTGAGTATTAGTTACTAAACCGCCTTTTGTTTTGTCTAAGGCAATCGTCTTTGCTTTTCATTCGTAATGGTTCAATGTAAATGGCGGTCTATTAAATGCCATCTAGGTTTTCTCTATAGTTGAATCATACCGACTTGAGTTTAAAGAAATAGAAGAGTTATCTTAAAGTTTCCTTAGAATTGTAGAAGAAAGTGCAACTTCCAATTATGTGATTGATCCCAATTACGGGTAGTAAGGTCCCACGGATGGATGTTTAACTGTATAATAATGGTAGTTTTAGAGAATACGTATAAGGAGAAGAAGTTATGCCGGTTATTGCGAATCAACAATTAATTAAAGCGCCAATTGAAGTATGTTTTGACTTAGCGAGGGATGTGGATATTCATACTGAAACAACATCGAAAACAAAGGAGAGGGCAGTAGGTGGTGTGACCGAAGGGTTATTGGAGGAGGGAGATATTGTTACTTGGGAAGCCATTCATTTTGGGATTAAGCAAAGGTTAACAGCGAAAGTGATAGTAATGGAAAAACCAAATAAATTTGTAGATATTATGGTAAAGGGTGCTTTCCATTCTTTTGTTCATACGCATCAGTTTATCGAGGAATCAGGTGGAACATTAATGATCGATACATTTGAATATAAATCTCCATTCGGTTCAATTGGTGTTTTAGCTGATACGTTGTTTTTGGAAAAGTATATGAAATCATTCATCATATCTCGGGCAAAGGCACTGAAAGAGATTGCAGAGAATATGGCTTAACCGACTTTCTCTAACAGTGCTTTGCTGTGGATTTGTATAAAGGTGAATCATTGAACCTTAATTCGTACTGTCGATAGTTCAAAGAGAAAGGAAGATCTTAGCAACAGTAGAATGGGATTAACAATTAGTGGGGGATAAAGATAACCCCCACTAATTGAAGTTTCATTATGGTATCAAGATAAACTGCAATGTAACTATTAACACTAGATATTGCAGAATCAATGAATAAGACAGTAACAATTAATAATAGTAAAATAAAAAGAATCTTTTTTCATTTGAATGGCTTTCGAAGAAAAGAACTTCCGAAGTTACTAAAGTAGCGAGCGTGATGGTAGCTGGCATTGTCTTAAAATTACGCATATATAATAAAAATGCAGAGTTCTATGTGAAAGTGAATGTAAATTGTAAGGGGGGATTTTGAAATAATTCATCTTTATGAACACCTAATTTTTATCAAAGATACAGGATATCTTTGATAAAAATTACAATTATTCAAAAAAATGTATTATAATATAATTACTCTGAAAATGATAGCGATTACAATTTGGTGAGGGGAGACTTTTTATGTCTATTTCCAAAAGTGCATTACAAGAGCAATACACAGAAGGAACAAATCAACAAATGGTAAGAAAGAATTCTATTCAAAAGGAGAAAAAACCAAGTGAAATTTTGCTGATTACGGTTTTAATGTTTGGTTACTCCTTGATTTACATGGACAAAAATATGATTTCGACAGCGATTATCCCTATAGCAGAGCAGTACAATTTTACAACGAGTCAGACAGGTTTAATCATGAGTTTGTTTTTCTTAGGCTATTCCTTAATGCAAATACCAGGTGGATGGTTAGCAGATAAAATTGGCTATAAAAAGGTTTTAATTATATCTCTTTCACTGATTACTGTATTTACATTTGCATTTGGTTTTGTAGGAAGTCTTATTTTATTTATTTTGATTCGTTTCTTTGCAGGTGTTGGACATGCAGGCTATCCATCAAGTACGTCAAAAAGTATCGCGGTGAATTTCTCGAAAGATAGACGGACTTTCATCCAATCGCTAATATTATCTACAAGTGGAATTGGAGGAATCCTAGCTTTCCTATTCGGAGCAAGACTAATAGATTTGGACTGGCACTATGCATATTATGTATTAGGTACATTATTTCTCATTTCGTTAATTTTGGTTATTTTCTTTGTACCTAGTGGAACTGCAATTGAGAAAAGGAAGGTTGAACCAAAGCAAGCTAGTTTTAAGTCAGTCATTTTGAATCGAAATGTAATCGTTTTATTTATGGTGATGGTTTTAGTTAATATGGCGTTTTATGGAAATATGTCTTGGCTGCCATCTTTCTTAAAAGCAAAATTTGCATTATCGATTAGTACAGTTGGAACGATCCTAGCAATCAACGCTGTTGGGGGAACAATTGCTTCCTTATTAGCAGGCATTTTATTGACAAAATTTTTTGCTGATAAAGAAAAAGTATTATTTTTAAGTAGTTCGATCCTTTCAGCTGGAGCATTTGTAGGTCTGGTGCTTTCTGATTCATTGGCAGTATCTATTGGCTTGTTATATGTGCTTACATTTTTATTAACCATTATCTTTGTTGGGGTATTCTCTTGGCCTCACAAAATCCTGCCTGAAAAAGTAATTGGTTCATCCGTTGGGATTATCAATACGGGTTCGACACTTGGCGGATTTGTTGCTCCAATGACTTTTGGAGCTTTAATTACTCTATTTGGCGGATCTTTCTCCATCGTGTTTATCAGTTTGTCAGTAGTGATGGTTATTGCCGGGTTTATTGTTCTAACGGTTAAAACAAAGTAGCAGGGGGATCGATCCATTATTAAAAAAAGAAAATGGATATTCTAGTACTGAAAAAAGTAAAAATATAGGTACATAAAATACGCTTTTTTATTTGCTCTTGTATCAAGGTTTATAGAATTAATTTAATCAAAGTTTATTTCAAAGCTACAATTACAGCTGCATTGTAGAGAATTAGACTTTCATAAACCAATTCCAATTAAGATGTTCCATCCCAAAGAACGTAGAAAGAAATAGTATAACCAAACTATAAAAATAAGAAGACCAGTGATAGTACTCCATAAATGAACACTTTAATGGAATACAATCACTGGTCTCTTTCAACATGATTTATCTCGCATTAACGGACAGTAAAACCCTAACTGATTGAAGTTTCACTTTATAGTACTCCTTTAATTGTGATTATAAATTCATATAAGAAGTATCCCGCAAAGCCGATTAAAATAAATCCAGCGATAATGGAAACCCATTTTATCATTGTCTGATTCATCATTTTCCTTGTAATCGTAACGATTAACAAGAGTCCGATATCATGGACTAATATACCAGCTAATATACCCGCCCCAACGATTAAAAACGTTGCCGGTTGTGTCGTATCATAGGAATCGGAAAGTACAGCTCCAAAAACAGAAATCCAAAACACAAGATTTCCTGGTGAAATCGCTACGAGTAATCCATTCCGGTATGAGCTAAAAAAAGATTGATTTGGTTTATCACCAGTTAATGTAATACCCTGATCCGAATTTTTGATCGAATCATAACCCAAAAATGCTAAGAAACAGGCCCCAATTAGCCACATGGGAATTTGAATGTAAGGCGTAGAAAGTATCGATGCCAATCCTAAATATAAGGAAATAATTAAGAAGAAATCGACTGTCATTCCACCTAATCCAACAGCCCAGCCATGCAAAAAGCCCTTTTTTAACCCTTGCTTCGTCATTTCAACAGTCATTGCTCCTACAGGCATTGCAATGGCCAGACCTGCTAGAAGATACGTAAAAAATAAACTCAAAACAAACACATCTTTCAAATATGATCTCTTCATACGTCCGTTTATATAGAATATAGTAGCATAAAAGTTCTACATATAAATGAAAATGTTAATAATTATGCAAAAAAAAGAGAATTTATTCAATTGGATGTACTGATAGAAATGATGTCTTGACTCCATTACTGTGGAAAGTAACATTACACTTGAGACTCGTTGATTGTTTTCCTAATGCCTTTCCTTATCAATGAATGTTTAAAATCTATTTTTGCGGCTAAGACACCGATTAAGACAAGGGTTGCTCCTAAATAACCTCGTGCTGGGAGTACTTCATCAACGAAAATATAAGCGAGTATAGCAGCGAAAACGGGCTCTAATGAAAAGATGAGTCCTGTGTGTGTAGGGGTCGTATATTTTTGGGCTGCAGTTTGACCAATAAACCCAACGGCACTGCATAGTATACTTAAAGCTAAAATAGAAAACCATGATTCTGATGTAGTAGGAAGATGTGGTTGTTCCAACCAAAATGAAAATAATAGTGCCCACGCACCGGTAAAACCTAGTTGTAAAACTCCGAGAGTAATAGAATCTACATTTTTTGTTAATTTATCTGTCACAATAATATAGATCGCATAAAAAAGAGCACCTAAAATGATCAGGAAATCGCCAGAACTAATTTGTAAATGTTGATTTAACGTTAAAAGAGCGATCCCTACTATAGAGAAAAGTACGCCGATAACAATTTTCTTTTCAGGTTTTTTTCTAAAGAAGAGGGCTATTAACAATGGGACAAATACGACCGTGAGACTAAATAGGAACCCTGCATTAGAAATGGATGTGGATGTTAATCCAATCGTGACAACAGTAAGCGCCAAAAACAAGATAGTACCTAAAATAAATCCAGCTTTAAAAGTAGGTAAATCCATCTTGCACAAGCGTTTGTAAAATATGATTCCAGCTAAAATAAAGGCAATCCCAAAGCGTAAGGCTATCAAGTTAAATTCTTGAATAGAATGAAGACCCATTTTCATGAACAAATAGGATGAACCCCAAAACATAGTGACCATGATCATCATGAAATCTGCTTTTAATTGATTGTTCATACCTATCCTTTTTAGCATCTCAAACTTTCGAATACTATTCATTTTTCATCCCCTACCTATTTCAAATTGATCCCGGTTTAACAGGCTGTAATACCCCCACCTAAATTTTTTGAGAGAATCAAGAAATAAATTGGTGGGGATAAACAGCCTGTAAATCCCCGATTGGTGAGATACAGTGAAACATACCTTCGTGGTTTTCAAAGGTTTAGTTGAGGCCCACAGGATGTGGGTCACACAGACGTTGCCGCAGGATGCGGCGTACTTAGTCTGTGATTCATTGAATCGGGTTCGTAGTGTCGATTTATCGAAGATTTAGCGACAGTAAAACGCGACTAACCATCAGTGAAAAACATCCACTGATGGAAGTTTCACTTTATTATTTTTTAGTATAATTGTAAAATTCAAATAAGAAAAATGAATGTTTTTAAATAATTAAATGAAAAAAATTCATGTAAAGGAAGTGATGAAATTGTCGCTTGCAAAGTTTGAAATATTTAATACAGTTGTAGAGTTAGGGAGTCTGACAAAAGCAGGAGAAACACTTGGTCTAACACAATCCGCGGTTAGTCATGCCATTTCTAGTTTGGAATCAGAGTGGGGATTTTCTATCCTTACTAGAGGGCGTGCAGGTGTTAATTTGACTAGTAACGGAGAACATGTTTTACGATATATCCGTGAGATTTTAAAATGGAACGAAGAAATGGCTCAAGAAATAGCGAATATTAATGGGTTGGAAATAGGTGTAGTACGTATTGGTACTTTTTCGAGCGTTTCAGCTCAATGGCTGCCTGAAATATTGGGGAATTTTAGTGAGTTATATCCTTCTATCGAAATTAAGCTGCTAGAAGGGGATTATGATGACATTGAGTATTGGATATCCAATGGAATTGTGGATTTTGGTTTTGTCTCGATCCCAACCTCCTATGCGTTTGAAGTCATTCCTTTAAAAAAAGATCCTATGCTTTGCATCCTTTCTGAAGATCATCCCCTTGCTCAGCAAAATGAGATCAGTTTTGAAAGTATCCAAGAGGAGAAGTTAATCATGTCGAAGAAAGGAAGCGATAATGATTTAAGACGAATTTTAACAGAGAACAATGTCATCCCAAAAATAAAATTTGAGCTTGCAGACGATCAAGCAATATTTTCAATGGTTCAACATGGAATGGGGATAAGTATTCTTCCTGAAATGGCTTTATATCGAATCCCAAATAATATTCGCATCCTTAACTTAGAGCGAGAGAATTATCGTACAATTGGTATTGCAGCTACATCTTTTAAAACCCTTGCTCCAGCCACGAAAAGATTTATTGAATATATGAAATCATGGGTCAATGTACGAGTAGAAGATCATTCGCTTTAACCCTTATATAGTTGTAAAGCAGATATTCTGAATATGTTGAGGCGAATTTTTTGCAGGAATCCGTCTTGCAATCATTGCAAGAGAATCAAAAGGAGGGATTACAATAAGAAAAGTCGAAGTTAAACGATATAACGACCAATGGGTGTTGTTATTTAATGAAGAAGTTAATCAATTACAGAAGATCTTCGGTTCTTAGCTTATAGAGATTCATCATATTGGCAGCACGTCAGTAAAAGGTCTTTTTTCACTAATGATCGTGTAGCTCAATTGTTGGAGTCACAAAAAGCGCTGAAGAAATTCATAATAAAAAGCCCTGTTGTGTGATCTCACAACAGAGCTTTCCAAAGGTAAATACATGTATAACTAAACTATAACTCTTAAATTCTCTCTATTAAAGTTTATGTTTATTTAAAAATAGCCGCCATTATTTCATCGATCGTCATTCCACTATCTACCTCATAAGTACCTGGACGTAACTTGTTAGATAAGCCGCGCTTTTCTACTTCTTTGGAGAAATCAATCGCAGGATCAATGCTTTTTGTTGACTTAAGGATCTTCTCAATATCAATGCTAGTCATTCCTTTAGACACTGACAGAATCGTCCGGTACACGACTATTTCCTGCGGTGCTACTGTCTCAGTTGTTTCTTTTTTGGTATTCTCTTTAGATGCTTCATGGGCCTCAAATTGCTTTTTCCACTCTTCCTTTGTTTGGATGATATAGCCTTCAGAGGTTAAAGAGCTGATCATCTCGTCTTCTGATGGTATTTTAGCGGATTGTACATTGTTCGAACCAAGGAGGTACACGATCCCGCATATACTGGTTGCGAGCAATAGTCCGCTGGCAAAGCTACGCATTAAATGTGCTTTCATTGCTAACTTCGCTCCTCTCATCCTTTGATTTTATGTAAGGAGCAAGTAAATTTTTAATCTCAGTCTCAGTCAGCTGGAATTTTTCAGAAATACTTTCTAATGAATATCCGCGTCTATGTAAGTCGATTACTTCACGTAACAAAAGTCGTTGTTTAGAAGCTCCTGTTTTTTGAGCAATTATTTCAGTATCTATCTCGACGTTTTGAACTTTCTGCTGTAACTGGTTTAATTCTTTCAAAAAAGAAATCGTAAATTGATCTATTTGTTCTTCTACTCTTTTTGACGACTGCTTCGATTTAATAACCGACAAAATAAGTAGAATAACTGCTGCCCCAAATAAAAGGGCTAACGTCCATTCCATCATTGTATGACACTCCTTAACTAGAATCTATTTTTCTGCATTGTCTTATTATACAACGCTATAAAAAACAATTCGAACATATAGTAGAAAATAAAGCAATTGTCATGAAAAAAAGTGGTTAGATCGTGCTAGGTAATTACAAAATATTTTTAAATTGGTTATTTGTTGAAAAACGGTCAGTGAAAGCTACCAATTGATGAATGGATTATAGGAAGAGATAGATACTAAAAATGATTGGAGGTGTAAATATGGAGCAAAAACCTAATCATTATGATGGTAGTGTTTCTTTTGATTATGCTGAAAACGATGAAGCTTATTCAAATGAATTATACCAAATAACCGATGAGATGCGTCTAAATATTGGTGGTAACCCATATTTCTTTGATGTGAGTAAATAACGAAAATTAAATAAATACAAACTTTGTTCCATGTTAATTTTTCTCAAACTATACAATAAGAATCTAAAAAGCAAAAGGTGGAGGCAACATGGCAAAATTATTATACATCACAGCTCATCCTAATGATGATACACAATCTGTCAGTATGGCAGCAGGAAAAGCATTCATTGAAACATACAAGGAAGTACATCCAAATGATGAAATCGTTCATCTTGATTTATATCAAGAGCATATCCCTCATTTAGATACAGATGTTTTCAGTGGCTGGGGGAAACTCCAATCTGGCAAAGGATTTGAAGAGCTCTCAGCAGAAGAAAAAGCCAAAGTGGGACGTCTTAATGAACTAAGTGAACAGTTCATGTCAGGGGATAAATATGTATTTGTAACCCCCTTATGGAACTTCTCATTCCCTCCAGTAATGAAAGCGTATATTGACTCTGTTGCTGTTGCAGGAAAAACATTTAAATATACGGCTCAAGGTCCAATTGGTCTTTTAACAGATAAGAAGGCCCTTCATATTCAAGCACGTGGCGGTGTATATTCAGAAGGTCCAGCTGCTGACGTAGAAATGGGGCATCGCTTCTTAAGTGTAATCATGAATTTCTTTGGTGTTCCTTCTTTTGAAGGATTATTTATTGAAGGTCATAATGCTATGCCTGAAAAAGCACAAGAAATCAAAGAAAATGGCATCGCTCGTGCTAAGGATTTAGCTCATACTTTTTAATTAAATAGAAGCACTAGAGGCTAATTCAAAGATAGGTGTCAACGTTTTGATCTTTGTTTTTAGATTAGCCTCTTTTGTATGAAGGAGATTATAGAAACTACCTCAAAATTTCGGCTCCGCATCGCCACCACTGTGATGAGGTGAGTGCAGCGTGATACTTGATTAATCCTTCATGGTAAATGGTGGCGTATTGTAAACAACTTAAATAACCGAATAAAAATAAAAATAATTTTCTTCTCGTTTAAAACCAATTTTTTCGTAGAGACTTTGTGCGGGAATATTTTCTACATTCGTCTCAAGTAAAACTCCTTTTGAACCTGTTTCCCCAGCAAAGCGAATGGCTTTTTTTAATAATTTCTCACCAAATCCTTTTTTACGAGCATTTTTTTTCACATATAAATCGTTTAAAACCCATGACTTTTTCATACTTAATGAAGAAAATGATGGATATAACTGAACAAAACCAATCGGATGATTCTCATCAAAGGCTATAAAAATGACGGATTCTTCATTCATTAATCTAGCTTTTAAAAATTCCCTTGCCCCTTCAAGATTAGACTCTTGTTCATAGAAATCTCTGTATAAATCGAACAGTTCTGTTAGTGAATCGAGCTCATTTAATGTTGCTTTTTTAATATCCATGGATTGTACCCCCTATTATTGTTATACCAATAATCTTAATTTACAAACGATTCAAAAACAACGAAATAATGAGAAAATAAGCGATGATGCACGCTATCACCCATGTTGTTTCCGTTTACATGGTGAATGTTTCCGTTTTCAGTGGCTTTGTCAAAAGGGCTCCCATACACGATAATAAAATCATACCATATAAGAAAGGGGATCATATAAATGAAGAAATATATAAAATCAGTAACAGATGCAATGAAGGTTTATGGGGAAAAACATAAGAGAGTTTGGAATTATGGAGTAGAAATGGAAGAAGGAAAGAAAAAGAAATAAAAACGTAATTAGTAAAAATCACGTAAATAAAAAATTAAAAAAGTAAGGATGGATACAGTGAATTTATCTGGCCAAAATTATCAAACTACTATATATGATTAACCGATTCTCAATGATTAAATTGAGAATCTTTTTTATGACTAAAACAATGGTCTTCATAAATATATAAACAAATAGCATTACTTGTATATCGAGCAAATCGAGTTAACAAGTAGTTCCAATTTTAAAATCACATCATCAAAAGGTAATGATTACTAAATATATGTCTTTAGTTTAAGGACTACTCAAACAGGATATTTAAGTAATGTAAGCAAGATAAAAATCTATTATAGGAGTGATTAATATGGCTAACAACGATAACAAAATGAGTCTAGAAGAAGCTGGTCGTAAAGGCGGAGAAGCCACTTCAAAAAATCACGACAAAGATTTTTACCAAGAGATTGGACAAAAGGGTGGAGAAGCAAGAGCTAACCAACGGGACGATGACAATGTTGACGATCGCAAAATGAGTCGAGAAGAAGCGGGTCGCAAAGGCGGAGAAGCCAATAGAAATAACAAATAATTTGTTAGTAGACTGAGGAGTTGTCTGTCAAGATGAATTCTCAGTCTTTTTTTCTGCGATTTTCCTCGTTTCCGTCGCAATATCTTTTGACTGCGTAGTATTAAAATCAGTTAACGGTGCAAAAAACTTAATTAATATGTTAACCTTTTTATAAAAAAGGATGCATAAAGTAAAAGCGGAGCCTTGTTATACTAACGGGAGCGATTAAGCAATAACATCGTGTTCTAAGGGTGCAATATTATAAGAAGGAAGTATTGCTTTCACTTGAAATAAGGAAAGGCTGAGTTTAGGAGGGAACTTATACTGAGGAATTTCTTATTAAATCTTAGGATCTTTAGATATAGGAGTAAAGTAAATGTTGAAATATATAATTTTTGATTTTGATGGAACACTCGCCGATTCAAAAATGGCTTTCATCTCAAGTTGGAATATTCTTGCTGAAAAATATCGCTTTAAAGAAATAAAGTTTGATGATATCGAGACTTTGAAAAAACTTTCGATAAAAGAAAGATGTAAATTGTTAAATTTTCAAATGTATAAGCTGCCAATCATCATTCCTCAATTTTATAAATTATACCGAAAATCAATAAATGATGTTAATTTGTTTGATGGAATTAAGGACATGTTATCCGGCCTAGAGAAAAAAGGATATAAAACAGCGATCATCTCTTCTAATTCAAAGGAGAATATATTATTTTTTTTAAAACGTAATCAAATAGACTGTGTCACAAATGTGCTTTGTTCTGGCAGTTTATTTTCAAAAGATAAACTAATTGAAAAGTTTTTAAGAGAGAATCAATTGGAGTCTTCTGAAGTGATCTATGTAGGAGACGAGAAACGAGATTTAGTTGCTTGTAAAAAAGCAGGAATTAAAATGATCTGGGTAAGTTGGGGGTATGATTCAATAGAAGCGATTCAAGGAGAAAACCCCGACTATAAGGTGCATAAACCCTCAGAAATATTGACAGTTATCTAAGAAATCTAGTTGCGATATGTGTCTTTGAAGGTAGTAAAAAGTGAAAAGTGTAGTAATATTTCGGTGTGAGGATACCGATATAGAAGGAGAGTGGTTGCGTTGGCTGCGAAATGTATTACATTCTGTGAATTCGGTCAACCAGAAGCCGTATTAAAAGTTGAACATAAAGAAATTCACCGGCCTAAAGATGATGAGGTGCTTGTGCGAATGTTAGCACGGCCTATTAATCCCTCAGACTTAATTCCGGTTAGAGGAGCATATTCCCAGCGAATTTCACTACCTGCTATTCCTGGTTATGAAGGAGTGGGGATTGTAGAAGAGGTGGGTTCTTTAGTATCGAAACATCTTGTTGGGAAGCGGGTTTTACCTTTAAGAGGAGAAGGCACTTGGCAAGAGTTTGTGAAAACATCCGCACAGTTTGCTGTTCCAATCCCTGATACGATTGATGATTTCATTGCTTCTCAAATGTATATAAATCCAATTACAGCATGGATCATTTGTACAGAAGAGTTGAGATTACAACGAAATGATGTTTTAGTCGTAAATGCTTGTAGTTCTTCAATCGGCCGAATCTTTGCCCAATTATCGAAAATACTTGGCTTTCGATTAATTGCGGTAACGAGAAATAATACATATACAAAAGAATTACTGAACCTTGGCGCTAGTCATGTCATCAATACATCTGAAACACCATTACGTTTAGCAATGATGGAGATTACTAATGGACTAGGTGCTGATGCGGCGATTGATTCTATAGGTGGTTTCTCTGGTACGGATTTAGCCTATTGTGTACACCCCGATGGGATCTTTTTATCGATCGGTCTTTTATCGGGCGTTCAAGTAAACTGGGGAGAAATTGTAAATCAGGCAAAAGTAAAAGCGAAAATCTTTCATTTACGGCATTGGAACAGCAGAGTATCGACGGAAGCTTGGCAAGAAGCCTTTCAACAGATCATTACATTCATACAAGATCATAAATTAAAATTAATGATGACAGATTCCCATTACGATTTAGTAAACGTAAAAGAAGCGATTGCAGTTGTTGAATCTTCAATGCCTAGAAAAGGGAAAGTTTTTTTAACAAGCTGATCGGAGCATTAAATGGGAATATAACATTTTCCAAGTGATTTATGCGAGCAATCCAAAATGATAGACCAATCCCATCATGATTATTCAAGCAAGAGGATGAACAGCTTAACAGGGCCATTTATAAAGGGATATGCTATGGGTGGTGTTCATTTTTGCACAATGTTCATTGGACCGTGTATAGGAGGCTTCTTGTGCCAAAGAGCGTCAAAGGGAGATCTCAAACAAGCGTACAGCGCCGTTGGAGACCCCTTGTTGACCGCAGAAAGCAAATGCTTTCGCTCCAATCAACAGGCAAGTTTTACGATAAATACTTAGCTGGATTTAATTTTGGTGTTTCTCTATTACAAACGTTTTGAAATGGACAAATTGGGCATTCATTTTCGTTATAGATTTCACTATAATTAGCTGAATCTTCTAGAAAATGCTTCATTAACAGAAAATAACTTATTCCTTCATCAAGCTTTTCTTGTGTCGGACGAAAGATATGTTTCTTTTGGGCAATTAAAGTGATCACTTCAATCCGTGTTGGACGTATTTGAAAAACTTTTCCCGAAAATACTTGAATGAAGTAATAATAAAGCTTTAACATTTCTTGATCAGCTTTAACTACATACTTCTTTACAACAAATGAGGAGTTAGAAAATTTAACAACATCAAAGGTTAAAGCGAGATCAACGTCTAGTTCTTGAATACGAGTTTTATATTTTGGCTGTTTTCACATACTTTGTTGCTTTTCAATCATTTTTACACTAATAACCCGGGTTGATTTCCGTTGCAGGTACTCGCTTTCCGCGGGCGGTCTCAGAAGCCTCCTCAGTGCTTTGCACTTGCGGGGTCTCCCTCAACACGCTTTTCCCGCAGGAGTCTCGCACCTTCCACTACAATCAACATCTGTTCGAATTGGTTTCTTGCTAAAAACAACAAACTTTACGAAAAGAGCCTATATTTTTCAAATAAGAGTAGAGGTGGATCTAGATCTGATTCTGCTGTTAAATCTTGTAATAAATAATCCGTCATTTTAGCCATTACTTGATAATAGTGAATTTTTGATTCATAAAATTTTGGAGAAATCTTCAGCCAATGTTGTTCTATTAACTCAAGCACTTTTGTTGCATGCCGGTGTTCAATTGAGAGTTGATAATAGGAGTACACAATCCGGTGAACGACTTGTTGAACGACCTGCCTCCAATCTAAAGGAGACTTCTTCTTTTCTATCTATTCGTAATAAAACTTATATGGTCAACGAATGAAATTTTTTAAGTTTTGTTCTGTTATCGTACGGATTGTGATCATATGATTTTTCACTTCAAGATGCCTCCTAAGCAGTTACAGTGATATTTAATCTGTACATTTCTTGAGAAAATCTTTTCCAAATAGTTTGCAGCGTTCAACATCTTCACCGACAGGATCGAGCTCAACCTTTAAACCTTCAAGTACTACATCAGCTCCACATTCTTGTAATTTATTCATCAATGTATCAACAGCTGCCCCAAATTCGGGATAGAATGAATCACATGAACCAAAAACGGTTGCCTTGCTACCAGCAAAATTTAGTTGATCCATTTCGTCATAAAAATCTAAAAACTCATCTGGGAATCGCCGTTTCCCCAAGTATAAGCACCAAGTAAAATTCAGCTTCAAGCACATCTTTTACAAGGATATCGCCACCTTCTTCTGTTATCGCTTTTTAAATAATCTCCGCCATTTCCTCTGTATTTCCTGACATACTAGTAAAAATTAAAATATATTTTTTCATTCTTATGCTCCTCGTTGAAGTTATTTATCGTATTAAAGATAAAATTCTAAGCAGGGGGATAGGTGAATAGAAGACGATGAATGTTTACTGTGGTGGCATATGCAATAAATTTTTAGATGAATTGGAATTCGACTAAATGCTGCATACATACGTAAATACATGTACCTATTACTCTACGTTTATCCCGCATTAACGGGCAGTAACCCCCCACCTCAAGGCTTAGAGAAATCGAAGAAGAGTAGGTGGGGGACCAATGCCTAATCTAGTTGCGGCTCCTAGCCCCTCGAGGTCATAAGCTGTAATACTTGTCGGACTATCACAAGATGTGATGGCGTCTCTGTTGCTCACAGGATGTGGGTCACACAGACGTTGCCGCAGGACGCGGCGCGCTTAGTCTGTGATTCATTGAACCTTAGTTCGTACTGTCGATTGATCGAAGCTGTCGCTGCGACCTTAGCGACAGTAGAACGGGACTAACAATCAGTGGGGATGAAGAAAACCACCTTTGAAGTTTCACTTTACATAGTTATACTTTTCTAAACTTTCATTTTCCCCACAACATGGACATAAATCATCATAAATCGCACATTTATCTATATAACCGCAGTCATTACAAATCAAGACAAACACGAAGTCATTTATAGGAAATGATTATATTGGAAGCCACCTCCTCGTTGAAAACAATTATCAATTATTTTTTCGTATTTTTTGACGCATAGTAACAATCGTTTAGATGTTTGTATGGAGGAATTTACATAGAAATCGGCAGTTGCTTTAGTTTTTTAGTCTAATAGATGATTTAAATCTTAATGAGATGTTATAAAAATACAATTGTGTTTTTCAGATTTACAGTTGTTTTTTGATATGGTAGTATATCAATATCAATTTCGAATTTTCTAAATTACATGTTTTATCTGACGTTATTTACTTTTCCATAATAATGAAATTTTTAGTTTTTATAACAGAGAACGGCTATCTAATTATTTAGGGGATGAACAGCTATGAATGTCCAGAAAATTACAAAAACATTAACTTCAGCTGAAATCGTAGAAAAAACAGTTGGAATATATGAAGAAGCGGTGAGTTTAAGAAGAAAGATCCATGAACATCCAGAGCTTGGGTTTGAAGAGTATAAAACAGCTGAATTGATTGCTAATTACTTGCAAGAACTTGGAATCGAAGTAACAACAGGAGTAGCGGAGACAGGTGTTGTCGGCATTCTTCGCGGAGAGCTTGAAGGACCAGTGCTTGCTTTAAGAGCAGATATAGATGCTTTACCGATTCAAGAAAAAACAACCGTAAGCTATAAGTCGAAAAATCCAGGAATCATGCACGCTTGTGGACATGATATGCATACGGCAATGTTACTCTCTGCAGCCAAAATCTTATCTGAAAATAAGCAATATGTTTCTGGGACGATCAAATTTATTTTTCAACCGGCTGAAGAGATGAAAGGCGGAGGAATCATGATGGTTGAAGAAGGTGTATTAAGTAATCCCCCTGTTGACCATGCTTTTGCCTTTCATGTTTGGCCCGAGTTACCGACCGGCGTATATGGATTTAGAAACGGCCCGATGATGGCGAGTATGGATACCTTTGATGTTGTATTAACTGGAAAACAAGGTCATGGAGCAGCGCCGCATCAAGGAGTAGATGCGATTGTTGGGGCTTGTCATGTTGTTACAGCTCTACAAACGATTGTTAGTAGAGAAACCGATCCAGTAGACTCTGCTGTTATTACAATAGGCACCATTGAAGCAGGAGATGGTTATAATATCATTCCAGAAAAAGCTCGTTTTAAAGGAACGGTACGGACACTTAATGAAAACACTCGGAAAGAAGTACAAAATAGTATAAAACGAATTATCGAAGGAGTAGCTGCTGCTCTGAAATTGGAAGTTGAAATCAATTACAATTTTACAGTAGGCTATCCTGTAACAATGAATGATATTAAATTTAATGAACATGTGGCTTGCATTGCTACGGATTTATTTGGCGAAAATTCCGTGCAGTGGATGAGCAAACCAAGTATGGCAAGTGAAGATTTTGCCTTCTATTTAGATCAAGTACCTGGTACATTTGTTTTTCTAGGTGTTGGTGAAAATCCAGAGGAACCGATGAAACTGCATAGTGACGTGTTTTTACCAGACGAAAAGGCGATGATTCGAGGGATCTCGCTAATCGTTGGACTAGCTTTAAATACGACTGAAAAAATTCAATGAGTTGATAATTTGTATGACGATAGGAAAGCGGCGGTGTGAAGCAGCTTTTGCGAAGACCCGCTCTTTTTTCTGTTTGTTAAAATCAGCACATTTATAGAAATGGAGTGCAAAAAAAATGCAAGAAAATTCTTTAAGAAATTGGAAAATTCATTTATTTGTTTTGATATTAGTATGTGTGACAGAATTTATCGGCGTAAAAACATTAAATATCGGAATTGGAGCCATTGCCTTATTTCCAATGTTGTATGCATTAATTATTGGAGCCATTATTAGTTTACCGTCTTTAAAAATATTAAAAACAAAAGAAATGAATATAGCCGCTAATATTTTAGGTATTTCATTTATGCTATTTGTCGCAAAATTAGGCATGTTAATGGGACCATCATTACCGAAGATTTTTGAGGCGGGAATTTCTTTAGGATTACAAGAAGTAGGCCATTTTGCGGGTACAATCCTATTAGGACTACCAATCGCTTTATTACTTGGAATGAAAAGAGAAGCAGTCGGAGCCACTTTCTCAATCGATAGAGAACCTAACTTGGCCATTATTGCTGAAAAATACGGTTCTGATTCACCAGAAGGAAGGGGAGCCTTAGGCGTATATGTATGCGGTACTTTATTTGGAGCTTTATATCTGTCGGTGTTAGCGAGCGTGATGGCTCAAACTGGTTGGTTTCATCCCATTTCATTAGCCATGGGTGCTGGTGTTGGTTCAGGTAGTATGATGGCTGCTATGTCTGGTGCATTAGCCGTTATTTTTCCGGAATCGGCAAAGGATATCGCAATTTTTGCTGGTGCCGCTAACTTAATTACAACAATTTTAGGCACGTATATTTGTGTATTCTTTTCTCTCCCTTTTACAAACTATCTATACAAAAAACTTGAACCAATTTTGGGAAGAAAAGCAAAACAAGATCAAATGAAAAATATTTGAGCGTAGGACATAAAAGAGGAGATTTTATATGAAAGATAAAATATTAACTTTTGTAACTATTGGAATAATAGCCCTTATGGGAAATTGGATTGGGTACAATGTTTCACCTACTGAAGCATTACCAGGTATGATGATCATTGTAGCGGTTACGATATTAGGGTTCTTTTTAGCTAAAATCATCCCTATTAAGCTACCAATTGTTATTTGGGTGTCTATGTTAGCGTTATTGATAACAACTCCAATTTTCCCAGGAAATGAATCAATTATTAAAGTAACAGAACAAGTGAATTTTATGGCATTAGCAACACCTATTTTGGCGTATGCTGGTCTATCTTTCGGAAAAGATTTGAAAGAGTTTAAAAAATTAGGATGGCGTATCGTTGTTATCTCACTAGTTGTATATACAGGGACGTTTTTATTATCAACTGTTGTAGCAGAAATTGGTTTTAGATTAACTGGTAAATTTCATTAATTTTTTGTAATCGTGTTACTCCAATTACAGAAAGTTGTTGGGAAATCAGATTTACTGGCAAAAATCGTAACACCTGATAATTCAGGTTATGAAAAAGCGAGTGAAATGCATGACTATTTCACTCGCTTTTGTGATGTTATTTATGGCTGATCTTCAATCAAAGGTTTTACTTGAAATTCTTGGTCAACGTGGTTCATCATTAAGTCATACACTTTAGATTCCAATTCTTCAATACCGTCTTCTTCAAGATTGCTATGTGGTTGAGGGTGGAACCACTGAATTTCTTCATTATGAAAAATTCCTTGGTAATTATCGCCTTCATGGTTTAGTTCAAATTGATGACGCTTATGAAATTGATCCTCAAACATAGGTTTTACTTTAAATTCTTGATACACATGATTAGTCATCAAGTCATACACTTTGGATTCCAAATCTTTAAGGCCCTCTTTTTCAAGCTGTTGTTTCGGTTGCGGATGTAGCCACTGAATTTCTTCGTTGTGGAAAATCCCTTGATAATTCATTCCCTCAAAGTTAAGGGCGAACTTATGACGTTCATGAACTTGGTTTTCGAACATTGGGTTTGCGGTGAAATCTTGATCAGTGTGGCTTGTTATCAAGTCATACACCCTAGATTCCAAATCTTGAACGATACCTTCTTCAAGCTTCATATTCGGTTTAGGATGATACCAATGTATTTCTTCTTCGTGGAAAATCCCTTGATACGTATCACCTGCAAAATTAAGCGTAAAATGTTGGCGTTCATGGACTTGATCTTCAAATAATGGTTTTACTTTAAAATCTTGAAACATAAAAATACCTCCCGATAGTAGTTATTAATATTATTTTTCCCTAAATGGATTAAAATTAATCGACAATCTGTTTTGCTACAAGCTGAAATAGGAATGAAAGTTTAAAATTACTTACTCAACATCATGGTTGTTACAAACTTTCCTACATTGGTCAATTTTTAAAATTTTCCCGGATGATGCAATACCTATATCATATTCTGTTTCTTGCTTTATGATTGAAACCTCGTATTTAATATTTCCATGATCAAAAATGGTTTGTGTGTCCGTTACTAAGCCACCTTTTGATGTGTTTAAGGCAATAATTATTGCAGTTAATTCATTTATTGGTTGTACTTGTGCATTAGTTGGTTTCGATACAGGTTGGTTATCAATCATTGTATGAGCTCCTAGACCAACTGTAATCAATGCACCATGTATTAAAATTTTCATTAGGTTCATTAATGATAACCGCCTCGTTTTGTTGATATTTGTATCATACCCAAAAGAGTTTAAAGAAAAAGAAGGAGAACCTTAAAATTTCCTTAGAAAAGTAAAAGAATTCATCTTGGAGGGGGATTTAATCTTAAGTAATATGGAGGAGATGTGCTCAGGAAAGAAATATTAACATAGGGGGTATTTAAATAAGATCTTAAGACATTATTTGAGTGGTTTGTTTTTTTCCATTGGAATCCTTGTTGGATTATTTGGTCAATATTTATAAACTTAAAAGTAGTGGTAGTTTCGCTCTGTTCTTTTATCATGATAATAATTAGTTCGAAAACGGGACAACCTTAAAATGGATGTCCCGTTTTTGATATTAAAAATTGCCCAATTAAAAGATATCAACCTGAATCACTGTATCTGTTACATTTGTACCAGCACTTGTCGTTACTTTAATGAAAGACTGTCTCCTGCTTGAAAAGATACAGATGTTGTATTGTTAATGTTGGAAGTTTGCGTACCAGATAATGAAACGGAAAGTGGTGTATCAATCCCATTTTTGTATCTGTATTAGAAACTACTGTCCCTGTTAAAGACCGTATATTTAATGCTTTTAAAAGACATGTTTGACTGAGTCGAATAAAGATTTCAGTGGTTGTAACAGCAGCCGATCCCGGCCTATAAAAACGAATAGTTCCTTTTGGTAAGCTACCAGGATCGCTCCAAATAATCGTAGAAGGCTGTAAAACAGTAGAAAATCCTAAGTTATTAGCATTTGAATTGAATAAGTTTGAAGTACCGATACTTAAAGTCCCGGCTGTAATTCCTTGAATCGTTGATGCACGTACAACTATCTGTGATCCGGATTGATTCACTTCAACACCGATATATGAATCGCTCCCACCTGCACTCGTTAATAAAAAATTGTTGTCCCGACAATTAAATCGATGTGCATTCGTATTAACTAATAATATTCGTTTTGTGCCTAAGCCAGTTGATTTTACTGTTATTACCGAAGCTCTAATAGCATCTACATTGTCTAAAGGATTTCCTGTGCCAAACGAATGAACGCCATAAACATTAATTAGATGTCCCTGTCGTCCAAGCAGTGGAGTTATCTACTGTTATAGATGTGGATCGCAATTTAGCTATTTGTGAAGTTGTTCCGGAAAAAGCCACGCCAACTAAATTAACATGATTTGCTGAAGTTAAAAGCAAGTTAACATCCTCTACTCTTGAATTCTCACCCATGGTTAATAAAGTTGTATTAGTCGTTACATTCTGTTGAGGAATCGTTACAGTTAATAAACTACCCCCATAACGAACACTCTGGAGGTATGACCATCTTTTCGTCGTAAATTCCTGGATAAACGAGAATTGTGATCCCGGTAGCACCTGATGTATGAATGGCTGATATTGCTCCGTTAATTGTAAAAAAAGGGGTTCCTCCAATAGCCCCTTTAGAATCATCCCCTGATTTAGTTACTATGGCTGTGTTAGGTCTAGGTATTAATACTTCCAATATCCCCGTTGACATGACGTATTCTTATTACTTCTCATTACTTTAGAAGAATAATGGGAATCCCTTCATAGGAACGTTCCTTGAAAGTGACCGCTATATTCCAATGAGCCACATTGACATAAATACATATTTATTATCTATTAGATGCAAAATCACGTAATTTGCAACGGATTATATTTATTTTCATTATAAAGAGTTCTATCATCAAAATGCTTATAGATCGACTTGGACACTATACTAGTCTCAATATATATGTTGGTTTCATTTATTGAATGGCTGTGTTAAACTTTAATGTTGATAATAAAAAAATAAAAGGAATACATAAAATACAAGGTGTTCCAATGTATTTTATGTATTCCTGATAGTTTGTTAACAAGTTCTCTACCAGACGCTATAAAATATACCTTGTTCATTATGATTAGGTATATCGTATTCTTCTCGCAAAACTATTTCTCTACTTTCCATATAAGATATGTAGCGTTCTAAACTTTCAATAATTCCCTTTTTATCATCTTTTAGAATTGGATAATGAGTATAATCCCATTGCTCGATATATTCAGTTTCTATTTCTTCTAAATTAGTTTTACCAGCCTCACTTAGTAGCTCGATAAATTTATCTTGTACATTATCCACTATTTCAATAATAAGTTCACACCAATAAACCTCCATAATCGAGTTATCTGTAATGTGATACGGGGTAATTATCAAACCTTCTACATCTTTAAAACTTTGTAGTATTTTAGGTAATTGTTTAATTTCATCTAAAGTGAAATATAAATCCTCAAAACGCTTATGTCCTCCCACTAACTCCTGTAACTTGACCGAACATTGTTTGCCGAAATTCATTTCTACTCACCCTTTTTCATTACTTGTTTTTATTTTAAGTTTTTCATTTATAAACTTTTTATTGTATGTTAAATTTTGACAAACGCAGACTATGGAATGTTTCTGTCATATCAAAAACAAACGATGTCAAAAGAAATTCTTTGATATTGTGTTTTGTGCTCTCGTTACTATGACTATCTACAAATAAGAACCAAGCAAGGTAATTATCAAGGTATTTAGTAGCTACTCCTTTAAAACGATTTATCCAATGTTTTAAACTTGAATGGAGTCCGTTTACATTTTGGATATGATATAAACCTTTGATGACGTGTTTTTCATCGTCTGATTTAATGCGGTAGTGTTCTATCCTTTTTTCATTTGCATACGTTTTATAGGCTCTCCAAGCGTCTGTTACAAGTACATTATTAGGTGTTAGTTTAGAACCTATCATACCGTCAACTTTGGTTTTCACAACACGCCCCATACAGGCTACCTTTGAAACTGTTGCTTTTGTTCGGTCTCTAGCGACTAGAACACAGACTTGTTCCTTGCTTATCCCTCTGTGCTTAGATTTGCCGCCTCGCTTACGTGGTTTACGTTCACTAATGCCACGTTGCCCTTTTTGAGAATACAAAAAATAAGTCTCGTCAACTTCAACGATACCATCAAATTGTTCAAAATCCATTTGTTTAAGAGCCGATAACAACTTTTGTCTCCAATAAAATAATGTGACCCAAGTGACTCCCACAATTGAAAGGTATCAATTTTCAACATCAACCTTTAACAGAGCCTATTGAATAAAAAACCACATAAAGTTGATTGACAATTATCTGGATAGAAATTGAGTTGTGAAGTCAGTGAAAAGTGACTAATATAACGAAATGAATGTTATGATGTATGGAAATATTAGTATTCATTAATAAACAGAAAGGTTGATATATATGGAATTCACAATTCGCCCAATGCAAAAAGAAGACATAAAGCAGGTTCAACAAGTCGCAAAAACAAGTTGGCATACTACTTATGAAGGCATCATCCCTTACGAAATTCAGGAAGGTTTCTTAAAAATCGCTTACAGTGATGAGATGATGCAAGCACGTCTAGAGCAATCTATTATTTTTGTTTCAGAAGTTAAAGGGAAAATCGTTGGTTTTGCAAACTATTCTCCGGTAAAAGGAGGAGGAGAAACTGAACTTGGAGCCATTTATTTATTCTCTGAGTATCAAGGGAAAGGAATAGGTACTGCTTTATTAAATGAGGGCATTAAAAACATAGCCGGTGTCAAAGCAATTTTTATAAATGTAGAAAAAGAGAATAAAATTGGAAAAATCTTTTATAAAGCTAAAGGGTTTGAAGTAGTCGCAGAATTTGATGATAACTTTGATGGTCATCTCTTAAAGACAGTTAGAATGGTCTTAAACGTGTAAAGTCTATATAAAGCTGGTGAAGGAAAAGCTCTTAGGAAAGCGGAAGAAAAGACCTTGATAAAGCTGAATAAAGGACACCCCCCGAAGGAAAATATATGCGAATTGTCTCAGCAAATTAAGTGGTGAAGAATAAGCCAATGATTTACCATGTTTTTTCAGTTTTCGCACCCCGCAAATAAACTCGTGAGGAGTAAAAATAAGTTGTCGCATAAAGGAACTCTTCCTTTTGCGACAACTTATTTTTAAGCTGGATAATAAATGGTCATACTTAATCGTGTTAATACTTCCCCTGAATTATGGTAGCAATGAGGTCTGTCAGCTTTGAATCTGATAGAATCACCATTGCTTACTTTGTATTCAATGTTATTGACATTGACAGTTAATTCACCATCAAAGACAGTTAAAAATTCCTCAGTCCCCTCGCCGTGCGAATCAGCACTTAGAAACCCACCTTTTTCTATCTCGATTGAATATACTTCGAAGCGTCTATCTTCTTGAAAAGAGAAATAAGGATATACTCGGTACTTCCCGTTATCTTCAGATAATACTTGAACTTCGCTTTTTAAAATAACTTTTGTATCTGGCTGCGGATTATTGATTAAAGCGGAAAATGAGATCTTTAAGCCATGGGCAATTTTCCAGATCGTTGTGATAGTCGGACTTGACTCGCCTCTTTCGATTTGACCAATCATTGTTTTACTTACTCCCGTTAAATCAGCGACCTTCTCAAGGCTTAACTTTTTTTCTTCTCTTAAAGCTTTTAAATTTTTTGCAATAATAAGATTGATTTCCTCCATGAAATACACCTCCTATATTTACAATATAACGACCGTATTGTACAATAAAAAGTAATTATAAGTCTTTATAGTGTTCGTTTTAGTCATTATAACATACGTTTCGGAGGGGACAAGATTATGCCGATATTATCATTTTTGCTTTATGTTATTATTTCAAGTTTTACACCAGGTCCTAATAATATTATGGCGATGTTATTTGCGAATAAATCCGGTTTTAAAAAGACACTTAAATTTTGTTTAGGAGTAGGTGCAGGTTTTTTTGTTATCATGATATTGAGTAGTTATTTTAACCTTTTGTTGAAAAACTTCATTCCCAAAATTGAATTTGCGATGACAATTCTAGCTGCGGTTTATATGGTCTATTTGGCGATAAAAATCGTTATGAGTAAAAATCAGGATCAGAAGGATGAAGATGATAAGTATAACAGTTTTTACTCAGGTATGCTTTTACAATTCGTAAACCCGAAAGGTATTTTATACGGCATAACGGCCATTTCAACTTTTATTCTTCCTTATCACAGTTCAAATTTCAGTTTATTATCTTTTTCAATATTTTTGGCTTTTGTTGGTTTTCTAAGTACGATGTGTTGGAGTATGTTCGGTTCCTTGTTTCAAATGTTCCTAACAAAATATAGAAGTCAGTTTAATCTGATTATGGCTTTGTTATTAGTGTATAGTGCAGTTACAATTCTTATAGGATAATATAGGGTGCTCAAATTTTTTAAAGGGTTGCTGCGGCAGCTCTTTTTTTTGTTGATCGTTGAAAAGATGTTATAAGTTGAAATTGGGAATATATAGTATAATCAAAGTGGAAGAACTTGTGACGTATAAGAATAACGATTTAATCCTTCGCTATAACAGAAGTTACTTAAAATAAAATACTTTAAAAAAATACAAAGGGGAGGAAAAGATGAAAAAACATTCGTTATGGGGAAAACTATTATTTTGGGGAGGTTATTTATTTTTTATGTTTGGCATTGCTCCTATCACCGGTGCATTTCAGTATTCTACATTTATCCCAGGTCAAGTAACAGCAATCATCTATATTGGAATTGGATTAATAATGGTGTTTTTATCCAATTTTTTAAAAAAAGAGAGAGTTTGATAATAATAGTGTTGTTGTTTCATAACATACAATAGCCCAATTGTGTAAAAAAGCAATCGGAATCTGTTATATACGAGGAGATATTAAATTATGGAATGTAGTAATGCATTAAAAGCTCTTTTATGATTTAGAAGTACAATTGCTAACACCAGAAGTTCGTCAATCGAAAATAGAACTTGATAAGTTATTGGCAGATGATTTTATTGAGTTTACAAGTTCTGGTAAGATGAAAAATAAACAGGATTGCATGGAAGGCCTTGCCACACCACAGATGTATATATTGAATTTTGAGATTAAACGTTTAACATCAGATACAGTGTTAACGATGTATGATTTGAAAGATAAAACGAGAATGAAAGAAAGTTTAAGGAGCTCGGTATGGAAACAGATAAATGGCAGATGGCAGATGGTTTTTCATCAAGGTACGATAAAAAGCTCGGAATGATCAATTTATGAAATACAATTATTTGAAAGATATCGTAAAAAATAAGTGGTTGCGCCATAATGAAAGGATCAGAACTCACATCTACTACACATCGTTTGCATGACACCGCAAATGGTAGATAGCGTGTGAAATCAGCCCTTTATTGGATCAACCACTTATATTTTTATATTAATCAGCTTTACGACTGTTTCGACAATGTCTTCGCGTGAACAGAGCGCTTCTGCCAAGCCATCGTAATGAATAATGTAATCACTAAGAGAACTAGACCTAATACGAATGGATACATAATTCGTATATCATACATCAATCCGGCAAGTGTCGGTCCGAGCACATTGCCAATACTCATGTATGCGTTATTCATTCCCATCGCAAAGCCTTGCTCGTTCCCTGCCATCTTAGAAATCAGTGTGTTTAAGACTGGTCGAAGGATGGAAGTAGAGAGGAAGATGATGAGTGAAATACCAAAGAAAAACGCATAATCTGAAGCAAAGAGAGAAAGTAGAAATCCGATTGCTGTAATGCCGATAAAAATATTTAATACTGTAATTTCTCCAAAGCGACGAACAACTCGATCCACGACAAATAGTTGGACGATAACGCTAACGATACCTGTAGCTGTTATCATCGTGGCAATTTCCTGAGGGGTTGCACTAAATTGATTGTCGAGATATAAACCGATGATCGATTCATAGGCCATTAACCCAAAGCTTAATACGAGTGTAATAATAAGCGGAATGAAATAAGGTTTCTTAGTTGACATGACAATTTGACGAGCCATGGACTCTTCATCAGCCATATTCGTAGCTTGTGCTGTTTCTTTCGTTTCACTTTCTTTTAAAACTAAAATTGAAAATATAACAGAAGCAAGTGACACAAGAGCTGAAATTAAAAAGGGGAACTTTAAACCAAAATCAGCTAAAAATCCACCAATCCCTGGCCCAACGACAATCCCGAGTGACATAGAGGCTGAAACTAAACTATTTCCCTTTGCGCGTTGATCGAATGTCGTAATATCAGCTACATAAGCAAATATAGCCGGGATAAGTAAAGCAGCACCTATTCCACCGACAACACGAGATGCATAAAGCAACCAAATAGAATTAACGGCATAAAAGATAAACATAGACAGAGTCAAACCAGCTAACCCATAGATAATCATCTTTCTACGACCGTATTGATCCGTCCATTTTCCGGCAATTGGTGAAAAAATAAGTTGTGCTCCTGCAAAAATAGCAATCATGAGTCCAGCAGCAACTCCACCTTGATTAATGGATGCTAAGTACGCTGGTAAAATGGGAATAATAATACCGAAGCTTCCGATTGCTATAAACATATTGATCATAAGAACGATCATTTTTTTACGTTGTTCTGTTGACATATATAGCCTCTCTCTCTTTCAATAGTTACTCATACCAACCATTAGCTTGGCATGGTTCATTTTTAGGGACGCTAACTATCGTATAGTTTTTAGTGGATTGTTGTCAATTAGAAAGGATTGTCTAACATGGATAATTTAGTCGGATTATATCATCTGCATATTGGAATTAAGGAGATGAAAAGACTTTTATGGGAATTAGTGGGCTATTATTGGATGAATACAATTTAAATACCGTACAATTTGAGATTCAAGAAAAGGTGGCTTTTCTTGAAAGGGAAGCCACCTAAAAATCATTACCCATTTAACAGTTTTATTTTTTTAGATGGTAAGGCACAGTAGTGATCACTACGTTTCTGCGATAAAGCAAGATTGTACGAATCAGTAAACTTGATTGATTATGAAGAATATTGTGCCAGCCTTTCTTAGGGATAAATTGTGGGATAATGACTGTAACTTGATAATTCGACTCACTTGCTTTATGTTCAACGATATCAATAAATTTGGTCAGTGGCTGAATGATACTTCTGTAATAAGAATGCAGTGTCACAAGTCTAATATCAGGTTGCCACATTTTCCACTTTTCTGCGAATTTCTTTTCATCTTCTCTTTCAAAAGCCACATAAACGGCAATAATCTGTTCTGGCGAG
Organism: Bacillus cihuensis; assembly: GCF_000504145.1. Classification (NCBI taxonomy): domain Bacteria; kingdom Bacillati; phylum Bacillota; class Bacilli; order Caryophanales; family Bacillaceae; genus Bacillus; species Bacillus cihuensis. The sequence goes on along the minus strand of NZ_KI632495.1, from coordinate 2,184,370 downwards.
AGAGATTTAGCATAGTTTAATGAGTTCTCTACTACTTGAGTGATGCCAGCAACAGGTACAATCATTACATTGCCTTCAATTGGTACGGAAAGCTCAGAAGTTGCAACCCTAAGTTGGTCACCTACTGCTTCATAATGCTTTTTAATTTGGTAGAAGACGAAAATGATAATAGGTAAAAAAATTAAGACTGGCCATACCTGTGCAAATTTAGTTAAAAAGAACATGAGCATAACAATAAAGCTAATCAGGGCACCAATTGTATTAATCGTTAGTTTTGTGATCCATCCTTTAGGTTTTTCGCGTATCCATTTAACAATCATTCCCGTTTGGGATAATGTAAATGGAATAAATACACCGACAGCGTAAAGTGGGATAAGATGTTCTGTACGTCCTTTAAAAGCAATAATTAAGATGATAGAAGCGAATCCAAGTATCATAATTCCATTCGAATAGCCTAAACGGTCACCTCTAATGGTAAATATTCTTGGGATAAACTTATCTTTAGCAAGATTAACGGCTAATAAAGGGAAAGCAGAATATCCCGTATTGGCTGCAAGGATTAATATCAAAGCAGTAGTACCTTGTATAAAGTAATACATAAAATTTCTGCCAAATGTATCTTCGGCTATTTGAGAGACAACAGTTACTTTCTCGTTAGGAGCAATTCCATAGTAATAAGCTAAGAATATGATTCCTGTAAATAAAACAGCCAGAAATCCCCCCATTGCCATCAGTGTTTTAGCAGCATTATTAGGGGCTGGATTTTTAAAGTTCGGTATAGCATTGGAAATGGCTTCAACCCCTGTTAATGCAGAGCTACCTGATGCGAAAGCTCGTAAGAGGATAAATAAACTAATTCCTGCTACCGGTGTACCGATTGGTGTATGCAAGGCAGGAGAAACTTGCCCCGAAACGATATGGTAAACACCTACTCCAATTAATATCAATACCGCTAAAACAAATAAATAGACTGGATAGGCTAAAATAGAAGCAGATTCGGTTACACCTCGTAAGTTCAAGAGGGTAATAAAGATTACAAAAATAATGGCAATCTCTACATTATAAAAATGTAATGCAGGAAAAGCAGATGTGATGGCATCGGTACCTGCAGACACACTTACTGCCACAGTTAAAATATAGTCCACTAACAAAGAACCGCCCGCTATTAACCCTGGATTCATACCTAAATTTTCCTTCGATACTACATAAGCACCTCCACCGTAAGGATAAGAAAAGATGATTTGTCGATAAGACAAAATCAAAGCCGTTAATAGAATTAATACCCCTATGGCGATAGGAATCGAATACCAAAATGCTGTAGCACCAACTGTGACAAGGACAATCAATATTTGTTCTGGACCATATGCAACCGATGATAATGCGTCGGAAGAAAGGATCGCTAATGCTTTTGTTTTGCTAAGCCTCTGTTCCCCTAATTCAGTTGATTTAAGCGGCCGTCCAATTAAAAACCTCTTTATTGAAGAAATCATTGTTTTCACCACCAAATTGTTATAAACGTATATTTCCCTGTAATTGAAATAATTATCTCGGTGAATAGCAGCGTTTACATAAATAAAATGGGAACATACCTACAAGTCACAGTTGAATAGACCTGTAGACATCAATTTTCTTCTCACAAGTTTCACCTTCCTTCTCAATATTCGCTTACGAGGTTAGCTGTCGGATTTGGACCTTGAGTAGCCCTACCTTAAAAGGATTCACCCCTTGGGTTATGTAACAACCCACAATAACGGTTCCCCCGTACCATATGGCTTCAGCAATTTAGAAATTTGAAACTGGAGATTATCATACTCCCGCGTGTAAAAAAAGTAAATGAAAAAAATGTAAAGTTTATTAAGTACTATAAGGGTAGCTCTCTCTTCAAAATGAATGATATTCCTCCCTGTGTGAACACTACATAATAATATATCAAGATAGTGTGGAGGAATGACATGTTTAAAGAAAATAATCCCTTATTATCAGATGAGTTTTTAAATGAAGTAGTGAGAAAGATTAACCGAGAATTTGGTTTCCCTATAAAGGAAAAAGATGAGGATCTAATAACGAACGATTTGAGTAATAAAATAGAAGAATAGAAGTTGTAAAAAATCCCTAAATATGCAGCTATAATTTCCCTTATGATCTTATGATCTTATGTGTTTCATTCTTTTAGAAAGCGGATTCACAAAGATTATTTTATTTCAGTGTGTCTATTTTTGAGGTGCTTGACCATTTATCGCTATTAAATCTCTTGGAATAGCGGGAAAGATTTAATAGTTTACTTTCGATTAATAATGAAGGGGACCAACTCCACTTTAGATTGTAATTCCTACATTATGTTATATTAATATAAAATTACTTTAACACTAAAAAGCGCTAAAATATAAAAATGCGATTTGATTTTGATGTAATATTAAACAGATATTAATTAGAACAATGGAAAATATAACAAATGAAAGAAAGGTATGAACATCGTGGGGGAAAATCATCAAGATTTAAGTAGGGGCTTATTGCCAAGACATGTCCAGTTTATTGCATTAGCAGGAATGATAGGAACTGGAATATTTATGGGGAGCTCAGATACTTTAAATATGGCAGGTCCAAGTGTTGTAATAGCTTATTTAATAGGGGGACTATTGTTATTTATTGTAATGGCAGCTTTAGGAGAGATGGCTACCGTTTATCCTAATTTAAACGTGCAACATTTAATCAATAAAGCTTTTGGATTTCGTATCTCCTTTATCGTAGGATGGCTCTATTGGATGAACTGGATTATTGTGACCATTGTTGAGTTGTTAGCGTCTGGCAGTTTTTTGAAATATTGGTTTCCATCTGTACCATTATGGCTTTTAAGTTTAATTTGTACGGCCCTAATAGTAGGAATAAACTTGTTTCAAGTAAAATACTACGGAGAACTCGAGTTTTGGTTTGCAGGTATTAAAATCATTGCTTTAGTTGCTTTTATCATTTTGGGTTCTTTAATTCTTCTAGAGATTTTCCCGAGTTCCATTCCAGTTTCACTTTCTAATTATACGGCACATGGCGGGTTTTTCCCGCATGGAATCGGCGGAACATTAAGCGCATTTTTGGTTGTCATGTTTTCCTATGGAGGTGCTGAATTAATTGGTATAGCTGTCACAGAGACTAAAGACACGAAGAAAGTCTTACCGAAAATAATTAAAGGAACCGTATGGCGAGTCATCTTATTTTACATCTTACCCATTCTTATTATTTGTGGCATTATACCTTGGTACAAAGTATCAACAGTAGAAAGTCCTTTCGTCCAGGTATTTAGTATCTCAGGACTTCCAGGAGCTGCCCATGTTATGAATTTCGTACTTTTAACAGCTGTACTGTCTGCTGCAAATTCAGGGATATACGCGACATCAAGAACTTTGTTTTCTATGTCTCAAACTGGGGAAGCCCCTAAGGCATTTTCAAAAACAACCAAAAAGGGAATTCCGCTTAAAGGAATCGTGTTAACTACATTATGCATATTAGTTGGTGTATGTTTATCCTACATGACTCCTGATCAGGTAATAAGCTACCTTATGACGATCCCTGGTTGTACCGTCTTATTATTATGGATAAGTATTTGTTGTGCACAATTGAAGCTTCGTCAACAATACACAGACACACCGTTTTTCCGTGTGAAGTGGTACCCATACACAACGATATTTGCAATCATGGCTTTAACTCTTATCTTTATTGCTTTTATTTTTAATAAACAAAATGTGATTGGTACCACAGTCTGTCTGATAGTTGTGGGGTTACTTTCCATCTTTTCATTTATAAAGAAACAAAACAAGTAAAGCTGACTTCATAAAGTGAAACTTCAATCAGTGGGGGTTTTCTTCATCCCCCACTGGTTGTTAGTTGAACCAATCGGGCTTTTACGGGCAGTTATCCCTCACCTACGCTTCTTCGGTTCCTCTAAGCCTTGAGGTGGGGGTTTTACTGCCCGTTAAAGCGGGATAAAATTAACCGCCCAGGGAATTCAATGAATCCCTGGGCTTTCGCATTTAAAGTCATTTCAAAAAAATTAAAGATGGTGCGAAATATTTCAATCGCAATAGATTAATTTGTTCATTTGCTCAGCATAAACAGTTTTAGGATTTTTAGTTTGTTATACAATGCCTTAAAATTATAGAGTAGCTCTTTCAAGTGAACCGTTTCATATATTGCGATGGGGTAAATGATGTCATTTTTTTAAACACCCTACTAAAATAATTAAGGTCATTGAATCCGACCATAAAAGCAATTTCTGTAATCGATACATTTCCTCTTTGTAGATACAACTTCGCTTCTTCCACCCTTTTTTGGTTGATATAATCGATGATATTCATAGTCGTCTCTGCCTTGAATTTGCGAGAAAGATGCGAAGGATTCACATGTAAAGTAGCAGCGAGATCATGAAGCGTTAAAGGGTTTTCTAGATGTAAATGAATATATTCAACTGCCTTTTTGACGAGGGAGCTATAATTACGTGTTGAAAATGTTTGGACAAGATCACAGTACTCATTTAGCATCACGATGGCCAATTTTTTTAAATGGGGTAGATTCGGTGCTCTTTCAATCAAGATAGCAAATTTTTCTGAAATAGTATGAATATAAATGGGATGGACTCCTCCTCTTTCAGCAGCTTTTCTACACACTGTGTTCATAACTAATGTCATATTCTTGGCCGATCTAATGGGACTTTCAGGGATTCGATCAGAAATATGGATAAGGCTATTACTTTCTTTGACAATCCGAGCGATTTCTTCCTTGTCTCCTCTTGCAATTGCATCCATTAATCTCTTCTCAAATTGATATCTAGCCTCAATCATCGTTTTACTTTCAGTAATATTAGTTTTTAATTTTTCTTTATTGAGTGGTGGGGTGATGATATCTGAGGCGATTAGTTGTGAATCAATATGTTCATGGGTACATATATTAACAAGTAGATCGCCGATGCTAGTAGAGTCCATACTACTAATAACGGTTAACGAAGTATAGAATTCTTCGAGCTGTTTTCGTTCACTAACAGGTAGCTTGTTTTTAGATAAAATATCACTAACAAATCCAATGCTAGGTATACTTGAAATAAACGGGCCTATTAATACTGAACCGTATAATATGCCATTTCTCCAAATACCTGCTGCAATATACTCAAGGCCAAATGAATTTACATAATAATAGTAACTATTTGCTTCATGCTGTCTCATTGTCTCGTTAATTGTAATATACTCATTGTCAAAGTTTTGTAGGACAGCTGGAATGTGGTGATGAATGAGCTGTAATGTTGGATTTCCATCTTGGTCGATTAACTGAACATCCATTTTCGTAATCACGTTTAATATCGTACATTTTTTATTGAAATCTTTAAAAAAAAGTTTGGATTCCTCTGACATATCATAACTGTTCCTTTCATTAGTTATCAAACACTCAAAATAAAGTTATAAATGTGCTAATAGTGTCAAAATAATACGATAATAAATTTTACCCTTATCATATAATGAAGGCAAGCATTCGGGATTATCTAAAAGATGGCTATTGGTTTTGTTGTAAATGTAATCGTTTCCCGATTAAAGTTGGTAATACCAGTTGGAGGAAGACAAATGAGAAAAATACTTAATATGAATCATGAATGGAAATTTATAAAGCAAGATGAAGTACAAGCAATGGACCAAGCTTATAATGATGCGAACTGGGAAGTTGTTCATGTACCTCACACATGGAACGCTATTGATGGAGCAAATGGCTTTGATTTTTATAAAGGGGCTTGTTGGTATCGAAAAGAGTTTATTGTAGATACATTAGCAGAAGGAAACAAAGTATATATTGAATTCAACGGTTCTAACAGTATTACGGATGTCTATGTGAATGGTCAACATATGGGACAACATAAAGGTGGTTATTCTACTTTTAGATTTGATATTAGTGATGTGATTCAATTTGGAATGAAGAACACGCTAGCTGTAAAGGTAGATAATACAGTTGTTGATGATGTCTATCCACAAATGGCCGATTTTACCTTTTACGGTGGAATCTATCGTGATGTAAATTTAGTGATTTCTAATCATATTCACTTTGATGTGATGGACTATGGTTCACAAGGAATCTATATCATTCAAGAAGAAGTAAGCGAAGAAAAAGCTTCATTAACGATTAAATCTAAAGTAGTCAACGATCATAAAGAAGATAAAAAAGTAAGACTATGGATCGATTTAGTAGATGCAGACGGAAAAACCGTAGCTTACGGGGCAAATGAAGTCGTGTTAACTTCAGGCGAAACAAAAGAAGTCGAAGTGCCAGTAGTGATTGATAACCCAACACTATGGAATGGTAGAAAAAATGCGTATATGTATGAAGCGAAAGTATCTTTACAGAGTTTCAACGATACTGTAGATGAACTATCGATTCCTTTCGGTGTAAGATATTTTGAAGTAGATGCTGAGAAAGGGTTCTTCTTAAATGGTGAGCATCTTGCCTTAAATGGCGTTTCAAGACATCAAGATCGCAAAGATATGGGTTGGGCAATAACTGAAAAAGAACATAAAGAAGATATGGAATTGATTAAAGAAGTAGGAGCTACTTCTATTAGGTTGGCTCATTATCAGCATGACCAATATTTCTATGATCTGTGTGATCAAGAAGGTATGGTTGTTTGGGCAGAAATACCATTTATCTCTGTTATGTCAAAAACAGAATTAGAAGGTATTAATGCTAAACAGCAAATGATTGAATTAATTAGACAAAACTTTAACCATCCATCGATTATGTTCTGGGGAATTCAAAATGAAATCCAAATTAGTGGCGAAAGACCGGAACTTAGAAAGCTTGTGAAAGAATTAAATGAGTTAACGAAAAGTGAAGATCCGACAAGATTAACGACAATGGCGAATGTGATGTTCGTGCCTGATAAAGATGAATATAACTATATGACAGATATCGTTGGCTATAATAAATATTACGGTTGGTATCAAGGCAAAGCAGAAGATTTTGCTGGCTGGCTTGATGGATTCCATCAGACGAATCCTACTGTGAAAGTAGGGATTTCAGAATACGGAGCAGAAGGTATTTTACAATATCACAGCAATGATCCTAAAGTAAAAGACTATACGGAAGAATACCATGCGCTCTATCACGAAAAAGTTTGGAAAATTTTCTCGGAACGTCCTTACCTCTGGTCAACATATGTATGGAATATGTTTGATTTTGGTGCCAATATAAGAGATGAAGGTGGCGTTAAAGGAAGAAATAACAAAGGATTGATCACATACGATCGTAAGATTAAGAAAGACGCGTTTTACATGTATAAAGCTTATTGGGCAGATGAAAAATTCGTCCATATTACAAGCAAACGCTATATTGATCGTGCTGATCGCACCATTTCTGTGAAAGTGTATTCGAATTGTGAAGAGCTTACGCTATACGTAAATGGCAAAGAATTAGAAATGAAGTCAGGTCATAAAATCTTTACTTTTGAACAGGTTGAATTACAAGATGGTGTGAATGAGATTAAAGTTATTGCTAACCATGATGGCGTTGAATTACAAGATGTGGCGAAGTTTAATAAAGTGGCTGAGCCTAACCCGAGTTATGAGGCTCCTGAAGAGGAAAAAGGTGGAGTAGTAGCAAACTGGTTCCAAATGCCTGATCTAGGTGATGATGAAGTGCAAGTAGAAGAAATTCACATTACTGATGATGTGTATTCAACAGCTGACACATTTAAAGATCTTATGGAAAATGAAGAAGCGAAAGCTGTGCTTGAAAAATATTTAGGTAATTTCTCAGAACATCCAATGTTTGGTATGGCACAAGGAATGCAAGTAGATTTCATCGCATCTATGGACGAAGACTTGTTTAATGAAAAATTGATGTATCGACTTAATAAAGAATTAACACAAATTAAAAAGTCATAATTGAAGCGTAATTACATGAGGTAGATATGTGGATTATCATCTATAAGTAACAGTTCACTTCTAGCAACTTGTAAGATAGAGACATGGAAAGTGTATAAGTGGAAAGGAGTTGCTAACAAGGGCAACTCCTTTTCCACTTTTACGAGATTTATTCCGCATTAACGGGCAGTATAACCCCCACTGATTGAAGTTTCACTTTATCGCAATCGGCTTTCGACGCTCAAAAGTGAATATGGAGGTAAAACCACATTGTTTCGCCATAGCAACAGCATCTTCGATATTCGAGCCAACGGCGTGCGCAAAATGAGAATCAGAACCGATTGTTAGAATTTCTCCGCCTAATTCTTTATAAAGTTTTACTATTTCAATCGAAGGAAGAGCTTGCTTCAAGTTTCCTCTAAGTCCTGAAGTATTAATTTCAATGCCGATGTTTCGTTCGATTGCCTTCTTTAAAATCGCTTCTAATATCTCCTTGTGATCCTCAAAATGATACATGCCAACCATTTTGACGGCATAGCGTTTGAGTAAGTCTAAATGTGCAATCACATCTATATCCGCTGAACAAACCATCTTGTACACTTCTTCAAAATAGCTTTGATATGCTAAATAGGCATCCTTATTCTCCAAAAATCTACGTAATTTAAGGTTGTTAATATTATGTACAGACCCTAAGATAAAATCTAAATCCAATGGTGACAGTGCTGCTTCATATTCCTGTTTAAGCAGGTGTGGCTCACAAAGTTCAATTCCAACTTTGATAACCAAGTGGTTACCGTATATTTCTTGACATTCCTTGATCTCGTTAAAATAATGAGTGAAATTCATATGACCATAAGTGGGAGCAAGGGGGTTAACAGAAAAGTGTTCCGTGAAACAAATTTCTCTGATTCCTTTTTCAATAGCGGTTTTACACACATCTTTCATGGAAGCGGTAGAATCAAACGAATGATTTGTATGGTGATGATAATCTATTAAGTGCATTGCAGGGCATCCTCTCGGTTCATGACTTTTCTAAAGGTATGAATGATACATGATTCTAGCAAAAGAAACAGTGAGTGGCAATGAAGGATCTGTATTTATTGGGTGAGGAACTGAATAATGAGTCATTAGGAAATAGTGCAAGGGAAAGAATGCGGATGTCTGATAAGTACAATATTTGTGATTACACCTTATGGTTTATTTGTTGAAATGATTTTTGAAAAATATCGGTGTATATACTGGAAAGTTAAAGCATGGTATTGTGTTAGTGAAACATGAGAGCTAAAGGGTTTTGAAGTTATTAGTAGCCGTGGCACTACTACTTACATACTTCAGTAGATGTTCATACCTAAATCAAGTTAAAGGTGGTAAAAAGTGAAACTTCAATCGATGGGGGTAGTTTGATGTATCCATCTGATAGAAAAACAATAGCAATTCTTCTATAATTGTTTATCAACAATAAGACGCAATCCAAATGGCTGGGGATTGTGTCTTTTATTGTATGTATATCGGATTTACCCTCGAATTAAGCTAAAACTCTTTCAATCTCAAATTTCTCATAGAGTATTATTTCCAGCTTTTTTATTCATTTCAGATCCAAGGACTATGGAACATGATATGGTTATAAGATGATTACTCAAATTGCATATATTTGCGGTTTTTCATCTTTGTCATACTTCACTTATTCATTTAAAGGATATTTTAATGTTAGTCCTAAAAAGTGGCGAGATGGTGCTTATTTGGATCGGTTCCCTCGAGAGTATGATAGCAAGAAATCTAAACTTATAAGCACAAATACGAAAGTAGAAAATGATCAAAACCCTTATACTACATTTAAATGGCTAGATTTATCAAAAGTGAAAATCGTACATTTTTCGGCATGTTTAACTGTTAACAGACATAATATTGGCTCATATATAAATGGAATTCCAGACGTGTGGGAAGATATTTATCGATGGTCAAGTGCGCGAGGGTTAATCAAACAAAATGCAATGATCTTCGGTGTTCCAAGAAACAATCCGTATATCACACCTCCAGAAAAAAGTCGCTATGACTGTCGCATAGCCCTTCCCCAAGGTGAAGATTTAAGACATGAGGATGAGAAGTATATCCATTTAGTGGTGGGAAATATGTATTGTATGAATTTGAAGAACCTGTAAGTTATCGTGAACGCAGTAAACTGATCGAATGTTACTCAGAGTTATATAGCTATTGGCTGCCCAAGAGTGGCTACAAATATTTAGGAAATCCGATTGAACTTGTTGCAATTGAAGAAGTAGGGGGCACATTAACTCTTACTTGCGAGATCAGTGCAATAGCTTTAGCCATTGAACCAAAATAAACTGGAGGAATTTTATGTTATTTAGTTTGAGTGAACTTCATTATTTGGCAATTATCGCAGGCGGATTCTTATACATGATATATGGAACGATCTATTATTCGATAGTACTAGGGAAGAAAAAAGAGGGAGGGCAAAGTGAAGGGCCACTGAAATATGTTGTGTCCGTTATCGTTGCCTTTATTAGTTCATTATTTGTTGCTATAATTGTCCAAGCCTCTAGCGCTGAAGGATTGTTAGAAGGATCAGCTGTTGGAATTATTATTGGGATACTAATTACGATTGTTTATTTGAAAAACTCATTATTTGGACTTGTAACGAAAAAAGCTTTTTTTATTGTTATTGGTGATCACCTTATCATATTTACGTTGCTAGGAGCGTTGCACGGTCTTCTGCTATAGAAATAATTCCATCTTAAACTAGGCGGGTGTCTCATAGGGTCTGAGACACTCGTCTTTTTAGCAAAAAAACATTTAATTATTTCGCAATTATGAATGTATACAATGCCGATTGGGTACTCTTATTAAAAATGTCTTTAGATCGAGCCAAAGAGGAAGAAATCTTAGGATAATTTGTGTGAGGTAGAAAAGATAGATAAATGATAAGGAGGAATGGAGATTTTGTCACATACGATCCATCAAGAAGTAAAGTTTAGCGCCACTTGTGATCGTGTTTTCGAAGCGTTGACAAATGCTCAGCAATTCAGTCAGGTAACAGGAGGAGCACCAACTGAAATCGATGCACAAGCAGGTGGACCATTTTCGTTATTTGGCGGCATGATTCAAGGAAGAAATATTGAGCTCGTCCCAGGCAAAAGAATAGTTCAAGCTTGGCGTGCTGCTAATTGGGAAAAAGGGAAATATTCAGTTGTCAAGTTTGAACTAATAGAGAATGGAACTGAATCGGTTATCGTATTAGAGCATACAGGATATCCAGAGGGACAAGGAGATCATCTTTCAAACGGTTGGAAAGAAAATTATTGGCAACCATTAGAAAAATATTTTACTTAAAATTTTCAACTTTTTTGGAAGACCTCATCGAGTTACTTTAGACATCATAATAAGATAAGAAAGGCATCATACATGAAAGTTCATACATGATGCCTTTGTTCTTTTTTAAAAATCATAGTAGCGACGAAGTAAATACGAAATCCATTTACAATGAGGGTGATTTCGAATATTTTCTAGTAACCCTTTCACAATAGCAGGAACTAGAGTTGGTTCAATTAGCTGTTGCTTTAGGAGAATTAATGATTCTTTTTCAATAGATTCCTCTATTTCTTCAATTTTTTGTTCAATCATTTCGATCAGTTGTTCCTTCGTTACTTCTTCCTTCATTGGCTGGTTAATCATTTCGATCAAATCTTGTGAAAAAAATGGGATGGTAGTGTGTTTTGCTAGTAAATTTGTCTTTTCCACAAGTGATTGAGACAATAAGTCAAAATCTAACGGTGCGTTATAGAATAAAAATAACTGTAAATAAGTACTCATAAAGCCTTTAATATTATAAATTAAATCATATTTTATCGGCTCGACCTCTTCACCATATAAACGTTCAATCATCGATAAGATAATTTTTTCATTTAATCTGTTATAGTAATGAATTTTTACGATGAGTTCTTCATTAAATGATTGAACTTGCTCTTTGATGAGAATTTTGGCGAAATCAGAATGCTCATAAAAAGTATGAAACATTGTGTAATAAAATTCGAATAAGAGTTTTTTATCATCATTTGTGTTTCTGACCGTATAGTCAATATTGGAGGTGATTTGCATCATGAAATGATCAATCAAGGCTAAAATCAGCTCGTCCTTTGACTTAAAAGCTAAGTAAAAAGAGCCTTTGGAAATTCCGCAATGTTCTGTAATTTGCTGAATGGATGTGGCTTCTATCCCTTGATTTGCAAAGAGCTCCAACGCTTTTTCCATAATTAACTGCTTTTTCATCATTTGATTATCTCGCTCCTTGATACCATATCGTTGACAAATGACTGAGTAGTCATTATTATAATTAAATGAACTTGATAAGTCAATTAAAGGTGGGTGTTTAAGTGAAAGGGTTAGTCAACTTTGTCTTGAAGAATAAACTTGCAGTATGGCTGCTTACTATTATTGTTACAGTATCTGGTATTTATTCAGGTACAAGAATGAATATGGAGACGATTCCAAACATATCGATTCCATACTTAATGGTCATGGACGTATATCCTGGAGCAACGCCAGAGAAAGTAATGGAAGACGTATCCATGCCAATAGAGAAAGCAGTAGAAAACCTTGAGAACGTGAAATCCGTTTATTCAAATTCCTATTCTAACATGGCGAGTATTCAAGTGGAATACGAATACGGTGTGGATATGGATGAGGCGAAACGTGCCTTACAATCTGCGTTAGACGCAGTGAAATTACCAGAAGGTGCACAAGAGCCGACAACTACAGCTATAAGCATGAATATGATGCCAGTTGTTGCCCTAAGTGTAAGTAGTTCAAAAGAGGATATTGTTGAATTAACGTCAACAGTAGAGGAAAGCTTACTGCCAAAAATCGAGAAAATCGATGGTGTTGCGTCTGCAACGATTACTGGTCAGCATATTGAAGAAGTAGACCTTACGTATAACAAAGAAAAAATGGCTGAATATGGCTTAACGGAAGATCAAGTTAAGCAAATGATTCAAGCGAGTAACATGGCTGTTTCATTAGGGCTTTATGAGTTTAAAGAAGGCGAACAAGCGGTAGCAATCGACGGCAAGTTCATGACAGCTGATGAATTAAAGAATATGCTTATTCCGGTAACACCATCTGCTGCACAACCGTTACCATTTGTAAAACTTAAAGACATCGCTACAATTGATGTAATTGGTAAAGTAGAATCTGTTTCACGGACAAATGGTAAAGAGGCTATTGCGATTCAAATTGTTAAAGGGCAACAAGCGAACACAGTTGATGTTGTGAACAGTGTGAAGAAGTTAGTGAAAGAAGAAAAGAAAAAGTTCGATGGTCTGACGATCGATGTCACACTTGACCAAGGTAAGCCAATTGAACAATCCGTTTCAACGATGATTGAAAAAGCGGTATTTGGTGGCTTAATTGCCGTTTTAATTATCTTGCTATTCCTACGTGATTTTAAATCGACGATTATTTCGATTGTATCGATTCCAGTTTCAATTTTTATGGCTTTAATGATCCTAAACTGGATGGATATTACACTAAATATCATGACGCTTGGTGCAATTACGGTTGCCATCGGTCGAGTCATTGATGATTCCATCGTAGTTGTAGAAAATATTTATCGTCGTTTACATTTAAAAGAAGAGAAATTAACAGGTCGTGCACTTGTACGTGAAGCAACAATTGAAATGTTCAAACCAATCATGTCATCTACATTAGTAACGGTTGCAGTATTCGCGCCACTTATTTTCGTTGGTGGTATGGTCGGTGAGCTGTTCATGCCGTTCGCATTAACAATGGCGTTTGCGCTATTTGCTTCGTTAATTGTTGCGATTACAATCGTTCCTGCCTTATCCCACTTCTTATTTAAGAAGAAGCTGTATGGTGAGAAAACAGAAAGCAGCCATAAAGAGGTTGGAAAATTAGCGAAATGGTACAAAGGAGTCCTTAATCGAACTCTTAATCATAAAGTGATTACTTCGCTAATTGCTATTGTTCTTTTAGCAGGTAGTTTGGCGTTAACGCCATTAATCGGCTTTAGCTTTATGGGTAGTGAAGAGGATAAAGTCATGTACTTAACGTACACACCTAAAGCAGGCGAGCTTAAGGCAGATACTTTAGCAAACATTCAAGTTGTCGAAGAGAAGTTACTGAAACGTGATGATATTGATATTGTTCAAGTTTCTGTAACGGAGAGCGGCGATGCGATGTCAGCGATGATGGGTGGCGGATCAGGAGGCGGGTTAATGTACCTAATCTTTGACCCGGAAATGGATGACTTCCCAGAGGTTCGCACAGAAATTGAAAAATATGTGACCAATATTGGTCAAACAGGCGAATGGAAGAGCCAGAACTTCTCATCTATGTCGGGATCGACAAATGAAGTAAGCTACTCATTCTATAGTGAAAATCTTGATAAACTAAATGAAACGGTAAAACAAGTAGAAGGCGTTATGAAGAAAACGGAAGGTTTAAAAGATGTTTCTTCAAGTGCTGAAGACGCGTATGTTGAATATACTTTCAAAGTAGCGCAAGATGAATTACTGCAGTATGGTTTAACAACGGGGCAACTCGTCATGATGTTAAGCCCAGCAAAAACACAAGATGTGTTAACAACGGTTGAAAAAAATGGGGATACATTAGATGTTATCGTTCAGCAGGAACAAGCTGCACAACCAAAATCAATCGATGATCTTCTAGCAACACCAGTACCGACAGCACAAGGCAATACAATGCCACTTTCTGAGCTTGTAACGGTTAAGAAAGGTACAACTTTAAATACACTTGCACGTAGTAAAGGTGAATACTACGCAACCGTATCAGGAAAAATCATTGGCGATGATATTTCCAAAGTAACATCTAAAGTAGATAAAGAGATTGATCAATTAGATGTACCTAAAGGTGTTACTATGGACGTTGCTGGTGTAACGGCAGACATGACCGAAACATTTACACAACTTGGTGTAGCCATGGCTGCAGCAGTTGCCATTGTCTACTTCATCCTTGTTGTCACATTCCGTGAAGGTGTCGCGCCATTTGCGATTCTATTCTCATTACCATTTGCGGTAATAGGTTCATTTGTTGGTTTATTAATCGGTCGTGAAACGATCTCTGTCTCTGTTATGATGGGTCTATTAATGTTAATCGGTATCGTCGTAACGAACGCGATCGTCCTAGTGGACCGGATCATTCATATGGAACGTGATGGTATGAATATGCGTGAAGCGATTCTAGAAGCTGGAGCAACACGTCTACGCCCAATCCTAATGACAGCAATCGCTACGATTGGTGCATTAATTCCATTAGCAGTTAGTTCAGGCGGTGGTGGCGGTTTAATCTCCAAAGGTCTTGCAATTACCGTAATCGGTGGTTTAACAAGTTCGACATTATTAACATTAATTGTTGTACCAATCGTTTATGAAATCTTATCTAAGCTATTCAAGAAAAACCGTAAAGAAATAGAAGAGAACTAAAGGTTTTAGCCCTACAAGAAATATTATCTTGTAGGGCTTTTTGTTTAGCTGAGACCTTATACACGAATACTTATTCTTCAACTTCATATAAAGTTACTTCCAATATGAATGAATGTTAGCAATGCTCCTTATATATGAACACTATGTCTTTCTTTTAATCACAATTTAAACTCCATTATGTCAATCATTATTCCTACAATGTACCAAATAAACAACCTTTTAAATCTTTCGTGAAATAAAAAAATAACATTCCAGAAAGCAAGATTAATGATAATTAAAACAAATGGCTCACCGGCAAAATGTTTTCGCTTTAACAATCGCCTATATTCCAATTGCCAACATTATTTAACGTTTACTTATATAGGAATCTTTTCAGTCTTTAGAGCCCTGGGTGTAATGAGCTTTGGACATAATTAATTTATTGTGAGCTATGTTTTTCCCGCCCCCTCATTGCCCTTTTCGATTTGATAAATAATTGAAAGCAATTCTTCCTCTCAAAATAGATGATTAATAATATTTGTAACAAGTATGATGCAATAGACAAATAGAGCATCTTCCACATGATTAAGTGCATACCTATTCCTTTAAAAACAGCCATGCAAATAACCCGTGATCAAACTAATAATTAGTGAAATTATTTTATAAAAAAACGCATATTGGTGATCTATAGGAAATTAACTCTGACTGTGAGGCGTTTATGAAAGATATAGGAAGGTTATAGAGAAATGAATCACGTATTTAGGTGACGATTAGAGATAGATAGTTAGATAGATAGATAGAGAGGATGATATTAAGTGAAAGTAGCGCCAAAGGGACGGCATAAATTAAATCGTTTGGGGAAAATATCAGTTGGATTCCTAATTCTATTCGTTTTGCTATTATTCTATTTCATTATAGATGGAATCGATGAATGGGCCGCTGAAGCCGGAAAAAACATTTCGCAAGCTATTGTTGTTGGAGAGAGCAATATTTCTGAACATAAAATCATTCATAATAGCAAAAAGCGTGAAAGTCACCACGATATAGATGAGGCAAAAGAAGTACAGAAGAAGAAGCCGGTGAAAGAAGATGAAGTACAAAAATCTAATGACTCCAAGCCGATGGATGAAGAGTCAGTTCAGGAAGATCAGACTAATGACTTGAAACAAGATTCGGCAGCCGATCAGCAGAATGCCAAAAAAATTCCTGCTAACAGTACATTGAATGAAAATGATAAGTTGAAAACTGGAAAAGTTGTTTATTTAACTTTTGACGATGGCCCACATCCAGTTTCATTAGACATTTTAAATCTTTTAAAAAAATACGATGCAAAGGCAACCTTTTTCATGTTGGAACCAAATATGAGAAAACATCCAGAAGCTGTCAAAGCAATGGTTCGAGAGGGACATGCCGTGGGGGTACATGGAGTTACACATGATGTATCAAAAGTGTATCATTCCCCAGAAAGTTTTGTTTCCGAGATGAAGCAGGCGATTGGTTGTGTGTGGGAATTGACTGGTGTTGAAACAAAATTAGTTCGGGCCCCATATGGTTCTAAACCATATATTACACCCCCATTTAAAGCGGCGGCAGATCAGGAAAAATTTTTACTTTGGGATTGGAATATCGACTCTTTGGATTGGAAATTAAGAAATGGCGAATATGTCCAAAAAGTGCAACAGAAAATGGCGCAGCTGACAGGCAAGGAACCACTTCTTGTATTATTGCATGAGAAACCTTCGACCCTTGACCATTTGGAACGTTTGTTGAAGTATTATCATGATAACGATTATGAAATGCGACCACTCAATCATTCGATGAGTCCTTTACAGTTAAAATGATTTAATTGGGTTTTATTGATTTCTAAATGTTTTACTTTTTTATAATTTTTTTAAAAGCTTTTAGAAATAACACGAAAAGTTTAAGAAAAAAAACGAATCATGAGATCCAAATTAGATTAGAGTCATATATAAGATCGTATTAAGAGACCGAGGTTGTCCTACTTATAGGACAGCTTCGGTCTCATTTAATTCATTCACTTCAAATTCATTCACATTGCGTTCGACAACTCTTGCACCTTTCGTGCTAATGAATGATCCGGACGCTGTTGTGAATACATTGCTCGCAATGAAGTCATCCATAGCTGTTTTCACAATTTCTACGTCAACTGGTTCAATTGGGTCAGCAACGGAAAGTGTAGCTGATTTACCGCCCTCGGTTAGAAATAATAATTCCAGTGTTTTTGCCATTTTCTTCACCCCTTTCTTTCCTTAGAAAATTAATGTGATAGAAAAGTTGTCCCAATTTGAGCGACTTTTGATAGAGGGTGCATTTGTAGCCGTGCGATCGCTTCAGCTGCTGATAAAATATGATCTGGCGTAGCAACTGTTTTTACATTGGAAAATGATTTACGCTTTACAATCGGCATGCCTTCTTCGTCCAAGCCAGTTTCATACTCTAAGCGGATCGTTAAAGCTTCAAGCATTTCGTTTGCCAAGTTGCTCCCATCTTTCACTATCTTTATAAGTGATAAAACAAAAAAAGTAGCAACGGGGAAAAATTAATAACGAGATTCTAGATGACCAGATTGAATGTCAAATTTTTAGAGCCCTTTAAGGTATCCGCTTCATTAGTAGCTTTAAGCCTATGTCTATTTACAATTAAATTGACAGAATGAACCAAAGGAACGTTTTTTTGTTTTTGCTAACACCATAGTCGACTCTTTTTCAATGGAATTATTATTTTAAAATAAAAGAAAATATATCGAACTGACTTGTTATCTAAGGTGGTCTTTATGTTATTTAAAGGGAAATAATAAAAATAAATATTTCGAATAAAAAAACTCTTCCAACATCATTTGTTTTCTTATATAATGTTTAATATTCATGCAAAGTATTGCATGTTATTGCAAATGTCGTAATTGTGTAAAAATAAATGATGATTTAGCAGAGGAATACAATTTTCTTATTAAAAAGGAGTTCTATAAGAATGGAAAAGACAGATTATAGTTGGAAACGTTTAGTTGACTCAATTGGGAATTATCTTGCGCCAAGTATGGCGAAGGATCACCCAAATTTACCAGTAGTAAAAGCTGAAGGGAGCTATTACTACGGCGCGGATGGCAAGCGATATTTAGATTTCACATCTGGTATTGCAGTAGAAAACGTTGGTCATCGCCATCCGAAGGTAGTTGCTGCGATTAAAGAAAGTGCAGATCATTTAGTTCACGGCCCATCTGGTGTCATTATCTATGAATCGATTTTAAAATTAGCTGAGGAGCTTCAAGGAATTCTACCTGGAGATTTAGACAACTTTTTCTTCGCAAATAGTGGGACAGAAGCGATTGAAGGGGCTTTAAAACTAGCAAAACATGTCACAAAGCGCCCATACGTTCTATCATTTACTGGAAACTTCCATGGTCGTTCGATGGGAGCTTTAAGTGTGACAACATCCAAAAGTAAATATCGCAAATACCAGCAGCCGTCGATGTTGGCTTATCAACTTCCATACGCGCTTCCAGAATATTTGCCAGAAGGTAAGGATCCTGAAATTTTCTTCCCAGAGAAGCTTGAGAAAGATGTGAAATCATTATTTAGCCATCAGGTGGATCCTGAAGAGGTTGCTTGCATGATTTTAGAGCCGGTGATGGGTGAAGGTGGTTATGTTATCCCGCCAAAAGCATGGGTAAAGAAAGTACGTGAAATTTGTGATCGTTATGGTATTTTACTGATTTTTGATGAAGTACAAACTGGTTTCGGGCGTACAGGTGAATGGTTTGCTGCTCAAACGTTTGATGTCACACCAGATATTATGGCGATAGCAAAAGGAATTGCCGCTGGATTGCCGTTAAGCGCGACTGTCGCCTCTAAAGAACTAATGTTACAGTGGCCGCTAGGTTCCCATGGGACAACCTTTGGTGGAAATCCGATTGCTTGTTCAGCGGCACTTGCTTCCCTTTCAATTATGAAGGAAGAAAGATTATTAGAAAATACGAAGGAAATGGGTCAATACGCTCTATCTCGTTTAGAAAGTTTAAAGGAAAAATATGATGTAGTGAAGGACATTCGCGGTGTCGGTTTGATGATTGGTATTGAACTGCAAAATCGAGAAACTGGTGAGCCGGATGGGGAATTGGTCATGAACGTATTAAACAGCTGCTTAGATAAAGGAGTTCTCTTCTATCTTTGTGGAAATTCGGGTGAGGTGATTCGAATGCTCCCTCCTTTGAATGTGACCAAAGAACAAATCGATGACGGGATTCGAATGCTCGATGAAGCATTAAGCGAACTATAGGAGAAGCAAGGAGAGGAGATTTGAAGAATAACGAAAATCTCCTCTCCTAACATTGTAAAAATATGAAACTTACAATGTAGTGTAATAGAACAGATAACATCATGAATGAGGAGGGGGTTCCCTTGAGCTTGAAGGAACCATATTTGATAGAAGAAGAAAGTACTGATCAATTAGATAAAAGGGGCATAATGAAATTTATTTTACCTTCATTATTTGGAGCATTTATTTTTCTTTTCCCGATCGTAACAGAAGATACATTTAATATCCCATTAGGTATTATTACAGAATATTTCATCAATTTGTTATCAGCGTGGCTTCCAATTGTAGTCGTAACGATTATTACGATTTCAACACTGTTGACCATTTTATCTGCTGTATTTAAGCCAGCTTTTATTCGTAATTCACAGACATTACAGTCGTTATTTGATGTGTCCATCGGGTGGACCATTACAAGAACCGTTGGCTGTATTTATGCCTATATGGCGTATTTTCATACAGGATGGTCTCTTGTTTACTCCGACATTACTGGACAAGTGACGTTTGGTTTGTTGACAAAGCTTATTGTTTGGTTTTGCATCGCAGCTTTTCTCATGCCTTATTTAATTAATTTTGGGATTATGGAGTTTGTCGGAACGCTTAGTAGAAAAGTTATTAGACCTCTCTTCACGTTACCAGGACGTTCGGCGATTGATTTATTAGCTTCATGGATTGGCAATGTGAATGTTGGTGTTGTGATTACAAGAGAGCAATTTGAAAACGGTACATATACTGGACGAGAAGCAGCTGCGATTGTGACATGTTTCTCGACTGTTTCTCTTCCATTTTGTTTAGTGATTGCTGAGATGCTCGGCGTTGGTTATCGATTTCCGATCTTTTATTTAACAATTGTGATTGCAGGTTTAGTTAGTGCAATCATTATTCCAAGGATTCCCCCTATTACAAAGATACCGAACACATATTATGTGGAAAATTCATACCAAGAAGAAGCTCCAGAACATGTCTCAAAAGTTCGTTGGGCGCTTATACAAGCCGTAAACCAAGCGAAGAAATCTGGGTCGTTTACTGATCAGCTAAAGCAAGGGAGAGATATTTTTCTTGGTATAGCGTTTGCTTTAATGCCGCAAGTGATGGCAATCGGGACAACTGCTTTAATCATTGCAGAATATACACCTGTTTTTCAAATTATTTCAAAACCAATGGTGCCAATACTTGAGCTTATGCAGCTTCCAGAGGCATCTGCTGCCGCACCAGCTACGATTATCGGATTTATTGATATGTTCATTCCAGCGATTTTGGCATCTAGCATTGATGCGGAAATTACTCGTTTTGTGATTGGAGCGTTGTCCTTAATTCAGATCATTTATATGACGGAAATGGGAACACTTCTACTTACGTCGAAAATTCCGATTAAATTTTGGCATTTACTTGTAATTTTTATGCTACGAACAGCTATTTCGCTGCCGATTATTGTACTCATTGCCCATCTAATCTATTAATAGGGAGCAAGGCTATGAAAGTAGAACGGAGGAATGTTGAGTGTATATCCAACAATTGATTGACAAACTAGGACAAGATCATGTAAGTCAGGAAGAACATGAATTATTTCGCCATAGTCGAGATGAATCACCACATGACTCAGTGTTGCCGGATGTTGTATGCTTTCCGACTTGTCGTGAGGATGTTGAAGCTGTTTTAGAAATTGCTCGAATCAACAATGTTCCTATTACACCTTTTGGAATCGGCACTGGCTTAGAAGGAGCAGCGATTCCAGTTAAAAAAGGCATTTCCCTAAACTTTGCTAAGATGAATCGAATTCTTGATTTTTCTCCTGAAGATATGACGGTAACGGTTCAGCCAGGGATCACTCGAGTTGAACTGAATGAGTATTTAAAAGAATACGGTCTTTTCTTTCCAATTGATCCAGCATTAGATGCATCAATTGGTGGCATGATTGCGACGAATGCGAGCGGAACAACGGGTGTGCGCTACGGTGCGATGAAAGACCAAATTCTTGATGTAGAAGTCGTGTTAGCAGATGGTACGGTGATGCATACGGGAACAAAGGCAAAGAAATCTTCATCAGGCTATCTTGTAACGAATCTTTTTGTCGGTTCAGAAGGCACATTAGGGATTTTTACTGAAGTCACGTTGAAATTGTATGGTCTTCCTGAATGTACGGTAATGGCGAGGTGTACATTGAACTCGATTGAAAGCTGTGCAAAAGCAGCACAGAACATTTTATTAAAAGGTGTTTCTATTTTGCGGATGGAATTCATTGATAAGGAAAGCATGATCGTCATCAACCGCGAAAACGGCTACGATTTTCCTGAGGAACATTCCCTTTTCTTGGAGTTTGCTGGAGCTGAGCGTACGGTTCATCAAGAGGTGGACATCGTTCATTCTCTATTACAGGACCTTGGCTGCAATCATTGGGAAGTTTCAAGTAATCCAGTTGAAATGCAAGAAATTTGGCGTGCCCGAAAGGAACTTTCATTTTCATTCCTACAGGAGGAAGGAATTGATGAAGTAGGGGCGGATGTATGTGTGCCAGTTTCTCGCTTACCAGAATTGTTAACATATGCTAGACAGTTGATTAATGAAACTGGTTTAAAAGGCGGCGTGTGGGGACATATTGGTGATGGCAATTTTCATACACTTGTACTATTCCATCCTACTATCGAAGGGCAGCGAGAGCTAGCTGAGTCAACGAACGAAGCATTAGCAAAAAGAGCGATTGCCGTAGGTGGAACATGTACAGGTGAACACGGAGTTGGAATTGGGAAAAGAAAATACCAACAACTTGAACATGGACAAGCATATGACATGATGAAAAAACTAAAGCAACTGTTTGATCCACAAGGAATACTAAACCCTGGGAAAATCTTTTAGTTTTTGGAAAGCATGGGGACAGATCGTCTTGTTGTCAATCGAAAAATAAAATACCCAAATGATTATGTAGATCGCATAAAGAGGCTGAGGCTGTCCTAAGTATAGGACAGCCTCAGCCTCTTTTAATTAATTCATTTCATACTCATTCACATTGCGCTCGACAACTCTTGCCCCTTTCGCACTAATGAATAATCCAGACGCTGTTGTGAACACATTGCTCGCAATGATGTCATCCATAGCCGTTTTCACTTTTTCAATGTCAATCGGTTCAAATGGGTCAGCAACAGAAAGTGTCGCTGATTTACCGCCTTCGGTTAGAAACAACAATTCCAGTGTTTTTGCCATTTTCTTCACCCCTTTCTTTTCTTAGAGAATTAATGAGATAGAACAGTTGTCCCAATTTGAGCGACTTTTGAGAGAGGGTGAATTTGTAGCCCTGCAATCGCTTCAGCTGCTGCTAAAATATGATCTGGCGCAGCATCTGTTTTTACATTGGAAAATGATTTACGCTTTACAATTGGCATACCTTCTTCGTCCAAGCCTGTTTCAAACTCTAAGCGGATCGTTACAGCTTCAAGAATTTCGTTTGCCAAGTTGCTCACCTCCTTTCACTTTCTTTATAAGTGTTAAAACGGAAAAAGTAGCATTGGGGGAAAGTTTTTATACGGGATTCTTGATTGGAAGATTAAATTCTGATTTTTGTTAAAATTAATATCTGAAAACCTTACCTTTAATCAGTTGCTGCGGATCAGGCGGATTAATCTCTAAAGACCTTGTTGTTTACAGTTATCGTTTTACAAATTCGACGTTATTAACAATAATTGTTGTCCCAATCTTTTATGAAATCTCATCGAAGTTATTCAAGAAAGCCGTAAAGAAGTGGTAGAAAACTAATGACTTTAGCCCTGCAAGATTATACGTGATCTTGTAGGGCTTTTTGGTTAATAAAAACCTTGTTTATTGATGTTATTTATTCTAGATTAATTCGGACCATAAATGCATATCTATGATTACATACATTTTTAAATAAACGGTATCATACATTTGAAAAAAGGGCTTATTTTACAAAATCCTAATCTTCATGCAGAGTTCGGATACTAAGTAAGTGATTGTATAGCTAATTGTTAGAGTGTGAGGAGGGACAAGATGTACCTTACAGAACGTGAGAAGGATGGGTTGCTCATTGTAGTTGCTGCGAATTTGGCAAAAAAAAGAAGGGCTGAAGGTTTGAAACTGAACTATCCAGAAGCAGTGGCGTTGATTACTTATGAAATGATGGAAATGGCCAGAAGGGGTGATAAAACGGTTCCTGAAATAGAAGAGGCTGGCAGTAAAATTCTAAGAGAAGAAGATGTAATGGAAGGTGTTGCTTTCATGGTTAAACAGATCAATGTAGAGGCCACTTTCCCAGATGGGACACAACTGGTTGTTATTCATGACCCTATTCAACCCTGATGAAGAACGATTTATCCCGCATTAACGGGCAGTAAGACCCCCACCTTAAAGCTTAGAGGAATCGAAGAAGTGTAGATGGGGGCCCGTAAAAGCCCGATTGGTTCAACTAACAATCAGTGGGAAAACCCCTACTGATTGAAGTTTCACTTTATCATAACGGAGAGGAGGAATGTGTATTGAAACCAGGTGAATTCTTCCTGAAAAAGGGATCTGTCCCTATTAATGTAGGAAGAGAGACTCGGATGATGGAAGTGGTAAACCGAGGAGATCGTCCAATCTTTGTCGGTTCGCATTATCATTTCTACGAGACGGATCCGGGATTGGAATTTAATAGAGATCTTGCCAAAGGGATGCGATTGAATATTGCGGCTGGAGAAGCGGTGCAATTTCCGCCGGGAGAAATAAGAGTGGTTGAGCTTGTAGAAATTGGCGGGAGTAAGGAAGTTTATGGTTTTAGAGGATATATAAATGGGCCTGTTAAAAGTATAGCTTCCCCAACTGTAAGCGAGAAAAGCATTCCAAAGAAAAATTATGCCAATAAATATGGTCCGACTGTGGGGGATAAAGTTCGTTTAGCTGATACGAATCTTGTGATTGAAGTGGAAAGGGATTATACCGTGTATGGTGAGGAATTAAGATTTGGCATGGGACAAACGATCCGTAGTGGAATGGGGATGTCTGCTCGTGCAACAAGGAAGGAATCCCTTGATCTTATCATCACCAATGCTCTTATTGTAGATTACTGGGGCATTATTAAGGCGGACATTGGGATAAAAAATGGGCACATTCACGGAATTGGTAAAGGCGGAAATCCAGATTACATGGATGGAGTTGCTCCGAATATGATTGTTGGGGCATCAACAGAAGTCATTGCAGGTGAGGGATTGATTGTGACAGCTGGAGGAGTTGACTCTCATGTTCACCAAGTATCGCCTGAGATTGTCTTAATAGCTTTACAAAGTGGAGTCACAACGCTGCTTGGGGGCGGAACAGGCTCTGCGACTGGGACAAAGGCGACCAATATTACCCCAGGAAAATGGAATATTCAGAGAATGTTAGAAGCGTATGAAGCATTTCCAGTTAACGTTGGGATATGGGGAAAGGGAAGCGCATGGTCGCTTAAGCCTTTAGAGGAACAGATTTTAAATGGTGCGGCTGGATTCAAAATTCATGAAGATTGGGGAGCTACGCCAGCCGTGATTGATAGTTGTCTGAAGGTAGCCGATTATTACGATGTTCAAGTGTCCATCCATACCGATTCATTAAACGAATCGGGGCATGTTGAAAGTACCATTAAGGCGATCAACGGAAGGGCCATTCACACCTACCATACGGAAGGGGCTGGTGGAGGACATGCACCCGATATTATGGAAATTGCCAAAGAAAGTTATGTGATGCCAGGATCGACAACGCCGACTCGACCATTCACCATTAATACTTCCGCATCCAATTTGGATATGGTCTTTGAAGCCCATCATTTAAATAGGAAAGATCCCACCCAAGTTGCGATGGCAGAAGCGAGAATTCGACCAGAAACGCAGGGAGCAGAAGGAATTCTTCATGATCTTGGCGTGTTAAGTATTATGGGATCGGATTCTATGGCGATGGGACATATGGGTGAGATGATTTTGAGAACATGGCAAACAGCATCCATTATGAAAGCGAAGCGTGGTCCTTTAAAGGAAGAACAGGGTGACAACGACAATTTTCGGGTCAAACGGTATGTGGCAAAGTATGCGATAAACCCCGCGATTACGCATGGTATTTCGCATGTCGTTGGCTCCATTGAAGTGGGGAAAATGGCGGATCTTGTCCTATGGAAACCTGAATTTTTTGGAGTCAAACCAGATACAGTAGTAAAAGGAGGATGTATTGTGACTAGCATCATCGGAAGCGGCAATGGATCGATTGCAGAAGTCCAACCGATAACGTATCGCCCGATGTTCGGCTCTTTTGGGAAAGCGCCAAAAAGCATCTCGGTTACATTTATGTCCCAGGCTGCGATTGATCGAAATGTTGCACAGTCACTAGGTCTTGAAAAAAAAGTAGTTGCAATCCGTAATACCCGTACGATTGGCAAGAAAGATATGATTCTAAATAATGAGACACCGAACATTGTAATCGATCCGGAAACATTCGTCGTATACCTCGATGGAGTGCCAGTACATAATCCCCCTGTTGATCGTGTTCCAATGGGTCAACGCTATTTCTTATTTTAGGGGTCTGATGATGGAAAATGGCTTTTTTCTTTTTCAACTTGTTGATTCGGCTTTTCCAACTGGGGCATTTTCCCATTCATTCGGTTTAGAAACAGCTTTTCAAGAAAAAAAAATAGACAAGCCCATTGAACTTTATAGCTGGTTAAAGTCCTATGTATCTGGGAGTCTTGCCCCTACAGAAGGAGTTGTGGTTTACCTGATATATCAAGCAATTCAAAAAGAAATCCTTAATCAAGGAAAATCAGCATACACCGAGAAATATATTCAACGGTTAGATCGGAAATTAACAGTAAGTAAAATGTCATCGGAATCGCGAAACGGTGGAATCAAGATAGGAAAACGTTATTTAACGATTGTTCAAACTTTATATCCACAATCGGGGCTCAAACAGTACGCTCGCTGGATTGACAGCCAGCTTTGTTATGGAAATGCTGCGATTGTACATGGCTGGATCACTGCTTATCTAGAGGTTCAAGCTGAATTATCGGTGTTCACACATCTTTATGTAAGTGTCAATAATTTATTACAAAGCTCCATAAGGCTTACTGTGATTGGTCAGACTGGCGCACAAATGATTTTGCAAAAACTGTATCCTTTTTTAGTAGAAGAAGCAGAGAAAATTATCCAGTCATCTCCAGATGAAGATGATTTATTCAATAATTCTATTATTCAAGAAATCGAAGCAATGCGGCATGAAACACTATACTCAAGGTTATTTATGTCGTGAAAAATGATCTGCTTTTGTTCGACATACAAAACCTGTATGGTGTTAAAACGCCGCTATTTATCATGATGAATCAATCCTGTAGCACGCTACATTCGCCTAATCAAGATGGTGGCGGTGTGGACCCGGACATTTGGGGGCTTTCTATAATAAAAGAAGTATACCTGCTAAGTAGAGGGCTAAATTAGATAGTTGCAAAACCCGTCTCCATGTCTTTCATACTTTCAAAATAGAGGAGTGAAAAAAATGGGCCATCACCATGATTTTAATTGGAATTATCAAGAGTTTGAAGGGGATCGACCGATGCGAATTGGGATTGGAGGACCTGTTGGTTCGGGAAAAACAGCTCTTGTTCAGGCATTGGCGTCTGTTTTAAAAGAAAGCTATCAAGTCGGTGTCATTACCAATGATATTTATACGAAAGAAGATGGCGAGTTTTTGAAAAAGAGTGGAGTGCTCCCTGAGCATCATATAATCGGAGTCGAAACGGGTGGGTGTCCTCATACGGCCATTCGGGAAGACATTTCGATGAATCTTGAAGCGGCAGAAGAACTAACGAAGAAAATCGACAAGCTTGACTTGATTTTTATAGAAAGCGGTGGCGACAACCTTGCTGCAGCGTTTAGTCAGGAATTGGCGGATGGTTTCCTTTATATCATTGATGTGGCCCAAGGGGAGGATATTCCAAGAAAGGGTGGACCCGGGATTAAGCAATCAGATCTCTTAATTGTCAATAAAATTGATTTGGCTCCTTATGTTGGTGTAGATTTGCATTCAATGGAACTGGATTGTCAAAAACAACGAAATGAAAAATGGACCTTTTTTACGAATGTGAAAAAAGGTATAGGCGTGTTAGAGATTGCAAACTGGATAGTGAAAGAATATTGTGGGCGAGGAGGAAAATCTGCGGTGTGGGAATGACAGGAGAATGGAAAGGCACCATTAGCGTGGTGGGAGAAAAAAATTATCTAACCGATTCTTCTCGCCGTCCCCCCTTAAAGGTAGTGAATTTTTCAGGAGAAGACGGTGAAAGTATCGTTTATTTAGCCTCGAGCTCTCCTGGATTATTTAATGGAGACCGGCAAGAAATTTCTTGCCTGTTAAAGGAAGGCGCACATTTATTTTTAACCGATGCGTCCGCAACAGAGATACACCCGTCTTTAACGAAAGAGGAATGCCGGCAGAATCAGGTTTTTCAATTGGGGAAAAACAGCAAGTTTGAATATATACCGGAACCGATGATTCCTTTTAAAGGATCGAATTATGACGGGAAAATGTCCATTTATATGACTGAAGGAGCGCAAGCGATTATAGGGGAGATTATTACAGCCGGTAGAGTTGGCAGAAATGAGATCTTTGAATATCAATGCTTCCAATCAAGTTTTGAGGTGTACTGGGATGAGCAATTACAAGTGTGGGATTCGATTCGTCTTATACCTGAATCGAATTTAAAAGAAAATGGCATTTTGGGGGATTTTACCCATATCAGTACGTTGTGGATACTATCTGATCACATTAAGATAGAACACCTGCAACATATACAAAATGCGATTCTTAAGGACAGTGAAGCGTTCGATGGATATGGTGGGGCAAGTCGTTTGCAAAATAGGGGAATCGTGATCCGTGTGCTAGGTCATTCCACGCAAACTTTACAAAAGGTCATGAAAACATGCTGGGACTATTTTCGCCTAGAACTTTTCCACTTGCATCCATTTGATGTGTTGAAATAAATAAGAATATGATGATAGGCTAAGCCGTTGCCCCAAAAAAGTTTTATCATTGGCAAATATGGATACGCCCGACAAATGGATAAAAAGAGCTGAATGAAGGGAGACTTTCACGTTCGGTTCTGTGATGCTTGCAATCTACATCATCATTAGATACCCAATGATGATGTAGATTGTATAAAGAGCGGGTAATACAAAAGAAATGGATCAGACCCCTGCAACAACTAAATTCAGTATAAAAAAAGTGTAAGATACACTACATACTGATTTAGAGTGCGAAGTCTGGCCCTTAAGAGATATTCTCCTCATTTAATTAATTCACTTCATACTCATTCACATTACGCTCGACAACTCTTGCCCCTTTCGCACTAATGAATGATCCGGATGCTGTTGTGAACACATTGCTTGCTATAACCTCATTCATAGCCGATTTCACTTTTTCAATGTCAACCGGTTCAATTGGATCAGCGACGGAAAGGCTCGCTGATTTACCTCCCTCTGTTAGAAACAACAATTCCAGTGTTTTTGCCATTTTCTTCACCCCTTTCTTTCCTAAGAATATTAATGAGATAGAACAGTTGTCCCAATTTGAGCGACTTTTGAGAGAAGGTGCATCTGTAATCCTGCGATCGCTTCAGCTGCTGTTAAAATATTATCTGACGTAGCATCTGTTTTTACATTGGAAAATGATTTACGCTTTACAATTGGCATACCTTCTTCGTCCAAGCCTGTTTCAAACTCTAAGCGGATCGTTACAGCTTCAAGAATTTCGTTTGCCAAGTTGCTCACCTCCTTTCACTTTCTTTATAAGTGTTAAAACGGAAAAAGTAGCATCGGAGAAAAAAGTTTTTAACTAGGTTTCTAGATTGCTAGATTGAATTCTAAATTTTTAGAGCGTTAAAGGAATTCGCTTCAATGGTAGCTTGGATCCCTTGTCTTACGGTGTTTTTCGGTGTATTGACTAATTAAATTGACAGAATAATTCTGTTCCCTTATGGTTGAATGGAAATAGATGGGGAGTACTGATTGATTGTAAGGAGGAACGAAAAAGTTTCTTCAATTAGCCGTTATTATTTTACTAACAGAAGGGGGAAGGCGAGTAGCACGGTTAGAGAGAATTGGGGGAGAACAGCATGTGGTTTTTTTTCGCAGTAGCTGCGGCTATCTGCTTCGGCATTAGGGGAATTCTTTATCAATGGACGTCACAAAGACCGATTGATCGTAATCTATTACTTTTAGGCGTCTACATATCTGGTACTTTGATTGCTTTAATTAGTAATGTGATCGTTCAACAGCCTTGGTCAAACGGTGCATGGTATGGAGTGTTAATAGGATTGTTTTCATTTATTGCAAACGCTTCAATGTATAAAGGATATGCAGTCGGGAAGGCTTCTATTATTGCTTTATTTTCAGGATTGCCACCGCTTGTAGTCGTGATAGTTGCCTACATATTGTGGGGAGAGGTTCTTTCTACTTGGCAATTAACTGCGTTCTTTATTGTATTACTTGGTCTCCTTCTTATTAAATATTCACAAGATTTAAAGCTTAATCAATTAAGAGGTATACAATGGGGAATTTTAACTATGCTTTTCTTCGGATTCTCGGATGTATCTGTTAAACAGTCAACCATTGCTGGTGCAGAGACGCTTCCTGCATTAACCATGATGTATGCAACAGGTACGGTATTATTTGGTGTTTCCTGGATCGTTTCCTATAGGAAGAGTCATGTTAAGAAATCCACTGTTGAGGAAAATAATCAGAACGTGGAAGAACTGAGTAAGCCAAGGCAACAGAACAATATACTTCCTTGGACTTTGAAAAGAACATTAGGCTGGGGAATGATTGTTGGGATTTCCAATATAGCAGGCATGATGTTTCTTCTTCCGGCATTTCGTTATGGGGTGACCGGGATTGTTTCCGCTATTAGTGCCATGAGCGTTGCGCTCGTCATATTGTATGCACATTTTTATTTGAAAGAAAACTTAAGTAAACGTGAAATAACTGGACTTATCGTAACTGTTGTGGGAATTCTTGTTTTACGTTTAACTTCTTAGGAACTAAACTGACTTAAATGACGTCAGCTAAAATGCTTATGTGAAAATAAAAAATCTTGCAGAGTGGTCAAACTTCGACATTCTCTGCAAGCTTTTTTTGTGGGATTAGTAAAAAAGAAGTTTTCGTGAAAAAAAGAAAAATTTTACAAATCATTAATAATTTTGGGATTTAAAGTAAAAATATATAGAGAATTAGTTGAAAAAAACGATACATTCTATAAAAAAATCAAGAATTGAATACAGAAAATTAATAATTTATATTAAAATTGGAAAAATGTCAAGAGTTAGAGAACAAAAAAATAAAATAATTAATAATCAAATTAAAATTTAGTTGTTTATAATTTGAGATAATTTTACAAAAAATGAATTTAATATAATAATAGGTAAAGATACCTAATTGAGGGAGGGGTCAAGATATATTTTAGGAGAAAAGTCTTGATCTTTAAATCTCTGCCTTTAAAGAAAATATTTATTTAACCAGTGATTGTGAACTTGGAAGAAGAAATATCAGATTTTTTTCTGGTTGATGAATAATGCAATATGAAAAAACTGCGAAACTGTCACTATGCTTAAGGGAGGTGAGAACCATGTAAAAATAGAAAAACATCGGAAAGAACCCATGAACAAGGATCCTGGAAGATATTGTCCATGGGCATTTCGAGCAGAAATAAATTCTGTCTTATCGTCTAGTATACTCTTTTTATTTCATTAGTAAAGAAGAGGTCGTTAGAAAAGTGCATGGAAAGAAGGCATTTATTGTTAAGAAAATATGGATGAGATGTATTGTTAGTGAACGAACATAACGGTAAACGAAAATCGGCACAAAAAAATGTACGGATCATCAATTACCTAAATAAGGAGTGTTAGTGATGTTATTGAAACAATTTTATATTATAAACAAAAAGACAGTATGCTTGTTCTCTGAATATGACGAGCAAGGAAATGAACATACACGAGTAATCGAAGGAAAAAGATTTATCTTTGTTAAAAAGCCCATTCAAGATGTCCTCGAAGAATCGTTTAACTATTATGCTCGAAATTTAGCTGGTGCCATAGTAGGGGCGCGTTCGATTCTTGGCGATAAATACTTTCTGCCAGTTGAGTTAAATGTCCACCAAGGGATTATTTTAGCTCCTTTCCACCTATCAAATAGTAAAAAGAAAATCTGGGTCGTTAACTCAAAAATTATTGATGTAAAGGAGATTTCTAAAAAAGAAACTACTTTACAATTAACATATGGACATAGCCTTTCTATTTTCCTAACAAGCGAACAAATTGAAAAACGCCGTGGCAGAGCAGCTCAACTTCAGACTACTTTGCAAGAACGCAACCTGATTGAAAAAAGCAGGACATTATTATTTGAACCAGGTAGTGGCTTTAAAGTAGTAGAAGAAAAGGGAGAATATAATTTCCAAGTGAAGAAAAAGAAGAAAGAAGAATGAGATAGAGGCAGCTGACTTTTGGAGTCGGCTGTTTTTTTGTAGGGGAAATTAAGTATAGTTTACTATTGTTCCACTTTTTAGTATGAAATCTTACAAATAAAGAATACTTGGGAGCTGCCATGACTATTGATATGGACATCTCAGGAGATCTTTAAGCGCAAAGAATTTCATTTTGATCGTTCTCAATGATTGCTGCAACTACCTTAACAACTTTTTTTCATAGAAACCTCCGCTAAGTTTTATTTTGTTATCATATCATGTTTAATCGGATGAGCCCAAATAGTTTGGATACTAGTTGTATACATAGAAGTAACAATGAATTTACTCTTCTTTCTTTGATTGAGGTAGGAAGAGAGTTATATTATAGGATTTTTTTTAAAACTACTTGTTCGATGATGTGTCCTAGAAGTGATAGAAAGAATGGGATAGAAGAGCATTAAATGAAGGAAATAGATTATAAACGCGAGAGGAAACCTTTTGAGGAGTTGTTTGAGTACATGAAGGATGATCAAATTTGCGATGTTTTGATAGCTACCTTGTCATGATAAACTTGCAATCGGGTGATGGGTAATATATTTATATGATTATATTGAAAAGGCTTTCAAAAGATGGTATTATAATCACGTAAACGTTTTCGTTACTTGATTTTATTTTACAAAGTAGGTGGGAGTATGGCGTATACCATCAAAGATGTCGCAAAAAAAGCAGGGGTTTCTATCGCAACTGTTTCTAGAGTTCTTAATAACCAACCTGGTTTTTCGGAAAAAACGAAAAAGAAGGTTCAACATGTTATTGAAGAACTGGGGTACGAACCAAATGCTGTAGCAAGAGGTTTAATCAATAATAAGACACATACAATTGGGGTGCTATTCCCTGAATTATCAAGTATGTTGGTAACAGACTTCTTAAATGGTATTGAAACGATGGCCCATGAACTTGGCTCAAGTGTAATTGTTTGTCATACAGAGGCTGATGGTGAGAAAACGATGAAGTACCTTCAGTTATTAAATGAAAAAAGAATTGATGGCATAATTTTTGTAAGCGCCATCTTAAAAGAAGAGTATTACAATTATATAAGAAAAATGGGCATTCCCATGGTACTCTTATCTACAGAATCATATGCTTACCCAGTACCTTATGTAAAAGTGAATGATCAGCATGCTGCTTATTCAGCAACCAAATACCTACTTAATAAAGGGCATAATAAGATAGGGATGATTAGCGGTAGCAAAGATGACCTAATTGCTGGTAAGCCACGAATAATGGGATTTAAAATGGCTCTAAAAGATTCGGGTATCGCTTTTACAGAGGATAATATTATCTATAGTAAGGGATTCGGCTTTCAAGATGGATTAGATGGTATGGAAAAGCTTATGAAGCAATCACCTGAAATATCCGCTATCTTTGCGGCTAGTGATGAAATAGCCTTTGGAGCATTGTCTTTTGCGTATCAACATGGGATAAAGATTCCTGACGATGTATCGATAATTGGGTATGATAATTTAAGTATTGCAGAAATGGCTATTCCACCGCTAACCACTGTTGGACAACCATTGATAAAAATGGGGAAGACAGCAGCAAGTATGCTTTTTGAAATGCTTGAATCTGGAAATATTTTTGTTGAGAATCGGATTTTACCACATGAAATTTTGGAAAGGGAGACAGTAAGAGAAAAGCGTTAAACTTTTCTTTTTACTCTTTTACGTAAACGTTTACGTAGAGTGAAAATTATCAATCTCATATTTGGAGGGAATTTTATGTATAAAAAAATAACTACAAGTATCGCAACAATCGCTTTAGGAACTTTCATTCTAACTGGCTGTTCATCTTCTGATTCAAGTGATGGTGTTAAGCTAGAGCTTTTTTCGAATAAATCAGAGAGTATTGATACATATAAAGAACTTATAAAAGAATTCGAGGCAGAAAATCCTGATATTAAAATAGAATTTAATTCACCGCCAGAAGCTGAAACGGTATTAAAAACGCGTCTAACTAAAAATGATTTACCAGATTTAATGTCTATTGCTGGTAATGCCACATATGGTGAGTTGGCGCGTGCTGAAGTTTTAAGTGATTTCACTGACTCAGAGCTAGTTAAAACTGTACAACCTTCATATATTGATATGATAGACCGTTTGGTTGGACCAGAAGTAGAAGGAGTATATGGTCTTCCATATGCAACCAATGCAAACACTGTTATTTATAATAAACAAAAATTTGCTGAGCTTGGGCTTGAAGTTCCAACTACTTGGGATGAATTTATTGAATTACTTGAAAAGGTAAAAGCAACCGGAGAGACACCTATTTATTTCACATTAAAAGATGCATGGACTGGAATGATTAGTTGGAACTCTCTAGGTGCTAACATTGCGGGCGAAGACTTTGCTGAAAAGAAAAATGCAGGCGAAACCTCATTTGTCAAAAGCTATGATGAGGTTGCTGATAAAATGTTGAAGCTTATCTCATATGGTCACAAAGATAATATGGGTGTTGCTTACGGGGACGGAAATAATGCATTTTCAAAAGGGGAGGCAGTCTTGTATATCCAGGGTAACTGGGCGATCCCTGAAATCTTAAAAGCGAATCCGAATATCGAGCTTGGTGTTTTCCCAATGCCTGTCAATAATGATCCAGCACAGAATAAATTGGTTTCTGGTGTTGATGTCTTACTGACGATGAATAAGGAATCGAAACATAAGGACGAAGCAATGAAATTTATTGAATTCATGATGAAAGAAGAAATCTCTCAAAAATACATTAATGAGCAGAAGGCTTTCTCAGCTATTGCGAACGTTTACCAAGAAGATCCTGTTTTTGAAGGGATAAAAGGAAACTTTGAATCAGGTACAATTACGAGTTACCCTGATCATTACTATCCGGCGGGAATGGGTGCGGAAAACCTCGTTCAGGAATTCTTAATTAAACAAGATAAAGCTATCTTCCTGAAGAAAATGGATAAAGAATGGGAAAAAGTGGAGAGTCGTTGATTCCTAGATTATGAGGATGGCCCATAAAAAAGGAGCAAACCCTTTTTGAGTCATTCTCATCTTCTAAAAAAGGAGATGTCATCATATGAAGAAAAACCATGTATTCATGGCTATTGCCTTGCCTGCTCTTGCTCTTTTCTTTATTTTCCATACGTACCCTGCTTTGCAAGGAATTTTTTATAGCTTTACCGATTGGAAAGGGTATGGGAGTTGGAATTTTGTTGGGGTAAAGAACTACCTGAATGTCTTTAAGGACAGCCGTGCAGGAGCAGCCTATATTTTTACCTTTCAATTCGCCATTGTTACTACGATTGTTGTAAATATTATTAGTTTACTCATTGCTATTGGCCTTAACTCTAAGATTAAATTTCGAAAGACGCTCAGGGCTATCTATTTCTTACCCTATATCTTAAGTATTCTGATCATTGGTTTCATTTTCAACTTCATTTTTGCTCATTTCCTACCACAAATCGGAACAGTACTGGGTTCAGAATTACTATCTAAAAATATTCTTGGTGATCCGGATTTAGCCTGGATTGGAATCGTCATTGTTGCCGTTTGGCAGGGTGTAGCCTTTAATACCCTTCTTTATTTAGCTGGGCTGGTCACGATTTCAGAGGACTTATATGAAGCAGCGAGTATTGATGGAGCAGGTATCTGGACGAAGTTTTGGAAGATTACATTTCCAATGATTGCTCCTTTCTTTACGATCAATATGGTGTTATCGATGAAAAACTATTTAATGGTATTTGACCAAATTGTCGCTATGACAGGAGGAGGACCTGGTAAATCAACTGAATCGATATCTTTGCTGATTTATCGCGGAGGATTTGAAGGTGGCCAATTCGCCTATCAGTCTGCCAATGCTGTCGTGTACTTTGTCGTGATTGTCATCATTTCTATTATTCAACTCAAAATTTTAAATAGAAGAGAGGCGGCCAACTAATGACTCGCAAGAAAACAAACTGGATAATTACCGTTCTCTTAATTTTAGGTTCACTTTTTATTCTTTTCCCAATATATTTAGCGATTACGATTGCTTTTAAAACACCTCCAGAAATGGCAGGGAATTTACTTGTACTTCCGAAGTCCTGGTCATTTGATAACTTTAAACAAGCCATTGAAATGACGAATTTTTTCAATGCCTTTAAGAATAGTTTTTTTATTACATTCTTTGTGGTGATTTTTACGGTTCTAACCAACTCCTTAGTTGCTTACGCCATTGCAAGAAATCTGCATAAGAAGTTTTATAAAACATTGTACTTTTATTTTCTTAGTGCCATGTTCATCCCGTTTCCCATTATTATGCTCCCGTTAGTTAAACAAACAAGTGCCTGGGGAATGGATAATTTAGTTGGTTTAATTGTTTTATATGTTGTATTTAATTTATCATTCAATGTATTTATCTATATCGGGTATATAAAGTCCATACCGGTTGAATTAGAAGAAGCAGCCATTATGGATGGTGCAAGTACATGGGGCGTATTCTGGAAGGTCATCTTCCCGTTATTGGCTCCGATGAATGCAACAGTAGCTATTATTACTTGTCTTGGTGCGTGGAATGACTTTATGCTCCCGCTCGTGCTTTTAAGTGACCAAGGCATGGCGACATTGCCACTTGTACAGTACATTTTCCAATCGCAATTTAGTACGGATTATAATTTAGCATTCGCATCCTATTTAATGGCTCTTGCTCCGATGATTTTAGTGTATGTCTTTGCTCAAAAATGGATCATTAGTGGAGTTATGAGAGGCTCAATTAAATAAAGTGTATTCTAGCATATTGGAGTGAAAAACTTGGAAAAGTCATGGTGGAAAGAAAGTGTTATTTATCAAATCTATCCTCGAAGTTTTAAGGATAGTAATGGAGATGGAATCGGCGATATTAAAGGCATAATTGAAAAACTCGATTATTTAAAAAAACTAGGGGTGGATGTGATTTGGTTATCACCGGTTTATAAATCCCCTAATGATGACAATGGATACGATATTAGTAATTATCAAGATATTATGGATGAATTTGGAACCTTGGAAGATTGGGATCAATTATTACATGAAATTCATTCACGGAGCATGAAGTTGATTATGGACTTAGTGGTGAACCATTCTTCAGATGAACATGCTTGGTTTGAAGAATCTAGAAAATCAAAAGATAACCCATATCGCGACTATTATATTTGGCGTCCTGGTAAAGATGGCAAAGAGCCGAACAACTGGGAATCTGCATTTAGTGGTTCGGCATGGCAATATGATGAAGATACTGATGAGTATTATTTACACTTATTTAGTAAGAAACAGCCCGATTTAAATTGGGAAAATCCTACACTTCGGAATGAAGTATACAAAATGATGGCTTGGTGGTTAGATAAAGGAATCGACGGATTCCGCATGGATGTAATTAACTTTATTTCTAAAGTGCCTGGCCTTCCCGATGCGGCGAATCCAGAGGCAAAAGCCTATGTGGGTGGCGGTCAGTATTATATGAATGGCCCTCGTATTCATGAGTTTTTACAGGAAATGAATAAGGAAGTTCTATCTAAATATGACATTATGACAGTCGGTGAAATGCCAGGGGTTGATGCTGAAGAGGCAAAGCTTTATACAGAACAAAACCGTGGGGAATTGAACATGGTGTTCACGTTTGAGCATATGGATCTCGATTCAGGCCCTAATGGAAAATGGGATCTAAAGCCACTTAACCTTCTTGATTTAAAAGAAAACATCACGAAATGGCAAACTGGTCTTCAGGGGGGCGGATGGAATAGCTTGTATTTAAACAATCATGATCAGCCCCGGATGGTTTCTCGATTCGGAAATGACCAGGAATACAGGATTGAATCGGCTAAAATGCTGGCAACCTTCCTTCATATGCTTCAAGGAACTCCTTATATTTATCAAGGGGAAGAAATCGGCATGACGAATGTTTGTTTTGAAACAATTGATGAGTACAGGGATATCGAAATTTTGAATATGTACAAAGAAAAAGTAATAGATGGCAATATGGATCAAAAAGAGGTATTGAAATCGATCTACGTAAAAGGAAGGGATAACGCAAGAACTCCTATCCAGTGGGATGATTCAGATCATGGCGGATTCACTTGCGGTCAGCCATGGATCAAAGTAAATCCGAACTATAAGCAAATTAATGTCAAGCAGGCTATACAGGATCCAAAATCTATTTACCACTATTATCGTAAGTTAATCGAGTTGCGCAAAGAAAATGAAATCATCGTGTATGGGGAATATGAGCTAATCTTGGCTGAACATGAACAGATCTTTGCTTACACGAGAACATATCACGATGAGAAGCTTCTTATTGTGACGAACTTCAGTGAAGAGCAAGCGGAATTTGTTATGCCAGAGGATTATACATTTACACCTAATGAGCTGCTCATTAGCAATTATGATTTAGAAGAAACAGAAGCGAAACGAACATCGTTTACATTAAGACCATATGAATCAAGAGTGTATAAAGGATATTAGGAGTAAAAAAAGTAGCAGTGTCTACTTTTGATAATCAACGGTTGTATAAATCATTGGAAGAAGTTCAGCTTATTCATTGGTCCCGAGCATATCAAGATACTCACAACTAAAGGATAGCTAATAAAGATTTGTCCCGTAATACCTTCTAAAATCACAAAATTTGCCTTGGAAAATCGTAGTCGTTATACTTCTATATATATAGTGATAAAAGGAGAGATTCCATGAGCAACTTAATCAAGAAACAATTTGAACTAACAAGAGGATATTTCATTAAAAATGCGGAGACATTATCGAATCAGGTAGTGGACGTACAACCAGAAGGTTTTAATAATACGATTCATTGGCATATTGGCCATGTTCTGGTATCGGCAGAGGCCCTTTTATTAGGCTTCCCGGAAAACGGAAGTCTACCAGCTAGCTATGGTGCGTTGTTTGCAACCCGTACTAAGCCAAGTGATTGGCAAGGTGAAGTCCCGACTGTTGAAACATTAATTGAACAGTTGAAGGAACAGCTTACTCGCCTTAAGGAAATTCCAGATGCTCGTTTTGAAGAATTGCTGCCAGAACCATTTTTAGGCATGACTTCTGTTGGTGAAATAGCCAATTTCGTAGCGTTTCATGAATCACTCCACTTAGGACAAGTTCAAACTA
Organism: Bacillus cihuensis; assembly: GCF_000504145.1. Taxonomy (NCBI): domain Bacteria; kingdom Bacillati; phylum Bacillota; class Bacilli; order Caryophanales; family Bacillaceae; genus Bacillus; species Bacillus cihuensis. Next base: position 2,145,106 of record NZ_KI632495.1, on the reverse strand, counting down.
TGAAGCGTTTGATTGAAGCTTCATTATAATGATTTAACCGGTTAAGAATCCATTCTTAGCCGGTTTTTTTTGATGATAGCAGAATCATTTTATTAGAGAACTTAATTTTGATAAGCGATCTAAATACGTTCAAAGAAATGGATTCGTATTTAAAGAGTATCTAAAATAAAATGTAACTAATACTCTATGAAGCATTTTTATGGCGAAATATATCTCGATTTCTTTAATAATAATGATGGGTTTCTTGATCCTGGTATGGCCGTTACTTTATGTCTTTAAAGATGTAATGATTTCTTTTTCATTTGATTTTATTGTTGGTTGTTAGCTATTCATCCAACCCATTTCAATAATATGGAGGATGAGAAATATGTTATTATCTTAACTGGCACTTCCGCAGAAGGACGAATAATCAAATTAGATTGGTTTGACGCAAAATCTATCGCTCAATTACAACAGGCGAATAAAGAATTACTCGATATCGTGCAAACATTGAAAGGTGCCAGGTTCTAAAAACAATTCGGAATCCAATTAGAACCTAGCACTCATAAGAAGTGTTATATGAACTTTACCTTATCCTCTATCGCGAGGCGTGTTGTCTGATAAGCTGGCGCGTTTAATTTACCTAGCGTAATCAGGACAATCGGGAAATAGCGGTCAGATACATTGAAGCGCTCCGAGAACTTAACTTTATCGAAGCCGCCCATTGGCCCTGTAGCATAGCCCCGCTCCTTGGCAATCAGCATAAATTGCATTGCAGCCAGTCCGGAATCGAACGTTGCTAAGTTCTTACGTGTCTCTTCAGGTGCATATGGATAGGTTTTTCTTGCATTACCGACGAGAACTTCTTTGCTAGCGCTATCAATATACCCTGCCTCATACATGCTGTCATAAACTGGATCAATATTTTTATGAAATTCTTTATCTCCTAATACCGCAATGACGGCTGAAGCCGTTACAATCTGCTCCTGATTGTACGCAATCGCCCGCAAGTCTTTCCTCTCTTCGGGATTCAGGAATACAATAAATTCCCACGGCTGCAAATTGCTTGTTGAAGGTGCCAGTGTTGCATCCTTCAGCATCTCTAGAATCTCTTCTTTCTCGATTTTAAAGTTCGGATCGTATTTTCTGACCGAACGCCGTTCTTTAATTACGGTAGAAATCGTTTCAGACAATTGAATTCCTCCTATTATTTGAACTAATTTTTAGTAAGTGCAATTCCAGCATACTTTTAGTAAGTTCAATCTGTCAAGTATTTTGCAATATGGTATGATTAAGAAAAGTAGAAAAAGAGGTTTTGGCGAATGAACAGGAATGCAAAAGAGCGGGAGCCAATCATTGAATCATCGTGCCATACGTACCGGCTCGCGATTGAATTTATCGGAAAACGCTGGACGGGGATCATTATTTATCAATTATTCGAAGGACCGAAGCGCTACCACGAATTGCTTAATGCCATTGACGGGATTTCGGACAGGCTGCTATCGGAGCGGTTGAAAGATTTGGAACTAGAAGGTTTGCTGAGGAAGCATGTCATTGCGGAAGCACCGAAAAAAGTGGAGTACGAACTGACTCCTCCCGGTTATGAATTCATAGAGGTATTCAAAGCGATTATGAACTGGGCGGGGAAAAAAGAAGAGTATTTGAAAGGAGGAAAGTGAGCATAAAAGGTGCCAAAAAGGACACCATCTTCCAGAATGGTGCCCTTTAATGGCGGATTGTTCCTATTTTGCGTTCAATCATTTCTGGTATAACTTGTTGAGAATAGTCAAAGCACCTGCTACGTTCACATTAAAATCGTTCAATAAATCTTGTTGATTCAAAATTGAAGAGGTGCTTATCGTATTGGCACCTGCATTATAGATTAAAACGTCTGGTACTCCGTAGTCTGATTCTATTTGATCAAATGCAGCTATTAATGGGTTTGATTCTGATGCATCAGCAGTGATTCCATATGTTGATATGTTTTCTTCTGAAGTTCAGCAATTTGAAAGTCTAATGATTCCTCCCTTCTTGCAAGAAGAATTACTTTAAAATCATTACTACCAAATTTACTTGCAATGCCTGCACTTACCCCAGGACCTGCCCCAACAATTACTATTAAAGGTTTGCTTCTTTTAATTATCTCCTTTTTACTTAAATAACTACTTAGCAAAATCAATCTAATTGAATGATATTTTTTAACATACGGGGGAGTATCAGACAAAAAGTACTATAAGCAATACTGAATAGCAAATATCACAACTTTTGTATGTTCTTTTATTAAGGCTATTTTCGTATACTTTGTTGCTTTTAAATAATATTTACTCTACTATCCTGGGTTGACTTCCGTTACAGGTCCTCGCTTTCCGCGGGCGGTCTCAGGGGCCTCCTCAGTGCTTCGGCATTTGCGGGGTCTCCCTCAACACGTTTTCCCGCAGGAGTCTCGCATCTTTCACTACAATCAACATCTGCTCGAATTTGTTATTTGCTAAAAACAACAATCTTTAAAAAAAGAGCCTTTATTAATCAATATGGCCCTTTACATAAAGAAAGACGCTATCGTTATTACAGATAAGCGTCCGATTTTTGAGCATGACTGGCGTATATTAAACAACATTATTGTCACTTAACATTTTCAAATGGGGACACTCTAGATTCTACTCGAATGTACCCATTTCGTGTCTTAAGCCTTAGAGTTGCAATATAAGTTTAACTCAAGGAAATTGTTGGGGAATGCACTATATGTTTATTGGTAGTTTTTAGACTACTGAATTTTCTATTAAACGAGCAAGTTACATATTTTCTAAAATTGATTGATAGATTATTTTAATGGCTTCTTCTAGCTCATTTTGGCTCATCGCTAAAACAGGCATAAATGTTAATACTTGATCTAATTGGCGGATGATCAGTCCTTTTTGCCGTGCAGCTAAGACAATGTTATCAAGTTTATTTTCTTGAATGGGGAAAATGGTTTTCGTTTCTCTGTCTTGTACAATCTCTATCCCAACCATTAATCCTCGTTGCCGAATGTCTCCTACAATGTCTAGCTTATATAAGTCTTGTAATTGTTCATTTACGAATGAAGCATTTTTTTGAACTTTTTTGATTAATGCTGTTTCTTCCATTAATTGAATATTTTTTAGTGCAACGGAACAGCTTAGTTGGTTACCAGTGTATGTATGACCATGGTAAAACGTTTTATGCTCTTCTTTTTCTCCTAAAAAAGCATCAAAAATTTTTTGACTTGTAATCGTAGCTGCGAGGGGCATGTAGCCACCAGTTATCCCTTTTCCTACACATAATATGTCAGGTACTACCTCTTCTTGTTCACAGGCAAACATTGTTCCGGTGCGCCCAAAGCCAACTGCCACTTCATCACAAATAAGGAGAACATTATATTTTCTACATAGGTTTTCTACACCTTTTAAAAAACCAGATGGATGAGTAATTATTCCCGCTGCTCCTTGTACTAAAGGCTCAATGATGATACCAGCTATTTCATCAGCTTTTTCTTGAAGTAAGCTTTCTAACCGCTGTAAGCAGAAATTCTTAACATCTTCGGCATGATCAAATTCTGTCATTCGATACGTGTGAGGGGTTGGTAATGAGACACGTTTGAAGAGCAATGGCTCAAAGATACGATGATATAAATCCATACCACCTACGCTGACGGAACCGATGGTGTCACCATGATACGCATCGTCTAAGGAGATAAATGTATGTTTATTTTTATATTTATCAAGATTGGTATTTTGCCAATATTGATAAGCGATCTTTAAGGCGATTTCAACGGAAGCTGAACCTGTATCAGAATAGAAGACTTTACATAAGTTCCCTGGTGTGATTTCTGCTAATTTCTTTGCTAGTAGAATTGATGGAACATTGGCAGAACCTAATAAAGTAGAATGAGCGATTTGATGTACTTGATGGATCAGTGCTTCATTTAATGCAGGAACATTATGACCATGGACATTTACCCATAGAGAAGCATAGCCATCTAAATATTCCTTGCCTTCAATATCATACAAATAGCTACCTTGTCCTCTTTCGATAATCAGCGGTTTAGTTTGTTGATAATTCTTCATTTGAGTAAATGGATGCCAGACATATTCTTTATCCCAGTTTTCTAAATTTTGCATCTCATCGTGTTCCATGAATGAAAACCTCCTTGATTTGTTTCTTGAATGATTCGGATTGAATCCAACTTTCGGAATAGATTTCTAATTCATTTTTGAGATCTTCAAAAAAAGGAATAGCTAAAGCAGGCAACTGAACGATTCGCTTTATGGTCTCGATATTGTCTAGATGAATGGGGTTCGTTTCTTCAAATCTATTGAAAAGTAATAATTGAATAGGAATGTCATAATGGTTAGCATATTGGTTAGTTGTTAATACATCATGAATCGAACCAAGACCGCTTGGACTCACAAGAATAGCAGGCATATTCGCTTCTTTAATAAAATCTTTTGTCATGTAAAAGTCATCTTCTCGTTCAATTAAAGGAACGGCTAAACCTCCAGCTCCTTCGACTAAGACGATATCATTCGTTTGTTCTAATTCTTTCAGTCTATGCAAAACCGCTTCGATGTTCACTTTGGCACCTTGTAGCTTAATCGCTAGATGGGGTGAAGCTTCAGGTTCCAAGGCATAGAATCCGGCATTGCTAACGCCGATGACTGACGAGAACCAGTCTAAGTCTGGATAAGTTTGTGTTTGTTCAATTAACCCAGTTTGAAAAGGTTTAAATACAGTTGTTTTCAAGCCAAGCTTGTTTAATGTGAAATATAAAAAACCAGTAGCAATCGTTTTGCCAATATCAGTGCCTGTTCCTGTAATAAAGAATGATTTGCCCATCTTTCATGCAGCTCCTTGCTTAATAATGATATGTTTTAATCTTGGACGAACTTTAGATATGATGACAGCACTCATAAAAGCTAATAGTAGATCACCAGGAGCAGGTAAATAGAAACCAAATAACAATGTTTCATGAAGAGAAAGAGGTTTCTCAATCACCCATTTCATTGCTCCATAAAGCCAAATGCATCCAAAAAAGTACACAACGAGGAGGGTACTTATGTTCGCAAAGAAAATAGAATAGACTCTTTTTAAATTAAACCTTTGAATGAACCAGCCATTTGTATAGGCTCCCAATATAAACCCAATTAAATAGCCAAATGTCGGTTTTAGAAGATAGCTGGGTCCGCCTCCTTCTGTAAAGATTGGTAATCCGACTAATCCGATTAACACATAGCAAAGTTGACTTAAACTGCCAAGCTTAGGCCCTAATAGGGCACCAGCAAGATAGACAGATAAAATTTGTAGTGTAAAAGGAATAAAGGGAATAGGAATTTTAATGAATGCCCCTATTGCGGTTAAGGCAGCGAATAATGCTGCGAACGCTATGGTTGTATTTTTCATTATTTCACCTCGTTTATTTTTTTACTTGAATATTATTCTGCATGATTTATAATTCAAATGTCAACCAATTTTATTTTTAGGTTAACATTATAGAGATTCTACAGAAAAGAGGAGAAATGGATATGATAAAAGAAATGGAGCTACAACAATTAGCGGAGCGAGTAATAAGTGGGGAAGCTGTGAGTAAAGACAAAGCCCTGTCTCTTTTGCAAATAGAAGATACACAGATTTTAGAATTAATGAATGCTGCTTATAAGATTCGTCATCATTTCTATGGAAATAAAGTTAAATTGAATATGATTATTAATGCAAAGTCAGGTCTCTGTCCTGAAAACTGTGGATATTGTTCACAGTCAATCGTTGCAGAAACACCGATTGACAAATATGCCTGGCTAACGAAGGAGAAAATTATTCAAGGTGCAAAAGAGGCTATTTATCGTAAAGCGGGTACATATTGTATTGTTGCTTCTGGAAGACGTCCTACTGATAAAGAAATTTCACATGTTGTTGACGCAGTAAAAGAGATTCGAGAAACGACAAATTTAAAGATTTGTTGTTGTTTAGGGTTCTTGAATCCAGATCATGCGAAAGCTCTAGCAGATGCGGGGGTACATCGTTACAATCACAATCTCAATACACATCGTGATCAGTATGAGGAGATTTGTACTACACATACGTATGACCAAAGAATAGATACTGTACAGCAAGTGAAAGAAGCGGGAATATCTCCTTGTTCTGGTGCTATTTTTGGAATGGGGGAGAATGATGAGCAGCGAGTAGATATCGCCTTTGAATTGCGTGATTTAGATGCTGATTCGATACCTTGTAACTTTCTCGTGGCCATTACAGGAACACCATTAAGCGGTAAGAAAGATTTAACACCGATAAACTGTTTAAAGATCCTTGCGATGATGCGATTTGTAAATCCTGCGAAAGAAATTCGGATTTCTGGTGGACGGGAAGTGAATCTTGGCTCTCTTCAGCCGCTAGGCTTGTTTGCAGCTAATTCCATTTTCGTTGGGGATTACTTAACGACAGAAGGTCAACAACCATTAGATGATTGGAGAATGATTGCCGAACTAGGTTTTGAAATCGAAGAATGTGCTCTGTAATAGACTCTTTTTAAAATGATTATGAATTTTCCCGCGAATTTTGCTATTCCGAATAACATTCAAAGTATTGATTATTTATAAGTGAACACGTACTATTTGTTCATAACAATTGAAAAACGTTACAAAAATACTTCTTGTATATTATCAGTAATATGGTCTGATCGTCTCTACCTAGTAGCCGTAAAATACTAGACTACAAGAAAGTTTGAAATGTAGATGGAAAGAAATTTGTAGTAGATATGTTTTGTCTAATCCATAGTTCTCTTCCTTTAAGCTCTTATTTTTCATTCTTTCTGTTGATCAGAATAAATGAAAAGTAAGGGCTTTTTTGTTGTTTGGCGTATAAAGGGTTTTTAGTTGTAGATAATTATAGTAGTGTTGCTACACAGCAAAATCCAGCACCTTAGCCTTTAACGAATTGCATAAAAAAAGATATAGTTGCGATCTCAGGCGAATACGCTGTTACTCTTGTAAAAATCCACATCTAGGAGCTGCTTTCATGTACTTTTTGTTAAATCTTTTAGGCGTTTTTGTTGTGATAGGCGTTGTATTTTTATGTTCTCCGAATAAGAAAGAAGTAAAATGGAGACCCGTTGTTTCCCTGATCGTTGTCGAATTGCTTATTACATGGTTTATGTTAGGAACAACAATAGGGAGCTGGGTTATTACTAAAATTGCCTCATTCTTTACGTGGTTAATTGCCTGTGCAAGTGAAGGAATAGCCTTTGTCTTCCCATCGGTTATGGCGAATGAAACTGTAGACTTTTTCTTTAGTGCATTGTTACCGATTATTTTTGTTGTTACGTTCTTTGATATTCTATCTTATTTTGGCATCTTAACTTGGATTATTGATAAAGTTGGCTGGGTGATTTCTAAAGTGTCACGCTTGCCTAAACTTGAGAGCTTTTTCTCGATTCAAATGATGTTTTTAGGAAATACAGAGGCATTAGCGGTTATTCGCGATCAGCTCTCTGTTTTAAAGGACAATCGTTTGCTTACCTTTGGAATTATGAGTATGAGTAGTATTAGTGGATCGATTATTGGTGCCTACTTATCAATGGTCCCGGCAGAATATGTCTTTACAGCGATACCTGTAAACTGTTTAAATGCACTCATTTTAGTTAGTATTTTAAATCCAATCCATGTGCCAAAAGAAGAAGATATTATTTATGTACCACCAAAAGAGGAGAAAAAGGATTTCTTCTCCACGATTTCGAATAGTATGTTAATTGGTATGAATATGGTTATCGTTATTTTAGCCATGGTGATTGGCTATGTAGCTCTTACGGCTGGCGTTAATGGGATTTTGGGTGTCATTGTAGATGGTCTGACGATTCAAAAAATCTTTTCAGTCATTTTTAGTCCATTTGCCTTTTTACTTGGTTTGACAGGACATGATGCCATGTATGTCGCGCAGTTAATGGGAATTAAATTGGCCACGAATGAATTTGTTGCCATGATGGATCTAAAGAAAAACTTAGATACACTGCCTCCTCATACAATTGCGGTTGCCACGACGTTCTTAACGTCATTTGCGAATTTTAGTACAGTAGGTATGATTTATGGAACATATAATTCGGTATTATCAGAAGGAAAATCAGCGATTATCGGTAAAAACGTCTGGAAGCTTCTCGTAAGCGGCGTTGCGGTATCCTTATTAAGTGCCATGATTGTCGGCTTATTTGTTTGGTAATAAAGCAGTACAAGAGGATGTCCCAAAAGCTCGGACCTCACAGTCTATCCAAGGGTAGATGTGGGCCTGGTCTTTTTATGGGCATCCCTTTTTTTTAGGAAAAAGAAAGTGACAGGAAGTAATTCTCGTTTATTATGTAGAGATTCCTCTTTCAATTACAATCTTCGTTGTACCTGGTTTCTGTCAAAAAAATAGAGTGAAATGGCGTACTCTATCCAACTTTATCCCGCAATAACGGAAAGTCAAGACCCCGCTGATCGAAGCTTCACATTATTCTTCCAAAGGATGAAGGTGATAGTTGCATGATTGATAAGTACCGAGAATAACTGCGTATCCGAATTGTGCTCCCTATTATGTTTGATTCCCTCATCTTCGAACGATTTTTACCAATAATAGACTTGTTTTTTGAACTAATAGTTCTTTCTTTTTTTCATTCTGGCTTTTTTTCATGTATGATTAATCATGTATTTTAAATAGGAAAGGCTTGATTTAGATGGGATTGACAAAGAAAAAACGGGTAGTAAAAGAAGTTAAACAATTAATTATGATTACAATTGGTGCTATTATTGCTGCTGTCGGGCTTGAATTATTTTTAGTTCCTAATGCTATTTTAGACGGTGGGATTATTGGTCTTTCGATAATCACAGCCGAATTAACTAGTTTAAACATGAGTATATTTCTCATTATTTTCAATATTCCCTTTCTTTATATCGGTTATAAGCGAATAGGAACGATGTTTACCCTTCATACTTTATATGGTGTTATTGTTTTATCGATATTTACATCTTATTTACATCATTTTGAGCCGTTTACCAATGATTTATTTTTAGCAACGGTAGTAGGTGCAGTCATATTAGGAGCAGGTGTTGGTTTAGTTATTAGAACGGGTGGTGCTTTAGACGGTACTGAAATTATTGCCATTCTTGTAAGTAAGAAACGACCTGTATCAGTCGGACAATTTGTCATGATTGTCAATTTATTTATTTTTGTCCTTGCTGCCTTATTAGTATTTAGTTGGGAAACAGCTATGTACTCGATTATTACTTATTTTATTGCTTATAAAATGATTGATATTGTCGTTGAAGGTATGGAAGAATTAAAATCAGTAACGATTATTTCTGATAAGCCAGAAGAAATTGCAAATTCCTTAATACAGGAATTAGGTCGCGGCATCACGTATATTCATGGTGAGGGTGTTTATAGTAATGAGCCCAAAAAGATCATATATACGATAGTAACTCGGATCGAATTATCTAATTTACGTACCATTGCTCAAGAAATAGACCCGAAAGCCCTAATCGCCATAGAGAATGTTGCTGATGTTTCAGGCAGTAACTTTAGGAAAAGTTCGGCTCATTAAAATGAAAGAACAAAGGACCAAGGACCAAGCAAAAACAGAGGGCACTGAAAAAACCCTCCTAATAGAAAAAGGTGTAATCCTTCATAATGTGAAGAGATTATACCTTTTTTCTGTATAATTAGAGTATCAATTTTATCTGGGTGGGTACGATGATACAAAAACAACAATCTATGATATTCGGTCCGTTTTTGGTCATTAATAACACCTCAATGGACTTATACTATTTATAACAATAAATGTAACAGGATTGTTATGCCAAATTACTGTAAAATCAATAAAATGATAAACAAATCCTATTTTATATATTCATTACTCACTAATTGATCTTGGATGACTTCAGTTGGAATAATGAATTCCACCACACCCATATAACCAGGAGAAACCTCATATTTATCAAATGAAATAACTAACTTCCCTTGATTATTTATATAAAAGTTTTGCTCTTTAACTATCTTTTCAAATGGATCGAATATTTCTTCACCGATCCCACTTACCCAATATGACACTTCAGGGTTCGCTTTCATTTGTGATTTCATTTGCTCTTTTATATTTTCACTAATTACATCCACATAATCCTCATCTTCAAATAGACTTGGTAGATTTATTAGAATTTGATTTTTTTTATCAATCGTATCAAATTTCATTGTCGTTGATGAAGAGCCTACCGTATTCACATTATACCTAGCGATTGAAAGAAGTTGTTTGTTGTCTGTTTTAATTTCATAACCACTTTCTATACCTAAATGGCCACCTCCACTTTTCTTTACTTCTTCCATGTCTTTTAAAAATTCTTGATATAATTTTTCATTTTCTTTTAAATATTTTTCGTTTAAACTTTTTTCTAAATCTTTATTGTCTAAGTTGGTAACTGCAGGCACTTTAATATTTGCATTATAAGTATCCTCATTAACTCTATACTCTCTAAACGTAATTAAGTTTACCATTTTACCTAAAACCGGAATATCAGAAAAAGCATATGCAATAGTTGAACTTGTGTTCACACTCGAAATAAATAAAATAGCTGCAACTGCAATTCCTATAATTTCATAAATCCCACCTCTTGCTTTACTAGTTCCTGAGATAGGAAGGTGACTATCACATTTTAGTAATAATTCCCCTAATATAGGTTGTTGATAATTCTGTTCGAAGGATTGTTTCAAGGCAGGGACTCTCACTAAAGGAGATACTATGTTATCATTTGTCCCTTTTGTTTCAGGGGAAACCTTGGCTATATATGGAGCAAAACGTTTCAACCTTTCCTCTGCATCTCTTACATCTTCTTGAGTAAGGGGGATTTTTTAATTCCCGATTGAAATTTTTCGATATTTGGATTACATGATGTAGTGCTGCCGCCCGAAATCTCTATTGAACGTCCTTGACCTTATAACAAATTTTAATAATTTTCTTCAACAAAAAAAAGAAGCCTTTTAGCTCCTGAACCTACCTGCTTTAACAAATCTGGCAGTGTACGTGATCTCGATGATCTGCTAAGGCACAATCACCAATATCTTCATTCATCTCATTAAGATAACCTGCCACCCGATTATGAATCTCATATAGGGGTACTGTTACATGCCCATCAAACAAATATTTTGAAGGATCCCCAAAACGAGAAATTTTATCTTCCCATAGTTTTCCATGGGAAGATAAAATTTTTTAGTTTTGGGGATCAATGAATTTCTTAACTTGATGGGTATGGTGTCTGACCCTTCGTTTGAGGCCACCCGCTTTGCTACTAGTCTTCTATTTTTTTTTCTTTTCTGACAGTATTCCATCCTCGATATAGACGACACGATCACATAAATCAAGCATGCGCTTGTCATGGGTAACCATGATCGCTGCTTTTTGGTGCAGTTTCACTTCATCTGCGAGCATTTGCACGACAGCTCGTCCTCGTTCGGAATCAAGGCTTGCTGTTGGTTCATCTGCTAAAATAATATCAGGGTTATTCATCCAGGCGCGAGCGATGGCAACACGTTGCCGCTCACCGCCGGATAAGCTTTCTGGGTAATGATTCTTTCTATGCATTAAGCCAAGTCGATCAAGTAGATTATGGGCTCTTTTTTTTGCATTTGTATGATGCATTCCACTTAACTCGGGAATGAGTAGCAATTGATCTTGAACGGTTAAATAGGGAATTAAATTAGACGATTGAAAGATGAAGCCGATTTTTTCTAATCGGAGCTGATTCATTTTTTTCGGAGAAAGCTTGTGAATCTCCTTACCGCCAATCATCATCCGCCCGCTCGTTGGCGATAATAAAGCACCTGTAATGGAAAGAAAGGTACTTTTTCCAGATCCAGATGGGCCGACAACGGCGACGAATTCACCCGCTTTTACTTGTAATGATACATCATCCAATACTTTGACAGACGTATCGCCATCGCCATAAACCTTACTGATCTGCTCGAGAAGTAATAAATCTTCCATTATACAGCCCTCCCAATTGCTTCGATTGCATCAATTTTCGATACCCGATATAGCGATAGTAACGCGCCGATCATCGATACTACTAAGAAAAGAATCGAGCAACCGAATACTAATGAAGTACTAAGGTTAAAAGGCATACTATCTGGTAAAATGAATGACACGCCAATAGTAAGTGAGATACTGATTAGTAAACTTACAATCGTAATGAATAGTACTTGAAATATAATGGTTCGTGCCAAGTACGCTGATTTGGCGCCAATTGCTTTTAAGACACCGAATTGATTCATTTTTTGAATAGTCATAACGTAGAAAAATACGGCTAATACAAAAGCAGAAATTACGAATAGAAATGCAATCATCATTATCAGTGAGCCTTGTTCTTCTTTATAGCCTGGAATACCTTGAAGGGCTTGATCTTTACTAATCACGTCAACGTTCGGTAGATTTTTCTCAATTTGTTTCGCTTGATTTGCCGAAATGTTTAAAGCAATCGTATTAAATATTTCCTGATTCGGAGTTTGTTGATGTGAAATGGTCGACCAACCGTTGAAATTCATATAGACAACAGGAGTATGACTGAAAGATTGACCTTCTGTGAAACCGACGATTTTAAAAGTTTCTCCTGATGCCAAATCTTCTATTTCATCTCCGAGCTTTAATCCTTCAAGTTGTATGGAGCGATCGGCTACTATTTCATGGGCTGTTCTTTGATTGATCATTTTTCCTTCGCTTATTGTAGGAGCAAGCATGCTGTTTACATCAATTGCGAAAAACGTAACATCCAATTTTTTTGTAGCCCCACTTTTCGTGATGGTTGTCATTTGCACGCCAAGTGGTGTAGCCTCACCCTCTTCGGTATATTGGCGCACATCCTGCAGATTTTTATCAGATAAGGTGGAACGAGTTAAGCGATTGTCTGAATCCTGCTGGAGAACTAAGTAATTCGTGTTCATGTTTTGAATGGACGATGCGTTATCTGACGACAGTCCGTTGGCTAATCCGGAAACAAACAGGACCAACCAGATAAGCAATACCATAATGAATCCTATTAATACATAGCGTAATTTAGCGTGTTTCATTTCCCTTAAAGCGAGAAACATCCTTCTGTTCATCTCCATTCATTTATTAACTTAAATATAGGATAATACGGCAATATGAACGGAGTATGAACAGTTGTTTACATTCTAGGAAGCTGGATTCGGAAAGTCGTTCCGTGTCCAACTTGGCTTTCGACGAGGATTTGTCCGTTATGAAGCTCAACTATTTTCTTCGTAATCGCAAGACCTAATCCACTACTTCCAATTTCGCTTGGAGTTCTAGCTTGATCTACTTTATAAAAACGATTGAAAATATTGACTAACTCGCTTTTGGCAATCCCAATGCCCGTATCTTGCACTTCAACGATACAATCATTTTCCTGTTCAGTGATCCGAATGGAAATCGTTCCACCAATAGGAGTGAATTTAATGCTGTTCGTTAAAAGGTTCGTCCAGACTTGGTGTAGCAGATGCTGATCGGCGTAGATGAAGGTTGTAGGTAAACTTAAGTCAATCGCTAACTCTTTTTCTTGCCAGCTCCATTCAGCCATAAATATGACCTGTTTAATTTGCTTTGCCACATCAAAGGTGCTCTTTTTTACAAGAAATTCTTCTTTATCTAATGAAGCGAGCGTTAGTAATTGTTTACTTAATTGGGACATTCGTTTCGTTTCTGCTTCAATAATGGCTAAATAATGCTTACGTTGTTCTTCAGGTAAAGTGTCTGATTGCAAAGTTTGTGAAAAACCTTGGATGGATGCGAGTGGGGCTTGAATTTCATGAGAAACGTTCGAAACGAATTCCTGTCGCATACTCTCAAGCTGTTCTATATTCTTTGCCATCTCTCTAAAATGCTCGGCTAGTTTGCCAATTTCGTCTCGTCGTTTCATATCGAGCTCTATATCATATTTTCCGCTGGAAATTCTTTTCGTTGCATCGGTTAGTTTGCTGATTGGTTTTACAATATACCGCGTACTAATAATGACGAAGAGGATACTTAATATGAGCGAAAGAATGAGAAGAACGGAAAAGAAAATACGCATTTCACCAAACTGCATATCGAGATTCGGACGAATGAAAAGTGCATAGTTCTTACCGTCAACAGTCAGTTGTATTCCGATTGTGTTCGTTAATACGTTATCGAAAAAACCTGTGATAAAGGCACTTGAGGGGAAATCCAGAATGCCGTGATACACTTGGCCGTCAAGCACATTCTGAATGATTTCCGAATCGATCTCTTTTTTTCTAAATTCCCCGCCATAAAAGAAACCTTGTCCATTTTGATCCACTACATACAATTGATAGCCGAGGTTGGCGGTATTTTCTAAATAATCGTCAAGTGAAATTTCTTGGTTCTTTTCATAAAAAGTAACGATGTCTTCCGAAAGTAGAGTCACTTTCCTGTCATTAACTGGTTTAAGCTTAGTTTGATAATAAAAATTGGCAAAGAGGAAGGCTAATATTCCGCTTAAAATCATCACAAAAATAGTGGTAAAAACGATACGTAAATAGAGAGTTTTCAATGTTGGGTAACCTCCAATTTATAGCCGACCCCTCGTACTGTTTTAATCAAGAAATCGCAATCTTGGTTCGAGAAACGCTCACGTAAACGCTTAATATGAACATCGACTGTGCGGTCATCCCCTGAAAAATCTGCTCCCCAGATTAGATGAATCAATTCGTCTCGCGTGAAAATTCGATTAGGGAAGCTTGCTAGCTGTGCTAATAGTTCAAATTCCTTCATTGGCAGCATCAAAAGCTTCCCATTAGCATGCACTTCATAACTTTTGCGGTCAATGACCGTTTGATTGAGGATGATTTTCTCTGCGTTGACCATTTGAAATCGACGAAGGAGTGCTTTAATTCGGAACAATAATTCTTTAGGCTCAAACGGTTTTGTGACATAATCATCGGTTCCTACAGCAAAACCTTTTTCTTTATCAATCAACTGATCTTTCGCAGTTAATAAAATAATCGGGAAATCATAATCGTTTCTCATTTCCTCACACAACTGATACCCATCCTTATTCGGCATCATCACGTCTATAATGGCTAATTGAATTTGCTGCTCCAAGAGGATATCGGAAGCTTCTACACCATCAGCTGCCAAGTAGACGGAAAATCCTTCTTTTTGTAGAAAGTGCTTTAACAATTCACGTATATGAAGATCATCATCAGCAATTAATATATGGATCATAAGGTTATACATCTCCTAAAATAGTATGCTTGAGGAAGTTTACCTTAAATATACAGTATTTAGTCAAGAAGCTGAAATGTCTGTATGTTTATTTAGAATTTCAAGTTGAATAGGAAGACGTGACAAATCCGACTCCTACTCGCCAAATATGCATTCTGGCGCGCAAATCCCAAATCCGGCACGAAAGGTGTAGATTTCGGCACGCAAATCCCAAATCCGGCACGAAAAGTGTAGATTCTGGCATGCAAATCCAGAATCCGGCACGAAAAGTGTAGATTCTGGCGCGCAAATCCCAAGCACGAAAAGTGTAGATTTCGGCGCGCAGATCCCAAATCCGGCACGAAAAGTGTAGATTTCGGCACGCAAATCCCAAACCCGGCGCGATTAAAGTAGATTTGCATCGAAATTACCATTCTGCGTTCTAAATTATTGCCATGATTAGAGGGAATTGTCTTAAAACTTCATAAAGGGACCATTCGATGTTTGAGAAATTTGGATAAACTTGGTCCAGCAGGGAATAAATTTGTTTGCTACAATCAAATATGATAGAAAACGTGGACAGGAGAGAGGAAATGGAGTTTTTAGCAACAATTTTAATAGTAGTCGCTTTTTTTAGCTTTTTTATCGGTCTGCTTGGTGTAATGAAAGGAAGTGTGAAATTCTTAAGATTGCGCACTAGGAAGGCTAGCTCCTTATTTGTTGTGGCTGCATTTGTAGTATTCATAATCGGCGGAGCCATATTGCCTACTACCCCAGATCAGCAGGGAACTTCACAGGAAAAGGAACTAAAAGAAACGAAAACAGAAGAGACGAAAACAGAAGAGACGAAAACAGAAGAGACGAAGAAGGATGTCGTTGTTTCTAAGCCGGTAACTGAAGAAATGGCCGTCCATTTTGTCGATGTTGGCCAAGGGGCAGCACAAGTGATTATTGCTCCAAACAAAAAAGTAATGGTCATTGATGCTGGCAATAACGATGATGAAGACAAAATGGTAGCTTACTTGAAAGAGTTAGGAGTTTCTAAGGTTGATATTTTGATTGGAACCCATCCTGACGCAGATCATATTGGCGGAATGGATGCGGTCATTGACTCTTTTGATATCGGAAAAATATATATGCCGAAAGTACAAAGAAATACGCAAACATTTGAATCGGTTTTACAATCTATTCGAAACAAAGGATTGACTGTAACTACAGCAAAAGCGGGGATCGAGCTTGATTTAGACCCTGCGGTACAAGTGAAAATGATTGCTCCACTGGACGAAACAACAAGTGATGCGAATGAAATGAGTGCCGTCGTCAGACTTCAATATGGTGAACAATCATTCCTTTTGACAGGAGATGCTGGAATACCAACGGAGGAAAAATGGCTTCAGTCTGGTGAATTGATACAATCAACCGTTCTTTTAACTGGTCACCATGGTAGCAATCACTCTACTAGTGAAGCATTTTTAAAAGCAGTTCAACCGAAATACGCAGTCATTCAAGTAGGGAAAAACAGTTACGGTCATCCAACTAGCGAAGTATTAGAACGACTTCACAGCGAGAAAATAAATATATACCGTAACGATACCGATGGAACGATTGTGTTTAAAACGGATGGAAAAGAAATCAATGTCAATAAAGATGCATGGGAGTATACACCTGCTCCTAAAACACAGAAACAGACAGCAGCGCCTAACCAAACACAAGCTAAACCTGCTGTAACGCCACCAGTCAGTACACCAGATGTGTCAAACGCTATACAGGCATCTGCAGTGATTGACAATAGCAACCCAAATCAAAACGAAGAAGTTACAGTAACTGTTACAGTACAAGATCAAAACAGTCAGCCTGTAAATGGGGCGAATGTTCACTTAACCCTTCAATTTAAGTCGAAAGATACGGTGTATGAAGGTGTGACGAATGCAAATGGAGTTGCCTCACTATCCTTTAGAGTAGGAAGAGCGGCTGCCGGATTCACAGTAAATGGCGACATTACAGTAACTGCCAACGGAGTAACTACTACTACACAAACAGCATTTACGCCAAAATAAAGGAAGTGTAACCATGAAGGGAATCATAGATCGATTTGAAGGAGATTTAGTTGTCGTTGAAGTCGATGGAAAAACAATAAATGTTCCGAAAAAGTTGGTTGATTCTAAAGTAAAAGTCAGTGATGTTGTCGAGTTGGTCAATGAAAAATGGATGGTTAATGAAGCAGAAACCGAAAAGCGTAGGAAAAAGATAAAATCGATTATGGAAAGCGTTTGGGAAGATTAAAAAAAATATATAGGAAACAGGATCGGCGATGTCCTATAAGGGTCCGACCTCCAACTCTTAATCAGAATGCAGTGTTTCTCACACTTATCTGAACTGTATACAGGGAGTTGCGAGGTCTGGCCTTTTTTGGAATAAGAGAATGTGGAAACATATTACCAACATCTGAATCGGTTATACATTAACCTTGATTCTACTTGTGGCTTTACGTAGATTTACATTGTGATTAGCCAAGCGACGATAGGTCCTATAATTGATCCTAATATGGCACTTAATGTCATGGAAACGGAACTCATGGACAAGGTAAATTCCCCATATTCAGCAGATTTTGCTGTGCCTAAAGCATGTGAGGCACTACCAAAGGCAATTCCTTTTCCTAGTGAACTGTTAATTCGCAATCGTTTCATGAAGGCTGGACCTATGATGACGCCAGTGAAACCTGCGATCATGACAAAAATAGTCGTCATTGGGGGAATACCACCAAGTACTTCTGAAACTTGAAGAGCTACAGGGGTTGTAAGAGATTTAGGTAACATGGATAGGATAAGCGTTTGGTCTATTCCTAAAACACGTGCGAATAGGAGAACACTGATCATACCAGTAATTAATCCGACAAAAACGCCACATATAATGGGGAACCAATAGCTCACGACGATATGACGCTGTTTGTATAAAGGGTAGGCAAGTGCTACTACAGCAGGTCCTAGAAGGGAATGAATCCACTGTCCGCCAACCATATAGCTTGAATAGGGAATATGGAGGATGGAAAGAAGGATGATTAGGATGATTGTTGTTGTTAACACGGGTACGAGTAGCGGGAAAGTAAAACGTACATATAAACGATTCATAAGAACATAAACAGCAATCGTCCCTAAGATTACAGTGATTGCGAATAGTGTTTGCTGCATTTCTCTTTCTCCTTTCTTAATTGTTCCCGTTTTTCAAGAAACTGACTCATCAATCCAGCTGCACCCATCGTGATCATCGTACTTATGACAGTAATAACAACTAAGAGTGACCCTTTAAATGAAAGTAATGAAGGGTGATTCATGATCCCCAACATAGCTGGTATAAATAACAATGATAAATATTTCAGCAGAAATCCAACTCCAGCTTCAATGAATCGCACTGGAATAATTTTTAAAGACAAACCAACCAATAACAAGAGCATACCAATGATACTTCCTGGAATCGGCAGATTAAATAAGTCATGCAAAACGTTTCCGATAAAGGAAAAGGCATAAAGAATAGCAATCTGGAAGATGATAGTTATGATTTTCATGTATCTTGCTGCAAACTTGAACAGCTTTCCACCTC
Source organism: Bacillus cihuensis (assembly GCF_000504145.1). Classification (NCBI taxonomy): domain Bacteria; kingdom Bacillati; phylum Bacillota; class Bacilli; order Caryophanales; family Bacillaceae; genus Bacillus; species Bacillus cihuensis. Next base: position 2,126,304 of record NZ_KI632495.1, on the reverse strand, counting down.
TCTTTGAATTAAAACTTATAAACTTACCATACTATGATACAACTATAATTATATGTGTCAATGGATAGTTTAATGGGCGCAGAAGATAAATGTGGCATGTTTTTGATATGATTAGTCTGAATGTACAAGGTTATTATCCCGCATGAACGGTAGTAAGACACCTACGATTAAAGCATAGAGGAATCGAAGAAGCGTAGGTAGAGGGACTCCAACTATTAAAGTTTTGCTTTATTGAGATAGTAAGATTCTACCTTAAGGTAAATAATAATCTGGAGCAAAGTCAAGATTAAGAAAGATACCAATTTTGTCATACCTGTATGAATAGATGGCATCTTTTCCTGTCGAAATTATTAAATAAATGTTGCCCATGTTATTGAAAAGACAAGCTTGCAGTGTAAACATGTTTACAGAATATGAGAGATATTAAGGAAAAACAGTTTTATTCTAAAAAATAGAAAGTACGTACATCTAAGAATAATCATACATTTGAGGTGTTTTCACATGAAACAAAAGGGGCTGCTTTTGATTGCTTTATTAATAAGTTTGTTCTCGCTAATGGCTTTTAGTCTTATGGCTATTCTTATTAGTGGGAAGAGGATCGTTCAATTTGATCAAAAGGTGATTTCTTTTGTTCAAGGATTCGAGACTTCCCTGGTTACTTCGATCATGAAGTTTTTTACATTTATTGGTTCGATGCCAGTTGTGTTGGTGATTGTTCTAATTGCTTTAATTATTCTAGATAAAGTTTTAAAGCATCGAACAGAATTAGTACTATTTGTTGTCGTCATAATCGGAACACCGGTTCTTAATCAGCTCTTGAAATTCGTTTTCCAACGTTCCCGTCCAGATATTCATCGCCTGATTGAAGTGGGCGGCTATAGTTTTCCAAGTGGTCATGCGATGAATGCCTTTGCAGTTTATGGAATTATTTCTTTTCTATTATGGCGTCATATCCCTACCTTTTTGGGACGCACAACTCTAATTATCATTAGCGGTATATTCATTTTCATGATTGGTATAAGTCGGGTTTATCTAGGGGTGCACTATCCAAGCGATATTATCGGTGGCTATTTCGCGAGCAGTTTTTGGCTGGCCATTGCCATATGGTTTTTCTACAGATTAAAAAGCAAAGCAAACAGAAAGAAAACTTTGGTGGAGTAGTAAGTCATTACGATTCGGAAGCTCGTCATGATTTCTTTACTGTATACATTGTTGTGACAAGTATACAGAAATAAGGCCGAGGATGTCTCATAACAAAAGGGACATCCTCATTTTAAAGCAAAAAAGCTACTTGTTTGTAAAAGGATCTTTATCAGGTACTAATTCCTTTGAAAACTCCATTACGTTCGCCATTTTTGACATTTGACCATCATTTCGCAGTCGAAAATTATCAATTAAGTTTTGAACAGGAATCATCATATTTCTGGTTCGATTTCTACTTAACCCATAAGCGGCTGCACTAATCCCCAGACTTAACATAGATGCCCACATCATCCTTCTATTATTCCTTCTTCTTCTAATATTGAAAAGAGCAGGTATCCAGTTATTCAGTTTAAACACTCCTCACTAGATATTTGAAAAGCAGATGCCTTTCATAATCTAATATTTGCTAATAGGTGTTTGATATGCTGGTAATGTTTATGGACTTAACAAGTTAACGATTAAGGTCAAGAAATATTCAATATGGTTTTGTACATAAACTCAATTGGTAAGGGGGAAAATACAATTTAATTAAAGAAAAAGGATGATTAATGTGGCTTCTTTATTAGCAAAAAATCCTCGAAAATCAAAACCTGTGATTATGCTTATCATTGATACCTTAATGGATTCACCTCTACAAGAGGCCATCAAAAATAATCGAGCACCGGCATTCAAGTTTTTTATCGAGAATGGTATGTATTTTCCAGATGTAGTTAGTACTTTTCCAACTATGTCTGTTACTGTTGATGCAACTATACTAACTGGTACCCAGTGTGATGTTCATCGGTTACCTGGGCTCGTTTGGTTTCATACAAAAGAAAATCGTCTCATTAATTATGGCAGTCATATTCGTGAATTATGGAAGCTTGGTCTTAGTCGATCTCTTGAAGATATCTTATTTCACATGAACGGCGATCATATCAGTAAGGAAGTTAAAACCGTACATGAGGAGTTAGCGGAAAAAGGTATCGATTCGGCTTCGATAAATGCACTGATTTATCGAGGAAATACATCTCACTTATATAAATTGCCGAAATTAATAACATGGTTTACTTCCATTCAAAAAGACCGTCCAACATTAGGGGCTAAAGTTTTTACATATGGGTCATTAAATAAAGTTAGTCTATCTAAAAGGTATCAAAGTCTATGGCAAAAATTTGGATTCAACAATTCTTTTTCCGTTCAGGAATTATCTTTTTTAATTAGCAAAGACCAACTTCCTTCGTTTTCCATCGTTTACTTTCCCGAGCTTGATCAGAGTGTTCATAAACATGGTCGTATGGACGTAAAAGGTATTGAAAAAGTCGATCAACATTTACAAAAGATTCTTAATGTATATGATTCATGGGAAGAAGCATTACAAAACAATATTTGGATTACAATGGGTGATAATGGGCAAGCGTGGATTGATTCTAATCAGAAAGAAGCTTTAATTGACCTTAGGAAAATACTTGGCTCATATCACATTATGAAACTAAGAGACGGCGTTCAACCAAAAGATCAGATTGTGCTTGCAGTAAATCAACGGATGTCATATATCTATTCACTAGATACGAACACATTACCTATTCATACACTTGTATTAGAGCTAGTAAATGATCATCGAATTGATGTCATTGCATGGCAAGAGGAGGAAACGATAAAGGTAAAATCCGGTGAAAAAAAAGGAGAACTTCATTATCGAAAAGGCGGAGAATTAACGGATCCATATAACCAAACTTGGGTTGTTGACGGTGATTATGGATTATTAGATCTAACGGTACGTGACAATCAACTTCATTATGGTAACTATCCAGATGCTTTGGCACGTATATATAGTAGTTTACATTCACATGAAGGAAATTTCATTATCGTCAGTGCTAAACCAGGCTATGAATTTATTGGTGAAGGTTCACCAACCCATGTAGGAGGAGCTAGTCACGGAGGATTGCACCAACAAGATTCTTTAGTACCATTGATCGTAACGGGCACACAGTCAACACCTTCATATTTACGAATGGTAGATATGAAAGAATGGGTTTTATCATTAATTGGTTGATTAAAGATGGGATATCGTGAATGAAAGATTCCATATTGAAGATTTTAGATTATTGAGGTGATCATATACATGCCAATGTTAGATGTTGACGGTATTAGCTTGTATTATACTGTTAAAGGAAAAGGGATTCCTATTGTTTTTATTCACCCTCCTGTACTCACTGGCTTGAATTTTACATACCAAATAGAGGAATTATCCCAAGAATTTAAAGTAATTACTTTTGATATTAGAGGTCATGGAGGGAGTCAGTATTCAAGACCGCCAGTAACCTATCCGTTGATTGTAGAAGATATCAAACATCTGTTAGATCATTTAAAAATTAAAAAAGCATTTATCTGCGGATATTCAACCGGTGGTTCGATCGTATTAGAATATTTGCTGAATTCTGCCGATTGGGCTCTGGGAGGCATTGTAATAGGTGGAATGTCTGAAGTGAGGGATAAATACCTAAAGAAAAAAATTTCTTTAGGTATGTCGCTTGCAAATAAAGGAGCAATTTCAGTTCTTGCGCTATCCATTTCTTGGAGCAACTCAAATACGAAAAAGTTGTTTATAAAGATGTTTAAAGAAGCCCGAAAAGGCGATGCAAGAAATATCGAGCAGTATTACCGTTATAGTTTGCATTATAACTGTACCCATCAGCTAGAGAAAATCAATCTTCCAATTTTATTGGTCTATGGTAAAGAAGATAAACCATTTTATTATTATGCCAAGATATTGCATGAAAAATTGCCATGTAAGGAATTAACGTTCATTGATCATGCAAAGCATCAGATCCCTACAAAAGCGGCTAATGATTTAAATGAAAGGATTAAGCATTTTATCAATACACATATGATGAATTCAGATGAAACCTAGATCTAACAGATATAAATCCCTTATTTCTCACTGTATGGATTCTTCCACTTGCATAAACTAATAACCTGATCCATCAAGTACTCTGTAGAAATTTCTGTCTTTTACAATGGCTGTTTTCACATACTTTGTTGCTTTTCAATCATTTTTACACTAATAACCCGGGTTGATTTCCGTTGCAGGTCCTCGCTTTCCGCGGGCGGTCTCAGAAGCCTCCTCAGGGGGTCTCCCTCAACACGCTTTTCCCGCAGGAGTCTCGCACCTTCCACTACAATCAACATCTGTTCGAATTGGTTTCTTGCTAAAAACAACAATCTTTACGAAAAGAGCCTTTACAATTGAAAATATCATAAATCTAATGGAGTAAAAAAATGGCAAGAGATAAAAGTATAAGGATTCATTTATTATTCCTATTGGTAGTTACTGCAGTTTTTATTTGGTCATTTATTCAGCCAGAAGGATACTTGATATGGACAATGGAAGTACTTCCTGCCGTTGCGGTACTGATCATTGTTATTGCTACATATAATAAATTTCTCCTCACTACATTATCCTATATCATTATTGCTATTCTTTCGATTGCTATGTTCATCGGTGCTCACTATACTTACTCAAAAGTTCCTCTATTTAATTGGATAAAAGATTATTTTGATTTAAACCGGAACCACTATGATCGGTTTGGGCATTTTCTAAAAGGTTTATTTGCGATCACATTAAGTTTTGCACTTGCTATTGGAACTTTATATGAAATTATAGAATGGTTAGCTTCTATTATTTCAAAAGGCGGAAAAGCTTCAAAAGACTTTTTAGGAACACAAGGGGATTTTTGGGATGCACAATGGGATATGTCGTTAACATTAATAGGCTCTATTATTGTACTGCTTACCTTATCAAAACTACATAACAAGCTATTAAGAAGAAAGGATTTTTCGATCGATTAAAAGAGAAATGGCACTAATATTTACAAAAATAAGTTAATGTGGAATAAAAAGTTCTACTAGGTTAAGAATTGATTCATTAAAGCGTCAATAAGGACCAGGCACCTCCAAATATTGTTGGGTGGTTCCTGGTCCATCTTGATTGAAGTGAAACTTATTATTTTCCTTGTACTGCAATCCTTAATTATTTTTGCCTGTTAATACTCTATTTCATCGTAATCTTTAGGTTGAGGAACAGGTTGCCCATTTTTACGATTCGAATAACCAAAAATAATTTCTAGCTCCTCGGCATGACTTATCTTAGTCCCTTTTTCATGTTGTTTTTCTTCTTTTTTCATAGGATTGACTCCTTTCATAATCATCTATGTTTAATATGACCTAATGTAAAGGATTCACCATACGGGTGAAAACATGCATGTAGATGTGATTTTCCATTGATTAATAATCGATTACGTTATCCGAAAAGTCGATTTTAAATTTATTTTATTAAAGTGATTAAACAGAATGAATGGTGAAAATAGGATAAAGTGTGAGTGGTTCACAAGGGAGTATTTGTGTACTTTTGCTCGGAGGATAATGGAAAAAAACACCTAGATTCAAAAAGCATCTGGGTGTTTTTCACTTACAAGCGTTGGGATACTATCTGCTAACGCTTCAATATTTTTGGTTACTTTCGCACTATAGGAGAAATCACCGTAGCAATATGGGTAGCGGAAATTTTCTTTATTTCCACCGCAATTGTACAGGTCGGGATTTTTTTCTACTTGAATCATCGAGAATTTCTTTGCCAGCTCTTCACTATGCTTTCCACCGTTTTCGGCAATGTAATTAATATAGCCTATTCCCATATTATAGGACTGGATGATGGTTGGAAAATCAACTTTTTTTTCTTTGCCATAGGCAATAACCTGTTTGAAATGCTTAACGCCATATTGAATGCTTTCCTTAGGATCGGTAATGGTGTTAGGAGCAAGTCCAGCTGATTCTGAAGATTGCATCGGATCTCCGCCCTTACCACGACTTTCTTGTTGCATGACGGCAATAAGTACGACTGTATATTCTTGCAAATTATATTGGGCCAGTTCATCGTGCAGGGTCGAACTGTATTTCTTTACTGATGCAAAGGGGTCCGGTTGAATTATGGTTGTTGAAACCTTTTCTGTATGTGGGACCTGCATGACCTGTTTAATCAGTAAGATAGCAAAAAGCAACGCAAACATGATAAAAAGGGCTTTAGATACCTTCCTTTTTCGTTTCATTTTTTCTCCTCAACATTTCATCTCTGTAATTTCAGTTTAACAAATAAATGAAAGGGTGACTATCTGAAAATAGTAGTATGCGAATCTGTAATTCTCAAAATTAATAAGTAGGATTTTAATTCCTACTAAACAGGTTCAATTAATTGACGAATTATGAGAGATTTTATACGATAAGGTGTATCAACTGACTGATCAATCGAGAGGAGGAATTGTGATTAAAGAAAATGAGAAGTCTATTGATCGAAGAGAACAAATAATTGCGATTGCCATCAAACTGTTTGCTATGAATGGTTATCATAAGACAAAGATATCAGATATTGTTCGTGAAGCAGGAATTGCTCAAGGGACTTTCTATTGGTATTTTAAAAGCAAGGAAAGTATAGTACTTGAGATCATTCAAAGCGGACAAGCACAGATTCTTGCAGTTGTTTCCAAAGGATATCGGACATCTCCAGGTACCATAGCCGATGCAGTGGCCTCTTCTGAAAAATTATTTGAAGATTTATTTACCTTTTCAAAGGGTAATCGATATTTGATGGAATTAATCATCAAAGGAATCGATAGTGAAGAGTCCATCAAGCATTTAATTTTCGAAACCCGTATAAAAATTGAAGAAGCATTCAAGAATAACTTAAAGCGGGCAATGGAACTGAGGATTTTGCCAGAAAAAGATCCGTCGATTCAAGCTGCATTAGTAATGAGCTTAATGGAAGGCATGCTGGCAAGATGGCTATTCGGCCCTGTTACATATGAATCAGCTGTAGAAGAACAATCAGCAAATGACCTTGCAAAGGAATTAGTAAAGTTTGAGTTCTTTGGATTGTTAGGATAATAAATGAAGGAGTGATTTGAACATGAAAAAGCGCCCAAGGTTGCTACTGACTTTTCTAGTAGCTATATTGATGATATTAAGTGCATGTGGTGCAAAGAATAACGCCAACAATACGAATAAAGATTTACTCAAAGAGGTAAAGGATCAAGGTACATTACGGGTTGGTGTCATGGGAACGTATCAGCCATATAATTTCTTAAATGACAAAAAAGAAATGGACGGTTTTGACGTAGATATTGCGAAGGAAGTTGCGAAACGTTTAGGGGTAAAGGTTGAATTTGTTGCTCAAGAATTTTCGGGAATGATTGCTGGTCTACAAACGAACAAGTTTGATGTTGTAATCAGCCAAATGACGATTACGGATGAACGGAAGAAACAACTAGATTTTACAAAGCCGTATATTACAAATAACGTAAAAGTCATTGTTCAAGAAGGGAATACTACGATTAAGTCTGTAGAAGATTTTAAAGGGAAAAATATCGGTGTCGGATTAGGAACAAATGACGAAACCTACCTCCGTACCGAGCTACTGCCAAAAGTGGGCGATTTTACAATTAAAACCTATGACGATGTCATTACATCGCTGAAGGATTTGGATACAGGCAGAATTGATGCAACGATTAATAATATGTATGCCATTAAACCGATTGTTGAGAAGAACGGCTTTAAAATAAAAGCAGTAGGCGAACCGGTGAAGTCTGATCAAGCAGGCATCGCAGTTCGCAAAGGAAATGAGAAGTTCTTAAAAGAGCTGGACAGAATCTTAGCTGACATGAAGGCGGACGGAACGTATAAAAAGATTTTTGTGAAGTGGTTTAATGAAGAACCAGCTGAGTAAAGAGGAAGGGCTGGACAAGTAAATGGATATTATTTGGTCAAATTTGCCGTTTTTGTTAAAGGGAGCTTATTATACGCTTCTGATTACGATTGTTTCGATGTTTTTTGGCTCCATCATCGCGGTTGTTGTTGCGATCGCGAGATTAAAAGGAAATCGACCGATTAGGTGGTTGGCACGTGCTTATGTATCGATTATTCGAGGAACGCCGACCCTTGTGCAGATCATTATTGTTTATTATGGATTAGCGGATTACGGCTTAAATCTTCAACCGTTGACTGCAGCGTATATTGCGCTAAGTATTAGCATCGGTGCGTATTTATCGGAAACATTGCGTGGTGCGATACAAGCTATTCCAAAGGGACAATATGAAGCGGCATATGCATCAGGAATGACGCCGATCCAAACAATGAAGAGAATCATTCTGCCGCAAGCGATTCGAATTGCGATACCACCAGCGGGGAATACGTTCATCGGAATGTTAAAGGAAACATCGCTCGTATCTGTAATTACAGTCACAGAATTGCTTCGATCGGCACAGCTTTTGATTGCGCAATATTATGTGTACATGCCGTTTTATCTGGCAATTGCAGTGATGTACTGGATACTCAGCACGGGATTTTCCTTCATATTAGAGAGAATCGAGCGACGGCTATCAATTTATGAATAAGTATGGTGATCCTATGATAAAGACGGAAAATCTGTCAAAGAGTTTTTCAGGGCTTGAAGTGTTAAAAAACATCAATTTGACCGTAGAGACCGGTGAAGTGGTCGCTATCTTAGGACCGAGCGGCTCAGGAAAAAGTACATTGTTACGTTGTTTTAATGGGTTAGAGGAATTGTCAGGCGGCAGAATTCAAGTTGGTGGTATTTCAGTGGATGCGAACCAATCACAAAGAGAACGAAACAAACAGATTGGTAAAATCCGGCTACATACAGGAATGGTCTTTCAACAATTCAATTTATACCCACATAAAACCGTACTGCAGAACGTAGTGGAAGCATTGCTTATTGTCAAAAAAATTCCGAGAGAAAAAGCAATTACTCTAGGGGAAAACCTGCTCAAGAGAGTTGGATTATTAGAAAAAAAAGATCAATATCCAAATAGGCTCTCTGGTGGACAACAACAAAGGGTAGCCATCGCAAGAGCCTTAGCAATGGAACCTGATCTTATGCTATTTGATGAGCCAACTTCTGCTCTTGATCCGGAATTGGTGGACGAAGTTCTTGCTGTCATTAAAGAGCTTGCTCATACGGGCATGACAATGGTTATTGTGACTCATGAAATGGAGTTTGCGCGTGAAGTCGCCGACCGAATCATATTCATGGCTGATGGTGTGGTAGTGGAAGAAGGAACATCAGAAGAATTCTTTAGTCGGCCAAAAACAGAACGAGCTAGAAAGTTTTTGAAAATGGAAGAAGTCATTAATTGAAAGAGGGATAAGTATGAAAGTACTAACGAAATGGACTGGACAACGTGCATTCACATCTATTGGTGATTCAGGATATGAAGTGAAAATGGATGCAACTGAAAAATACGGTGGAGAAGGGAAAGGCGTTACACCAACTGAAATGTTACTTGCATCTCTTGCTGGTTGCATTGGGATTGATGTTACAATGATCCTAAGACCGTATTTATCTGAAGTAGACACACTCGAAATTGAAACTGATGGCACAAGAGAAGAAGACATGCCAAAAGCATTTACAACGATTAACGTTACGTTTACAATCAATGGAACTGTTGACAGCAAGCGAGTGTGGCGAGCCATTGATCTTGGTAAAGAGAAATACTGTTCCGTATCGAATTCATTGAAAGCAGATATTATCTTCCATCTTGTCTTAAATGGCGAAAAGCAGGAACGTCCAGTAAAAGAATAATTCCTTTCACATACAATCGTAAACAGAGAATCATTATAGCTTGATAAATGAGGTAAAGAGGCTGACCTATTACGAAAGGGCAGCCTCTTTGCGCATAGAAAATCCCCTTTATAAAGATAAGAGGAAATGTTATTTTGGAAAAGTGGCTTAATTTCTTGGAGTTATCTTATAGAAGAAAATGATTTTATCTGCATCCAACGGACATCTCGGAATCTTAAATTGACAGTGAGCGGTTCTCTAACATTGACACTTACTTAGTAGTAGGTTAGTGTATGGATATGGAAAATAGAAAAGAACAAATCATTGAAAGGGCGCTTGTACACATAAAAAAAAGAGGCTATCTATCTTTCAGCTATGATCATCTTTCGAAAGAGCTCGGTTTGACTAAAGCAAGTATTCATTATCACTTTGAAAAAAAAGAGAGTTTAGGACTTGCTGTGTGTGACAGACTGGAAACTGGGTTGGACCAAATGATGATAACAATCAAGCAGATGGATATAGATCCGAAGGAAAAAGCAATTGAATTTCTTAGAATGAGGCTATCTTACATTGATTTAGACGAAATTTGTCCTATCTCAGCGTTTCAAGCAGATTTTCCTTATTTGCCTGAAATTCTCAAGCAATCTGTTCAACACGTAACGAACAAAGAATTGGGCTGTGTAGCTGAATTACTTAAAGACATACATAATAATGAAGCTAAGGCGATCCTACTATTATCCGCTTTGAAAGGAGCACTCCAGTATAGGCGAGCAGTTGGTGGGGAAATAATGGAGACAATAAGTAAACAATTGAAGGAGTTATTACAATGAGCCGAAGAGTCGTAGTAACAGGGTGTGGGGTTGTATCCCCTTTAGGAAATGATGTAGATACTTTTTGGAATCACATAAAAGAAGGGAAATCAGGAATAAAGAAAATTACATCAGACGAATTTGATGGGATTAACACACAAATTGGCGGATATATTGAAGATTTTAACCCAGAGTCGTACTTAGATAATAAGGAAATTGGCAGATATGATAAATTTATTCAATATGCGTATGCTGCAGCAATGCAAGCGCTTGATCAGTCAGGATTGGTTTTGGAGACTGATGAGACGAATGATCGGTACGGTGTGTACGTCGGTTCCGGCATTGGCGGGATTGATACGACGCTTGAGAATCATAAGGCGTTGTTAGATAAAGGGCCAAGACGCGTGTCGCCATTTATGGTACCGATGATGATTAGTAATATGGCATCAGGAATCATTGCCATCAAAACTGGCTTTGCCGGTCCGAGTTTTTCCCCAGTATCTGCTTGTGCGACAGGGAATCAGGCAATTGGCGAGGCTTTTTTGAACATCCATCATGGCTATTCAGATGCGATTCTTGCTGGTGGTGCTGAAGCGACAATTAATCCACTATCATTTGCAGGTTTTTCACGTATGCGTGCAATGTCCACACGAAACGATGAGCCGAATAAAGCAAGCAGACCATTTGATAAGGGACGCGACGGTTTCGTAATGTCTGAAGGTGCAGGTGTGTTAATGCTTGAGGAATATGAGCATGCCAAAAAGAGGGGCGCGGTGATTTTAGGAGAAATTGTTGGATACGGGTCCTCGACAGATGCGCATCATATTACCTCACCTGATTACTTAGGTGCTGCCAATGCAATGGAAAAAGCGATAATGATGGCGAAAATCGATCCAGAACAAATTGATTACATCAACGCACACGGAACAAGCACACCGGAAGGGGATAAGTCTGAAACGAAAGCAATTAAACACGTATTTGGCGAACATGCCTACAAGCTAAAAGTCAGCTCTACTAAATCAATGACAGGTCATCTATTCGGCGCTGCTGGTGGTGTTGAAGGTGTCATTACGGTGAAAAGCATCCAGGAAGGTATTTTACCTCCAACGATTAACTATGAAGAACCAGACGAAGAGTGTGACTTAAATTACATTCCGAATCGAGCTGTAGAAGAAACGGTGAATTATGCTCTTTCTAACGGCTTTGGATTTGGTGGACATAATGCGGTGTTATTGTTTAAGCGGTTTACAGAAATAGAAGGATAATAAATTCGATAAGGTAGGCACATATTAGCTAAGTTTAATATGTTTGCCTACCTTTATTTTATGTTGAGCAAGTAGAGTTTATAATGGAAGAAATTTAAATCTTTTATAAAAACTGGTTGATGTTAAAACGTAACTAGTAACATGCTACACATACTAATCACAAAGATGGAGTTGTGAAGACTGAATTATTAATGCTTCTCGAAATAAAGAAGCCCCTCGTGTTCCCCTAAAATAAAATGTAAGAATTTTTCAAATTCCACATAAGAATAAAAGGAGATTTTTATGTACGTTACCATAGCAAAAGGACCTCAGTTGGTTGTTCTTGTAATGAACAGAATTTTTTAGGCTACATAGATTAGAAGTAGAAAATATCTAGGAGTGAAAATGATGAATAATAATGCTGAACTTGTTGAAGCTAAAAATACATTGATTGGAAGAATATTTACATTCGTAGGATCCGGAGTTTTTCTCATTGGTTCCATAATTTCATTAGTTGTTGGTTATCAAACGTACACAAGATTATTAGCAACAGAAACATAAGAGATAAATAGAGTTTATTAAACAGTTCTCTTTGATTTTCAGTTAGAAGGATGTAGTTGGTAATAATGAATTGGTCAGACCTTTCGCTTCCTTTTTATTCGATTCACGATTTATTGTTTCAGCTGAAACTGCGGTAGCTACTTCTTAGCTTAGAAAACACGTGTGATCCCATTCTTAACGGGCAGTACGACCCCCGAGATTGAAGTTTTTTATTTATTGCAGGGAAATGGAATAGCCTTCTCCTTGAGACGGAACATCCAATTGTTGGATGTTTCGTTTTTCAAATTTGCAACGATTCGGGTATCATCCTTATTTAATGAAATGTATAATTTAATCAATAATAATGATACTGGTCTTCATGATAGTACATGAATTCCATTGGACGGATAAATATTGCGTCCAGCATGAAGAGTGTTTAATCCGGCCTGCAAACTTCGATTCCGGCATGAAAAGTGTTCGAACCGGCCTGCAAACTTCGATTTCGACGTGAAAAGTGTTCGATCGGCCCGCAAACTTCGATTTCGGCGTGAAAAGTGCTCGAACCGGCCCGCAAACTTAGATTTTGGTGTGAAAAGTGTTTGAACCGGCCCGCAAACTTCGATTTCGGCGTGAAAAGTGCTCGAACCGGCCCGCAAACTTAGATTTTGGTGTGAAAAGTGTTTGAACCGGCCCGCAAACTTCGATTTCGGCGTGAAAAGTGCTCGAACCGGCCCGCAAACTTAGATTTTGGTGTGAAAAGTGTTTGAACCGGCCCGCAAACTTCGATTTCGGCGTGAAAAGTGCTCGAACCGGCCCGCAAACTTAGATTTTGGTGTGAAAAGTGTTTGAACCGGCCCGCAAACTTCGATTTCGGCGTGAAAAGTGTTCGATCCAGCACGTAAATTTTGATTCCGGCATGAAAAGTGTTCAATCTCACTCGTGATCTGGCCTTGTGGTCGGCTTTTTACTCGCTATTACTAACCAAGCACTTGGTGTCTTTCCAATTTTAGCGGGTTCCTCTTCAACTTTTGATTTTACTCACCAACTTCATGTTTTTTCTAACTACTTAATCCTTTCGTGGAGTCATGATTAACTTCCAAAATAGCTAAGTGTTCCTTCTCAAGTAACTTACATACTAAAACTGTGTTACACTTTCTAAATAATGAGGAGCGTGGTCCAGTGGAAATACGTAAATTACATGCAACAGATGCAAAAGAATATTGGTCTTTACGTTTAGAGGCATTTCAGACATTTCCAGAAGCATTTGCTACAAGTTTTGAGGAAGCAATAGCCAGAGAAAATCCGATTCAGCAGGCTGCAGCTGGACTTGAAGCAGAAGGCAGCTATACGTTTGGTGCGTTTGTTGATGGTAAGCTGGTCGGTATTGTGACACTCGTTCAAGAAATGCGTGAAAAGCTACAGCATCGAGCAAACATATATGGTCTGTTCGTAAAAGTGAATTATCATGGTTCTGGAATAGGGAAAGCCTTGATGAATGAGACCCTTAACTATGCGAGAAACCTTAAGGGAATTGAAAAAGTGAACTTATCAGTCGTTGCAAGTAATGAGGGGGCTAAAAAGCTTTATAGCGATCTTGGTTTCAAGGTGTTTGGTCTTGAAGAAAAGGCACTTAAACTAGACGATGTATACTTAGATGAGGAGCATATGGTTTTATTTTTATAAGAAGGTGTCTTGTAAGGGGCAGGCCCCGCACTCTAAAATAGTATGAAGTGTTTCATACGGATTTAGAGTGCGGGGTCTGACTTTGCTTTTGTGATATCCTCGTTAAGATTTGCGAGGTATGAATTAAATAAAGGATGCAACCTCTTCCAACGGCAGGCGGGAAGATCCATGCGCTGGCGCAGCTGCTTTCCCTAGTGCGATAAGAACGATTGGGAAGATATGAGCTGGAAGTTCGAATCTTTCTGCGAATTTCTTTTTATCGAAGCCACCCATAGTTACCGTGTCATACCCTTTTTCCTTAGCAATTAGCATCAATTGCATAGAAACAAGTCCAGCATCGAAAGCTGCGATATTCATTCTTACTTCTTCTGGTGCGTTTGGATAAGTAGCATTCGTATTGGCAATCATGATTTCTTTGATTGAATCATCCATATGGCCTTCTGCTACACTTTGTGTATAGATTTGATCTACTTTTTTATACATCTCACTATTACCCATAACGGCAATAATGGCAGATGAAGTTTCGACTTGTTCTTGGTTAAATGCGATTGCTCTTAGTTCTTTCTTTATGTCTTGATCTTGAATGACAAGAAACTGCCAAGGTTGCAGGTTACTTGATGATGGAGCGGTTGTTGCTTGCTTCAACATGTCTTCTATTTCTGATTTTGTTATTTGGAAATTAGGATCGTATGCTCTTACAGATTTCCTTGCATTCATAATAGTATATAAATTTGAATTTGATGGTGTATTCATAGTTGATGCCTCCTAGATTAAATAACTTACTATTAGTAAGTGATAGAATATAACTTAACATTAGTATGTTTACTGCGTCAAGTTTAAAGTTACATGCGACAATCGATGAAAAATGGACGAATAAAGTAGTGGTACTTTACTTATTATTCACCCAATTCTGAAGGTCGGTTAATCCATTGACTTTTGTTGAGGATGCTTTTATATTAATACAAGTATTTGAATAAATCTCTCATCTGTTCAAGACGAGCGGATTTTTTTTTGCTCGGAGGATATGGGGATCGGGGCTTCGCGGCTTACTAATAAGCCAATTATTTAGCAGGTATACGTATCTTATTTATAGAAAGTACCCAAAAATTGGGCTTCGCACCGCCACCAATTGGATTAGGCGAGTGTAGTGTTCGTTTTGTATATAAATGACTAGAAATCGTCTCCTGAAAAAACAATCATACAACTTAGAAAAGGAGATCTTACATGAGTACGAAAAAACTTGGATTTTGGATATTAACAGCGCTTGTCGTTGGAAATATGGTCGGTACTGGAATCTTTATGTTACCTGGATCCTTACGCTCCGTGGCGAGTCCCCTTGGAGTCATATCGGCATGGCTTGTAACTGGATTTGGTGTATTGATCCTTGCTTTAGTATTTGGAAATCTTTCGCATAGAAAACCGCATTTAACAGGTGGACCACAGCTTTATGCAAAAGAATTATTTAAGCCAGGAAGCAAGATGTCGACTTTATCAGGATTTATGTCAACATGGGGATATTGGATTGGGAGCTTAATCGGTAATATTGCGGTTATTACATCGTTTGCCGGCTATTTATCTGCTTTCTTCCCTATTTTAGTAAGCCAAGCGGAATTATTCACGTTCGGTAATTTTACGTTAAAGGTAGGAAATGCGTTAACCTTTATCGTTTGTACGGTACTGTTATGGGGTGTTCATTTCATCGTACTACAAGGAGCTAATCGAGCTGGTAAAATTAACTTTATTGCTACAGCAGCAAAGGTAGTAAGTTTCTTCTTGTTTATTGTGATTGGTTTATTTGCCTTCGAAAAAGCCAATATTATGCCATTTGTTGCCCCAACCGTTAATGAACTCGGCCAGTCTGTTAGCTTGCTTGGACAAGTGAATAGTGCTGCTGTGATCACTCTTTGGGCGTTTATCGGTGTTGAATCTGCAGTAGTCTTTGGATCACGCGCGAAACGACAAGTTGATGTGAAGCGTGCGACTGTATTGGGATTATTAATTGCGCTAGCCATTTATATCGGTATCAGTACGCTTGTTATGGGATTATTACCACATGATCAGTTAGTCGTATCAGAAAAGCCGTTGATTGATGCAGTCTCATCTGTAACGGGTCCGATTGGCGGACAAATTCTCGCTGCTATCGGTTTAGTCAGTTTTTTCGGTTCTACGATTGGCTGGATTATGCTAAGTGCAGAAGTACCATATCAAGCTGCAAAACTAGGCATGTTTATGCCTCAATTCTTGAAAACGAATAAAAATGGTATGCCTGTTTTCTCGATGATCGTCACGAATTCAGTTGGGCAATTGTTTATCTTCTCGACCATATCTAGTTCCATTTCTGCGGCTTTTCAATTTATGATCATCGTTGCGACTCTTTCTTATTTAGTACCTTATCTGATTTCATCGCTTTTCCAGCTAAAACTGGTGATCACAGGTGACACATATGCAGATGGGAAAGGGAGAATCACAGATGGTATCATTGCTGTTTTATCGTTACTTTACTCAATGTGGGTGATTTATGCAGGAACAGCCGACCTGAAAACCTTCTCGATGGGAGTTGTTTTGCTACTGAGCAGTCTACTTTTCTATAAATGGATTAAACCAGTTGCTTAAGTAAAGGAAAACGGGGGTCTGATCTCGCACTCTATACACAGTAAATAGTAGTGAAATATTTACTATAATCTGTAAATGGTCGTTGCGGGGTCTGACCCTTTTGATATGGGTCAGCCTCTTTTACAGCAATCCAAGAATAGGGACCGAATACCGGATAGAATTTTCTTTTCAATAGGAAAGAAGATATTAAGTGGTAACTTAGATAAAAGGGGAGATCAGGATTTTTTTTAGAGGTACTTCCCTATATTAAGGCTCTACTATTTGAGTAATACTACTATTTATTTCCTAGATAATATAAGAGGCTATCTTTCGCGAATATATAAAATTGACAAACTCTAAGACTTTATTTTAAGATACCTATATACAGTTGAATAGTTTCTCCTAAGGGGAGTAGCTTTTACAGCAAGGTCGTCATTACGGAGTATTTTACTCTCGGCTTTGTTGGCAACATGACGTTGTTAGCCAGACCTTACCTATTGGTAATGGTCTTTATATGTATTCGAAAACCTTTACCTTTCCGGTAAAGGTTTTTTCAATTTAACTAAGCCATTCATCAAAATAGAGGTGAGAATCGAGTGAATAAAAGCGTCTAATCTAATCAAATCAGCAAGAGAAGAAATTTTTAATCGTAAAAATTTGAAACGTATGTCAAATCTAAATAAATCGTTATAAAAAAATGTAGGAGGGCATTTATTGATACTAAGAAAATCTATGTCATTATTAGGGATTGGTTCAGCACAAATCGATCTTATTCTACCTAAAGAAAAATATCATTATGGTGAATCTATTCACGGGAATTTTTGTATTAAAGGTGGTACGATTAAACAGCAAATAAAACGAATTGAGTGTGATCTAGTCATGTTCGATCATGTTATAGGGGCAGAGACGGTAATTGATACAATAATGATCTTGTCTTCAAGAGATATTCATCCAGAAGAAGTAAACGAAATCCCGTTTTACTTTCAGTTACCAGCTATACCTTCACCTCAAGGAATGGCTTATCAATTTAAAACAAGGCTAACCTTAGATAAAGGTATGGCTAGTAAAGATTCAGATCGTATTCGGATCATTTAATAACGCTCTTATCGTAAGGCTGTTATGTAGAAGATTATTGGTTTTTTTCGCGAAACTAAAATCGTTACTACCATACAGCAGCCCGAATGCACGTAGACTCCTGGGGGAGCTAAGGTGTCGGTGAGACCCCGGAACGCGTAGCAGGAGGAGGCTCACCAGCCGCCCCTAGAAAGCAAAGTGTATTCGGACTGCAGGTCTAATAGAAACAAACTATACGAAAACAGCCTTTAAAAATAGTGGCTTCCCTGACATTCATGTTCAATCTAAATCTAATCATAATTGACTAAATGATCTTTATATCGATCTAGTATTGTTGGTCATTTTAATAGAGTAATTGTTCTTCGACCCAGGATAATTTAAGTGGTCTTGCCTAACATTAAAAGAAAGCCGTTTTCGAATGAATTACATGGAACAGAGGTGAAAACGTGAGCATATTAAATATTACAGAAAAGATTTCGGAATATCTTAATGATTTCTTACTGTTAAAATTAGTATTAGTAGCCGTTGTGTTAATGATCTTATCTTATCTTATAAATCGAACGGTTGCCTGGTTCTTTAAAAAGTCTACATTTTTTGAAGAAGAGATCGCCAAAACGATACAAAGCGTCATTCGTTCAACTTTACGATACGGCATTACAATCCTGTTTATTATTTACTTGATTGGCCAATTTATTGATCTAAAAGGAATACTTGCTGGGGCAGGGATTATTGGTGTTATTATCGGTTTTGCTGCACAGCAAATGTTAAAGGATATTTTACTTGGAATGACTCGATTATCAGATAATGAGTTTCGCGTTGGTAATTTTGTGACGTTTAACGGAACAAGCTCAGGGACTGTTGAAGAAATTGGCGTTCGTTTTATGCAAATCAGAGAGTGGTCTGGTAAGCTTCTTACGATCCCTCATGGCGAAATTAGGACGATTCAAAATTTTAATAAAGGAAGAATGCGGGTAATTGAGAAGGTTACTGTTAGCTATCAAGAGGACCCAAAGAGAATGGCGCGCTTATTAGAGGAAGTATGTAAGATATGTAATGACAAATACAGTCAAACTTTATTGCGATTAGAAGATGGTGAGCCTGAACAAGATTTTCGATATATTGGTGTTACCGATTTAAATCCTAATAAAAAATACCACGGCTACGAACTTTGTATTGTTGGTTTAGTGAATCCTGAAGACTTTTTTCAAACTTCACGAGATGTAAGGTTTGAACTGATGAATGTTTTTTATGACAATGGTGTACAAATGCCTACAGCCAATTTAAAGGTGCAGCAAGAGAAAAATGAAGAGTTATATTATGAGCGTATAAATGAATAAATAAAAGCTCCAAAAAGTTTGCTTCGCAAAAATTTACCTACACAAAAGTGGATAACAAAATAACGGGATACGAAAAATGACAGCCTTAGGTCTTAAATAATACACATAATCAGAACAAACCATTAAATCCATTCTTTAAAATTTGTGCCCGCTACTTTAAGTATATTCCTAAGAAGAAATGCTTCTAGACCAAAAAGAACCGGGCAATTTTTGCCCGGTTCTTTTTACAGTTAAGGATACTTCTATTGTTAGAGGGGGTAGCAGTCCTTATTTTGTTTGTTTTAGGAAAATATTCTCGATATCATCTAGCATTAAGTTAGCAGCTAGAACACCACCTGCTGTATTCCAAATAGCGTCACTGACTTCGTGAACATTTCCAGTTTTTACAGCATTTAAGTTTTTCCAAAGTGGATCATTTGTCCATTCTTTTGCTGTATCGAGAGCGGCTTGATCACCGTTCGGCGCATATGTGAAGTAGAATAGAACATCTCCATCCATTTTAGGAATGACTTCTTTTCCTACCTCTATTGCAAGATTACCTAGCTTGTTATCAGCAGCGAAAAGCTCGGCTTGTGGCTGAGTACGTTTAAATCCTAATTGATTGAAAATCACACCAGAAAATGAATCCGTATAATAAATACGAGATTTTCCTGCCATAAAACGAACAACGGATACTTCTTGATTAACTTTATCACCAAGTTTTTGTTTTACATCTTCTACGTGTGCATCAAATTGGCTCAATACTTCGTTCCCTTTTTCTTCAAGGTTCAAAGCTTTTGCATATAATGTAAAGTTTTCTTTCCAATCGCCTCTTAAAGTCTCGGAAAATACTGTCGGAGCAATGGCACTTAATTGATCATATACAGCTTCTTGACGCATTTTGGTTCCGATAATTAGATCAGGTTTTAACGATGCAATCTTCTCTAAATTTACTTCACTTTCAGTGCCTACTACTTCAACGCCTTGCATATCATCTTTAATATGGTCGTACCAAGGATCTCCTAGCCAAGATTGAACAGCTCCCACAGGTTTTACTCCTAATGCGAGAAGAGCTTCAGTTCCTTCATTTGAAAGAACAACTACTTTTTGAGGTGTTTTATCTAATGTAGTTGACCCCATTGCATGTTCAATTGTATAGCTAGTGTCTTCCGTTTTATTGCCTTGATCTTTTGGTTTTTCAGCTTTTTCATCTGTATTATTTCCACATGCAGCCAATAAGAAAATGGTCATGATTGAAATAATGGTAAATAAGAATTTAGCAGATTTCATCTTGTAATGCCTCCTAGATAATAACGATAATCATTTTCATTAATAATGCTATAGTAAATCGATTACAAGGACATGTCAATAACTAATTGATAATGATTTTCATATTCGTTGACAATGAAAAAATAATACAATAGACTTTAGTAGGAGAAATAGCTTATTTAAAATTTATGAGATTGAAAGGTTATTTGTTATGTTGTTAAAGAATAATAGCCAAAGATTATTTGGCCTGATAATTGCCATTATGTTATTAATTTGTTTAATGTGTGCAAGCATTGTTTACGGATACACGGATACAACGTGGAAAATGGTATTGGAGGCGTTCCGAAATTATAATGGTTCAAATGAGCATATCGTCATCCAAACGGTGAGGTTACCTCGCTCTTTAATTGCTGCAGCAGTAGGCAGCAGTTTAGCGATCGCTGGTGTACTCATGCAAACTCTTACGAAAAATCCTCTCGCTTCACCAGGTACTTTTGGAGTGAATGCAGGTGCTGGTTTTGCTGTTGTGCTTGCCGTAACATTTTTCTCAGTCGGAAATCTACAAGCATTCACTTGGATTTCCTTTTTAGGTGCCGCTATAGCCGCGATTGGTGTATATGCCATTGGTTCCGTTGGTAGAGAAGGGCTTACACCAATGAAGCTAACTTTAGCAGGTGCTGCCATGACTGCCATGTTTGCTTCATTTACGCAAGGATTTCTTGTCATCAATGAGGCTGCCTTTGAACAAGTTTTGTTTTGGTTGGCAGGATCTGTTGAAGGAAGAAAAATGACTGTTCTAACTGCTGTACTTCCATACTTAATGATTGGTTGGCTAGGAGCGATGATAATTGCTTCGAAACTGAATGTTTTGTCGATGGGAGAAGATGTAGCAAAGGGATTAGGATTAAGCACAGGGTTCATAAAAATAGGTGCTGCCGTTCTAATCATTTTTTTAGCAGGCGGTTCAGTAGCTATTGCAGGACCAGTTGGTTTTATTGGTATTGTTATTCCACATGTAGCTAGATCGATTATAGGTATTGATCATCGTTGGGTTATCCCTTTCTCTGGAATTCTAGGTGGAATCCTTTTACTAGCAGCGGATATATTGGCAAGATATATCATTATGCCACAGGAAGTTCCTGTTGGAGTGATGACCGCCATTATTGGGACTCCATTCTTCATCTATATTGTAAGAAAGGGGTTTAATGCACGATGAGTGAATATAGAAGTTTTCGAATATTGAAAGGTAAAGTTTCTTTTCTAATAGATAAAAGAGCAACAGTTGTATTAACGGTTTTGATTTTATTAGCTGCCGCCATTTTTGTATGGAGCACAGGACTCGGTGATATGAAATTAAGCCCACTGACTGTTTTGAAAGTGCTTTTCGGCGGTGGGACCGATATGGAGAAGCTTGTCATTCATGACTTTCGTCTACCAAGAATTATTGTTGCGCTGATGGTAGGAATGTCACTAGCCGTGGCGGGAGGAATCCTTCAGGGAATGATTCGAAATCCACTAGCATCTCCTGACGTTCTTGGGATTACCGGGGGAGCAGCAGTGGCTGTAGTAAGCTTTTTAGCCTTTTTTAGTGATCAAAATCATGCATTAACAGTAAGTATAAAATGGATGCCTCTAGCTGCATTTGCTGGGGCGGGAATTGTTGCGCTGCTTGTTTACTTTCTTGCTTGGAAAAATGGTGTATCACCGATAAGGCTCGTATTAATTGGGATCGGAATATCAGCTCTTATGCAGGGGTTAACAACTTTAATGATGATAGTAGGTCCTATTTATCGAGCTAGTCAAGCGAACATTTGGATTACAGGTACAGTGTATGGCTCAAACTGGGCGAACGTAGCGACTTTGGTTCCATGGACCGTGATTTTTCTACTTATTGCTTTTGTAATGGCAAGGAATATAAATGTTCTAGAACTTGGCGATGAAACAGCAACAGGTGTTGGAAGCCGCGTGCAAAGACACCGTTTCTTGTTGTTATTGATTAGTACGGCGCTAATTGGAAGTTCTGTTGCCTTTGCAGGAGGCATTGGTTTTGTAGGTTTAATGGCTCCCCATATGGCAAGAAGGCTGGTAGGTTCTACATTTGGAGCGCTATTACCGGTTTCTGCATTTATTGGGGGGATATTAGTCATGTTAGCTGATATAATCGGCAGAACATTATTTTCTCCTTTTGAAATTCCAGCAGGTGTTTTCACAGCTGGAATCGGGGCACCTTACTTTATATATTTATTGTTTAAAACGCGTAATGGTTAATACAGGGTACTTATTTTAATAAAAGGGAGCGGACTTAAATGGTGCAAACGATTGAAACTCAAAATTTAACCCTTTCATATGGGGATAGCATTATCATAGATGAATTGGATCTGGAAATCCCAAAAGGTGAAATTACGGTTTTTATCGGTGGAAACGGCTGTGGAAAGTCTACACTCCTACGATCAATTGCCCGATTGTTAAAACCAAAATCTGGAGCTGTTTTGTTGGAAGGAAAAGCAATTTCCAAAATGTCTACGAAGGACGTGGCCAAACAAATGGCTATTCTTCCTCAGACACCTATTGCACCAGAGGGTCTAACTGTTCTTCAATTAGTTAAGCAAGGTAGGTATCCTTATCAAACATGGTTAAAGCAATGGACAGATGAAGACGAAAAACAAGTAACCAATGCTTTAAAAGCAACTGGGATTGAAGAGTTAAAAGATCGGCCTGTTGATTCCCTTTCAGGAGGGCAACGTCAACGAGCTTGGATCGCGATGACGTTAGCTCAAGATACTGATATTGTGCTTCTTGATGAGCCAACTACATATCTTGATATGACCCATCAAATTGAGATTCTCGATTTGCTATTTGAGTTAAATGAAAAAGAACAGCGAACAATTGTAATGGTTCTACACGATTTAAATTTAGCTTGTCGGTATGCTGATAATATTGTAGCGATAAAGGATCAGAAAATATACGCACAAGGTAAACCGGAGATCGTTATTAATTGCAGTTTAGTAAGGAATGTGTTTGGTATGGAATGTGAGATTATTATGGATCCGCTTTTGGGAACGCCTTTATGTATCCCGTATGGAAAAGGCCGTTGTATTTTAAATAAGGCAGGGACGATGATTGGCTCGTAAACTCTCGAATTCACAGATGAATAAGCTAAGTAAGCTGCGCCTTTCGACTAGTAAAACGGATTCACTACTCTCCGTTCAAATAAAAGACCTGTTAAATGAGTCAGATTTACGGGAATATTTGAAAATTCTTGGCAGCCGCATACAGGCTCGAAATGATAAAGTGACAGCTTCTATTTTCATAAAAAGATATGCATTTTTGTCGGTTATTTATCTTTATGCTATGTCAGCCTGGAATGAAAAGCTGTCAATCTCATTTGAAAATGTATCAATTGAAACGGATGATAACGAAACATTGTGGCTCCCGAGTTTTCGTTTTGCTGATCTGGAGACAGAAACCTTTGTAGAAGATCGAAACAAATGGAGAAAGACTTGTCTCGAATCATTATTTAAAGAACATTTACTGCCTTTAATCGATTGCCTCGCACGGACTACAAAAGTGTCTAAACTAATACTATGGGAGAATATTGCCGTGTATATTTACTGGCTTTATGAAACTGTATTAGTGGAAGAAGGAACGCAAGAAGCGGTCAAAAATCGTGCAAAGGAAGATTTTCAATTCATTGTTTTTCAGGATTCTGGCGATATATTCGGGAATGATCTCAAAAATCCATTAACAAGGTACTTTAATGAACGCATATATATTAAAGAAATTGGGAAAGAGGTTCGGCCAAGAAATACCTGTTGCCTGTCCTATTTAACGATAAACAAACAGCGTTGTCAGACATGCCCTCATACTTGTAAATCAGGTAATTAAAAAGATCATTGGAACGGACCTAACCTATATAAAAAATGCATCCAGACATGGATGCATTTTTTTTGCCCTTCAGCCTTTTAGATCAATAGAATGACCTAGATTTGGGTGGGGAGCTTGAAGCATTTCAACCATTTGAACAGCATTTTGTTGAGAAGAGTCCATCACTTTTTTAGTTAAAGCAATGCCGACATTTTGACTGAGCGAAGCTTGGCTCATCCCGATTGATAATGCAGCAATATCCATTTTCGATACACCTCCTATAAAGTGAAACTTCAATCAGTGAGGTTTTCCACTGATTGTTAGTCCCGTTCTTGTGTCGCTAATATCTCCGTTCCACTTCGATAAAGCGACACTACGAACCTGATTTAATGAATCACAGACTGTGGGCGCAAACTTACCTTTGAAAACTACAAAGGTAAGTTTCACTGTATCTCACCAATCGGGCCTTTACTTTAAAAAGCGAGGCGACGATGTAGGAACGTCTCCTAAGATCGCTCACGTCCTGTGAGCAACAGAGACGCCATCACATCTTGTGATAGTCCGACAAGCATATGATGGAATACGGCGTGGCGTAGTTTGTCACAGAGTATTACAGCTTATGCCCTCGAGGGGCTAGGAGCCGCAACTAGATTACGGGCAGTTATCTCCCACCTACGCTACTGCGATTCCTCTAAACCTTGAGGTGGGGGATCTTACTGCCTGTTAATGCGTATATCGGTTAATTTGGAACAATATTAATACAAGTTGAACATTTCTGGATAATAATGTATTCAGTTGGGTATGTTAAATTTTGTGCTAATTTGTAAATTTAACTACGAAAGGCTGTTGCAACATGCTTGATGAAAGATCAATTCAAATTGTCCAATCTACTGCCCCTGTTTTGAAAGAACATAGTGAACAAATTGGTAAGAGATTTTACGAACTTCTATTTTCAAAAGCGCCCGATTTATATAACATCTTTAATCAAACGAATCAAAAAAGAGGCATTCAGCAAGAAGCCTTAGGTTATGCAGTGTATGCTGCAGGCGAGTATATTACGAATCTTGAGGCAATTAAACCGGTTATCGAAAGGATTACACAGAAGCATCGAGCGATTGGGGTTAAGGCTGAGCAATATCCTATTGTTGGTGAAACATTGTTACAAGCAGTTAAGGATGTTCTTGGTGATGTTGCTACTGATGAGATTATTGAGGCATGGGGAAAAGCATATGGATATATTGCAGATGCCTTTATTGAAATTGAAAAAAATCTTTACGAAGAAACCGAAAATCAAGCTGGTGGCTGGGAAGGGTTCCGAACTTTTTATGTTGATAAAAAAGTAGAAGAAAGTAAAACGGTTACTTCTTTTTATTTAAAACCCAAGGATGCAGAAAAGATCGCGTCATACACTGCAGGGCAATATCTAACGATTAAAGCGGAGATACCTGGGGAGAAATATACCCATATTCGCCATTACAGTCTTTCTGAAGCACCTGGAAAGGAGTATTACAGAATTAGTGTGAAACGCGAAGATGCTCAAACAGATGCTCCAGCTGGAATTGTCTCTACTTATTTACATCAACAAGTGGAGGCAGGAGACACTTTGCTTTTCTCAGCTCCTGCCGGTGATTTCGTCCTACAGAACAATGAGCGACCAGTTATCCTAATCAGTGGGGGAATCGGTATTACACCCATGCTTAGCATGTTAAATACAATCATGGAAAAACAGCCGCAACGTGAAGTAACGTTTATTCACGCAACTGTCAACAGTCAAACTCATGCCTTTAAAGATCATGTCTCTCAATTAGAGAAAGAGCATTCGAATCTAAAGTCAGTGATCTGTTATTCCTCGCCAACTGAAGACGATCGAACGTCAGGTCATTTTGATAAAGAGGGTTTTGTAGATATGAGCGTATTACAAACAAACCTTCCATCAAAAAAAGCAGATTTTTATTTTTGCGGTCCGATTCCTTTTATGCAAGTCATAAACAAAACGTTAAAACAATTGGAAATACCAAACGAACAGATTCATTTCGAGGTATTTAGTCCAATAGCCATGTTAGATGAATAATACCGTTTCAACGCTTTAGCTATTTTATTAACAAGTTGCTACATGGATGTCCTATAAGGGTCTGACCCCGCACGCTAAATCAGTATTATGCAGTGTTTCATACACGTATCTTATACTGATTGCTGTTGCGGGGTCTGACCCTTTGAATTGTATGAGGGACATGGGGACGGGGCTTTGTGACTTGTTAATATAGCCCATCAATTTATCAGTATTCTGATTTTATCGAGAAAGCATCAAAAATTTGGCTCCGCACCGCTACCATTGTGACTAGGTGAGTGTAGAGTGCTATAGGATGAATCCTTCATAGTGGGCGTTTTAACGCCATTAGTTTTGTACAGATGACTCCATTCGATGATTTTTTTGCTAAAAATCGTAATCCCAAATCTGAGTTTTAGTATATTAAAAAAATAAAAAAAGATAAATCCTATATAAAATCATCCATTTCTATGCTAAAGTATATTTTATGAATGAACAAATGTACTTCTCAGGAGGACTGCGGTTATGAAAGTAAAACTAGGCTTACTACCACGAATTATTCTCGCTATTATTTTAGGTATTGTAATTGGTAGTTTTGCACCAGAAAATCTGGTGAGAGGATTTGCAACATTTAACGGGATTTTCGGCAACTTTATTGGATTTGTCATACCGTTTATTATTATTGGATTTATTGCCCCAGGGATCGGTCAACTGGGAAAAGGGGCAGGTAAGCTTCTTGGCTTAACGACGGCTTTCGCATATGTCTCGACGATTATTGCAGGTGCTATAGCTTTTATTGCAAGTTATACATTGCTTCCGAACTTTATCTCAGGCAATCAACTGATTAATACAGATAATCCTGAAGAATTTCTGCTTCAGCCCTTTTTTGTTCTTGAAATGCCGCCAATTATGGAAGTAATTAGTGCTTTGCTATTTGCCTTTATTATTGGAATAGGTCTGGCTTCCATAAAAGGGAACACGCTGCAGCATGCGTTTGATGATTTTCAACTAATTGTTGAAAAATTAATTAAAACAGCGATTATTCCAATCTTACCTTTTCACATCTTTGGAATTTTTGCGAACATGACATATGGCGGACAAGTTCAATCGATTCTTTCTGTGTTTGCAAAAGTATTTGTACTGATTATTGTGCTTCATATTGTCATGCTTATTCTTCAATATACTGTCGGTGGTTTGCTTCATAAGAAAAATCCGTTGACATTGTTGAAAATCATGTCACCAGCTTATTTTACAGCTGTTGGAACGCAATCTTCCGCGGCAACCATTCCCGTTACTCTTGGACAAGTGAAAAAAACAGGTGTTCAAGGAAGAATAGCTGATTTTACCGTGCCATTATTAGCAACGGTACATCTATCAGGAAGTATGATTACTTTAGTCAGCTGTTCTGTTGGTGTTTTGCTTTTGAATGGTACAACGCCTACAATTACCATGTATATTCCATTTATTCTCATGTTAGGTGTGACAATGGTTGCAGCTCCAGGTGTACCAGGTGGGGCTGTTATGGCGGCATTGGGAGTATTGGAAACGATGCTTGGATTTGATCAAACTATGATTTCATTAATGATTGCTTTATACTTGGCACAAGATAGTTTAGGAACAGCTACAAATGTGACAGGTGATGGTGCATTAACAATGATTGTTGATAAATTCACTCCGAAAAAAGCTGGAAAAATGGAACAATCAAACGCAGCTATTTGATGTAAATTTTGGATATCAGTAAGGTCAGACCTCACGCAACTATGTGCATCGTTGTGTAGGGTCTGACCTTTGTTTTGAACAACTCTATGGAAAATTACAGCAGTTGAATGGGTTTAAAGAATCAAGTGGAATGAAAAAAACTCTCGCATCGGTAAGTTTCACTTAATTTTTAATGAAACATTTGAGCAAATAGATTATAATGAAAGTGCGTCCCTCAAATGGGAAGGTAAGTTAAAGACAAAATATTTCAGCCAAAGCTTATTGTTTTTAATTTGGTAATTTTAAAATTAAAACCTTTAACATTTTAATGGTTTTATTAAAGGTATTTTTTAAAGTTTACTGGAAATGGTAAGCTTAGAAGTATTATTTATTACCCGAATTTATCTATTCGTCATACATTTTTTGGTGACCTTTCCAGGCTCGCCAAGTAATCTGATGTAATTTAGTCGTCCTTTCCATATCGACGGCTACGGGTGCTTATGCTATTCTTAAACCATACTAGTATTTGTGTTATGTTTCACGAACTCGAATCCCGAAGATTTGAGAGTCATTACAGGAAACGGGGTCCCTTTTGCCCCAAAATTAAAAGCTTAATTGCTTATAGTAAAGGAGAATTGGATATGTCAGAAACAATCGCTAAAGAACAAGTAACAAAGAAGTTGTCTGCTACCCAAGAACAACTTGATATCCTTGATCAGCTTTTAAAACCAGAGGTTCAAGAATCTTTGAACACATTAGTTGAGCAACTTCCAAAATTAACGGAAATTGTTAATATCTTAACGAAGTCTTATGACTATGCTCAATTAGTAGCTACTGACGAAGTGTTAAAAAATGATACGGTTGGAGCAATTAAAGAAGTTGCAGGACCTGTAGTTGGTTCAGTAAAATCACTTGCACAAACTGCTATTGAAGCAAAAGACCGTGCAGACCAAAGCAAAGATGTAGTTGGTCTATTTGGACTGTTAAAAATGCTTAAAGATCCACAAGCACAAAAAGCATTCCGTTTCGCAAATGCATTTCTCGAAGTTAATGCAGAACGTAATCAAAAATAATTCATCATCCATATAAAAAGTAAGGACGGAGGATACACGATGTCAATTTCAAAACATATTGTTATCTTAGGTGCAGGTTACGGCGGACTACTTACTGCTTTAACTGTTCGTAAATATCTAAGTAAAGCTGAAGCAGAGGTAACTGTCGTAAACCAGTTCCCAACACACCAAATCATCACTGAATTACACCGCCTAGCAGCACATAATGTTGCAGAAGAAGCGGTTGCAATGCCATTGGACAAACTTCTAAAAGGCAAAGATATCGATCTTAAAATTGCAAAAGTTGAATCATTTTCTGCAGACAATAAAGAAGTGAAATTATCAAATGGTGCTACTTTATCATATGATGCTCTAGTTGTCGCTTTAGGAAGTGTAACAGCATACTTCGGAATCCCAGGATTAGAAGAAAACAGCATGGTATTAAAATCAGCAAATGATGCTAACAAAATTTACGCACATGTTGAAGAACGCATTCGTGAGTATGCAAAATCTAAAAACGAAGCAGACGCAACTATTGTAATTGGCGGCGGTGGACTAACTGGTGTTGAATTAGTTGGTGAACTTGCTGACATTATGCCTGAGCTTGCTAAAAGCCATGGTGTAGATCCAAAAGAAATTAAATTATTGCTAGTTGAGGCTGGTCCAAAGATCTTACCGGTACTACCAGACGATTTAATTGAACGTGCAACAACAAGCTTAGAAGCACGCGGAGTTACATTCTTAACTGGTCTTCCTGTAACAAACGTTGCTGGTAATGAGATTGATTTGAAAGATGGTCAAAAAATCATTGCGAATACATTCGTTTGGACAGGCGGCGTACAAGGGAATCCACTAGTTGGACAGTCTGGACTTGCTGTTGATCGCGGCCGTGCGACTGTTAATGAGTATCTACAATCTTCTTCTCACTCAGACGTATTTGTTGTCGGTGACAGTGCTGTTGCTTTCCCTGAAGAAGGTGGTCGTCCATACGCACCAACTGCACAAAACGCTTGGCAAATGGGTGAATTAGTAGGATATAACTTATTTGCATATTTACAAGATGCAACGTTTGAGAAATTTGCACCAATCAATTCTGGTACACTAGCAAGCCTTGGACGCAAAGATGGTGTTGCAACAATTGGTGGCAACAATATTCCACTTAAAGGTCTTCCGGCTACACTAATGAAAGAAGCTAGTAACGTTCGTTACCTTGCACATATTAAAGCTTTGTATAGCTTAGCTTATTAATTGAACGGTAAAAAAACCCGTTGTTGCTTATTAAAATAAGTAGCAATGGGTTTTTTTGTAACGAAAATGGGTTTAATTTACTGATTTTGTGAATTATGCGTTGTTGAGGGAATTTCTCTTTTGTTTGCTATAAAATAAAGGATCTTCGATAGCATTATCACCGGTCGCTTCGAAGCTGCCAATCAGAAACGTCAATTACAAGGCTTTTTTTGGATGAAGTGGAACGAGAAAAACGGATTGAAATTGTTGATGTTCAGGAATCGAATATCACGAAAATTGGTGAAATGAAAACGACACATCAACTGCTTATCAAACACCCTGAGATAACGGCGTTTTATAGTACGAGTGCATTGGATGGTATCGGTATTTCTCAAGTAGATTCACCTGTTATGGTTATTTTGCCGTATTTGTCAGGAAGTCAAATCGTCCAATAGAATGTCCAAATGGCAGGCGCACTGCTCGCCGGAGTTCCAACATTGATTGTTTATATTCTGCTCGGAAAATATTTTGTAAAAGGTCTTTTGGCGGGTCTGTGAAAGAGCAAATATGAAGATTTCAGCATGATAACCTCCCTTTTTATTATTTTTGTTCTTGAAATAATTCGAACAATCATATAACTAAATAGGGGGGTTTTTATGGCTAAGTACAGAAGATTCAAGTTCGCACGTGGACCTCTGCCTACAAGGCATGTAATCTTGATTACATTTCTTCTTTTCATTGTGACGACGATTTTTAGTGGTTGGATGATTGATAAAAAAATTGAGCCTCATTTAATAGAAATAGCGGAAGCGAAAACCAGGGAATTTGCTGTTGAAGCCATAAATGATGCGATTAAGCAAAAGATCAGTCAAAATGTTGATATTAGAAAGCTAATCGTCACTCATCAAGCAGGAGATCAAATAGGGTATAGCTTTGACCCTAATATTTATAATAATGTTGCTTCCGAAACAACATTACGAGTTCAAGAATATTTAGAAGCGATAAGAGAAGGAGAGCTTGAAACTCTACAAACATTTAAAAATGATGAGTTTATCGACTATGCAAGTTCGGAGAAAGAAAAAGGTGTCATCTATAAAATTCCTTTAGGTATGGCTACAGACGCCGTTTTGCTTGCAAATCAAGGACCTAAGGTGCCTGTTCGTTTTGAAATAATCGGGGATGTTACATCAGAAGTGGAAACAACTACGAAGGAAACGGGAATTAATAATACGATTCTTGAAATATTTGTGAATATTAAGGTTAATCTGCATGTGATTATTCCTTCTGTTGAAAAAGAAATTACTGTAGAAAATCGCGTCAAAATTGGCGATTTGATTTTACCAGGAAAAGTTCCACAGTATTATAATGGCGGCGGTAAGCAAGGCGATGTTAATCCAATTATAGTTCCGGAGAAAAAGGAATAATCAGATTGTTAACCATCCCTAATAGCAAAGGGGGAGACCTCGTACTTCTCTATCTAGAATAGCCGATTTAGGAGTACGAGGTCAGCCATCTTTTTGACAATGTTTCACTTATTCTTTCGGTAGGACAACTTGTTTGTACAATTTTACGGTAATTACATAATACAGGCTGTAAATGATTAAGAAAATGATAATTGGAACCCAAATTCGGTAGTAAGGATTTAAGATAATGAAAGAGAACATATTCATACCAATCAACACATGAGCAAGGCCAACCATTGCAGGAAATAAGAAGATGATGAATAATTCTTTATAAATAGATGTTGAAAGCGCAGATCGTCTGACGCCAATTTTCCTTAGCATTTGGTAGCGTGATGTATCTTTAGAAGCACCTGATAATATTTTGAACATGAGGCAGCTTGCCATCATCGCGAGAAATGCAATGCCTAAAAAGAAGCCCATGAACATCGTACCACTTGTAAAACTACTATACATGTTATAAAAGGAATATTTGCTTGTTAAGTCATCTGCTGTTAGATTAGGGTCTTTTTCTAACGCAAGCTTGTCAATTCCCTGCCATTCATGTAAATAGTCCGTGAACTTGTCGCTTTTTCCAATATACATAAGCTTCTCTTGTCCCTGTATTTCATGATACGTTTCTGAATCTAGGACAATCATTTCCTTGAATACCCGGTAATTGGTTCGAAGATTCCATAGGGCTCTGTCCCATTCATCTGATAGCTGTTGGCCCACTTCAGGATTCTTCACTTCACTTAATGAGATTTTACCTTCTGGAAGGTCTTCTGTTACCCGTTTGAATTTGGGTTTTCTCCCATCTGAAACTAATAGAAGTGGACGCTGATTTTCCAAGTCATCTCTCAGATAATACGTATAGTCAGGATCTTCTTTGAATCGGTACTGATTCTCTTCAGTAAAATGAATGTTTTTTAAGAGCGCTTTTTCTTCTGCATTAGGATTTTTGATGATTACATCGTATGCACCCATCATTTCTGCCATTTGTGAGGCACTATTTTTGAAAGCAAGACCGGCAGATATCGCTCCTGCTCCTAGGGCTATAAGCATGGCTACAGTTGCTAATATCTTCGTCAAACCTTGAATTCTAAAGTTCAACTGAGCAAAAGTAAAGGATGTGACACCTTTTGATGTCCAGCGCTTGTTGGCTTGCATTCGATTGACTATGACTGGAAGGTAACCTATGAACAATAAATAGGTTCCGAGTGTCGTGAATGTTGGTGCTGCGAACAAGCCAATCTCACGAAGTTGCTCCATGAAAATTAAGGAAACATAGCCTAGGCTTAAGGAAATTAGACCAAGTAAAATCAACCAACTATTTTTCTTTTTTTGAATCGGCATGTCGTCAGGATGAACGTCTGAATAGATCAGCTGCAACACTTGAACTCTTGATAACTTGATATGATTGATTAAAGCAGTACATAAAAATACGACGATAAAAAAGATGAAGGTTGCCAATACGGCTGGTAGATAAAAGGATTGATATCCTTCTAATGTGATATTAAGCTGTCCGGCAAGTAGATACCCAACAATGAAAGCTAGTCCGATTCCAACGGTAATTCCAATGACTAAAGAAGCGCACCCAATTACCATTGTTTCAACAAACATAATTTTCTTGATGCTCTTTTTCTTAGCCCCAAGCATCATATACATCCCAAATTGCTTTTGTCGTAAAGAGAGTAAGAAGGAGTTCGTGTAGAGCATATACAGAATGGTTACGACAGAAAGCAGTACAGAACCAACAATAAATACGAGCTGAATGTTTCGAATCATTGCATTAGACTTAATAAACTCTGTATTCCAAGAGAGGGTTTGGAACATATAAAAAACAGAAATTGTCATGACGAGCCCGGATAATAAGACAAAATAATCCTTCAGTTTGCCCTTCATTCCAGCCAGTGATAATTTTAGTAACATCCGTGTGTCTCCTTTCTTAAGCGTTCTTCGTTCCTAGCTGTGCAAGAACATCTAGAATTTCTTTGTAAAATAATTCACGAGTGGCTGAGCGGTGGATTTCCTTATGGAGTTTGCCATCCTGGATAAATATAATTCGCTGACAATAACTTGCGCTATACGCATCATGGGTTACCATCATAATGGAAACATTCTGCCTATCATTTAAGTCTTTCATTGTTTCTAACAAGCTTGTTGCATTTTTTGAATCGAGTGCACCTGTTGGTTCGTCACCAAGAATGACTGTTGGTTCATGAACGAGTGCTCGGGCAGCGGCAGAACGTTGTTTTTGTCCTCCTGAAATTTCTGCAGGATATTTCTGCAGTAGTTCTTCAATCCCTAAACGTTTCGCGACCGTCACGACTTTTGCATCTATATTTTTCGCAGGTGTTCCTTGTAGATAAAGCGGTAGTGCTATGTTTTCGGCAATTGTCATATTCTCGAGTAAGTTGAAATCCTGAAAAATGAAGCCTAATTTTTGTGAGCGAAAATCAGAAAGTTCATCTTGCCCCATATCGGTAATATCGACATTGTCAATTTTAATTTCGCCAGACGTTACTTGATCAAGTGTTGAAATCACATTCAATAGCGTCGTTTTCCCCGAGCCAGAAGGCCCCATAATCCCAACAAATTCTCCTTCTTGCATAGAAAAAGTAACATCGTTTAGTGCCTTAAACTGGTTGCCAACTTTTTTCCCATAAACCTTTTGAACGTTACGTACTTCTACTACTGGTGAACCCATTTATATGTCCTCCTATGTTTTTAGAATGAATGTATGTATTAAGTGATACATACACCTTGTATATGTGTACTATACACGTAGTACACAGATTGGTCAATTATTGTTTTTTCCTTTTTGTAAAATATATCTTAAGCAGTAAATTGCATCGACGCATAGCCCGATACATACAGAACCAATACCACTTGTTACTTATTTAATGACAAAAATTGATTGACAGAAAAAAAAAAACTGTTATAATAAATCCCTAACGACCGTTAGGGAGGTTAAGTTATGAGTGCTGAGTTAATTCGTAATGTAGCTCTGATTCAGTTTGCAAGAGATGGATATGAAGGGGCGTCACTTAGTAAAATAGCGGAGGAAGTTGGCATTAAAAAACCGAGCATATATGCGCATTATAAAGGCAAGGATGAATTGTTTTTTGCTGTCGTGAACTATGCTATGGAAACGGAAAAAAAAAGATTCATCGAGTACTTTCAGTCGCAAGAGAGTAAGCCGATTAAGGAAGTTTTAAGAGGATTTTTTGATTGGATTGAAACAGAAAGTATGGAACATGATCATGCGCGATTTCTGTTGCGAATTTCTTTTTTTCCGCCTTCAAAGCTACAACAAGATGTTGCGGATCTCGTGAATCCATTCCTTTTGCAAATGCAACGGATCTTAGCAAGATGGCTCAGAAACAGACAGGCAAATCTCTACACGTCAAACGTGATGGATTCTGCACTTGCTTATATTACATTGGTTGATGGAACCGTTCTCGAACTGATTTACAGTGGATCTATGCATTACCAGAATCGTATTCGTGCTGCATGGCCGATTTTTTGGCGTGGGTTTCATATACCAGAGGAAGGAGTGAAAAAAAATGAATATTAATTGGATCTATGTACTACTAGCAGGAATTCTTGAAATTTTTTGGGTTTCAGGGTTAAAATATTCCAACAATATACTCGAGTGGGTTTTAACAGGAGCGACAATCGTTGTTAGCTTCATTGTGCTAGTAAAAGCAACAAAACATTTGCCTGTCGGAACCGTGTATGCTGTTTTTACCGGTATCGGTACAGCTGGAACTGTGATTGTAGAAATGTCCGTATTTGGAGAACCATTTAAATTAGTAAAAATTATACTCATCGGAACCCTCCTTTGCGGGGTAATCGGATTGAAGATGTTAACGAGTGATGAAGAAGATACGAAGGTAGAAGGAGGGAAAGCATAATGCATTGGGCAGCGGTGATTTTGGCAGGCAGTCTTGAGATTTTCGGTGTGATTAATATGAAGCGATTGGCGATGAAGAAATGGGATGCGGCACTTTATCTAATGCTTTCGTTTGGTGCAAGCTTTATGCTGTTATCCTATGCAATGACTGAACTACCTATGGGAACAGCTTATGCAGTCTGGACAGGCATTGGTACAGTGGGAGCTGCTTTAGTTGGGATGTTGCTATACGGGGAAGCAAAAGAGTGGAAGCGACTAGCATGTATAGCGTTGATTCTAAGCTCGGCTGTTGGTTTGAAGCTGATTTCTTGAAGAATCTATTAATATGGCAAGCTTTTATCTGAAATAATACCCCAATGATTGAAGTTTCACTTTATTTGCTTCTTCTTTAGGCTCAATCTGCTGATTAGAATAAGTGATCAATTAGGTTCCAATGAAGGAATGGGTGTCGCAAATGCAAAGTGTCAGACCCCGCAACAACTAAATATAGGATAAGTGTATCGAACACTACAAACCTGATTTAGAGTGCAAGGTCAGCCTTATGAGACACCCCAATTTCCTTATCTTTTTACTTTTTTTGTACTGTAATGGTCCAAGTAGCTTCACCAATTTGTTCAAAATTTGTGACTGTATGACCTGCTTCTGCGGCCCAACGTGGCAGGCTTTCAGTCGCCTGCGTACAATCAAATTGAATGACTAATTCATCTCCTGAACTAATTTCTTCGATGATTTCTTTTGCCTCTACTAACGGGAAAGGACAAACTTGCCCTAGCACATCTAATGTTTTTTGCATGATTTATTCCTCCTAAGCATTCAAAATGGTTTGATTAGTCGTAACCAATTTCTTTTTCATATTAGGTCGAACGAAAACAAAATAGGATGCTGTCCATGTTCCTAAAATCATAAATAGTAATGCAATCCAACCTTGCCAAGTCATCATGGCTGTCATGACTAATCCATTACCTATCGAGCATCCACCAGCTAGAGAAGCACCAAAGCCCATTGTAATTCCACCAATAAAGCTCGTGATACCTGTTTTCGCATCGGGCATTCTGAAGCGAAATTCTCGGCTCGCCTTTGCTGCAATAAAAGAACCAAGGAAAATTCCAATTACGAGGAAAACACCCCAATTTAATATCGATTGATCACCGCTCACTAAAAATTGCAGAATATTAGCTGATGGTGTGGTAATGCCAAGACCAGCCATTCTACCTGTTGCTTCGCTAAGCGGCCAAGCAAGAATCGCAATCATACCTACTAACAATGCAGTAAAAAATGGATGCCAACGTTTCTCAAATAATAAATGAGCAAGTCCTGTACGCTTAGGCTTCATAGTTGGAATTATTACTTTTGGCTTTCTTCGTTCATTTATCAAAATGACAATGACAATAGCCACAAAGATCGCAATAAAAATCCAAACAGGTAGACCAGTAGTTTCAGCGATTGAATTATTCGAAAACTGAACGGACTGAATAGAATTATTTACAGGTAGCAAAGGACCTGATTTCATAATCGCGCTCATGAGCATATAGCCAATTAGAGCGATCCAACTGCCAAGTAGGCCTTCTCCGGCACGATACCATGTCCCCGTTGCACAACCGCCAGCAAACACAATCCCAATTCCGAAAATAAATGAACCAACAATTACAGCAATCCATGGAAAGGTACCTGCAGAAAATTCAATCACACCTAACTGTATTAATGTGTATACCCCGACACTTTGTACAGCAATTGCAATCAATAAGGCATAAAACATGCGATTATCTTTGGCAATATACATATCCCTGAATCCCCCTGTAAGACAGAACCGGCCTCTTTGCATAACAAAGCCGAGTAAGGCCCCACAAATTAACCCTGTAAAGAGCATTTGTAGCATTTATTTTCTCTCCTCTCTAATACATAGTAATTTAATAGGAATAGTTTATTTTTATATTATGTTATTTACATATTATAGTCAATCACTACTTTTGTTCTGTTACTAATTATGAAACCTTCTTTTTTAAAGTGATGAAGGAATATGTTTTACATAGGTTTTGGTGTCTAATGGTATACTTGCCGCGCTCTGGTGTCATCCATATCATCTAGGTGAATAGCCTTAAAGACAGAAGTAGTATTGCTAATTTTAACAATATTTAGTAATATTTTTACAGTAAGCTCGTATAGGAGGAACATAATGCGAATCGTATTAGAGCTCATCCGGATCATGGCGATATTTCTTTTTCTAGGATCAATACTTGGCCAATTAATTAAATTTACTTTTGTATCAATTGGTTTACATACGGATCAATATGATTGGCTTTGTGTGATTGCCATTTACATGTCACTATTTGTGTTATACCGAGATAAGCTACAATTCTCTGGTTGGTACAAAGGGAAGGACAGAGAAAAGCTGCCAAATCACATTTCGCAGCTGATACTAGCTACAGCGATTTTGTTAATTGTTTTAACACCTGTGTTCAGTTTATTAAGGTAATAAAGTGAAACTTCCATCAGTGGGGATTTTTATTCTATTGATGGTTAGTCCCGTTCTACTGTCGCTAAATCTTCGGTAAAGCGACACTACGAACCCCATTAAACGAACTCAGACTAAGTACGCCGCGTTCTGCGGCAACGCCTGAGTGACCCACATTCTGTGGGACTCAACTAAACCTCTGCTCACGCATCGGTAAGTTTCACTGTATCTCACCAATCGGGGATTTACAGGCTGTTTATCCCCACCTATTCTTCATTGATTCTCTACAAAAATTGAGGTGGGGGTATTACAGCCTGTTAAACCGGGATAGAATATTGTGTATTTCGGAAGGGTCTGACCTCGCTCTCTAAAACAGTATGTGGTGTTTATACACGCATCTTATTCTGTATTTAGTTGTAGCGGGATCTGACCCTTCTTACGATTTCTTTGGTTTTCCTTGATCTGCGGATGAAGATGAGGGAGAGCTCGTAAGAAAAATTATGAACAATGGGAATTAAGCTAACAGTTCTTAAAGAGCGAAGATATGAAAGAATGATGATTAATAAATCATTATAACCTTTACTATATATATTACCTTGACTGTCATAGTAACTCGATGTATATTATACTTAAGGGGGTGAGCCTTTGGGAGATATTAAACTATCTTCTGATTTGCTTCGTGGCCATTCAGATACGATGATATTAAAGCTACTTTTAAGTGGTGATAAATACGGCTATCAGATTAGTAAAATGATCTACGCGAATTCAGGTGAACAATATGAATTAAAAGAAGCCACCATGTATTCAAGTTTAAAGAGGATGGAGAAAGAGGGAAGTATAACGTCCTACTGGGGCGATGAAAATCAGGGTGGAAGAAGGAAGTATTACAAAATCACCGCAATTGGTGAAAACACATATGAACAGAATAAAAAAAATTGGGAGCAGGCTAAACGGATTTTAGATGATCTGCTTTGAAAGGATGATTAAGAGAATGCAAGAAAAACTAAACCAGTACGTCCATGATATCTTTGCCCCTTATCAAGAAGTGAAAACGGCGCAAGAGTTAGAAGAAGAGTTATTGAATAATTTACAAGAGAAATTTAATGATTATAAAAAAAGTGGATATAGTGATGAAGAAGCTTATCAAATGACGATAAACTCGATTGGGGAAGTATCAGAATTAATAGAATCGATTAACCTTCAGCAAACTGAGCTTCAGAAGGCGATACAAATGGACTTTTCACGATCAAGTTTAGTACATTCCGATTTTCGTTCAGTTTCCGTTCACGACGGCAAATTTAACAGTAGTGATTTAAAAGGGTCTGATTTTACCGATTCCGATTTAACAAATAGTACGTTTAAGTCAAGTAACTTAGCCGATACGATTTTTGTGAATGTAAACCTAACAGAGACGCTTTTTAAAGCAGCTAATTTAAAAGGAGCGACGTTCAAAAACTGCGTCTATGATAAAACATTTTTCAAAACAAGTAATTTAGCAGGTCTGAATTTTGAAGGGGAGACATTTGAAGGTACCGTGTTTGAAGGATGTACTTTAAAAAAAGCATCTTTTAAACATACTACATTGAAAAATGTCCAGTTCCGCTTATCCGAATTAAAGAAAACGGATTTCAGCGGAGCTACAATGGATAAACTGACGTATAATTTTTTGAAGGCAGGAAAAGCAGATCTTAGTAACGTAACGGTACTTTGAGAAACTGAAACCTGTTAAAATGATGCGTAGCTCGCAAAGTGTCAGTACCGGCCCGCAAAATAAGAAATCGGCATGTAAAGTGTTAGGTCCGGCCCGCAAAATAAGAAATCGGCATGAATAGTGTCAGTACCGGCCCGCAAAATAAGAAATCGTATGTAAAATGTTAGGCCCGGCCCGCAAAATAAGAAATCGGCATGTAAAGGGTTAGGTCCGGCCCGCAATATAAGAAATCGGCATGTAAAGGGTTAGGTCCGGCCCGCAATATAAGAAATCGGCATGTAAAGGGTTAGGTCCGGCCCGCAATATAAGAAATCGGCATGTAAAGGGTTAGGTCCGGCCCGCAATATAAGAAATCGGCATGTAAAGGGTTAGGTCCGGCCCGCAATATAAGAAATCGGCATGTAAAGGGTTAGGTCCGGCCCGCAATATAAGAAATCGGCATGTAAAGGGTTAGGTCCGGCCCGCAATATAAGAAATCGGCATGTAAAGGGTTAGGTCCGGCCCGCAAAATAAGAAAGCGCATGAAAAGTGTTAGTACCGGCCCGCAAAATAAGAAAGCACATGTAAAATGTTAGGTCCGGCTTATCAATCAGATGTCGCCCCAGAAAAGTACGCGTATCACATCATAATCACATTCTTCGTTATAGATAGCATGTTAACAGCAGTGTGTGTTGTTCGTTCTCACTGCTGTTTTGCAAATTGGATTAATCCGACATTTATTCCACTGCTCCACTTTCAAGAATTTCAAAATTGACATTCACTTGAAAAGGGATAGTTGGATATAATGACTTCCATTCATCCTTATTCCAGCTTCTTGTTCTAGTTCGTACTTGCTCACCAACTCCAAGCGGATCGACTTCTAGTTTTTGAAGTTTTACGATTAGTTTTTCAGCTCGTTGTTTTAATTCTTTTTCCATCTTCTTTTCAATTGTTCTGATCACTTTTTTATCAGGCTGTTCACCAGTGAACTCTCGCAAAACCGCTTCTACTTTTAAATTTATGATAATGGGCGAATTGGTCATTGGTTCAGGGATGTTGTAGGAAACTTTTGAGGAGATATTATAGACGGAAGCAAATAAATTTTCCCCTAATTTTGCCGAAAAACCTTCTTTGTTAGAAGATGTTTCGACTAACATTTTAAAAATGATGTTTTCATGATCTTTTGTTTGATACACGAATTTCCCCTGATCAAATAGGGCCACACCAGTAATGATTGGATTCCCATTTTTAGGCTTAATGATCGGAAGGAATGGGTCCATACCTTCTGAATTATGAGCATATGAAAATAAATGCAGATTGGTTTTAGGGATTATTCCGCTTTGGATATTATGCTCAATCGCATCTGATAAGTATGTGCCTTTATCTACGTTACCGAACTGTTTGATCAAGACATCCTGAGCCTTACCATCTACAACTACTAAATACACCGTATTTCCGATCGAAGGATCGCGAATTAATGTATCTGTCATTCGTGTTATATCATGTTTAGCAAGTTCCTTACTATATAAGACGACTTCTAATTTTCCACTGTAAATCGGTTTATCCGTTTGTTGATTCATTCTTTGTCGGACGTCTTTACTCAAAGAAGAAGTCGCCGTAAAGGTAATGTTATTTACTCTCTTATCCGGCAAATAGTAAGGTGTGACAGCAGTAGATGTAAAGTGGTCTTTATCGATGTAATCATAACTGATAGCTGTTGCAATATTAATCTCATTTAATATTGTAGGTTCGATATTCATACAAGCCGACAGAAAAAAAGTCATCGTTGAAGATAGTAAGATAATTTTAATTCTCATGCGTTTCTTCCTTCTTTTTTATAATAAATGATAGGCAGAGCAGAATCGGTATGTACACTGTATAAAGATAAAAACCAGCATAAGACATATAATCCAAGTAGGTGTTAATCTGTTCCCGATTTTTCAAAGAGAGTGAGACAACAATTAAGATCACTAGGAATAGCATCGTTATCTTGTTAGGTGCCACTTTAAATAAGGCAGAGGTTCCTTTCGTTGCTGCCCAAATTAATAGACAAATATTAGGTAGAATGAAGATCACCCATGTTGCAATGCCGATATATTCGAAACGTTCTACAAAAGGAACTTGGACGATACTCCAAAAAGAAAGTGTAGCCCATACATATCTGCTGATTTGATTTTCTGAGTAAAATCCGATTGAAACAATTATGAGTAATAAATACGATAAGGTGGTTAAAATATTTGCCATTTGCGCCCATTTATTTGCTTTTTTTTGCTGCTTGATTAATGGATAGTACATCAGCAAAGTCGAAATACCCAAGTAGCTAAGTGACATATTTTTTGTTGCCAAGGCAATTTCTTTATATGAGTGATTCCATACGGGTAATAAATTGCGAAAGTCTGTATATTCCAACGGGAAAAAAATCGTTAATATCAAATAGGATGGAATGATAACCCCCAAAAAGGCCATTCCAGTAATAACTTGAAAACCTCCAGAAATTGTATAATAAATCAAAAGTGCAAACACGATGCTAAAAGTCGTAACATTGATCTGTGGAAACATCCATGCTTGAACAACTTCCACATAAGTTCGATAAACACCAATGCCCATGAATAGCCAATAGGAGATCCAGATCATATTTAAAAAGCTACCTAGAATTTTCCCGAAAAGCTTAGTTTGAATGCCGATCAAGTCTTGCTTATGTAAATTTAGTAGTTTAAACATGCACCAAATGATAATTGAGAACAGGATTCCAGCAGCAATGACTGTAATCCAAGCATCGTTTCCTGCTGATTTAATAACGATCCTTTGAAAACCGAGAACCCCGATCCCGATTTGTACTTTTAAAACGAGAAAGAAGACTAAGAATGGAGAGATTTGTTCATTTTTATTGATCATCTATGAGCGTCTCCTTTCACTTAGTCTTTATGTTTTGAGGCAGGGCGTTTAGATAGATAAGAAAATGGCAGACGGATAAGAGAATCCTTTAAGCTTTCTAACTTTGGCGGGTATAGCGGCTCAAGGTAAGGTCTTCCTAGTGTCGTGATTCTTAACAAGTGTATCAGCATGAAACAAAAGCTAATCGCAACTCCTAATATCCCAATATAATAAGCCATGAAAAGAAATGGGAATCGAATAAGTCGAATCGTATTACCCATTTGATAAACAGGTGTTGTAAAAGAAGCAAGGGCTGATAATGCTACAAGAATTAATAGTACATTACTCGTTAATCCCGCTTCGACCGAAGCTGTTCCGATGACGATACCACCAACGATACCAATTGTTTGTCCTACTTTGGTAGGGAGTCTTGCCCCTGCCTCACGGAGCAACTCAATGACCAATTCCAACACAAGTGCCTCTAGAATGGGAGGAAAAGGGATTCCACTTCTTGAAATAACGAGTGTGTTGATCAGATTTTTAGGTAGCAATTCATAGTGATAAGTCAGAATTGCTACATATATCGGTGTTATTAAAATGGAGAATAAGACAGCAAAAAATCGGACGAGACGAAAAAATGAAGCCATTGTCCAATTAATAAAATAATCCTCAGAGGCAGTAAAAAATTCTACCAACGTAGCTGGTCCTAGGAGACCGTGTGGTGCACCATCTACTAAAATGACAAGCTTACCTTCACCTAGCACGGCCGCTAAACGGTCTGGTCTTTCAGTATCAATAAACTGTGGAAACGGCGAATTCTTCTTATCCGCAATCATTTGAGCGATATAGGAACTATCAATAATCTGTTTCACATCTAAATTCGAGATTCGTTGAATAACAGTGGAAACATTCTTTTGGTTACAGATGCCATCAATATGGAGGACGGCCACTCTTGATTTTGATAATTTCCCTACTGTTAAAACCTCCACTTTTAACTCTTGAATCGGCAATCTCTTTCTGATGAGATGCAAATTCGTATCGAGCGATTCTACAAGCGATTCCTTTGGGCCAATTACGCTAAATTCTACCTCAGGCAATGAGACAGTTCTAGAATGTTGAGAATCAGCTTTCACTAACACGGCCTGATCATTGTTCCCTTCCACCGTTATTGATATATAGCCAATTAGTAAATGATTTTGCATATCGGCTGGTTTCTGAGTGAAAAGTAAATTTTCAATTGGCAAGGCTTGGACAGCATCGTAAAGTGTGGACGAAGATTTATTTAAATATGGAAGCAGATCTCTGTGTAAAATATTCGTGTCGATTAAAGTATTAAAATAAGAAATACAGAGAGTATCATGTTTGATGCCAACCGTATAACTTGTAAAATCTTTAGACTCCTTTAACTGCTGTATGACTTCATTGAATCGAGGTGTTTGCAATTGATTG
This sequence comes from Bacillus cihuensis, assembly GCF_000504145.1. Lineage (NCBI taxonomy): Bacteria > Bacillati > Bacillota > Bacilli > Caryophanales > Bacillaceae > Bacillus > Bacillus cihuensis. The sequence goes on along the minus strand of NZ_KI632495.1, from coordinate 2,082,252 downwards.
CTTTTTTGGAAGGGGTACTTTTTCATTTTTCGTCACCTCAGAATTCATCGTTTGACATATATTTTAAGCAAAGTGGAAATTATTATGCGTATTACTAAATGATTCATCCTAGATTAGCTAAAAAGAGAGGAAGGCTGACCTCGCACTCTAAATCGATAAGTAGGTTTCATTACACCTAATCTATGTAATTAGTTGTTGTGAGGTCTGGGTTTTTTATTTTGAATTTTCTGAATTTTTAATGTTAGTTTGTGTAAAATAATGTTAAAATGTTTGTAGAGTGTTCAAACTAATTGTTTGGAGGTAAATCAAAATGACAATTGCAGTTAAACAAAATACAAACACGAGCGTCTGCTCCCAACCCTACGATGGAAAAGGTTCAGGTTCACAAACTGTATCACCTAATGAAGGTGGCGGTGCGGAGCCGATTTTGCGAAACCGCGCCCCTTTTTCGCAAAAAAAGTTGAAAGCTAGTCGTGTCAGAGCTATTAGTAAATTTGCTGCTTGGTGTTATCTTGAGTCGTATTCTATCGTTTCAGAAGAAGAGCTGGATGATATTTTTGACAACAAAGATGAAACATACATTAAAGAATTGTTGTTACATGGTTTACATTCTAAAGGATTACTTATAAGAGATTGAAAGATTCATAACTAAGCTACAAATAGTCGGGAAATAATGGGTAATATTTACAATAAAAAATATTTTGTCACCTGGTATTGCAACTGCTTTTCTAACCTGCTAAGATAATATCAATATAATATTTCCTTTAATACGGTCCAGAGAGGCCGAAAAGGGCGGCTTGATAGTCTGATATTTTTTAAGTCTATTTTTGTACATTCATGCCCTTCTGTCCTCTGTGACGGAAGGGCATTTATTTTTGTTTTTTAGCTCCTCTTTTAAATAAAGTCCTGTGAGACTTGAAAAGAGAATGGAAGATTTTCTTGTAATTGATGAATTGCATATCCATTCCCTCAAAGCAAAAAAATTTACTGAAAGAATAAACTGGAGGGTGGAACAACATGAATTATCGTAATAAAACAGTTGTAGCGTCAGTGGCAGGATTAACGTTAGAAGGCATGGACATCATGTTTATCTCTTTTGCCATGTCAATGATCATTGCAGAGTTTCACATTGATTTAGCAACGGGAGGACTTATTTCTTCGATAACGAATATTGGCATGCTTGCTGGCGGGATTATCTTTGGGATCTTGGCAGATAAGTTCGGCAGGGTGCGTATTTTTACCTATACAATTATTTTGTTCGCAGTAGGTACAGCTTTAACAGGATTAGCTACAAATATAGAGCAGGTTTACGTGTTTAGATTTATCGCTGGATTGGGTGCTGGAGGCGAGTATGGGATTGGAATGGCTCTAGTTGCGGAGGCATGGCCTAAAAATAAACAAGGACGAGCTTCATCATATGTAAGTATCGGTGCTCAATATGGTGTCATTCTCGCAGCACTGCTTAGCGCCATCATTCTGCCTACTTTGGGGTGGCGAGCATTGTTCTTTGTGGGTGTTCTTCCAGTTATATTCGCTTTTATTGTGAGGAAGAATCTAGATGAATCTCCTGAATGGATGGAAGCTCAAAAACAGAAAAAAATCGTCAGCAAACAAGAGAAAGGTAAGCTGCTTCAGTTGTTTGAAACGCCAAGAACAGCGATGACGACGATTTCTCTAGCAATTATGGCAACGGTGCAGATTGCAGGCTACAATGGCTTAATGATTTGGTTGCCATCTATGTTGCAACAATCCCAAGGCCTGTCTGTTTCAAGCTCAGCACTTTGGACAATTAGTACAGCAGTTGGCATGATCGTTGGTATGTTAACTTTTGGACAATTCATGGATCGATTTGGAGCGAAACGAGCCTTTGGCATTTTCCTTCTTGCTTCTGCATGTGCTGTATTTCTTTACTCGTATGCTGAAGGAAGTGCAGGTGTATTAATCGGTGGTGCCATTGTCGGCTTCTTTTCGAATGGGATGTTTGCCGGATACGGAGCGTTAATCAGCAGTTATTATCCTATTCAAATTAGAAGTACAGCTACCAACACAATATTTAACTTTGGTAGGGCAATAGGTGGACTGTCACCCATCCTCGTGGGCTATATTTTGCAAAGTTATGATATGACTGTAGCGATGACATATCTAGCAGTCTTATACATCATTTCCTTTGCCATGATGGTTAGTCTTAAGAAAAGACAGCCTACAACTTTAATAGATGGATTCAATCATTAACACATGGGTGTCCACTTTGGGCACTCTTTTTCTTTGGAAAAGGGGCGAGGCTTCGCAAAATCAGCTCGGCACTGCGAACTTCATAAGCTGTTACAATTTGAGAACTTGAATCTTTTTCATCGCTCTATTTTCGTATGGACTTGCTTTACTTGGCTATTAAAAAGAAGTGGAAAAATTGGTTGGAGTTCCATCTAAGAGGGATGTTAGGTTCATATATAGGTATTGTAATGGTCACTTTAGTTGTAAATGTGCATTGAATACTTTTATTAAATGAAATTCCTACAATATTGTTTTGGTTCTATCCTACAATAACTCATAATAAAGAGGATGACCCGTATGTAAAGGGGCATCCTTTATTGTAAGTCATCCTTTATTTAGTCACATAATTCTCCGTGAAATAAGGTCTCGATTCGGAGTTGAAATCGACGCCAACTCCGAGTTCTTGATATTCCGGGCGGAGTTTATTTTCCCGGTGACCGAGTGAATTCATTAATCCTTCGTGGGCAAAGATGCTACTTTGCTGGCCTGCCGCTAGATTTTCTCCAGCCATGCGGAATGTGATGGCGTCCGCTTCCATTCTGTCGAAAGGAGATTCACCATCGAGGTTCGTGTGGTTGAAATAGTTATGAACGGCCATATCGTTGCTATGATCGCGAGCTGTTTTGCGAACGGCCTCATTCCAGGAAAGCACGCTAAGACCGTGATTCACCCTCGATGCATTCGTCAGATCGAACAATTGATACTCAAATCCTTCCTCTAATTCAGGACTAGGCTCACCGAAGAACTCCTTCTTATTTGCTTCAAGTTTATCACTAATAATTTGCAGTGCAGTGACTGTATTATTTTCATGCTTGTCATAAAAAACCGTTACATAGCTTTTCTCTATATGAAATGTATCGTATTCTGGATTGTTTATTTGATAAAAAGCAAAACCTTTTTGAATTTTCGTTAAAGGCTTTCCTAGCTGTGAAAGAACCGTGTCCTTAGCCGCACCGAGTTTCAATCCTTGTTTCGATGAAATAAGATCTTGATTCGTATACAATCCAGCTACTTTGCCTTGATCATCATAAGCGACCATGAAAAAGTTTTGGTAATTCTCATGATAGGTATGCCAATCCACTCCATATTCATTTAGAGAAGAGCGTTTCGGTGCTCCAATTTGACTTTCAACATCTGTTTTTGAATCACCAAGTTCTATGTTATGGATGGAGAAAGCTTGTGTGGGTGTAGCTAACAGAGGCTTTTGAACAGGGTCATCAAGGTGTTCCTTGTTAGATGAAGAATCTAATTTGTCATTTACAATGACAAGTAGATTCCCAACACCCTCTTTCAGCTTTTCAATTCCAGAAGAAACCTCTGGAGAATTTTTAAGTGAAGTTACGTCCGATTTCAGTTCCGAGAATGCAGCTTGAAAACCAGATTCCTTAAGCTTCTCTCCATAAAAAAACCAAAATAGACCGACAATCATCAATATAGTAAAAAGAAAGCGCACCTTTCTCATTATTCCACTCCTATCCGCCTAGTCGGTATCTCTGATTATTCTAGTCGTTTCATTGTACCAGTTTGGAAAAAAGCATGCATACTTTTCAAACTGGAGTTTTTTGGAGTAAATAGTCATCTTCAACGCCAATCCGCCAAAATTTCAATCGATCAATATACTTGCTATAATAGATGAGAAATATTAATCAAGAATGAGGTGCTTATGATGGAAGAAATTAAAACGATTACCCCAGATGAGGTAGAAGCGAAGTTAGAAGCAGGAGAGAATTTGGAGCTTGTTGATGTCCGTGAAGATGATGAAGTTGCAGAAGGAATCATTAAAGGTGCTAAACATATTCGGATGAATGATATTCCTGCTACACTTGACTATTTCGATAAAGAGAAAGAATATATTTTCATTTGCCGCTCAGGAGGTCGTAGCGCAAACGTTGCTCATTACCTTCAAGAACAAGGCTACAAAGTTGTAAATATGGTAGGCGGAATGCTTGAGTGGAATGGTGAAGTAATTGTGAAATAAGGAAGGCTTTGCCTTTCATTTGGGTCTTGCTCCACATCTACAGATGGTTTGTAACCGGATGTAGAGTGTGAGACAAGACCTATTTTTTTCAAAAAGATGAATATTCTTTTCCTAATTGGGGCACGCTGTTTGTAAAAAAGGTAGGGGATAGCTGATGATTCAAGTAAAGCTGTTTGATCATGAGCATGAAAAGGACTTAGAAGATGAAATGAATGTATTTCTTGAGGATATTCGTGATAATAAAATTGTCGACATCAAATACAATATTGCCACGACCGGAGAAGAGGAAGATGATCAAATCTATTGTTTTAGTGCGATGATTATATATAAGAAGTAACAGCAGTATATAGAGAAAAGTAATTAAGCACTTGGCTGATATATGGGAAAAAAGGCTGATATAGGCAAGATAGGCAAGTATTTTGACAGGCTCATGTGGTCGAATTGCTTCATTTAATAGAATATTGCCTGAGATCATTTATTTATCAAAACTGGGTTTTATGCCTCGAAATCGAAAAATATGGATCATATTGAAAAAGAGCAGATTCCAATCTGATTTGGAATCTGCTCTTTAGATTATGAGTGACCTTTTGCATAGAGCGCTGCATTCATCCCAGCGAGCCGGCCTGTTACAAGCGCAGAGGTAATATTGTAGCCTCCAGTATAGCCATGTATGTCTAAGATTTCTCCGCAAAAATAGAGACCGGGCATCAATTTCGAACCCATTTCTTTTGGATGGATTTCTTTCACAGAAACTCCGCCACCGGTAACGAAGGCTTTTTCGATCGAATGAGTACCATTAACGGTGAATTGAAAGTCTTTGCATAACTCAGCAAATTTACGAACTTTTTCATGTGCTAAATGGCCACTTTGTTCTTGTAAATCAATACCGCTTTTTTCAAGCAGGAAATGCAAATAACGTTCAGGAAGCAAGCCTTTTAAAGAATTTTTAACCGCTTTTTTCGGATCTTCTTTTAGTAATTTAATTACATCTTGAAATACTTCTTCTTTGTTTGCGTCTGGTAGAGCATCAATCTTCATTGTTACAGTTTGTGAATTTGCTTTTTTTAATTCTTTCACAACGAACTGACTGCAGCGGAGAACGGCGGGACCAGAGATGCCAAAATGGGTGAAGAGCATATCCATTCTGTGCGTGATCAGTGGTTTACCCTTTACATTCAAAACGCTTAAGGCAACGTCACGAAGTGCGAGACCTTGCAATGACTTATCTTTAATGAATGGCTCATTGCTTGTTACAGGTACCTCAGTTGGAAACAGCTCGGTAATTGTATGGCCTGCCTTCTTTGCCCATGCATAGCCATCGCCAGTTGAGCCCGTCTGTGGTACAGACTTACCGCCAACTGCGACAACGACGCTGCCTGCCTTGAAAGTTTGTCCATCTTTTAAAAGCACACCTGCTGTTTTGTCATTTTCATACAGTACCTCTGCAACAGGGGAATTTTTATAAACCGTTATTTTCAAGCTGTTCATGCGTTCTAGCAGAGCATCAACTACACTTTGGGCACTGTTATTAACAGGAAACATTCGACCGTGATCTTCTTCTTTTAATTCAACACCAAGCTTCTCAAAAAAATTGATAATATCTTCATTATTAAATTCGGAAAAAGCACTATATAAAAAACGGCCGTTCCCTGGGATATGTTTAATAATTTCATCTATCGAAAGACGATTAGTTACATTACAGCGGCCACCGCCTGAAATGGCAAGCTTTCGTCCAAGTTTTTCTCCTTTATCAACAAGAAGCACATTCGCTCCTTTTTCTCCAGCGGCAATCGAAGCCATTAATCCAGAAGGACCGCCGCCAATTATAATTACATCATATTTCATGTTTTCACCAGCTTTACTATTTTCATTCCTTCATTATAAAGCATATCTAGCTAGTAGTAAAAACGACATGTAAAAACATTTACTTGTGACTCTAGAAAGTTTTTGCTAAAATTCATGAGATATTGTTATAAAATATCTATATCTAATCTAGTTATGGATTCTTAATTGATTAGGAATTGTGGTAAGGTAAAAAGCGTGAAAACGTAACTGACATAGGCAGGAAGGGATTAAATGTCTTCAAAGCTTTTAAAAGGGGCGTTCATATTAACGCTCGGTTCGGTTTTATCGAAAGTATTAGGGTTATTATATGTGATACCGTTTGACGCATTAATGGGAGAAAAAGGAGCCGGTCTGTATTCCCATGCGTACGTTCCATATACGATCTTTATCAGCATGGCTACAGCTGGAATGCCGCTTGCTGTTTCTAAAACGGTTTCTAAATACAATTCATTAGAAGAATATGCAGTTAGTCGAAAACTATATAAGTCGAGTTTGAAACTCATGTTAGTAACAGGGTTTTTAGCTTTTATTGTGATGTATGCGTTAGCTCCTGTGTATGCTAACTTTGTCAGTGTAGGCGAAAAAAGTTTTGCAGCTGATGATATTACAGCGGTGATTAGGGCAGTAAGTTTTGCGTTGATTATCGTGCCATTTATGAGTATTATCCGTGGCTTTTTTCAAGGACATCAAAAAATGGAACCAACGGCTATATCGCAAGTTGTTGAACAAATCGTTCGGATTGTTTTCCTATTGGCTGGTGCATATGTTGTACTGAAAATAATGGATGGAAATCTTGTAACAGCGGTCAGTGTAGCAACATTCGCGGCTGCAATAGGTGCAATTGGTGGGTTATTCGTACTTTTATGGTATTGGAAAAAAGAAAAACCTTACTTAAACGACCTTTTGAAACAAGACAAAGGGACCATGGATATTTCCTTACCACATATTTATAAAGAGATTCTCATTTCTTCGATCCCATTCATTTTCGTATCGATTGCCATGCCTGCTTTCCAGTTTGTAGATAACTTAACATTTGAAAAGACTTTAGTTTCGATTGGTATAAGTGGTGATATTGCCGAATCAGCTTTTGGGATATTGAATTTTAATGCACAAAAGTTAGTTGTCATTCCGATGACGCTTGCGACTGCTTTTTCGATGGCTCTTTTGCCATCTGTAACAAAGGCATATGTGAGTGATAATCAGGATGCCTTCCGTCATCAACTCGATCAAGCCTTTCAAATTTTATTATTTTTAACGATTCCTTCCGTTATCGGTATGGCGACATTAGCAGAGCCGATTTATACTGCGTTTTTCGCACATAATCCATTAGGGACAAGTATTCTTGCCACGTATGCGCCCACTGCGATTTTATTTGCGTTATTTTCTGTATCAGCGGCTGTTTTGCAAGGAATTAACCAGCAAAAGTATTCAGTGTTAAGCTTATTAGTTGGATTACTCATAAAATTGAGCTTAAATATCCCATTGATCAAAATGTTCGAATCAGTTGGAGCGGTTTATGCAACAACCTTGGGATATGTCGCTTGCTGTGCACTAAATTTATATTTTATCCATTATTTCACAGGGTATCGATATTATCTAGTCATAAAAAGAATAATTCTTATGAGCTTATTTGCGACAATTATGGGTCTTGTAGTTTGGGGAGTAGAAAGTGTATTAGGCTTGTTTTTGGATTCAGAAATTAAAATTCAAGCAATCCTAATCATCATTATATCTGCCATCTTCGGTGGTCTCATCTACGCAGCCTTCTCTCTAAAAAGCAAATTAGCGCACCGTTTATTTGGCAGTCGAATCGATCGTTTAGCAGAGAAACTAGGTGTAAAGGCGAAAGGTTAAGGAAAAAGAAAATTAGATAAAAGATGCTTCCATAAGGGTCTGTCCATACACTCTATATACCTGTTTATTGTGTCATATAAACGATATAAAGAAGATGTAGGGGTTAGACCCTTTTGCTTTTTACTTTATCCCGCATTAACGGGCAGTAACACCCCATCTTAAGGCATAGAGGAATCGAAGAAGCGTAGGTGGGCGATAACTTCCTAATTTAGTTGTAGCTCTAGCCCTACTTAAGGTTATAAACTGTAATACTCTGTGGCAAACTACGCCACGCCGTATTTCCATCTTCTGCTTGTCGGACTATCACAGGATGTGGGTTACTCAGATGAAGACATGAGGACGCGGCGGCGTACTTAGTCTGAGTTCGTTAAACCTTAGTTCGTACCCTGTTGATTGATCGAAGCGAAAGCAAAGATCTTGGCTACAGTAGAACGGCACTAACAATCAGTGGGGATGAAGAACCCCTTCACTTTATTCCTTTTAGTAGTATCCTGTTATAATGAAATGGGCATATAAACAATAAATGTTAATGTAATGCAAGATCAATTTTACCGGAGGAACTTATGAGAATCGATAAATTATTAGCAAATGTTGGCTATGGCAGCCGAAAAGAAGTGAAAAGTTTACTAAAATCAGGTGCTGTCGTTGTGAATGATCAAGTTGTGAAAGACGCGAAGGCGCATGTTGACCCAGAAGTGGATCATGTAACGGTACATAATGAACAAGTGGTCTATAGAGAGTTCATCTATTTAATGATGAATAAGCCACAAGGCCTTATTTCTGCTACGGAAGATAATTTTCAGGAAACAGTGATTGATATACTAGAACCAGAGGATGCGGCAATGGAGCCTTTTCCGGTAGGTCGCTTGGACAAAGATACAGAGGGGTTGCTTTTGATTACAAATGATGGACAGCTCGCCCATCAATTGCTTTCCCCAAAAAAACATGTCCCAAAAACGTATTTCGCCGTGATTAACAGCGAAGTGTCAGAAAGCGATATTGAAGAATTCAGTAAAGGGGTAACACTGGATGATGGCTATCATACGAAACCTGGAGAGTTGAAAATCATTAAATCAGGACTTACATCTGATATTGAATTAACGATTATGGAAGGGAAGTTTCATCAAGTGAAAAGGATGTTTGAAGCGGTAGGCAAACGGGTCATCTATTTGAAGCGTATTTCAATGGGGAGCCTTACGCTTGATGAGGAGCTTGAATTAGGTGAGTACCGTGAATTAACTGATGAGGAACTTTTTGCTTTAAGAAATGGGCAGCAATCACAATCATAATAAGCAAAAAAATGAGGCGGACTGTATGAGTCTGCCTCATTTCTAGTAGATGGGTATTATTCATATATTTCTTTAGTTTGCAAGCTTAGGTTGAAAAATATTATAACAAATTTTGTCTTTTGCCTTAAGATGACATCTTTACTTTTTTGCTTGTTGTGGTCCATAGGCCGCGGCTTGGGCTTTTGACTAAGTCGTTATAAGCTAACACATTTAAATCGCGCTGTATTGTTCGAGGAGTGATGCCAAATTCTTCTACAAGGTCCTGAGTAGAAACCGTACCGTTATTGCTAATAAACATATAAACGGATTTAATACGGGTTAACATGCGATTTGTTGAAGGTTTCAAAAAATCACTCCTTATTCATTTTCATTGGCACCAAAACAAATGAAAACAACCGATAAGATGGACAGTATTCCAACTGCCACTATGTACTTGCTTTACCCATCCAAAAACTCCCCTGAAACATTACGCAATTTTCAAGTTGTCATTTGCTTATATTCTAACTCTTTATTCAATGAAATTCTAGAAAAAACCTATGGAATTTACAAAATTTTTACTTTTCATCGTTAATCTATGCGTGTATTTTAACTTTATTCGTTATTAATCACTTTTTGGGAAAAAATGTTGATTGGTTTTATGTAAAGTATTAGGTATAATTCCAACGTATTCATTAATAGTTAATAGGGGGAAAAGGGTTGCTAGAAGAAAGATTTAAAAATGATCTTGTTTACCGAAAAGAGAAAGTGTATTTTATTCTCACAATGATTTTTAGTTTGATGATGTATATCTCTTTAGCCTTCAGCATAATTGGAATTGTGATTGTTGGGGCACTGATTTTATTGTCATTATTTGTCCACGGCCTATCGATGGCCCATATTCGCCGTAACGGTGTTAGGATTAGTGAGAGACAATTTCCCGGTGTTTATGAAAAGGCAGAGTTGCTTGCCAAAGAGATGGATATGAACGTTCCTTCGATGTATGTGTTAGAGTCTTCTGGAATGTTAAATGCTTTTGCGACTCGTTTTTTTGGGAAAAATATGGTGGTTATTTATTCTGAATTGTTTGATTTAACAGAAGAAGGCAAGGAAGATGAGTTATTGTTCGTGCTTGCTCACGAATTTACACATATAAAGCGAAGACATGTGCTAGTTCATATGCTCGTACTTCCCGGAATGTTTATTCCACTTCTTGGTGAGGCGTATATGCGAGCATGTGAATATACATGTGACCGTCATGCACACTTTTATGTGAAAAATATGGAAGCATCTAAGCAGGCATTGACTATGCTTGCCATAGGAAAGAAACTTGCGCCGAAAGTGAATCAGGATGCATACATAGACCAGATTCGCGAAGAGTCGGGATTTTTTGTTTGGTTAAGTGAAAAACTGTCCACACATCCCCATCTACCGAAGCGTTTAAATGCGTTGGATAACTGGTCATTTCCAGAAGAAAAAGAATTAATTAAAGAGAAAAAAGCAACGGTCATAATAGGAATTAGCGTCAGTATTCTACTATTTGTGGCTGCTGGTATAGGGATTGCTTTCGCGATATCTACTCTAGCCAATAGTGATTTAGCTACAATGTTTCAAGAGGACTATGACATGGAAGAAGGCTTTACACCGCTTATGAACGCAGTTTCTGAAAATGAGACAGAGACAATACTTTCGCTCCTGGCTGATGGTGCAGATATTAATGAAACCGACGATTATGGCCAGAGTGCGCTTCATCATGCAGTGTCCTATGAAAATAACGAAGCAGCTAAATTACTGCTTGAAAAGGGAGCAACCGTTGATTTAGTAGACTCGTATGAAACGACACCATTAAATCTGGCGGCTTATTTAGAAAATGTGGAACTAGTTGCATTACTTCTTAAATATGGTGCCGATCCGACCATAAAAGATATGGAAGGCTTATCAGCAATAGATTATGCGCATGACTCACAAAACAAAGAATTAATTGAACTATTTAAGCAATAATAACAAGACTTCTTTCCTGACAATGGAGAGAAGTCTTTTTAGTGAAAAATTTAATATGGATATGGAAGATAAACCTATATCTGAGTACTTGATTTCAATATTTGTCATCCCGAAATTTTGGATTGTTATTTTCAACCGGCCCGAAAGAGCTAGTTCTGGCACGCAAAAGCGGAATCCCGCATGAAAAGAGCTATTTCTGGCCCGCAAATCTCAAATCCGGCCCGAAAAGTACTTAATCCTGCGCAAAACCTCATGTTTCATCTTGGAATAGGCTTTTCATATACTTTGAGTTTGCTGATATTAATCTTAAATCAGTAATTTCTGGGATTTTATGTAAAAAAATCACGGCGATTATCCATGTATGAAAAGAATAAAGAATCTATTTTCTATAACATTTATTTTTTCCTCTTTCATTCTTAGCTGAAATTAACTAAAATAGGGATTAACAAAATAGAAAATGTAGACGTTTTCAATGAACTTGCATTTAAAGGGGCCTATGATGAATACAACCATGACTAGTTATTCACCTTATATGACATTCACAAAAGAGGAATGGGCAAACTTACGTTTTAACACACCGATGACATTGACAGAAGCCGAGCTTTGGGAATTACAAGGAATTAATGAGAATATCTCAATGGATGAGGTTACGAAAATTTACGTTCCTTTGACAAGGCTGATTAATTTATATGCAACAGCTTCTCAACAGCTTCATTCTGTAACAGATACTTTTTTTGGAAAAAACACTCGGAAAATCCCTTATATTATTGGGATTGCTGGGAGTGTCGCGGTTGGAAAAAGTACGACCTCGAGAATCATTAAGGCGTTGCTCTCGAAATGGCATAATCACCCAAAGGTTGAAATTGTAACGACGGACGGTTTCCTTTTTCCGAACTCAGTTTTGGAGCAAAAGGGATTAATGCAAAGAAAAGGATTTCCAGAAAGCTATGATATTCGGGAACTTATTAACTTTCTGGCGCTGTTAAAGTCAGGTGCTCCAACCATTTCAGCACCCGTTTATTCACATTTGTATTATGATGTCTTGCCAGGTCAAAATGTGCTGATTAATCAGCCGGATATCGTGATTGTAGAAGGAATAAATGTATTGCAAACACCAATACTTCAAGATCAATCATCACCAAGTGTGTTTGTCTCGGATTTCTTTGATTTATCCATTTATGTAGATGCAGTGGAAACAGATTTGAAGGAATGGTATATAAACAGGTTTATGAAGTTAAAGGAAACAGCTTTTCATAATCCTCAGTCTTACTTCCATCGTTATGCGTCGCTATCTGATCGAGAAGCTTTTGTTGTAGCTGCGGATATTTGGAATCGAATCAATAAAGTGAATCTGCTTCATAATATTGAGCCGACAAAGACAAGAGCTGATTTAATTTTAACCAAAGCTGCCTCCCATGATATTCGTACCATTAAGTTGAGGAAGATTTAAAGGCTTAATAAAGGAGGGACGACTGTGTGACTGATTACAAATTAAGTCAAATTGGACCACCACGGTTTGCGCTTGCCGTTCATGCTCTCTTCTTGCTTGCTAAAAGTAATACGTTGCAATCAAGTTCAAGTATTGCACAGCAGGTGAATTCTCATGCGACTTTTTTGCGTAGGGTGCTTGCCCTTCTTTGCGTGTCTGGGATAGTGAAAGCAAAGGAAGGACGTGATGGCGGATACGGCTTATTAATACCTGCATCTAAATTAACGCTTGCGGATATTTACATGGCGGTAAGACCAGAATGTCTCATTTGTTCAAAGGAAGAACCAGAATGCGATGATACTGGGAAGCGATTGGCCCAGCTACTGGAAGAAATCCTTAGCGACGCTGAACAAGAGACTGTTAAGTATTTGCGGACAATTACCTTGGATGAAATCATGGACAAAATTAAAATTTCTTGTTAAGAAAACAAATATGGCGTTAAAATGCAACCATTTATCATGAAGGAGCAATCAAATAACACGCTACACTCGCATTCACAATGGTGGCGGTGCGGAGCAGGATTTAGGGGATTTCAATAATAAAGTAAGTATACTACCTAAGTAGGTTAGCTATATTTATAAATCGCGAAGACCCGTCCCCATTTCCTTCATTCAAAAAGACTGTACAGGCGGATGATTTGGAGAATCATACTGTACAGTTTATAATGTGCTTAGTTTAGTTGCAGTTAATTTTCATTAAAATATTATTTAGGAGGTTTAGACATGAAAGTTGAAGTTTGGTCTGATTATCAATGTCCGTTTTGCTATATTGGCAAACGTCGTTTTGAAAAAGCTTTGTCTCAATTTTCTCAGCAATCAGAAGTAGAGGTTGAATTTAAAAGCTTCGAATTGGATCCGCATGCACAAAAAGATATGGGGATGAATGTTCACGAAATGCTGGCAAAGAAATATGGTACGTCAGTTGAACAAGCAAAAGAAATGAGTGCCAATGTAACAAGTCAAGCAAAGGGAGAAGGGTTAGATTATCGCTTCGATACGCTGATTCCTACTAATACATTTGATGCTCATCGATTGTTGAAATTCGCTTCAGTAAAAGGAAAAGAAAAAGAAATGAATGAAACGTTATTTCATGCGTACTTTACAGAATCCAAGCATATCGGTGATCAAGAAACACTTGCTTCACTTGCCAAACAAGTCGGGCTTGATAAAACAGAAGTAACTGCCATGCTTGCTAGTGATCAATTCACTGAAGAAGTAAGGGCAGATGAACGTGAAGGAAGTCAGTTGGGAATTACTGGAGTGCCATTTTTCGTAATTAATCGAAAATACGGTGTTTCTGGTGCACAACCAACTGAATTATTTTTAGAAACTTTAAATAAAGTTTGGACTGAAGAAAATCCGTTGCAGATTTTAAATGAAGCCTCAACAGATAATAGTTGCAGTGATGGATCTTGTGCTGTTCCTGAAAAGTGACAACATTGTAATAAGTAACAAGAGGTTATCCTATTTCGAAAAGGTCAGACTATGACACAAAAAAACGGTTGATAGAATGTGAAGTCCTACCTTTTCCAGGATACCTCTTTTGTATGGATCGAATAAGTTCCCTTAAAAAGGAATGGGTGAATCCGCTTGATTTGGATAATCACAATATTCAATGATTGTGCCTTCAGTATCCGCTGGATTTAAATAGATGAGCCTTCTTCCGTGTTTATTGATCCGTAAAGAATTTTCTAATACTCGGATCCCTTGCTGTTTCAGTTCGATTAAAGCTTTGTCTAAATCATCAACGCGATAAGCGATATGATGGACGCCTTTTCCTTTTTGCTTAATGAACCGTGCAATCGGTGAAGTTGTGTTATTTGTCGGTGCAAGCAATTCGATTCTTTCCCCGTTGATTTCAATGATTGCAATTTCACTTTCGACCCCTATCGCTTCACTCCTGTAACGATCGATTAATTTTCCACCTAATACATTCAGATAAAAATCAATACTATTATTTAAGTCGCGGACTGCAATCCCGATGTGATCTATTTTTTTATTCATATTAACCTCCAAGTTTATATCTATTACATAGTAGCATACGGCTTATATTTCCTGTAATGATTAAAGAGGAGTCTATTACTAATTGTAAAAATATTTTGTTTGCATGTTTTGTCATACATTTAGTAGGATTAAAGATGAAATAGAGTTATTCATTCAAAATGGTTGTAATGCATAAGTTAAACATGTAGTTGAGAAATAATTTAGGGGGGAATATGGTGAAGCGTACAGGTGAATATATTCTAGCAATTATTGGAATTTTACTATCGGTAATCTTGACATTTATTGGGGTTTTCTTTATTGCTTTGAAACAAAATGATGGAATTAGACAAGTGATAGAAGCAGAATTAGCTAACGACCCAACGATAACGATGGAAGACTTCTCTCTTGTAATGGACGCAGTTGGAGGGTTTGGCTGGCTGATTGTAGTTGCATCGGCAATTGGTATTATTCTTGGTCTCGTTTCCATCTTCATCCTTAGAAGCAAGAGACAGACGATGGCTGGGGTTTTCTTCATTATTACTGCCGTGCTTGTTGGTTTACTTTCAATTGGCTTAGGATTGCTTCAGGCGGTATTATTCCTGATTGTTGGCATCATGTGTTTCGTTCGTAAACCGAAAAATGCCGATAAAGATCCAGTTGTAACCATGTAAATAATTCGTAGGAGGGTGTTTCATAAGGGGTCTGACTTCGCACTCTAAATCAGTATGTAGCGTTATCTTATACTGTATTTAGTTGTTGCTGCGGGTCTGACTTATCTTATTGGGCATCCCTTTTTTTATTGAAGATGCCATCATGTTGCTGCTTAAAGAAAAAAGGATCATGTACAAATATATGTGCAAAAACAATCAATTAAAAACATAAACCCTATTTGTCTCTATGTTCGCGTATAATGAAAGCTTGTACACATGGGAAACATAATAAAAATTCAAAATAAATGAGGCAAAAAGATGAAAAGTTTTAAAGAATATAAATTAAGTGAAGAAATTGTAAGAGCGCTAACGAGTATGAATTATGCGACACCAACAGAAGTTCAAAGCAAAGTGATTCCGCTTGTGCTTGAAAATAGAGATCTTGTTGTAAAGTCACAGACAGGAAGCGGGAAGACAGCTTCATACGGTATTCCGATTTGTGAAAAAGTGGATTGGCATGAAAATAAACCACAAGCACTTGTTTTGACGCCAACGCGAGAGCTAGCGGTTCAAGTGAAAGAAGACATCATGAACATTGGTCGTTTTAAGCGAATTAAAGCGACGGCAGTTTATGGCAAGCAGCCTTTCTTGAAACAGCAAGCAGAATTAAAGCAAAAGAGCCATATTGTTGTAGGGACACCAGGTAGGGTACTTGATCATATTGAACGAGGGACTATAGCTTTAGACAAACTAACTTATCTTGTGATCGATGAAGCAGATGAGATGTTAAATATGGGGTTTATTGACCAAGTTGAAGCGATTATTCAGGCGCTTCCTAGAAATCGTGTAACGCTTCTTTTCTCTGCAACATTGCCGGAAAGTATTAAAAACATGACTCATAAATATATGAATAACCCAAGTGATATTGAGATTAAGGCAACAGGCTTAACGACAAATACAATCCATCATACCGTTATCGAAGTTGAGGAACAGGAGAAATTTACATTACTACAAGATATAACGATTGTAGAAAATCCTGATAGCTGTATTATTTTCTGCCGAACAAAAGACCGCGTTGATCAGTTAGTTGATGGGTTAACCGATTTGGATTATGACTGTGATAAAATTCACGGAGGGATGGTACAGGAAGATCGTTTAGCTGTTATGAATGAATTTCGCCGAGGTGAATTCCGTTATTTAATTGCAACAGATGTAGCAGCAAGAGGTATTGATATTGATAGTATTACCCATGTGATTAATTACGATCTACCATTGGAAAAAGAAGGATATGTTCACCGTACTGGAAGAACAGGGCGTGCAGGGAAAACTGGACAGGCGATCACCTTTGTTACCCCGTTTGAAGATCGCTTTTTAGCAGATATTGAAGCATATATCGGTTTTGATATTGCTAAAAGAATGGCACCTACCAAAGAAGAAGTGGCAAGTAAGCAGGCAGCTTTCGAAATGAAAATGAATGCCAAACCAATGTTGAAGAAAGATAAAGCAGGCGCATTAAATAAAGGAATTATGAAACTTTATTTTAATGGTGGTAAGAAAAAAAAGCTACGGGCAGTAGACTTCGTTGGAACAATTGCAAAAATTAACGGGGTATCTTTTGATGATATCGGGATTATCTCCATCGAGGATCATGTTACCTATGTTGAAATATTAAATGGAAAAGGGTCACAAGTATTACGGGTGATGAAAGATACAACGATTAAAGGGAAATTATTAAAGGTAAATGAAGCTAAGAAGAAATAATGAATAGGTATTTCGAAAAGGGTTAAACCTGCACTAGGGATTGCGGTGTTTAATCCTTTTATTATGGGGGAGTTTATCCAGCATTAACGGGCAGTAATACTCCCACCTCAAGGCTTAGAGGGGATAACTGCCCATAAAAGCCCGATTAGTTCAACTAACAATCAGTGGGGGATGAAAAAAACCACTGATCGAAGTTTCACATTATATGAAATCACTTCAATCGATTATCAGCTTTACTCAAGATGATTTGGAAAACCGAAGCAAAAGCGGTAATGTATGTATTGGATAATTAAAAATATTGGATTTCAGTAGTTGTTTTGGGGTATAAATAAGGCATGGTGTTTAAGAAAGAGGGGAAAAGAATTTGGAAGAACGCAAAGAGATATTTTCATGGGTAAAGGCCATATTAATCGCCGTTTTACTTGCATTTGCCATTCGTACCTTTATATTTGCTCCAATTATCGTAGACGGTGAGTCCATGATGCCCACATTACACAACCATGAGCGGGTTGTGCTGAATAAAATGGGTACAGATATTGAAGACATAAACAGATTTGATGTTGTCGTTTTTCATGCGACGGAAAAGAAAGATTATATTAAACGTGTGATTGGGCTTCCAGGTGATCGAATTAAATATGAAGATGATGTTCTGTATGTGAATGACAAACCTGTAGATGAACCTTATTTAGCTGAATATAAACAAATGACGGACGGGTTGTTAACATGGGATTTCACCCTGGATGAAACAGTTCCTGAAGGACAACTATTTGTCATGGGGGATAACCGCCAAAATAGCCTCGATAGCAGGGAAATCGGTACCATATCCATTGATCAAGTTGTCGGCAAAGCAAGCTTTGTCTATTGGCCGGTGAAAGAAATTAAAATAATTAAATAGGCTCTTTTCGTAAAGAGTTGTTTTTAGCAAGAAACCAAATCGAGTAGATGTTGATTGTAGTGGGAGGTGCGAGACTCCTGCTTAGAGAAGCGTGTTGATGGAGACCTTGTAAGTGCAACGCACTCAGGAGGCTTCTTTAGACCGCCCGCTTAAAAGCAAGTACCTGCTACGGAAATCAACCCAGAATAGTCAACAAAGTATGCGAAAAATAGCAATAAATAAAACGAATGAGAATATCTGAAAAAGGGTCTGACCTCACACTCTATAAATAGTTTATAGTGTTAATCACTTAAATTTAAACTATATATAGGTAGTGGGTCGGACCCTTTTTCTTTATATTTACGAAATATCATAAGTCAGCCTCTAAAAGACGTGGTTCTTCTGAATTTCAGATAGGAAGAATTTAAAGAACATATATTGATTATTTAGGGAATATACTCTATGGTTGTGCTTGCTAGTTAGATAGAAAAGTCCTAATTTTTCTTGGTAAATAGGATAATATATTATTGATGAAACAGAAATAGCAGGCTATAATTGGAAATAAAGCAGGTGTTTTTTAATAAGTATTTCAGAGTTGTATGTTAGTAAAGTAGTGTTTTAGTAATGAAGATTAGAAAAATACCGGGAAATAGGTGGGGGAAAATTGAAAAAGTATATTGGCTGTTTGACAGGAATTGTGTTGGTCTGCGGATTGGTTCTATTCGGAAAGCACGGAGAAGCAGCTACTCATGTAACCTCTAATGAAATCCATGGCATCGGTCAGCATATGAAGCATGAACTTCTGCTTTCTAAGAAAGAGTGGGTCGAACAAGAAATAACATTGATTGATCCGAGAGATGGAAGCGAAATACAAAAAGTAAAACCTTCTTCATTTAATAGTGAAGAAAAAGCTGAGAATCTTGCTCACGAGCTGGAACAGAAATACGATCAGCCCATGGTCCCGGCCCGACTAAATTCTGATGGGACAATAAAAGCAGGCAGCAACAGAGTCGTGGTAGATAAAGCAGCATTTGTAACAGCACTACAGAATGTGCCATTTTTTCAAAGAGAAATTGAAGTACCTATAACGGAAAGTGCACCTAATATAACAGCGGAAGCAGCTGTAAATGTGGATCAAGGTGTGCTAGCCTCTTATAAAACCCATTTTAATGCTTCTATTAAAGGGAGAACGACCAATATTGTTCTTTCTGCCAAGGAGATTGATGGAGTCATCTTAGGTCCAGGAGACAGATTTTATTTTAATTTAATAGTTGGGCAAGCTACTACTGAAAGAGGCTATCAAAAAGCTATGGAAATTGTGAATAAGGAAATGGTAGAAGGCATTGGCGGTGGAATTTGCCAGACATCTAGTACTCTCTACAATGCAATAGATAAATTAGGCCTAGAAATTATAGAGCTGCACCACCATTCTTTGGGTGTTTCCTATGTTCCAGTAAATCGTGATGCTACCATTGCTTACGGAGGAAAGGACTTTAAGTTTTTAAATAATCAAGACTTTCCAGTCATGATTAAGGCCATAGTAGATACAAAAAATGGAACGCTTGAAGTCCAAGTACGCGCAGCTAATCAATATGTTGCAACAAAAGGTTAAGAATTGATGATAAGCGATTATAGAGAAATCGGTTATCATCAAAATTCAAAATCAATGATATAATAATAAGTAAACTTTAACCTAGACAAAATTTTTTGTTTAGGTTTTGTCTTTTTAGCTGACATATATAATGTGGAACTTCAATCAGTCGGGGTGTTCTTCATCCCTTGCTGATTGTTAATGCGGGATAATGTGGAGTTTCTATCAGTTGGTTATTCTTCACAGGAGCAATGGGAGATATATGAAAAAGTGAGCGGACCGCTAGCGGTTCGACTCCAAAGATTGTTCACATCCTGCGACAAGTCCGACTAGTATTACAGCTTAGGCCTCGGACGGGCTTGGTGCAACATCAGCAGACTGTTTTTCTCGCAAACATTGAGATGTGAGCATTATAGACTGGTAAACCGGGTTTAAAGAATAAAGTAGATGGAGTGTGATGAATGGTAGTGAGATTTAAAAAAATGATTCCGAATTTTGTTACGTTAGGAAATTTGTATTGTGGTTTTTTATCAATTGGCTTCGCGGCAAATGGTCAATATAATAACGCAGCCATCTTAATTTTGATTGGTATGATGCTTGACAGTATGGATGGTCGCTTGGCACGAATGTTACATGCGGACAGTATATTAGGAAAAGAACTGGATTCATTGGCTGATATTGTTACATTTGGTGTTGCACCTTCGTTTCTTGTGTATTATACATATTTCTTCCATTTTGGTTTATTAGGATTGATTGTAGCTGGACTGTTCCCTCTATTTGGCGCATTCCGCTTAGCAAGATTTAACATAAGCTCGACGAAATCATCTATGAATTATTTTATCGGAGTACCAATTACAGCAGCAGGAGGGATTCTGGCGTTACTCACTTTATTTGGTGGAAAACTACCAAATATCATAACGACAGTTGTCTTTACAGCGCTTTGCTTCTTAATGGTGAGTAAGATCCGAATTCCTAGCTTAAAAGAAATACCACTCCCAAAATACGGTACCATTGTAACGATATTTCTAGGCTGCTCTTTGTTTGCGATTTATAAAGGCACTCATCAAAACTTTCCTTATTTTATCTATATCGCAACACCGCTTTATATCACGTATTTAGGGTATCGTTTTGTGAAAAGCAGGCGGGATCCAGAATAAAGTGAAATCAGTGGGGGATACTCCCATGAAAATAGCTATTATTATTATTTTGGGTGTGCTTGCTTCATGTTTGGTTACTAATGAGTGATAAAATGGAATATGTTACTAACTGTTCTGCCTTCACACTCTATACACCGTTTTTTTTGACTAGTGATATATAGTAGTAAAAGGACATGATCGGATAGTTTAGATCTTCTTGAAATGGGTAGAAAATTTGGAAGTATTGGTAAAATAGAACGGTAATGTGAATAGGAGTGATCGTATGATGAATAAAATTAATTGGCGTAATGAAATCGAAAAACGCAAGTTGGATTTGTTACTAGATACCCAAAATCTATTGAAGATTAAAAGTGTTTTAGACGAAGAAAATGGTACGAAAGAAGCGCCATTTGGAGTAGGTGTGAAAGATGCGCTCGACTATATGCTAGAGCTTGGAGAGAAAGCTGGTTTCACGACTAAAAACGTTGACAATATCGCAGGGTCTATTGAAATCGGCGAAGGAGAAGAAGTTGTCGGGATATTATGTCATGTAGACGTCGTGCCAGCAGGAGACGGTTGGAGCTCAGACCCATTTGGAGCGGAAATTCGTGATGGCAAAATCTTTGCTCGCGGCGCCATTGATGATAAAGGGCCGACAATGGCGGCTTTCTATGCGATGAAGACAGTTGCGGAACTTGGTTTACCATTAAGTAAGCGTGTACGGATGATCATCGGTACAGATGAAGAATCCAAATGGCGTTGTGTGGATCGTTATTTTGAAGTAGAAGAAATGCCATCAATCGGCTTCGCACCAGATGCTGATTTCCCAATTATTAATGCGGAAAAAGGAATTTGGGATTTTGCGATTATTCAACAACCAGCGAAAATAAATCAGAACACATCTTTCGTACAAGTAAAGAGCTTTACATCTGGACTAAGAACGAATATGGTACCTGATTTTGCAACTGCTATTGTGGAAACGGCTAATCAGGAAGAAGTAACAAGTCTATTCAATTCGTATGTAAAAAATCATTCATTAACGGCTACAGTCACTCCGATGGGGAATGAACTATTATTTGAGGTTAAAGGGTTATCTGCTCACGCGTTGGAGCCGAATAATGGTGTGAACGCAGGACTACACCTTGCCGATTTCCTATCAAGTTTAGAACTGGATGAGCACGCAAATACGTATTTCCGTTATATTAAAGAGTATTTAATTGGCGATACACGTGCTGTCAAACTTGGGCTCGCCTATAGCGATGAAATGACGGGTGAGTTGACGTTGAATGCAGGCAGATTCAACTATTCTAAAGAAAATGCAAGCAGCATCGGCTTCAGCATGCGTTATCCGGTTACATACAAATGGGAAGAATATTCAACAAAGCTAAAAGCTCAACTGAAATCTTTGAATTGGAGTCTTGTAACGAATTCTCACTCTACTCCGCATTATGTGGACAGTGACAGTTTCTTAATTAAAACTCTGCAAAAAGTATATGAGGATGAAACAGGTGAAAAAGCTGATTTACTTTCGATTGGCGGGGGGACATATGCCCGTTCATTGAAAGAAGGAGTTGCATTTGGTCCACTATTCCCGGGTAGTGAGGATCCTGCCCATCAAAAAGATGAATATATGGAGATTGAGGATATGTTAAAAGCGGCAGCCATTTATGCAGCTGCTATTTATGAATTGGCTAAGTGATAAAAGGGGGATTTCTGTATGGAAAAGATGATTCTTAACGGTGAAATACGAAATCGTAGCGAAATAAAGGTAGAAATTGAAGATAGAGGCTATCAATTTGGGGATGGGGTATACGAGGTTATTCGGATTTATAACGGCAAGCTCTTTACGAGTGAAATGCATCTTGCTAGGCTAATTGAAAGTGCGAAAAAAATCAATATCACGATTCCTTATACAATAGAAGAAATCGAGGTTAAGCTAAAGGAACTCATAGCTGAAAATGCGATTACATTCGGTACGGTCTATATGCAATTTACAAGAGGGGTCTCGCCTAGAAATCATGCATTTCCAAGTACAGGTGTTGCACCGGTTTATGTTGCTTACACAAAAGAAGTTCCATACAGCGGGGTACTAAAGCCAGGAGCGAAGGCAATCACAGTAGAAGATATACGTTGGCTTCGCTGTGATATTAAAAGTCTAAACTTGCTTGGAAATATCCTTGCCAAACAAAAAGCGGCTGAAGCAGGTTGTATTGAAGCGATTCAGCATCGTTGCGGCACAGTGACTGAAGGGAGTTCATCGAATGTATCGATCGTAGTGAACGGTGAACTGAAAACCCATCCAGCTACTAACTTGATCCTAAACGGTATTACTCGACAAGTAATGATTAAGATTTGTAAGGATTTAGGGATTTCATATAAAGAGGACGACTTTACTTTAGAAGAACTCTTAGCAGCGGAAGAGGTCATCATGACAAGCACAACGGCTGAAATCACGCCAATTACTGAAATAGATGGTCAAGCAATTGGTAATGGTGAATCAGGTACTGTGACACGTCAATTACAACAAGCTTTTCATGCAGAAATTGAACGTCAATGTGGTCACATTAGTGAATCCATTGTGAAATAATCCAAATATTTTTGTTGAAATTCATGAACGAACGCCAATAAAAACTTGATAGTATGCAATATACGTTTTCAGTAAATGAGGGGACAGATTAGTCTGTTCTCTTTTTTGAATACTAATAATTAATCTATTATATAGTGAAACTTTTTCCTCCCACACTTAAGCTTCTTCAATTTCTCCCTAAGCTTTTAGGTAGGGGAGTACTGCCCATTAATGCGGGATAAAATATAAATAAAAGGAAGGGGTAGTTGATGACTAAAACACATTTTTTTTATGCGTTAACATTGCCAGATGAAACGAAAGAATTATTGCAGCAGACGAGCGAACGGATTAAGACCGAGTTCCCTTTTAAAAAATGGTTGCATCATGATGATTATCATATTACACTTGCGTTCCTTGGAGATGCACCAGAAGAAATGAGGCAGAAGAGTTTAGAACTCGTGAATGTTGCGCTTGCAGAAGTATCTAAATTTGAACTCTATTTGAACGGAATGGGTATTTTTGGAGATTTGGCATCGCCTCGAATTCTTTGGGCGGGAGTGGATCCGTCAGAACAGCTTTTCAATTTGCAAAAAAAAGTATATACAGCGTGTGAGGAAGCTGGTTTTACTTTAGATAAAAAGCCATTCAAACCACATATTACATTGGCAAGAAAGTTTATCGGAAATGCTTTTCAACTTAATCGAATGCAAGAACTAGCCGATATATCTAATAGAACATATCGATTTCAAGGTGCTACTGTTACGTTATACCAAACGCATTTAGGTCAAGCGCCATCTTATCAACCAATCGCAACAAGTTCACTAATATAAATCAGAGGATGTCTCAGAAAGGGTCTGACCTCACACTTTAAACACATAAATTAAACGATTGTAGTTGTGGGGTCTGACCCTTTCGTTATGGGACCCCTTCGATTAAACCTCTTAGGACGGTGAAGAATATGGGACAGCTGATAAAGCTTCAAGATTATATATCAAGATATGAACAGGATATATATCGTTATCCCAGTCAATTTGTTCGGCTCAAGCAGCAACAGTGGGAAAAGCTAAAAGCTGCTTACACGGCAGGTGAGCTTACTAGGCTTTATGAGGAACATGAAGATACTGGACAAATGGAAGTAGAGCATGATGAAAAAAAAGGCTTATTGAACAAAGTAAGAGGTCTTATAGGACGAGGTACTAAAGAGTTACCTGCTGATCAGCTAAAGCCTGTTGGAGAAACGAATGTTTTCTCGTTGAATTTTCCAACAGAGCCAAAGAGTTTAGATGATTTGAAGCAAAACTACTTGAATCAGCTTTTGAAGTTTCAATTAAAGTGGGGAAGCTCGACGATTCATGAAAAATCATGGATGGATGACTCTTATATTTTAGATGAAAAGTTGCGTTTCTTTTTACAACGTTTTCCCGATACATATCTAGTCCTCTACAAGCCGATCTTTGTTTTTAAAAACGCCCCTATTGAATTAGATGTCATTTTATTAGGACCGACCGATGTGTGGTGCATAACCTTTTTGGAGGCAGAAGAAGATGCAGCCTTCATCGGGTCAAATGAACGATTCTGGCTCCGTAGGCATCATCGATATCCGGATAAAAAACTATTAAACCCACTTATTGCTTTGAATCGGACTGGAAAAATTGTTTCCCAGTTATTTGAGTTGTATGAGATTAGCCTACCTATTCATAAGGTTGTCTTATCACGAAACGGATACATTGATTATCCACAAGCACCTTACGATGTGACATTTCTAGATAAGCGCGTTTTTCCAGAATGGTTTGAGAAAATGAGAAGCGCACAAACGCCTTTAAAGCACCAGCAGTTAAAAGCGGCACAAGGATTGTTAGAATATTGTCAGACAACATCAAGCAGACGATTGGAATGGGATGTGGATCAACATGATCAATTTGGAATCGAAGATGGATCCAAATAAATCGAACAGCAGTTGATGTCTCAAAACATAAGCTATCAGGATTTTTATACAGAAAAAAGATCATGCACAGCAGTTGACTGAAAATATCCTAAAAAAATCAGCAGAACGAACGTATATTATTTCAGTAGGTGGCGATGGAACTCTTCATGATGTGATAAATGGAGCAGCGAGCTTTTCAAATGCATTGATAACTTGCGTTCCGGCTGGTTTAGGCAATGATTTTGCAAGAGGCATACAGAAGACAGGAAATATAGCTGATGCCCTTTCTTACTAGTAAATAATAAGGAAGAGGCCCAGGCAGTTGATATTGGCGAGTTTATGGCCGCTAACAGAAACGGGTATTTCATTAATTGCCTTGGCATGGGGATAGATGCTGAAATCACTTCTGATGTGAATCAGTCACAATGGAAACGTTGGTTCAATCTTTTAAAAGCCGGTCGACTGATTGATATATATACTTTTTTAAAGAAGTTGTTTACTTATCAACAGCGCGATATGGACGTGATTCTAGACAATCAAACGTATCATTATAAAAAAGTATGGTTTATTGTTGTTGCAAATCAACCTTATTTTGGTGGTGGGGTAAAAATTGCCCCAGACGCACGATTCGACGATGGGAAATTTAATATTCTAATCGTTCATACTATCTCTCCAATCATATTATTATCCGTATTTATTACGGTTTATTGGGGCGGACACTTATGAATCAAAAATGTAGATTCATTCAGTTCGCAAGACGTTCAGATTACGTCAAAACAGCCTGTTAAAATTCAGGCGGATGGAGAGATTATCGGCGGTTCTTGCGTGAAAGTTACTATGTCCGCGAAAAAAATATTAGTGTTATCAAAGTGAAATTAACAGGCTTTACAGAAAATATAGGCGTATTTTCTATTGTGATTCGACGATACCACTTGACGAAAAACTAGCTTTTAACTAAAATTTAAAAAGGATAGCTATTGTTAAATTGCTCAATAGCTGTCTTTTTTATTCTAATGATACGACCAAAACTTACGCATGTCTTTTATTGAATAAAAAGCGATAAGTTTTTAGAAACTATTTAAGCATACCGAATCTGAAAATGAAGTTGTAAAAACAGCTAATATATAAAGAAAACACCACGAGGCAATTATGTGAGGAAATTGAAGGTGAACCAATTGGAACATTTATTAGGGCAGGAGTGGGATATATTTCCTGCTGGAGGAGCAACAGGAGAAGCCTTCATTGCCGTCAATAAGAATGAAAAACTTTTTCTAAAACGGAATTCATCTCCATTTCTTGCTGTCCTATCTGCTGAAGGCGTCGTGCCTAAGCTGATTTGGACTAGAAGGCTTGAAAACGGAGATACCATTACAGCACAGCGATTTATAGACGGCAAGGAGTTAACACACGAAGAAATGAACGAAGAGAAAGTTGCTCATCTTCTGCGGAAAATACATCGGTCTAAACCGTTATTAAGCATGCTGAAAAGGTTAGGAAAAACGCCATTGCTGCCCGATATCATGTTAGAGAATATTGCAAGTAATCTTGACTCGGATATACAGAACATTTCGTCGATACAACAAACATTATATTTTTTACAGGAAAATTTATCTTTAATTGAATGTGATGATAAGGTTGTTTGTCATTGTGATGTAAATCATAATAACTGGATGATTACGAAGGAGAATAAGTTGTATTTAATTGATTGGGACGGCGCCATGATTGCAGACCCGGCTATTGATCTTGGTATCCTCCTTAATTCTTATATACCAAGAGAACAATGGGGACCTTGGCTAAGCCGGTATGGAGTAGATCTTGAGCCGGGTCTTCTATTGCGGATGAAATGGCATGTGTTAGCGCAGTTGCTTATTTCCATTCAATGGCATAAACGTAAAAATCGATTAAAGGAAATGGATATTCTTCTTAAAAATCTTGAAGCCATTTTAGCATAATTATGAAAATTGATTCATGCCATCCACCCATTGTAATAACTGGTCTTGATGGGATTGAATGTGTTGATCTGAATCAGAAGTGGAAATGCCATTCTGACTATATTGGTACACGTCCTGTAAAATTGATTTTACATTTTGATGAACGCCGTTGTTGACCAGTAATGACTTCACAAGTCGTTCTACCTGCTCGTACTCTGAAATGGAACCGCAGCAGTCTGTTTGATGGTTGCTTAATATATCTTTTAATAACGTCATTTGGTGCTCGTGTGAAAGTGGCATAGCGTCACCCTTTCTGAAGTTTCTTTTAGGGTGCGCTCTGCTACTTTTCTTTATTCATTTAATATGTGATCGCTGGTGTACTAAATTCATGTTGCTTAGGTGAGCGATTCCGTGTTATGGTTTGAACGAATCTTTTTATTAGGGGTGTCATCATGCGTTTAAGAAATAAGCCCTGGGCTGATGAAAAATTAAGTGAGTTCTCTCACTTTGTTATTGCAAATCCAGAAGAACAAAAAGGAAAATGGCGAGATGTTTTTGGAAATGATAATCCGCTTTATATTGAAGTTGGATCTGGGAAAGGTCGTTTCATTACGGAAATGGCCAAAGCTCATCCAAACGTGAATTTTATCGGCATCGAAGTATATAAAAGCGTGATCGTCGCTGCGCTTGACCGTGTCATCGAAGCAGATATTCCCAATGTAAAACTGCTCAATGTCGATGCAACCAACTTACGAGATTATTTTGCAAAAGGTGAAGTAGACCGGTTGTATTTGAACTTCTCTGATCCATGGCCAAAGACACGTCATGCCAAACGTCGCTTGACCTACAAAACGTTCCTGAGTATCTATGAAGACATTTTACCGTCCAACGGTGAAATTCATTTTAAAACCGATAATCAAGGATTATTTGAATCATCGTTAAAGAGCATTTCCGAATATGGAATGTTGCTGTCCTATGTCAGTCTTGATCTTCATAACAGTGATTTTGAAGGCAATATCATGACGGAATATGAGGAGAAATTCTCAAATCTAGGCAGTAGAATCTACCGAATGGAAGCTAAATTTCAATAAGAAAAACTTGTCATAAGGGTCAGACCTCGCACTCTAAATCAGTATGTAGTGTTCCTTGCTGTATTTAGTTGTTGCGGAGTCTGACCCTTTGCTTATGGGGTCGCTTCTATTTCAAATTATATCAATTTGAGCTGACAGAAAAATATGTGTCAAATTCAATATTTATGCGTCAACTTCCGGATTTGTGAAATATTTTCAATAATTAAATAATGCTGATACGCTTGATTGCATGAAGGACATGGGGACTTAGTCTTCGTTCGGCGCAGTAGTGATAGGCTGTTATTATATGATTGCAAAAATAGTTATGTAAACTTAACAGGTGAAGTGTATTTGACTTATATTTGATGAAAAGATAATCGAGCTCTATAATGAATTTTTAATATAAACAAAATGGGTTAAACTGAAGGGCGGTCATTATTTTGAAACTTGCATTCATCTCTGATATTCACGGAAATGCTGCTGCACTGGATGCCGTGTTGCATGATATTAAATTAAGAAATGTAGATCAAGTATATGTACTTGGTGATTTATGCTACAGAGGGATTGAACCGAAACGTGCGCTTGAATTAGTTAGAGCGTTGAATTGTGAGGTTATTAAAGGAAATGCTGATGAATGGGTAATTCGTGGAGTTAGAGAAGGTGAGGTGCCCAATCAAGCTCTAGAAATGATGAATAGAGAGCGAGACTGGATTGTATCTCAATTAGATGAAGAATGTATTGAATATTTGAAAGAACGGCCAACTGAATTAAATCTTACATTTGGAGATGTAACAATCCACGCGTTTCATGCTACTCCTAATAGTTTGTTTGAAGTGGTTCAAACAGATGATAGTGATGAAGTTTTGACTGAAAAATTAATGGTGAAACAAGCTGATTTATACATATACGCGCACATTCATAAGCCTTACGTAAGATGTATAAATGGGAAATATGTCATAAATTGTGGAAGTGTAGGATTGCCATTTGATGGTCTGAAGAAAGCTTCATATACACTCATTGATATTGAAGCAGAAAGTATTCAGGTTTCAAATGTAAGAGTGGACTATGATGTTGAAAGTGTAATACGACAGTTTAACGAATCTGATTATCCCAATCATGAGTTATTGGCTAATATTTTAGATAACGCAAAATTGCAATAGTATAAATTTGTTAACTTGAGAGAGCGGTGTTTACGCTCTTTTTTTGTCGAAAGAATGTTCTTTAAAAAGAATGTATTGTACTTTATAATGAAAATGGAACTGATTTATAAGTCTTAATTACTATTATAACCTTGGCGTATAGTTATTTATTACTACAAAAAATAATGATTTGTTATTTTTTAATAAATTATAAAAATCGGTCAAGTAATCCATAATGGGGGAGTTGAGAATGATAAACACTGCTCATACATTTGTTTACAAAGCATTTGGCTATACAATATCCAGTGAAATTCCTTTGCCGGAATTACCTTCGATAAAGCTTGAGGATTATTTATCTGATATTACTGTAAAAAGACTAGATTTGATTAACTTGTGGTCTGAACTTTCAAGTGAGAATGATTATTTTGTAATAAATGAGAATCAAATCGTGTTTCAGATTCCTGAAATTGCAATATTTTTAATTCGAAATGGAAATGAAATTTGTTTTTCTCCATTTGTAGATATACGTGATAAACATCTTCGATTATATATACTTGGAACTTGCATGGGAGCCATTCTAATGCAACGGAAAATCCTTCCGCTACATGGTAGTGCAATTGCCATAAATGGAAAAGCGTATGCTATTGTAGGAGAATCAGGTGCAGGAAAATCAACTTTGGCTTCTGCTTTTTTACAGAAAGGATATCAACTTCTTAGTGATGATGTGATTCCAGTCACATTTTCATCAAATGATACTCCTATTGTCACACCAGCCTATCCCCAGCAAAAATTATGGATTGAAAGTTTGAATCAGTTTGAAATGAATGCAGATGATTATCAGTCCATTGTTGAAAGAGAAACCAAGTTTGCAGTTCCAGTTTTCAGTCAATTTGCCAGGGAATCCTTACCCCTTGGCGGCATTTTTGAACTGATTATATCAGAAGATGAGAGAATAGAACTTCTTCCTATAAAAAAAATGGAACGCTTCCTAACTGTGTATCAACATACCTATCGAAACTTTTTTATTGAGGATTCAGGATTAATGGATTGGCATTTTAATACTTCAGCTAAATTTGTAAATAAAATCAATCTTTACCAATTGAGTCGACCACAATCTCGTTTTACCGCTCATGAATTAGCAGATTGCGTTTTAACGACAATTGAAAAGGAGGTGAGTTATTTAAAAAATTAAGAAAGGTAAGTAGATTTTAATGTAAAGATTTTGTTATAAAAAAATCACTTTATGAGGTGGGATTTTATGAAAAAACAATGGAGACAACCTGAGTTAGAGGTACTTGATGTTAGTATGACGATGAGTAATGGTAAAGGTCATAACAATGGTAACGGTAATGGAAATAATGGTAATGCTCCTGGTCATGGCTACGATGCGGGTCCTGGTATGGGTCCTGGCAATGGTAATGGATACGGTCATAATGGTGGTAATAAAAAGCCGATTTTGGGTAGTTGAAAGAGAAGAAGGGCACTTTTATAGGAAGGGCAGTATAGGGGCTTTCAGTAAGTGTTAGAGAAAAGGTACATTAATCATGTATGAATTGAAGTATGTAATCAAGATAGAGGGCGAAATTTTATCAGTATTTTCTGGTACTTCTACATGCAAGAGCCTAATCAGGACACTAAAATGACTATGATAAACAACAAGACAATTAGTCTGTCATGTTTGAAGAATCATGTATATCATCAACTATCACTCAGTGGGGGTGAAGAAAACCCTCGCTGAGTCGATTTTCACTTTACACGTTGGAACATTGAGTGGGACTTATGTAAAGTCGAGATTGTTTTTCTGACAGATGAACTACTTCATATGCTGAGCATTCAATTATTGCATCTGAATCTCATGGTAAGAAAGTAAATATAAATTATATGGAGCAATGTTGGAGTGATTCAATGAAAAATAAAATAGTAACATTAGTTAGCCCTTATTTTGCATGGAGTGATTTTCAAAAAACATTCACCTTACTAAAACCTTTTGTTCTTCAGTATAAGAAAGCCTATTTTGTTTTGTCTTTTATTTTATTTATACAAATTTTCTTCACGATGGCGTTTGCATGGTTTTTTGGGAATCTTACTGATGCCGCTATTTCTAGTAATCTTGATCGAATCAAAGCTTTAGTACCTATTGGTGTAGGCCTTATTTTATTAAATATTATTTCTACTTATATTTATATTATTTATGAAACGATCGCGATTAATGGTATTAAAAAAGATTTGAAATCCTATTTATTTAGCCATATTTTACGATTGCCCGCAGGTAAATTAGCTACTCTTGAATCTGGTAATTTATTATCGCACTTTAACAATGATATTTGCTTCCCATCATCTATATCGCTGTCTTTATCTACTTATATCAAATTAATCCGATAATATGTTTTGCTAGTTTGATTGTCGCTCCTTTGGCGATCGGTTTTGGTGTTTTTTTTGGACTATTACTTCGCAGAAATAATCGGAGGATTTATACTTTATTTGGAAAGATTAATACGATTCTTAATGAATCGTTTTCTGGACTCACTGTGATCCGTTCCTATACATTGGAAAAGCTTACATTTAATAAACTCTTAAAGAAGAATGATGAACTGTATCGTTTGGAAATTGCCAATTCTAAATTAAGGGCTTGGTTTTTTACAGCCGGGGAATTATTATGTTCCTTTTACTTTTTATTTAGTCTTTGTTTAGGTGCTTATTTTGTATTTACAGGAGAAATGACAGTAGGATCGCTCTTAATCTATGTAAATCTTGTGAATTATTTAGTAAATCCGTTAACTGGTTTAGCTGCTATGTGGGCAAGCTTTCAACGCTCGGCGACCGCAGTTGAAAGACTCTCCACCGTACTAGATCTTGAGCCTGAATCTTATGGATTACCTTCTTACAATAAGGCTATAAATACTGTTTCATCTATTCGTTTTCAAAATGTAACATTTGGTTATGAGTACAATCAAATCATTTTTGATAGATTTCAGTTAGAGATTCCAGTTGAAAAAGTTGTGGCCCTTGTTGGACCAAGTGGAGCAGGGAAAAGTACGCTATTCAATTTGCTCCAAGGCTTCCATAAACCAAGTGAAGGCGATGTTTTCATTAATAATAGATCTACTGCTGATTATTCTCTTGAAGAATTAAGAAGTGCCGTTGCCTATGTACCACAAGAGACTTTTTTGTTCACTGGGACGATACGAGAAAATTTGCAGATTGCTCGTCCCAATGTTACGGAAATGGAGATAATACAAGCCTGCAGCCAAGCCTTTTTACATGATTATATTATGTCTCTTCCCGAAGGATACGACACGAAGATAGGAGAAAGAGGCATTCGCTTATCGGGTGGGCAGAAGCAGCGTCTAGCCATTGCTCGAGCAGTTTTGAAAAACGCACCGATTCTATTATTGGACGAAGCGACCTCAGCTCTTGATAGTGAAACAGAGCTTTATGTACAAAAAGCCTTACAGGAGCTAATGAAAAATCGAACGACCATTATTATTGCCCATCGATTATCCACGATTCAAAATGCTGATGTAATTATTGCCATTGAAAATGGAAAAATCGTTCAGATGGGCAGTCATGAAGAACTTTTACAAAACAAAGGATTATATGAAAAATTGTATAATATTCAGTATGGTCGTGAGAAAAGAAAACCCTTTAGGGCTGTCGCAGAATAGGACATAATAAGAATGAAAAGCGATCATAGGAGACACTTTATTTTCAAAAAAACTTCCTTTTCAAATAATTTAATAGACATAAATTATTTTGAATATAAAGCAACAAATTGGAGGAGCCTGTCACTGACGGGCTTTTTTTGCGCTTTTTTAGAAGGGGGAAAGAATTTGGAACTATTTTTACAGCTATTTATTATTATTATTATTATTATTATTATCGCTACAAAAATCGTCGGAGTGATTTCAGTGCGGTTTGGTCAGCCATCTGTATTAGGGAAATTAATCATTGGTGTGATGATTGGTCCAGCAGTATTTGGATGGATACCAGGTACAGATGTTATAAAAGCACTTAGTCATATCGGGGTTCTGTTGTTAATGTTTATAGCGAGTCATGAGATGAATCGGCTTCAGATAGGGCGTGGCTTATACCACGTTAACGATCCGACATTTGCTCAGCCAAACATGTATAAAAAAGTACGAATATCATGCTCTTATTTCCCTTAAATCTTTTAACATATGTTACCATTAGCATGAGATGGTAGATTGGGCTGATGTTAAGAAATTCGCATGCCAAAAAGCAAAGAACGAAATCAACTTTTAAACCAATTCAAAGAACAATAGAGCGTTCGTAAATTCGACTTAAATAGGTATGTTCAAGGAATGGGGCGTAAGTTTAAGCAAAACATCGATTCCCAAATGGCTCAGAATATCGCTGAACGTGCGTTTCAAGCCATTGAGAAAGTCATGTATGGGAACTGTAAGAAAGTTCATTTTTGTTCAGTGGGTTTATTCTTTTCCTTAGAAGAAAAGACAAACAAGGCTGGTTTTCGTTACTTCTCCGAAAACAAACGCATGGAATGGTTAGGGCTGATTCTGCCTGGCATGATGAAAGATCAAGATGAATTCGCACATCTTGCGCTTCAAGATAAAAATAGACTGGCGACAGTTTCAAAAATGGGGGATATCTATGGAAACATTACAAATTGGAGACATTAAGCTGACTTGGTTGAATGGTGGGGTGACTCATATGGATGGGGGAGCCATGTTTGGGGTTGTTCCGAAACCACTTTGGTCAAAAAAATATCCAGTAAATGATATCAATCAAATTGAATTACGGACCGATCCCATTCTAATTGAAGCTAATGGATTAAAGCTTCTGATTGATTCAGGAGTGGGAAATAATCGATTCTCAGAAAAACAAATCCGAAACTATGGTGTAAAAGAAGAATCAAAAGTGGTTGAAGATTTAGCAAAGTTGGGCCTAAAGACATCTGATATTGATTATGTGTTAATGACGCATTTACATTTTGATCATGTTAGCGGGCTTACTAAGCATATCGGAGAAAAATATGCACCTGTTTTTGAAAATGCATCGATCATAACATCTGATATTGAATGGGAAGAAATGAAAAATCCTAACATTCGTTCAAGAAATACATATTGGCGGGAAAATTGGGAGGCTATAGCTCATTTAATTCAACCTTTCAGTACCGCTTTGCAAATAACAAAAGGAATCAAGATGATTCATACAGGCGGTCATAGCGCTGGCCATTCGGTTATCATGATCGAAAGCGGCGATGATATGCTCATTCATATGGCTGATATTATGCCAACGCATGCGCATAATAATGTATTATGGGTGCTTGCTTATGATGATTACCCAATGGACTCCATCGATCAAAAACAAAAGTGGATGAAAGAGGGGATGGAAAAAAAAGCTTGGTATAGCTTTTATCATGATGCCTACTACCGAGCTGTAAAATGGGATGAGACGGGTAAAGAAATTGTAGCAGAAGTAAAACGAGTCCGATAATGGACGAACGTATATCTCATAAGGGACAGAACCTGCAATAATAACACGATAAATTGAAACTTAAATCAGTGGGGAGCTCTTCTCCCCCACTGATTGTTAGTCCCTTTCTACTGTCGGTAAGAGACCTGACCCTTTGTTATTTTTGCGGAATTAAATCAATGATTGTACCTGAAGCTGCATCTGCAACAAATTCGAATTGTTCTTGGGTATCGTTGATTCTCCTCGTAATGCCACCTTTATACACTTCATAATCGAGGTCGTATTTTTGATACGTTTCAGGCTTCATTAAAATCCAAGAACCGTAAATTTTTCCATCCTTCTTAATGGATGCTTTCACAACATCTAATATTTTTTCAGGAGAAGGTGGTCCTGATTGTTCCAATACTTGTTTCGTTGCATAGCCTGCAGCAAAACCGGCAGTAACTCCTAGTATTAATGTTTTCCAATTCATTCTCTGATCCCCTCCGTTTTCACACGTGTAAATCTATCTCTTAGTATACAAAAGATTGTCATCACTTCCCAATAATTAGTTACCGATATAATCTTCTATGGTGTATGTATTCATACTATGCAAATTATTTTATTCTGAGGGCAAAATAATCTGTAAGTGGCAACAAACAGCAATTTTCTGTAAAATAGAGGGGTACATAATATAGTCAGATTCGAGGTAGAAAAAAATGGATCAAGAAACTTTAGCGTTATTTAGAACGTTGACTGAGTTGCCAGGTACTTCTGGAAATGAGCATGCTGTCAGAAAATTTATGAAATCTGAGCTTGAGAAATAT
The DNA here is from genome assembly GCF_000504145.1 of Bacillus cihuensis. NCBI lineage: Bacteria > Bacillati > Bacillota > Bacilli > Caryophanales > Bacillaceae > Bacillus > Bacillus cihuensis. The sequence goes on along the minus strand of NZ_KI632495.1, from coordinate 2,046,665 downwards.
TCAGATGAAATTGTTCAGGATCGACTTGGCAGTATTTTTGGTCTGAAAAAAGGACCAGTAGATGGACCAACTGTACTAGTTGCTGGTCATATGGATGAAGTAGGTTTCATGGTCACGTCAATTACGGATAATGGAATGATCCGTTTTCAGCCACTTGGCGGCTGGTGGAGCCAAGTACTACTTGCGCAACGTGTGCAAATCATTACCGATAATGGTCCAGTTATAGGGGTAATTGGCTCGATTCCACCTCATTTACTTGAGGAGTCTCAACGCTCAAAACCAATGGATATTAAAAATATGCTGATTGATATCGGTGCCGACGATAAAGAAGATGCGATGAAAATCGGCATTATCCCTGGTCAACAAATTGTCCCAATCTGTCCATTTACACCGATGGCAAATGAAAAGAAAATTCTTGCAAAATCATGGGATAACCGCTACGGATGCGGTCTAGCCATCGAACTTTTGAAAGACGTACAAGGGGAGACGTTACCAAATAATCTATATTCAGGAGCCACGGTTCAAGAAGAAGTGGGTCTTCGCGGTGCACAGACTTCTGCATTTATGATTAAACCAGATATTTTCTTCGCATTGGATGCGAGTCCAGCAAATGATATGTCCGGTAATAAATCTGAATTTGGGCAGTTAGGAAAAGGAGCACTATTAAGAATCCTTGACCGTACGATGGTAACGCATAAAGGGATGCGTGAATTTATTTTAGATACAGCAGAAACCCATTCCATTCCTTACCAATATTTCGTATCACAAGGTGGTACAGACGCAGGACGTGTGCATCAAGCGAATGAAGGAATACCAAGTGGAGTAATAGGCATCTGCTCAAGATATATCCATACAGCGGCTTCTATGATCCATATAGACGATTATGCAGCAGCGCGTGAGCTAATTGGGAAATTAGTGCGTGCTTGTGATAAAACGACGCTTGAAAGTATTCTAAATAACGGGTAAAGGTGATTGTGAGGTACGATGTTACGAATTGTAGTCGGGAGTCATAACCCAGCAAAAGTGCAAGCAGTCAAGAATGCATTTAAAGGAGAACGTGTTGAAATCATATCCATAAACGTTGCTTCTGGTGTACAAGATCAGCCTTTTTCGGATGAGGAAACGATTGAAGGTGCGATAAATCGGGCTCGAAATGGGTTAACTGAAAGTGATGCACAAATTGGAATAGGTCTTGAAGGTGGAGTGGTCGAAACAAAACACGGACTGTTTCTCTGTAATTGGGGAGCTTTAGCAGTCCGGGAATCATCAGATGTGTTCATTGCAGGCGGTGCAAGAATATTGCTGCCAGATACAGTTGCCAATAGACTGCTTGCTGGAGAAGAGCTTGGGCCGGTTATGGATGAATTTACAAATCGTGCTGGAATTCGAAAAAAAGAAGGCGCGATTGGCGTATTTACAAACGAACGAATCACCCGAGCAGACATGTTCAGCCATATTATGAACATGTTAGTTGGGCAGTATGAATATAAAATTGGGCAACAGCGATAAAGTGAAACTTCCATCAGTGGGGGGCCTCATTCCCCACTGATGGTTAGTCCCGTTCTACTGTCGCTAAGATCTTTGCTTTCGCTTCGATCAATCGACAGTACGAACCCGATTAGTTCAACTAAACCTCTGCTCACGCATCGGTAAGTTTCACTGTATCTCACCAATCGGGCTTTTAGGGGCAGTTAGTCCTCCACCTACATTCTTTGTACCTCATAAGCTTGAGGTGGGGGTCTTACTGCCCATTAATGCGGGATAATTTTTAGTGAAGTTCTTTCTTCGGAATGGAGGAAGAGCTTTTTTATGCGTTGAAATCGAAAAATATGCATCAAAGTAATCTTTCGATGAGCGATTGAGCTCGCCCTTATGCCCTGTTAATCACAAGAGCCCCCGGAGATGAGATGGACTAGGTACTGCCTTGTCCTTTTGTCGAAGTATAATTGAAAAACCTATATTTTTGAATTTATTAGCTCTAGTCCCATACACTTTAGCTTCCACCTGCATTATATAACAGGAGAGACACAGTGTAGTGTCAGCATGAAAGGGAGATGAGAGAAATGACTTTTGTTTCAAGGTCAGATTATAACGAAAATTATCGAGGGAAAGACGATTGCAAAGATCGTGAAAGAAAAGAAGATAAGAACAATCAATGTTTTATTGCTACTCAATTTTCAAATCCAAATATTTCTGTCCCAGCGGGTGCAGAAAAATTGGTTTATGAGAATTTTACAAAAAATCACAATAAAGCAACGATGAATTTGCAATCTTCTGAACCAATTGGCGGTGGTGATGCTCATACATTAATAGTAACGATTACAACAATAAGAAAAAAAGGTTGTGACAAACAGATTGTAAGAGTTATTGATCCTCAAGATGTAGTATCATTTACAGTTGAGAATTTAAAACGAGTTGTTGTCACAGGAGGCGCTGCTCCTGGAAGGCTTACCGCAAATATTACATTAACCATGTGTATCTGCTGTAATGATAATGAAGATGACAAGCATGATTGTTGCTACTGAGCATTCACAGATTAGGTCAGTGATAATTTGAATGATATACTGGAATAACCCATTTTATATTTGTCAATTCAACATGCCCACACTTAATCATTTAAAACTCCTAATATCTAAATATTTACATTTGATTGGTGGGCTGACCATAATTAAATAGGAGTATTCCCAATTGATCTTCTAATTCTCTTTTTCCTCGCGTGATTTTCAATCTGTTCTTTAAGATGTGGAATTCCTTTCTCGACAGCTATCCCTTTCCATCAATAGGTTTCTATTTTTGAAAAATTCGTAGAGTTCTTTCAGCGACGCTTTTTTTATTGATTGATTAACAATGAACAGTAACCACAACTTATATCCCTCTTTATAGGCCTTCATCCCGAGGCCTATGGCCATGTGGCTTTTACCGGTATCAGGGTTTCCTGCTAAGATGATGTTTCTGCTTGGCTGAAATACTCCTACTTTTAAATAAAACAAGGTTGCGTATTGTAGTCGGAAGTCATAACCCAGCAAAGGTGCAAGCAGTACAGCATGCATTTAAAGGGGAACATGCTGAAATCTGTCCCTTTAAACGTTGCACCTGGTGTACAAGAACAGCCTTTTTCTGATGAAGAAACGATTGAAGGTACGATGAATCGGGCTCGAAATGATTTAACCGAAAGTGAAACACAAATTGGAATAGGACTTGAAGGTGGAGTGGCCGAAACAAAACATGGGTTGTTCCTCTATAATTGGGGTGCTCTAGCAGTCCGGTAATCATCAGATGTGTTCATTGTTGGCGGTGCGAGAATATTGCGTGCTGGAATTCGAAAAAAGGAAGGCGCGATTGACGTATTTACATATGAACGCATCACCCGAGCAGACATGTTCAGCCATATTATGAACATGTTAGTTGGGCAGAATGAATATAAAATTGGACAACGACGATAAAGTGAAACTTCCATCAGTGGGGGGCCTCATTTCCCCTGATGGTTAGTCCCGTTCTACTGTCGCTATGATCTTTGCTTTCGCTTCGATCAATCGACAGTACGAACCCGATTCAACGAACTCAGACTAAGTACGCCGCGTCCTGCGGCCACGTCTGAGTGCCCCCCATCCTGTGGGCCTCAACTAAACCTCTGCTCACGCATCGGTAAGTTTCACTGTATCTCACCAATCGAGCTTTTAGGGGCAGTTAGTCCTCCACCTACATTATTTGTACCTCATAAGCTTGAGGTGGGGTCTTACTGCCCGTTAATGCGGGATAATTTTAGTGAAGTTTTTTCTTGGAATGGAGGAAGAGCTTTTTTGCGTCAAATTCTAAAATATGCGTCAAAGTAATATTACGAAGAGCTATCGAGCCTGCTCAAAAAGAAAAAGGGTCTGACCTCACAGTCTATTCACGATAAATAATGTAAGGTCAGACTTGCAATGTTAAGCCTATCTCTTCTATGTCCAGTACGTTTTTCTATCGCTTGAGGAACTTAAGTTTTTTAGTTCGTCTTGCTTTCTTTTTCTTATCAGAAGGTATGCCGTTGGCTTCTTCCTCAAGATTAAATTGTGAAACGACTGTTTGTAAATCAGCTGCGATACGGCTTAGTTCTGATGCTGCTTCACTAACTTGAGTAATCGCCATTAATTGGCCTTCACTTGATGCACTTACTTCTTGTGAAGCGGCGGTAGCTTGCTCTGATACTTGATACACATCTCCCATTTTTTGAACGAGGATCGTATTTGCGCTTTGGACATCACGTATGGAATATTGGATTGTACTAATTTTCAAGCTGATTCGTTCTACATGTTGAACGATATTTTCAAATGCGCTTTTTGTATAGTCCACAGAATTACTTTGAATCGTTTTATATTCATTGAATTTCTTTGATTCAATCATTAGTGCTTTCATTTGTTCATTCATTGTATGGATGACGTTTTGAATGCTTTGGGCTTCATGCTTAGATCGTTCCGCAAGCTTTCGTACTTCGTTTGCCACGACATTAAATCCTCTGCCTGCATCCCCGGCTCGGGCAGATTCGATGGCAGCATTTAAGGCAAGAAGATTAGTGTTCTCAGCAATTTCTTGGATTGTTCCAACGATACCTGATATTGCAAGTGATTTTTCAGATGCACTTTGAATTTGCATCGTCAAGTGTGAAGCCAAATCTAGGAATTGTTCAGATGTTTCCTGGAGGCTTGCGACAGTATTCAGTCCTTCATGCCCTTCATTCTCCGTTTGTTTAGCCTCAATAACAATTTCCTCACTGATCAATTCTGTTTCTGAGATAGACTTCGTAACCTTTTGCAAAATATCATTGCTCTCCTCAAGCTCTAAAGATTGCAATGTCGCTCCTGATGCAACTTGTTTAATCGCTGCATTTACTTGATTGGATTGAGCTGAAGTTTCTTCAGAAATAGCGGCTAGATTTTGTGAAGAAGAGTTCAACTGATCAGCTGAATTTCTAACTTCGAGTAAAGTTTGTTTAACTTTTTCAGCCATTTTATTGAAAGTTGAAGCTAAACTCATCATTTCATCTTTTCGTGTGATGGTTACTTGGTAAGCCAGATTCCCGTTGCCGATTTTATCTGCTCCGTCTTCTAAAGCAAATATAGAATTCCGTATCGACGCCATTAAAAAATAGCCTGTGGTCGAAAGAATGACTACAATAATAATACTGATTACGACAAGAGAAATAGTTATCCACTTAATCTTTACTTCATTTGCTCGGTTCAATTTAGTTTCGTGATCATGTACAATGGCTTCTAAATCAGAAGCGGAGTCTTCAACTGTGCGGGCTGTTGTATCAAAGGCCATCGTCATTGTTGCTGTATCCAGATAGGTTTTCACGATCGATCTCATTGGATCTTTATAATTATTTAGTTGAACAATTAGGGCCTCTTTTTGCAACGGAGAAATGGATAAACTAGCTATTGTATTTTCCAAGTCATTCATCTGTGAAGAATATTCTGTATTAGCACTGGTTTCTTTTGTTGCTAAATATTGTCTTTCGAATAGACGAATAATGGAAAATTGGTTGAAAAGTTCTTGGTGATTCGATTGCAAAAGCAACTCAGCCACTTTTACCCCGCTACTTTCAAGGTCTGCTTGAAGGCCTTCTGTGTTGGAGTAGCCTATTTTTTCATATAGCTGGACGATTTGCTTAAAGCTATTTTTGTAATCTTTAACATAATCCTCAATCTTTTCGAATTCCTGAACGATGTCAGGAAATGAGCGGTATTCTGCTTTTAATGATGCAGATGTATCGATAATCTTACCGGCACGTTCGAATACAAACCTTGCATTGGATGCTTTAGGATTTTTCAAATATTGTCGCTCGAATTTTCGTATATCCGCCATTTGATATTTAAGATCCTTACTATCCTGGATAGCTTGATTGAGAATTATCTGCTCTTCTCGAACGTTATTTTGCATGCCCATTGCGACCATGTTAAATACTATTAACAAAAGAACGCTAACTAATGAGATGAAAATAATAAGTCCGATCTTTGCTTTAATTGTTTTCATGAACTTCCTCTCTTTCTAAAACATTAGGTACAAAGTATGTACTATACTATTTCAATATAAGAAATATTTACTATATTATAGAATTTTTAGTAGTTGATAACAATAGAAAGTTGTTTAAGACGGAAGACTGGTAACAAGGAAACCTCGAAGAAATGGGTCTATAGACTCTGTTTATCGTCGGTTTGTATTTCTTCTCATATTAACTGAAAGCAAATTTGCGTATTGTTGGTTTATCGTGAAGTAGTTTGGTATCATCAAAATAAGAGATGATAGCTAAAGTGAAACTTCCCCCAGTGGAGTGTAGTTCACCACTTGGGATCTTACTGCCCGTTAATGCGGGGTTAAATTTAGTGAATAAATGGAGGGAATAAAATGAAGAACTTAGAATCTATGGAGCAATTTACAACGTTAAAAAATGAAGGGAAACATATTTTTTTGTTTTCAGCAGACTGGTGTGGAGACTGTCGAGTAATTGAACCTGTTTTACCAGGTATTGAAGCTGCGTATCCAGATTATACTTTCGTACATATAGACCGTGATAAATTTATTGATCTATGTGTTGAAAACGATGTTTTTGGTATTCCAAGCTTTATTGCGTATGACAATGGAAAAGAGTTAGGGCGTTTTGTTAGTAAAGACCGTAAAACCGAGCAAGAAATTAAAGATTTTATTGAATCGTTATAATGTTTAAACACGTTAGATGCGCTTAATCACAATGGTGGCGGTGCGAAGCCGGAATTCGAAATATTTTTCAATAATTTAGGTATATTTGATATAAAGATTGACTATATAATGAAGTTGCGAAGCCCCGCCCCATGTCCTTAAAGGAGTGAAGTTTTCTGGATGAAAATGGATAGTAAGCAGATCATGAAACTTATGAAAGAGCGGCTAGGGTCGGAAAACCGCAGCTATGCTTTCGATCATAAGACAGATGTTCTTCGAATTGAAAACACGGTAACTGGAAAAGGAATTTCGGTCGAGTTGCCGAAAATCGTGGCAAATTGGGAAATTTCAAAAGAAAAAGCCATTGATGAAGTAGTATATTACGTTGAGGAAGCCTTGCTGGTCATGGGAGAAGATCATACGTTGACAGGGAAGGAAAAAAGCATCTTTCCAGTCATTCGCTCCACCTCATTTCCAAAAGAAGCTACTGTTGGAAATCCGTTTTTATTTGATGAACATACAGCAGAAACTCGGATTCTGTATGCGCTGGACTTAGGAAATACATACCGACTTATCGATCGGCAGATGTTAGAGAAAGAGGGGTGGGAACCTGAGCGAATTCGGCAAATTGCCAAGTTTAACGTCCGATCGCTCAAAACCCCTTTGAAATCTGATACCGTTGCAGGTAATACATTCTATTTCTTGAATACGAATGACGGCTACGACGCAAGCCGTATCCTGAACGACACGTGGTTAAAAGAAATGAAGAAAACAATGAAAGGTGAAATGGCCATTAGCATTCCGCATCAGGATGTCATCATTATCGCCGATGTTGAAAATGATACGGGCTATGATGTACTTGCACAAATGGCAATGAGCTTTTTTGCAAGCGGCCATGTCCCGATTACCGCTCTTTCCTTCTTATACGAAAATGATGAATTAGAGCCAATCTTCATACTAGGTAAAAATAAAAAGAGAAGCGAATAATCAAGCAAAATCTAATAAAATGCACATTCTGACAGTGAGACATCACTGGTCGGGATGTGCTTCTTTTTTATCCCAGTTTAACAGGCAGTAATATCCCTTGATAAATATTTCGTGAAAAAGTGGAATAGGAGTAAAGCGGTAAACAGCCTGTAAAACCCCGATTGGTGAGATACAGTGAAACTTACCGCTGTGCTCTTCAGCGGTTTAGTTGAGGCCCACAGGATGTGGGTCACTCAGGCGTGGCCGCAGGACGCGGCGTACTTAGTCTGAGTTCGTTGAATCGGGTTCGTAGTGTCGCTTTACCGAAGCGAAGTGGAGGTATTAGCGACAGTAGAACGGGACTAACCCCCAGTGGAGAACTGCACCCCACTGGGGGAAGTTTCACTTTATCCCGGTTTAACAGGCTGTAATAACCCCCAAGTAATTCGTGAAAAATGGAATGGTGTATTAAGTGGGTAAACAGCCTGTAAAACCCTGATTGGTTCAACTAACCAACAGAGGGAAACTGCACTCCTCTGTTGGAAGTTTCACTTTATAATGAAAATATAATATGACTGTATTGCTACTGAAATAGAATCCACGTATACTAGGTCATCTAGAGGTTATGAAAATCTCACAAATAAAAAGGTTTCCACTAATGAATTTTGTGAAAATCATTGATTAATTGGTGTATACTGGATATATTCCAAATGGTTTATCCCGTTAACGCGGGATAAAAGTTGATTTAAATAAATTAAAAAGATCGTTGACTATAAGTTGGTAGAAAGAGTGATTGTATTGAAATGGCTCAAAAAAATAAAGAAATGGTTTCAAGATGAAGAAATTATTGAAATAGAAGAAATTATGCTAGATGAAGAGATTGATAAAGATACTTTAAAAAAGATGGACTTGACTCAATTGCAAAGATTGAAAGAGCAATCAGTCTCGCATGAAGAGCCTACGTCAACTCGTTTAGACCCGGATACTCGGATATTATTTCAATATCCAAAGGGTGAATTTAAATTTCCTGTAATACCAGATAGTAAAGTGAGAGAAAGGCGCCCTAAAAGGCCCGAGCGACCAATAAATAAAGAAAGAAATCTGAACTATCGGGAGAAAAGTGCGGAAAAAGTTAACAAGAAACCGATAAAACCAGAAATAAAGAAACCAGAAGTAGAAGTAGCACCCAAAACTACTAAAATTATTCCGTCAAAAACACCGTTTCGGCCAACTGAAATCCCATCTCCTATCTATGGTTATAAACGGCCAGAATTGTCTAAAAAAACGGAAGATGCCCCTATAGAGTATGAATTAGAAAACACAATAGGATTACGTGTTATTGACCCAATAGAAACATCAGCGATCCTGCGAAACAATGAGAGAGAAGAAGTCGCAAGTAAGTATAAGGAAAAAGTTGAACCAGATTATAAGGAACAAGAGGTTAATGAAGTTGCATCAGAAATAAGCGAGGTTCAAGATGGAAAAGAAACAAATGAAGATTTGTCTCTACTAATCAATGTAGAAAAAACAGATCAAAAGGAAATAAGTTCTGAAGCGACAGCTGCTACAATTGAACCGTTTGCACAAAACGTAGAAGAGAACGAGATAATGGATGCTGTGCCTAAAGAAGAACCAGAGTATGCAACGACTATAGAGGAATCTTCCATTGAACAAGAACCTGTAGAAGAAAAAACTGTAAAAAAACATATTCCATTTAATGTAGTTATGTTAAAGCAAGATAAAGAAAAGGTAGATCGGCTGAAATCGATTGAATTGATGAGAAAATCGATTGTCGATAACAAGAACATTTCCCGGGAAACTGTCGAATCACAGTCTGAAGATACGGATGAACAAGAGGATGCTGAAATACATAATCAAGAATCAGAAATAACCAAAGACCGACTTGAATCGAAAGCCGAAACACCTCTTTCTTCTGATCAAGGTCATGTATATATCGAAGAATCGGTAAAAGAGGCCATTTCTACTATTCCGGTAGAAATGAAATTACATGAGGATATTGTATTGAATCATACACAAGGGGAAGAAGAAAACCCGTACTATGCCTTTCCTTCTATCAATCTATTAACCCCGGCTAAAACCGCGGAAAACGACAATGAATGGCTTGATGGCCAAACGGCACTATTGGATGATACATTAAAGAATTTTAATGTACGTGCAAAAGTGGTCAATGTAACCCAAGGCCCTGCTGTCACAAGATTTGAAGTACAGCCAGAGCCAGGCGTGAAGGTGAATAAGGTTACGAATTTAATGGACGATATTAAACTAAGTCTTGCTGCACAGGATATTCGGATGGAAGCACCGATTCCCGGTAAGCATACAATTGGAATTGAAATACCGAACCGAAAAAGCATGCCTGTTTTTCTTCGGGAAATTCTCGAAAGTGATTCATTCAAACAAGATCCATCTCCGTTAACAGTTGCACTTGGGCTTGATATTTCCGGACAACCGATCGTAACAGATTTGAAAAAAATGCCGCATGGACTCATTGCAGGGGCAACGGGCTCAGGGAAAAGTGTATGTATTAATTCAATGTTAATCAGTTTACTGTACAAAGCTACACCACAAGAAGTAAAACTTTTGCTCATTGATCCTAAAATGGTTGAGCTTGCACCTTATAATCGTCTTCCTCATCTCGTTAGTCCGGTAATAACGGATGTTAAGGCAGCTACTGCTGCTTTGAAATGGGCTGTCGAAGAAATGGAACGGCGTTATGAACTATTCGTTCATGCGGGAGTACGTGATATTGGACGTTTCAATGAAAACGCAGAGGCTGCGGGTCAGTATGCAAACAAACTGCCTTTTATCGTGATTATTATTGATGAACTTGCAGATTTAATGATGATGTCACCTGCAGATGTAGAAGAGGCTATTAGTCGAATTGCACAGAAAGCGCGTGCTTGCGGGATTCATTTGATTGTTGCAACTCAGCGTCCTTCAGTTGATGTCATTACTGGGTTGATTAAGGCAAATATCCCGACAAGAATTGCCTTTTCTGTTTCATCTCAAGTAGATTCACGGACAATTCTTGACAGTGGTGGTGCAGAAAAACTGTTAGGTAGAGGAGATATGTTGTTTGCTGAAAATGGATCTTCCAAATCGGTTCGGCTCCAAGGAACATTCGTCACTGATCATGAAATTGACGAAGTTGTAAATCATGTGAAGAATGAGCAGCAACCTCAATACTTATTTGAGCAAGAAGAATTATTGAATAAAGCTCAAGTAACAGAAGAAATCGATGAACTATTTTTTGAGTCATGCGAATTTGTCGTTGCTCAAAATGCTGCTTCAACCTCAAGTTTACAAAGAAGGTTTAAAATAGGTTACAATCGTGCAGCTAGATTGATGGAAATGATGCATGAACAGGGGATCATTTCTGAATCCAGAGGAAGCAAACCAAGGGATGTCCTCATCACTGAAGAAGAATTGGAATACTTTTTGGAGGAAAATTCAGTGACTTAAAATCGGACAATATTATCGGGTGCTTCATGGTCATTCTTCGTTTGTGCTAACGGTTGTCACGAGGGAGTAGCGTTCCGTAATCGAAGTTCCTCTTGCGAAGTTCAAAAGCAAAAAACAAATAACGTAAAAATCTTACATGTTTTTTATGCAAGAAGATGTGTTATAGTGTTACTCACGTCACTTTCATCGAGTTTGTTCGTTTATTCGTCAGCTTGGTGTGTTTTGCAGGTGAACATCCTAGACAAAAATGTATATAATATAATAAGAATTGTAACGCATACATTGAAAATTGATCGGTTGGTAAAATCAACTAAGTAAATGGTAGTATCGTGTGATGGTTGATTTTTTTAAAAAGTGATATAATGAGTACTCATGTATTAAAATGAGAAAATAAGATTATGATTTACTGGGAGATGCTGAAAGGGAAGCCATTAATACCCTTATCACTTCCACATTAGATAACATGTAAAAAAGATAATATTTTATAACGTGATACAGATAGACGATTGGTGGAGGATCTATTTATGACTGTTTACCATTTTGTAGGAATTAAGGGCTCTGGGATGAGCGCGCTTGCGCAAGTACTTCATGATATGGGGTATGTTGTTCAAGGTTCTGACTACGAAAAGAAATTTTTTACACAAATTGCATTAGAAAATGCAGGCATTGCAATTCTTCCTTTTGCTGAAGAAAATATTCAGCCTGGAATGACAATCATTGCAGGAAATGCATTCCCAGATACTCATCCGGAAATTGTTGCAGCGATGAAGCTCGGATTGCCAATTCTTCGCTACCACAACTTCCTCGGAGACTTGTCGAAAGGGTTCATCAGTGTGGCTGTAACAGGGGCACACGGGAAAACCTCGACGACAGGATTACTTGCGCATGTAATGGGAGGAGCAAAGCCAACTTCGTATTTAATTGGGGATGGCACAGGAAAAGGGATTGCTAAATCGGACTATTTCGTATTCGAGGCGTGTGAATATCGCCGCCATTTCCTTTCTTATTATCCTGATTATGCAATTATGACAAATATTGATTTCGATCACCCAGATTATTTTGCTAACATTGAGGACGTATTCGAGGCGTTTCAGAAGATGGCTTTGCAAGTGAATAAAGGAATTATTGCTTGTGGCGATGATGAGCAACTTCAAGGAATTCAAGCAAAAGTTCCAGTGATTTTCTACGGATTTGCGGAAGAAAATGATTTTCAAGCACGAAATATTCAAGTTTCAGAGCAAGGTACAACTTTTGACGTTCATGTGCGTAATAATTATTATGAGACGTTTACGATTCCGACCTTTGGTAAGCACAATGTATTAAACGCGGTAGCGGTTATTGCTTTGTGTCAATACGAAAACTTGGACACTGAAACGGTAAAGGCTCAATTGGCTACATTTATGGGAGTGAAGCGTCGCTTTTCTGAGAAAGAAATCGGCAATCAAATTATTATTGATGATTATGCACATCATCCGACTGAAATCACAGCAACAGTTGATTCTGCACGTCAAAAATACCCGAATCGTGAAGTCGTAGCTGTCTTCCAACCGCATACGTATTCAAGAACACAGGCTTTTTTGAGTGAATTTGCTGACAGCTTAAACTTAGCTGATAAAGTATATCTGTGCGAAATCTTTGGTTCGGCACGTGAACATCAAGGGAAACTTTCCATTGAGGATCTTCAAGAGAAAATCCCAGGAGCTGAGCTGATTTCTGAGGAAACAACAGAAATCCTTCGCAAACATGACAACAGTGTAATCCTATTTATGGGCGCTGGAGATATTCAGAAATTCCAGGCTGCATATGAACAGATATTAGAAGTGAAGTAATATAACAAATGCCATCGGGAATTACCCGGTGGCTTTTTGTGTGATAAATAAAATAGTGAGGTTAAGACCGTCGGAAATGAAATTTGCACTTACATTTCTGCTCTAACTTTTCTTTTTTATCATTTTTCTTGTTATGGAACTTGCTTTTCTCAGGACTAGTATGATGAGAGTAATATCGAGCTTCCATATAATACTTATTTTTCTTTGGATCATAAAGTTTCATAAGATCATCCTTTCTATCATCTTAATATAAGGTATTCAATGAACGAAAAGGGTGCTTGTACCTAAGAGAAAAATCTCACTATTATTGCGCCTTTTTTATGTCGGACCGAGCACGAATGTTAGTTTATTGATTTCGTTCCTTTAAAAAAGCAAGATAATTGAGAAGGAGATCAACATGGAGATTTAACAGGTCCCTTTTATCAAATAGGAAGATGGGTGCAGCATATTCACATAACAGGAATAAACACGCACCCATACTTAAGCGCTTTATATAAGTACGGCCTGTGTAGATAAAGACAAGTTCTATGGGCTGACGATTTATTGACACGGATTACTATCCTTGTTTTCATCATCATTTTCAATTTTTGTGTCTTTATTTAAATACTTCCAATAATACGCTTCAATTGCAGTATCAATCATCCGTTGTTTAATGAAATGATCAAATGTTCTTTTCCCTTTCTTTTTCTCCTCCAATGCAGCATTCCGATCCTTCTTAAGCTCATCGATCCACTCCAATAATTCCTCACGGTTGGAATCAAGAAAGTCGTTGTAAATTTCTCTGAAAGGATGAGACTCAGGTACTTTAGGACGTTTTTTCCATTCTGACATACCGCTTTATCTCCCTCCTCGTCTTAATAGGATATTCACCTATCTGTCCTAAATCTCCTAAATATGTAAAAATGGGTGGATATAATAGGTGTCCGTTTGATTAGTGTCTCCTCCTTTCTTACCTTGTCGGCTATCGTTATAGCCATATGACCAGCCTTACAAACATACATTCCCGCATCTTTATTACATTCAAATACATCTTTTTTCTTTCGATAACCTTGTGTCACAGAAGGGTTTAATTTGGCTACTAAGTTGATTCCATTCTTTTTAGTGTATTCGATATTTCCTTTTAATGATTTCCTTTTCGATGGCAATTTCTACTGTTTTATTGATTAACATATTTAAAAGGTCGACATCTTTTAACCGAAGTTTTCGAAACTTGGTTCAATCAGAGCCTATTCTTGTGCCATATCAAGAAAATACTTAAAAGACATATCATGTTTTGACCGCTCCACTACGTCGACATCTGACAAGTCATAAATGGATTCAACAACACTAGTGATGAATAATAAACTTTTTATTTTTGTATAACCTTTCTGTTTACTCCTTATTAGCTCTCAAGTAGTCAGTAATGTGGAACCCCTAATCTAAATTTATTTCAATTAGTTATTTTCTGGACATTGTTTAATGAGGAAATTTAGTGGTATGGCTTAAATTGATATCGACAGAAACTGATTCGCCTGTTTAAGCAAGGATGGCTTTGTAATATAACTATAAATCGGCGCCTACCGCAGAGTTATTATTTCTATAGGGCTTCAATTTTACAGGTCCATAGGGTATAAGCCGTTTCACAAAAATTGAAAATCCATACTTTATAATGTAAGGAGGTGAATGGTATTGAATGGAGCAACTAAATGGCGTCTTAAAAAATATCTAGCAGAGCAAAACATGTTTGATGTAATAGAACTTCTTGAAAAGGGAGCAAGTAAACAAGAAGTAATTGATTTGTTCGAAAAACATAATATACTTTCTCAATCCCAAGAATATAGACGCCTCCAAAAAAAGTCACAAAATAAACAGTCTCGCCGCCTAAATAATCGAATAACCCGCCTACTTCAGTTAGTTGATCAAGAGTAAAAATTAAATTTAGAAATTCTAGTACTTGTGGTAGAAACAAGACATGACAAATGTCCAATCACAAGAATTATTTCTTCTGAACATGTCACTGCTGTTCTGGTTGAAGATTTAGTGCGAATATCTCCATTAAATGTATTGATACCACTGGTACTTGGCATGGTTTTGTAGATATCGATCAACAAGTTTGTGTCTGTTGTCCAGAAGAATAGAAGGACTAATGGATAAATACATAGTAGGTCTTCAACTTATATTGAAAATGGATATAAAATGAAAGTTTATTTTAGTGGGAACTTGTGGAAGTACCCCTAACAGAGCTTTAGAAAAAAGTGGTTCAAATATGAAGGAGTGTACTGAAAAAAGGGCATGATTTCAAGAAAAATCATGTCCTTTTTTTCTATGAGTAGATTAACCTCCTAAATAACGTTAAAACAGGCATTTTATTTTCTTTAATAATAAATGAATGTTAGAGTGCTTGTAATATTGAGGTTTTTCCTTTTTTTATGAAGAATGACGGTGCACTCTATTCACATAATAGTGATTGTGATTACAATGCAACGATTTAAGGTGTGCGGTTCATATAGGTAAATACTGCATAATTTATAAAAACGAGTTCTAAAAGGTGCTTATAGACTTTCAACCCGGATCGCCCTTCACCTTTTCATCAATTTCATCGATTTTTTTATCTTTATTTAAGAACTTCCAATAATACGCTATCTCAGTATCAATCATCCGCTGTTTAATGAAGTGATCGAATGTCTTATTTCTCCAATGATGCATTCCGATCCTTCTTGAGATCATCAATCTACTCCAATAATTCCTCACGGCTGGAATCAAGAAAGTCGTTGTAAATTTCTCTGAAAGGATGAGACTTAGGTACTTTAGGACATTTTTTCCACTCCGACATAACGAATGATATCCTCCTTCTCTGAATATGGTATTCCTCATTCAGTCCAAAAGCTCCAAAATACTTAAAAATGGGTGGGCTAATATTTTACTGGAGAGGTCAATAAAAAAACACATCTTTTTTAAAAAAAATAAGCACTTGTCTTATACAAAACTACGCCCATCTGCATTATATAGCAGGGAAGACATGTTAAAGTGTCAAATTTAAAGGGAGATGAGAGAATGGCTTATATTTCAAGATCATACGATGACGGGGATTTCCGTAGAAAGGAAAGGGAAGAAGATCACTGCAAAGATCGCGATAGGGAGGAACATAAAAAAGAGGAGAAAAAAGCTCATTGCTTTGTTTCAACTCATGGTGCTGCAGGCTTTGAAACACTTAACTTTTCATTACCAGCAAATACTACAACAACCGTTTTTGAAGATTTTACAAAAAACCACAATAAAACATTTATTACACTACAACCTAATTATGATATAACAGTAACAATTAAAACAAGAAAAAAACATGATTGTCACAAAACAATTCACGAAACTGTACCGGCAAATGGACTAAAAGTATTTCAAGTAGAGGATTTTAAAGAGCTTGTTATCAAAACAGGAGCTAATGAAACTAATATATATTTAGGTATTCAAAAAACGTTCTGTATCTGCTGCAAAGATGAAAATAATGAGAAACATGAAAAGCATCATAAGCATCATGATTGTGATTGCGATTAAGAATGAATAAAAAGTCCCCTTGATACAGGAGGGTATTGGAAAAGGGCATGATTTTATGATCATGTCCCTTTTTTTAGGTGCTAGGCACGTTACTTGGTAAAGATGTACTTAACGAAGCTCCTCTAATAACTCTAAATAAAATTTCTTATTTGTCTCTTGCATCTGGGTTATATCTTCACTCATTTTCTGCAATTTTGTTTCGGTTGTAAAATTCCAATGTTTTCCCACATCCTCTGATACGTCAGATACAGGTGTCGCTTGTTGTCCAAGCAATAAATATAGCCAAGCATATGAGCTTAAGCCATGGTCAATATTGATGATCGTTTGCCCTTTATGTTTTGTTGTATCATCCTCGATCTTAGATATTTGTCTTTCAAGTTCTTGTTTAAGAAGAGTTTCGATCATATCTTTTAGCTCTTTATTATTAGTAGAAAACAAAATCCCTCACCTCATTTTCAGTAGCTAATGCTGATGGAATTCAAAGCAGGTATCCCATCCATTTTTTCTTTGTAATAAATATACCCTAAAACATGTATAGATGCAGGGCCATCGTTTGCGAAACGAAGCTGGAAGTTCGAGAATGAGAAGGTTTCATTTGGAGGAATTATCTCCTTTGAGACTGGCTTGAATAAGTACTCCTTATCCCTATTACTTTTTGGATTTTCGATCCGTTCCCAAAAAAAAGCTTCGTTTTGAAGAGGTTTATTAGGGAGGACGTATTTTCCGGAAAAGTCGTATGGTTTGTCCGAGTTAATCTTGAGTAGGATAACTGGACTGTGTAGGGGAAGAGCCGTTTGATTATGAAAATGAAAGGTTCCTAAAACGGTATGCTCCTGATTATTTTCTTTCTCTATAATTGTTGAATGATTGAAATAGCTAATGGGCATCGACACTTGAGATTGCTTTTTTGTATGGATTAGTTTCCTTATTTTTTCATGAAATTCGATACTTTCGATTTCCATTTCTTTGAGCTTATTTTCTAAAACTTGAAGTAGTTTGTCCGTCATATTTTCACCATCCTTAAAAAGAATGAAGAGAGGAAATCTCCTCTCTTAAATCTTATGCAAGCTTATTAGTTATCATGACCAGGGAAAATAACCGGGCATTGTGGTGGAACGATTGGAGCTTGGCATTGCTCTGTTAAGATTTCACGAGGGTGGCAGAAGTCTGCTTTTACTTCGATTGTAACATCTGCAACTGCTTGAATGCTTTGGCATGTTGTTAATGTAAGATCGACGCTTTTTAAATGATCATCGTGGAAATTAAGCTTAGCAGTGCCATCTAGATCTGTTATTCTAACTACTAATCTTGTGCCTTCTGGCGCGCATAAGAATAAACTTTCATGAGCTTCTACACGGATTGGGCAAGAAGTAAAGACGAAATGTGTATTTTCATGAATGCCTCTAAATTCAATGACAATGAAGAAGATCTTTACGAAAGAGACTTTTTCCAGTGTTACTAAGGCACCGTCAATGACAAACGTTTTTTCCTCACGCTTATCGATTTCTTTTACCTTAACCTCAGCATTCGGACCAAGCGGTTTTCCATCCTCATCGGTTAAAATGAAGCGTGTTGTTAAATGCTTTACATCATGCAGTTCATGGTCAATATCAAGCTCTTTGGCTGAAACAAATTGCCTAACCGTATTCTGTAATACAACCCAATCATATACTTTTTCAGCATTGATACATAAAAGCTCTTGAGTGGGCCGTGGTGAATGACTCATATGATCGACTCCCTTTTAAAATATTTACTGTACAGTACAAAGTATGTAGCCCCCCTAGTCCTAGTTACGGTATTAACGCCCATTTTCTGAAACCATTATTCGGAAAGTTGGTAACAATTATTTTGGCACAGCCCAAATGGAAGAACATACAATACTCTATATCTTTTTTTATGGGGGGGTAATTATGTCCAATTTTGTAGATGAAAATCAGCTTAGTACAATGATACGTCAAATTAAAAAATACAAAAAAATGGTAAGGAGCTATCGAGAAAATGATGTTACCGAAGAATATTTGAAATTACGACAAAAGAACGAGCAAATTGAAATTGAGTGGCAGGCGGAGAAGAAGGAGCATTTAGAGTTATTGGATCAAGTACAAATCATGGCTGTACAGATAGAAGAATTAGAAACTCGAAATAATGCTATGGAAAAAGAATATGAAGAATTGAAGAGGAAAGAATTGGATCAGAAAAGTATATTAGACACAGCAAATCAACAAAATAGCGATTTGCAGGAAAAGGCTCAAGAGCTTGAAGAATTAAAACAATCTTACGAAGAAGTACTCGAACAGTTATCTGCCGCTACAATGAAGGAAGAAAGTCAGCACCAAGAGCTTGAACAATTAAAACAAACATATCAAGAGGTGACTGAAGAGCTATCGGAAACAAAATTGGTAGAGCAAGTCCAAACCGAAGTGTTAGAAGAGTTAAAACAATCGTATGAGGAAGTAAGCGAACAATTAGTAACCGCTACAATGAAGGAACAAAATCTGCACCAAGAACTTGGAGAGTTCAAGCAAACTTATCAAGAAATGGTCGAAGAGCTTTCGGCATCAAAATTGATAGAGCAAGTGCAGGCCGAAGAGCTAGAAAAATTAAACCAATCACATGAAGAGGTACTCGAACAGTTATCTGCCGCTACAATGAAGGAAGAAAGTCAGTACCAAGAGCTTGAACAATTAAAACAGACATATCGAGAGGTTACTGAAGAGCTATCGGAAACAAAATTGGTAGAGCAAGTCCAAACCGAAGTGTTAGAAGAGTTAAAACAATCGTATGAGGAAGTAAGCGAACAATTAGTGACCGCTACAATGAAGGAACAAAATCTGTACCAAGAATTTGAAGAGTTCAAGCAAACTTATCAAGAAGTGGTCGAAGAGCTTTCGGCATCAAAATTGGTCGAGCAAGTCCAAAGCGAAGAGCTCGTTCAAATAAAACTCTCGCATGAAGAAGTACTTGAACAGTTATCGGGGGCAAAGTTGAAAGAACAAAGTCAGCACCAAGAGCTTGAACAATTAAAACAAACATATCAAGAGGTGATTGAAGAGCTATCGGAAACAAAATTGGTCGAGCAAGTTCAAACCGAAGTGTTAGAAGAGTTAAAACAATCGTATGAGGAAGTAAGCGAACAATTAGTGACCGCTACAATGAAGGAACAAAATCTGCACCAAGAACTTGAACAATTAAACCAAACTTACCAAGAAGTGACCAAAGAGCTTTCGGCATCAAAATTGGTAGAGCAAGTTCAAAGCGAAGAGCTCGTTCATATAAAACTCTCGCATGAAGAAGTACTCGAACAGTTATCGGGGGCAAAGTTGAAAGAACAAAGTCAGCACCAAGAGCTTGAAGAATTAAAACAAACATATCAAGAGGTGATTGAAGAGCTATCGGAAACAAAATTGGTAGAGCAAGTCCTATCCGAAGTCAGTTATCTGCCGCTACAATGAAGGAACAAAATCTGTACCAAGAATTTGAAGAGTTCAAGCAAACTTATCAAGAAGTGGTCGAAGAGCTTTCGGCATCAAAATTGGTCGAGCAAGTCCAAAGCGAAGAGCTCGTTCAAATAAAACTCTCGCATGAAGAAGTACTTGAACAGTTATCAGGGGCAACGTTGAAAGAACAAAGTCAGCACCAAGAGCTTGAACAATTAAAACAAACATATCAAGCAGTGACGGAGGAACTTTCGGGATTAAAATTGGTAGAACAAGTCCAAAGCGAAGAGCTCGTTCAAATAAAACACTCGCATGAAGAAGTACTTGAACAGGTATCAGGGGCAACGTTGAAAGAACAAAGTCAGCACCAAGAACTTGAACAATTAAACCAAACTTACCAAGAAGTGACCAAAGAGCTTTCGGCATCAAAATTAGTAGAACAAGTTCAAGCCGAAGAACTAAAAAAATTAAAATACTCGTATGAGGAAGTACTTGATCAGCTATCGGCTGCAAGAATGAAGGAACAAAATCTACACCAAGAACTTGAACAAATAAAACAAACACATCAAGCAGTGACGGAAGAACTTTCGGGATTAAAATTGGTAGAACAAGTCCAAACGGAAGAACTAGAAAAATTAAACCAATCACATGAAGAGGTACTCGAACAGTTATCCGCCGCAACAATGAAGGAACAAAGTCAGCACCAAGAACTTGAACAATTAAAACAAACATATCAAGAGGTGATTGAAGAGCTATCGGAAACAAAATTGGTCGAGCAAGTTCAAACCGAAGTGTTAGAAGAGTTAAAACAATCGTATGAGGAAGTAAGCGAACAATTAGTGACCGCTACAATGAAGGAACAAAATCTGCACCAAGAACTTGAACAATTAAACCAAACTTACCAAGAAGTGACCAAAGAGCTTTCGGCATCAAAATTGGTAGAGCAAGTTCAAGCCGAAGAACTAAAAAAATTAAAATACTCGCATGAGGAAGTACTTGATCAGCTATCAGCTGCAATGTTGAAGGAACAAAGCCAGTACCAGGAACTTGAACAATTCAAGCAAACTCATCAAAAAATGACCGAAGAACTTTCGGAATTAAAATTGGTAGAACAAGTCCAAAGCGAAGAGCTCGAACAATTAAACCAAACTTACCAAGAAGTGACGAAAGAGCTTTCGGCATCAAAATTGG
This sequence comes from Bacillus cihuensis, assembly GCF_000504145.1. Classification (NCBI taxonomy): domain Bacteria; kingdom Bacillati; phylum Bacillota; class Bacilli; order Caryophanales; family Bacillaceae; genus Bacillus; species Bacillus cihuensis. The sequence goes on along the minus strand of NZ_KI632495.1, from coordinate 2,025,556 downwards.
TAGAGCAAGTTCAAGCCGAAGAACTAAAAAAATTAAAATACTCACATGAGGAAGTACTTGATCAGCTATCTGCTGCAAGGTTGAAGGAACAAAGCCAGCACCATGAACTCGAACAATTCAAGCAAACTCATCAAAAAATGACGAAAGAACTTTCCGAATTAAAATTGGTAGAACAAGTTCAAACCAAAGAATTAGATAAATTAAACCACAAGCATAAAGAAGTACTCGAACAGTTATCGGTCGCTACCTTAAAGGAACAAAGTCAGTACCAAGAACTTGAACAATTCAAGCAAACTCATCAAAAAATGACCGAAGAACTTTCCGAATTAAAATTGGTAGAACAAGTTCAAGCCGAAGAACTAAAAAAATTAAAATACTCGCATGAGGAAGTACTTGATCAGCTATCGGCTGCAAGGTTGAAGGAACAAAGCCAGTACCAAGAACTTGAACAATTCAAACAAACTCATCAAAAAATGACCGAAGAACTTTCCGAATTAAAATTGGTAGAACAAGTCCAAAGCGAAGAGCTCGAACAATTAAACCAATCGCATGAAGAAGTACTCGAACAGTTATCGGCTGCAACATTAAAGGAACAAAGCCAGCACCAAGAACTTGAACAATTAAACCAAACTTACCAAGAAGTGACCAAAGAGCTTTCGGCATCAAAATTGGTAGAACAAGGTCAAGCCGAAGAACTAAAAAAATTAAAATACTCGCATGAGGAAGTACTTGATCAGCTATCGGCTGCAAGGTTGAAGGAACAAAGCCAGTACCAAGAACTTGAACAATTCAAACAAACTCATCAAAAAATGACCGAAGAACTTTCCGAATTAAAATTGGTAGAACAAGTTCAAGCCGAAGAATTAGATAAATTAAACCACTCGCATAAAGAAGTACTCGAACAGTTATCGGTAACTACCTTAAAAGAACAAAGTCAGTACCAAGAACTTGAACAAATAAAACAAACATATCAAGAAGTGACCGAAGAGCTTACGGAATCAAAATTGGTAGAGCAAGTCCTATCCGAAGTGTTAGAACAATTAAACCAATCGTATGAGGAAGTACTCGAACAGTTATCAGTCGTAACATTGAAGGAACAAAATCAACACCAAGAACTTGAACAAATAAAACAAACACATCAAGCATTGATGGAAGAACTTTCGGGATTAAAATTGGTAGAACAAGTCCAAAGCGAAGAACTAGAAAAATTAAATCAATCATATAAAGAAGTACTCGAACAGTTATCGGTAACTACCTTAAAAGAACAAAGTCAGTACCAAGAATTTGAACAAATAAAACAAACACATCAAGCATTGATGGAAGAACTTTCGGGATTAAAATTGGTAGAACAAGTCCAAAGCGAAGAACTAGAAAAATTAAATCAATCATATAAAGAAGTACTCGAACAGTTATCGGTAACTACCTTAAAAGAACAAAGTCAGTACCAAGAATTTGAACAAATAAAACAAACACATCAAGCATTGATGGAAGAACTTTCGGGATTAAAATTGGTAGAACAAGTCCAAAGCGAAGAACTAGAAAAATTAAATCAATCATATAAAGAAGTACTCGAACAGTTATCGGTAACTACCTTAAAAGAACAAAGTCAGTACCAAGAATTTGAACAAATAAAACAAACACATCAAGCATTGATGGAAGAACTTTCGGGATTAAAATTGGTAGAACAAGTCCAAAGCGAAGAACTAGAAAAATTAAATCAATCATATAAAGAAGTACTCGAACAGTTATCGGTAACTACCTTAAAAGAACAAAGTCAGTACCAAGAATTTGAACAAATAAAACAAACACATCAAGCATTGATGGAAGAACTTTCGGGATTAAAATTGGTAGAACAAGTCCAAAGCGAAGAACTAGAAAAATTAAATCAATCATATAAAGAAGTACTCGAACAGTTATCGGTAACTACCTTAAAAGAACAAAGTCAGTACCAAGAATTTGAACAAATAAAACAAACACATCAAGCATTGATGGAAGAACTTTCGGGATTAAAATTGGTAGAACAAGTCCAAAGCGAAGAACTAGAAAAATTAAATCAATCATATAAAGAAGTACTCGAACAGTTATCGGTAACTACCTTAAAAGAACAAAGTCAGTACCAAGAATTTGAACAAATAAAACAAACACATCAAGCATTGATGGAAGAACTTTCGGGATTAAAATTGGTAGAACAAGTCCAAAGCGAAGAACTAGAAAAATTAAATCAATCATATAAAGAAGTACTCGAACAGTTATCGGTAACTACCTTAAAAGAACAAAGTCAGTACCAAGAATTTGAACAAATAAAACAAACACATCAAGCATTGATGGAAGAACTTTCGGGATTAAAATTGGTAGAACAAGTCCAAAGCGAAGAACTAGAAAAATTAAATCAATCATATAAAGAAGTACTCGAACAGTTATCGGTAACTACCTTAAAAGAACAAAGTCAGTACCAAGAATTTGAACAAATAAAACAAACACATCAAGCATTGATGGAAGAACTTTCGGGATTAAAATTGGTAGAACAAGTCCAAAGCGAAGAACTAGAAAAATTAAATCAATCATATAAAGAAGTACTCGAACAGTTATCGGTAACTACCTTAAAAGAACAAAGTCAGTACCAAGAATTTGAACAAATAAAACAAACACATCAAGCATTGATGGAAGAACTTTCGGGATTAAAATTGGTAGAACAAGTCCAAAGCGAAGAACTAGAAAAATTAAATCAATCATATAAAGAAGTACTCGAACAGTTATCGGTAACTACCTTAAAAGAACAAAGTCAGTACCAAGAATTTGAACAAATAAAACAAACACATCAAGCATTGATGGAAGAACTTTCGGGATTAAAATTGGTAGAACAAGTCCAAAGCGAAGAACTAGAAAAATTAAATCAATCATATAAAGAAGTACTCGAACAGTTATCGGTAACTACCTTAAAAGAACAAAGTCAGTACCAAGAATTTGAACAAATAAAACAAACACATCAAGCATTGATGGAAGAACTTTCGGGATTAAAATTGGTAGAACAAGTCCAAAGCGAAGAACTAGAAAAATTAAATCAATCATATAAAGAAGTACTCGAACAGTTATCGGTAACTACCTTAAAAGAACAAAGTCAGTACCAAGAATTTGAACAAATAAAACAAACACATCAAGCATTGATGGAAGAACTTTCGGGATTAAAATTGGTAGAACAAGTCCAAAGCGAAGAACTAGAAAAATTAAATCAATCATATAAAGAAGTACTCGAACAGTTATCGGTAACTACCTTAAAAGAACAAAGTCAGTACCAAGAACTTGAACAAATAAAACAAACACATCAAGCGGTGACCGAAGAACTTTCAGAATTAAAATTGGTAGAACAAGTCCAAAGCGAAGAACTAGAAAAATTAAATCAATCATATAAAGAAGTGCTCGAACAGTTATCGGCCGCAACGTTGAAAGAACAAAGTCAGCACCAAGAACTTGAAGAATTCAAGCAAACACATCAAAAAATGATGGAAGAACTTTCAGAATTAAAATTGGTAGAACAAGTCCAAAGCGAAGAACTAGAAAAATTAAATCAATCATATAAAGAAGTACTCGAACAGTTATCGGCCGCAACGTTGAAAGAACAAAGTCAGCACCAAGCACTTGAAGAATTCAAGCAAACACATCAAAAAATGACCGAAGAACTTTCAGAATTAAAATTGGTAGAACAAGTCCAAAGCGAAGAACTAGAACAATTAAACCAATCATATAAAGAAGTGTTCGAACAGTTATCGGCCGCAACGTTGAAAGAACAAAGTCAGCACCAAGAACTTGAAGAATTCAAGCAAACACATCAAAAAATGATGGAAGAACATTCGGAATTAAAATTGGTAGAGCAAGTCCAAATGGAAGAACTAGAACAGTTAAACCAATCGCATGAAGAAGTACTCGAACAGTTATCGGTCGCTACCTTAAAGGAACAAAGTCAGCACCAAGAACTTGAAGAATTCAAGCAAACTCATCAAAAAATGACCAAAGAACTCTCAGAATTAAAATTGGTAGAACAAGTCCAAAGTGAAGAACTAGAACAATTAAACCAATCATATAAAGAAGTGCTCGAACAGTTATCGGCCGCAACGTTGAAAGAACAAAGTCAGCACCAAGCACTTGAACAATTAAAACAAACATATCAAGAGGTGATTGAAGAGCTATCGGAAACAAAATTGGTCGAGCAAGTTCAAACCGAAGTGTTAGAAGAGTTAAAACAATCGTATGAGGAAGTAAGCGAACAATTAGTGACCGCTACAATGAAGGAACAAAATCTGCACCAAGAACTTGAACAATTAAACCAAACTTACGAAGAAGTGACCAAAGAGCTTTCGACATCAAAATTGTTAGAACAAGTTCAAAGCGAAGAGCTCGTTCAAATAAAACTCTCGCATGAAGAAGTACTCGAACAGCTATCTGTTACAACAATGAAGGAACAAAATCTACACCAAGAACTTGAACAATTAAACCAAACTTACGAAGAAGTGACCAAAGAGCTTTCGACATCAAAATTGTTAGAACAAGTTCAAAGCGAAGAGCTCGTTCAAATAAAACTCTCGCATGAAGAAGTACTCGAACAGCTATCTGTTACAACAATGAAGGAACAAAGTCAGCACCAAGAACTTGAAGAATTAAAACAGATACATCAAGAAATGAGCCAAAAATTAGCAGAATCTAGAATAACGGAACAAGATCAGAAACGGGTCCTTGACGTATTAAATGAGACGAATCAAGAGTTGAATCAGGAGCTAGCAGAGTCTAGAATGAAGGAACAGTATCAAAAACAATCGTACGTAGAAGTAAACCATTCATACGAATTACTGAAAAAAGAGCTGGCTGCTTCAGTATTAAGTGAACAAGTTCAAAAACAAGTACTCGAAGTATTAAGACAATCTTATGATTTGCAAAACCAGGAGCTAGCAGACACAAGATTTGCTAAACAGCTTCTGCATAAAGAGCTTGAAGAAGTGAAACAATCGTACAAAGAGTTGAAATATGAACTTGAACAAATGAAAATGGCTAAAAAGGAACATGCCTATGATTTAGAAAAGTTAAGGCATTCTTACGAAAGTCATAACCAAGAATTAGCAGAGTTAAAGCAAGCCTATCAAAATAATGAAGCAGAGTTAAAAGATGTAAGCCAATCTTATGAAGTTCAGAGCCAGGAACTAGCAAACCTCAAATTGAATGATAAGGAACAAAAGCAGGAACTTGAAAAAATAAACCAGTCTTATCAACAACTACAACAAGAACACGAAGAATTAATAAAATCAACTAAAGGCAAAATAGAGGCAGAAATGGATAATAGCAAAAAACATGGAGATTCATTAAAACCAATTACTAGAACGCCATTAGACTTGATGAGGTTGTCCAAAAAACATAATACTGAGCAACCAGTTCTGCCTAGGAGAATGACGTTTCGTGAAATACAAGCAAATTCCCTTCTTAAAGAGGATGGAATAGAATCCAGTGATTGGAAATAAATCATCCACCATGACGGATGAAAAAGTGAGTTTAATAACGTAAAGGCTAAAAGATCCCACATCTCTTATATATCGTTTCTCCTGCATTAAGGGGCAGTATCCAGTAACCTCGCTTTTGACGTAAAAGCCCGATTGGTGAGATACAGTGAAACTTACCGGGAGTTACGCAGAGGTAAGTTTGCGCCTACAGGATGCAGCTCACAAAGACGAAGATATGAGGACTCGGCGTACTTAGTTTGTGACTCTAGAACGGGACTAACAATCAGTGGGGGAAAAGAAAACCCCACTGATTGATGTTTCACTTTATAGACGTGTAATAACACAATAAACGGTGTATAGAGTGTGAGGTCTGACCACTTTGGAACAGCCCCGTTTTACATATTACTTCAAGTTTTCGGGATTTAACTTCTCAAGCTCTGGAATGACAAACCGGCCATCTTGACGGATTAATACGTCATCAAAGTAGATGTTTCCGCCGCCATAATCAGGACGTTGGATATTTACTAAATCCCAGTGTATGTTGGAGTGATTGCCATTATATGCATCATCATAGCATTGCCCTGGAGTGAAATGGAAGCTACCATCAATCTTTTCATCAAATAAGATATCCTGCATCGGATGGAGGATGAATGGATTCACACCAATCGCGAACTCTCCAATGAACCGAGCACCTTCATCTGTATCGAAAATTTTGTTGATGCGCTCTGTATCATTTGCCGTTGCTTCAACAATTTTGCCATCTTTGAAGGTTAATTTCACATTTTCAAACGTAAATCCTTGATATGGCGATGGTGTATTATATGTAATTGTTCCGTTTACTGAATCACGTACAGGGGCCGAATACACTTCTCCATCAGGAATATTTAATTCTCCTGCACATTTAATCGCTTTGATGTCCTTGATAGAAAACGTTAAATCGGTACCAGGTCCAGTTAAGCGGACTTTGTCCGTACGATTCATGAGGTCAACCAGGCTGTCCATTGCCTCGCTCATTTTGCCGTAATCTAGATTGCACACATTAAAATAAAAGTCCTCAAATGCCTCCGTGCTCATTTTCGCCAATTGAGCCATCGAGTTTGTCGGGTAACGAAGCACAACCCATTTTGTTTTTGGAACGCGAATTTCTCTATGTACTTTCTTACCGACTGTATTGCCGTGGATTGCCATTTTTTCTGCGGGTACATCTGATTGCTCATTTATATTGTCACCAGCGCGCAGGCCGATATAGGCATCCATATTTTTCATAACATTCGCTTCGAATTCAGCTATCATCTCATATTGTTCTTCTTTTGCGCCCATTAGTAAGGAGCGATCTACTTGATGGTCTTTTAAAGAAACAAATGGGTATCCACCTGCTGCATATGCTTCTTTCACAAGGGCATTGACGAGTCCACGTTGTAATCCGAAGTTTTCAATCAGGACTTTTTCCCCTTTTTGTAGCTTAACAGAGTAATTGATTAAATTTTTTGCTAGTTGTTCAATTCTAGGATCTTTCATTGTATGGCCTCCAATTTAAATAAGATAAAGTGAAACCTCTATCCCCTTAACTATGCTTCTTCGATTTCTCTAAGCCTTGAAGTGGTGGGTGACTTTCCGTTAATGCGGATAAAATGATAGGTAAAATATTTGGAAAACGTAGACTTGTTGCGTATCCTATCACATAATTATTGTAACCGATTTTCTTTATTCTGTTACATATAATAGTTCGAGGGGAGAAATAATTTTCACTCGTGAAAAAATTTGTTATTCTAAGACTTAAGATTATGAAGGAATATATAGCATAATTGTGGAAAATGTTTAGAGATGAAGTTTATCAAAGAATGGAAAGGGTATTGATAAGAACAGAAAAAATATCGTATAAACATAATGTGAAATTTCAATTAGTGGGGTGTAATCTCCCACTGTTGTGACCAATCAGGCTATTAAGGGCAAGTTATCCTCCACCAAGGTTTCTTCGATTCTTTTAAGTCTTGAGTTGGGATCTATTGCCCGTTTAAGCGGGATAAATGAACATTTTTCGGAGGGATTGATATGGAGATCATTTTATACTTGAGTGCTGCCGTTTTCGCAATTGCTTTTTTCATTTTAGTTGTTTTCTTAGCCAAAACATTAAAATCGTTGCAATCTACACTTGATAGTGTGTCGAAAACATTAACCGGGCTAGAAAGCCAAATGCAAGGTGTGTCACTTGAGACGACACAATTATTGCATAAGACAAATGCACTCGCAGAAGATTTACAAAAGAAATCAGAAAACCTAAATACCGTGGTAGATGCAGTTAAGGATGTGGGAAGTTCCATCCAAAACTTTAATACATCTGTTCAAAAAATTTCACACAAAGTACAGCATGAGCTTGAGAATAATCAAGATAAGATTTCCCAGATTGTTCAATGGACAAATGTTGCGATGGAAATCCGTGATAAGTGGAAATCTAAGAAAAAGCAGACCATGTCAACTGACGAACCATCTTACAGACAAGAAGAGGATCCAGAATCAGACAAAGTAGTAAAAAAGCGGTTCTTACGTTCTAGATGATACGTAAGGAGAAGAAAACTAGTAAATAAAGTGAAACTTCCATCGGTGGGTGCAGTTTCCCACTGATGGTTAGTTAAACCAATCGGGCTTTTACGGGCAGTTTGTCTAAACTTATCTTCTTTGTTCATCACAAGCTTGAGGTGGGGGGCTCACTGCCCGTTAAAGCGGGATAAAAAGTTGAGAGGAGAATGAACATGGCACAAAAAGAATTTCTGGTTAAGGATTATACGAAGGATTGCGAAAAAGCAAATGAAGAGCGTCATTCTGGTAACTCTACAGGATTTATTATTGGAGCTGTAATTGGAGGCGTCATTGGTGCTTGCTGTGCCTTATTCATGGCTCCTAAAACGGGTAAAGAATTACGGATCGACGTCACTGAACAAGCGAAATCATTAAGTGAGAAAACAGAAAAGCTCCGTCGCGTTGCGATTGAAAAAGGCAACGAAATCGCCGAAACGGCTAAAGAAAAAAGCAATTCTGTAACGCAGATTGTTAGTGATAAAGGTTCTGACTTATTAAATAAAGTTTCCAGTTTAAAGCCTGGCGTTAAATCTGGAGAAGAATTAAGTAAAAAAGAAGGAATCGAAAGTTTGGCAGATGATAAAGGAAGTTTCGGACATCGTTCAAAAATCAAAAGTGTTGAAGTGAAGCATGTACCAGATGCAGATAATTCAACAGCTAAGGATCCAAAAAAGAGCAACAAAAGTGCGGCTCAACTGCTCGACGAGACCGAAAAGGCATTTGAAGAAACGGAAACGAAGTATAAACAGTAAATTTGTCAAAACTGGCGCTGAAATGATAGGCTAATTTCAGCGCCAGTTTTTTTGAAATGGTTGATCAATCTAGATGATTATTTTGAAAGGAGTTATGAAGATGGCATTAGTAAAAATTGAAACAGAAGAACAGTTTAATGAATTAGTTAATGAGGATTCATTCCTTCTATTTAAGCATAGTTTAACCTGCCCAGTCAGTGCAGAAGCCTTTACAGAATATCAACGGTATATTGATGAGCACAACGATGTTAAGACAGCTTATTTAGCTGTTCAGGAAGCACGTCCGCTTTCTGCTTATATTGCAGAAACCTTTGATGTGAAACACCAATCACCACAGGCCATTTATTTTAAAGATGGCAAACCTGCTTGGAATGAGTCACATTGGAGAATCACTGTGGCTTCACTTGATGAGGCAGTAGGAAAATGATATAACAGGCTATAGCGTAACGAAGGGTCAGAACCCCATCTCTAAATACCGTTTAGAGTAAGGTCTGATCCTTTTTTACTTTTTCTTTATGTCGGAGATGATGTCGGCCAAAGGATGCTTAATTCATCTCCAGGAGCAAGCGTGTCATTAAAGGTTGTTTCTTGATTGTTTTTTATTAACAGAAATCCTCCAACTGGATGGTCTGGCATGTCAATGTCCATATGCATGAATACATCCTGAAAAATAAACGGCTCCATTTTATGTTGAATGAAGCTAAGAACATCCTCTTGGTTGATGACATCTTCATTCGTTAAGTTTTGTCCATCGCGATAAAACTCAGCGAGCTTTTTTGTGAGCTGTAGTTTTTTTCCGTTGAATGTAACGGGGATTGAAAATGTTAGCTGGGCATTCATCGCAAAAGCCAAATCAGTCGTAATTGGCTGGGCTGACTTAATGATTTCAATCACATCACCATCTTCGTATAAACTTTCAGGATTTGTTAGAATACCGTTTTTGACAATCTTGCTACCGAATGAAGGGAGGGTAACGATCTTTTCATTCACATTAACTGTAAATGGCTTTACACTTCTCAACAGATGTTCTTCATTGGTAATTGTAAAAAGTGCTGCTAGTGTTCCTGGTATCGTACATGTAATTCGGTCATTGTCATGAAGGAATTCTTCACCTGTAACAACCTGTTCATTACGGCGTAGTTCGGCATGAATCGTGTGTGAAACGCCATTGATTGAGACTTGTTTACTTGGTAATCCATCAACAAGTTCTTTAATAGACAATTTAGGTGACCGGCCATCTTCCCCTTGCTGGACAGTGATTTCATCGCCATCTCGAACGGTGTAGTCTAATGATACGTCCTTGCCGTTTATTGTTAGGATCGGTTTTGTCCCATGCTCGCCTGGGATTGTAATTAATTGGCCGTTGAACTCGATGATCATAGCCATGCCAGGTCTTCCATATAATTTATTCAATTTAACTCCAGCAGTAAGCAAGCAATCCCCTACTGTCATTTCTTTCATATCAAAGAGGCGGATCGTCTGACCGTTCACAGTCACGCTCATATATTGAATCGGACTTTTGTGAGCGGCTATAGCAATCCCGATTGGTGTTACGAGCTCAGGACCACTGTGAACGTGGGCAGCAAATGTAAGTTTGCCAATAGCTTCAATTCCTCGGATGGCGACACGGTTTTGTGGAAGATTTAATTTGTCAGCCAAAACATTAGAAAGTCGAGGGGTTAAGCTGCCACCGCCAACTAGCATCACTGCCTTTGGTGATTTGTTGTTATTTAATTCCAATATTTCTTTGCAAATAGCATCTGCCAATTTTTCAATAGAAGGCATGATGCTTCGAACTACCTCTGTACTTGGTATTTCCGTCTCGAAACCAAGGATATCGGTTACAGTAATCATTTCAGAATCTGTCAACTGCCTTTTAGCGGTTTCTGCTAGCGGAAAATCGAGTAGAAGCGAGTCGCTAATGGCTTCAGTGATTTCATCGCCAGCAATCGGTACCATACCATAGGCAATAACCGTTCCTGAATCTGTTAAGGCGATGTCAGAAGTACCTGCACCGATATCTACGAGCGCAACATTCAATCTTCTCATGGACTGAGGAATCAGTACATTGATGGCAGCAATTGGCTCAAGCGTCAAAGCTTGCATATGTAAATCTGCTCGTTTTAAAGCGGCAAGTAGACTTTCAACAACTACTTTGGGAAGAAATGTTGCAATAATTTCGACAGAAGCTTTTCCTCCATTTTGATCGATTAAGCTGCCAATTTCTTGATCATCAAGTCGATAATATAAAACAGAGTATCCGACACAATAATAATGATGGTTTGTACTTGAGTTGTTTTTTTCTGCTACAATGGCTTGCGCTTTTTGAACGGCACTTAATTCAAGGTGCAAAATATCATCGGGCTTTAGCATCGGTTTCCCGTTAATATCCATACTAATAGAGGCACGCTCTGTTTTTAATGCACGCCCAGCTGCAGCAACCGACACATTATGAAGTGAGCCGTGTTTCTTTTCCAAAGTGTCTTTAATAGTTTGGATGACATTCGAGACAGCTATCACATCATGAATTTGTCCGTCTAGCATAGCCCGTTCTTGATGTTCAATTGAAACAATATCTGTTACTTCAAATGAATCTGCCGTTTGTTCCAAAATAATTCCTACAACTGAACGAGTACCAATATCAAGTGCGAATCGTTTTTCGTGCACAAAGAACACCTTCTTTTAACTAAAATATACTTTAATGCTTAAAAGCGTTTAATTATTAAAGAAAAAAATAGTGACAATTCAAAACTTTTCATTTATAATAAATGAAATTATATAAAAACAGTAACATATTTTTTCAATTCATAACAGATTCCGGATGTGAATGATAAAAACTTGCCATCTTCTCATAAATTATGAAGCAGCTATGTTTTTCAATTGGTTAACCGGAAAGGAAAGGGTGGATTATTTTGAGTAATAATGATTTGGAACTTTTGCGTGAGAAACTAGATGATGTGAATTTGGAGTTATTACATCTTATTAACAAGCGTGCAGAACTTGTTCAACAAATTGGTCAAGTAAAAGAAAAACAAGGGATTAACCGTTATGATCCAGTTCGTGAGCGAAAGATGTTGGATTCTATCGAAGATCATAATCAGGGACCACTAGATCCTGCATCACTTAAACATATTTTTAAAGAAATCTTTAAAATGGGTCTCGGTTTACAAGAGGAGAATCAGAAGAAAGCATTGCTCGTTTCTCGTCAGAAAAAAGCAGAAAATACTGTGATTGATTTAAAGGGCGAATTAGTAGGAAACGGTATTCCAAGCTTCGTGTTTGGTCCTTGTGCAGTTGAATCTTACGAACAAGTAGCTCAAGTAGCTGAAGTAGTTAAAGCAAAAGGACTTAAATTGCTTCGTGGTGGTGCATATAAACCACGTACTTCTCCATACGATTTCCAAGGTCTTGGCCTTGAAGGATTAAAAATATTAAAGCAAGTCGGTGATAAGTACGACTTAGCTGTTATCAGTGAAATTGTCAGCGCGAATGATATTGAAACAGCGCTTGATTATGTTGATGTGATTCAAATCGGTGCACGAAATATGCAAAACTTTGATCTATTGAAAGCTGCTGGAAAGGTGAATAAACCAGTTCTTTTAAAACGCGGGCTAGCAGCTACGATTGATGAGTTTATTCATGCAGCTGAATACATCATGTCACAAGGAAATGGCAACATCATCCTTTGTGAGCGTGGAATTCGTACGTATGAAAGAGCAACGAGAAATACATTAGATATCTCAGCTGTTCCAATTTTAAAACAAGAAACACATTTACCTGTCATGGTTGATGTTACACATTCGACGGGCCGCCGTGACCTATTGCTTCCAACAGCAAAAGCAGCTATAGCAATTGGTGCAGATGGTGTAATGGCAGAGGTTCACCCAGATCCAGCAGTCGCGCTTTCTGACTCTGCGCAGCAAATGGACTTCAAACAGTTTGATGAGTTTTATAAAGAAATTCAAAAAATGATGACTGGCGTAACTGTATAAGGTGATTTATTAAAGAGAGGCTGTCCCATACTGAAAAGGTTAGACCTTACATCTCTGATATATCGTTTAAAAGACATAGTAAACGGGATATAGAGTGTGAGGTCAGACGTTTTCTGAGGCAACCTCTCTTTTTTTTCGTGGTTGTCAGACTATCGCTGTGGGGCAGAACGGCGAAGTTAGAAATTTGTTGCTTTTTCTTCAATGCAGGTATTTTATTGAATCGATGATGATAAAGAATCATTTCATTCGGATTTGTATGAAGGACATGGTGCGGGGCTTTGCGACTTAAAAATATAGACAGTCTACTTTGTAGATAAACGTATTTTATTAAGAAAGTACTTCATAATCTGGCTCCGCAAACCGTTGTGATTAGGCGAGTGTTGCCTGCGACAGGATGGATCTTTCTTGATAAATGGTGACGTTTGAACGCCATATTCGTTTTGTGCGCAATTAATAGCTAGATACGTTGCAGTAATGCGCCACATATCGTATGATTAAAGGAATCTTTACTAAACAATATTCTTATAAACTATTTTATAGGAATGAATAGAGAGTTTTGTCGAAAAGTATGATATAATTTGTATGTTTTTCTTATAAAATGTTTATAGTGTACGCATGACTTCTCATTATGTTTAAAAGATAGGGACAGTGCCTTTTGACTTGGCCTGTATACTTTTAATAAAGTGAAACTTTCATTAGTTGGGGGCATCCCTATTGATGGATAGTTAAACAGTGATAAAGGAAGAAATTATTATTTTTTAATGAATTATTAGTATCTAGTCCAAGTAAATGAAAAATGATAGTAGTAAAGGAGTGGTTTGATGAATAATATCACAATTTATGATGTTGCACGTGAAGCAAATGTTTCTATGGCAACCGTATCACGTGTTGTCAACGGCAACCCAAATGTTAAGCCAGCAACAAGAAAGAAAGTTTCTGAAGTTATTGATCGCCTCGGTTATCGTCCAAATGCTGTTGCCAGAGGTCTTGCAAGTAAAAAGACGACAACTGTAGGTGTAATTATTCCTGATATTTCAAGTATTTTCTATGCGGAATTGGCACGTGGAATTGAGGATATTGCCACGATGTACAAGTATAATATTATCTTGAGCAATTCCGATGAAAACCAAGATAAAGAGTTGCATTTATTGAATACGATGCTTGGGAAACAAGTAGATGGAATTGTATTCATGGGATCAAACATTACTGAAAATCATATTGCAGAGTTCAAAAAGTCTCCCGTTCCAATCGTACTTGCAGGAACTGTTGAGGATACGAAGCAAATCCCATCTGTAAATATTGACTATGAAGCTGCAGCTTTTGATGCAGTCTCGACTCTTACAGGGAAAGGCCATACTCAAATTGCTTTTGTTGGCGGAAACCTTGAAGATCCAATTACGAAAAAGAAACTAGAGGGTTATAAGCGCGGACTAGAAACGGCTAATATTTCGTATAACGAAGATTTGATTGTCGAAGGGGATTACACATACGATTCAGGAATTGAATCATTAGAAAAACTACTTGAATCTCCATCTAGACCGACTGCGATTATTGCTGGTACAGATGAGATGGCGCTTGGAATTGTTCATGGAGCGCAAGATAAAGGCTACAATGTCCCAGAAGATTTCCAAGTGATCAGTTTTGATAATACACGCCTGACTTTAATGGTGCGCCCACATATCACAACTGTTGTGCAGCCACTTTATGATATCGGGGCTGTTTCAATGAGATTGCTGACAAAATTGATGAACAAAGAAACAGTAGAAGGACAAGAAGCTGTTATTCTACCTCATCGAATTGAAGAAAGACAATCAACGAAATAAGAAGCTTTAAGGCTGTCTCAAAAGTCAGTGTCAGACTGATAACTTAATACGCATCTGGATTTTTATCATGTATAAATGCTGGGTAGATTACGAGGTTGGACTTATGAGACAGCCTCTTTTTTATGTTCATTTGATGAATGAATCTTTAAGATGAAGCTTTAGTTGTTTGATCGAATCGGATATAATGCCTTTGCGACGGTTTGTGCATTAATCTCCGTAATTTCCGCTCGTCTGGGAATTGGTGTATAGATACCTTCTGGATCCTCCCAAGCAGCAGGGAGTGTGACAGTTGTTTCAGTTTGCCACCGATCAATCCAAGATTGTGGCAATGGTCCTAAATTATTATTGTTTTCAGTCATTTCCAACCAAATAAATGACCAAGCTCTCGGTACGACCCGCCAAATATCGTAGCCGCCACCCCCTACAGCAATCCATCGCCCCCCGCAATATTTATGGGCGAGTTCATGAGCAAGCTTAGGTATTTCTTTGAAAATACGCATTGTGGCTGATAAATGTGTTAATGGATCATAATAATGTGAATCTGCGCCATTTTGTGTAAGAATTACATCAGGTTTGAAATACTCAATAATTTCTTTAAAAGAAGTTCGATATGCATCAAGCCAAGAATCATCCTCTGTAAATGCATCAACAGGAATATTGAACGTGAAACAATAGCCATTCCCTTGACCTCGTTCATGAATATTTCCGGTCCCAGGAAATAAATAACGTCCTGTTTCATGAATTGATAAAGTACAGACATCAGGGTCATCATAGAACGCCCATTGTACGCCATCACCATGATGGGCGTCAGTATCGATGTACAAAACGCGTGCATGATAGTGATGCTGCAAATATTTAATAGCTACAGAGCTGTCGTTATAAATGCAAAAACCTGATGCTTTCCCCTGGAAGCCGTGATGTAAACCTCCGCCTAAATTTAAAGCGTGCTTGGCTTGTCCGGTCATGACATAATCTACAGCTGTCAGAGTGCCGCCGACCAATAATGCACTTGCTTCATGCATATGTTTGAAAATAGGTGTGTCCTCGGTGCCAAGTCCAAAATTCTCAGCCTTTTCTGAAGAGAGCTTCCCTTGACTTGCAAGTTTGACTGCGTTTATATATTTAGGGTCATGAATCAATTGAAGCTCTTCGTCTGTTGCCATTCTTGGCTGAATGATATCTTCTGCAGCTATTGCTCCATGCGCTCGTAATAAATCTAGAGTGAGCGCTAGTCGTTTTTGGTTGAAAGGGTGATGATCATGGAATTTGTATGTTAATAGCTCATCTGAATAAATGAATATGGCATCTTTTTTCATGATTAACTCCTTTGGGCAGTGGGCCGAAAAACCTTATTGCTTTGTTGAAAATAGCGATACTACTAAAGTTGTTCGGAACTTTTTTTGCAAATTGAAAATAGGGTAGATGTATTGTTGATAGCAACAAGTCAGGCCAAAGAGTGATGGGGAACGTGGTCTTTTTCACGATTCGTTTGCTAATCATTTCAATTCCTCCTAAATGTACGTAAACCTTAATACATGAAGCGATTCATAAATCTCAGTTGATCAAATTTCTGAACGGACTCAAGGGGAATGTGCTTGCCGATTCGAGCCATTAAGCAGTTGGCTGGATGTGAGCTTATTTCGGGATCATCTGTTGCATAATAAACAAGTCCACCAGCGTTCATCATTTTTTCCATTACTTTTCGGTATTCCCATACATTCAAACCTGTTCCTTTTAAATCCCAATGCCAATAATATTCGGTCGTAATAATGATATAATTTTCCATGCTTTCGTCCATCATGGATACTCGTATTAAATTTTTTCCGACAGAAGCTCCACGAAAATCGGGGATGACTTCAATAGCTCCAAGCTCAAGTAAATCCGGCATTTTAATCTCAGACCATCGCTCAAGTGGATCAGGGTATAAATAGGTCACATATCCGACAATCATGTTCGCAAGTCGGGCAACGATAATCCGTCCTTCAGCGAGCTCTGCAATTTCAATTAAAGCCTGATGCTGCTGTGTTGTGGGACGAAATGCAAGTAAGTCCTTGTGGAATTCATAAGATTGTAGTTCTTTTGCAGTTACAGGCCCCTCGATAATTAATGTCTGATTCAACGAGTTCAATTCCATTCTGTTATACGTCTTGTTGTGTTCCAAGTTTTCACCACCTAAACAGCTGTTACTTTCATTATACATAAAATGAAGTTTTTATAATTGATCTAATATATAGAATTTAATAATATTTTAGAATAGATTAAACCGAATATTAAAAAAATTGTGAAAAAAAGTTAATTATATTATAATAAGCCTAGCAAGTATGCAAAGGGGGATGAATGTTTATGAAAATGGAAGCGTTACCAGTAGCTAAAGGGGATTATAATTTAGAAGATTATGAGAATACTTACAAGCATTTCGATTGGTCTGAAGTCGAGAAGGAATTTACTTGGTCTAAAACAGGAAAGGTAAATCTTGCATATGAAGCAATCGATCGCCACGCTGATTCATTCCGGAAAAATAAAGTGGCCCTCTATTACAAAGATGAGAATCGAGCTGAAAAATATACATTTAAGGAAATGAAAGAATGGTCAAACAAAGCAGCGAACGTAATTAAGGAGTACGGGAATATTGAGAAAGGGGATCGTGTGTTTATTTTTATGCCACGTTCACCAGAGCTATATTTTGCCGTGCTCGGAGCGATTAAAGCAGGTGCGATTGTCGGCCCGCTCTTTGAAGCTTTTATGGAGGGCGCTGTACGGGATCGTTTGACTGATAGCGGAGCTAAAGTGTTAATTACAACGCAAGCTCTATTATCGCGCGTTCCTGTAGACGAACTTCCTAATTTGAAACATATTTTTCTTGTTGGAGAAAATATAGAAGAAACTGAAACGCAGTATGATTTTATGAAAAAAGTCGCAGAAGCAGATAAGAACTTCTCGATTGAATGGATGGACCGGAATGATGGGATGATCCTTCATTATACATCTGGTTCAACAGGGAACCCCAAAGGTGTACTTCACGTACATAATGCCATGTTACAGCACTATCAAACCGCCAAATGGGTACTGGATTTGCAAGAAGAGGATGTATATTGGTGCACGGCAGATCCTGGCTGGGTAACTGGGACTTCTTATGGGATATTTGGGCCGTGGCTAACGGGAACGTCAAATGTGGTAGTAGGGGGCCGTTTTAAGCCTGAAACCTGGTATAAAACGATTGAAGATTATGGAGTATCGGTTTGGTATAGTGCTCCAACTGCATTCCGCATGCTCATGGGTGCGGGAGATGAAGCTGTGAAGCAATATGATTTAAATTCATTGCGCCATGTTCTAAGTGTAGGTGAGCCGTTGAATCCAGAGGTTGTTCGGTGGGGAATGAAGGTCTTTAATAAGCGAATTCATGATACATGGTGGATGACAGAAACAGGCGCCCAATTAATTTGTAATTATCCGTGCATGCTCATTAAACCAGGATCCATGGGCAAACCGATACCTGGGGTCCAGGCTGCGATTGTAGATGATCAGGGAAATGTGCTCCCACCTCATCGAATGGGGAATCTAGCTATTAAAAAGGGTTGGCCGGCTATGATGCAAACGATTTGGAATAATGAGCAAAAATATCAATCTTACTTTATGCCGGGAGACTGGTATGTTTCAGGAGATTCTGCGTATATGGATGAAGAAGGCTATTTCTGGTTCCAAGGTCGTATCGATGATGTGATTATGACGTCAGGTGAACGTGTTGGACCATTTGAAGTAGAAAGTAAGCTAGTTGAGCATCCAGCCATTGTTGAGGCAGGTGTTATCGGTAAGCCAGATCCAGTTCGTGGTGAGATCATAAAAGCATTTATCGCGCTTCGAGATGGATATGAGCCTACCCAAGAGTTGATTGAAGAAATTCGAACATTTGTCAAGCAAGGATTAGCAGCTCATGCTGCTCCAAGGGAAATCGAATTCCGAGAAAAATTACCAAAAACACGAAGTGGAAAAATTATGCGCCGTGTGCTTAAAGCATGGGAGCTTAATTTGCCAACAGGTGATTTGTCCTCAATGGAAGAGTGAAATAAAATCTATATGACTTTATAATGCTATCATTTACCACATATAGAATGCTACACTCACCTAATCACAATGGCGGAGGTGCGGAGCCGGATTTTAGTGTACTTTCTTGATAAAGTCAGTATACTGCAAAGTAAATTGGCTATATTAGTAAGTCGCGAAGCCCCGTCCCCATGTCCTTCATATATAATATAAAGATCCTCTAAAGCATATTGTACCTGTGCTTTAGAGGATCTTTTTTATCCCGCAATAACAGTAAGATCCCCCACCTCAAGGCTAAGAGGGGAATGAAAAAAAGGACTGAAGGAAGGGTCGGATTATATTTAAAAAAATTATTTAAGCAAAGTACTAGTAATCTAATGTAAATCGTATTATATTATTAAAAGATAAAACCAACTTATCTTATACGAATAAGAAACTATAATGGTTTGGGAGGGTTATGCATGTTAGGATATGTTCTACTAAATATCGCAATTATGCTAGTATTATTAGCTGTTTTATTTTATATGCAGAAAAAGCATATGTCATTTACGGTAAGAGTGTTTACCGGATTAGGGTTGGGAGTTGTGTTTGGGTTCATATTACAGCTTTTCTCAAGCCCGGATTCTGAAGTCATTACTTCTTCAGTTGGCTGGTTCAGCATTATCGGTAGCGGGTATGTGAAATTTCTGCAAATGATTGTTATGCCACTTGTCTTCATTTCAATTATTTCAGCATTTACAAAGTTAAAGCTGACTAACAATATTGGGAAAGTCAGTACGCTAATTTTAGGAATTCTTATTGGTACAACAGCGATTTCTGCAGCAATCGGGATTGGATCCGCTACCGTTTTCAATTTAGAAGCCGTACAAATTGAGCAGGGGCAAGCAGAAATTGATCGTGGTGTTCAATTAGAAGAAAAATTCGGAGCTTCGCTGGAAGGGAAAACAATGCCACAGCAAATTCTTGAATTTTTCCCTGCTAACCCTTTCCTTGATTTAACGGGCGCTCGTTCGACTTCAACGATTGCGGTGGTTATCTTCGCTGCATTTCTAGGGTTTGCATTTCTAGGAGTTAAAAGAAAACAACCGGAGCATGCAGAAATGTTTGCGAAAATTGTGGATGTTTTCTATTCGTTAATTATGCGAGTTGTAACCTTAATCCTTCGATTAACACCATACGGTATCTTAGCGATTATGACTAACACGGTTGCGACAAGTGACCTTGATGCTATTTACAAGCTTGGTAAATTCGTCATTGCTTCATATATTGCGTTAATCATTATGTTCTTGATTCACCTGTTGATGCTGTCTTTAAGTGGCTTAAGTCCAGTAAAATACTTGAAAAAGGCATTTCCAGTACTTACGTTTGCCTTCACATCTAGATCAAGTGCCGGGGCGTTGCCATTAAATATTAAAACACAGAAACAATTAGGAGTTTCTGATGGGATCGCAAACTTTGCTGGTTCCTTCGGATTATCGATTGGTCAGAACGGTTGTGCGGGAGTTTATCCTGCAATGTTAGCTGTAATGGTGGCGCCTACCGTTGGAATTAATCCATTATCACCTTCGTTTATTGTGACGCTTATTCTTGTCGTTGCCATCAGTTCGTTTGGAGTCGCTGGAGTTGGTGGCGGAGCTACTTTTGCAGCATTGATTGTCTTATCGGCGATGGACCTTCCAGTTGCACTTGCTGGTGTGCTTATTTCAGTCGAACCGTTAATTGACATGGGACGTACAGCGCTTAATGTAAGTGGAAGTATGACTGCTGGTGTGCTTACTAGTAAAGTAACTGGTGATCTGGATAAAGATGCTTACTTTAATGAGTCTGCATCGATTGAAGTAGAGGCATAAAAAAGGTAGAAGAATGTCGACGTGTTGTCGACATTCTTTTTTTCTCTCTTTTAAAACAACCTCTTTAAGAATGAATTTACAACAAACCTGAAAAAACGAGGTTGCCCCTTATTATGGGGCAGCCTCGTTCTTTGTTTATCCTCCCTGATTTTCCGGATTAGCAGGTGTTTCTGCTGGTGGTTCAGGAGTAGGAGGGGTGGTATCATCAGGAATAGTTTCTACAGGCTTTTCTACAGGTTTTTCTACAGGCTTTTCTTCTGGTTTCGTCTCTGGTTTTGTTTGTTCTTCGTTTGTCTCAATTGTTTTACTCGGAACCTCTTGCTTTTGCTTTTGCTCAGCTTGTTTAGTAACGGCGTTAGAAGGAGATGATTCTTTACCAGCAATATCAACAGCTGTCACATAATATGTTCCGCTTTGAATGCTATATGCTAGGCTTTCGTTAGAGCGAATACTAGCAACTCTTTGACCGTTGCTATAGATTCTGTATCCAACAACATCTCTTTCAGGATGAGAATTCCAGGTAATCCTGTTTCCGTTTAATCCTAGAGTAGGGGCACTTGGCACTTTACCGTTATCAGAAAGTGTCGAACCAGTAACAATATTACCGTTACTATTATATTTAGCTAGTAAATCGCTGATATTATTAATATACCTTCCACCGATTTTATTCAGATACTCAGGACTTAGCATATATCCTCCACTTGTAAATTCGCTTGGTGTCGATGATTGTGCCAAGTAGCGACCACCTCCTGCATAGACATATTGTCCATTAATGAAGCTATGGTCTACTTTTGTTGGTACATATTTTACATTGAATAGATCCGTTTTGACTAATCCAGCATTTGAACAAGCATCAGATGGAAGTAAACCTGATATTGAACAGAAAGAACGAGTTACAACGCCTGCTGGTTTTTCAAATTTACCTTTAGGTCCAATGAGATCCGCGTTTACTTGATAAGCTGAATTGACTAAACTTGCCCAAAGTTTAATATTTCGTTGGCTATACGTAAGACCTTTGTATTTATTATCTATTCTTTTTGGCGTGTCATAACCAATCCATGTTCCAAATGTTACGTTTGGATTCGTGGCAACAAACCAGGCATCCTGGGTGTTGTTCGTTGTGCCGGTTTTTCCAGCCCAATCAGAAGAGAAAGATAACCTTCCATTTAAATATCTTGCAGTCCCGTTCGAGATAACATCTCGCATAATATCTAGTGTCAGATAGGCTGTTTGTGGTGAAAACACTTCTACCGGAGCTGTTTTGTGCTGATAGATGACAGTGCCATCTTTCGCTTCAATTTTGTCAATCATATAGGCATCGATAAATTGTCCATCATTCGCAAACGTTGTAAATGCATTAACATTTTCTTCAACAGTTACTCCGTTTGTTGGCGTCCCTAATGCTAAGGAAGGGATTGAAAAGTCTGTTTCAATTAACGAGGTAAAGCCCATTTTTTCAAGATAGGTGGCCGGGCGTTGATTTATGATACCCATATAATAGCTTACTGCAGGAATGTTGTAGGATTTAGCCAGTGCATCTCGGGCATTGGTTAATCCAGTGTAGCCTTCTCCCGCGTTTTTCGGTTGCCATTTCCCAATTGAAATGGGCACATTAATGCC
The DNA here is from genome assembly GCF_000504145.1 of Bacillus cihuensis. Taxonomy (NCBI): domain Bacteria; kingdom Bacillati; phylum Bacillota; class Bacilli; order Caryophanales; family Bacillaceae; genus Bacillus; species Bacillus cihuensis. The sequence continues at coordinate 2,003,418 of NZ_KI632495.1, read as the reverse complement.
GACAGATCCTGGTGAAATATAACCTAGCTCAAATGCAGGTGCATAAACAAGCAATGGCTTCATTGTTGACCCGTTCGGTCGTCTAGCTGATGTCGCATGATTGGTCTGTTCTCTGTCAAAATCGCGACCGCCGACGAAAGAAAGAATTTTTCCTGTCTTGTTTTCAATGAGAATAGCTCCTGTTTCGACTTGTTCCTGAACAGTGATTGTTTCACCAGATTCTGGGTCGGTAACTAGTTGGGGTTTATCCCTGCCATAATATTCATAGTTCTTAACAACTTGTTGCATGTTATCGTACATATCTTTGTTAATCGTTGAAAAGACTTTGTAATTATTCTGCTTTAGTTCTCTTCTTGCAAGTGTTGTATATTGTTCATTTAAATCTTTATCTTTTTCCAAATCTGTTTTTTCATATCCTGATTGCTCAGCAAGAATGACTGAAAGAATTTTGATCGCCCGTTCTTCAAGCTCTACGACCAACCATGGATATATTTTGGATGGTGCTGTTTTCGGTCCGATAAAGTCTTTCGTAATATCATAATTGAGAGCATCTTTGTATTCTTGTTCAGTAAGATAATTTCCGTCACGCATTCTTTTAAGTACGGTTTTCATTCTAACTAATCCGGGCTCAATACCTTCTGGACTTTTCAATTCAGCTTTTTGCGTATATGGCGTATAGCGAAAAGGACTTTGAGGAAGTCCAGCGATAAATGCCGCTTGTGGAATAGTAAGATCTTTGGCATCGATTCCGAAGATTCCCTTGGCCGCTGCCTGGACACCTGCGATATTTTGGCCGGAAGAATTCCTGCCGAAGGTTGAAACGTTTAAGTATGCTTCTAAAATTTCATCTTTAGTTAAGAAATTTTCCACTCGAAGTGCGAGTAAGATTTCTTTCGCTTTTCTGTCGAAGGATACTTCGTTTGTTAATATTTGATTTTTGATCAATTGTTGAGTTAAAGTACTTCCGCCAGATTGAACAGATGCGTTTGTCATTTCTTGGAAAATTGCCCGCATAACTGCTTTTGGTACGACACCCTTATGCTCATTGAAATATTCATCTTCTGTTGCAATGATGGCGTTGAGCATGTGTGGTGACATTTCATTGATAGTTATTTCTTCACGGTCAAGATCTGATTTTAGCTTTCCAAGAAAAATGTTATTAGCAAAATATAAGTCTGATGCTTCTTCATAATTATAAATATCTTTTCTTAGTTCTTCTTTCGTGCGAATCGGTTCGTCTTTGACTAAAGCGGCAAAATAACCGGCTCCTACACCGCCTGCAAAGGAAAAGCCTAAAACAAGCACGATAATAAACAATAATACGATATTCCAAACCACATGATATGTAACTCTGGAGTACATTTGTGTTTTTTTACTATGGAAGAAATCGGTGATTTTCATCCAAAATGACTTATGCTTATTTTCATTATTTTTCATCAATCATTCCCCCTGAAATCAGATACATTATAGCATAGATACGTATTTAGCAGGGATTTTTTCAAGTATTTCTATCAATTGAAGAAGTTGACATAGTGATAAATATATGATAAAAAATCATTAACTGGAATTTGTTTAGGAAAGCGATGAGAGGACTTAGTAGTCAAACTATCCCTGTTTTTAGAGAGCCGATGGAAGGTGCGAATCGGTACACATAGTTTAGATGAATTACTTCCTTGAGCATTTGCTGTGAACTTTAAGTAGCAGTAAACGGTAGACCGCCGTTAACGGTTTTAAGACGGAGGATGAAGTATGTCCTCAAGTTGGGTGGTACCGCGAATATATTCGTCCCTTCATTTATGAAGGGGCGTTTTTATTTGTCAATTTATCCGGCATAAACACTTTATGAATAACAAACAGGAGGAAATCAAATGGAATTGCTTAAAGATTTGGAATGGCGAGGGATTATTTATCAACAAACTGATGAAGAGGGAATGAAAGAATTTTTAGAAAAAGAAAAAATTTCGCTATATTGTGGCGTGGATCCGACAGCAGATAGTATGCATATTGGCCATTTATTGCCATTCTTAACACTGCGTCGCTTTCAACAGCATGGTCATCGCCCGATTGTTTTAGTGGGTGGAGCAACAGGGTTAATTGGTGACCCAAGTGGAAAAAAAGAAGAGCGTTCCCTGCAAACATTAGAAACGGTTTTGCATAATGCAGATTGCCTAAAAGGTCAATTAACGAAGATTTTCGATTTTGATGGAGACAATGGCGCAATCATGGTGAATAACTATGATTGGATCGGCAAGATTGATATGGTTACTTTCTTGCGTGATTACGGGAAATATATCGGCATTAATTACATGTTAGCGAAGGATACGATTGCTTCAAGATTGGAAACAGGGATTTCATTCACAGAATTTACCTACACGATTTTACAAGGAATCGATTTCAATCATTTATACGACAATCATAATTGCAAGCTGCAAATTGGCGGAAGTGATCAGTGGGGCAATATTACAACAGGTCTAGAGATGATTCGAAAATCTCATGACGAAGCTGTTAAGGCATTTGGGATGACAATTCCACTTGTGACAAAAGCGGATGGCACGAAATTCGGGAAAACAGAAGGTGGGGCAATCTGGCTTGATCCGGAGAAGACAACACCTTACGAATTTTACCAATTCTGGATTAACACAGCAGATGCTGATGTAGTTAAATACATGAAATTCTTCACATTCTTATCACAAGACGTGATTGAGGGATTAGCACAATCGGTAGAAAATGAACCACATTTGCGTAAAGCACAAAAAGCATTGGCAGAGGAAATGACACGTTTGATTCACGGTCAAGAAGCACTAGACCAAGCAATAAAAATTTCTGCGGCTTTATTTAGCGGAGATGTAAAAAACTTAAGTGCTACTGAGATTAAAGTTGGATTCAAAGATGTGCCAAGTTTCAGCAGAGACGATTCGGATGACATCAACATAGTTGAACTAATCGTTGAAGCGAAGATTTCGCCATCTAAACGTCAAGCTCGAGAAGACATCCAAAATGGTGCGATTTCAATTAATGGCGAAAGAGTGACAGACTTAGAATATGTCGTAACAGAAGCAGATAAAATTGAAGGTCAATTCATGCTTGTTCGCCGCGGGAAAAAGAAATACACGCTAATTAAATAATAACTGAAGTTGTTAAAAAGGATTAGACCCCACACTCTATACATCGTTTCATTACGGTTTAAAAGAGATGTAAGGTTCTGATCCTTTTTGTTAGGGGGGCTTGTTTTATTAGAGATCTAGCTCCGGCACGCAAATCCGAAATCCAGCATGAAAAGTATGGATTCCGGCACGTAAATCCGAAATTTGGCAAGAAAAGTGTGGATACCGGCCCACAAATCTGAAATCCGTCATGAAAAGGATGGATTCCGGCCCGTAAATCCGAAATCCGTCATGAAAAGTATGCATTCCGGCCCGCAAATCCGAAATTTGGCAAGAAAAGTGTGGATACCGGCCCGCAAATCCGAAATTTGGCATGGAAAGTATGGATTCCGGCACGCAAATCCGAAATCCGTCATGAAAAGTATGGATTCCGGCCCGCAAATCCGAAATCCGGCATGGAAAGTGTGTATTCCGGCACGCAAATCCGAAATTCGGCATGAAAAGTGTGGATTCCGGCTCGCAAATCCCAAAAAGTGTCTCACAGTGTACCATTCCGAGCTGGGTAAGCCATTTATTCTGACCCCGATAAAATCTAGGTTCTAAGACAGATGTTTCAATGCCTCGCGCTTGCTCAGTGGTTTTAATTGGTTTTGAGAGACAAATAATTGCACACTAGAAGCGTTCGTTTTGGCGTATTCACGTAACACCCAGCCAATTGCTTTTTGTACAAAAAATTCATCGCTGAGAGCTTGGCGTAGAATATAATCATACAGCAGCTTTTCATTCATATTCTCTTTATAATATAGCTGGTAGAGAATCGCAGATCTCTGTAACCAAATATAATCATCATCAATCCACTGGTCAGGGTATAAGGAAACAAGTTCGGGGTATTGTAAAAACATATATCCAAAGATATGTGGTGATAGTACATCGATTGTATCCCACCAAGATTTACTTTTGAGCAAACTGACTAGCCACGGCATATCAGCGGGAGTGAGGGTTTTTTTAGTTTTTTCCAAGATATCAAGGGCAGCTTTTTGGTATTCTCGTTCCGGCTTCTCCCATAGTGTAAGAATTACCGTTTGTAGTTCCTCTTTTGAGGGTATTCCATTTTCTTTTAAAAACTGCTTAGTTAATTTTCGGCGAATGGGGGTTCGAATCCCGAGAAAATCAAATTGATTTCTCATATATTTTTTAGACCACTGTGCATATTCTGAGCAAGCGTGCTCATTGTATAGCCTTTCTAGTGCATGAATAGGAAAATTCATAGCTCCTCCTAGGTAAGTAATTTTGAGTGATATGTTTTTTATTAGGCCATTAAGGATGAAAAAACCCCCATCAAAGGATGAGGGTTCATTTCAAACTGATTAACGAGAGTAGAACTCAACGATAAGAGCTTCGTTAATTTCAGCAGGAACTTCAGAACGATCTGGTAAACGAGAGAAAGTACCTTCTAGTTTGTCAGCATCGAAAGTCAAGAAATCAGGAACGAAGTTGTTTACTTCGATTGATTCTTTGATTGTGCTTAGGTTGCGTGATTTTTCACGAACAGAGATTGTGTGTCCAGGTAACACTTTGAATGATGGAATATCAACGCGTTTTCCATCAACAAGGATGTGACCGTGGTTTACAAGTTGGCGAGCTCCACGACGAGTGCGAGCTAAACCAAGACGGTAAACAACGTTATCAAGGCGTGATTCAAGAAGAATCATGAAGTTTTCACCGTGTACACCTTGCATTTTACCAGCGCGGTCGAATAATGTGCGGAATTGACGCTCATTAACTCCATACATGTGGCGAAGTTTTTGTTTTTCTTGTAATTGCAATCCGTATTCGGAAAGTTTCTTGCGTTGGTTTGGACCGTGTTGTCCAGGAGCGTAAGGACGCTTTTCTAATTCTTTACCAGTACCTGTAAGGGAAATTCCAAGACGACGGGATAATTTCCAGCTTGGGCCAGTATAACGAGCCATAGGATGACTCCTCCTTCAAATGTTTTTATTTGGGTAAAATAAAAACCGTTGCGATAAACGATTATGGTCATTTTGTTTTCATGTATCTTCGCCCTAGCAGCTGAGGGTTACGTGATACACCTCATAATGAGGAACAAAATGAGGCCGTAAAAGCACTCACATAGGCTGCACTATTTTACACAACTAGTAGTATATAATTTTAAAGAAAAATAGTCAAGTGTGTTTCCATTTAGTTAGTAATGTAAAAACGAAATCAGCATGGTCAAATTACTTTAAAATAATTAGGTTTCACTATGAATTTTTGTAGGTATAAAGAACTGGTTCTAAAAACATGAGATCTACGTTTATCCCGCATTAACAGGCAGTAAAACCCCGACTCAAGGATTAGGTGAATTGAAGAAGCGTAATGAAGGTATTAGCGGACACTAGAACTGGACTAACAATCGGTAGGAGATGACGAACTCCCTCTTACTGATTGAAGTTTCACTTTATTTAATAGAAATTTCTAAAATTAATAAAGATATTTTTTACATACAAGTATATAATGAATAATATAGAAAAAAACGGAAAAGTAATAGTTCTTTTTAACTGGTTGTTTTTTGGGGGTTTTGAGCTTCGGCATTACTTATATAGGGATGAGATAAAGATGAGAAATATGACTCAGTTACTATATGAATTAAAAACATTATTAATTAATCAAATGGATGATTCAAAGGGAAGAATGGAAGACACTTCTTTTTTAAAAAAACTTGTACTTGCCATTTGCGATGCTTTTGAAGCTGAAGAGGTTACTTACTTTAAGGTGGACAATAGCCAACAGCATTTACATATTGAAGCTTCAAGCAAGTATTATCAAGATCGAAAAGATATTCGCATAGCAAATTTTTCTTTATTTAATGACTGTGAACCGTATGCCTATAATGATTTTCAAATAGAAGAGTTAAAGGATTTTCAACTGTATTTGCCACTAAAAAGCGAAGATGAATTAGTGGGACTCCTTGCATTAAAAGAAGGGATTCCTGGTTCGTTTGAGAAAATCACTTTAGAAGAAGGGGAGGCGTTCTCAAGAGAAGTGATGAAAATTTTAAATGCGGCGATACATATTTCAGAGATTACGAGTGAAAGAAGGCGCTACAAAAAACTATTTCGGGTAACTGAAAAAATTCATTCATCTATGAGTATGGATGCTGTACTCGGGGAAATTATCCAAACGCTACAAGAAGTGTATCCGTCTTTCACCTATTATCTTCTTCTAACACATGATAATACAAACCATGAAGACCTTCCGATAAAAGATCTCGGCTATGATAGTGAGAATGTGGCCGTTATGCAAGCCTTTGTTACTGGAACTGTCCAAATCGAAGACGAGTTGATTGCAAGAAAAACAAATCTATATGCACCACTGAAAGGAAAACAAGGCGTGTACGGAGTTCTTCAAGTAATAGCTCCAAATGCTCGTATGTTTCCAGAAAAAGAAGTCGAATTTATTACTCTATTAGCAAATACCGCAGGTGGTGCTCTTGAGAATGCACAGCTGTATCAGCAGTCTCGCCGTTTAATATCTGATCTACAGTTTATTAATGAAACATCCCATAAATTGAATTTGAATCTACGCCTAAGTGAAACGATGGAGTTCATGAAAGAGCAAATTATGCATTCTTTCCATGCAGATGAGGCAGGGTTCGTATTTGTTCTACCTGATGGAACGGCTAATTTCTTGCCGGGTAGCTCGGAATTTTTTTCTTCTGATCAAACGGGATTATACGTCGATTTTTTGAAAGAAAAAATTGGTTCTACTACTGAATCCTTGTTCATTGGGGATATGCATTTGAAATTACCTGAAAAAGACGTGAAGTATCGTTCGATGATGGTTGTTCCGATGATGGAAAGTGATCAAATACACGGTTTCGCACTAGTATTACATAAAGATTCATATTATTTTTCTTTTGAAACATTTAAGCTTCTTCAATCATTGATTCACCATACGAGCCTTGCATTGGCTAATTCAATGCTTCGCGAAGAGCTGGAGAAAATGGTTATTACGGATCATTTAACTGGCTTGTATTCACGTAGTTATTTAGATGAGAAGATGTTGGAGTCATTGAAAAAAGATCATAATGGAACATTTATTTTGGTAGACATCGATAATTTTAAAAAAGTAAATGATACATACGGTCACCAAATTGGTGATGAGATTCTCATTCAAGTTTCAATGATTATCCAATCAAGTATACGAGAAACGGACATTGGAGCAAGATGGGGGGGAGAGGAATTGGCAATCTATCTTCCAAATGTCTCCATACAAGTTGGACAAGGGATTGCACAGAGAATCCAAGAAAGAGTAAGTGAACAAACCAACCCTAAAGTTACCATATCGTGTGGGGTTTCCTATTGGACGAATCAAAACAGAGATCACGTTAAAGCCCTATTCAAGCGTGCAGATGATGCTCTGTACGTTGCGAAGAATACGGGGAAAAATAAAGTGCTTGTTCAGGAATAAGTTAAAGGAGAGGGGATGTCTCAAAAGTGTCTGACCTCGCACTCTATACACAGTATATAGTGCGAGGTCAGACACTTTCGGTATGGGACAGCCTCCTCTCCTTTTGTTTAGATAATACGTATTTATTTAGAAGAGAAGATAGGAGCCATCTTCTTTTTTTACAAGTATTTCACTAATGTATGCGCGAATTTTTCTAGCATTTCTTCATCAATCTCGTCAAATCTATTTATGATTGGGCTATCAATATCAAGGACCCCAATTAATTCATCCCCTTTTATAAGCGGGATGACAATTTCTGAACGAGAAGCGGCATCACACGCAATATGCCCTGGGAATTGATGAACGTCTTCTACACGAAACGTTTTACGTTCAGCAGCAGAGGTCCCACAAACGCCTCTACCAAAAGGAATGCGAATACATGCTGGCAATCCTTGGAAAGGACCGAGCACTAATCCATCATTTTCTACTAAATAGAATCCGACCCAATTCACTTCATCCAAAAGCTGATTGAGGAGGGCACAAGCATTGCTTAGATTCGCAATTCGATTTGGCTCTCCATCAACTAACGCAATCAGTTGTTGTTCAGCAAGTAAGTAATTTTCTTGCTTGCTACCTGTATATTGTTCGACATTAAACATAAACATTCCCCCTGCTTCATTATAAAGTGAAACTTCCGTCAGTGGGAGGTCTTTCCCACTGATGGTTAGTTGAACCAATCGGGATTTTACGGGCAGTTTGTCCCCCACCTACCTTCTTTGTACTTTGTACTTCATAAGCTTGTGGTGGGGGTCTTACTGCTCGTTAAATCGGGATAAAAATACAACCTTCAACAAGTTTGCAAACTATCCGCTAGAAGTTGTCGAGAAGTTCTAACAGGACATTGCGAATATTCCAAGAATTACTTACGTAAGACTTGAAATTAGAGGAGGAATTCAAAAAATGAACCGCCAAACTCAAACGAAGGAAGCAATTCTTGAATCCGCCCTATATTTATTTCACTTGAAAGGCTATCATGCGACCTCCATACGGGATATTGCTCATAAAGCCAAAGTCAATTCAGCTAATATTGCTTATTATTTCAAAAACAAACAAGGATTGCTAGAATATTGTTTCACTACATATTTAGAAGCATATATTCAGCTATTAGAGAAAAACCTTGTCCAGCTTGATCGCATTGGCACACAAAAAGGTTTGCTGACGATACTTACAGATGTCTTTAATTTTCAGCGAAAAAACTTCTTGGCCGCAAGCTTTATTTATGGAGAATCCTCCCTTGATTCTAATCTTAATCGAGAAGTTTTATCAACCTATTACATGAAAGAAAACGCTTATTTTCAGTATGTCTTAGAAAAAGGAATAAAAGAAGGAATATTTCGTAAAATTCAACCAGCGATCTTCACTTTACAAATTAAAGGGTTGCTCTCAGCACCAATCATACATGCTCACTATGCGAGAGAAGTGTTGCATGTGTATACGCAGGAAAAATATTACACTGATAAATATTGCGATGAAATCTGTTTGTTTTTAGAACAAAGTCTGTTTGTTAAACGTGATAGGCAAGAAGAGTTGCTATATAATGTTTCAATTTGAAAACGCTTCTTCTAAACATGCGTCATACCCTTGACCTAAGTCTTTGGCTTGGTGAGCATCAGAGCCATAACGTAAAGGAATGCCAATCTGCAAGGCATATTTTACAAAACGCTCTGGCGGATAAGGTTCTAGGCAAAGTGGCTTAATAGCTCCTGCACCGTTATAGTCTAGCTCATATCCCTGTTTACCCATGATGTCTAGAATTGAATATAGCTTCTGATCATAATTTTCTTTCGGTGAAAAACGCTGCTGAAATTTATGAATAAGTGTAACATGTCCGATACGCTTCGGCTTGAAGATCCCCAAATCAGCAGCAACACTTTTCTCTAATGTATCGTAATAAGATGAATAAACCGCATCAATAGAACCTAATCTATTGGCAATGCTCTTAAACATTTCATCACTAAAGTCGATGCAATGCCACTCATTTTCATATCGAATAAAATGAACAGATAGGATACTATCATCTAAATAATTGCCATATTGGTTAAGGAATCTCTTAGTTTCTGCTTCAAAACCTTCGATATAATCTACTTCAAGCCCTGTTTTAATCGTAATTTTTTCCTTATATTTCTCTTTTAGAGAAGCAATTTTTTGAAAATAGTCTAGTAAATGGCCAGGATCCATGCCACTATCACGATCTGGTGTAGGGTCAATGAACCCTTCTGGCAGTGGTGCATGTTCTGTAAACGTTATTTCCTCGATTTTTAAGAAGATTGCTCGCTCAATATATTCTTCAAAAGAGTCGTCAGAACCATGAGGACAGTATGGACTGTGAACATGACTGTCATTTTTCATGAAAATCCCCCCAATAAATTCAAATTCAAGCACATTTCTGTAAAAAAAAATTATTTATTAGTCAAAAATTATTGCTAACATGGTATCATAAAAGCATTGAATTGAACATGTAAACATTTATATAGATCGTTTCCTACTGGATAGGCTTAGAATTGGGGGGCAATATGATGGAATACATACTAGGAATAATCATACTAGTTATTGTGTTAATAATATGGGGATATTTTTTGAAAAAGAAGCATTTTAAAGAAATTGACCAGCTTGAGGCTTGGAAAATGGACATAATGAACCGCCCGATATTGGATGAGCTTTCTAAAGTAAAGCAATTAAATATGACAGGTGAAACGGAAGAAATGTTTGAAAGATGGCGCAAAGAATGGGACGCCATTATTACAGTTTATATGCCGGATGTTGAAGAATTATTGTTTGAAGCAGATGATTATGTCGACAAATACCGTCTCGGTAAATCGAAAGAAGTCCAGCGAATGATCTCAACTAAACTTACGAATATTGAAGCGACTATCGAAAAGATTCTCATAGAGTTAAATGAATTGGTCGGCAGTGAAGAGAAAAACAGGGTTGAGATTGAGGAGATAAAAGAAAGTTACCGTAAAATTAAAAAAGACTTGTTAGCTCACCGCCATACATTTGCAAAAGCTGCAGACCCACTTGAGAACATGCTCGATGAAATAGTGGAGATACTTAAGCAATATGAAGAAGCGACCGAAAATGGCAATTACTTAAATGCGCGAGAGCTTGTATTATCGATAAAAAATAAGCTTGCTATGATTCAAACAAAAATGAAAATCATTCCTCAATTGCTGCTTGATGGGCATACTTCTCTTCCGACATCGATCTCGGAGTTAAAAGTTGGTTTCAAGGAGATGGTAGAACAGGGCTATACCTTGGAACATATTGAATTTGAGGCAGAAATTCAGAACCTTGAAACTGAGCTTTCATATTATAATGTTCAGCTTGATCTTGCGCAGACGGAAGATGCTGAACAAGGAATAAATGAAATTTTTGATCGTGTGAACCTCTTGTATGATTTGCTTGAAAAAGAAGTGCTATCCAAACAGTACTTAATAAGAAATCAGGATATTTTAAAAGATAGCCTTGAAGCTTTTGAATATGAGCATGATAAGTTGAAAGCTGAGACAGTTGTGGTGCGACATAGCTATCATGTTACAGAAAGCGAACTAAGTGCACAAAAGAAATTAGAAAAAGAAATCGATAAATTGGTTAAGAGGTTTCAATTGCTCTCTTTAAAAATTGCCGATGATACGCTTATCAGCTCTGTTTTAAGTGATGAAATGCAGGAAATTGAAGCAGTTCTAAACGAGTTGAAAGTGGAACATGAAGCATTTTCTGAGAAACTTCATGCACTGAGAAAAGATGAATTTCAAGCACGTGAAGTATTACAAGAACTAAGAAAAAAAATGGCAGACACAACTAGAATTATCACGCAAAGTAATATTCCTGGTCTGCCTGAAAGCTATCGAAATTTGCTATCGGAAGCCAAAGAAAGCCTTGAAGATGTTCAGAATAAACTAGATGAAAAACCTCTAGACATGGGCTCTGTTCACATTTTTCTTGAAAAAGCCATCGCTTCTGCGAATGATTTATACGAAAACACAGAAGGTTTGATTGAAGAGATGCTTCTTGCAGAGAAAGTAATCCAATATGGAAATCGGTATCGAAGTAGATACCCAGTCGTTGCTGAGGCATTAAGAACGGCTGAAAAGCATTTTCGGGATTATGAATATGAGTCAGCATTACAAGTCGCAGCAACAGCTATTGAAAAAGTGGAGCCAGGCAGTTTAGATAAAATTGAGGCCAATATGGAAGAAGTACATTCATAATAGGACAGGTTGGTACAAGCTTGAAGGGAACTTAATCCCTTCAAGTTTTTTTTATCCAGCATTAACGGGCGGAGGAACGGGACGATCAATGAGTGGGGGGATGTAGAAAACCCCCACTCATTGAAGTTTTACTTTATCTAGGTTTGTAGGTGGAATCCTGATTTTGGAAAAATGAATCTTTTTCAATCATCGTGATTTATGGTAAAATAATATGTTGTATTTCAATTAATGGACAAGAAGTAATCTGATGCATGTATATAAAGTGAAACTCCCATCCTTGGTTTTTTTCCGCCTCACTGATGGTTAGTTAAATTAAGATAAATGAAAATTTAATTGAATTTTTAGTCTAGATAAGTAGCTTGAAGTCTACAAGGTGGGGTAAAACGACGTTATCACATGTTTTTTCCTCATTAAAGGCGTGTGCGCTTTTCTATAAGGAGGTTAATGCGTGATATATTTTGATAATAGCGCTACGACTAAGCCGTATCCAGAAGTTATCGATTCTTTTATAAAGGTTTCTACAGATTATTTTGGCAACCCCTCTTCATTACATGGTTTAGGGGCTAAAGCTGAAAACCTATTAACTCAGGCCAGGAGGCAAGTGGCGGAACTTCTTCAAGTGAAAAGCATGGAAATTTGCTTTACTTCTGGGGGAACGGAAGGAAATAACCTGGCTATAAAGGGTGCAGCCCATGCTTATTCAGGAAGAGGTAAGCATATTATCACTACCGTTATGGAGCATGCATCCATAAAAGAAACCTGTAAATCTCTTGAAGAAGAGGGGTACGAAATTACTTATTTACAAGTTGATTCCGATGGTCTTGTTTCTGTAGAAGAATTGAAAAACGCTTTACGAACAGATACGATTTTAGTGTCAATCATGTCTGTTAATAATGAGGTCGGATCTATTCAACCGATAGCAGAAATCGGTCAATTATTAAAAGAAAGGCCACAAGTGCTCTTTCATGTCGATCATGTGCAAGGCATTGGCAAGATTCCATTAGATTTAACTGCTGGCAAAATTGATTTATGTACGATTTCTGGTCATAAATTTCATGGCTTGAAAGGTACGGGGGTATTATACATTAGAGATGGTATTAGGGTTTCACCGCTTTTCACAGGCGGCAATCAGGAGGCGAGGTTAAGGAGTGGAACGGAAAATGTTGCTGGGTTCGTAGCCTTAGCGAAAGCATTACGTCTCACTTTGCAAAAAAGTGCCCAAGATGACGGTAAACTAACTGAAATTCGCGAAATGTTGTTTCAGGGATTGAATGACATGCAAGGTGTGAAAATAAACAGTCCGAAACACGGTGCACCCCATATTATCAATTTTTCTATTCCGGGCATTAAATCGGAAGTATTTATCCATTCGCTTGAAGAAAAAGAGATATATCTTTCAACGACAAGTGCCTGTTCGTCTAAGAAAAAATCCGTAAGTGATACTGTGTTGGCCATGTTCCATGATCAGAGAAGGGCAGAGAGTGTTATTCGAATAAGCACTTCATATGGAAATGAACACTATGAAGCGGAGCTCGTCCTTAGGGAAATTAAGAACACACTTTTAAAATTACAAAAGGTTATGAGGTAAAATAAAATGAAATTTGATCATATTATCATTCGTTACGGCGAGATTTCAACGAAGAAGCGTAATCGAAAAAGCTTTGTTGATAAACTTAAAAATCATATTCGCTGGGCATTAAGAGATTTTAAAGCTGCCACACTGCAAGCGAGTCGAGAGCGGATGTACATTCTGTTAAATGGTGAAGATCATCAGAAGATTATCGACCAAATAAAAAGTGTTTATGGTATCCAATCATTAAGTCCGGCTTTAAAAGTAGGCCGTGATATTGAAGAAATTAAATCTGCTGCTTTATATTATGTAGACCAACTATCGGGAGAAATTGAGACCTTTAAAGTTTCGACAAAGCGCTCAGATAAAGATTTTCCTTATAATACAAATGAAATGAACCATCTTCTTGGTGGCCATTTGTTACGGAATAAAGATGGTATTCTGAAAGTGGATGTCAAAAAACCAGATTTAAATTTACTTGTAGAAATACGCAAGGAAGCGGTCTATTTATCTGGAGTGAATATTCAAGGTGCAGGCGGTCTCCCATTTGGCTCAAGCGGGAAGGCAATGCTTATGCTTTCCGGTGGAATAGACAGCCCGGTTGCAGGTTTCCTTTCCATGAAACGTGGTCTTGAAATTGAATGTATTCATTTCTACAGCCCGCCATTCACGAGTGAACGTTCTAAACAAAAGGTCATGGATTTAGCAGAAAAGCTTGCTTTAGTGAACGGAAGCATGAAAGTTCATATTGTTCCGTTTACAGAAATTCAATTGCTGATTCAAAAGCAAATCCCTGAGAACTATACAATGACGAGCACACGTCGTTTAATGCTCCGCATAGCTAATGCAATAAGAGAAAAAGAAGAAGCTCTGGCTATTATAACCGGTGAAAGTCTTGGACAGGTGGCGAGCCAGACGATGAATAGCATGTTTGCCATAAATGAAGTGATTTCTACACCTGTATTACGGCCGCTTATTGCGATGGACAAATTAGAGATCATTGATCTTGCCAAGCAGTATGATACATTCGAGATTTCAAATCAACCATACGAAGATTGCTGTACGGTATTTACACCAGCAAGTCCGAAGACAAAGCCTAAGCTTGAAAAGGTTCAGTATTACGAAAGCTTTGTTGATTTTGATAAGTTGATTGAAGCTTGTGTGGAACAGACTGAAACCCGAAAGATTCACTTTGGTGAAAAAGCTGCAGGAGAAGTACAAACAGAAGACCTATTCTAATTGGTAAGTCTGACTATAATTACCAAAGGATTAGTGAATGAAGCCATGTGTTTTTACACATTCTATACTCACAAGGAGGTGAAAAACACATGGCAAACAACAACTCAAATCAACTTGTCGTACCTGGTGTACAACAAGCTCTAGATCAAATGAAATATGAAATCGCTACTGAATTCGGTGTACAACTTGGCGGTGAAACAACTTCACGTGCTAACGGTTCAGTTGGTGGTGAAATCACAAAACGTCTAGTTCAAATGGCTGAACAACAATTAGGCGGGTACCAACGATAATTTCATAAACATGGCTGCAGGAAGCGGGCGTTTCGCCCGCTTTCTTTCATTTGTTTTCCATTTCGACTTATTTTCTGATAAGATAATAAAAAATATTTATTAATTACATACTTTTAACATGTCATCATGTAACTAAGTTAGATTTTTACATAGGCTATGTTAAAGCTCATTGTTGATTTGGAGCGGGAGGCATGAGACTCCTGCTTAGAAAAGCGAGTCAAAGGAGCGCTGAGGATGCTCCCGAACCGCCAGCTAATGCTACCGCCTCTCGTTTCAATTAACAGGCAAGTTTAACAGAGCCTTTACATAAAAACATTGAAAAATATGGAATAGTGTAGCTAATGGAGTTGGTTTCTCGATTTTACTGAAATCTTCCTTTATACTAGATTATGGCGTTTTTACATACATACTGCTGTTTTTATCCCGTCATATAGGCTATTGAATAGATAAATGATAAAGTGAAACATCAAGTAGTAAGGGATAAAAAAATACTGATAAAAGTTTCACTTTATGAATGGGAGGAGAATTACGATGAGAAGAGAAGATTTGATTGCTCCAGAGAAGTATAATCTTGTCAGTGAAATGGAACAATTTGCAAAAGACAAGAACCGTTTAGCCTTAAAATGGGAATCTGAGGATGGAGTAAAGAAAGAAGTTACATATAATGCTTTAATGAAACGGGTTAACAAAATCGGTAATGTGTTTAAACATGCAGGATTCGAAAAAGGAGATATTGCCCTTATCATCATTCCGAGATTAATTGAGGCATATGAAGTATATCTAGCAGCCCTTAAGATTGGGGTAGTGGTTATCCCATGTTCTGAAATGTTAAGGCCAAAGGATATTGAATATCGTATAAGGCATGCTGAAGTGAAGGGAATCATTTGCTATCATCAATTTTGTGATCAAGTAAATGCAGTTAAAGATGCTGAGCAGCTTGTGAGATTTTCAGTTGGTCAGGAGGTCCAAGGATGGCTCTATTTGGAGGAACAAATACAATCATCTGATGATACGCTAGCTCTAGCAGATACGAAAAGCTCGGACATGGCATTCCTTTCTTATACATCAGGTACGACCGGAAATCCTAAAGGTGTAGTACATACTCATGGCTGGGCATATGCTCATTTAAAGACAGCTGCTGCAAACTGGCTAGGTGTTCGTGAGGGAGATATAGTGTGGGCGACAGCGGCTCCTGGCTGGCAAAAGTGGATTTGGAGTCCTTTCCTTGCTGTACTAGGATCAGGTGCAACCGGTCTTGTGTATCATGGCAAGTTTGAAGCAAAAAAATACTTACAACTCCTTCAGGATTACAAGGTAAATGCTTTATGCTGTACACCAACAGAATATCGATTAATGGCAAAAGTGAATAATTTGGCAGACTACAATCTTGCCGAACTACACAGTGCAGTATCGGCAGGTGAGCCATTGAATCGAGAAGTCATTGATATATTCGAAAAGTACTTCAATATTCAAGTACGAGATGGATACGGCCAGACAGAAAATACGCTTTTAGTCGGAATTTCTATAGGAATGGAACTGAAACCTGGCTCAATGGGAAAACCGACACCTGGTAATCGAGTTGAAATCATTGATGAAGATGGAGTACCTTGTAAAGTAGGTCAAGTCGGAGATATTGCTGTGCACATCGAAACTCCAGCTTTATTCAAAAATTATTATCGTGATCCTGAACGAACAGCTATGCAATTTCGCGGTGAATATTATGTAACAGGGGATAAAGCAAGAAAAGACGAAGACGGTTATTTCTGGTTTGAGGGGCGCGGCGACGATATGATCATTAGCTCTGGTTACACGATTGGACCGTTTGAAGTTGAAGATGCATTAATTAAGCATTCTTATGTAAAAGAATGTGCTGTAGTAGCAAGTCCAGATGAGGTACGAGGAAATGTCGTCAAAGCATATATCGTGCTTCAGGAACATGTTGATGAAAATGAACCACAGTTGGTGAAAACACTTCAAGAGCATGTGAAAAAAGTAACTGCACCATATAAATACCCGCGGAAAATTGAATTTATTAAAGAATTGCCAAAAACGACATCGGGGAAAATCCGCCGAGTAGATTTACGCAATTTGGATGAGGACCATACTGGTTAAATAAAGAGAGGTTGTCTCATACAAAAGGATCAAAACCCCACATCTTCTATCAACGTTTAATAAACGTTGATAGAGTGTGAGGTCAAGACCCTTTGTTTAGACAACCTTTTTTTATCGATTAGGATGTTTATTAATTATCTTTTTAGAGAAAATAATTTTAACAATGGATGCTTTTTCTTATCCACAATCTTTAACTCATTCATGACAAGATGATCTTCGTGATCGGCTATCCATTTCTTAAGCGCTTCTTTATCTTGACAATGGGTTAAGTATGTCTGACCGCCTTTACCTACGGCGTTAATTACATATCTATTGGAAATATTACCCATATTTAATCACCTTCATATTCATAATGAAATTTCAACTCACAAAAAGGTTTTGTGATCATATACAGTATACAAGCTATGAATCTAAAAACATGTATTTCTTTTATTCAATTAATTACAAAATTCGACAATGTGAAGATTGCTAGCGTTGTAGACTGAAAGACACGATTTTAAAGGCTGTTCTCTAAGTCTTTATCCATAATAAAAACCTCGATTCTCTCCCCAGTTTTCGTACTAAGATCACTATGAGAGGAAAGGACTTTACAGCCAGTATATTGTTCGACAATTTTTTCATAATCTTCGCTGTACATTTCGCGAAGAAGCTCTCGCATTTGTTTGACAAGTTTTTTCCCAGAATCTCGATTGACTAGATGTTTTTCTTCAACCGTTAGAACACCTTTGAAACGGGTAATCAACATGTCATTAATAATATACGTTTTGGCTTCCTGTGGTCCTCTGCCGATCAAATCACGCTGGAATTTAATAAACGCAGAACTAATTTCAGCCTCTATTTTCTTTTTGGTATTTGACATGATGCCTCCGGTTATTTTCGAGATTTATGGAGTTATCATAATGTCCAATGTGAGTTCTTGTCAATGCAAAATAATAATCTTTTAAAAAACTTTAAAATACCTCCAAAACCGTAGAAATACTACGTAATATCGAGTATTTTGAAAGAAAAATGTTAAATTCAACCGTATTTGGGTCGATTTGAACTTATATTGTACTTATCGAGGGTTTACAAAGTTTGTAAAGCAGGCGTAGAATAATTCTCGTAATTAACAATTTGATATCGGCCAAATCTCAAATCATTGAGAACGGAGGACCCACTATTTTGGGGTTAATTCTGCTTTTGCAGAAAGGATGAAATACTCTTTCGCCATCCTACCCGTCAGCTAACTTCGTCGGCTAAAGCGAAGGAGGTCATAAGACCACCTTATTATAGGGGGCTTTTTTGTTGTGAATGAAGCAAGAAAGCAGCCTAATGAACAATAAGTGGGTCTTTTTCGTTGTCGGGCTTTAGAGCAGAAGCTCATGGATGTTTTTTATGCGTAAATATGAAAAGGTTTCTTGGGTGACAGAACGCAAAGGGAGTTTATAACTTGCTGGGCGTTAAGTAGACCAATGAGTTCTTTTTCTCCAATCAACATGTTGTTTTGCAAGTGTTCAATAAGCCATTGTGTGAATCGTTTGGTTTACCGCTGGGCTTTGAATGATATTGCATGACTGCATCAAGGAGAAAAGTACCATTGGTCTTTTTGTGTTCAATCTACTTTTCTCTTTTTGACAAAGGCTATGTTAAAGATCCTTGATTTTGGCACTATGTTGATTGGAGCAAAAGGCTTGAGACTCCTGCGGGAAAAGTGAGTCAGGAGACCGCACTGCGCACAGCGCCGAGGAGGCTCCCGGACCGTCCCGGAAAGCGAACGCCTTCCGTTCCAATCAACAGGAATCTAAAACAGCTAACTTGTTACCTCTTAGGATGGAATGATATTTAGATGAGGTAGGAGATCATTATGGAAAAAATAACAGCGGTTCTAAACCCGCCAAAAATTCTTGTATTGGGCTTTGCGGCAGTGATTTTAATAGGTGCATTATTACTGAAACTTCCCCTTTCAACCGAAGATGGAGCCGGTCTCTCGTTTTTAAATGCCTTATTTACCGCAACATCTGCTACATGTGTAACCGGGCTTGTCGTAGTAGATACAGGAAGCACATTTAGCAGATTTGGAGAGATTGTCATATTATTACTCATTCAAATCGGTGGATTAGGGTTTATGACATTTGCAACTTTTTTCTTTTTTCTCTTAGGCAAAAGAATATCACTGAGAGAAAGGTTGTTACTTCGAGAAGCGTTAAACCATTTATCGATGGCTGGCATTGTCAGGTTAGTAAAAAGAGTGTTAATTTTTACAGGAATAATAGAGCTTGTTGGTGCAATCATTTTGTCTTTTCGTTTTTCTTTTGACATGTCGATTAGTCGGGCCATCTATTTTGGCATTTTTCATTCGATCTCCAATTTTAATAATGCAGGTTTTGATTTAATGGGGGGATTTCAGAGTTTGACCCCTTACGCAGAAGATCCAACGGTCGTGCTAACCGTCTGTGCGCTTATCACATTAGGTGGAATTGGTTTTATCGTACTGAATGAACTTTATGAATATCATGATACAAACCGTTTATCTGTGCATACGAAAGTCGTATTGCTCACAAGTCTTATTCTGACAGTAGGCGGAGGCATTCTAATCTTCTTGTTTGAATATGGTAATGAAAAAACGTTAGAGCCTTTATCCTATCTAGGAAAAGGATTAGCAGCATTGTTTCAATCAGTGACTGCTAGGACAGATGGTGCTAATACATTGAACATTTCAGATTTAACACAACCAACGTTGTTTTTGACCATTATCCTGATGTTTATTGGAGCATCTCCAGGATCAACAGGAGGCGGAATTAAAACGACGACTTTTGCTACTTTACTTGGAACCGTCTTGTCGCAAATTAAAGGAAAAGAAGATGTTGTATTCTTTCATAAACGCATTGTTTTTGACACGATATTTAAAGCTCTTACTGTAACTGTAAGTGGATTATTTCTTGTGATTACAATTACCATGCTTTTGAGCATCACAGAAAAAGGCCATGAGTTTATCACGTGTTTATTTGAAGCAACGTCAGCTTTCGGCACTGTAGGTTTATCGATGGGATTAACCCCAGAACTTTCACCTATTGGTCGTGTCCTCATTATTTGTACGATGTTCGCAGGCAGATTAGGTCCTTTAACGATTGCTATTGCCATTGCTATGAGGCGAAAACCAGATGTGTTTCGTCAACCAAAAGGAAAAATCATGATCGGGTAATGAATAATGTGAAGCTTCCGTCAGTGGGGGTCTTACTGCCATTAAGAGTAGGGCAAATAGGGAGTGTGGATATAAGTGATGGTCAAACGACAATATGCAGTTATTGGTTTGGGGAGATTTGGAGTGAGTGTAGCTCGAAAATTATATGATGCCGGTCATGAAGTCTTGGGCATTGATAGTAATGAGGAGCGGGTCGAAGATGCTGAATTATCCGTTACTCATGCAGTTATAGCAGATACTACTGACGAAAAAGCACTTCTTTCAATTGGGATTCGCAATTTTGATTGTGTAATTGTTGCAATTGGAAATGACATGCAGTCGAGCATTTTAACCGTTTTACTATTAAAAGAATTTGGCGTAAAAAAAGTGATTGCGAAGGCTCTAGGCAAGCACCATGGCCGGGTTTTAGAGAAAATAGGGGCAGATTGGATCATCTATCCTGAAAGAGATATGGGGGAACGTGTTGCAAATCAACTCCTATCACCCAATATGTTGAACTACATTGAACTATCAAAAGAATTCAATATTGAGGAAATCATCATACCACTTAGCATGGCTAAAAAAAGTTTGCGAGAACTTGATATTCGTGCCAAATACAGTATTAGTGTTATTGCCATTGTTAGAGAAGGGGATATTATCATATCTCCTTCCTCAGAGCAGATTATTCAAAAAGGCGATTTATTAGTGGTAATTGGGAACAGAGAGGACTTGGCTAAATTTTCAAATATAGAATAATAATTGTAGCAAAAAAAGAACTATATAAAACACCTACTCTCGGCACTTCACCCATTCCAGATGCGGATGATCAACATGAAAATGATCTACTTTGATAGAAATCTCTAGGGGCTCATAACGGAAAGGTCATAGTTTTGAGCCCCTCTATGTCTGCTATTTTTACAATCTTGTTTTCTTGTGTAATATTCTGGAAATTGTGATACACTTAATAAGAAAACAAATATGGCGTTAAAACGCCACCATTTATCATGAAGGATTAATCAAGTAGTACGGTACACTCACCTAATCACAATGGTGGGGGCGGAGCCAGATTTTGGGGACTAATAAGTATACCTTTAACTCGGTTGACTATATTAGTAAGTCGCGAAGCCCCGTTCCCATGTCCTTCATGAAAGTGTGAAGGGGGCGATCAAATGGGGACGCTTTGGCATAATGGTAGCATTTATACGATGCAAGCAGAAAATGATCAAGTTGAGGCGATTTTTACTAAAAATGGCTTAATCATTGAAGTTGGAGAAGCTACTGCACTAAGAGATACCTATCAAGATATGATTACGAACGAAATCGATTTGCAAGGTCAGATGCTTATTCCAGGACTTGTGGATAGTCATCTGCACCTAATAGGACATGGTGAAAAGCTAATGAGGCTGGACCTATCGCGGATGAAGAGCAGAGATGAAATCCTAAAGGCTTTACATGAAAGATGTGCACAAACGCCTGCTGGAGAATGGATTATAGCAGAAGGTTGGAATGAAAATGAATGGCGGGAATCTACGCTTATATTGCGAGATGACTTAGATCAGCTTTCGAATGAACATCCACTCGTCTTAAAACGGGTTTGTCACCATGCTGTCGTTGTGAATTCCTTGGCTATCACAATTAGTGGTATCGAGGAAAATATTGAGCAGCCGTTTGGAGGAGTTATTGGGCGGTATGAGGATGATCGGTTAAACGGTATGTTTAAAGAAGACCCTGCGCTGAAACTGATCATGAATCATTTACCGGGTATAACGGATGAATATGTGAAACGGGCCCTAACAGATTCGATTCGTGATTGCCATAGACTTGGCTTAACTGGCGGGCATTCGGAAGATTTACATTATTACAATGGTTTTTTGCCAACTTATCAAGCATTTGTTTCCGTTATTGAGGAAGTGGGATTGCCATTCCGTGTCAACCTGCTTGTTCATAATAAAGTGGTTGATGATATGAAGGAATCTAGGTTTGGATATCGCAGCAAACGAGGGTTGATTGAATTGGATGCGATGAAAATATTTGCAGACGGATCACTTGGCGGCAACACGGCATTATTAAGCCATCCGTATCATGATCGTCCGGATACTCAAGGTGTGGCGATTTATACAGAGAAAGAACTGCTCGATCTTGTTCAAAAAGCAAGAAATTATGAAATGCCAATCGCTGTACATGCAATTGGTGATCTTGCCTTCGAAATGGTACTAGATGCGATTTGTACATATCCACCGAAGCTTGGATTGAGAGATCGGCTTATTCATGCACAAATTATGAGACACGATTTATTAGAGCGTGCCAAAGAATTACCGTTGATTTTCGATATTCAACCTGGTTTTGTCCCTTCTGATTTTCCATGGGTTATTGATAAAGTTGGAAAAGACTATATGGCGGTAAACTATGCATGGAAAACCTATTTGGCAAAAGGCATCCATTGCGCAGGTGGCTCAGATGCGCCGATTGAACCAGTAAATCCGTTGCTTGGCATTCACGCTGCTGTGAAAAGAAGAAAACCATTTGATGCAGATCATACGATTTACGATGAAAAGGAATGTCTGTCACTATATGAAGCACTCTCCTTATATACGACAGGGAGTGCTTATGCGATTGGTCAAGAAGAGTCACGAGGCAAGATTGCTTCAGGGTATGTGGCCGACTTCACAGTTTTTGAAAAAGATTTGTACACGATACAGCCTGATGAATGGCTTGAAATAAAAGTAGCTATGACTGTTGTAAACGAACAAATTGTCTATGTGAAAAAATAATAATAGAAGAAGTAGAAACTTGCATGTATAATAAATATATTTCGTAATCTGAAATAATAGAATAGAAAGAAGGCATGCAGGTCATGAAACTGGAAAGTCAAAGAGAAGGTGCCTTTTTTGCGGCATTATCTTATTTAATTTGGGGAGTTATTCCGATTTATTGGAAGCTGATACAAGATGTGTCTGCTGGAGAAATTCTTGCCCATCGGATTATTTGGTCGTTTATCTTTATGGCCATTCTTTTGTTGATTTCGAGAAAATGGAAGAGTTTTGTTAGTTTTCTAAAAGAAATTGCTCAAAATCGAAAAATCATGTTCTCGCTTTTTATTGCTTCGGCTCTAGTCAGCGTCAATTGGGGAACCTTCATCTGGGCAGTGAATGCAGGTAAGATTATGGAAACTAGTCTTGGTTATTATATCAATCCACTAGTTAGCGTACTGCTTGGTGTCATTGTTTTAAAAGAAAAACTAAGTAAACAGCAGGTCTTTGCCTTTGCGCTTGCAGGCGCAGGCGTGCTTATTCTCGGTATTTACTTTGGCTCAATCCCATGGATTTCCCTCATTTTGGCTGTTACATTTGGACTGTATGGTCTTGCAAAAAAAATGATAAAAGCCGACTCAGCTATGGGACTCACATTAGAAACTTTAATGATTACTCCATTTGCTTTAGGATATATAATTTATATTTTGTCTACATCAGGTTCAGCGTTCTTTACAGCGCCAGATACAGCTTTCCTATTAATGGGAGGGGGAGTGGTCACAGCACTGCCACTGTTGTTCTTTGCAAAAGGAGCACAAAAGGTTCCGCTATCCATGCTCGGGATATTGCAATACATTGGCCCAACTCTTTCATTGATGCTTAGCGTATTTGTCTACCATGAGACATTTACGAAAGTCCATTTACTTGCGTTCATCTTTATCTGGAGCGCACTAGTCATCTATACGCTTTCGATTACAAAAAAGAGAGTAATAGGGAGCAATAAAGTAAAAAAACAGGTAAGCCATGGTGCTTGATCTTTATTAAAACAAGGAGGTTGTCCCTTAATGGGCAACCTCCTTGTTTTGTTTATATTGCATTAACAGTTAGCGACCCCTTGAAGTTTCACTTTATAAAAATGTTCTTTTTACTTTTTCCCAAAATGAGTTATCTTTTAGTTTGATCGTTTTAATCGATTTCCCACTTAGTTTTACTTGAATTTTCTCAATGTTTCGGATGCTGATTGCTTCGTTGTCGAGACCGATTGTTGGGTAATCGTTTTCATTCTGTGGCATTTTGACTGATAATATTCGTTCAGGTCCGAGTATAAAAGATGATCCTAGCGTTCGATACGTATTGTTGTTGATCGAAGCAAGCTCGCTAACTTGGAAGCATGGCAAAGTTGGATCCACAACTGCACCTTTGACTGATTTGTTATAGGCCGTACTTCCCGTCGGTGTAGCAACCACGATACCATCGCCACGGAATGTTTCAAAGTGGATCGAATCAATAAAGAGATCCAGTACAAATGTTTTTATTATGGAAGAACGAATGCTTAGTTCATTGAGCGCAAAGAAAGATGGCTGGTTATCCAATTTAATTTCAATCGTTGGATAGCGCAGTACTTCTATTTGATTTGCTTCTGTTGATTCGATCATTTTGTTAGTGTCTTCCAAATGAAAGTCGCAGTACATATTTAAGTTCCCGGTTGTAGAAATCCCTGCATATAAGCAATCTTCTCGGAAACCCGTTTTTCTGACTGCTTGAAGAAATGTTCCATCGTCCCCAATACTAACGATAATATTTGCTTGTTTAAAATCAGATACAATATTGTATCCATAGCGTGGTGCTAAATCCCGTAGTGGCTGTACTTTAGCAATAATATCTTCAGATTGGGTATGAAAGAAATATAAGTTACGACGATTATCCATAGTAAAAACCTCCAACGGTATTGAAATTATTTTCCAAAAAAGTAGATTGTTTGTTACAATATTAGGGTGTTTTCTTAGTTTATCATGAGATGAAACATTTTGAAAATTCAAACGCATAAACTAGTAGTGCGTGTTCAAAAAAGATGATAAAAAGGCCGAGAAGTTTTGCGAGTGATCGTCTTTAACCTCTCGCGTATACAGAAATACGTGAGAACCACAAGACGGTGCTTTCGTTCAATGCACAAACTTTTTTACCAGACTTTTTGAATAACCTCTAATAGTACAGAGTAGAGAGAGGATGAAGATAATGAATGGTAAGCGTTGGGCTGCTTTGGGGATTGCGGTAGTATTATTTGGTTTCTCAATTGGATTCAATTTTTTGACTACAGCCATGTTCGTTGATGTTGATAAGCTTTTTAATGATTTTCTTGGGTCAGATGGTGAATTTATGACAGAAGTGATTGAACAAGGTACAGGCTTTGACGAAATTGCTGTGCTTGATATTGAAGGAGTCATTCAAGATACAGGGAATTCTAACTCATTGTTAGGTACAACAGGTTACAATCACAGAGCTTTTATGAACAAATTGGATATGGTGAATGAAACTCCGGCAATAAAAGGAATGATTTTGCGTGTCAATTCACCAGGCGGCGGTGTTGTAGAAAGCGCCGAGATCCGTGACAAAATTTTAGAGATTCAAAAAAATGGTGTGAAGGTATATGTTTCAATGGGATCTATGGCAGCGTCTGGCGGATATTATGTGTCAGCGCCAGCGGATAAAATTTTTGCAAGTCCTGAAACATTAACGGGTTCACTAGGCGTGATTATGCAAAGTGTGAACTACGGAAAATTGGCAGAGAATTACGGCGTTGATTTCGTGACGATTAAAAGCGGACCATATAAAGATATTATGAGTCCAACCCGAGAGATGACAAACGAGGAAAGAAGCATCCTGCAATCATTAATTGATAATTCATATAATCAATTCGTGAAAATTATTTCTGAGGGCAGGGATATGTCAGATGCTGAAGTTCGCAAAATAGCGGACGGCCGAATATATGATGGTCGCCAGGCGCTGGATCTGAAGTTAATCGATGGTCTTGGTACATTGGATGATACAATTTCAGCGATGCAAAAAGATTTGAAATTGAAAAACGCCTCGGTGATAAGGTATACAGATCAAGCTGGTTTTGGTTCTCTGCTCAATATGGGCGCGAGAAAGCTAATGGGGAATGACCTTGAGAAAGAAGGTCTTATTGAATTGCTTTCAAGAACCAATTCTCCGCGGCTAATGTACTTATATTCACAATGAGGAGGCGGGAAGAATGAACGAGGATAAACAGACAAATAACGATGTAAATCTTGAAAAAGAGTACGAAACAGATTCTCGCCAAATTGCTTTAGACGAAACGTTACGGGAGCATGAGTTGATTTCGACAAATCAAGTAGCAGATTTCAATGTAAAAGAACGTCCAGAAGTAACCTATGCTGGATTTTGGATGAGATTTTGGGCGTATTTGGCCGATTTATTAGTCATCGGTAGTTTGAATCGAATTCTAATTAGCCCACTTTCCATGGCCATTACCGGGAATGTTTTTGACGGCTCCTTCTTCTCTTTTCAAGCAATTGGAACGACAATTGTTTTCTATCTATATTTCGTACTAATGACTCGCTTTTTTGGAAAAACTTTAGGGAAAATGATATTCGGCTTGAGAGTTGTCAGCCTAAAAGAAGAAAAGATCTCGTGGGGAACATTGGTTTTTAGAGAATTCATTGGCCGATTCATTGCGAAGTTTCTTTTTGCAGGCTATATTATTGTCGGATTCCTCCCAAAAAAGCAAGGGCTCCATGACGTCTTTGCCGATACAACAGTTATATTAGATAGAAGGTAATAAGAAACATTCACGAGCTCCTGTCTCAACCCTATCGCTGAAAAGGTTCAGGTTCTAAATACTGTATCACCTAAGGGGGCGGTGCGAAGCTGATTTTGCGAAGCCCCGCCTCTTGCCCTTTCAAGCTAAACAAATAAACCTGTGGGATTTTATCGATCCTGCAGGTTTATTTTTTTGCATATACGACCAGAATGAGAAGCTGAAAGGGTGTGAACATATGAGGTGGTTAATCTTGGTAATAGCAATCTTACTTTTTATATTCATTCTTATTTTCCTAACAAAATTAAAACTCCACATTACATACTCTCATATACAGAAAGATGATCACTTTCGCGTGAAGATACATGCTTGGGGTGGGATTATCCGTTATACGATTAAGGTTCCAATCATTAAAGTAGCTGAAGATTCCAAATCCATTGTCTATAAAGCAGAAAAAGGTATCAATTCAGAAAAGGCTGGACAAGAGGCTGTAAAAGATTTCACAGCTGAAGAAATGCTTACTAGCCTTGAAAACATGAAGAAATTAATAAAACATGTATTTGGATTTCATATACTAGTCCGTAAATTTCTACGTAAAGTGAAGGTAAAAACATTTCAATGGCATAGTCTAATCGGCACAGGGGATGCGGTATTAACAGGAATCTGCGTTGGTGGATCCTATGCTATTAAAGGCTCAATTATCGGGCTGTTAAGTAGATATTTAAGATTTAAAAAAATGCCAATTTATTCGATAACTCCAGATTACGCGAAACCATCTGCAAGTACTTCTTTTTTTTGCATAGTTGAGTTTCGAATCGGACATGCTATTGTGGCAGGTATCAAAATATTCCGCTACTGGAAAGGTGGAAAGGTAAAATTTTCTTCCGAACAAGTGGCGAAAGATTCAAGTTAGAAATTGATGTAGAGTGGAGGAAGATTAGATGTCAGATCATCCGATTCAAGGCTTGATGACAGCCGCAATGGAGAATCTTAAAGAAATGGTAGACGTAAATACAATTATCGGAGATCCAGTTGAAACGCCGGATGGTAGTGTTATTCTAACGGTGTCAAAGGTTGGCTTCGGCTTTGCAACAGGTGGAAGTGAGTTTATGATGGAAGGCGGTCAAAAGGGTGAGTCTGGGGGCGGTCAACCTTTTGGCGGTGGAAGTGGAGGCGGTGTGTCTATTACACCCATCGCTTTTCTCATCGTTGGTTCACATGGAGTGAAAATGCTACACCTAGATCAAGGTACACATTTACTTGAAAAAGTTCTGGATTTCGCTCCAGCCGTTTGCGAAAAAATTCAATCGATGCTGTCCAAAAATGAACAGAATAATCAAAAGAACACACCGCAAAACTTAGATGATTTAGGTATTTAACAAATGGCTAGTTGCCATTAAACAAGTGTAAAAGAATGTTTGAATTGTAGGGGAGTCTCATAAGGGTCTAACCTCGTACTCTAAATCAGTATTACGTATCTTATACTGTATTTAGTTGTTACGGGGTCTGACCCTTTGCATTTGGACCCTCTCATTCACAGATATATGTCATCATAATGTTAAACAATTGCAAAATATGGTGGAACATTCTATCATTAACCAGGTAGTACATAAAGTAAAGGGAGGAATTATTAATGGCAACTGTTACATTTAAGAACAACCCGATCACCCTTGTAGGGGAAGAAGTGAAGGTAGGCGATCAATCACCTAACTTTACCGTATTGGCAAATGATCTTTCAGAAGTAAAAGCTAGTGATTTAGATGGTTCTGTCCGTATTATCAGTGTAATTCCTTCCATTGATACTGGAGTTTGTGATGCACAAACAAGACGCTTTAACGAAGACGCTTCGAAAGTGGCTGGTGTAAAAGTATTAACAATCAGTGTAGATCTTCCGTTTGCACAAAAACGCTGGTGTGCAGCGAATGGTCTTGAGAATGTTCATACATACTCCGACCATAGAGACCTTTCATTTGGTACTGCATTTGGCGTTGTTATGAAAGAGCTTCGTTTGCTTGCTCGTGCTGTATTCGTAATTGATAGCAATAATCAAGTTACATATGTTGAATATGTGAGTGAAGGCACTTCACACCCAGACTACCTTGCTGCAATTGAAGCAGCTAAAGCAGCAAAATAATATTTCAAGAAAGGGTCTGACCTCACAATCTATATACCGTTTATTGCGCCATGTTCACTTAGTAAACGATATATAGTAAATGTTGAGTCTGACCCTTTTATTGTTATAACATTCCCCATTCATGAACCCCATTATTATTTAAAAGGATCGTTTTATGATAATATTGACTTTTGTCTCGTTTTTTGCGAAATTTCCCTCTCATGTAATTGAGTCAAGATCATTTCCTAAACTAATATTGTTGGACAATGCTAGGTAAAAGCCATGGAGCTTGTGCCTCTAGCCCAAAAGTTTTAGAATAATACACGAGAATGAAACAGGAGGAAGTATATTTTGAAATTTGCCCCGATTGAAGATTTATTCCATATTTTTGATGAAACAGCTCAAATTTTACAAGATGAGCTATCATGTACGTATTTAGATGCTCTTGGTGAAACAGGAGAAAATATATTTCATGGAAAAGTATTACAGGAAGAAATTAGTGAGTTGTCACAAAAAAGACTCATGAAACACTATCAAGAATTTACTCTCGATAAGTATCAGAAAGAAGAAATACGGAAAGCCTATCAATTAGCCATTCTAAAGGGCATGAAAGAAAACATCCAGCCAAACCATCAAATGACTCCTGATGCTGTTGGGATGTTTGTCAGTTATTTAATCGGGAAGTTCACTCATGGACAAGCTTTATTGTCGATGTTAGATCCAGCTGTTGGGACAGGGAATTTACTGTACACGATTCTCAATTATCTCACGGACAAAAATATCACTTCTTATGGTGTTGATGTGGATGAAACGCTAATTAGGCTTGCTTATGCAGGAGCGAATCTACAAGAACATGAAGTTCATTTCTTTAACCAAGATAGTCTTGAGCCATTGTTTATCGACCCAGCTGATGTTGTGGTGAGTGATTTGCCGATTGGCTATTATCCAAATGATTTGCGAGCCAGTGAGTACACACTTGCTTCTGATAAAGGACATTCCTATGCGCATCATCTCTTTATTGAACAAAGTATTATGCATTTGAAGGATGGGGGATACACATTCTTTATCGTTCCGAATAATCTCTTTTTATCGGAAGAAGCCCCTAAATTAAATGAGTTCTTAAAAAAGCACGCGCATATTCAAGGGCTCGTGCAATTGCCACTTTCCATGTTTAAAAATGAGCAATCGGCGAAAAGTATCTTGATTTTACAGAAGCATAAAGAAGGACTTCAAGCTCCGAAAGAAGCTCTGTTAGTTCAGTTACCAAAATTATCTGACGCAGCTAGAACAAAATCGATTATGGACCAGATAGACACGTGGTTTCGCCAAGAAAAACAAGTAGGAAAATAAAGAATAAGCGGATGTTTTCTTTATCCCGCATTAACGGGCAGTAAAAACCCCACTGATAGTAGTTCCGCTTTATGAGTGAGATGACAAACGAATGTAGCTAAAGCTCCTTTAGGTCAAATGTTCTCCAGCCCAAAAGTCGATGAGTGAATTTTTAAAGTGGAGAGCATTTGCTTGTAGGAAAAAAGTGTTTAGCATAGGTGTAGGGTTTAGTTGAAGTTCCAAAAAAGTTGCTTTCGTTTTCGGGCGGGGAAATACAGATATTTCCTCGTTTATTTTTATGGAAAAATCTGAATACATTTTCTTCTTTTATGTAAGCGCTATCTAGGTGGCTCGCCCTTGAAAGCTCCTTGATTCAATGCTTAAATGAGAAAAGAAGCATTTGCTCTTAAGGAGATCATTGTAAATACGTGTAGAAGAGAGGCTGTAAAATGTCTAAAGTTATTGCAATAAATGCAGGCAGTTCTTCATTGAAGTTTCAATTATTTGACATGCCTAGCGAAGAAGTAATCACAAAAGGTCTTGTGGAAAGAATCGGCTTAAAAGATTCAGTTTTTGAAATTTCCGTAAACGGTGAGAAAATCAAGGAAACATTAGATATTCCAAACCATGAAGTGGCTGTAAAATTATTATTAGAAAAACTAATTAATTATAAAATCATTTCTTCATACGATGAAATCGAAGGTGTCGGACATCGTGTTGTCCATGGTGGAGAAGTGTTTACAGATTCTGTATTAATTACAGATGAAGTACTAGCTCAAATTGAAACTCTTTCTGATTTAGCGCCGCTTCATAATCCTGCCAACATAACAGGAATTCGGGCATTCCAACAAGCGCTTCAAAATGTACCAGCTGTTGCTGTTTTTGATACGGCATTTCATCAAACAATGCCTGAAAGCTCTTTTTTATACAGTTTGCCTTATGAATATTACAAAGAGTACGGAATTCGAAAATATGGTTTCCACGGGACTTCACATAAATATGTGACTGAGCGAGCAGCCGAATTGCTTGGACGTCCAGTTGAACAACTGCGCTTAATCTCTTGCCATTTAGGAAATGGTGCAAGTATTGCTGCGATCAAAGGTGGGAAATCAATTGATACATCAATGGGATTCACACCGCTTGCAGGGGTAACTATGGGTACGCGTTCTGGAAACATTGACCCTGCTCTTATTCCGTATATCATGGAGAAAACAGGAAAAACAGCAGATGAAGTTCTTGATGTGTTGAATAAAGAAAGTGGAATGCTTGCTATTTCAGGCTTTTCAAGTGACTTGCGTGATATCCAAGTGGAAGCTGACAAAGGCAATGATCGTGCAGAATTGGCACTTGAAGTTTTTGCTGGCAGAATTCATAAATATATCGGTTCTTATGCAGCAAGAATGAGTGGTGTTGATGCAATCATCTTCACAGCAGGTATTGGTGAGAACAGTGCCATGGTGCGTGAAAGAGTCTTACACGGTCTTGAATTTATGGGTATATATTGGGATCCGGCTTTGAACAAAACACATGGAGAAGAAGCATTTCTCAACTATCCACACTCTCCTGTTAAAGTAATAGTCATTCCTACTAATGAAGAAGTCATGATTGCTCGTGATGTACAACGCATTGCGAATAAATAAGTAATACGCAGAAAATAAGGTTGTCCTAAAATGGTTAGGCCTCACAATCTATACACAGTTTATCTAACACTGGATATAGTCGTTGTGAGACCTAGTCTTTGAATGGACAGCCTCTTTTTGCATTCTAGCGATGTAGTCCTCTGTGTTATACTAATAGGAAGAATGAGCCAGCCATTATAAAAGGCTTTTAGGAGGTTGGGATATGGGCATGACAAATCGAGATATTCAAGTCTGGAATGAGATAGGCGAATGGGAGCAAAAGCTTTATCAATACGAACCGACTGATTTTACGGTGATGTATGATAGATGGCTTGAACAAAGTTTTTCCCTGCTTCCTGAAGATGTTCGGACGCAATTTTTTGC
This sequence comes from Bacillus cihuensis, assembly GCF_000504145.1. Classification (NCBI taxonomy): domain Bacteria; kingdom Bacillati; phylum Bacillota; class Bacilli; order Caryophanales; family Bacillaceae; genus Bacillus; species Bacillus cihuensis. Next base: position 1,971,229 of record NZ_KI632495.1, on the reverse strand, counting down.
GAAACTTGATACGATGCTCTTTCATTTACATGCATTATTGCAAAGTTCGCAAATCCAGATGGACGCTCGAGATAGAATTTTAGAAGCTGCGCGGGTATATAATCCTGAAATCGAGACCATTACTGATATTAAGCGCCTACCTATTGATCAATTGAATTACATAGCGGCACAGCAAATTGCGAGACATAGACTGTATTCGTTTGCCCAAGGCGGAGCAAGTGGGTCAGGCGGACTAATTTTATTAGGAAGCGATATCCCAGCGATGACGGTCATTAACGTTCGGGTTGTTCAGCTGATAGCGATGACGTACGGTTTTGAAGTAAATACACCGTTTGAAATGATGATGGCCCTCAAGGTCTTTCATATTGGCAATATGCCGAGACGCCTTCAAGGTGCTGCGTGGCAGGAATTGATCAATGAAACCCATCAGGATGGTGAAGAATATTTTTACGAGGGAACCGATGATTTAACGAACATTACTTGGTTAGAGCAGCCGTTAAAACAATTGTTGAAGGCGGGGGCCATTACAGTGTTTCGGAAAAAACAAATCCAAGGTATTCCATTGCTTAGCATGTTAATTGGAGCAAGTTCTAATTATCGGATGACACGGCAAGTGAGTGAATTCGCGCAAAAATATTATCAATATCGTTATTTGCAAAAAAAGAGAGTAGTTAATGAATGAAGGATATTGTATCGTAACGAAAGGCAAACTTAAACTGGCATATCTCATAAGGGTCTGACCTCACAATCTAAATCAGTATGTAGTGTCTCGTACACTTATTAATACTGGTATTAGTTGACGCGGGGTCTGATCCTTCTTTTTTATGTGTAGGAAGTTATGAAAGTGTTTTACCCATTTGTTTTTTTATGAAGGCTATGTTAAAGCTCGTGGTTGATTGGAGCGGGAAGCGTCAGACTCCTTTTCTTGCAGGAGTCAAAGGGGGACCCCACAGGCGCTTAGCACCGAGGAGGCTTCCGACCGCCTGAGGAAAGCGAACCCTTTCGTTTCAATATATAGGCAAGTTCAACTGAACCTTAAACAAAAGAAATCTTCAGAAAAATCCCCGTCTAATCTTTAAATTGTGCTTGCAATCTTTTTTTAAAACTGTTAAAGTACTAAATAAGAGATGTATAAAAATAATAAATTATGAATTTTTATTCACATAAAAAGGGGACGATACAATCATGTCAAATCAAAAAGTAGTGTTAGCGTATTCCGGAGGTCTAGATACTTCTGTAGCGATAAAGTGGTTGCAAGGGCAAGGGTACGATGTAGTGGCATGCTGTTTGGATGTTGGGGAAGGAAAAGACTTGGCTTTTATTAAAGAAAAAGCAATTCAAGTAGGTGCCATAAAATCGTATGTGATCGATGCGAAAGATGAGTTTGCGGATGATTTCGCTTTAGCAGCTCTTCAGGCTCATACACTATACGAAGGAAAATATCCACTTGTTTCTGCACTTTCTCGCCCGTTGATTTCGAAGAAACTTGTAGAGATTGCTGAGTTGGAAAATGCTGTCGCAGTGGCACATGGTTGCACGGGAAAAGGAAATGACCAGGTCCGCTTTGAAGTTTCAATCCAGGCATTAAATCCAAACCTTACTGTTCTTGCTCCAGTGCGCGAATGGAAATGGTCTCGTGAAGAAGAAATCCAATATGCGATTGAAAATGATATTCCAATTCCGATTAATTTAGACAGCCCGTACTCCATTGACCAAAACCTATGGGGAAGAAGCAATGAATGTGGGATATTGGAAGATCCATGGGCAGCTCCACCAGAAGGTGCATATGAATTGACGGCAAGCCTTGAAAATACTCCAGATACACCGGATGTCATTGAAATTGGTTTCGAACAAGGCGTACCTGTTACATTAAATGATAAACAATATAAACTAGTAGACTTAATTCTTGAATTGAATCTATTAGCCGGTAAACACGGCGTTGGCCGAATCGACCATGTTGAAAATAGATTAGTAGGAATTAAATCACGTGAAGTGTACGAAGCCCCTGCTGCGATGACCTTAATTACAGCACATAAAGAACTTGAAGATATTACTTTAGTTAAAGAAGTTGCTCATTTCAAACCAGTTATTGAAAAAAAACTAACGGAGCTAATTTATGAAGGACTTTGGTTCTCGCCGCTTCAAAATGCATTATCGGCATTTTTAAAAGAAACACAGAAAACTGTTACAGGTACAGTACGTGTGAAACTATTCAAAGGCCATGCGATTGTAGAAGGCAGAAAATCCGAGTACTCGCTTTATAATGAGAAATTAGCTACTTATACGAAGGACGATGAATTTGATCATGATGCAGCTGTTGGCTTCATAAAGCTTTGGGGTCTACCAACGAAGGTTTCAAGCATGGTAACGAACCAAAATAAGAAGGTGACTGTGTGAGTAAGTTATGGGGAGGCAGATTTACGAAATCTGCTGAAGAATGGGTAGATGAGTTTGGCGCATCCATCTCATTTGACCAAGAACTAGTACTCGAAGATATTCAAGGCAGTCTTGCTCATGTGGCAATGTTGAAGAAAAGCAGTATTTTACCTGAAGAAGATGCAGACCTGATTACGTCGGGGCTGCTAACTCTTCAAGAAAAAGCAAAAAAAGGTGAGTTATCCTTCAAAGTAGAGATGGAAGACATTCATCTTAATTTAGAAAGCATGCTTATTTCTGAAATTGGTCCGGTAGGTGGGAAGTTGCATACTGGTCGAAGCCGGAATGACCAAGTGGCGACTGATATGCATTTGTATTTGCGTAATCAAACGGAGGATGTTTTGAGCTTAATTTCAGCCTTGCAAACAGCTTTACTCGAGCAGGCAGAGGACCATGTTGAAACATTAATTCCTGGATATACTCATTTGCAACGCGCTCAGCCGATTTCATTTGCCCATCATGTGATGGCTTATTTCTGGATGTTGCAACGTGACAAAGAGCGATTTACGGAAAGTTTGAAACGAATTAATGTTTCTCCACTCGGAGCTGGTGCATTAGCGGGGACAACCTTTCCAATCGATCGTGCGTACAGTGCGGAGTTACTTGGGTTTGACGCTATCTATGAAAACAGCTTGGATGCTGTGAGTGATCGGGATTTTGTGCTTGAGTTTCTTAGTAACAGCAGCACATTAATGATGCATCTTTCTCGGTTTAGCGAAGAGATCATTCTTTGGTCAAGTCAAGAGTTTCAATTTATTGAACTAGATGATGCTTTTTCAACTGGAAGCAGCATTATGCCTCAGAAAAAGAATCCAGATATGGCTGAGCTGATTCGTGGGAAAACAGGGCGTGTGTATGGTAATCTTACAGGTCTTTTAACCGTTTTGAAAGGATTGCCGCTTGCTTATAATAAAGATATGCAAGAAGATAAAGAAGGTATTTTTGATACAGTAAAAACGGTGATCGGCTCTTTGAAAATTTTTGAAGGCATGATTTCCACGATGAAAGTGAATAGCGAGGTTATGGAGAAGGCAACGAAAAACGACTTCTCGAATGCTACTGAATTAGCGGATTATTTGGCAGCGAAAGGCATACCGTTTAGAGAGGCGCATGAAGTAGTCGGCAAATTGGTACTATCATGTGTGAATCAAAGTTGCTATCTTGCAGATTTGACTTTGGAACAGTTCAAAGAAGCGTCAGATTTGTTCAATGAAGATATCTATCAAGCTCTTAACCCGTATGAAGCAGTAAAGCGCCGTAACAGCGCCGGTGGAACAGGATTTGAGCAAGTAAAACTAGCAATTCAAAAAGGAAGAGAGCTAGTGAAATAAGTGAAACTTCCATCAGATGGGTAGAGTCCCTCATTGTTTGGATAGTTAAACTGTGAAAAATAAAAAAGGCTGTATCCAGGGTCGCACTCTAGAGACAGTCTTTTTTCATCGTATCAATTTTTTTTATCTGTTCGAACAATCAGTACATCACAATTAGCATTGCGGACGATGTTTTCAGAAACACTTCCTATTAGAAAGCGCTCTACTGCGTTCAGTCCAGTAGCTCCGCAGATGATAAGGTCAATATGATGTTTTATAGCAAGATCTTTAGGGATGATGGTTTTCGGTGAGCCGTATTCAATGGCTATTGCCACTTCTTTGACACCGGCTTTTTTCACTTCTTCTTGGTAGTTATTTAATAATTCAGATGCGTAGTCTTCGACGCTGTCTCCGATTGGGCTATTAAAGGCTTCTGTTGCTGGGAAATTCCTTGCATCCACAATATGGGCTAGCAATAGTGTCGCATCATTACGAAGTGCGATTTCAATGCCTTTTTGCAAAGCCCATTCTGCTTCTTTCGATCCATCTACCGCCACCAGAATTTTTTGATACGTCATTGTCATATTAAACTCTCCCTTCATCATTGCCTAAACTTCACGATCAAATGATCACAAAAAATTGAGTAGAAAAGAAACTTTATCCTGCATTAACAGAAAGTCATTCCCCGCTGATTGAAGTTTCACTTTATTTAATAATTTGCAGTGTTTTTGGATATTTGGTTAACACTTCTGTTCCGGTTTCAGTTACATAAATATCGTCTTCAATTCGGACACCGGCAACATTTGGCACATAAATGCCAGGTTCAATAGTATAGACCATACCCGATTTCAAAAGAAGCGGGTTTGTTTCGGTTAAGGAAGGAAATTCGTGTACACTGATTCCTAAGCCGTGACCAAGGCGGTGAGGAAAATAATCTCCGTATCCTTTGTCACGAATGATATTGCGAGCAGTTAAATCGATTTCGGCACATGAAATACCGGGTTTACTTGCTGCAATAGCTGCTTCCTCCGCTTTAAGTACTGTTTCATAAATTTCCCGTTGCTTGTCTGAAATGTCGCCGTATGCAACAGTTCGGGTAATATCGGAGCAATAGCCTTCGTAGACAACACCTAAGTCAAACAGAACAAAATCACCGCGTTTTACTTTCGTAGATCCTGGTGTTCCGTGTGGAGACGCTGCATTGGCACCCGTTAGTACCATGGTTGAAAATGACATATCCTGTACGCCTGCTTTTTTCATTTCATATTCAATCGCAGCTAGGATTTCCATTTCTGTTTTGCCTTCTTTTATTTCTGATACCCCAATTTCAATCGCGTAATCAGCAAGACGGCATGCTTCTCGTATTTTTTTCATTTCATCTTCTGTTTTAACCATGCGAAGTTCCCGTAATTTCGTTTCAGCAGCTACTAGTTCAGGAACAGAGAAGATTATTTGAACTTTTTCTAATCGTTCCACATTTAGATGCTCTTTTTCAATGGCAAGCCTTTTTACATTTACAGAACGGCGGTCAACTGCTTGTTTTATTTCTTCCCAAGGGTCTTCAATATCGGTGTAGCCGATAATTTCCCCTGTCCAACCTGAGCGCTTCGCATCTTCAGTTTCCATTTTAGGGCAAACAAGGATAGGTTCAGCCTCTTGGAAAACAACCAATGCAAGCAGTCTTTCGTGAGGATCGCTCAAGAAGCCGCTTAAATAAAACACATTATCTGGAGCTGTAATCAAAGCAGCGTCCAGTCCGCTTGTTTGTATCCATTGTGTTAAGTCAGTTAATTTTGTATTCATTTTTATTGCCTCCAGTAATAAAATCATCCGTATCTATATCAACCTTATCAATAATAAAAAGCAAAGTAAACTATTTTGGAATAGGAATAGTCGTTTGGAAAATAAGGTTTACTATCATGAAAGAAGGGCAACTAATAAAGAAAAGTGATTAATAAAAAGGAGAATGGGAACGAAGAGCGAATGTAGAATAGTTGAGAAATAATGTTTGAAGGGAGTTCTTATTTTGAAAGTATCTTTTCACGGTCATGCAGTAGTGATGATTAATACGAAGGGGACGACGGTTTTGTTTGATCCATTCATTAATGGAAACGGACAGACCGATTTAAAAGTAGAGGATGTTCATCCTGATGTCATTATTTTAACGCATGGGCATGGTGACCATCTTGGTGATACAGTGGAGTTAGCCAAAAAACACGATGCACTTGTGATTGGTTCAGCAGAAATGGCTCATTACCTTGGGGCACAAGGTGTCGAACGGACACATGGCATGAATATTGGCGGGGCATATGAGTTTGAATTTGGTAGAGTTAAGTTCACAACTGCCTTTCATAGCAATAGTTTTATCACAAATGATGGACAGATTATATATCTTGGTATGCCAAGTGGCGTCTTATTTACCGCAGAAGGAAAAACGATTTATCACGCTGGAGACACCGCAGTGTTTTCTGACATGAAATTGATTGGTGAACGTCATCCTATTGATCTTGCCTTTTTACCAATTGGTGATAATTTTACAATGGGGCCTGAAGATGCAGCGCTGGCGGCCGAGTACTTACAGGCAAAGCAGGTTGTTCCAATTCATTATAATACTTTTCCGCCAATCAAACAGGATCCGCAGAAGTTTCTCGCTTTGCTGAAAGCAGGCAATGGAAAAGTACTTGAACCAGGCGATTATATCGAGCTTTAAACTTGTCAGTAATGAAGATATAACAGAGGTGGATTTGTTATAAAGTTTAATAATTTGTAACTGATCCAGACAAAAATCATAAAAAGGGGATACATAGTAGTCTTGACTACTATGTATCCCCTTTTTTTCTTACGAATGATCCTTTTGATTGTAGTTGATATGCGAGACTCTCGGTAAGTTTCACTGTATTTCACCAATCGGACTTACTGCCTGTTAATGCGGGATAAAAAAGAAAAATTGTTAAACAATAATATCGTGAAACCAAAATATATGTATGAGGTGTTTGAATGAACCTTTGGTCTAAGTTATTAATCTGTACATGTTTACTATTTACGTTTCATTTACCCGTTCAAGCAAACAATACGATTCCAAAACAAGTAGTAAATATCAAAGGTAACTCAAACTTAAAGGAATTAGTAACGGGTTCAACGCTAATTGTTTATGGGTGGCTCAATACTTCTCATCAAGAACAGCCACTAGATCAATCTGTACAAAGTGGCAAACTCGTGAATTTTGTACAAAGATTTCACGTCCAAAACTATTTAAAGGGAAGTAGCAGTCAAATCATCTCTGTGTTATCAACCGGAATTGACCCACTTCCTGAACCTTCAGATCCTAACAATAAAGTTTTCCCAGGACCGATGTCTGAGGGGCGTTATGTTGCCTTTCTAAAACCTGTTCCTGGAACAAAATATTATACTATTGTCGGGGGATGGCAAGGTGTCTATCCCGTTCACGAAGGAAAAACCGTTTCCCTAGAAGGAGAAGGTTTTCCGGAGTTAAATCAATTAACGATCAAACAATTTGAAAGGAAAATCAAATCGTTCTAAATACACTACATAGAAAAGCTAGGTGGCAAGCCTATTTTTTCACTATTGTGCGAATATATGATGGTACCGGTCATCCTCCATTCTGGGAACAGCACTAGTATTTGATTTCCTCGATAAGCTTAAGTTCTAGTGAAGTGTTTAAGGTAACATTGATATGGTTATTAATTTTAAAGGCTCTTTTCGTAAAGAATGTTGTTTTTAGCAAGAAACCAATTCGAAAAGATGTTGATTGTAGTGGAAGGTGCGAGACTCCTGCGGGAAAAGCGTGTTGAGGGAGACCCCGCAAGTGCAAAGCACTGAGGAGGCTTCTGAGACCGCCCGCGGAAAGCGAGTACCTGCAACGGAAATCAACCCGGGTTATTAGTGTAAAAATGATTGAAAAGCAACAAAGTATGTGAAAACAGCCATTTTAAAAAAAGACTGACTTTTTACAGCCAATCTAAGGGGACGCAAGGTGCTTCCTCACGCCTTGTATATTATATGAAAGTATTAAGACAAGCGTTCCTCCATTTATCCCACTCTTACTATCCATAAAGGTCCATTGGTTCTACTAAACCTTTGAAGATCACAAAGGTAAGTTTCACTTTATAGACCTGTTCAATGATTTGCTCTTAGAGTGTGAGGTCAGGCCTTTTCCCCTTGCTTCTTTTTCCTCCTTGTTTTGCATACAATATAGTGCAAGGTACTATGGGGAGGGGATTGTCATAAAACAAAGATATTTACTTTGTTTGCTACTATGTGGTGTTATGCTTTATTATGCAATACCAAGACTATCTTTGACGGCTGGCGGACTTACGTCGCTATTTTCTGCTGCTTGGTTATTGTTTGCTTTGTTTGCAATCGCTGGGAATTTAACAGCTATTTTATATTCTCCGAAAAAGGTAAAAAAGCACAAAGCATCTATGAATAAAAAGAAAAGAATTCATTATTATCAATAGTTGCGTTTGAATAGCTCGTACATTCACTCTATAATGAAAGCAGGAAGATTGGGAAAAGGGTGAAGAGCTTGGCAACGAAGCATGAGCAAATTTTAAAACATATAGATGGACTACCAGTCGGTAAAAAAATATCCGTACGTCAAATTGCAAAGGCTTTAAGTGTAAGTGAAGGGACAGCATACCGAGCCATTAAGGAAGCGGAGAACCAAGGATATGTCAGTTCAATCGAACGGGTCGGCACAATTCGAATTGAACGAAAGAAGAAAGAGAATATTGAGAAGCTGACTTTTGCGGAAGTTGTTAATATTGTGGACGGACAAGTTCTAGGCGGGCGCGAAGGTCTTCATAAAACGTTGAACAAATTCGTGATCGGTGCGATGAAGCTTGAGGCAATGATGCGATATACAGGACCTGGTGATTTACTAATTGTCGGGAATCGATCTCAAGCACACGACCAGGCGTTAACGGCGGGAGCGGCTGTATTGATCACCGGCGGATTTGATGCCGAAGATGATACAAAGAAACTTGCTGACCAGTTACAGCTGCCGATTATTTCCACAAGCTATGATACGTTTACAGTAGCAACGATGATTAACCGGGCTATTTATGACCAATTAATAAAAAAAGAAATTCTACTTGTTGAAGATATCTTAATGCCGGTCCATGAAACGACTTTCTTAAACGTGGGCGACAAAATTAGCGATTGGCTCAAACTTAATCGTGATACAAAGCATAGTAGATTTCCCGTCGTAGACAACAATATGAAAGTACAAGGTATGGTCACTTCTAAGGATGTTCTAGCCCAGGAAGAAGAAGTGTTCATTGATAAAGTCATGACAAAGAATCCAATGACGGTCGGCATGAAAACAAGTGTTGCTTCATCCGCGCACATGATGGTTTGGGAAGGCATTGAGCAACTGCCTGTAGTAAATGATCATCATGTGCTTCAAGGGATTGTCACTCGTCAAGACGTATTAAAAGCACTGCAAATGAGCCAGAGGCAGCCTCAGGTAGGCGAAACGATTGACGATACGATTACTAGTCAGCTTGTGATGAATGGGAATAAAGGTGAAGAAATTTATCAGTATGAAATGACGCCGCAAATGACGAATTATTTAGGAACAATTTCAGCAGGTGTTTTTACGACACTTGTAACAGATTCCGCGAACCGAGCACTCAGAAGTTATAAACGGGGTGATTTGGTAGTTGAAAATATGACAATCTACTTTATCAAACCGGTTCAAATGGATAGCGTGCTAGAGATTCATCCGCGTGTTCTTGAGGTAGGCCGCAAGTTCGGTAAAGTGGATGTAGAAGTATTCAATGAAGGGAAATTGGTCGGGAAAGCGATTTTGACGTGTCAATTACTTGAAAAATCATAACGCATTATAAAAGAGGCTGTTTAAATCGTTAACCTTTTACAAAAAAGTTATCTATTTTTATCTCTATTAAAAGAGGATATCCCAAAAAAGGTCGACCACTTACTCTATACATTTCATTGTGGTACTTACACAAAAAATGAGTTGTATAGGTTTCAGGTCTGATCCTTTCGATTGGGACATCCTTCTTCTACTTTCATTTGATTGTACAATTCTTATCCCGATTTGATAATCGGGTTCGTAGAGTCGTTTTATCGTAGTAGAGCAGAGATATTTGCGATTCTAGAACGGGACTTTCAATCAGTGGGAGGTCATTTTATGCTTCGCTTCTTCAATTGCAAGCGGTAAAAAATGTTTATATACTTTAAAACCACCCCAAATGCTTAATCCGCCAATTACGATAAAGATTGCTCCAATTATAAAGGTCGTTGTCGTTTGGAACAGTATGAGTTGGTTAATCCCGTAAGTAGCAACAAATACACCTAATGCAATAGACGATTTGCCCTTCAGCCATTTCTTTTCCATTGGCAAACGAGTTCGAGCAGATTTTATTTTATAAAACAGATAAAAAGCAAGTGAAACACAAATAACCGCTACAAGTGGTAACATACGTTTTAATCCTCCGTTTACATACTTCTAATCCTAGATTTAATAGGCCGTAAATCCTCAGTGGTAAGTTAAACATACGTTGACTCGGGCCTAAAAGTTGTACTTAAGTCTATGATTGAACAGGTTCGTCGTGTCGCTTTTTGCTCATAATTAACGACTGTAGAACAGGGCTAACCATCTAGTGAGATGTCGTCTACTGGTGAAGTTTCACTTTATTGTAACGCTTTCAGCTCTAGATTTCCACCTATACCCTTTATACTTCATACTGTATGAAGGGATTTTGGCCCAGCGGATCGAATCATAAAGTTAGTAGGAATAGCGTAAATAAAGTGAAACTTCAATCAGTGGGCGCTTCATCTTCTCCTGATTGTTAGTCACATGTAGTGTCAACGAACTCGGACTAAGTACGACGCGTCCTCATGTCTTCCTCTGAGTGATCCACATACTGTGGGCTTCAACTAAAAACCTTTGAAGACAGCCCTGAGGTGGGGGCTTTACTGCCCGTTAATGAGGGATAAAACCATACATTACAAGTAATGAAGGAGAATCCAATGATTGCTGAAATTTTAGAATTAATAAGATCATACCAGACTATTATTATCCACCGCCACGTTCGACCTGACCCTGATGCATACGGGTCACAAGGAGGGCTGGCTGAAATTTTAAAAACCTCTTTTCCAGAGAAAAATATTTACACGGTGGGCAAGGAAGAAGAATCGCTGAATTATTTAAGAAGATTAGATACGATATCTGATGATGTTTATCTAGGTGCACTTGTGATTGTATGCGATACAGCAAATGTCGAACGAATTTGCGATGATCGTTATCGTCAAGGTGACAAATTAATAAAAATCGATCATCATCCGAATGATGACAGTTATGGAGATATACGCTGGGTAGATACGAGTGCAAGTTCGACAAGTGAAATGATTTATGAGTTTTATCTGCATGGAAAAGACAAGGGATTGAAAATGAATGATGCTGCTGCTCGGTTACTATTTGCTGGAATGGTAGGAGATACAGGGCGCTTTTTATATCCGAGCACGTCTGAAAAAACATTCCTCTACGCAGGTGAGCTTATTCATTATGCGTTTAGCAGACCTGAACTGTTTACAGCAATGTACGATGTAGAAGAAAAGATTGTTCGCTTGAACGGGTATGTGCTACAGCATTTTGAAATGCTCACTAGCGGTGTAGGCAAAATGGTCATTACGAAGGAAATTCTTACTCAATTTGACACAACGCCAGCTGAAGCTTCATTGCTTGTGAGTGCGCTTGGTTCGGTTAAAGGGCTGAAAGCATGGGTATTTTTCATTGAGGAAGAAAAAGAAATTCGCGTTCGGTTGCGCTCTAAAGGTCCTGTAATAAATGGAGTTGCGAAGCGATACAATGGAGGCGGACATCCAATGGCTGCCGGAGCATCGATTTATTCTTGGAGTGAAGTAGAGCATGTTATTCGCGATTTAGAAGACGTGGTCCAAAAGAGTCAATAAGGATGTCAATGATGGGGGAAAGGGTCGATTAGGAGCATCAGACCCTTTTCATTATTTACGATGCAACTTCACTTCAATATTCATAGTCGTGTATAAGAAAATTTCAACGACTTCAAGACGGTAGCTTTTCTTGTTTATTTCAATGATTTTGTTTTCAATCGATTTTTTCAATAGGGTTTTACTGTTATAAACCGTTTCAACTTCTTTGGCGATTAGAGAGGTTAAATCGTCTTCAATGACATCTTCCACTTCTGCTATACTTAATAAATCAAGATCATATTGTTTCCCGTTTAAAACCACTACCTTTACCTCTTCAATCAGAAGCTTTTTCTTTGCTTGTTGATTCAATTGATGATAATCTTTTTCCCATATTTCTATTTTATCCGACATATCATGGATTATCTTATTTTGCTTATGAATTTTATTAATTTGTTTTTCTTGAAGAACACCGTGCATATATAGAAAAACAAACCAGCTGAGCAGCCCTCCAATTACTACACCGACAAAGAAGCGCTGCCAATTGGACTTTCGATAAAGCGGGGGAATCCTCATGATGAAATCTCACCTTGTGTAAACCACATAACTAATAAAGATCCAGTTTTGGCTCCGCCCATTGCAGATAAAATCAAGAGAAATTGCTTGAAAATATCTTTGGTCGCTCCATCCAAAATGCCACGTTCAAACGAATACACGGTATCGAAAGTTCCGCCGATCGCTGCGATAATCGCCCATATTCTTAATGAGTCCGCAAGGTTTTTTATCGTTGTTAAAGGTGCTTGTCCAGTGAAAAATGCCGCCAGCCCGCCAATCAATGCTCCCCCAAATAATACGCCAAGAGAAATAAAATAACTGTTAATAAAAGCAGGGAAAAAAGCTTCCTTCATATCCATCACCCTTATTCATTTAATTCTTCATTCTTATTTATATGGACCAAGTAAACTTGATATGATAAAGATAATTCTTTTAAGCGCATTGTTAAGAAAACTAATGTGTGGAACATAGCTCGATAAAAATCGATACACTCATATATTGTGGTAAATTTGATGAAAATGCGTCAAATCATTGGTTATTCATATGCGCAAAATTATTAGCCTTTAGCGTACAAATGGGAACGTATTTTCCTTTTTTGAAGTTTAGCACTATACTATAAAGTGATACTTCATTCAGTGGGGGGCTTTATCCCCGACTGATTGTTAGTTGAACCAATCGGGCGTATACGGACAGTAACCTCCCACCTACGCTTCTTCGATTCCTCTAAGCTTAGTAGGTGGGAGGTTACTGCCCGTTAATGCGGGATATAGAAAAGATGCTTAATAAAGGTGGGAGAGAAATATGTGTATTCACCTTCATATACAAAGTGCTTACAGCTTGCTAACAAGCACGATTAAATTAAATGAGCTTGTATCAAAAGCAAAGGCGAATGGATTTTCAAGCCTAGCATTGACCGATAGAAATGTTATGTACGGTGCACCCTATTTTTATAAAGAATGTCTGAAACAAGGAATTAAGCCGATTATCGGCTTGATAGCGGATATACTAGATGAACAAGGGGGTTCCTTTCCACTCCTGCTACTTGCCAAAAATAACCGAGGTTACTCCAATCTACTCAAAATTAGCTCAGCGATTCAAACAAAGTCACAGTTAGGATTGCCGATAAAATGGCTTAAGGCGTATTCAGCTGGCTTGTTTGCCATTTCTCCTGGAAGTGGAGGCAAGATTGAATCAATGCTCTCAGAAGGGAAAATGGAAGAAGCAAAAGAAACAGTTGCCATGTATCAACGGTTATTTGGGATCGACTCTTTTTATCTGTCTTTACAACGCCTGTTGACAACGGGGCAAGACGAAGAAAATAATCACATCCTTACGTTTGCTAGAGAAGTCAATATTGACGTTGTCGCAACGAATCCAGTCTTTTATTTAGAAAAAAACGATGCGCTAGCCCAAGAAGTACTGCTTGCCATAAAAAACGGCAGTAAGCTTACTGATGAAGACAGAATGAAGCTGCCTTCACAGGAATATTACTTAAAAAATGCAGAGCAATTGAAAGAGCTTTTTCGTGATGTACCAGACATACTTGAAAATACACGGAAAATTGCAGAGAGCTGCCATGTAGAAATCCCATTCAATCGTTCATTATTGCCCAAATTCCCAGTTCCGAACGATCAAACGGCAGATGACATGCTGGAGCAAATTTGTTTAGAAGGGCTGAAACAGAAAAGACCAGATATGCCAAGTGAATATATCGAACGACTTCATTATGAGCTTCATGTCATTAAGACGATGAAGTTTAGTGATTACTTTCTCATCGTCTGGGATTTTATGAAGTTTGCTAAAAAGGAAAGGATTTTGACAGGTCCGGGAAGAGGATCCTCGGCAGGTTCAATGGTTGCCTATGTTTTATCGATAACGAATGTCGATCCGATAGAGCACCAGCTATTGTTCGAACGTTTCTTAAATCCAGAGAGGGTAACGATGCCGGATATTGATATTGACTTTCCTGATAATCGCCGAGATGAAGTGATTGCCTATGTAGCTCAGAAATATGGAGAATTTCATGTTGCCCAGATTATAACCTTTGGGACGCTTGCTGCTAAAGCTGCACTTCGTGATACCGGAAGGGTATTCGGATTGAGTTCGAAAGAGCAAGAGGCATTATCAAAATCTGTCCCCGCGAAACTGGGCATTACGTTAAATCAGGCGTATACGGAGTCCAAAAGATTTCGCGACTTTATTGACTCGAGCGAGCTTTACCGAAGCTTGTATGATACGGCGATTAAGCTTGAAGGACTACCACGACATACATCTACCCATGCCGCTGGTGTCGTAATAAGTGATCAACCGTTAACAGAGATTATTGCCATTCAAGCAGGACATGATGGAATCCATCTGACTCAGTTTCCAATGGATGTGCTTGAAGAAATCGGTCTGTTAAAAATGGACTTTCTAGGTCTACGCAATCTTACGTTGATTGATAATATTACGAAATCGATAAAAAAAAGGACAGGGCGCAAAATTGATATGGCTACCATTCCGCTTCAGGATGAGAAGACGTATGCACTTCTTAGTAAAGGAGAAACGACTGGAATCTTCCAATTTGAATCAGAAGGAATTACGAATGTGCTTGTTCGTCTCAAGCCGTCTCGATTTGAAGATATAGTCGCCGTAAATGCCTTGTATCGCCCAGGTCCAATGGATAATATTCCTCTTTTCATAGAACGGAAACATGGTTTGACACCGATTGAATATGCACATCAAGATTTACAAGCCATTTTGCAAGATACATACGGTGTCATCGTCTACCAAGAGCAAATCATGCAAATTGCGTCAAAGCTTGCCGGGTTTTCATTGGGTGAGGCCGACCTGTTACGTAGAGCTGTTTCTAAAAAGAATAAGGATATTCTTGACCAAGAGCGAACCCATTTCGTGAGCGGGTCAGTAAAGCTTGGGTATAAAGAAGAAATTGCACATACTATTTACGATATGATCGTCCGGTTTGCGAACTATGGATTTCCAAGAAGCCATGCGGTTGCCTACAGCTTTATTGCTTATCAGCTTGCATATTTAAAAGCTCATCATCCGACAGACTTTATGGCAGCCTTGCTAACATCTGCAATCGGTAATGATGAGAAAATCGCTCAATATCTTAAGGAAGCGAAGAAGAAAGAAATAGTCATTCTACCACCTTCTATAAATAAAAGCTTTTACTCATTTACATCAGAGAAGGAAGGAATCCGCTATAGTCTTGCTGCAATTAAAAGCGTCGGTGGTGCGATTTTAAAGGAAATTTTTGCAGCGAGGAAAGAGAAGCCGTTTTATGATATATTTGATTTTTGCTTACGTGTTTCCACAAGTGTTGTTAACCGTAAAGTTATAGAAATGCTCATCCATGCTGGCGCATTTGACGAATTTGAGGTGGACCGAGCAACCTTACTTGCAAGCCTTGACGTAGCCATCGACCATTCAGAGTTAGTAAATCCCAATGATGGCGACTTTGACTTATTTTTAAACAGCGAATTTTCACTCAAACCGAAATATGTTCAAGTGGATCCTATTCGATTAGAAGATAAACTTATTTTTGAGAAAAAGGCTCTTGGCTTGTACTTGTCCGAGCATCCAATCATAGGATATAAAGTTCTCTTTCAATACTTTGGAGCTGTATCTATTGACGAAGCCATTGTTAAAAAAGAAAATAAAGTGCTCATTGGGGTTTATATCTCTTCTGTGAAGGCGATTCGCACGAAAAAAGGTGAAGTGATGGCATTTATAGGGATTAATGATGAGGCCGATGAGTTAGAAGCTGTAGTATTTCCAAATGTGTATAAAACATGTTCCGAAAACTTAATGAATGAAGCTATCATTATGGTTCAGGGGCGCATCGAGGAACGCAATGGAAAAACGCAGATGATTATTGATGAAGTTTACTCATTAGATGTCTTGAAAGAAATGAAAGCAGAATCGACCTCACGCTTATTTATTAAAATTCCAAAACAAAAACAAACAAATGACACACTCAGAAAAATTAAACAGGTATTAGCAAAGTATAAAGGGATGACAAAAGTCATGCTATATTATGAAAGTGAAAACCGTTATGTTCAACTTTCCTTATTGGATTGGGTCGTGCCAAACGAGGCATTAATCAAGCAATTAGCAGGATTAATCGGTAAAGAAAACGTCGTCCTAAAACAAGAATAAATGTTTACATCAGTGATAGATATGTTATATTGAAAGAAGCCTAATGTGGTCAGACCACTTATAAAAATGAAAAATTTTCCTAATTCTATCCGAACTAGTTCAAGGAGTGAATACATTGACATTAAGAGAAGAAGCACTGCATATGCATCGTGTCCATAAGGGAAAGCTTGAAACGGTTTCGAAAGTCCCCGTCCAAAATGCGAAAGATTTAAGTTTAGCCTATTCACCAGGTGTTGCTGAGCCGTGCAAAGAAATCTATGACAAACCAGAAACAGTATATGATTATACAATGAAGGGAAACATGGTAGCTGTTGTTTCCGATGGGACGGCCGTGCTTGGTTTAGGAAATATCGGACCTGAAGCTGCTTTGCCGGTTATGGAAGGAAAAGCACTCCTTTTCAAAAGCTTCGCCGGTGTCGATGCATTCCCTATTTGTTTGAAAACTACGGATGTTGAAAAAATCATAGAAACAGTAAAACTTCTTGAACCTACGTTTGGCGGAGTGAATCTAGAGGATATTGCAGCTCCCAATTGTTTTGTAATTGAAGAAAGATTAAAAAAAGAAACGAATATTCCGGTTTTTCATGATGACCAACATGGAACAGCAATTGTAACAGTGGCAGGTCTTGTTAATGCTCTAAGAATAGTAGGTAAGACGATGTCTGAAATTAAAGTAGTGGCAAGTGGTGCTGGAGCTGCTGGAATTGCGATCATTAAACTTTTATATAATTATGGAGTTCGTGACATTATTATGTGTGATTCCAAAGGCGCTATTTTTGAAGGACGCAAATATGGCATGAATGACGTGAAAGATCAAGTTGCACAAGTTACAAACCGCTCTAAAGTAGAAGGAACGCTTGAAGAGGTAATCAAAGGTGCCGATGTGTTTATTGGGGTGTCGGTGGCAGGAGCGCTTAGCTCAGACATGATTGCTTCGATGAATACGGATCCGATCATTTTTGCGATGGCAAATCCTGACCCAGAAATTATGCCCGAACTTGCTAAAGCTGCTGGCGCAAAAGTCGTCGGAACAGGCCGTTCTGATTTTCCAAACCAAGTTAATAATGTACTTGCCTTTCCTGGAATATTCCGCGGTGCATTAGATGTCCGTGCTACACATATCAATGAAAAAATGAAAGTAGCAGCAGTTGAGGCAATCGCTGGTTTAATTAAAGAAGAGGAACTTCACCCTGATTATGTGATTCCAGCTGCTTTTGATGAAAGGGTAGCACCCGAAGTGGCAGCTGCTGTTGCGAAGGCAGCGATGGAAACTGGTGTAGCAAGAAGAAAAGTAGATCCAGAAGACGTGAAGAAGAAAACGAGAAGGCTTGCTATTATTGGAAAGAGTGAAGAATGAATGATTTGAACAAATCAACGCCTTCAACTAAGCTTTATTTAGAGATTGTAGAAAAGCTTAGGGAAATGATTGACACAGATGGCCTCGTTTATGGAGATAAGATTCCTTCAGAGCGTGAACTATCAGAGCGCCTCAATGTAGGTCGTTCTTCCATCCGCGAGGCTTTACGAGCATTGGAACTTCTCGGGTTAATTGAAACTCGCAGAGGGGAAGGTACATTCATAAGAGATTATCAAGACCATAATCTCATTAAACTATTAGGCACCTTTTTTTTGCAAGATCCAAAGGTGAAACAAGATTTAGCTGAAACGAAAGAGTATCTAGAGACTAATTGTATCCGAATTGTCATTTCGTCATCTCCTGAACAAGACTTGGAGCAATTTCTAAACTGGGCAACTGGACAAGAATTTAGTGACGATGAATTTTTCACTAAATTGGTCGGCTTAAATAGTAACTTTTTAATGGAAAGAATATGGACGATTGTCAATAGCTATGCTAGAGCCGCGAATCAAGAATTCTTAGCGCTTGATTATAGCTCATACATTCGATTAATCCATTTGATGATAGAACGAAATATGAACCAGGCCATATCTCATTATTTGAAAAATATTAGAAAAAAATAAAATTACCTGATGAATGACAAGTTTTAACAAAGTTTTCATTTAACCTCTGTTAAAGTAGAGGACATGCATAAGGGGCAGAGAATTGCCGGTAAGGGAGGATTCATCTTGCTTAAAGATCTTTTTACGAAAAATAAAAAGAAGAAATATGCCACGATTCCGTCAGATCGTGATCAACAAGATGTACCGGAAGGTTTAATGACTAAATGTTCCGGATGTAAAAAAATCATGTACACGAAAGAACTTCAAAAAAATAATAAAGTATGTCTTCATTGCGGATATCATCATCAAATGACTGCATATGAACGCATTGAAAGTTTATTTGAACCTGGCAGCTTTATTGAAATTGATCGCAATATGCTATCAGTTAACCCGCTTGGCTTTCCAGAATATCTAGAGAAATTAGAGAAAGATAAACAAAAAGCGAGTATGAATGAAGCAGTTGTCACAGGTACTGGGAAAATCGAAGGGTATGATGTGGCAGTTGCCATCATGGATTCACATTTCCGAATGGGCAGCATGGGTTCGGTTGTTGGGGAGAAAATAACAAGGGCAATTGAAAAAGCAGGCGAATTACGCATTCCCTTTATTATTTTCACAGCATCAGGAGGCGCACGTATGCAAGAAGGTATTCTCAGTCTCATGCAAATGGCGAAAACCAGTGCTGCTTTAAAAATGTTCAGTGAGAATGGCGGACTAATTATATCAATTATGACGCATCCAACAACAGGTGGTGTTTCTGCGAGCTTTGCTTCATTAGGTGACATAAATTTGGCAGAACCTGGAGCGTTAATTGGTTTTGCTGGTCGTCGAATTATTGAACAAACGATCCATGAAGAGCTACCGGAGGATTTTCAAACAGCAGAATTTTTGCTGAAGCATGGTCAATTAGATGCTGTTATCTCGCGGACTGAATTAAAAGAAAAACTAGTGAATATATTGAAAATCCATGTTCCAGGTGGTGAATGGGTATGATAGGTGATTTAGAGTTTGAGCGACCAATAACGGACCTTCGGAAAAAAATTGATGAATTAAAAGAGCTGACCAAAACGGCAGATGTTGATTTAACAGCGGAAATTCAAAAACTGGAAAAACGGTTGGAGAATTTACAAGATGACATTTATAAAAATATGAAGCCGTGGGACCGAGTACAAGTAGCTAGACATCCTAACCGACCAACTACATTGGATTATATTCCACAAGTATTCAGTGATTTTCTAGAGCTGCATGGAGATCGTTATTTTGGAGACGATGAAGCAATCGTTGCTGGTATTGCCACGTTTGAAGGAATTCCTGTAACGGTCATTGGCCATCAGCGTGGTAAGGATACGAAAGAGAATATCAGAAGGAATTTTGGTATGCCTCATCCTGAAGGTTACAGAAAGGCATTAAGACTTATGAAACAGGCCGAGAAGTTTGGCCGTCCTGTCATTTGTTTTATTGATACAAAAGGCGCATTTCCAGGAAAAGCGGCGGAAGAACGCGGGCAAAGCGAAGCTATTGCGAAAAATATTTTCGAAATGGCTGGCTTAAAAGTGCCGATTATTTGTATTGTCATCGGTGAAGGTGGAAGCGGAGGCGCACTTGCACTTGGTGTAGGGGACAGAATTCTTATGCTTGAGAATTCAACGTATTCCGTCATCTCTCCTGAAGGAGCAGCAGCATTGCTATGGAAAGATGCCTCACAGGCAAAGCGTGCGGCTGAAACGATGAAAATTACTGCACAGGATTTATTAGGTCTTGGCATTGTTGATGAGATTATCCCTGAAGCTAAGGGTGGTGCTCATAAAAATGATTTAAAAGACCAAGCAACAGCTATTAAGGATAGCTTGAAGCACTCATTAAATGAATTATTGCCGCTATCAACAAGTGAAATCGTTGAGCAAAGATACACGAAATATAAAAAAATCGGGAAATACGAAATAGAAGAAGAACGAAATCTTGATCGGATTAAGTCTGTATAAGAGATAACCCCATCAGTGGGGACTCCCCACTGATGTTTAGTCATGCCACTTTCTCATGTCTTCGTCTGTATGCCCTATATTCTGAGGGTCCAAACTCTACCTCTGCTTAACTTATAGTAAGATTCACTGTATCTATTCTGGGTTTATTTTAATAATCGAGGTGACTGCCTGCTGTTAGGGTAGCCCTTGTTCCTAGCTCCTAAAGGCGAAGAGCTAATTGATTATATCCCGCTTAACGGGCTGTAAATCCCACACTGATTATAGTTTCACTTTATGGGGAAGAAGAAGACCTATCGAGAGTGCTGTCTTATGCTAGCCTTTGGATTAATCAAGGCGTTTAAACTGGGGGATAGTTCCTAATCCTCTTGTCTTTCTTTTTCGATTGATGAATGATCAATTGGAAAACTCGCCGAAGAAAAAAGGCGAGTTTTCTTTGGTTGATTCATAGAAGATTTTCCATTTATTTAAATCTAGAATATTTAGAAAAATTCACGGTTTTAATATGAACTTGCTTATGAATTTGCTTATTAAATTTAATTAATTAGGAAATAATGAAGAATGGCACAAAAATAGTTTACGAACGAAGATAACTATTCTAAAATGGATTGTTGAGGTATCTTTTATTTCCGTTAATAAGTGATATCATGTAGTCTTGAATTATTGCGATACTAATTATGAACAGATTAAATCTTATTCAAATTGGTAAATGAGAGATGTTAAAGAGGTGATAGAATTTGAAGAAAATTGGTGTACTTACAAGTGGTGGCGACGCTCCAGGAATGAATGCAGCAATTCGTGCAGTTGTTCGGAAAGCGATATATCATAATATTGAAGTGTATGGGATTTCTCGAGGCTATCAAGGGTTAATAGAAGGAGATATTCGCAAGATGGAAATTGGCTCTGTAGGCGATATCATCCATCGTGGAGGAACGATGCTACGTTCAGCCCGTTGTTTGGAATTTAAAACAGAAGAAGGCCAGTTAAAAGGGATTGAACAATTGAAGAAGCATGGTATCGAGGGGCTTGTTGTTATTGGTGGAGATGGATCATACCAAGGTGCACAGGCTTTGACAAGAAGAGGCTATCCATGTGTTGGTGTTCCGGGAACGATTGATAATGATATACCTGGTACAGATTTCACAATTGGTTTTGATACAGCTCTGAATACAGTCATTGATGCGATTGATAAAATTCGTGATACGGCAACTTCCCATGAAAGAACATATGTAGTTGAAGTAATGGGGAGAAACGCTGGAGATATTGCCTTATGGGCAGGTCTTGCCGGCGGTGCAGAAACGATTTTATGTCCAGAAAACAAGCATGACATCGAAGCTATTATCGCAAAATTAAAGCGTGGCGCAGAACGTGGTAAAAAGCATAGTATCATCATTGTTGCTGAAGGTGTAGGAAGTGCTGTTGACATTGCCAGAGATATTGAAAACACAACAGCATTTGATACACGTGTAACTGTTTTAGGTCATGTTCAACGTGGAGGTTCACCTACAGCAATTGACCGTGTGTTAGCAAGTCGATTAGGAGCACTGGCTGTGGAACTTTTGATGGATGGTCAAGGCGGTCTGGCAGTAGGAATCGTTGCGAATCAATTAGTCAATTATGATATCAATGAAACGTTAGTGAAAAATCATACAATTGATCAAAAAATGTATAAACTTTCAGAAGAATTATCAATTTAATTTTTAGTTAAAAACAGGAGGGGTAGTATCAACATGCGTAAAACCAAAATAGTATGTACGATCGGTCCAGCAAGTGAAAGTGTAGAGAAATTAACCCAGTTGATTGAAGCAGGGATGAATGTGGCTCGTCTGAATTTTTCTCATGGTGACCATGAGGAACACGGAGCTCGAATTAAGAACATCCGTGAAGCGGTTAAAATCACTGGAAAACCAGTCGCTATTCTTTTAGATACAAAAGGACCTGAAATTCGTACGCATAGTATGGAAAACGGCGCGCTTGAATTAAAAGCTGGTTCAAACATTATCGTATCTATGACAGAAGTTTTAGGTACGGAAGAAAAGTTCTCTATTTCATATGAAGGCTTAATTAACGACGTTGAAGTCGGTTCAAAAATTCTATTGGATGATGGTTTAATTGGTCTTGAAGTAACAGAAATTGATCGTACGAATAATGAACTACATACAAAAATTATGAACACAGGAACGCTGAAAAATAAAAAAGGCGTAAACGTACCTGGTGTATCTGTAAATCTTCCAGGAATGACAGAGAAAGATGAAAATGACATTCTTTTCGGAATTGAACAAGATGTTGACTTCATTGCGGCTTCATTTGTTCGCCGTGCATCAGACGTACTAGGAATTCGTGAATTGCTACAAAAAAATAAAGACTGTTCAATTCAAATCATTCCTAAAATTGAAAACCAAGAAGGCGTCGATAATATCGATGAAATTCTAGAAGTATCGGACGGCTTAATGGTAGCAAGGGGAGACTTAGGTGTTGAAATCCCTGCTGAAGAAGTACCACTCGTTCAAAAACAGTTAATTAAAAAATGTAATACGTTCGGAAAACCGGTTATTACGGCAACGCAAATGCTGGATTCTATGCAACGTAATCCACGTCCGACACGTGCAGAAGCAAGTGACGTAGCGAATGCGATTTTTGATGGTACAGAT
This sequence comes from Bacillus cihuensis, assembly GCF_000504145.1. Taxonomy (NCBI): domain Bacteria; kingdom Bacillati; phylum Bacillota; class Bacilli; order Caryophanales; family Bacillaceae; genus Bacillus; species Bacillus cihuensis. Next base: position 1,948,243 of record NZ_KI632495.1, on the reverse strand, counting down.
GCAATCATGCTTTCTGGTGAAACAGCAGCAGGAAATTATCCGGTTGAAGCTGTGCAAACGATGCATAATATTGCTTCACGTGCAGAATCTGCTCTTAACTACCAAGATATTTTATCGAAAAGAAGTAAAGACAGTAAACGTACAGTTACAGATGCTATTGGCCAATCTGTCGCTCATACTGCACTTAATATGGATGCTGGCGCAATCATTGCACCGACAGAAAGTGGTCATACAGCACGTATGATTGCTAAATATCGTCCAAAAGCACCGATTATTGCTGTTACATTCGATGAGCACGTATCACGTAAATTAGCACTTGTTTGGGGCGTTTACCCTCAAGTCGGAAAACAATGTGAAACAACGGATCATATGCTTGAAAATGCTGTAGAAGTAAGCTTAAATTCTGGACTAGTTCAACATGGCGATCTTGTTGTCATTACTGCTGGTGCAGTAGGTGAAGCAGGAACTACGAATTTGATGAAGGTTCATGTTTTGGGCGAGGTTCTTCTGAAAGCTCAAGGGATTGGCCGCAAAACTTCAAATGGAAACGTAGTAGTTGCAAGAACAGCAGCAGAAGCACTTGAAAAAGTGACAGAAGGATCTGTACTCGTAACAATTGGATCTGATCGAGATATGATGCCTGCTATTGAAAAATGTTCAGCTCTTATTACAGAAGAAGGCGGGTTGACTAGCCACGCAGCAGTAGTAGGTGTGAACTTAGGAATCCCTGTGATTGTTGGAGCGGATAACGCAACTTCGATCTTCAAGGATGGTCAACATGTAACAGTTGATGCTAGCCGCGGTGTGGTATATAAAGGCCATGCAAGCGTACTTTAATTCGTACTAAAAAGAATTCTTTAATAGGGTCAGGTCTCACTACTATGTACAGTAGCTGTGAGACTTGACCCTTTCGTTTTCCTTCTGTAAACACCAGGAATGTTTATCATCACTATATGTCCGCATTCCAGTAATGAATCTACTTATGAACGTCATTATTATGATAAATAACATACTCTATTTTTAAAAAAGGTATGGAAAAAATCCACATAGTATGATTAGCCACAAGCGTGCCGTCAGCTGTTTCTTTAACATGAAATTGTTCATCAATTGGCAGTTTTACTAGCCAGTGTTTAATGGCTAAATAGATGCCAGAATCAGCATTTAGTGTATGTACTTTTTTACTTGAAAGCTGCAATTCATTACCTATTTGGTTCAGTTCGAGAATGCCAATCATTGCTGACCATGGCAGAGGAAGCGAAATATTCATATAGGTTCTGCTGTCCTTTTCATGTGTTGAGTAAAGAGCAACAAAAACAATCTCTTCTTTGATTTTCCTTACCCAGGCTCTAGTATTAGCCCGACCATCCTTTTCGTCGTTAATCGCGAAAATCTCACCGGTCATTTCGATCTGCCGATTTGAAAGAGGCAGATCGATTTGTTTAACAGACCTACTTATAGGTCGATAGATGATGGCGAATGGCTTAAACCATGCCTGCCATTTAACTTTAGCAAAGAGCCTGTATTCATTCGTATTTTCATAAAAATCAATGATTCTGGGTGCTAATGTTTGCCGGTTGATTTCTGGTTCGTACAGACCCATATGATCAATCAATCCCTGATAATGGTTGTTCTCAATGATTTCAGCAAGGATGTTTTCGCCAATTACATGTTTTCCTCTTATCTTGCTTATGGGAAACGTCCATTTGATTACAGTTGTTGGCGGAATCGAAATAGACCAGCCGATAATCCCTATTAATGCAAATCCAACAGTATTAACAAAACCGTGAAAACGGAGCATGAAGTCGATGCTAATAGAATGAGTACCGAATAGATTCCCTGAAGCATACAATAAGGAAAATAATATCGTGATACCTAAAGATGTAAATGACAAACAGACGAGCCACTTCTGTAATGTTCTTGAATATGGTGCTTGGAAGGATAAGTGAATGAGCCCATAAATCCCAATCATATAGGCGATAACTGATAGAAGCTCAATCACTATTGAAAAAGTAATGCCAAGAGCGACAATCATTGGAGCAATGAGAATAATACTCGTGATCACGCTATATGAACGCGGCTTATAGATTCTTCCGAGAAAACCGACAAAAATCGGCAGTAAGAAGGCGGAATAATGAAAGTGAATCGCTGTCAGCCACGTTAGCATGGGCGTAAATCCGGTGTCGATGTTGGCGGTAAAAGCAAAAAACCAAATTCCGCCCATTCCTAAATACATCATCGCCATATTAATCGAAAATTCCTCTATATGCGTAAAACCACTCATAAAGAAACGACTTAAACCATATAAAGCAACAACAAAGGTAAACAATAAATAAACCGCTGCTAACAAGACGTCCCACTCAGTATTTGTTGTGAGTTGGATTAGGACAATGGAAAGATAAGCGGGAATTGAGATAAAGGGATAAAATTTTGAAAACCAATCACCTTTAGTCAGGATTAACTTTAAGGTAAGTGGCACATAGACAATTTGTGCTCCTGTTAACAATAATAGATGCCACGGGCCTTTACCGAAAAAAACGACAAGCAAGAATAGAATAATCGACAGTAAGATTTTAGCAACGTTCATTCGGTGTAAATTCTCCTTCATAGGCAAAAATCAGACCGATTAGTGGATTACGCACTTCTACTTTTATCGAAAAGACTTTCCGGTCTTCTATATATGCCTCGGTTACGGTTGCTAACCCTTGTAAAAATTTCGGTACAGGGATTTCAAGCAACCCTAAAACGAGACGTTGATCTTTTGATTCGATTTGCACTTCACCAGTTTGTGAAACATGAAACGAAAGATCAGAGTAGAACAAGCTAGGTTCCCCTAAATAATCCTTAATAACAAGTCGTTCATGATCCAAGCTCATGACTGCATTGAAAAATCGTTTCTTGCCTTCAAAATAAAAAATGCGCTCCCAATGAATCTGTTCTTCGCCATTATTGCCAATTCGTGCCGTATTCACGATTGAAAAAGGAATAAGGTGACCATGCTCTGGGAATAATAGCTTCCAGTTAACTCCTAGTAAGAAGAAAGGATAAAGCCATTTTGGTCCACCTTTTATCGTTTTCATCACACCATATGCTTGAAACGGCTTTTTGGCAGAAATATCATACCTCTTTTGCAGCATAGGATGGAGTACATTAAATTGGTTTCCTAGTACTTTTTTATATATAGACATGCTAATCTCCTAATCTCTTTCTCTCTGTCGTTTACAACTCTTTGCGGAAGGAATATCTTTGCTTAGTAGAAATCCAATAATGGAAAGAGTGAGTAAACTCAAATTGAAGGTGAGTGGATTAAAAGGATGAATTAAATAATCTAGTTCAGCCATTATTGCAGCGAAAGTAAGTAATGGAAAAATGATGATTTGGAATCCAAAAAGCTTTCGTTTGTTTTTATAAAATAGCCAAAAGAAACCGAAGAGTACTTCCGCAATTCCAATGAAGATTACTAACCACTCTGCATATTGTGTAATGAATGGAAATCCTTTTTGGATCATCGCTATTTCCTCTGGGTGTGTGTAGAGTAATTTCGGAAAGAATCCGTGATAGCTCCAGACGAAGAAGAAAAGAAAGGAGATCATCCAGCTGCTAAAAAAACGTATATATTGAGTCGCTGGTGTTTCACCTTTTTCCAGCCATCTTTTCAGCACATCAAAGCTAAGTGCAGTTGCCCAGCCAATCAGTGGCCGAAACAGAAAACGATCGAATTCATGACCAAGACGGCCAAAATTCACGTTATATGTATACTGTGTTAAGAAGGTTATAGCATCTTTTTTCTGCTTATATTGCCAATAGCCTTTGCCTTCTTTAATGATGGAAATGGAATCATCTGTCCCAAAGTGCAACGATGATGTTCTTGACCCATCTTTCCCAGAATGTGATCCTACAGTCGCGCCCCAGCCTTCTATACCCCATCCAGGTACGATCTTTGTTTTATAGGAAAACTTCTGCGGCTCATTATCTTCACTTTGTAAATAGGTAATGGAAGTAAAACGAAGATCCCATTGCTCATGAAAGTTTGGTGTTTGTGTTGCCTGCCATAGCTTGTCCATCTCTGAATCGATATCTATTTCAACATAGATTGGCTTCGTATTCATTGATCTCACCTCTAATTGTAGCTTATCACAGTTGGAAAATTAGGGAAATGATAAATGAATATATTTGAAAAATTGCAAAAAACTTCTGTTTGTAAATGAATCATAATTATTAGTAAATAAATGGTTAAAAGTCTGATAATTATGTTCCAGAATAGTACTATTATAGTAAGGGGGAGATGAACCTTCATCAAAACCCTGTTTAACAAGAAGGGTTATACGCAACAAAAAGTCTTTTAAATAAAAGTTGAAGGCAAATGAGTGGGTAAGGTATTGAACAATGACTAGAAATGTATCTGATATATCAAGGGAGGAATTTATGAATGGGGAAAATGTCCACACCTGAAAGAAGCTGGGCCTTGTACGATTGGGCAAATTCGGCGTATTCGATTGTCGTCGTCACAGCCATCTTTCCCTTATATTTTAAATCAGCCGCGAGTAATGCAGGTATTGCAGCACATACATCTACTGCCTATTGGGGGTATGCTAATTCGCTTGCGACACTTTTAGTTTCGATTTTGGCTCCATTACTCGGAACGATCGCCGACTTTAGGGGGTTTAAAAAAAGATTTTTTACTTTTTTCGCATCATTAGGTGTAATCTTCACGTTGATGTTATCCGTTGTTCCAAATAATCAATGGCTGATTTTATTGGGATGCTTTGTATTGACGTCTATCGGTTTTGCGGGAGCGAATATCTTTTATGATGCATTTCTTGTCGACGTAACTGACAAAGAAAGAATGCATCGGATCTCTGCTAATGGATATGCATTAGGGTATATCGGCAGTACAATTCCGTTCGTTATCAGCATTGCTTTTATTATTTTGGCCCAACAAGAGATAATTCCGATTTCTGTGACGGTAGCTAGTCAGATTGCCTTTGCTATTACAGCTTTATGGTGGGGACTATTCACTATACCAATGCTAAAAAACGTAGAACAGAAATATTATGTGGACCGTGTACGACATCCTGTTGCAACGAGTTTTAAAAAACTGTTCCTCACTTTGAAAAACATCAAAGCGTACCGTGCGTTATTTCTCTTCCTATTGGCCTATTTCTTTTACATTGATGGCGTCCATACAGTTATTACCATGTCTACAGCGTATGGGTCTGATTTAGGGCTCGACGCAACGACGCTTTTAATTGTCTTATTCGTTACTCAAATCATTGCCGCTCCTTTTTCGATGCTTTTCGGAAAACTGTCCGATCGATTTAATGAAAAAAGAATGATTGCAGTCGGAATTCTAGTTTATATTTTTATCTGTATTTATGCCTATTTCTTAGAGTCTGCACTCGACTTTTGGATTCTTGCAATGCTGGTCGGAACGTCGCAAGGAGGCGTGCAAGCCTTGAGTCGATCTTATTTTGCCAAGCTGATTCCAAAAGAATCTTCGAATGAATTCTTTGGTTTTTATAATATCTTCGGTAAATTCGCAGCAATATTAGGACCAGTCCTAGTTGGTGCAACAGCGCAAATGACAGGCAACACAAGCAGCGGCGTGTTCAGTCTGATTATCTTATTCGTCATAGGAGGCATCTTGTTGCTTCGTGTACGAGAAGACGGTGAGCCGGTATCTACGACAACGATTTCTAGTTAAATGATGAACGAGGATGTTCAATAAGGATATCCTTATTTGTTTCGAGTAGTTATAGTTAATATTTCATCTCAAATACCGTATAATAGACCTACAGACACCAAAAATGGACTGTGCTGGAGGAATGTTAAATGAAGTACATGATATCTAGTTTACTTGCTCTTACCGTTCTTGAAATTGTCACCCTTTTATTGGCAGGGAAAGTAATGGGGATTGGCGGAACTCTTGTTTTGGTGTTGGGCACTGGTATTCTCGGTGTTTTATTGGCAAAAAAACAAGGAATCGAAACATTAAGAAAAGCTCAGGAACAAATGAAATATGGGGAAGTTCCCGGAGCTGAAATTGTTGAGGGGATCTGTATTTTACTAGGTGGGCTCTTTTTACTGCTACCTGGTCTTGTATCTGATTTAATCGGTTTATTGTTAGTGCTACCATTTACTCGTTCGCTAATTAAACCCGTTATTTTTAGATATATTAGAAATCGGATGCACCGTATGAACCGAGGTAAAGTGACGATTATTAGATAAAAACTCACATACAATAAAATTGAAACCTCAATCAGTGGGGTACTGCCCGTTAATGCAGGTTATATTGGTATTCTAAATAGAATTTAAAAAAAGGATGTCCTAAAAGTCCGGTCTTTCGCTCGCTAGACAGTTTATCGTGTTATACACGCATTTATACTGTCTGGAATAGTAGCAGAGTCTGACACTTTACTTATAGGGCATCCTCTTTTAATTGCCATATCACCGAATTTTTGTTTCATTATTCCCTATGACGAAACGCCAAATTGCTTTAAATACGTTGGCACGATGGAGTGTGTTGATAATAACAAGTACGACAGGACCAAGAATCAATCCGAGAAATCCGATTAATTTATAGCCTACAAATAGAGCTACAAGTGTGGCAAGTGGGTCAATGCCGATACTGGAAGATAGAACTTTCGGTTCAACTAATTGTCGTTGGACCACTACGATGACATATACGACAATTAGCCCTATTGCTAAGTGATAATTTCCGATGATGACTTCATATGCAATCCATGGAATAAAGATTGTTCCTGTTCCTAAGTATGGAATGATATCAATTAAGCCAGAAACTAATGCAATTGTGATGCTATATTCCACTTTCAAAATAAGTAAACCAATCAAGACGGTGACTGTCGTTAATGAGATAAGAGTGAACTGTGCTTTAATAAAACCCACTAACGCCCCTTTCAAATCATGGATTACCTTGCCTGTCCCGAGTAATATTCTAGGCGGAAGTACTTTGTTGCTAAAATGAGCAAGCTTTTTCCAGTCTTTACTGATGAAAAAGGTTGCCAACAAAGAGAAAACTAAGACAGTGGCTGCATTGGGAAACCAGGCAATGAAAGCAGGGATGTTTAAGAGGAATTTTTGAATGAAGCTTCCTACCGATGTGGCTAAATTATCACCGAGATTACGAATGTTGGCTAAAATTGTATCTTGTTGTTGCCCATCAAGGTTATTAAATAACGTAGCGCTTTGATTGTATAAGGGAAGCAGCTGACCGGCGATAAATTCTTCGATAAAACGGATAACAGTTTCTAAATGGCCCGGTACAACTTTAGCCAGGTAGTTTGCTCCTGAAACGATTTCAGTAATTAATAATGTAATTAAACCTGCAAAGACGGAAAGAATGAGCAACAGAGAGAGAAAAACTGCGATGCTTCTTGGTAATCTTGCCTTTAGTTCAAAGAAGTTTACAAGGGGATTCATAAAAAAGGCAAAAATTAATGCGATCATAAAAGGGTACGTATATTTGGATAAGTGGAACAGAACTAAACCGCCAATCATTGCCGCTCCCATTACAATACAGAAGCGGATAAACCGTTGTAAGTAAATCGGATTCAAAAGCCTCACCTTCCGTCAAAACACTATTATTTCAGGTAAATGAGAAATGCGAACTTACTTTTGGATATCTTATATACTATAATTGTACATTTTGAAAGATAGAAAAGAAAGGTAAAATTTTAGATAATTCAGAATGATGGGAAATTACATGTGTTTATAGGAATATTACCGTGTTTTTTGTTATGCTGAGATAATAAGTGAGTCAACTTTAGGAGGGCGAACATGAATGGACCTATCATATTTTTACTGCTTTTATTAGGAATTGGCCTGCTTGCCAAAAACTCATCACTAATGGTCGCGGCAGGATTTTTACTAGTTCTGAAAATGACAGGATTGGACACGAAAATATTTCCCTATCTTTCTGCAAAAGGTATAAATCTTGGCGTTACGGTGATCACAATAGCTGTATTAGTTCCGATAGCAAATGGGTCAATCGGGTTTAAAGAGCTACTGGATGCTCTTAAATCTCCTTATGCCTGGATTGCCCTTGCATCAGGAATAGCGGTGGCTCTTATTGCTAAGAACGGTGTCGTTCTTTTGGCAAATGATCCTCACATTACCGTTGCCCTTGTTTTTGGTACGATACTAGCAGTTGCCTTATTCAAAGGTGTTGCAGTAGGACCATTGATTGGAGCGGGGATTGCCTATTTGTGCATGCAGCTTGTCCAATTTATTAAATGAACAGGAAAAGACGTTGCCCTTTCTTTAAGGGCGTCTTTTTACATGTATGAAATGATTTTAGCGAATTTTGTATTTTTCTAATAAAATAATATTTTTTTCACATTTTCAGTGCTTTCCATTCCCAAAAATCTGAAAATTGTTTATAATAATAAGTGTAATTGCTAACTGATAAAGTTTCTAGAATAGATTGATCATGTATTCTAACGTATCTATCAGTTTTTTTGCAATTATCGGGACTAGCGCTTAGTTGGGAGTTTTACCGCCTTGTTTTAGGGAATATTGAAAGTATCTGTATGATTGCTTCTGTTAAAAAATGTTGATATATTGTGATATCTATCATCTAAAGATTATTGCTCTCTAAAATATATAGGCTTGTTTAACCTCAATTTTCTATTGAAAGCGCTATATTTAGTGAAGTGAAAAGGGGCACAGGGGATATTTAAGAAAAGGAGAGGTTTTGTATGACAGCAACAAAAGGTCTAGAGGGTATCGTAGCAACCACATCAAAGATTAGCTCGATCATTGACGATACGTTGACGTATGCGGGATACGATATCGATGATCTAGCTAAAAATGCTACTTTCGAGGAAGTAATTTACCTGCTTTGGCACGGTAGTCTCCCTACATCAAACCAATTAGCGGAACTTACAAAACAGTTGGCAGATAACGCGGCTATCCCAACTGAAGTTCTCAATCATTTTAAAACATACCCAATCGATAAAGTTCATCCAATGGGAGCATTACGCACTGCCATTTCATTGTTAGGACTATATGATGATGAATCAGACGTAATGACCGATGAAGCAAACTACCGTAAAGCAATCCGTATTCAAGCACAAATTCCTACGGTTGTAACTGCATTTGCTCGGGTTCGCAAAGGGCTAGAACCAGTTGCACCTCGTACCGATTTAAGCTTTGCAGCCAATTTCTTATATATGTTAAGTGGAAAAGAGCCTTCCGCAATTGAAGAGGAAGCATTTAATAAAGCACTTGTACTTCATGCAGATCATGAGTTGAACGCATCTACGTTCACTGCCCGTGTTTGCGTAGCTACTTTGTCTGACATCTATTCTGGCGTAACTGCTGCAATCGGTGCTCTTAAAGGGCCACTTCATGGCGGTGCAAACGAGCAAGTTATGAAAATGCTTACTGAAATTGGTTCTGTTGATCAAGCAGTGCCATATGTCTCAGCTAAGCTAAATAATAAAGAGAAGATCATGGGCTTTGGTCATCGCGTATATCGTAAAGGTGATCCTCGTGCTAAGCATTTGCGCGAAATGTCTAAGAAATTAACAGAGATTACTGGACAACCTGAGTACTATGAAATGTCCATAAAGATTGAAGAGCTGGTCACAAGTCAAAAAAATCTTCCGCCAAATGTCGATTTCTATTCAGCTTCTGTATATCATAGTCTTGGCATTGATCATGATTTATTTACACCAATTTTTGCAGTTAGCCGTACATCTGGTTGGCTCGCTCATATTCTTGAGCAATACTCTAATAACCGTCTAATCCGCCCTCGTGCAGACTATACGGGACCTGGCATGCAAAAATATGTACCAATTGACAAAAGATAAGATAGTATTTTTTATAATTATGTGAATCTGTAGTAAATTAATAGTGATAGGAATTAAAGGTTAGGAGCATTCAGTATGAACTTGCTAATCTTTGATAATGAATCGGAGGTAATCAGACATGACACAAGGTGAAAAAATCGCAGTAACAAATGGAGTACTAAACGTACCAAACAATCCAATTGTACCGTACATTGAAGGGGACGGAATCGGTCCTGATATTTGGGCAGCAGCATCCCGTGTATTAGACGCAGCTGTAGAAAAAGCTTACAACGGCGAGAAAAAAATTGTTTGGAAAGAAGTGTTAGCTGGACAAAAAGCATTTGACCAAACGGGAGAATGGCTTCCAGAAGAAACGCTTAATGTTATTCGCGAGTATTTGATTGCGATTAAAGGACCACTAACTACTCCAATTGGCGGCGGAATTCGTTCATTGAACGTTGCATTGCGACAAGAGCTTGATCTTTTCGTATGTCTTCGTCCTGTCCGTTATTTCGAAGGTGTTCCTTCACCTGTTAAACGTCCAGAAGATACTGACATGGTCATTTTCCGTGAGAACACAGAAGACATCTATGCAGGTATCGAGTATGCAAAAGGATCAGATGAAGTCAAAAAATTAATTGACTTCCTTCAAAATGAAATGGGTGTAAACAAAATCCGTTTCCCTGAAACGTCAGGTATTGGTATTAAACCAGTTTCTGAAGAAGGAACAAAACGTCTTGTACGTGCGGCTCTTAATTACGCAATTAAAGAAGGTCGTTCTTCATTAACTTTAGTACATAAAGGGAATATTATGAAGTTCACAGAAGGCGCATTTAAGAACTGGGGATATGAAATCGCTGAACAAGAGTTTGGTGATAAAGTATTCACTTGGAATCAATATGATCGCATTAAAGAAGCTGAAGGAACAGATGCAGCAAACAAAGCACAAGCTGAAGCTGAAGCAGAAGGCAAAATCATTGTAAAAGATTCGATCGCTGATATCTTCTTGCAACAAATCTTAACTCGTCCGAAAGAATTTGATGTAGTTGCTACAATGAATCTAAACGGAGACTATATTTCTGATGCTCTTGCTGCTCAAGTTGGCGGTATCGGGATTGCTCCTGGAGCAAACATCAACTATGAAACTGGGCATGCTATTTTTGAAGCGACTCACGGTACAGCTCCGAAATATGCAGGACTTGATAAAGTAAACCCTTCATCTGTTCTTCTTTCAGGTGTGCTATTACTTGAACATCTTGGTTGGTCAGAAGCAGCTGCAAGCATTACAGCTTCAGTAGAAAAAACAATTGCTTCTAAAGTTGTAACATATGACTTTGCTCGCCTAATGGACGGTGCTACTGAAGTGAAATGTTCGGAGTTCGCTGACGAACTTATTAAAAACCTATAATTTGCTAATAATACTTCTTTGTGGAGGAGCCGGTGTGTACCGGCTTCTTTTAAAAGAGGTTTTTAAGTGTAACTGGACCTAGAAAAGAAACTGGAAGTTATGATTTTACATAAAGGAAGGGGATATTTTCATGTCAAAACGTAAAAAAATCTCGGTAATCGGTGGCGGTTTTACAGGGGCAACAACTGCGTTTTTTGCTGCACAAAAAGAATTGGGTGACATTGTATTAGTAGATATCCCGCAAATGGAAAATCCGACAAAAGGGAAAGCATTAGATATGCTAGAAGCAAGCCCTGTATTTGGTTTTGATGCAAACATAACAGGTACTTCTGATTATGCAGACACTGCAGATTCTGATATTGTCATCATCACTGCTGGGATTGCTCGTAAACCAGGTATGAGCCGAGATGATTTAGTGCAGACTAATCAAAAAGTTATGACAGCTGTTACGAAAGAAATCGTGAAATATTCTCCGAATTCAACAATAATTGTTTTAACAAACCCGGTTGATGCGATGACATATACAGTATATAAAGAATCTGGTTTTCCGAAAGAACGCGTGATCGGTCAATCAGGAGTTCTTGATACAGCACGTTTCCGTACATTCGTTGCTCAAGAGTTAAACTTGTCTGTTAAAGACGTGACTGGCTTCGTACTAGGTGGTCATGGTGACGATATGGTTCCTCTTGTTCGCTACTCATACGCAGGCGGAATTCCGTTAGAAACGCTTATTCCACAAGATCGTTTAGATGCAATCGTTGCTCGTACACGTACAGGCGGCGGAGAAATCGTAAACCTTCTTGGTAACGGTAGTGCTTATTATGCACCAGCAGCATCTCTTGTAGAAATGGCCGAGGCTATTCTGAAAGATCAACGTCGTGTTCTTCCATCGATTGCATACCTAGAAGGAGAATATGGCTTTGAGGGAATTTATCTTGGAGTTCCTACAGTTCTTGGCGCAGGCGGAATTGAACAAATCATTGAACTTGAATTAACAGAAGATGAAAAAGCAGCACTTTCTAAATCTGTTGACTCGGTTCGCAATGTTATGTCGATTCTCCAATAATTGCCGTAATGTATGTAATTAGACTGTCTAAGTGAGAGAAAAAGATGTGTTTCGTCCGACTCTCGCTTTGGACAGTTTTTTTAAAATCGGACGGAGGTTAAAATGATGATGCTTAAGAAACGAAAACTTGGAAGAAAAATTGAAGAAATTAAAGAAGGCGAAAAGTTGACGCTGACTGAGAAAATGGAAGACAAAGATTTATTGTTGTATTTAGGATTAACGAATGATGCAAACCCCTTATATATTCAACATGATTATGCCTCACAAACTACTTATAAAAAACCGCTTGTTCCGAGTATCATGCTAATCGGTATGGTCACATCAGCTGTCTCCAAATATCTGCCAGGTCCAGGTAGTCATATTTTGTCCCATCATATTGAATTGCCAAATCCGGTCTATCATTATGAAACGATCAAGTTTCTATTTGTAGTAAAAGAAGTAAGGCAACAAGAAAATGAAGTGGTAATTGAAATTGTAGGAGAAAATGAAGAGGGATCTTGTGTGTTGGAAGGATTAATTACAGTTTGTCCTCCAAGCCTATTGAATGGAATGGACGACGATACCTTTTAAAAACTTTTAAAATAGATTGATGAATAGAATGTGTGTTGGGAAGGTGACACAGAATATTCTCCTTGGAATGAATAGATAATAGTAATTTGTTTAAAATGTAGATAGTTAAATGAATGACTAGAAGAACAGGAGAGAAGTAAAATGATTAATATACTGGGTCAAGTTATGCTGTATGTAAATAATCAGGATGAGTCATTGAAGTTTTGGACAGAAAAAGCAGGATTTTACTTAGTTTCGGAGGAAGATAATGGCCAAGGTATGAAGTGGTTTGAAATTGCTCCAACAAAAGACGCGCAAACAAGTATCGTTCTTCACAACAAGGAATTAGTTGCTAAAATGTCACCTGGAGTCAATCTGGAAACACCTTCATTAATGTTTTTCTCCGATAATCTCGATAAACTATATAAGGACTTTACTGATAAATATATTACCGTCGGAGAAATTGTCAATGTTCCTGAAGGAAAAGTATTTAATTTTGCCGATAATGAAGAAAATTATTTTGCCGTAGTGGAAAAAAATAACTAGGTACTACATAGGAAAATTTGTTTCACCTAATAAATGGAGTCAGAGGGACTAAAAAAGTGAATACCACCATACGTCAACTCACCGTCCATAAGCCAGTTGGACGGTGATATCACATATTAAGCATGATAAAGAATCAAACATTCTACAAACACCGGCAAACACCGGCAAACACCAGGACGTGCCTGTAGCTTAGATAAGGCTATAGGATCTTTTACAAATCTCTTCTTTGACCCTTCAAATTCTCTGATAATATATAAGGTGAAGGTCGTACTGCCAAATTTGCGTAAGAAAAGTTCTTCACAATCTCCTCATAAATTTAACTTATATTCAATTTTATCCCGCATCAACAGGAGTGAAATTCCCACTGCTGGAGTTTCACTTTATATTCTTCTTACTCTTTTCCTGTTTTTAAATTATAATGGAAATGGATGATTTGGCTTGTAATGAGTCTTGGGGTAATTTATTTTCGGGAGGAACCTATGTCTAATAAAATTCTCGTAGTGGATGATGAAAAATCAATTGTTACATTACTACAATACAATTTAGAGCAATCGGGTTATTCAGTAATTACTGCTTTAGATGGAGAAGAAGGGTTGAACCGGGCAATTGCTGAAAAACCACAGTTAATTATCCTTGATTTAATGCTTCCAAAACTAGATGGGATTGAAGTTTGTAAGCAACTGCGCCAGCAAAAAATAATGGTGCCAATCTTAATGTTGACAGCGAAAGATGATGAGTTTGATAAAGTGTTGGGGTTGGAACTCGGTGCAGATGATTATATGACCAAGCCATTTAGTCCGAGAGAAGTGGTTGCAAGAATTAAAGCGATTCTCAGAAGATCACAAATTAGTCAGGAATCTGGAGAACCAAAGGAAGAACGCGAAGACGTTTTGCAACTTAATGAATTAGAAATTTACCATGATCGTTACGAAGCCTTTTTTAAGGGAAGGTTACTGGAGTTGACTCCAAAGGAATTCGAATTGTTATTATATCTTGCACAGCATAAGGGAAGAGTCTTAACGAGAGATCAGCTTCTAAGCGCAGTCTGGAATTACGATTTTGCGGGAGATACGAGGATTGTCGATGTGCATATTAGCCATCTTCGAGAAAAAATAGAAGAAGATACAAGAAAGCCAGTCTATATTAAAACAATACGTGGTTTAGGATATAAGCTCGAGGAGCCAAAACCGGAATGACCAAATTCAAGACAAAGCTGTTAGTGGCCATTATCAGCTTGATTATTATTGTCCTTCTGGCAGAGGGGTTACTGCTCGGACAAGTTTTCAAAAACTATTATGTACATACTTTCAATGAAAGAATTGAAAGAGAAACTAGTTTTATCGCCAACTATATTCAGGAACACGGGGGAGTTTCAGAATTTATTCATCAAGGAAAGACAAAAGACTTGGCTAATTTACATGATGATAATTTAACAATTATTAACAATGATGGGCTGATTCTTTATGATGATAATGTAAATCGTAATAGCCATCCAGAACGTCACAAAGACATGGTGAGAAGTATAGCTAAACGTTTGGAAAGTGGCAAGCAGAGTGGAATTGTCGAAGGACCTAAGAGCCTTCAGTACTATTATCAAACGATACAAAAAGGTGGCGCAATTGAGGGTGCTGCCGTATTAAGTAATGAAATAGAAGCCATCGATCAGGTAAATAGTCAAATATGGTGGATTTTGACAATAAGCCTTATCGCGTCACTTTGCATAATTACGATGTTTGCGAGCAAAATTGCTTCTAGATATTCCCGACCTATTGAGGCAGCGGCGACAACCGCGATTGAGCTTGCGGAAGGAAATTATCGTGCAAGAACCTATGAGCGGAGTTCAGATGAAATAGGCATACTTAGCAAATCATTAAATATTTTGGCGAGAAATCTGCAAGAAATGCAAATTGCCAGAGATTTGCATCAAGATCGTTTGGAAACACTTATTGAGAATATTGGTAGTGGTGTATTGCAAATCGATCATAAAGGGCATATTACGATGACAAATCTTGCGTATAAGCAGCAGTTTAATATGGAAGATACTGATTTATTGTACAAAGTTTATTATGAAGTGATTCCATATGCAGAGATTATTGCGATTATTGAAGAAATTTTTATGACGGAAAAAAGCATCAAACGCCAAGTGTTAATTCCGCTGTCAATTGAAAGAAAGCATTTTGAAGTATACGGAGCGCCAATCATCGTAAAAAATGATGAGTGGAAGGGTATCATTATTGTTTTCCATGACATTACCGAATTAAAAAAATTGGAACAAATGCGGAAAGACTTCGTTGCGAATGTGTCTCATGAGTTGAAAACGCCTATCACTTCCATCAAAGGGTTTTCAGAGACGTTGCTAGATGGTGCTTTAAAGGATGAACAAGCCTTATATGATTTTCTAAAGATCATTTTAAGTGAAAGTGATCGACTTCAAGAGCTTATACAAGAATTGTTGGATCTATCAAAAATTGAGCAGCAAGATTTTGTTTTACAAATTGACTCTGTGAATGTTAGTACCATTCTTGAAGAATCGATGGCGATGCTTTGTGGCAAAGCGGAAGAAAAGAATATTACGTTAATTCTTGAAAGTAAGAGCCCTTCTCTATGGGTTGAGGGGGAAGCAAACCGGATTAAACAAATTTTTATCAATCTTATTACGAATGCATTAAACTATACATCAAGTGAAGGCGAAGTAAAGATTGAAGCATCTGAAGACGCAGACAATGTTCGGGTAGCTGTTCAGGATAATGGCATCGGAATTGAAAGTAAGGAATTGCCGCGAATATTTGAACGTTTTTACAGAGTTGATAAGGCTAGAAGTAGGGACTCTGGGGGAACGGGGCTAGGTTTAGCTATAGTAAAACATATTTTGGAAGTTCATAAAGGGAGGATAACAGTCGAAAGCTCCCCTGGGAAAGGAACGACGTTTACAGTTTTCTTAAAGAAACATATTCGCTGATGGAGAAATCAGAATTTACATGATTTTAACAATTTTAATACATCCCGTTTATAAATGGGGTTTACAATGAACTAGAAAACCCCATCATCCAGGGAGCAGATGAGACGAGGACAACCCCATGTCCTCGTCTTTTTTGGCTTTGAAACAATGAGATTTGTAATAAAATTACGAAAATAACGAATCCTTTTCCAATATGTATCGTACATAAGAAGAGGGAGAATAAAGGAGGGGTTTCGTTGGTCAGTTTAAAAAAGATTTACATAACAACTGGATTGACTCTAATCATTATCATATTAGGAATTGTGGCGATTACTACATGGTATACCGTTGATGAATCAGACCAAGCGGTGATCTTAACATTTGGAAAAGTGGATGAAACGATTACTGAACCTGGGTTACATGTGAAAATGCCTTGGCCGATTCAGACCGTTGAGAAAGTATCAAAGGAAACATTCAGCCTGCAATTCGGCTATACCGATAAAGATGGTGTAGTGGAAGATTTACCGAAAGAAACGAAAATGATTACCGGTGATGAAAACATTGTGCTCGCGGATTTAGTCGTTCAATGGAAAATAACCGATCCGCAAAAATATTTATATAACGTAGATAACCCGAACGAACTACTATATGATTCAACATCTGCTGCACTTCGTAGCATTATTGGCAATTCGAGAATCGATGATGCGCTAACGTCTGGAAAAGCTGAAATTGAAGCAAACGTCAGAGAATTGCTTTCCCATTTGATTGAAAAATATGATATTGGGATTTCAGTCCTTGCTGTTAAACTTCAGGATGTAGAGCTTCCAAATGATGAGGTCAGAAAAGCCTTTACAGATGTTACCGATGCACGTGAAACGATGAATACAAAGAATAATGAAGCGAAGAAGTATGAGAACCAGAGAATGAATGAAGCAGAAGGGGAAATTGCAGCGATCAATTCTGCAGCGGAAGGAGAAAAAGCTGCCAGAACCGAGCGTGCTCGCGGGGATGTAGCGGTTTTTAATAAACTATATGCAGAATATAAAAACAGCCCAGATATTACAAGAGAACGTTTAGTGATTGAGACACTTGAGCAAGTCCTGCCAAATGCAGAAATATATATTATGAATGATGACGGGAATACGATGAAATACTTCCCGATCCGTGCACTTGAAAAAGAACAGCCTAAAGCACCAGCTGAAAGTGAGGGAACGGAATGAGTGATAAAGTAGTCGAAATAAATAGTCGCAAAGACTTTGGACCGTGGAGAGGGTATGTGAAAGTCGGGATTTTCTTCGTGATTTTGCTTCTATTATTTGGTATTTTAATCAGTAACGTGTTTATTGTAAAGGAAGGGGAATATCGAGTCGTTCGCCAATTCGGAGAAGTGGTTCGCATTGATAAGACTCCTGGTTTAAAGATCAAGATCCCGTTTATCCAAAGCGTTACAACGTTGCCGAAGTATCAAATGGGCTATGACGTCTCGGAAGCAGAGATTAATACAAGAGATAAAAAGCGAATTATGATCGATAATTATGCGGTTTGGAGAATTGAAGATCCGAAGAAAATGATTACGAATGCGAGAACGATCGAAAGCGCTGAAGCGAGAATGGAAGAATTCATATATTCAGTAGTCCGTACCGAACTTGGGCAATTGAATTACGATGAGATTATCAATGATGAAAAGTCCAGTAGAGGAAGTTTGAATGATCGGATGACGGACAAAGTAAATGAGCTTCTTGAAGACTCGAATTATGGCATTGTAGTGACAGATGTTCGGATTAAACGAACAGATTTGCCAGCGGAGAACGAAGCATCTGTGTTCAAACGGATGATTTCAGAACGTGAATCAACCGCACAACAGTATCTTTCAAAAGGTGACGCAGATAAGAATCGTATTATGGCCGAGACAGACAGAAAGGTTACTGAACTTTTGGCAACTGCAAAGGCAGAAGGTGAAATCATTCGCGCCGAAGGGGAAGCAGAAGCTGCGAAAGTATATAATGCTGCTTTTTCTAAAGATCCTGAATTTTACAGCTTATATCGAACACTTGAATCGTATAAGAAAACGATTGGTGATGAAACGGTTATTATTCTACCGGCGAATTCTCCATACGCAAGTCTGTTAATGGGAAACACTAAATAATGAATTTCCGCAGTAACCCGTTCATTTCTCTTTCTATATCTACTCGTGGTAGAATATAGAGATGGAATGAACGTTTTTTTTGATAAAAAACATCCATGAGAGACTGTTCTATAGCTCGAAGGATGAAAAAGGTTCAGGTACTAAAATGATATCACCTCATGAAGGTGGTGGTGGTACGGAGCTAACTTTGCGAAGCCCCTTCCCATGTCCTTCATACAAAAAACAAGAAAATATACGATAAACTGTTTATAAATCCAATATTTTTGAAAAAAGGAGGATACGAGCTTGAGTAATAAATTAGTGCTTATTGATGGAAACAGTATTGCGTATCGTGCTTTTTTTGCCTTGCCGCTGCTGAATAATGATAAAGGGGTCCATACGAATGCAATCTATGGATTTACGATGATGTTAAATAAGATTTTGGAGGAAGAAAAGCCAACGCATGTACTTGTAGCATTTGATGCTGGGAAAACGACTTTCCGCCACGCATCTTATAAAGAATATAAAGGTGGGCGCCAGAAAACGCCACCCGAGTTGTCTGAGCAATTTCCGTTTATTCGAGAGCTTCTCGACGCATATGGAATATCACGTTATGAGCTTCCGAATTATGAAGCGGACGATATAATCGGTACATTATCACTTTTTGCTGAAAAAGAAAACTACGAAATTAAGATTATCTCTGGAGATAAAGATTTAACTCAATTATCTTCGTCAGCCACAACGGTCGGCATTACGAAAAAGGGCATTACCGATATTGAAGAATACACGCCGGCGCATATTCAAGAAAAATATGGCCTTACACCTGCTCAGATTATTGATATGAAAGGGTTAATGGGAGACGCTTCTGATAACATACCTGGAATTCCTGGTGTTGGCGAAAAAACGGCGCTAAAATTGCTTCATCAATTTCAAACAGTTGAAAATCTGCTGGAATCGATTGATGAGGTTAGTGGGAAGAAACTAAAAGAAAAAATTGAAGACCATAAAGAGCTTGCTGTTTTAAGTAAGGAGCTTGCTACTATTACTCGTGAAGCCCCAATTGAAA
The DNA here is from genome assembly GCF_000504145.1 of Bacillus cihuensis. NCBI lineage: Bacteria > Bacillati > Bacillota > Bacilli > Caryophanales > Bacillaceae > Bacillus > Bacillus cihuensis. Next base: position 1,928,736 of record NZ_KI632495.1, on the reverse strand, counting down.
TCCAATTAAACGATACAATTTTCAATGGCATGAACGAGGAAAAAATCGTGACGATTTATAAAGAGCTCGGATTTAATACATTGCTTGAAAAATTAGATGTTATAGATCCTGGTGAAGAGATTGTTCAAGAAGAAATGGATATAGAGTTGATCACAGAGATTAAAGAAGAAATGTTGACTGCTGAAACAGCTCTATATATCGAAATTCTCGATGATAATTATCATCGTGGAGATATTATCGGTATTAGTCTTGCGAATGAAAAGGGAAATTTTTATATACATGGTGATGCGGTCACCCACTCAGAAATTTTTAAAAGCTGGGCCGAAAATGAATCGTATAAGAAATTCGTTCATGATGCAAAACGCTCGATTGTTTCGCTAAGTAGAAGAGGGATTGAATTAAAAGGAATTGATTTTGATTTATATTTAGCAAGTTATGTACTTAACCCCCAAGAATCGGTTGAAGATGTTGCAGCTATTGCAAAAGTTCAAAAGCGCCCCATGCTTTTGTCTGATGAAGTTTTTTATGGGAAAGGGGCAAAACGTTCGATCCCTAACCAAGATGCCTTGGCTGATTTTATCGGGCGGAAAGCAAGGTCAATTTTGACATTAAAGGATGAAATGATTGCCGACCTTGAGGAAAACGAGCAAGATGCCTTGTTAACTGATTTAGAATTGCCGCTCTCAATCATTCTTGCCAAGATGGAATTACAAGGGATCAAGGTCGATGTCAAACGCCTAAAGGATATGGGACAAGAGTTGTCACAACGTTTACAAGCTATTGAGGGAAAGATTTTTAGTTTAGCTGGTGAGGCTTTCAATATTAATTCGCCTAAACAGCTTGGCGTAATCTTATTTGAAAAGCTGCAATTGCCAGTGATGAAGAAAACGAAAACGGGTTATTCAACTTCAGCGGATGTTTTGGAAAAACTGGAAAACAAGCATGAAATCGTTCGTGAAATTTTACATTACCGTCAGCTTGCTAAGTTACAATCAACCTATGTTGAAGGTTTGTTAAAGGTAGTCGGTTTTTCAGAGCTCGACAAAGTTCATACAAGATTCAATCAAGCATTAACCCAAACAGGGAGACTAAGCTCAACAGATCCTAATTTACAAAATATCCCGATTCGATTAGAAGAGGGTAGGAAAATTAGACAAGCGTTTATTCCTTCAAAAAAAGACTGGCTTATTTTTGCCGCTGATTATTCGCAGATTGAATTGCGGGTACTTGCGCATATTGCCAATGATCAAGCGATGATCGAAGCGTTCCGTTCTGATATGGATATTCATACGAAAACTGCTATGGATGTGTTTCATGTTGGAAAAGATGATGTAACTTCAAATATGCGTCGTCAAGCAAAAGCCGTTAATTTTGGTATCGTTTATGGAATTAGTGACTATGGTTTGTCTCAAAGCCTAGGGATTACCCGAAAAGAAGCGGGAGTGTTTATTGAGAAGTATTTAAAGAGTTTTCCAGGGGTGCAGGAATATATGCATGAAAGCATATTTGAAGCGAATCAAAAAGGGTATGTTAATACGCTTTTAAACCGCCGTCGCTACATTCCAGAAATTACGAGCAAAAACTTTAATATAAGAAGCTTTGCAGAACGGACGGCAATGAATACGCCGATTCAAGGGAGCGCTGCTGATATTATTAAGCTTGCGATGATTAATATGGCGGAACGAATTGAACAGGAAAATCTAAAAACAAACATGCTGCTACAAGTACACGATGAACTAATCTTCGAAGCGCCGCCTGAAGAAATTGATATCCTAATGAAGATTGTCCCAGAAGAAATGGAACGTGCGATTGAGCTGAATGTTCCGTTAAAAGTAGACTACTCTTATGGTCCGACATGGTTTGATGCGAAATAATAAGAAAAGCGGAAGTGGTTGCTATAAGTCGTGTCAACTAAGTTCGTTATTTCCTATGAAAAAGCTAAATTGGTTTAGCGACCAAACAATTGAAAAGGGGGAGAAGTGATGCCGGAACTTCCAGAGGTTGAAACGGTTAGGCGCACATTAGAGGCACTCGTCATTGGGAAGGAGATCCGAGAGGTGTCGGTATTTTGGCCGAAAATCATTAAGGCTCCCGAGCAAGTCGAGCAATTTACAGATGCACTTCAAGGACAAACGATTCATGAGATCCATCGTCGTGGGAAATTTCTTATTTTTCAGCTTGACGATTATGCGATGGTATCTCATTTAAGAATGGAAGGGAAATATGGTGTCTACGAGAAAGAAGTGCCATATGATAAACATACACATGTGCTTTTTACCTTCACGGATGGCACGGAACTTCGCTATCAGGATGTTCGGAAATTCGGCACGATGCATTTGTTTGCAAAAGGCGAGGAAATGAATCAACTTCCACTTGTACAATTAGGTCCAGAACCGTTGTCTCGTGAATTCACGATCGATGGACTTACCGAAAAGCTTCGAAAAACGAATCGTAAAATCAAAATGGTTTTACTAGATCAAACCGTTGTAGTTGGCATTGGCAATATATACGTGGACGAGTCATTATTCCGCGCAGGAATTCATCCGGAGCGAATTGCTTCATCATTATCAGAAGAAGAAATAGCTCGTCTGCATCACGAAATTATTGCTACTTTATCAGAGGCTGTTAATAAAGGCGGGAGTACGATTCGTTCGTACATTAATTCACAAGGTCAAATCGGCATGTTTCAGCTTGATTTATTCGTGTACGATCGAAAAGGAAAAGCGTGCAAACGATGTAATACCACGCTTGAAAAATATAAAGTAGGTGGCAGAGGTACTCATATTTGTCCTACATGCCAGCCGCTTCGTTCGAATTAATTTATCTAGGTAAACACACATCGGATATGCCCCATCCATATACTATCCTAGCAACTTGAATGGAAGGGGCATACGTTTCGATGTGGCTACAATTAATAATTCTTGCCTTTGCGGTAAGCATGGATGGTTTTGGTGTTGGTATGACCTTTGGTATGAGGAAAATGAGCATTCCGTTTAAATCCATTGCCGTTATAGCGAGTTGTTCAGCATTAAGCGTCGGCATGGCGATGATTATTGGTGATTTTATTATGAGGTTTATCTCTGTAGAAGCAGCAGCTAAAACGGGTGGGATCATCTTAGTCCTACTTGGAAGTTGGATTTTATTTCAGTATTTTCGTTCAAAAAGGCGGGTAGAAGAAGAGCAAACAATTGATACTGAGAAAATACTTTTTAATTTTGAAATCAAATCACTAGGAGTAGCGATTAATATTTTACAAAAACCGATGAATGCCGATTTTGATAAATCAGGTACGATTACAGGTGTAGAAGCAATAGTCTTAGGTTTTGCCCTCTCTCTTGATGCATTTGGGGCGGGTATTGGCGCGGCAATGCTTGGCGTTTCTCCATTCATTCTTTCGATTTGCATCGCATTAATGAGTTCTTTATTTTTATGGAGCGGCTTGCAAAGTGGTAAATTACTATCGTCAAATAAAGTTATGCAGCATTTATCCTACTTACCAGGAGTCTTATTAATTATTATTGGTCTTTGTAAATTAATATTGTAGAAATAGGGGTTGGGCATGCGACAGGTAATTGGAATTACGGGCGGTATTGCAAGTGGCAAAAGCAGTATTAGCCAATTTATTCAGGAAGAGCTAGGTTTTACAATTATTGATGCAGACATTGCGGCAAGAGAAGTGGTCGAACCGGGGCAAGATGCTTATCAAGAAATTATCCAGGTATTTGGCAACGAGCTACTTCTACCAGATACTTCAATAGATCGCGCGAAACTTGGCGGTATTATTTTTCATGACGAAAAGAAGAGATTGCAGCTTAATAACATTGTTCACCCAGCTGTAAGAAAAAGAATGCTAAAGCAAAAAGAAACGGCGTTTGATTTAGGGGAGCAGGTCATATTCATGGATATTCCTCTTTTGTTTGAAAGTAATTTAACACATATGGTAGATAAAACGATTTTAATCTATGTGGATGAGCAGATCCAACTCGAACGTTTAATGAAACGCAATGGTTTAAGCGAGGCAGACGCTAAAGCTAGAATTGATTCGCAAATGCCGTTAGCTGAAAAGAAAGAACTGGCTGATGTCGTAATTAATAATAATGGATCACTTCTAGAAGCACAGAAACAAGTAAAGCAAGTTTTGGTTGAGTGGGAAGTTATAGAAGCTTAAAATAAGCTTCTTTTTTTTGAATAAAATCCAATTTTAAGATGATTTTTGGGTTTTGGCGGGTAATTATTCATCAGAATAAGGAATGAGAAGATGACTAATATAGTATAGCCCTTAGCTGGTGAAATATGATTTTTGATGATGAGGAAAAAAATATTAGAGAATCTTGTATTTTATTAACGCTTTCAATTTAAATATGTTATACTAATTTTAAAATTATGATAAAAAGTATAACATTAATTCAAGGGGGTTTGAAATTATGAGCACAAGAATCGCGATTAACGGTTTTGGAAGAATAGGGAGAATGGTTTTTCGTCAGGCTATTGTAGATAATGATCTCGTTGTAACAGCAATTAATGCAAGTTATCCAGCTGAAACGTTAGCACATTTAATTAAATATGATACAATTCATGGGAAATTCGAAGGGGATGTTTTTGCAGAGCAGGATGCCATTATTGTAAATGGTCGTCGAGTTCAATTGCTCAATAATCGTGATCCGAAGCTGCTTCCGTGGAAAGAATTAGATGTTGATATCGTGATTGAGGCAACTGGGAAATTTAATCACCGTGAGAAAGCAGCTCTTCATATTGAAGCAGGTGCAAAAAAAGTTGTCTTAACAGCCCCAGGGAAAAATGAAGACGTCACGATCGTCATGGGTGTTAATGAAGATATACTTGATGTTAATCATCATTTTGTTATATCAAATGCATCTTGTACGACCAATTGTCTTGCACCTGTTGCGAAAATTTTGGATGAACAGTTCGGTATTGAAAATGGGTTGATGACAACGGTCCATGCCTACACAAATGATCAAAAGAATCTCGATAATCCACATAAGGATTTAAGACGAGCTCGCGCTTGTGGACAAAGTATTATTCCAACAAGCACTGGAGCGGCAAAGGCATTATCGCTCGTGTTACCGCAATTAACTGGGAAAATACATGGTATGGCGCTCCGGGTACCAACGCCGAACGTGTCGCTTGTAGACCTTGTTGTAGACGTTCGATGTGATGTAACTGTGGAAGAAGTAAATGATGCCTTCCGTAAAGCTTCAGAAGGTGCTTTTGCAGGGATTTTAGAAATTTCAATGGAGCCACTTGTATCGATAGATTTTAATACAAGTCCACAATCGGCAACGATTGATGGTTTATCAACGATGGTTATTGGTCAACGAAAAATTAAAGTACTAGCATGGTATGACAACGAATGGGGATATTCGAAACGTGTCGTAGACCTTGTGAAATTAGTAGGTACAAAAATGAAAAGCCTTTCAAAAGTGATGGTGCATAGTTAAATGAAGGATAAGTAGATTTTTGTCTACGGCTCTTTTCGTAAAGATTGTTGTTTTTAGCAAGAAACCAATTCGAACAGATGTTGATCTTCGTTACAGGTGCGAGACTCCTGCGGGAAAAGCGTGTTGAGGGAGACCACGCAAGTGCAAAGCACTGAGGAGGCTTCTGAGACCGCCCGCGGAAAGCGAGGACCTGCAACGGAAATCACCCCGGGTTATTAGTGTAAAAACGATTGAAAAGCAACAAAGTATGTGAAAACTTCCTTTCGTAAAGACTGTAGTTTTTAGCAAGTGTTGATTGTAGTTAATATACGAGGCTCCTGAGACCGCCCGTGGAAAGCGAGTATCTGTAACGGAAATCAACCCAGGATAGTAGTGTAAATATAATTTATTTTCACAAAGTAGACGAAAACAGTCTAGTATAAATAATGAAATAGAGAAAATGCTAAATGCAGTAGGCTATTCGTTTGAACGGACTTTTCAGTGCCCTCAAATTATGAAGGCACTTTTTTATTTTTGAAAATTTGAAGTTTAATATTGTTAGAAAGAATGGCATATAAGCCTTCACGTAATTTAAATTTTTAAATAAAATAAAAAAACGCTGTTGCAAAATTTTTTGAAACAAAGTATACTAACAATCGTGAACTTCTTGAATAAGAGTCCATAATGGCTACTTAAAGGGTTAGGACCTCTTTGGACTAACTTTCCCCCGTGGTAGTTATTGGTAGAATAGTATTCTACAGAATTCTTAATCATGTAAAGGGGGAATAGTAGATGGAAACAATGGGTAGACATGTAATTTCTGAGCTTTGGGGCTGTGACTTTGAAAAACTAAATGATATGGATTATATTGAAAGAGTTTTTGTGGATGCTGCGTTAAAATCAGGTGCTGAGGTACGTGAGGTAGCGTTTCATAAATTCGCACCGCAGGGAGTTAGCGGGGTTGTCATTATATCTGAGTCACACTTAACTATTCATAGTTTTCCGGAACACGGATATGCTAGCATTGATGTGTATACATGCGGAGATTTAAATCCGAATGTTGCTGCTAATTATATTGCAGACGCGTTGAATGCAGAAATTCGCGAAAACATGGAGCTTCCGCGAGGTATGGGTCCTGTTTCAGTGAAAAAAAGTGAAGTAAGTGCTATATAATTTTGGCTAGTACAAGAGGTGCAAATGATGCATCTCTTTTTTGATTATATGATAATTTGTTTTATTAAAGAAGTTTGTGTATTTGTTCAGATGAGGTATTAGTTTTCAATGAGTTTTACTGTTAAGTCGTGTATAATATAAGGTAAAAAGAGATATGAGGATGATTTAGAGTATGGGTTGGTTGAAAACGTTTACGAATCGATTTAGTCAGCAATGTGAATCAAGTGAACATCATCATGATGCAGAACTGAAAACTCGTTATTATAAAAGTAATTTTGAACAGACAATACGTGTTATTGAAGAGATTTTTGGCAATAAGCAACAATATGAGATCAAGTCGGTTTCAAAAGAGCACGGGGAGATTTTTGTCCATTCCAAACAATCACCGGCTTTGGACATCATCATTACGATTATTACCGTTAGGCCTCTAGAAACTGCTGTTGATTTTACTGTATCCACAGAAAAATGGTCTCCGATTGGAATTAATAAGTTATTAAAAAAACAAATCCTTGCTGCGTATGAAACTCTTGATCAAAAGCTTCCTTCCATTCGTACCAAATAGTGGGACATGAGTTTGAACGAATACTCTTGTGCTAGTAGGGAGTTTTATATAAGATGGATATATTAAAAAGTGAGTACATCTATTACTGGGTGTCTCGCTGCCTGCTAATGTGGGATGAAACATAATTTTGGGAAACGACGTTTTTATCCCGATTTTTTCCAGCAGTAATACTTGTGAGAGAATCAACAAAAATAGGTTGGGGATAAACAGCCTGTAAATCGCTGAATGGTGGGCTGACCCTCAGTGGGAATGGTTTCACTTTATCGGGAATATTACATAATACGGAGCTGATTAACTGTGAAATGTCCATCATGCCAATATAATGGGACTAGAGTGCTTGACTCCCGACCAGTCGATGAAAGCCGTTCGATTCGCCGCAGACGTGAATGTGAGAAATGTAGCTATCGGTTTACAACATTCGAAAAAGTGGAGGAAACTCCGCTCATCGTTGTGAAGAAAGACGGTACGCGTGAAGAATTCAGTCCTGACAAAATTCTTCGTGGTTTAATTAGGGCTTGTGAGAAACGCCCTGTACCGCTCAAAGAATTAGAAGACATTACGAGCACGATTGAAAAGGAACTAAGAAATGAAGCCGCTTCTGAAGTGAAAAGTGATTTAGTTGGTGAAATGGTCATGAATAAGCTTGCGACTGTTGATGAAGTGGCCTATGTCCGCTTTGCTTCTGTGTATCGCCAATTCAAAGACATCAATGTATTTATTGATGAGTTAAAAGACTTAATAGATAAAGAGCGGAATCAGAGCTAAAGGGCTATTAACTTTGGCTCTTTTTTCACTATCGATATAAAGTGAACCTTATATCAATAGGGGGTTTCTTCTGAATCCCTTTCTACTGTCGCTATGATCTTCGCTACTGCTTCGATCAATCGACAGTACGAATCGATTCAACGAACTCAGACTAAGTACGCCGCGTGCTCATGTCTTCTTCTGAGTACCCACAGCCTGTGGGCCTCAACTATACTTTTGAAAACCAAAAAGGCGAGTTTCACTGTATCTCACCAATCGGGCTTTTGCGTCAAAAAGCGAGGCGACTGATGTGGGAACGTCACCTAAGATCGCATACGTCCTGTGATAGTCACAAGCATATGATGGAACACGGCGTGGCGTAGTTTGGACCTTAAGTAGGGCTAGAAGACGCAACTAGATTAGGCAGTTATCCCCCACCTACGCTTCTTCGATTTTGAGGTGGGGGGGACTGCCCGTTAATGCGGGATAAAGTGACCCTCACAACAGTAGTGGGTACTTCAGGTATAGAAATGCGAGTGCTGTATGGACGATCTAGTATTGTGATTTATGCAACAGAATGGTACATTACTATTCTGTATTCCATCAAAAACTGAGCACATTCATTCAACATACATCCGTTTTTTTATAGGCTCTTTTCGTAAAGATTGTTGTTTTTAGCAAGAAACCAATTCGAACAGATGTTGATCTTCGTTACAGGTGCGAGACTTCTGCGGGCAAAGCGTGTTGAGGGAGACCCCGCAAGTGCAAAGCACTGAGGAGGCTTCTGAGACCGCCTCTACAACGGAAATCAACCCGGGTTATTAGCGTAAAAATGATTGAAAAGCAACAAAGTATGTGGAAACAGCCTTTTTATAAGATTTGATATCTATTGTACGCAGTATAAACTGAGTATATTAACTTTTGGGTTATGAAGGGTATGAGAACGGGGCTTCGTGACCTACTAATTGGCCCTCGAAAAATGGTTCCGTACCGCCGCTATTGTAATGAGGCGATTGTAGCGTGCTACATGATTTATCCTTCATGGTAATTGGTGGACTGTTAATGCTATAAAGGTTTTTTTAAGAAAGGTCTGAAGGAAGATGTCTAACACTTGGCAGGAATTACTTCCTGTTGATCGATATACCGTTTCATCGACAGGGTTGCTTCACGATTATGATCGTAAAGTAATGACGTTGCTGTATCAACCGCTTATCGGTCCGATCTGCACTAGTTTATATATGACATTGTGTAGTGAATTGGAAGAAAATCGACTTTGGTCCCAATCTTCCTTGCATTACAACTTAATGAACACAATGGGCTTGAATTTAAACGAAATTTATGCGGCAAGAAATAAATTAGAAGGTATCGGTCTTTTGAATGTATACCGCAAAAAAACAGAAGAAGGAAAACAATTTATCTATGAGTTGAATCCGCCTTTAACACCGAAGCAATTTTTCAATGATGGGATGTTGAATGTATATTTGTTTAAAAAAATTGGCAAGGTCCATTTCAATCGTTTGAAAAATTTCTTTAGTGATGGCGCGATACCAACCAATGAATATGTACAAGTAACGAAGAGCTTTACCGATATTTTTGCGTCCGATCAACAGACATCTCTGTATGTGTCAGATGAAGGAGAAGAAGAATTAAATCTTGAACAAGAGAAGCGTTTTATAGGTCGACAGGATGGCAAAGAACTTGAAGGTTTTAAAGAAGACTTTAATTTCGATTTATTGTATTCTGGGGTAAAACCATCTCAAATCACCCGTAAAGCTTTCACGCCCAATGTTCAAGATACGATTGCCAAGCTATCGTTTCTATATGGGATTGATGTATTAGATATGCAAAAACTCGTCATTAGTGCTGCTGATATCAACAATGAAATTGATATTGAAACATTGCGGAAATCTGCGCGTGATTGGTATCAAATCGAGTCGCAAAATCAATTGCCAACTTTAATGGACCGCATACAGCCTGAACGGGATCGAACTCAATCAAGTGAGCCGAAAACAAAGGAAGAAGAATATATAAGACATCTTGAAATGATTTCACCAAGAGAGCGACTCAGGCAGCTTTCTGGTGGGGCAGAACCGACAAAGGCTGATTTGCAAATTATTGAGGGAATTCTTTTTAATCAAAAATTAAACCCTGGTGTTGTAAATGTCTTAATTGAATATGTGATGCTAAAGACCGATATGAAGCTAACGAAAGCCTATATGGAAAAAATTGCTTCACATTGGACAAGGAAAAATGTGATAACCGTCAAGGCGGCGATGGAACTTGCTAAAAATGAACATCGTCAATACCAAGAATGGGCCAAAACGAAAAAAGAAGGCAAAACAGCAACAAGAAAAGCGGTTCGAACGGAAGTTGTGCCTGAGTGGTTGAATAAAGAGAAAGACAGTGAAAAAGAAGGAAAGACAACCACTAAATTGAATGAGCAATCGGCGGAACGACTACGCAAGATTGAAGAGTCATTAGGAATTTTGAAAGACAGGGGGTGAGGTACGCATGGAACGGATTAACAATGCCTTTAACAAGGTAACCAATACTAATAAATTTCGAAAGCAATATGAAGACTTGAAAAAAGAAGTGCTTAATGATGAGCAGATCCGTCTATTTTTGAATGAAAACAGCTCGCAGATTACCGAGGAAATGCTAGATAAGAGCTTGATGAAACTGTATGAGTTTACCTCCCAAAGTAAGCAGTGTCAAAAGTGCCCAAGCTTAGGCGAGTGTGTAAATTTATTGCAAGGTTTCCATCCGAAGCTTGTTATTCGGCGAAATATGATTGATTTGAATTATGAGGATTGTCCGCGTAAGGTCATGGATGATAAAAAAAGGAAACTAGAGAAGCTGATTCAAAGCTTCTATGTACCGAAAGATATTCTTGCGGCAACAATGGAAGATTTTTATCGTAGCGATGCTTCTGAGAATAGAATTGATGCAGTGGAAAAAGCGATGGCTTTTATTATGGATTATAAGCCGGGGGAGAAGCAGAAAAGCTTGTATTTGTACGGAGAATTCGGAGTTGGAAAAACGTATCTTCTTGGTGCGATTGCAAATGAACTCGCTAAGAAGGAGATTTCTTCATTACTTATTTATGTTCCAGATTTTCTAAGAGAATTGAAAGGATCATTTACGGACAATACGTTTAATGACAAGATCGACATGGCCAAAAAAGCGCCAGTCCTTATGTTTGATGATATTGGCTCCGAGTCCATGACAAGCTGGGGAAGAGATGAGGTAATCGGTCCTATTTTGCAATTTAGAATGCTCGAGAACTTGCCGACCTTTTTTACATCTAACTTTAACTTTGTGGAGATGCAGACACATCTTACGTTCTCACAACGTGGTGAGAAGGAAGAAGTCAAAGCAGCTAGGGTCATGGAACGAATTAAATATTTAGCAGAACCATTTTTATTAAAAGGTAAAAACAGAAGACATTGATTTCGTGTAAGAGGTTGTCCTATACAAAAGAGTTAGACCTAAAATCTTCTATCTATCGTTTATTTGACGTATACATGCATGATAAAGTGAAACTTCAATCAGTGGGTTTTATTGCATGTTAATGTGGGAAAGAACGGGTATAGAACTTTAGGTCATCTTTTGGGGCGACCTCTTTTTTGAATGAGGACATCGAGACGGGGATTCCTGACTTACTAATGTAAACAATCTACTTTACAGGTAGACTTACTTTATGAAGAAAGTACTCCAAAATCCGGCTCCTCACCGCCCACCATTGTGATGAGGCAGGTGTAGCGTGCTACATAATAGTGGTGTTTTCATGCCATTCGGGTTTTGTATGCAAATTCCCCTGTTTTTCCTTTCAGTTCACTTCTAAAAAAAGGGCTTATCCCATATACATAGAAACAAATCGTTTCGTATAGGGGGGGTATCGTTGGTACATATTTATTTTCAAAATGATACAGAGGCATGTAAATGGCTCCAATTCGTATCTGTCCACCCTTTAGGGGCAGAACTGCATTCATATATACAATTTGTTTCGGAAGAAGGAATCATCATTACGGTAGAAGAGCGGCATTTGGATGATGTTCACCGGTTATTAAGTGATGTGTTTTACACGTTTTTAGTAGAGGAAAAGGTGAGGGATGGTCTTGAGCATACAATTCGCGAGAAGTTTTTATTTGAGGAACAGGACGAAGTGGATGCAATTCTCGACATTGCCGCTTCGATTGTTGAAGGCGAGATGAAGGTCGGTTCAAGTGCTGGATTTAAAGAGGCAAAAGCAGCGATTGCCGAATCTATTCAGGATGTACTAACCGAAGCGAAATCTTTTTCATTTGAATCGATTGCGACGTTTCGATTAAAGGGTTTTTTTGAATCTTTGGAGCATTATGCCGGTCTTGCGATTGATGAGTATAAACTTGAACAAGATTATCAAAATTTTATTGCTACACTACGTGACTTCCTTAATAAACGTCAGTCTCAATTACAAACGGTCCATTTAGTGCATCAAGAAAACTTTGCTTTTTTTGATGAATCTTATCAGAGGTTGGAAAAGGACGACTTCACGAGAATGATGGATCGAAGGCTATTGGGAGGGTACCCGATTTATATTGACTCGACAGCACTTGCACCGCTTATTTCGATTGCACCAGAACGATTATATGTTTATACCGATGATGCGGAAGATGGGCTTATTCAAACGATTCGTCGTGTGTTTGAAGAACGGACCATTATTCGGCCAGTGCAATCCTTCAGTAGTACTCTTAGCTAAACTTAAGAAACTTCCTGAATTTATTTCTAGCAGTCCTTGATTTTCTATGAATAACCCGATATAATTTCCTACATACTTACATTTATAATAATGAAAAGTCATGATGAGGACATGGGTATTCTTATATTTCGGTTATCAGAGAGGGAATGCAAAGCTGAGAGCTTCCCAGCACGAACAGAACACTTACCACCTCTAAACTTCAGTTAGGAACGTGTGTAAACGCAACTATTAACTGCCGGGAAGCTGCCGTTACCAAGCTACGAGTGTCACTTTGTGGGAATAAGCAAAGTGAAACAAGGGTGGAACCGCGGGTTAATGAATATATAAGCTCGTCCCTGTTTTTATACAGGGGCGGGCTTTTTGTGTTTTACGCAAGATTACGAACAAACTTAAGGAGTGAACGAGTATGTCAGAATTAGTGAAAATTACTTTCCCAGACGGCGCGATGAAGGAGTTTGCCAAAGGTACAACAACAGATGATATCGCAGCATCCATCAGCCCGGGGTTAAGAAAAAAAGCAATCGCAGGCAAATATAATGGTGAAATGTATGACTTGAAACGTCCAATTGAAGCAGATGGTTCGATTGCGATTATTACCCAAGACAGTGAGGAAGCGCTAGAAGTTCTTCGTCACAGTACAGCTCACTTAATGGCGCAGGCGATTAAACGTTTATACAAAAATGCTAAATTCGGTGTTGGTCCAGTTATCGAAGGTGGATTCTACTATGATGTTGATCTTGAAGAATCATTAACACCAGAAGACTTGCCGTTAATTGAAAAAGAAATGAAGAAAATCGTTAATGAAAATCTTGAAGTCACTCGCGTTGAAGTAAGTCGTGATGAGGCTATTTCACGTTTTAAAGAAATTGGTGACGAGTATAAATTGGAGTTGATTGATGCTATTCCAGCTGATCAACAAGTAACCATTTATGAGCAAGGTGATTTCTTCGATTTATGCCGAGGAATTCATGTACCGTCAACAGGAAAGATTAAAGAATTCAAATTATTAAGTATTGCAGGCGCTTATTGGCGAGGAAACAGCGACAACAAAATGCTTCAACGTATTTACGGAACAGCTTTCTTCAAAAAAGAAGACCTTGCTGAACACATGCGTTTGCTTGAAGAAGCAAAAGAACGTGATCACCGTAAAATCGGCAAAGAGTTGAGTCTCTTCACTAGTAACCAATTGGTTGGACAAGGATTACCATTATGGCTTCCAAAAGGTGCTACGATCCGTCGAGTGATCGAACGATATATTGTCGATAAAGAAGCGAGTCTTGGGTATGATCATGTATACACTCCGGTGATGGGTAGTGTTGATCTATACAAAACGTCTGGACACTGGGAACACTACCAAGAAGACATGTTCCCTGTTATGGATATGGATAATGAACAGCTTGTTTTGCGTCCGATGAACTGTCCGCACCACATGATGATTTATAAAAATAGCATACACAGCTATCGCGAACTTCCGATCCGAATTGCTGAGCTTGGTACACAGCACCGTTATGAAATGTCTGGGGCTCTATCAGGATTGCAACGTGTTCGGGGAATGACTTTAAATGATGCGCATATTTTCGTTCGTCCTGATCAAATTAAAGATGAATTTAAACGTGTCGTTAACTTAATTCTTGAAGTGTACAAAGACTTTAATCTGAACGATTATTCCTTCCGTCTTTCATATCGTGATCCACAAGATACAGAGAAGTACTTTGATGACGATGCGATGTGGGAAAAAGCACAAAGTATGTTGAAAGAAGCGATGGATGATCTTGGTCTAAATTATTACGAAGCAGAAGGCGAAGCGGCGTTCTACGGTCCTAAGCTTGATGTTCAAGTTCGTACTGCATTAGGTAAAGATGAAACATTGTCAACTGTTCAATTAGACTTCTTATTACCAGAACGATTTGATTTAAACTATGTCGGTGAAGATGGCAAACAACATCGTCCAGTTGTTATTCACCGTGGTGTCGTTTCTACAATGGAACGCTTTGTTGCGTTCTTGATCGAAGAATATAAAGGAGCTTTCCCAACATGGTTAGCGCCCGTTCAAGCTCAAGTCATCCCGGTTTCTCCTGATGTTCATCTTGATTATGCAAAAGAAATTCAGGCGAAGCTAAAAGCAGCAGGAATTCGCGTCAATCTTGATGTACGTGATGAGAAAATTGGCTACAAAATTCGTGAAGCCCAAATGCAAAAAATTCCATATATGCTCGTTGTTGGGGATAACGAAGCCAAAGAAGGCAGCGTAAACGTTCGCAAATACGGTGAACAAAAATCCGAAACGGTTTCATTCGAAGATTTTGTAATAGCTATTAAAGCCGAAATAAACCGCTAAATAGAAGGGTCTGACCTCGTATGCTATACAGTAATGCGGGGCAGACCCTTTTATCCCGCATTAACGGGCAGTAAAAACCCGACTGATTGAAGTTTCACTTTGGATGAGTACCGGCTCTCTGGCCTGATTGAAACAGATAATTTGTGTAGCCACCATTTATGGACTACTATGGAGATTACGATCAGATTTACAAGGAGATGTGTTTTTTGTGAATCAAAAGAAAAAATTCACTACCCTTTTTGGCCCTACATTCCTTGCAACGTTAATTTTGTTGTTGCTTCCGGATTATCGGCAGTGGGCGATTATTCCAGTCATGCTATTTTGGCTTGCTTTCTTTACGTGGGAATCGATAGATAAGAAAAAAGCTGAGAAGGTAAATAAACCCCACTAGCGGGAAGAGGACTTTTATTCCAAAATTATTTCAAAGAAATGTATTGCAAACTTATTGGGAATTTGATAAGATAATTTTTGTTGTTGAAAAACAATTTAAGCATTTGACAAATCATCAGTGTTTATGTTATATTTTCTAAGGTAATTTGAATACTTGTTTGAGTAAAAGAAGAAGCACCCGCTTCTCACCTGATTGACGCATTATGCTGTCGGTAGGTCATGATTTGATTATTTGGATTTATTCTACTTAGTCTATCAGTGTGGGTGTTTTGCATCCGCACTTTTTTGTTTGTTCAATAAAGCAAGTACAAATCATGGGGTGAAAGGATCGACTAAAACGTGTGCATTCTTTCTTTTAGCCCAAACGATTGTATTCGCTAAATATCCTTGGAGGTGGCTAACTATTAGTAAAGACGCGATGGTAAATGAGGGCATCCGCGCCCGTGAAGTTCGACTTATCGACCAAAACGGAGAGCAGCTTGGAATTAAAACAAAATTCGAAGCGATGGAAATTGCCGCTCGTGTAAATCTTGATTTAGTATTAGTTGCTGCGAATGCAAAGCCTCCGGTAGCCCGAATTATGGACTACGGAAAACACCGCTTCGAGCAACAAAAGAAAGAAAAAGAAGCTCGTAAAAATCAAAAAGTCATCAACTTGAAAGAGGTTCGTCTGAGCCCAACGATTGATGAACATGATTTTAACACAAAGCTTCGCAATGCAATTAAATTCCTTGAAAAAGGCGATAAAGTAAAAGCCTCTATCCGTTTTAAAGGGCGCGCAATTACCCATAAGGAAATTGGTCAACGTGTATTGGATCGTTTCTCTGCAGCTTGCAAAGAAGTGGCTACAATTGAATCGCATCCGAAAATGGACGGACGAAGCATGTTCTTAGTTTTAGCACCAAAAATCGAAAAGTAACTGTAATGAGGAGGAATACCTTATGCCTAAAATGAAAACTCACCGCGGATCTGCAAAGCGTTTTAAGAAAACAGGATCCGGCAAACTTAAGCGTTCTCACGCTTACACAAGCCATTTATTTGCTAACAAATCTACTAAAGCTAAACGTAAACTACGCAAAGCTAGCCTTGTAAGTAAAGGTGACTTCAAACGTATTCGTCATATGCTAGACAACATTAAATAAGTTCGATTTATCGAGTTAAATAGGAGGGAAATAACATGCCACGTGTAAAAGGCGGTACTGTTACTCGCAAACGTCGTAAAAAGGTAATAAAATTAGCTAAAGGTTACTATGGCGCAAAACATATTTTGTTCAAAGTAGCTAATCAACAAGTTATGAAATCAGGGAACTATGCTTTCCGTGACCGTCGTAACAAAAAACGTGATTTCCGTAGACTATGGATCACACGTATCAACGCTGCTGCTCGCATCAACGGTCTTTCTTACAGCCGTTTAATGCACGGTCTTAAGCTTGCTGGTATCGAAGTAAACCGCAAAATGCTTGCTGACCTAGCTGTTGCTGACGAAAAAGCATTTGCTCAATTTGCAGACGCTGCAAAACAACATTTAAACAAATAAGATCAATTTGATCTAAATCAGCCATTCTCGAACTTCGAGAGTGGCTTTTATTTTAGAGGAGGGAACTGGAATGGGGATAGCACTACTTATCATTTATTTGTTGGCAATCAATGTGGCAGCATATACAACAATGGGGAGTGACAAGAAAAAAGCTCGAAACCATGAGTATCGTATCAGTGAACGAACGTTATGGTTGTTAGCTTTCTTTGGCGGCGCAACAGGAGGTTACATAGGGATGAAGCATTTCCGCCATAAAACGAACCATGTTTCTTTTAAACGGGGATTTCCGATTTTAATGATTATTCAAATGTGGATGATTGCTTACTGGATTTTAAGATAGTGCCATTGGTTTTGAAGCTTTCTAAAGCTGTGTGATAAATTGTCATATGTCGCAGGGTAAACGTATATGCTTGAAAGAGCAGGGCGAAGCAGCAGAGGGGGGACACCCATTATGAATCAAGAACTCGTTATGCTCGTGAGTATTATTCAGTCAGGGATGATGTTTGCGCCATTAATCTTTATTTTATTTCATGTGGCAAGGCAAGTATTATTTATCCCAGTAGCAGTCATTTGTATGACGGGAGGGTTATTATTCGGTCCACTTGCCGGGACGATTTATTCGATCATTGGTCTCACGTTATCTAGTCTTGTCTTTTATGGAGTTAGTCGCAAAGTTCCGAAGTTGACGGCACGCTTGTTTAAAATGAAAAATAAACTGTTTGGTCACAGGAAACTTAATGTTAAACAAATCACTGTACTTCGTCTTATCCCTTTTGTCCATTATCACATGCTATCTCTATGCTTAATGGAATTGAAAAAAGGATGGAGAGCGTATACTTCCGCCTCCTTTACAACCAATATCCCACTCGCCTTTTTTTATACGGTGTTCGGTCATTATATCCGTGCATTTAGTCCGACACTTATTGTCATTATCCTATGTTCATTCACGTTATTAGTCTATTTAATGAGAGAAAAACAAACAGTGATTAAGTGGCAGGAGTTTTTTCAAGTAGGAAACTAAAAGTGACAGATTCTATGAGATGTCTTTGTTGAGTGTACAATAATACTTCGAAAAAATGAGCTTTGGGACTCCCAACGCTTATTTTTTTGCGTTCAGAAGTTGGGTCTTTGTGACATTAATAACTAATAAAGCAAGGGGTCGTTCATTAAGGAAAAGGTTACGCCTTTATTAATATTCGAAGGTATGGCAGAAGAAGCGATGAATTATTATACGACTTTATTTGAGCAGTCTGAAATAACGAGTATATCTCGCTATGGTGTAAACGAAGCGGGTAAAGAAGGCAGTGTCATGAAAGCTACTTTTACGATAAAGGAACAAGAATTCATGTATTGATAGTGTTATTTTATTTACGTTTACTCCTTCTATTTCACTATATATCACATGTGATACAGAAGAAGAAATCGATCGACTTTATGAGAATTTAACTCAAGGCGGTGGCGTTCTAATGCCATTAGGTGATTATTCATTTAGTAAAAAATTTGGTTGGATTGTCGATAAATTTGGTGTTTCATGGCAACTTAATCTGCCAAGCTGAAATAGGGGAAGTACTTTGGATAATTGTTTAAGCTGTTAAACAATTTCTCTAAGTTTTCTCATAGCGAAAGGGTCAGAACCCCTCACAGACCGGATCTGACCCTTTTTAGACTTGATTTGCTTTAAGTTGTCGATATTTAAAAAACAAAGAAATAAGGAATAAACTCATCAGGGCTGAATCAATTATTCTGACAACAATTATGCCGTAACTCCTAATCGAAACATAGTCGATAAGAAACCATAGGATCACAGATAATATGGTGAGAAGGATGATAGACGACCAAAAAATGAATTTTTGTTTTGGATACACGGAAAGATTTTTCTGCTTATTTTGAGAAGAGCCTCTGAAATATAGATAACCAATGATCATCGTGATTCCAAATAATGTACTGCCATGTTGTAAAAATTTATAAAAAGGTATGTCTAATCCATAGACATTAAACATGTAATTAAATATCGGGAATTTCATCACCATATATCCATTCATGTGAGTGAATGAATCCCATATGACGTGAGTGAGCATGCCAAACAACGCCGAATAACAAAAAACGATGAACTTCAATGGCTGACTAGCATCAGATTTTTTCGTATACGAATCTTGTAGAGAACTGGGCAAATGAGTAACTAAGATTTGATGTATAAAGAAATGGTGGATCATGTAAATGATGGTAACCAATGGGAGATTAAAATAAAGAAAGCCAAAAAAGGTATGGCCAATTTCCCCAGAAGGCTGCCCTCTTAAAAAGTATTCAAAATCAGGAGCCATACTACCTAAAACCATGGCAGAAAAATGAATATAGTTGCTTTTTCTTGAGAAAGGCAGTACAGCTGCTGGATGAGCAAAAGTTAATGGCATAAGTATTCACCTAATATTTATTATTCAAATTACGGTCATTAAATCCGTTAAACATAGCCTAGCATAGGTTGCTGAGTTTTGAATACACCATTTTAGAATAATAATAGAGATATAGCGATACGTTTGCTAATAAAAAAACAAATAGCGATTTTCTGCGGAAAAGGGGCGGGGCTTCGCAAAATCTGCTCCGCACCAGCACCTTTATAAGGTGATACAGTTTATAGAACCTGAACCTTTTTTACCGTTGGATTGGGAGTAAATTCTCATGAATGCTTTTTTGTAAAATGCCATGTGTTTTTGATAGTGATTCTAATTTCTCGCATATAATCTATAAGGTTTTCTCCTCATTTCTTCTCAAATAAAGGGAACCACTCTTCTATTCCAGAAATTCTTTGATCGGGCTTTTCCAATCAATAATCGCCTGTGGGTATCGTTTTTTAACCTCTGACTCAATAAATTGAAAATCCTTGCGTTCCATTCCTTTTAATAAGCTCGTATTTCTCGTCCAGATGAAAATTGAAATGACTTCAAAGGCTTGGGCAGTTGTCCCAAGATATTTTTCACCTTCAAAAAGAACTCCTTTATACGTCACGACAAAGTTTTTTTGGATGTTGTTCGGATCATCGAGAAAGAAAAATTTACTATGTTCCTGTGCGAGCTCCAATTTTCGCTTTGGACTAACGATATATTTAATCACGGTATAGATGAGAAACATAATCAAAGCGAACAAAAGCAGGCGAGTGAACAATACCATGGAGACTCCTCCTCATACATTTTCCTATATGTACGTATAGACAAGCAAAAAGTTTCGCTATTTTGACAAAATTTTTCTCGTTAAATTAAAGTGAAACTTCCATCAGTGGGGATTTTCCATGCCCCGCTGATGGTTAGTCTCGTTCTACTGTTGCTAAATCTTCGATAAAGCGACACTACGAACCCGATTCAATGAATCACAGACTAAGTACGCAGCGTCCTGCGGCATCGTCTATGTGACCCACATCCTGTGGGCCTCAACTAAACCTTTGAAAACCACAAAGGTAAGTTTCACTGTATCTCACCGAATGGGGATTTACAGGCTATTTATCCTCAACTATCTTACCTTGATTCTCTAAACAAAATTGAGGTGGGGATATTACAGCCTGTTAAACCGGCTAGTTGGATAAAATTGTTTGTCGTAGATCGCTAACCATGTTACACTAAATTTGTACCGAATGGTAGGTATAAAATAGGGAGGATGTTAAACATGAATTTTTATCAAAAAGAAAATTTAAGAAACTTAAATCAAGTAAAAGATTTAGCTCCTGAACAATTACAGGCCTTTTCAGAATTTAACAATACGGTCTTTCAAGAAGGGGCCCTTTCAATTAAGGAAAAGGAAATCATCGCAGTTGCGATTGCCCATGTAACAGAATGCCCGTATTGTATCGATATTCATACGAAAAAAGCCAAAGCCGTAGGTATAACACTGGAAGAACTAGTTGAAGCTGTATTTGTAGTATCGGGTATAGAAGCTGGAGGTGCAGTGACACATAGCACGCATATCGAAAATGCTTTAAGTAAAGAAGCTCCTGATTCTTTATATAATCGGTCAAATCTTAAAAAGCTGGGTCAATTGCAAAAAGGGGCTCCTGAAGGCTTTAAAGCGTACTCCAAATTTAGCGCAACAGCAATGAAAGAAGGCAAGCTTAGTGCAAAATTTAAAGAAATTATTGCTGTAGCTGTTGCCCATGCGACACAATGTCCATATTGTATTGATGTTCATGCTAAAAATGCAGAAAAACTTGGCGCCACTCAAGAAGAATTATCTGAGGCAGTACTCGTTACATCTGCTTTGCTTGCAGGTGGAGCGTATGCTCATATCGCCAATTTAATTCAAAGCTATGGAGAATAATTGAATTAAATAGTGAAGCACATCATCTAAGATTAAACAGCTAAAAAGGTGTGAATATATGTCTAAAAAGCAAGAAATTATTACAATCGCAAGAGGGATTATTCATTCTAAAGGATACCAAGCAACTTCGATATCTGATATTCTCAATGCAGCCTCTATCGGCAAAGGGCAATTTTATCATTATTTTACTTCGAAATATGATCTTGGACTAGCTGTTGTAGAAGACCTAGTTCAAGATCTAGATCAACAGTTGATTAAGGAGATCTTTCAGTCAAAGGAAGAAGCTAAAAAAAGATTAAACAAAATGCTTGATTGGAATCTTGCTTCTCATACTGAAACGAAAAGTAAACTTGGCTGTGCTGTGGGTAATTTAGCGATTGAGATGAGCGAGCACGATGAAACATTCCGAGTTAAAATTAAAGAATTTTTTAACAAGTGGATTTCTGAGGTAGCAGCTTCCTTAACCGAAATGGTCGAGGAAAATCAATTAGATCCGACAATAAATTGTACAAAAAGTGCCCAAGCCATCGTTGCCATGATTGAAGGCGGAATTCTATTAATGAAGAATCAACAGGATATTGAGATTTTGGCTACTGTGATGGATATCATTCGAAAACAGTATCATCTTATATAAAGTGAAACTTCAATCAATGGGGAGACTGCCCGTTAATGCTTGAAAACAAAAAAAGACCTTACTCGGTCTTTTTTTGTTAATATAAGATGATACGCTAGATTAGCAGTTGTTATTCACCTTTATTATTGTTTGCAGTCTGTGCAGAACCGCGTTTCTTAACACCTTTGCTTATATATGGTTTGGCACTTTTGGCTTTTTTGGCACCAGCTTTCCAACGATTCCAGCCCTTCTTATCTGTACCTCTTCCTGTGCCACCTTTAGCTTTACTCATATAATCACTCCATATTGTTGTAGCTTTTAGCTACCGGTTATTGTCTAGTTTAGCCCATTTCCCACACTTAACGGGCATTAAGACCCCACATCAAGATTCTGAGCATGCAAAAGAAGATAGGTGGGGATCAACTGTCCGTAAAGGTCCGATTGGTGAGATACAGTGAAACTTACCTTTGTGGGTTTCAAATGTAGGTTAGCGCCCACAGGATGTGGGTCACACAGACGTTGCCGCAGGACGCGGCGTACTTAGTGATTCATTGAATCGACAGTAGAACGGGACTTTCCACCAGTGGGGGGCCCACTGATAGAAGTTTCACTTTATTAGTAATTAAGCATTAACTATACAACATAATGACAGATAGATATACATTTTTTTGTGCAAGCTAGATAGTCCTTAAAGTTGTACATGGATAGCCGAGACCTCCATAATTCATCACGCTTCGCATAGCTTTAATTTTGTTTCATAATAATAAAAGTTATCTTGTTCAGGGAATATGCAATAGTAAAACCATACAACATCTGTATGGCATTACAACGCCACATTACCATGAAAGGATCAACATGTAGCACTCGCACTCACCTAATCAAAATGGTGGCGGTGCGGAGCCGGATTTTGGTATACTTTACTAATAATATAGGTTTATTTTTAAAAAAATGGCTATATTAATAAGTCGTGAAGCCTCGCCCCATGACCTTCATACAAATCGCTTATGAAAGTAGGAACGAATCATGAATATCACGAAACTGTTCGAGATGCAAAAATTACTTGATCAACATATACAAGAAAAGCACAACCTCCATGCAGCAGAGCTGATTGATAAAAAAATTCTGGCTTTATTCGTTGAGCTTGGTGAACTGGCCAATGAAACAAGATGTTTCAAATTTTGGAGCTTAAAAGGTCCAGCGGCAAGACAAACCATTTTAGCTGAATATGTAGATGGTGTTCACTTCATCCTTTCACTCGGAATTGGCTGTAAGTTGCAAGCAACGAGTGTGGAAGTGAAAATAGGGCAATCTAGTAAAGAACATGATATAACGAGTCAATTTCTGAAAATATACGCTTCCATTCAATCATTTAGTATGGAACAGTCTCAGGAAAACTATGAGAACATGTTTTCAGATTATCTTCGTCTCGGTAACATGCTTGGTTTTTCTGGAGAAGATGTGGAACAGGCTTATGTCGAGAAAAATCAAATTAATTATGATAGGCAGAAGCAAGGCTATTAATGCGAGTTAAAGAATAGTGTCCATACATAAGGAGGAATAACAATGACGCATTTAGATGAAACGTTAACGATGTTAAAGAGTTTAACGGATGCAAGAGGAATTGCTGGCAATGAAGGGGAAGTCCGTCAAATTATGAAAGAATACATTGCCCCATTTGCTGATGAAGTGACTACAGATCACTTAGGCAGCTTGATTGCGAAGAAAACAGGTCAAGAAGGCGGACCAGAAATCATTGTAACCGGTCACTTAGATGAAGTTGGTTTTATGATTACTCAAATCGATTCAAAAGGGTTCCTGCGCTTTCAAACAGTAGGTGGTTGGTGGTCACAGGTGATGCTTGCTCAGCGTGTAACAATTGTGACAAGAAAAGGCGATGTGACCGGAGTGATAGGTTCAAAGCCACCACATATTTTAACTCCAGAAGCAAGAAAAAAACCTGTCGATATTAAAGATATGTTCATTGATATTGGAGCATCAAGCAAGGAAGAAGCAGAGGAATGGGGTGTAAGACCTGGAGATATGGTCGTGCCGTATTTCGAATTTACCGTTATGAATAATGAGAAGATGCTTCTTGCCAAAGCTTGGGATAACCGAATTGGCTGTGCGATTGCGATTGATGTTTTAAAACAATTAAAAGGTAGTGAACATCCAAATATTGTGTACGGGATTGGAGCAGTTCAAGAAGAAGTCGGACTACGAGGTGCTAAAACGTCTACATATAAAATTCAACCAGACATCGGTTTTGCGGTGGATGTTGGTATTGCTGGAGACACGCCAGGTGTAACGGACAAAGAAGCGCAAAGTAAGATGGGGAAAGGGCCACAAATCGTTCTGTATGATGCAAGCATGGTATCCCATAAAGGACTTCGGGATCTCGTAACAGATACGGCTGATGAATTGAATATTCCATATCAATACGAATCAATGCCTGGCGGCGGAACAGATGCGGGATCGATTCATGTGACAGCAAATGGGGTTCCAGCGCTTGCGATTACCATTGCAACCCGCTACATCCATTCACATGCTGCCATGCTCCATCGTGATGATTATGAAAACGCCGTTAAATTAATTGTTGAAGTGATTAAAAAACTGGATCGTAAAACCGTTGATGCGATTACATTTGACTAAAACTAGGACTTTCAAGTAAGTCGAAGTCGTTCTTATAGAAGAAAACCATGTATAAAGAGAGTCCCAAAAGGGTCAATCCTTGCACTCTATACACAGTATATAGTAGTAAAATACTAACTATAATCTGTATGTAGTTGTTGCGGGATCTGACCCTTTGCTTATGGAGAACAAGAAGATTGAAACGGTTCGTTCATTATTATACAGTATGTTTAGTAATGGAAATTTCTATGAAACTATTGCTTATTAATTCCTGCCTATTTTAGGTGAGTATTTACTTATTAATTAGTTAAAGGAGGAAATGATTTTGATCAAAGCTGTTATTTTCGACTTTGATGGTTTAATTTTAGACACAGAGACGGTTTGGTATGATGCTTATCGAGAAACGTTAGATTTATATAAGGTTAAGTTGCCACTTGAACAATTTGTTAAATGTATTGGTTCAGATGATACTGAACTATTTAGATATTGCCGAGAACAAATTGGGGAAAATTGTAATATTGAAGAGATTGAGGAAAAAGCCAAAGGCATACATAAGGAAAAGATGAAAACACCGTTGGCGCGTGAAGGTGTGAAGGAGTATTTAGAGGAAGCAAGTAAGTTAAAATACAAAATCGCCCTTGCTTCCAGCTCTACTAAAGAATGGGTAACGAACTATTTAAACGAGCTTGGGCTGTTACACTATTTTGACTTCATTATTTCGAGCGATGATGTTGATCAAGTGAAACCAGCACCTGACTTGTACTTAAAAGCAATCGAAGTTTTAAAGGTTGATCCAAAAGAAGCTGTAGCATTTGAAGATTCGTTAAATGGACTTCAATCGGCTCTAGCTGCTGGGTTAAAATGTGTAATCGTGCCAAACCCAGTTACGGAAGCGTTAGCTTTTGAAAATCACCATTTACGACTGCAATCAATGTCGGAAAAAAGCTTGACCGAAGTTATAAAATTGATTGAATAATAGGAAGTTTGTCAATAACACCACCTTTATACCTTTTTTATTTCCTTGTCTTTGTATCAGCTAGTTTTGTTTAAAGGATCACGTTTCGGGAATAGCTAATCTTACGACGTGTATATGAAGGAGTGAAGATAATGGATAAAAAGAGAAGGCTAAAGGTGGATGACTCAACGGATCAAATGAAGGAAGAAGAGGAAAACATTCAATTGGATGAGGATGATAATCCAATCATGCATGATGAATACTTTCAGAATCGGATTAACACTGACCACTTATAAGCAAGAGAAAAGCAATAGCCTAAGTTAGGCTATTGCTTTTTTAAACCTGATTCTAAAGCTTGAAGCATTTCAGTTCTTTCTTGTTCTGATGCATGTTGCCAAATAATTTCAAATAACACACCAAGTCCAGGCAACATTTTTTCTTCGCCATTTTGAATGGCATCGACGATCGTATCCTCTAACTGATCCTGTGTATTCCCTGATACGTTGTGAATAATTGCATTTCTTAAATTCAAGTTCATATCAAACCCTCCCTTCACCATCATGGTCCACTTCTTTAGTATGGAACAAATCAAATCAAAATATGTAGAAAAGGGCGAAATGCGTTATAATAAAGTGAAACTTCCATCAGTGGGGCTTCATCCCCCACTGATGGTTAGTTGAACCAATCGGGCTTTTATGGGCAGTTTGTCCCCCACCTACCATCTATATCCCTCATAAGCTTGAGGTGAGGGACTTACTGCCCGTTAATGCGGGATAAGAACTAGTGAAAAAATGAAGGAGCGTTTACCTTGAAATATATTGAGTCCGTCAAAAATCAAAAAGTCAAACAATGGAAGAAATTGTTAACGAAAAAAGAGCGTGAACTAACAGGTACATATCTAATTGAAGGGTTTCATCTTGTTGAAGAAGCACTGAAAGAAGGAGATATTGTTCGTGAAGTGATTGTCAGCATTGAAGCTGTCATTCCGGGGAAATTTAAATTAGAAGGAACAGAAGTTACCTATGTGACAAGTGAAGTTATGAATGCGATTACCGATACGGAAACGCCACAAGGAATTGCCGCGATCTGTGATCAGAAAAAGATTCGTTTTGAAGACCTTTCACCGAAAAAAGTGCTGCTCATTGATGCTGTGCAAGATCCTGGCAATATTGGGACGATGATTCGAACAGCTGATGCAGCTGGAATCGATGCAGTTATACTTGGTGAAGGCTGTGCAGATGCATATAATCCTAAAGTGATTCGCTCGACTCAAGGTAGTCTCTTTCATATGGCTGTCCTAAAAGGAAACTTAACAGAAGTTATCGGTGCTTTGAAGGAACAGAACATTCCGGTTTATGGCACTGCCTTGGAAAAAGCAGTTCCCTATGATCAAGTAGAAAAATCGGAAACATTTGCTCTTCTTGTAGGTAATGAAGGTCAAGGTGTTGACAAAAAGCTGTTAGCTAAAACGACGCAAAATCTCTATATTCCGATTTTCGGGAAAAGTGAATCGTTGAACGTCGGGATTGCAGCGGGGATTTTAATGTACCACCTACGGAAATAAATATTGCATGGTGTTTCAGGCGTAAAATGAGGCTCTGGCACGTAAATCTCGAATCTCGCATGTAAAGTGCAATTTTCGGCACGAAAACCTTTGTTTCCGGCACGAAAACATGTAAATCCGGCACGCAAATTGGAATTCTGGCTCGTAAAGCTCATTAATAAAATTGAATTTGAATCTCGGTTTGTTTTATATTATAATTAAAGCTAAATTTCATAATGTAAAAGACTATGACAGAGAAGAGTAGCGTCGTATCATTCATTTAGGGAGAAAATGCCTTAGACTGCAAGCATTTTTATGTTCATGATGATGTGAATTCACCTCTTGAGTCGGCATCGGGATACAGATTGACCTGTTGAAAGTTGCACCGGCAAAAAGCCGTTATCTACAATGAAGTGAGTGCTTATTTCTTTTGGCGCTAATAAGGGTGGTACCGCGATACATAAACCTCGTCCCTTTCTAGGGATGGGTTTTTTTTGCGTTTAAGGACAAGGGGACTGGGCTCCGCCACATAAGCATATGGCCAATTTACTTAGGAATCATCTGATCTAAAAGATGGACTAAACTTTACTCTGCACCGCCACCTTATGGATAACAATCATTGTTAACTAGTAACAGAAACTAAATTTTTTTATAAAAAAGGAGGAGACATGATGCAGGAACGTTTACAAGAACTGCAAGAAGAAGCGTTACAGAAGGTTGCCGAAGCTTCTGAATTAAAGGAATTGAATGACATTCGTGTCGCATATTTAGGGAAAAAAGGACCAATCACGGAAGTGTTGCGCGGAATGGGCAAGCTTTCCGCTGAGGAACGCCCGAAAATGGGAGCGTTAGTGAATGTTGTCCGTGAAGAGATTGCTACAAAAATTGAAGAAAAGCAAAAGGTGCTTGAAGAGGCAGCTGTCAATGCCAAACTTGCTGTTGAAAAAATTGATGTAACATTACCGGGACGTCCGGTTAATAAAGGGAATCATCATCCGTTAACGCGTGTCATTGAAGAAGTGGAAGACTTATTTATCGGAATGGGCTATACGGTTGCAGAGGGTCCGGAAGTTGAAACAGACTTCTACAACTTTGAAGCGTTGAATTTACCAAAGAGCCATCCAGCACGTGATATGCAAGATTCTTTCTATATTACAGAAGAAACATTAATGCGAACTCATACATCTCCAGTGCAAGCAAGAACAATGGAGAAGCATAAAGGACAAGGGCCGGTTAAAATTATCTGTCCGGGTAAAGTATATCGTCGTGATAATGATGATGCGACTCACTCGCATCAATTCATGCAAATTGAAGGATTGGTTATTGATGAAAATATCTCAATGAGCGATTTAAAAGGAACGCTTGAAGTGTTTGCGAAGCAAGTATTCGGCAAAGAGCGGGAAATTCGTCTGCGTCCAAGTTTCTTCCCATTCACAGAGCCATCGGTTGAAATCGATATTTCTTGTAAAATTTGCGGTGGAAAAGGTTGCAGTGTTTGTAAAGGAACAGGTTGGATCGAAGTCCTCGGCGGTGGAATCGTTCATCCAAATGTTTTGGAAATGGCTGGATTTGACTCGAAGAAATATTCTGGGTTTGCGTTCGGGATTGGTGTGGAACGTATTGCGATGTTGAAATACGGTGTAGACGATATCCGTCACTTCTATACAAATGATGTCCGTTTCTTAACTCAATTTAATCGCCACGAATCTTAATAATTTTTTTAAAGGAGGAGCTATCCATGTTTGTTTCATATAAATGGCTGCAGGATTATGTCGATCTTTCCGGAATGACTGCAACAACGCTTTCAGATAAGATTACCAAAAGCGGCATCGAGGTTGAAGGAGTAGAAAAGAAAAGTGAAGGTCTTAAAGGGGTTGTCATTGGTCACGTACTAGAACGCGAACAACATCCAAATGCCGATAAACTAAATAAATGTTTAGTCGATGTTGGTGGTGAAAGCCCGGTTCAAATCATCTGCGGTGCGCCGAATGTTGATAAAGGACAAAAAGTAGCAGTCGCGACAGTTGGTGCCGTGCTTCCTGGCAATTTCAAAATTAAGAAAGCGAAGTTACGCGGTGAAGAATCGAACGGAATGATTTGTTCACTTCAAGAACTTGGCATCGAATCAAGATTGATTGCTAAAGATTATGCAACAGGGATATTCGTTTTCCCGAATGATGTAGAAGTTGGTCAAGATGCTCTAGAGGCTTTAGGACTTGACGATGAAGTGCTTGAGTTAGGTTTAACACCGAACCGCTCAGACTGCTTGAGCATGCTTGGTGTTGCTTATGAAGTAGGTGCCATTTTAGGTCGTGAAGTTAAATGGCCGGAAATTAACAAAGTAGAAAGCGCTGAAAAAGCAACTGACTTCATTCAAGTAAAAGTTGAAGCATCTGAAGATAATCCATTATACGTTGCGAAAGTCATAAAAAATGTGAAAATTGCGCCATCACCACTTTGGATGCAAACTCGCTTAATGGCAGCGGGCATTCGTCCACATAACAATGTTGTCGATATTACGAATTATATTTTACTTGAATACGGGCAACCACTTCATGCGTTCGATTATGATCGTCTAGGTTCGAAAGAATTAGTCATTCGTAAAGCGCACGCGGCTGAAAAAATCACGACATTGGATGATGTAGAACGTGATCTTTCAAGCGATCATCTTGTCATTACAAATGGATCAGAGCCAGTTGCGATTGCTGGTGTAATGGGTGGAGCAAATTCTGAGGTGCAGGACGATACGACAACTGTCATCATTGAAGCTGCATATTTTGCTGGAACGGTTGTCCGCAAAGCATCAAAAGAACATGCATTGCGCAGTGAATCAAGTGCTCGTTTCGAAAAAGGGGTTGACCCGAATCGAGTAAGAGAAGCAGGAGAACGTGCTGCACAGTTGATTAGTCAATATGCAGGTGGAACCGTATTAGAAGGGTCTGTTGAAGTCGATACATTGACAATCGAACCAGCTGTCATTTCAATTACTCTTGAAAAAATTAATAAATTGCTCGGAACAAGCATGACGGTTTCTGAAGTCGATTCGATCTTCACTCGTTTGCAATTCGGAGTTTCAGTAGATAATGAGACATTTACCGTAACTGTACCGACCCGTCGCGGCGATATTACGATCGAAGCCGATTTAGTTGAGGAAGCAGCCCGTATGTATGGCTATGATAATATCCCAACAACACTTCCAACTGGAACAGTAACACCTGGCCATTTGACTGATTATCAGCAAAAACGCCGTAAAGCAAGACGTACGCTTGAAGGTGCTGGCCTTTATCAAGCAATCACTTATTCATTAACAAGCAAGAATAAAGCGGCTCAATATGCATTAGATGCTCGTGAATCTGTTGCATTAGCGATGCCGATGAGTGAGGAACGCAGTCAGCTTCGTCTAAGCATCATCCCTCAACTATTAGAAGTTGTGAAATATAACAATGCCCGTCAGCTTGATTCGTTAGCACTATACGAAATCGGCTCTGTATTCTTGAAACAAGATGGGGAACAACTTCCGGAAGAACGCGAGCATGTAGCTGGCGCGATAACAGGTCTATGGGAATTGAATCAATGGCAAGGAGAGAAAAAGCCGGTTGATTTTTACGTAGCAAAAGGCGTGCTTGAAGCATTATTCGATACACTAGGATTGACAGAGCAAATTGATTATCGTCAATCTGAAAAAGAAGGGATGCATCCAGGGCGTACTGCAGACGTGTTGTTGAATGGCGATGTAATTGGCTTCGTCGGTCAGGTTCATCCAACTGTCCAAAAAGAACTTGATTTGAAAGAAACGTATGTTTTCGAGCTATCTTTCAAAGCGATGGCAGAAGCGGCTGTTGAACCGATCCAATACAGCGCCATTCCACGTTTCCCATCGATTACACGTGATATTGCCCTTGTTGTAGATACAACTACGGTTGCTGGCGATATCCAAAAAATCATCGCCGAAGCAGGTGGAAAACTTCTTAAAGAAGTAAGTGTCTTTGATTTATATGAAGGCGAACGCATGGAACCAGGTAAGAAATCTCTTGCGTACTCGTTGAAATATTTTGATCCAGAGCGTACGCTAACTGATGAAGATGTAACGAAAGCGCATGAAAAAGTACTAGCAGCTGTGAAAGAAAAAGCTGGCGCTGAATTACGAGGATAATGGTAAATGAAGCAGCCTTCCGAGTTTGGGAGGCTGCTTTGCTGTTTTAAGGGAGGAGTTGTGCCTAACTAATTAACCCATGTAGATTAGTAAAAGGAACAAAGTGGTGATATTAGTAAATAAGAAGAAATTGAAGATTGCATGGAAAGAAGTGAGGAACTTGATACAGTATTCAATCAAATGCAAATAGCTGGTAATTGAATGTTCATTCAATTCCCAACAAGATCAAGTAGATCGAACATGCTACAACAGTTTGAAATGACCTAGTACGCGTTCAAAATAACGATCTATTTAATTGTCTGTCAGCTCATGTTATAATAAGAATCTTATAGGATAATTACGACTTTTGCTCATAATTGAACGGATGCCAAGAACAGCCTCCGCTAAAGCGTAAATATGGAGGTGTAAGAGAATGAATAAACGATGGACGATCGGTAAAATTAAAGAATTTGTGGAGAACAATTCGGAAAGTAAGTTACTAACGACGGAATATCACGGTTTTTCGCAAAAGTTACTATTTAAATGTGCGTGTGGTAGCAATTTTGAAAAAACATTTACGAAATTTAAAAATAATAACCAACGTAAATGTGACGCGTGCCAACCGGCAAAAGCATCACGCTAAACGTATAGCGAATAAACGAAGTGCCGATTTCTATTAAAATAGAAGTTGGCGCTATTTTTATTTTATTGGAGTAATATGATGGATGATGAGTTAGTGAATGAAATTATTTAAAGTAGAAAGGCAACTTAATTAAATTGAACAAACTATTTCAAAATAAAAATAAGGTAGTCTTTTCAAGCACAAAAGTATTTAAAACCACACTATTTGATTAGAAGAATCAAATTAAGATTAAGGTTTATGTTAAATACGCCCTAGTGGAGAAAATATTAATATACCAATGTTTATAGAGTGAATTTAATCAAACCTTATTTCAAGGTTACTGTAAAAAGCTACGTAGAAAACAGTGTGAATTGGTTAATAACTCTAGAGTTGGTGAGTAAAATCTCAAAAAACCCGACTCTTAAAGCCGGGGCAAACCTAATATCAACGACAAACTCTCTATTGATACTTCTTCCGATACAATGCCTTCGCTTTTTCCGTATTGGCAAAATGAACCTTCGTGAATTCATTCAAGGCGTCGATCCCTTTTTCGTGAATAAGTCGTGCAGCAGCTTCATCTACTGCAGGGCCTGCGCCTTTGGGAATTTTGAAGCCAGCTTTTACACTTAATTTGTCAAAATGTTTAACAAATGCATAGCGTGCTAAAATAGAAGCTGCTGCAACACTAAGATGAATGCCTTCTGCTTTTGTGCTCAAATAAGTATGTTTTGCTTGAAACAGTTCTTGTCCTTTTAAATAGTTAAAAAACACATCCGGCTGGGCGAATTGGTCAATGAAAACCGCTTCTGCCTGTTCAGGTGAAATTTTATCTATGACGTGCTTAATAGCTTGATTGTGTAGCAATGCTTTCATTTTTCCTTGTGACATACCGCGAGCTTGAAGTGCATTATACTTAGGATTGTCGCAAACGAGCAGGGAAAACGGCACAACATTTTTAATCTGCTTTGCTATGTCAATGATTTGTGGATCTTTCAGATTTTTCGAATCTTGGACGCCTAATTCTTTTAACAGGGCTAGCTGCTCTTTTTTTGCATAAACAGCGACGACCGTCATTGGACCGAAGTAATCGCCAGTGCCAACTTCATCTGAGCCGATTATAGACATGGTACTGATATGAGCAGGAGGAGAATAGCGATGCTGGGTGACAGAAGTTCGCTTTTTTTCAGCAGGAGCCTTAGCTTTTGCGTCGCTGGACCATTTCTTTGCTTCAACTTCTGCTGATGCCCCTTGAAAGAGCACCTTCCCCGACTTATAAGCTGTCACTGTACATTGTCCCGGTTTGGCAACGAAAACACTGCCAGGCGGCATTTTATCAGATAGAGAAGTTTGATAATGTCCTTTCATTTTGTTCATTTGAGTTGTGGAAAGAATTAATACAACATTCGACATAAGTAAAGACTCCAATTCTTTATAGTTTTTGGCTTACAGACATATATGTATCCAAAGTGTGTTTTTGTTTAGATTAGCCCCACCAGTTCTTCCACGTAACTTCGTATTTCTATTATCCAGCTCAAGGTGCCATCGCTCGAAGTCAAAAGTCAATCAATCTGATGAGGAGAAGGGCGTTCCCATTCAGCTTGCTTGCCTTTTGCTTGTCGCCGATAATCGGGCGCCTTCCACCTTTCTTGCTTTCATGACAGAAAACTTCATGATATGATAGAAATTAGGATTTTTCAGATTGGAGGCATCAGCTTGTCGGGTGAAAATAAAAATAGGATAACAGTTGATATATATGGACAGCAATATACAATCGTCGGTGAAGAGAGCTCCGGCCATATTCGATTAGTTGCTTCGATGGTGGATGATAAGATGCGGGAGATCAACTCCAAGAATCCTTATTTGGATACGGGCAAGCTTGCTGTACTGACAGCTGTAAATGTTATGAATGATTATTTAAAAATAAAAGACGAAATATACCAGCTAGAACTGGAATTAAAGAAAGTAAAGGACTGAGTAGATGTTAGACTTGGCGATTTTGGCCATACTCTTAATTGGCTTTATAGTTGGCTTACGAAGGGGGTTCATTTTGCAGCTCATTCATTTGACGGGCTTTTTTGTTGCCTTTGTTGCTGCATATTCTTACTACAATGAACTCGCTCCGAAACTAACTTTATGGATTCCGTTCCCTACCTTAGGCGGTGATTCAGAAACAATGAATATGTTTATCGGTCAGACTAACCTTGAAGAAGCGTATTATCGTGCGATTGCCTTTGCGATCATCTTCTTCGCTACGAAGTTAGTTTGGCAGCTTTTTGGATCGATGTTGGATTTCATTTCGAACTTACCAATCTTAAAGCAGCTGAATCGATGGGCTGGTGCGATTTTAGGTTTTGCTGAAGTATATCTTATCATGTTTATTCTATTATACATAGCTGCATTACTGCCAATGGCTAATGTTCAGGATGCGTTAAATGGTTCGTTTTTGGCGGATCTTATAGTAAAAAATACCCCTTATCTGTCGGGGAAAGTAACAGAGCTGTGGTTTCAATATGTAGCTGCATAAGTGAAACTTCTATCAGTTGAATTTTTTACATCGCCCACTGATGTTTAAAGTTAAACTGGGATCATGCTACAAGCTCACTTGATGGCCTTGTGTCATCTTTTTTTAAGATTTCACGTTGGGAAGGTGAGGGACTATGTCAATCAATAAAAAAGACATCATTAAACTATTAGAAAAGATAGCGATATATATGGAGTTAAAAGGGGAAAATCCGTTTAAAGTTTCAGCGTTTAGAAAAGCTGCAGCTGCCCTTGAAACAGATGATCGAAGTTTATCATCGATCAGTAATTTCACGGAATTGAGCGGAATTGGCAAAGGAACCGCTGCTGTTATTGAGGAATATATCAATGAAGGAAAATCCACTGTTTTAGAAGAGCTGCAGGAACAAGTGCCAAAAGGGCTGGTGCCTTTGTTGCAACTTCCAGGACTTGGCGGTAAGAAAATTGCCAAGCTGCATAAAGAGCTTCAAATTCGGGACGTGAATGAGCTAAAGACGGCGTGTGAAGAAGGAAAAGTCCGCGGACTTGCTGGGTTTGGCGCGAAGACTGAAGAAAAAATTCTTGCTTCCATCGCTGAAGCAGGTTCACGACCTGATCGGCTTCCGCTTAGCTTTATGATGCCTATTGCCGTTGAGATTGAAACGGCGCTTGGAAATATGACAGATATCATCCGTTTCTCGAGAGCAGGAAGCATCCGTCGCATGAGAGAGACGATAAAAGATCTAGATTTCATTATTTCATCCGATAACCCAGAGAAGGTGAAGGAGCAACTCCTTTCCATGCCTGCCATTAAACATGTCATTGCGGCGGGTGATACGAAGGTGTCCGTTACACTCGATTACCAATATGATGTGTCGGTTGATTTTCGGATTGTAACAGATTCGGAATTTAGTACAACGCTTCACCATTTTACTGGTTCAAAAGACCATAATGTGAGAATGCGTCAGCTAGCCAAAGATCGTGGCGAGAAAATTAGTGAATATGGTGTTGAAAATACGGAGACAGGTGAGATTCTTACTTTTGATTCAGAAGAAGCATTTTATGCGCATTTCAATCTGCCGTTCATTCCACCTGAAATTCGTGAAGATGGAACAGAAGTGGAACGGTACACGGATAAAGAGGAACTTGTTTCACTTGCTGATATTAAAGGGGATCTTCATATGCATACGACTTGGAGTGACGGTGCCTATTCGATTGAAGAGATGGTAGAAGCATGCCGAGCTAAAGGTTATACATATATGGCGATCACCGATCATTCTCAATATTTAAAAGTGGCGAACGGATTAACAGCGGAACGATTACGGGAGCAAAAAGAAATTATTCATGCTTTAAACGAACAATATGACGATTTTACCATCCTATCAGGAATCGAAATGGATATTCTACCTGATGGATCGCTTGATTATGACGATGACCTGCTTAGTGAAATGGATCTCGTAATAGCTTCCATACACTCTAGTTTTTCACAACCAAAAGAGAAAATTATGGAGCGTTTGAGAAACGCGATGGAAAATCCTCATGTCGATATTATTGCCCATCCAACAGGCCGTTTGATTGGCAAACGTTCTGGCTATGAAGTAGATATGGACCAATTAATCGAACTTGCAGCGAAAACAAACACCGCATTAGAACTGAATGCGAATCCGAATCGATTAGATCTTGCTCCTCAATATCTAAGAAAAGCCCAAGAAGCGGGCGTTACAATCGTAATTAATACGGATGCACATAATATCGATATGCTTGACCATATGGCAGTAGGCGTCTCTTCAGCGAAAAAAGGCTGGGTGAAACGTTCTTCCGTCTTAAACGTAAAAGAACGAGACGACCTGCTTGCCTTCTTAAAAAGAAATGATTAATGGACGCACATAAAAAGGGAGGACTACAACTCCATGCATTCGAAAGTTTTGAAAACATTGGAATTTGATAAAATAAAAGAACAACTATTGAAATATGCTTCTTCTGCAATTGGTAAAGAAAAGGCAGCTGAACTAGCCCCTTCTACAGACCTTACCGAGGTGACAAATTGGCAAGAAGAAACGGATGAAGCAGCAAATGTTCTCCGCCGGAAGGGGAATGTCCCGCTTGGCGGCATATTTGATATTCGCCCACATGCAAAACGGGCACAAATCGGTGGGATGCTAAGCCCTCATGAATTGATGGAAATCGCCAGCACCCTTCGTGCAGGCAGAATTCTCGAGCGTTTTTTTGAAGAACTGCTTGAAAATGAATTTAGTTTGCCAAACTTAAATGGTCATATGGAATCATTGCTTTCTATGCCAGAATTGCAACAGCAAATTTCTTATTGCATCGGAGAGAATGGTGAAGTTTTAGATTCAGCTAGTGATAAATTAAGAACGATACGCAATCAACTGCGCACAAACGAAAGTCGAGTACGTGAAAAATTAGAAAGCATGATCCGTTCTTCAAATGCGCAAAAAATGCTTTCTGATGCGATTATTACGATTCGAAATGACCGTTTTGTTATACCGGTGAAACAAGAATATCGCAGTCATTACGGCGGAATCATCCATGACCAGTCATCTTCAGGGCAAACGTTATTCATTGAACCACAAGTAGTGGTTGAGCTAAATAATGTACTTCAGGAAGCGAGATTGAAAGAACAGCTTGAAATTGAGCGAATCCTTGTGGAATTATCACAAGCGGTTGGCGAGCATACACATGATTTGCTCGTCAATGTAAAGGTACTCGCGCAAATCGATTTTATTTTTGCAAAAGCTCGTTATGCGAAGGCAATCAAAGGTTCGAAGCCAGCTTTAAATGGCCAAGGGAAAGTCAAGCTAATAAAAGCGAAACATCCGCTCATACCAGCAGATGAAGTAGTTGCAAACGATATTTATTTAGGTGATGAATTTACAACGATCGTCATTACAGGTCCGAATACCGGTGGGAAAACGGTAACGATTAAAACCATTGGTCTTTGTACATTAATGGCTCAAGCCGGTTTGCAAATTCCGGCTTTGGATGGCTCAGAAGTCGCAGTTTTCAAACATGTGTTTGCGGATATTGGCGATGAACAATCAATTGAACAAAGCTTAAGTACGTTTTCTTCTCACATGGTGAATATTGTGGAAATTTTAAAGCATGTTGATTATGAGAGTCTTGTCTTATTTGATGAACTTGGTTCTGGAACCGATCCACAGGAAGGTGCGGCACTTGCCATCTCGATTCTTGATGAAGTATATAAGCGCGGGGCAAGAGTTATCGCAACTTCCCATTATCCAGAATTAAAAGCATATGGCTATGACCATGATGGGGTCATTAATGCAAGCGTGGAGTTTGATGTGGATTCATTAAGACCGACTTATAAGCTATTAATCGGCGTGCCCGGACGAAGCAATGCATTTGAAATTTCACAACGTCTTGGATTGGATGAAGCAGTGATTAATCATGCACGCAGTCATATTGGCGCTGATACGAATAAAGTGGAGAGCATGATTGCCTCCTTAGAAGAAAGCCGAAGACAAGCTGAAGAAGATGCAAGAGAAGCAGCCGATTATCTTAAGCAAGCAGAAAAACTGCATAATGAGTTGCAAAAAGAAACGCTAGAGTATCATCAAGAAAAAGATTCAATAATGGAGAAAGCGGCACTAAAAGCAGCCGATTTGGTTGAACAAGCGAAAAAAGAAGCGGAAGCCATCATTGCCGATTTACGAAAGATGCGCCTTGAGAAAAGCGCAGAGATTAAAGAACACGAATTGATCGAGGCGCGGAAACGTTTAGAGGAAGCAACACCGGTTATTAAGAAAACGTCTAAGCCAATCGTGAAAAAAGCACCTAGAACGATTCAGCCAGGTGATGAAGTGAAAGTAATCTCTTTCGGGCAAAAAGGGCAGGCAATCGAGAAAGTTTCCGATACAGAATGGCAAGTGCAAATTGGCATCATGAAAATGAAAGTAGACGAAACTGATATTCAATTGATTGGTGCGCCAAAGCCAGAAAAAATGGCAAAGCCGCTATCAACCGTAAAAGGCAAGGATTATCACGTAAGCCTAGAACTCGATCTTCGTGGTGAACGATTTGAAAATGCTTTATCAAGAGTTGAAAAATATATTGACGATGCTTTGCTTGCGGGCTATCCTCGTGTATCTATCATTCATGGAAAAGGAACTGGTGCGCTTAGACAAGGGGTTCAGGAATATTTGAAAAACCATCGTTCAGTTAAACGCAGTCGTTTTGGTGAAGCGGGTGAAGGTGGAACAGGTGTTACGGTTGTCGAATTCAAATAAAGTGAAATTTTCATCTGTGATTTTCCCTCACCTATTTTTTCCTTGATTCTTACGCAAAAATTGAGGTGGGGGGTATTACAACCTGTTAAACCGAGATAATGAAGAATCAGGAGAAGTTGAATGGAAAAAATCTGGGGTAACGAATACGTGTATACGACTGCTTATTTTAGCGTTGTCATCTTATGTATTGTCTTATTTTTAGCCGTATTTGAGTTGGTAACGAAGTACAAAAACTGGGAAGAAATTAAAAATGGCAATATTTCTGTTGCGATGGCCACAGGTGGAAAAATTTTTGGAATAGCTAACATCTTCCGTCACTCGATTATTCATAATGACTCCTTACTGACGATGATTGGCTGGGGGGTTTACGGTTTTGTTCTGCTATTACTTGGTTATTTCATTTTCGAGTTTTTAACCCCAGGATTTAAAATCGATGAAGAAATTGAACGTGACAATCGCGCAGTCGGATTGCTAGCGATGATTATTTCCATCGGCTTGTCCTTTGTTATTGGAGCAGGTATTTCATAAGCCTTAGGCAGAAGGGAAGAAGTTGAAATGTTGGAAAGACTCGCAAAAATTTTAATTATTTGCTGCGGCACCTTTCTTGTCATTGGAATTATTTATATGGTAGTGAATGCAGGTTAATTCAAAAAGAATAGCTTACCAAAAAAGGGTCAGCCCCCACTTTTACTATATTTTGTTTATATGACGTGTAAATAACACTATAAACAGCGTATAGAGTGTGGGGTCTGACCCTTATCTTGATAAATGAGCTTCGTTAAGATTTAATTCTACATCAATTTTGATATAAACATGGTGGCAATGCCAAAGTAAATAAGTAACGATAATATATCATTTAGTGTCGTAATGAGTGGACCAGAAGCTACAGCAGGGTCGATGTTAAATTTATATAAGATGAGCGGAACAATCGTCCCAGCTAAAGTCCCAATAATGAGCGTCATAATTAATGAACTGCCAACGACTAATCCAAGAACCGGATTTCCTTGCCAAATATAAGCGATAATTGAAATTAAGATGCCGCAAGTAATCCCGATGATTAATCCAACGATTAGTTCTCGTAAAATAAGTTTGGCGACAACTCCTCGATCTGTATCACTAGTTGCTAGTCCTCTTACAACAACAGCTAAAGATTGTGTACCTGTATTACCTGTCATCCCAGCAATCATGGGCATAAAGAAGGCCAGTGCCACTACTTTGGATAATGTTTCTT
Source organism: Bacillus cihuensis (assembly GCF_000504145.1). Lineage (NCBI taxonomy): Bacteria > Bacillati > Bacillota > Bacilli > Caryophanales > Bacillaceae > Bacillus > Bacillus cihuensis. Next base: position 1,889,020 of record NZ_KI632495.1, on the reverse strand, counting down.
CAAAACTACTAATAATTGTTCCAGATACCAAACCAATAAATAAAAGTAAAATAAGCCAGGGAAGTCGGCGATATGCAGCTACATGTGCCTTTGTGTCAAAATCAATCGATTTACCCGATGCCGAGAGTTTTTCAATATCCTCGTTTGCTTCCTTAATGACAACATCAATAATATCATCAACCGTTACAATCCCGACTAACTCATGATTATTTTCTACAACAGGAACGGCTAAAAAATCATAACGCTCAATAACACGAGCGACTTCTTCTTGGTCAGCCGAAGCAGAAACGGCGATTACCCGGCTATACATAATATCTTGAATTTTTTCATATTCATCACTCAAGATTAAATCTCTGTAGGAGACAACCCCTACTAATTTTTTATCATCATTAATGACATATAGATAGTTAATTGTTTCCGAAAACTCAGCAAATATTTTCAGTTTATCAACAGAGTCGCGAACCGTATAATGTTGTTTGATCCACACGAACCGGTTTGTCATGATTCGTCCCGCTGTTTCCGGAGGATAGTTCATGATATGTTGAACGATTTTAGATTCTTCTTGTTCCATACCTGAAAGAAGTTCTTCAATTTTATCGGGAGAGAGATTCTCTAACAAAGAAGCTAAATCATCATTTTCCATTAAATCCATAACTTGACCGGATTTTTCAATGCCTAATTTAGTAAGAATGATTAACTGATGTACTTTTTCCAGTTCCTGAATGAGTTCAGCGATTTGTTCCTTCGTCAGAAACAATAAGAAACGTGTATGGTGTTTTTCTGGCAGACCTTCGAAAATACGTGCAATATCATATGGCTGAAGTTCTTCTAAAATTGCTTGAAAATCTTTATTTTTTCCTTCTTTTAAAACTTTTATGATTTGAAGAGTTATTTGGTCTTCTGTCATGTCTTTGATCAACGTTATTGCCACTCCTTTATTGAGGAGCAAAAAATAGTTCTCCTCGGGCGATCTAATAAAAGTAAGCAGATGATTGATATGCATCTTCCTTACTCTTTGTATTTCTATGAACTTTATGCTTCTGGTAAGGATCAGAATCGTTATCCATCCCTGCTCACCTCCCAATTAGAAAACTGACATTCTCGTTTGAAAAATAAAGGCTGTTTTCGTCTCATTTGTTGCTTTTCAATCATTTTTATACTAATAACCCGGGTTGATTTCCGTTGCAGGTACTCGCTTTCCGCGGGCGGTCTCAGAAGCCTCCTCAGTGCTTTGCACTTGCGGGGTCTCCCTTAACACGCTTTTCCCGCAGGAGTCTCGCCCCCCACTACAATCAACATCTGTTCGAATTGGTTTCTTGCTAAAAACAACAATCTTTACAAAAGAGCCTAAATAATATTTACCCTACTATGCTGGGTTGATTTGCGTTACGTTTTTCGCGGGTGGTCTCAGGAGCCTCCTCAGCGCTTCAAAACGCTTCTCTAAGCAGGCGTCTCGCATATCAACAATAATCAGCATCTCGCGAATTTGTTCTTGCAAAAACAACAATCTTTACGAAAAGAGCCAAAATGAAAAACACCTCCATTACAAATGAAGGTGTAATACACAGTTTATATATGTACATTGTCTGCTTGATAAAATAGATAGCAGAGAATCTATTCCTCCATTCGTAGAGCTTTAGCACTGTGTGGCATAGGACATAGCCAGCTACATTAAAAACCACCTTATGTCGATGGTTTCTGTTGACCCATTGGCGTCTTTCGACATTTTTGGGCAGTAGCATATCTCCAACACAGGAGCCTCACCTAACGAGGATATTTAGTTGGCACATCCACTCTAAAGGAATCTTTTTAAGAAGTCAATCTTTATTTACAACTTAGGTCTTCCTTCATGATTCAACTACTATTTTGTTTTGTAAATGAAACATCCATGCACATCTCACATCCATCTCATAGTATGTTCATGAAAGGATCGGTCGCATATCTACTTTCTTTTCGTGTATTTTTTTAAAGGGAAGGAATTGTGACCCGTTGTCCTGTATATTATAATAAAGGATAATAATTTGAATTTTCTGTTTTAAATAAAGGAGGGACTGGATGAACAATCAGCCATGGCAAGATATGTATCCTGCTTCTATTCCTACGTCACTTGAATACACAGAAAAGCCACTGCACGCGTTTTTAAAGCAATCTGCTGAAGAATTCTCCCATACGATCGCGATTCACTTTGAAGGGAAAGAAATGACATATAAGGAACTTTACGAATCGGCTCTGAAATTTTCCACCTATCTTATAGATATCGGGCTAAGAAAAGGAGACCGAGTAGCGATTATGCTGCCAAACTGCCCGCAAAGTGTGATTGGTTTCTTTGGCACATTGATGGCAGGTGGAATCGTTGTACAAACGAATCCACTTTATATGGAGCGTGAGCTTGCATATCAGCTGAATGATTCTGGAGCGAAATTTATGTTAACATTGGACATTCTCTTCCCACGAGTTTCGAGCGTTGCAAAAAGTACAGATCTTCAACACATCGTTGTAACCACCATTAAAGATTATTTACCCTTCCCGAAAAATCTAATCTATCCATATATCCAGAAAAAACAATACGGACTTGTTGTTCAAGTAGAGCATAGCGACAATCATCATTTATTAAAGGAAATAATGAAAACTACAGTTCCAAAAGAATCAACCGTAGACATTGATTTTGACAATGATCTAGCTCTTTTGCAATATACCGGAGGCACAACCGGTTTGCCAAAAGGAGTCATGTTAACGCACAAAAACTTGCTAGCGAACACGGAAATGTGTAAGGCGTGGATGTATAAAGGAATACGAGGAAAAGAAAAAGTGCTCGGCATTTTACCTTTTTTCCATGTGTATGGGATGACTACAGTCATGCTATTATCTGTTGTCCAAGGCTATAAAATGATTTTAATGCCGAATTTTAATGCCGAAAAAACGCTTAAAACAATTCATAAAGAAAAGCCGACGCTGTTTCCAGGAGCGCCAACTATTTATATCGGCTTGTTGAACCATCCTGATCTTTTGAAGTATGATTTATCTTCAATTGATGCATGCATTAGCGGTTCGGCTGCATTGCCAGTAGAAATCCAAGATCAGTTTGAAAAAATCACAGGTGGAAAGTTAGTCGAAGGATATGGTTTATCAGAAACCTCTCCTGTTACCCACGCTAATCTAATCTGGGATGAACCACGTGTTAAAGGAAGCATTGGGCTACCGTGGCCAGATACAGACGCTGCCATCCTTTCATTGGAAACAGGTGACCCTGTGCCGATAGGAGAAGTCGGTGAAATTGCTATTAAAGGACCTCAAGTGATGAAAGGCTATTGGAATCGTCCAGAAGAAACAGAAGCGGTATTCAAAAATGGTTGGCTCCTTACAGGTGACCTTGGGTATATGGATGAAAAGGGCTATTTTTATGTAGTCGATCGGAAAAAAGATGTTATTATTGCAGGCGGCTTTAACATTTACCCACGTGAAATCGAAGAAGTATTATATGAATATGAAGATATTCAAGAATTGGTCGTGGCGGGTGTCCCTGATCCATATCGTGGTGAAACCGTGAAGGCTTATATTGTCTTGAAAGAAGGAGCTTTAGTTACGGAAAAGGAATTAGATGAATTCGCAAGAAAATACCTTGCAGCATACAAAGTACCTCACGTATATGAATTTCGCAAAGAATTACCTAAAACGGCAGTAGGTAAAATTTTGCGCCGGGCCCTTATTGAAGAAGAAAAGAAGAAGTGGAGTGAAGATGACCATAAGGAAGCATAAAGAATTGCTCCGGCTTAGCCTTTGAAGTATGAAAAATCGAGTGGTCTGACCTCGCACTCTAATCAGTGTATAGTGTCCCATATTATCATATACTGTATTTAGTTGTTGCGGGGTCTGATCCTTTGCTTGAAACTTGTTTTTTTCGTAACAAACATAAAGCATGGAGCAGTGTTTTGATTTTTCCTTGACAGCCGAGGAGATTCACTCTAGTATGAAAAATATGAATGGTTATTCATTCATATTTTAAGAGCTAAGGAGAAGTTCAGTGAATCGAAATAAACCAAAGTATAAACAAATCATAGATGCAGCTGTAGTTGTAATTGCACAAAATGGCTATCACCAAGCTCAAGTTTCAAAAATTGCTAAACAAGCAGGTGTCGCTGATGGCACCATTTACCTTTATTTTAAAAATAAAGAAGACATATTAATTTCTTTATTCCATGAAAAAATGGGCTATTTTGTGGAACAAATTGAAGAAGAAATAAAGGAAACGATGAGTGCAGCGGAGAAGTTACTTGTAATGATCAGAAAACATTTTCAAATTCTTGCAAGTGATGCGAACTTGGCTATCGTCACCCAGCTTGAATTACGGCAGTCCAATCTTGAACTTCGAGAGAGGATTAATGATGTGTTACGAGATTACTTACAGATCGTTGACACGATCATTCTTGAAGGAAAAGAGAACGGTGAGTTTCAGTCGAATTTGGACGTCAGACTAACAAGGCAAATGGTTTTTGGAACGATTGATGAAACGGCAACATCATGGGTCATGAATGATCAGAAGTATTCCTTGCCAGATCTGGCAGAATCGGTCCATCAGCTATTACTTGGGGGTTGTGGCGCTAAAATATAGCATGCTTTCGTATAAGGACATGGGGCGGGTCTTCGCGACTTAATAATATAGCCAATCTGCTTAGTAGATGTACCTTTATTATTGAAAAACACACCGAAATAAGGCTCCGCACCGCCACCATTGTGATTAGGTAAGTGTAGCGGTGTACTTGATTAATCCCTCATGGTAAATGGTAGTGTTTTTAACGAGGATCTTACACGATACATGTTAAATTTTTTACATAGTTATTTATATGTTTAGGGAGGGAAAGAACATGGCATTTTTAAGCCATACAATCGAAAATCACGTTGCTCTCGTTACCATTCAAAGAGCACCTGCTAATGCACTTTCATCAAGTCTCATCAAGGAAATTTCCCACCTGTTTGATGAGTTGGAAGCAAATGAAGCAGTTCGCTGCGTGCTGATCCACGGAGAAGGAAGATTTTTCTCGGCTGGGGCTGATATTAAAGAGTTTACAAGTATAAGTAGTGGTGAAGCCTTCACGGAACTTTCTCGAAATGGTCAAGACGTATTTGAGAAGATTGAACGATATCCCAAACCAGTTATTGCTGCCATTCATGGCGCAGCTCTTGGCGGAGGATTGGAGCTAGCGATGGCCTGTCATATCCGTTTAGTGACGGAAAATGCAAAGCTTGGCTTACCAGAGCTTCAGCTTGGACTTGTACCTGGATTCGGTGGCACCCAGCGCCTAACCCGTTATGTGGGGGGGGCAAAAGCTTTTGAAATGCTGTTTACAAGTGAACCGATTACAGGTATTGAAGCTGTTCGATATGGGTTAGCAAACCATGCTTATGTAGATGAAGAGCTTTTGATTAAAGCAAAAGAATTGGCAGAGAAAGTGGCGAAGAAAAGCCCGCTAGCATTGAAAGCGGCGATTGACCTTGTAAATGATGCCAAGCCAGAGAGTTTTTATAAAGGCATTGAAAACGAAGCGAAAAGCTTTGGCACGATTTTTGTTTCAGAAGATGCCAAAGAAGGAATAAGCGCTTTTATTGAGAAAAGAGAGGCTGTTTTTAAAGGCAAGTAACAGATTTTTCTGGTTGTGTTTGTTCAAAAAGGCGGAGAAAAAAGTATTCGACCTTTTTGAACTACGTTTAAAATAGTCTTAATTTTTAAAATAATAGGAGGGGTTCCTTTGAATATTTATGTATTACTGAAAAGAACGTTTGATACAGAAGAAAAAATTACATTAGTGAATGGAAAAATCAATGATGACGGGGCGGAATTCATCATTAACCCGTACGATGAGTATGCAGTAGAAGAAGCGATTCAAGTACGTGATACACATGGTGGGGTAGTAACCGTTGTTTCTGTAGGGAATGAATTAGCAGAGAAGCAGCTACGTACAGCACTTGCGATGGGCGCTGATAAAGCGGTTTTAATCAATATTGAAGAAGATGTAGAATATGGCGATCAATTCACAACTGCAAAAATTATTAGTGAATATTTAAAAGATAAAGATCCTGATTTAATGATCGCTGGAAACGTTGCAATAGATGGAGGCTCTGGTCAAGTTGGTCCACGAGTAGCAGAACTATTGAGCATTCCTTATATTACAACAATAACTCAGCTGAAAATAAATGGTAAAAATGTAAGCGTTACCCGTGATGTGGAAGGCGACGCAGAAATCATTGAAACGACTTTACCATTATTAGTGACTGCTCAGCAAGGATTGAATGAGCCACGTTATCCATCTCTTCCAGGTATCATGAAAGCAAAGAAGAAGCCGTTTGAAGAATTAGAATTGGATGATTTGGAACTTGTAGAAGACGATGTAGCAGCAAAAACAAAAACGATTGAAATCTTCCTGCCACCTAAAAAAGAAGCAGGAAAAGTACTGAGCGGTGATCTAAACGAGCAAGTTAAAGCACTAGTACAACTCCTGCGCTCAGAAGCGAAAGTGATTTAGTTTTTGTCCAGTTCGATCAAACCGACAATCCCGATTCAAACAATAAATGGCTTACAGGAGGTTTATATTAATGGCTAGAAAAATCCTTGTATTAGGTGAAGCGCGTGATGGCAATTTAAGAAATGTATCATTTGAAGCAATCGGCGCTGCTAAATTAGCAGCAGATGGTGGTGAGGTGGTAGGCGTTTTAGTAGGAGAAAGCATCCAAACATTGGGCAATGAATTCATTCAATATGGTGCGGACCGTGTCGTGACAGTGGAAGATGCAAAACTTGCTCAATATACGTCTGATGGTTATGCGCAAGCAGTTCTTGCGGTCATTGCTGCGGAAAACCCAGAAGGGATTATTTTCGGTCATACAGCTCTTGGTAAAGACCTGGCTCCAAGAATTGCTAGTAAATTGAATTCTGGACTTATTTCTGATGTCACTTCTATTGAAGAAGCTGGAGGAAATCTTGTCTTCACTCGTCCGATTTATTCAGGCAAAGCATTTGAGAAGAAAATTGTCATAGATGGAGTCATCTTTGCAACGATCCGACCGAATAATATTGAGCCGCTAGCGAAGGACGAAAGCCGTACTGGGGATGTTTCTTCACTTCATGTGGAGATTAAAGACCTTCGCGCTATTATTCAAGACGTGGTAAGAAAAGCTACAGACGGTGTCGATCTTTCAGAAGCGAAAGTAGTCATTGCTGGTGGCCGTGGTGTGAAAAGTGCAGAAGGCTTCAAGCCATTAAAGGAGCTTGCCCAAGTTCTTGGCGGAGCAGTCGGTGCTTCGCGAGGTGCATGTGATGCAGACTACTGCGATTATTCCCTCCAAATTGGGCAAACAGGGAAAGTTGTCACACCTGATCTATATATTGCCTGCGGTATCTCTGGAGCCATCCAACATTTAGCGGGAATGTCCAACTCGAAAGTGATTGTTGCAATCAACAAAGACCCTGAAGCAAACATCTTCAAGGTTGCGGATTACGGTATCGTCGGCGACTTATTTGAAGTCGTTCCATTACTTATTGAAGAATGTAAGAAACTTAAAATTAACTCCTAAAAATGTCAGACCTCACACCTTATACATTGTTTATAAATTCCTTTATACGTAAAATAAATGTAATAGTGTCAAAGGGTCAGACCTCACATCCTATACACAGTTGATAAGAAACCTTTACGCGCTATTAACGAAATAATGTTGTAGTGGGGTCTGAACCCTGCCCCTTACGCTAATCTGATCTATTAAAAGCATATGTCTTGATTTTTGCAATCTGATGATGCTATTTTAAGTATTATTACGAATCTGATTGCGTATAGATACGTAAGCTAGGGGTATCTTAGCAATGAAGCAAAATAATAGTATGCATACTATAATCAATGGTATACTGTTTTTTAGAAATATAGTATTTATTAGGAGGTATATATAATGGCAATTGTACATTCAACTGATCAAACATTTACAAATGATACAAACGAGGGCTTAGTGCTTGCAGATTTCTGGGCTCCATGGTGCGGACCTTGTAAAATGATCGCTCCTGTTCTAGAAGAACTTGATGGCGATATGGGTGACAAAGTGAAAATCGTAAAAGTGGATGTAGACGAAAACCAAGAAACTGCTGGAAAATTCGGCGTAATGAGCATCCCGACTTTGATCGTGTTAAAAGATGGAGAAGTTGTTGACAAAGTGGTTGGATTCCAACCGAAAGAAGCATTATCAGAACTTCTTGCGAAACACGTGTAATTCTTTTATCATTAAGAAACTTCAAGTCTATGGCTTGGAGTTTTTTCTTTTATATATTTTTATCCCGCTTTATCGAAGTGGAACGGAGAAATTAGCGACACTAGAACGGGACTACCAATCAGTGGGAAGAAGAAAAGCCCCACTGATTGAAGTTTCACTTTATACAGATTGATTGGTTGGGAGGTTTGACATGAATCAGAGAATGAAGGACAAGCTTGCCCTGCTTCCTGATCAGCCCGGCTGTTACTTGATGAAAGATCGCCAGGGAACCATTATATATGTCGGCAAAGCAAAAGTGCTGAAAAATCGGGTTCGATCGTATTTTACCGGCACCCATGACGGCAAAACGCTAAGACTCGTCAATGAAATTGAAGACTTCGAATATATTGTCACATCATCAGATATCGAAGCGCTTATATTGGAATTAAACTTAATCAAAAAACATGACCCAAAATATAATATCATGTTGAAGGACGATAAAACGTATCCGTTCATCAAACTGACGAATGAACGTCATCCGCGCTTAATTATCACAAGAAAAGTGAAAAAAGATCAAGGTAAATATTTCGGTCCTTATCCGAATGTCATTGCGGCTAATGAAACGAAAAAGCTCCTTGACCGAATATATCCGCTTAGAAAATGTAATACATTGCCTGATCGTGTGTGCTTATACTATCACCTTGGCCAATGTCTCGCACCGTGTGTGAAAGAGGTGCCACAGGAAGAATACAAAACGATGATGAATGAAATTACACGATTTTTAAATGGCGGTTATAAAGAAATTAAAAATGAGTTGTCTGTTCAAATGCATGAGGCAGCTGAAGCACTAGATTTTGAACGAGCTAAAGAATATCGAGATAAAATTGCCCATATAGAAGTGACGATGGAAAAGCAAAAAATGATGTCCAATGACTATACCGACCGTGATGTGTTTGGCTATGCATATGATAAAGGCTGGATGTGTGTCCAAGTATTCTTTGTTCGTCAAGGTAAATTGATTGAACGTGATGTCTCGTTATTTCCGATTTATGATGAACCCGATCAAGAATTGTTAACCTATTTAGGGCAATTTTATTCAAAGGCAAATCATTTCAAGCCAAAAGAAATTTTTCTGCCTGAAACAGTCGACTTACAATTAGCTGAGCAATTATTACAAGTTAAAATTATTAATCCAAAAATTGGTCAAAAGAGAGAGCTGCTTAAACTTGCTAATAAAAATGCGAGCATTGCGCTTTTGGAAAAATTCGCTTTGATTGATCGGGATGAGGAGCGCACGATTAAAGCAGTAGAGACGCTAGGTCAAAAACTAGGTGTTTATACACCACACAGAATCGAAGCGTTCGATAATTCAAATATTCAAGGTACGGATCCTGTTTCTGCGCTTGTCGTTTTTATTGATGGCAAGCCTGAAAAAAAGGAATACCGTAAATACAAGATTAAAACGGTTAAAGGCCCCGATGATTACGAGTCGATGCGTGAGGTAGTTCGCCGCCGCTATTCAAGAGTATTAAAAGAAGGACTGCCGCTACCAGATTTAATCATAATTGATGGTGGTAAAGGACATGTTGAAGCGGTGAGAGATATTCTGGAAAATGAACTCGGTCTAGATATTCCGCTCTCAGGTTTAGTAAAAGATGAGAAGCACCGAACATCTGAACTGATGATTGGCAATCCACTTGAGATTGTTCCGCTTGACCATAGAAGTCAGGAATTTTATCTGTTGCAACGGATTCAAGATGAAGTGCATCGGTTTGCCATCAGTTTTCACCGTCAACTGCGTGGGAAAAATGCTTTTCAATCTATGCTTGATGAGATTGATGGCATCGGCGAGAAACGAAAAAAACAACTTTTGAAGCATTTTGGCTCGGTAAAGAAAATGCGAGAAGCAACGGTAGAAGAAGTACAAGCAGCAGGTATTCCACGACCTGTTGCTGAGGAGCTTGTGAAGAAATTGCAAGAATAATCTTGCTGTTCGAAATTGGGTGTGCTATACTACAGATAATTTTATATGACCTTTAACTATTTAAAGTGTTGATAGAGGTGCGAGTTTCATTAGTAAAGACTTGGAGAAGGATGAGCTTCTGTGAAAAGTCTTGAAAGGGGAAGTCGCCGAAGCAATCAAGTCTCATAGCTTGATTAGCTGGTCTGACATTGAATAAATGGCAGATTGTCAGAGCGATTTTGTTCTGGAGGGCTATCTCACTGTGATATTCGTATGTCTAGGATACGTTACCACAGCAATGAGATAATTCTCATTGCTTTTTTTGTTGGGAAAAAACAGCTGGAAAGGGTGTAACAAAGTGGGATTAATCGTACAGAAATTTGGCGGTACATCAGTAGGAAATATTGAAAAAATCAAACATATAGCAACGCGTGTCATTGAAGAAGCAGCTTTGGGGAATGAGGTTGTTGTCGTTGTGTCGGCAATGGGTAAAACGACTGATGAGCTCGTAACGATGGCGAATGAAATCAGCAGTACTCCGAGCAAACGGGAAATGGATATGCTGTTATCAACAGGAGAACAAGTAACGATTTCATTTCTTACGATGGCTTTACTTGAACAGGGGTATGATGCCATTTCTTATACGGGCTGGCAAGCTGGGATTAAAGCTGAATCGATTCATGGGAATGCACGAATATTGGATATTGATACGAACCGGGTTCAAGAACAGCTATCGGCCGGGAAAATCGTAGTCGTAGCGGGCTTCCAAGGAATTGATGCGATCGGTGAAATTATGACATTAGGTCGCGGTGGTTCCGATACGACCGCTGTTGCACTAGCTGCAGCTTTAAAAGCAGATCGCTGTGATATCTATACAGATGTAACTGGTGTGTTCACAACAGATCCTCGTTATGTAAAATCAGCTAGGAAATTACAATCGATCTCTTATGATGAAATGCTTGAATTAGCGAACCTTGGGGCGGGCGTCCTTCACCCACGAGCCGTAGAATTTGCGAAAAATTATGGAATACCACTAGTCGTACGATCAAGCATAGAACAAGAACAAGGAACAATCATTGAGGAGGAAGTCACGATGGAAGAGAATTTAATTGTTAGAGGGATCGCATTTGAAGACAGTATTACAAGGGTAAGCATTTTTGGACTGACTGGAAGGTTAACTTCATTATCTACCATTTTCACAACACTTGCAAAGCAGCACTTAAATGTAGACATCATTATCCAAAGCATAACAGATACAGGTACGACGAATTTAACATTCTCCATTAAAACAAAAGACGTAAGTGAAGTGTTAAATGTTTTAGAAAGCAATAAAAAAGAATTACAGTTTGAAAGAATCGAAACGGAAAGTGATTTAGCGAAAGTGAGTATCGTCGGTTCTGGAATGGTTTCTAATCCAGGAGTTGCGGCGGAAATGTTTGCGATTCTTGCCGATGCAGGCATCCAAGTGAAAATGGTTAGTACTTCTGAAATCAAAGTTTCTACAGTCATCCCAGACAAAGAGATGGTGCGGGCTGTTGAGACATTGCATGTCAAATTTCAGCTTGATGAAAGAGTAGTAGTTAGAGCGTAAAAAATGAGTAGAGGATCGTTAAACCTATGCAAAGCATGGCCTAACGATCCTCTTTTCTTCTTATCTACTCAATCGGGTCTTTTAAATCTAATTTTACCAATATCGTCACTCTTCCAGCACGCCGTTTCGATTCTTCAGCGCCTTCTGCTGTGAACTTTTTTTGGAGGCTGATTTGTTCAGCGAGAAATCCAGTCTCTAGTTGAAAGTGACACTCCGTGTTCAATTTAAACCGTCTTTCAACCATTATACCGGTTAATGCCATTTCAAGTTCATCTTTAGATTGTTTGACAAATGTCAAGTCCCCCCAGCCGGCACTAGAGAAAAAGTCAATGATTTCATCTATGTTGTGAAGCGGAAATTTCCTTGCCAACTGTTTTCCAGCCCAATATAGAACATGGGGAGAATCTTTGCCTAAAATATCATTTAATAATATTTCTCTAATTAATTCATAGCCAAAAATCGGGATATTCATTTCAGTATTGTCAGATATTTCTTGTAGAGCCTGAGCATCTTTTTCCATCGTATTCCCCACTTTCTATACAACTATTATATACGTTTTAAGAATTGAAGCATTAATTTTTTATAGCAAAATCCTAAATTAAATTGTTGGATAAATGACGTTTTCTGGGATTTTTCTTAAGGGAATAAGGTAACATACTATTTTTAGTTACTAATTTAATTCGCTTTAGACTAGTAAAATAATTCTATTTTAAAAAAAGAAATCTTGTATCCGTTTTCTTGACGCAATTATCAGACAGGGGTAAAATGGACATGTCAGAGGATTGTTAAATAGTTTCATACATTTAGTAAATGCAGGGGTAAGGGAGAATTGAATTTATCTTTGCGAGAGTTTTCACAAATTAAGGGGGGGCACTTTGTGGCGCAAAATCGAGAGTTTGGGAATCGTAGGCTTCATTCACTTCTTGGGGTAGTTCCGATTGGACTGTTTTTAATCTTTCATTTAACAGTCAACTATATGGCAACAAAAGGAGCGGACACCTTCAATGCAGCGGTTCACTTAATTGAATTCACGCCGATCAAGATTGTCGTAGAATTTGTTGTCATTTATTTACCGTTGATTTTCCATGCTGTTTATGGGATTTACATCGCCTTTACAGCTAAAAACAATTTAGGGAGATTTAGTTTTTTCCGTAACTGGATGTTCTTTTTACAGAGGGCATCAGGAATTATAACGTTAATCTTTCTTATTTGGCATGTGTATACAACAAGAATTCAAGCGGCACTTGGCGCTGAAGTAAACTTTGACATGATGGCAACGATTTTTTCAAGCCCATTCATGATTGCTTTTTATATTGTAGGTCTTATTTCAACTGTTTTCCATTTCGCTAATGGTCTTTGGTCATTCTCAGTAAGCTGGGGGTTAACCGTTTCACCTAAATCGCAAAAGGTCATGACTTATATAACGTTGGTAATATTCCTAGTCCTTAGCTATATTGGGCTACGTGCAATTTTTGCTTTCGTATAAGGGGTTAGAATCAATCAGTGCAAGCTAACAAGTTTTGAACGGATATGAGGGAGTGAGCAATAATGGGTAAAGGTAAAATTATTGTCGTCGGTGGAGGTCTAGCTGGATTAATGGCTACGATTAAAGCGGCTGAGCATGGACAACAGGTAGATTTATTCTCTTTAGTTCCTGTTAAACGCTCGCACTCTGTTTGTGCTCAAGGTGGCATAAATGGAGCGGTAAATACAAAAGGTGAAGGGGACTCCCCATTGATTCACTTTGATGATACGGTTTACGGCGGCGATTTCTTAGCGAACCAACCGCCAGTTAAAGCAATGTGTGAAGCGGCACCATCAATTATTCATATGTTCGACCGGATGGGTGTTATGTTCAACCGTACACCTGAAGGTTTACTAGATTTCCGTCGCTTCGGTGGAACACAGCATCACCGTACAGCATTTGCTGGGGCGACAACCGGACAGCAATTGCTATATGCATTAGACGAACAAGTTCGTCGCTATGAGGTAGAAGGACTTGTTACGAAATATGAAGGCTGGGAATTCCTCGGGGCTGTTATAGACGAAGAACAAGTAGCGCGCGGGATTGTTGGCCAAGACTTAAAAACAATGGAAATAAAAGCGTTCCCAGGCGATGCTGTCATTATGGCAACCGGTGGACCAGGGATCATCTTTGGTAAATCAACGAATTCAATGATCAATACAGGATCAGCGGCTTCTATTGTTTATCAACAAGGCGCGATTTATTCGAATGGAGAATTCATTCAAATCCATCCAACTGCACTACCTGGAGATGATAAACTTCGATTAATGTCAGAATCAGCTCGTGGAGAAGGCGGACGCGTTTGGACGTATAAAGATGGAAAACCGTGGTATTTCTTAGAAGAGAAATATCCGGCATACGGAAACCTTGTACCGCGTGATATTGCAACGCGTGAGATTTTCGATGTGTGCGTAAACATGAAGCTCGGTATTAATGGCGAAAACATGGTTTATCTGGATCTCTCTCATAAAGATCCGAAAGAATTGGATATTAAACTTGGTGGAATCATTGAAATCTATGAAAAATTCATGGGTGAAGATCCACGTAAAGTGCCAATGAAAATCTTCCCGGCTGTTCACTATTCAATGGGCGGACTATGGGTAGATTATGATCAAATGACCAATATTAAAGGCTTATTCGCTGCAGGTGAGTGTGATTATTCACAGCATGGTGGCAACCGTCTAGGTGCTAACTCTCTTCTTTCCGCTATTTACGGTGGAATGGTAGCAGGGCCAAATGCTGTTAAATATATTTCTGGTCTTGAGAAAACAAGCGAATCTCTACCATCTTCTTTATTCGATGGTTATGTGAAGCAAGAACAAGAAAAATGGGATGGCATTATGTCGCTTAATGGAACAGAAAATGCCTATGTTATACACAAAGAGCTTGGCGAATGGATGACAAATAACGTAACTGTAGTACGTCATAACGATCGATTACAAGCAACAGATGCGAAGATTCTCGAGTTAATGGAACGGTATAAAAACATTAATATCCTAGATACAGCAAAATGGAGCAACCAAGGAGCTTCTTTCACGAGACAATTACAAAACATGCTCCAATTAGCTCGCGTCATTACAATAGGTGCTCTTAATCGTAACGAAAGTCGCGGAGCTCATTATAAACCGGACTTCCCGGAACGTAACGATGAAGAATTCATGAAAACAACAATGGCTAAGTTTACTGGACCAAATTCAGCTCCTGAATTCTATTACGAAGATATTGATGTTTCGTTAATTGCACCTCGTAAACGCGACTATACGACAACACATTAAAAAGAGGGGGAGAAAACAATGGCTGAGACTAAGACAAAAACAGTACGTTTTGAAATATCTAGACAAGATACTCCAGATTCAGCTCCATATACAGAGACTTTTGAATTAGAGTATCGTCCAAATATGAACGTCATTTCTGCACTGATGGAAATCCGCCGTAACCCGGTAACAGTAGACGGAAAAACAACAACACCGATTGCTTGGGACATGAACTGCTTGGAAGAAGTCTGCGGAGCTTGTTCAATGGTGATCAATGGCAAGCCAAGACAGTCTTGTACAGCACTTATCGACCAATTAGAACAACCGATTCGCTTAAGCCCTATGCGCACATTCCCTGTAGTTCGCGACTTACAGGTGGATCGTAGCCGTATGTTCGATTCATTGAAAAAAGTAAAAGCATGGATTCCAATCGATGGAACGTATAATCTTGGACCAGGTCCTCGTATGCCAGAAAAGAAACGTCAATGGGCGTACGAACTTTCTAAATGTATGACTTGTGGTGTATGCCTGGAAGCTTGCCCGAATGTGAACAGTTCATCCGACTTCATTGGACCATCAGCACTTTCACAAGTACGTCTATTCAATGCCCATCCAACTGGAGAAATGAACCGTTCAGATCGTTTGAATGCAATTATGGGAGACGGAGGCCTAGCAAACTGTGGGAACTCACAAAACTGTGTACAATCTTGCCCGAAAGGTATCCCACTGACTACGTCAATCGCTGCATTAAACCGTGATACAACACTTCAATCATTCCGTAACTTCTTCGGGAGCGATCAAGTCTAATAATGAGGTGTCTCATAAGGGTCTGACCTCGCACTCTAAATCAGTATATAGTGTCTTAGGCACGTTTACTGTATTTAGTTGTTGCGGGGTTAGACCCTTTACTTTTGGGGGCATCCCCATTATGGAGATTTCTGAATTCCCACTTATGCGTCAAAAACAGACAAGGAAAAATTTCCAGTTATTTACGATTGGCACTGGGTAGAGAGTAGTACAACAAAAAGAAAGGCTTGCGCTGTAGGAGGTAATAGTTTGTTTGATTTAGCAGATGTTACCAAGTTCATTTTTTCTTTTTTTCTCATCATGCCGATGGTCACGTTTATTCATTTAAGTGGACACCTATTCTGTGCTGCAATATTCGGTGGTAAAGGGAAAAAGCTTACACTCGGTTGCGGGAATAAATTATTTTCGATCTTGAAAATGGATATAAAAAAATATTACTTTTGGAATGGACACTGTGAGTTTGATAAATTACAAGTCAATCACCCTTTTAAAAGTGTGATGATTTATTTAGGTGGAGCGCTGTTCAATTTAATCAGCATATTTATTATCAATGGACTTATATTTGTAGATATATTAAATAATTCTATTTTTTGGTACCAATTTATTTATTTTTCTTTTTATATTATGTTTTTTTCGCTTTTTCCGATGTATTTCTCGGATGGTTCACCTAGTGACGGCCAGGCAGCAATCCTTTCCATAAAAAAACAAGAAAAAGATATCGTTACAGGTGACGTTATTATTAAAAAAGAAAAGAAGGATTGAATCCTTTATTCTTTTCAAAATAATATGTTTAAAGATAATATGAATGAATAATCATTCATAAAGTGAAACTTCAGGAAGAAGTGTAGATGGGGATAAAGCCCGTTAATGCGGGAGAAAGGGAGTGAACAGGATGAGTAGAATACGATATATTGAGAATATGACGGAGTGGGCATCATCCTTTCAATTTAAACATCGGGTTAAAGTCCGTTTTTCGGAGACAGACATGTTTGGACATGTAAATAATTCGGTTCCGTTTACGTATTTTGAAGTAGCTAGAATTGAATATTTTAAGAGGATCGGCTTTATGCAATATTGGTTAGGCGAGGGGGCAAAGGAAATCCCTGTTGTCGCCGATCTACAATGTGACTTTGTCGAGCAATTGTTTTTCGATGATGACATAGATGTTCACGTCAAAGCAACACGAATTGGAAATTCATCCGTTGATCTTCATTATATGGGGACGAAGGAAGGGAAAGTGTGCTTTACAGGTCGTGGTACGATTGTTCAAATCAGTAAGAAAACCGGAAAATCAGTGGCATGGACAGAGGAGATGAAACAGAAGATGGGCACGTTTTAATAAGTCGATCTAGTCTAGATTATTTCTAAACGAGAGGGTCAGTCCCCGCAATCACATATACAAGTAGTTTTAAAACTGTGTATAGAGTGCGAGGTCAGCCCCTTATTCTTACCCAAAAGGGACTTATACTTTCGCTTGCATCAAGTATAATGTTATTTGAATATATAATATTTTGAATAGTGTTATATTTAATGAATTCAAAAAAGTAGTGTAAATCTATGAATTCATATGATATGATGAACATGATTTTGAAAGGGCTTTCATTTTTATTTTACTATGTTAGTAAAATAAAAATTCATGAGAAGAATGTATGTAACAGCTATTATTAATCTATGAATCGTACACCGAGGGGGAACAGCAGATGGAAATTATTAAAGGAACAGCACTATTATTATTGGTGCTAGGGTTGTTTTCATTTTTTAGTTTTAAAGCTCCAAAAGGTATGAAAGCGATGGGAGCGCTCGCTAATGCTGCAGTGGCTGCATTTCTTGTTGAGGCATTTCAGAGATATGTCGGAGGCGATTTATTGAATTTTGCCTTTCTTGGGGAGGTAGGAGATGCTGCTGGAAGTATGGGCGGTGTTGCTGCGGCTGCTCTAGTTGCTCTTGCATTAGGGGTTTCTCCTGTATATGCTTTGTTACTTGGCGTTTCTTGTGCTGGTTTGGGATTACTTCCGGGATTTTTCGCTGGCTATATAGTCGCTTTCCTCGTATTAGTGATTGAGAAAAAAGTACCAGCAGGTCTAGATCTGATCGTAACAATTATTATAGCAGCACCTCTTGTACGTTTCATTGCCGTTACGGTGAACCCAATAGTGGATGCAACATTATTGAATATTGGTGGAATTATTACCGAAACAGCAAACAGCAATCCAATCTTGATGGGGATTATTCTTGGAGGAGTTATTACGGTTGTAGCAACTGCACCTTTAAGCTCTATGGCCTTAACTGCAATGCTTGGGTTAACCGGTCTGCCGATGGCGATTGGGGCATTGGCTGTATTTGGCTCTTCTTTTATGAATTTTGTTTTATTCGACCGTTTGAAGTTTGGGGACAGAAGAACGACAATTGCTGTAGCGATTGAACCGCTAACACAGGCAGATATTATTTCAGCTAATCCAATTCCGGTTTATATAACGAACTTTATCGGCGGAGCTGCTGCTGGGGTTGTTGTATCGATGTTTGGGTTAGTAAACAATGCAACGGGTACGGCAACGCCGATTGCGGGCCTCGCTGTTATGTATGGGTTTAATGATCCGATGAAAGTTACAATTACCGCACTGATTTGTGCTGCTACAGG
This sequence comes from Bacillus cihuensis, assembly GCF_000504145.1. Classification (NCBI taxonomy): domain Bacteria; kingdom Bacillati; phylum Bacillota; class Bacilli; order Caryophanales; family Bacillaceae; genus Bacillus; species Bacillus cihuensis. The sequence continues at coordinate 1,870,516 of NZ_KI632495.1, read as the reverse complement.
TGCAACTGCAGGTTTCCTTGGCTCTCTACTATTTAAAAATTTCAAAATAAGAACGGTTTCTCAAATTAGAACAAAAGAAGAAAATCAAGCGGCATAAAAATATAATAACGGAATTTTGAAAACGCTATCATTTAGTCTGAAGGAAGCGACTGAATGATTCTATATGAATGATGAAGGGGCTATGTGCCATGAAGTATAGATCTGCTTTTGATATTATTGGTCCGGTGATGATTGGGCCTTCTAGTTCTCACACTGCCGGAGCTGCGCGAATTGGTAGGGTTGCTCGTACACTGTTAGGAAAACAGCCGCAAAAAGCAATTATCTCATTCTATGGTTCTTTCGCCAAAACGTATAAAGGCCATGGAACAGATGTTGCTGTTGTTGGTGGAATATTAAATTTTGATACCGATGATCAGCGAATCCCCACATCTTTGAACTTAGCAGAAGAATGGGGCATGGAGGTCATATTCACAGTTGAAGAAACCGTTACAGACCACCCTAATACTGTAAAAATACAATTGTTTGATGAAACGAAAAAAGTAGAGATTGTTGGCATCTCAATCGGTGGCGGAACGATTGAAATTACTGAGTTAAACTCATTTCAGCTTAAATTATCTGGTGAGAATCCAGCTATACTTGTCGTACACAATGATAAATTCGGACTTATTTCCTCTGTGACAGCTGTTTTGGCAGATCATGAAATTAATATTAGCCACATGGAAGTTTCCAGGAAAGAAAAAGGGAAAATGGCTTTAATGATTATTGAAGTAGACCAAAGGATTCATGACAAAATCATAACAGAACTTGAACACTTGCCAAATATTACTCAAGTGATTCGAATGGTAGAGTGAATCAAGGCCAGTGCCCTATTTAACTCCTAGATCAACTTCGATGATAGATAAATAAGAAATGGGGAGATACGATGTTTCGGAATGTTGCTGAACTTGTCGCACGAGCAGAAAGTAAACAAGTTAAAATAGCTGAAATTATGATTCAACAAGAAATGGGCTTCTCGGGTCTGCCTAGGGAAAAAATAATAGAAAAGATGGATACAAATTTAACCGTCATGGAACAGGCGATAGAACGAGGATTAAAAGGCGTTCAATCCGTTACAGGACTGACGGGCGGTGACGCAGTTTTATTACAGCAATATATTCATACGGGTAAAGCGCTTTCTGGAAATTTGCTTCTTGATGCTGTGAGTAAAGCGGTAGCAACAAATGAAGTGAACGCAGCAATGGGAGTCATTTGTGCAACACCAACCGCTGGTTCTGCAGGTGTAGTCCCAGGAACGTTATTCGCTGTAAAGGAGAAACTACACCCAACACGACTGGAAATGATTGAATTTTTGTTTACGTCTGCTGCATTCGGCTTCGTTGTGGCCAATAATGCTTCCATATCGGGAGCTGCTGGCGGTTGTCAAGCAGAGGTCGGTGCAGCAAGTGGAATGGCAGCTGCTGCTATTGTTGAATTAGCCGGAGGGACGCCAACTCAAGCTGCTGAAGCTATGGCCATCACTTTGAAAAATATGCTCGGACTCGTTTGTGATCCTGTAGCAGGGCTTGTCGAGGTTCCTTGCGTAAAACGAAATGCGATGGGAGCATCTAATGCACTAACAGCAGCTGATATGGCACTAGCTGGTATCACAAGCAGAATTCCTTGCGATGAAGTGATTGATGCCATGTATCGAATAGGACAAAGCATGCCATCCGCACTTCGTGAAACAGCAGAAGGTGGGTTAGCAGCAACACCTACAGGTCGTAGATTAGAAGCAGAAATATTTGGTTCGTTTAAATAATCCAAAACATACAAGAAAATTTTTCAAGTCTCTCAAAAGGGTCTAATCACGCTCAATATATACTGTTCATTAGTGGTAATTGAACGGTATATTAGTGCCGGGGTCTGACCCTTTCGTTATGAGGTATACATAATTTTAAACCGATTCGCATCAAATTTGATATTTACAATCACTTATTCACATCATGAAGAATAAAATACTTTGATTTCTTGAATTACAGTTGTGAAGAATGAAGTCTTAGTAAAAAGTGTTTCCAAAGATCATGTGTGGACCACCAAAACACCCGTGATCAAGTCGGTTTTATAAAGTTTAAATACTAATAGTTGGAGCTTATAAAAAATACAAAAGAAAATCACGATTCGTGCCTCGGAACAGTCACTTTCCTGCCTCACTTGTCATACTATAACATGACTAAATAGACACCCACTCCGGGTTTTTATGCTGGTGAAGGCAAGGAGGGTTACAACACTTGAAGGAGAACGAATTCACTCATAAGCCATTACTCACCAAAAGAGAAAAAGAAGTATTCGAATTATTAGTTCAAGATAAGACAACGAAAGAAATCGCAGGTGAATTGTTTATCAGCGAAAAAACAGTTCGAAACCATATTTCAAATGCGATGCAAAAGCTTGGAGTCAAAGGGCGTTCCCAAGCAGTCATTGAACTCCTTCGTATGGGAGAGTTGAAGCTCTAAAGCATTCTCAATTCCATACTGAGTTGATTGATAAAGTGAAACTTCAATCTGTGGGGGCTCTCCATCCCCCGCTGATTGTTAGTCCCGTTCTAGAGTCGCTAATATCTCCGCTCCGCTTCGATAAAACGACTCTACGAACCCGATTGGTTCAACTAAACCTCTGCTCACGCATCGGTAAGTTTCACTGTATCTCACCAATCGGGCTTTTACGGGAAGTTATCCCCCACCGATGCTTCTTCGATTCATCTAAGCCTTGAGGTGGGGTTACTGCCCGTTAATGCGGGAAAAAAGCTTAAAGATCACCATTTTGTCAAACTGTTAGCAGCAATATGTCTAGCACTATAATGAATGATTCAATTCATGAAGGTGCTTGTTATTGCTGTTAATTTTTGTTGGGGAAGAATGGTTCTTGAAATTTCTCTTTTTTTCATAGACAATAAAGTTACTAAGTTTTGTATAAGTGGTTGGGAGTTGTGAGAAATGGATGAAGTAACGCATGTGGAGCATGTGGCAAGAATTGAAAAAGAGCTGCGTTATGTTTCGGGTTTAATTAAACAAAAGGGCCGGGAAATGCTAACGAATTATAAGATAACGCCTCCTCAATTTATTGCTCTTCAGTGGCTGTTTGAAGAAGGAGATATGACAATCGGGGAACTCTCCGCTAAGATGTATTTAGCTTTCAGTACAACGACGGATCTGATTGACCGCATGGAAAAAAATGAACTCGTCCAACGGGTGAAGGATGAAAAGGACCGCAGAGTGGTAAGAATTCATCTATTAGAAGAAGGAAAAAGGATTATAGATGAAGTAATTAAGAAGCGGCAAGTGTATCTGCAAGACGTTTTAGTGAATTTTTCAAGTGAAGAAGTCACCACACTTAAAGAAAATTTAATAAAATTACATCAAGAAATGCGATAAGAATGAGGCGAGATGTTTGAAACAACCAATAGGCATTATGGATTCGGGAGTTGGTGGCTTAACCGTAGCGAAAGAGGTTATGCGTCAGCTGCCCAATGAGAATATTGTATATATCGGGGATACGGCGAGATGCCCGTATGGTCCGCGTCCAATGGAAGATGTGAAAAAATTCACTTGGCAGATGACACGTTATCTTTTGAAATACGATATGAAAATGCTGATTATCGCATGCAACACGGCTACAGCAGCAGCTCTCGAAGAAATTAGTTCAGAGCTACCGATTCCGGTACTCGGAGTGATCTATCCGGGTGCCCGTGCAGCATTAAAGGTTTCCTTGAATTTACATATCGGTATTATTGGAACAAATGGTACAGTTGCGAGTAAGGCGTATGATCAAGCGCTTGCCATGATTAATAATCGGGTGAAAGTTGACAGCCTTGCATGTCCGAAGTTCGTTCCAATCGTGGAGAGCGGGGCATTTCATGGTTCAATTGTTAGAAAAGTAATTGCTGAAACGCTACAGCCCTTAAAAAGAACGAATATTGATACGCTCGTTCTAGGTTGTACCCATTATCCATTACTGGGACCTGAAATTAGTCGGTTTATGGGAAGGAATATTAAAGTCATTTCATCTGGTGAAGAGACGGCGCGTGAAGCGAGCGTTATCCTGCAACATGATAATATGTTGAATATAAGTAATGAAACACCAAAACACCAATTTTTCACGACGGGATCTAAGGAAATATTCCAAAGCATTGCCTATAGTTGGATTGGTGAAAAAATAGGGACTGTCCAAACGGTGAAAATTGATTAATCGACGACTCGAGACTTAAGAGTGAGTTGGTTATGACATAATGGTTACAGTTTTAAATACGATCAATTTTTTTGAAGGCAGACCCTTTTGTGGCGCCTTCTATTTTTTTTGAAAAAAATTGGTCTATAAATTCCCAAGGCTCGTATAAATAATAGTACAAACTGTCCTGGGAGGGATGTCCATGTCTCACGTAACAAAAATATCAGTTGTCACAACTGTTCTGGCTTCTTCGCTCTTTTTAGGTGGTTGCGGCCTGTTCGGTACAAAAGAAAAAGCAAATATAGATCCGCCAGAAGGAGTAACATTAGTAGACGATGAATCGGGTTTAAAAGAAGTGAATGGCGAGGAAGCAGCGAAAACTGACAGTAAAGAAAAAGCAACAAAAACGATTAAAACTGAATTGTATTTGATTGATAAAAGCGGGTTTGTCGTACCGCAAACGCTGGAGCTTCCTTCAAATACAGCAGTTGCTCAACAAGCGCTTGAATATTTAGTCGCAAACGGACCAGTCTCTGAGATGCTGCCAAATGGCTTCAGAGCAGTGATTCCTGCAGATACACATGTTAGTGTGGATATTAAGGAAGGTGTAGCAACTGCTGATTTTTCCAAGGAATTTGCTACATATCAGAAAGAGGATGAACTAAAAATTCTTCAAGCCATCACTTATACTTTAACCCAATTCGATACAGTTGATAAAGTGGTATTAAAAATGAATGGTACTAAGTTAAACGAAATGCCGGTAAATAAAACACCGATTTCTGATGGTCTAAACCGTTCAGTAGGGATTAACTTCGACTTGTCAGATGTTATGGATGTTTCCAATACGATGCCACTTACTGTGTATTATGTTGGCGGTGATGAGGGTAGTTACTATTATGTTCCGGTAACCAAAAGGGTTAAAGATACGAAAACAGATACAATCACGGCAGCGGTCAATGAGCTTGTAAAAGGACCAGGACTTGCTTCAAGCCTGCTTTCAGGTTTCATGGATGATGTTGCTTTAATTGAAGAGCCGAAAAATGAAGATGGGAAAGTTACTTTAAATTTCAATGAAAATATTCTAGGAAGTTTCAAAGAGAAGAAGATTTCTAAAGATGTTCTTGACACGCTTGTCCTTTCGTTAACTGAACAAAAAGACATTGAAAGCGTGGAAGTGCTTGTACAAGGAAAAGGCGGTTTATTAGATGATGCAGGAAAAGCATTATCTGAACCTGTAAGTCGTCCTGCAAAAGTGAACACAGGCAGTTATTAATAGAAGGATCTCTAAATACGAGGGGCTGCTAATGGCAGACCTTTTTTTCGTTGCGCGAACTCGATTAAATGAATGAAGAGGATCACTCTGTTTGAAGGTCAGAAATTTTAATAAAACGTGGATTTTATTTGTATGTTATTACCTCTACCCCTGATTCAAGAATAGAGCATTATTTTGAAATCAAGTGAATTAAATCAAGTCATAAAAATATAAAAATTAGATAATACAAAATTATTTTAAATATAAAATTATTTGTTGACATTAGTAGTACGAGTAAGTAGAATAAAAATGTATTAATTGATAATAATTATCAATATCATTCTTGTTAAATTAATAGCAGAGGTGGACGCAAATTATGAATTTTTCAAAATTAATTAAGCCTTTCCTCGTTAGTACCGTACTAACGATTGGTCTAGCTGGTTGTAGTAGTACAAATCAAACTGACTCAAAAGGGGAAGATGAAGCATCAAAACCTAAAACAAATGAAAATCAAGAAGTGAATATCTATACGGCAAGACATTATGAAGTAGATGAAGAGATTTACAAGAAATTCACAGAAGAAACAGGCATTAAAGTAAATGTTGTAAAAGGGGAAGCGGAAGAACTTATTGAGAGATTAAAGCGAGAAGGTGCAAGCACAGAAGCTGATTTATTTGTTACAGTAGATGGTGGAGTCCTTGCAAATGCTAAGCAAAATGATATTCTGCAACCAGTTTCATCAGACATTATTAATAAAAACGTACCCGAAAATCTTCGTGATGTAGATAATCAATGGGTAGGGTTAGCAACAAGAGCACGTATTATTGCCTATTCGAAAGACAGGGTTGCACCTGAAGAATTGTCAACATATGAGGATTTAACAAGTGAGAAATGGAAGGGGAAATTGTTAGTCCGTTCTTCAACAAGTTTATATAACCAATCATTACTTGCTTCCTTTATTGAGTTAAACGGTGAAGAAAAAGCGGAACAATGGGCAAAAGGAATAGTAAACAATTTTGCCCGTCAGCCAGATGGTGGTGATCGTGACCAAGCTAAAGCAATTGCTGCAGGTACTGGTGATATTGCCATTATGAATACTTATTATGTTGGTTTACTAGCAAACTCTGAAGATCCAGAAGAAGTAAAGGTTGCTGATAGTATCGGAGTCTTTTTCCCGAACCAAGAAACAAATGGTACTCATGTGAATATTAGCGGAATTGGTTTGACGAAGCACAGCAAGAATAAAGAAAATGCGACTAAGCTGATTGAGTATATGACAAGCGTTGAGGCTCAAGAATTTATGTCAGCTAATAATTATGAGTTTCCAGTAAATCCTAATGCGAAAAAACCTGAATTGCTAGAGAGCTGGGGAGACTTCAAAATGCAAGAACTAAATTTTGATACTCTAGGTGAGCATAATAAAAAGGCGATCGAAATCTTTAATAAAACGGACTGGAAGTAATATGAGAGCAGATTTAATTAAACGTAATATTAAAAAAGAGTTTAACGGATGGTGGATCATAAGTTTAGTTGGGGCAGTAGTTATTCTACTGCCTGTCCTTTTTATTTTCTCTTCTATATTTCAAGAACCTAATGAAAATTGGTTTCAAATTCGTCAATACTTGCTAAAAAATTATGTCACAAACACGATCATACTTGTGGTCCTGACAGGTATTTTTACGTCCTTTTTAGGTGTAACCTTGGCATGGTTGATTGCAGCATATGATTTTCCACTAAAACGGTTTTTCCGTTGGGGATTAATGTTGCCGCTATCAATCCCGACTTTTATTGCTGCTTACACGTATCGAACTATGCTAGGCTATACGGGTGTGGTTCAAACAACGTTAAGGAATCATTTTGATTATCAGATTAATGCTGAAATGCTTACAGTTTCGGGAATACGTGGAGCAGTTTTTATTTTCACCCTTTTTCTATTTCCTTATGTATACATGATTACAAGAGCATTTCTTGAAAGTCAAAGTACATCTTATATAGAGAATGCCAGACTGTTAGGACGTAAACCATTAGCTGTTTTTTATAAAGTAGTACTTCCTTTATCAAGGCCTGCTATTGTTGGAGGTATCGTTTTAGTAATCTATGAAGTGTTAGGTGACTATGGAGTTACTAGCTATTTGGGGATTCATACCATTTCAACAGCTATTTTTCAAACATGGTTCGGGATGTACGATGTGAATTCTGCAATGAGACTTGCTGCGTGGTTGATGGTTATCATCGTTGGAATTTTCTTTTTAGAAAGACTGCTTAGACAGAGACGACGTTATCATTTGAGCAATAAATCGAGGCCGCTTGTACCTGTGAAGCTGAAGGGACTTGCTGGGCTATCTGCCTTTATGTATTGCAGTGTCGTGTTTCTATTAGGATTTCTCATTCCGTTTTTACAGTTAATTGCTTGGGCAAAAATGACATTTTATAAAATTTGGGACCCTTCATTTTTTACATTAATTTATCAAACCGTCTATGTTGCCGTAATCTCTACATTGATGATTCTTATACTTTCTGTTGTTGTCGCAAACGTCTGCCGATCTCATTCTTCATTTTCTTTCATTATCTCAAAATGCGTAACTTCCGGTTATTCAATTCCTGGTCCGATTATTGCGATTGGTGTACTAGCTATTTTTATCTCACTTGATAAATGGCTCGCACCGATATACTCTTTAATGGGGCTCGGTGAAGCACCTCTTATGTTAAGTTTATCTTTAATCATGTTAATCGTTGGCTATTTCATTCGTTTTATGGCTACTGGATTTAATGCAATTGAAGTGGGGTTTGAGAAAGTGGGAACGAAGTACATGGAAGCATCAAGAATACTTGGACTAGGTGTGACAAAAACATTCTTTAGAATTGATCTGCCTTTAATTAAAGGGTCTCTAATTAGTGGATTTCTCATAACGTTTGTTGAAATTTGCAAGGAATTGCCATTAGCCTTGTTGCTGAGGCCTTTTAATTTTGAAACGCTAGCAACAAAGACTTATCAATATGCAAACGATGAGCAAATATATGAGGCTTCTATTTCATCGCTTTTAATCATTGCGATTAGTATGTTATCTGTAATTATTTTTCAAATGATTGGTAAGAAGGTGAAACAATGAGTATTGTTGAAATTGAAGGTCTCACTTTTTCATTTTCTCGTAAAGAAGATCCCGTGATTTCTGATTTTTCTTTTTCAATAGAGAAAGGGGAAATTGTGGGCATTTTAGGTCAAAGTGGTAGTGGAAAAAGCACATTACTCCGCTTGATATCAGGATTAGAAATGCCGATAAAAGGTGCTATTAAAATTGCAGGTACTACTGTTGTGAGTGAAGGTATATTTATTCATCCAGAGGAAAGAGGGGTGGGAATGGTTTTTCAAGACTATGCTCTATTTCCTCATATGACGGTAAAGGAGAATATTCTTTTTGGATTATCCCGCATGCCTCGAAAGGATCGGAAGCAGCGCGTAGAAGAGATGCTCGAGCTTGTTCAAATGGGGAATTTTGAGAAAAGATACCCACATGAATTAAGTGGAGGTCAGCAACAAAGGGTTGCTCTTGCTAGAGCGCTTGCCCCGAAGCCGAATGTGTTGTTAATGGACGAACCATTTAGTAACTTAGATGCAGATTTAAAAGGGTCGATTCGGGAGGAACTTGGGGTAATATTGAAAAAAGCCAATATGACTTGTATTATGGTCACACATGATCGAAATGATGTTGAAGCGATATGTGATTATAGTATCGTATTCGGTCAGTCGAATGTTGCCAATAATATTAACGAAAAAACATCAAAATATAACATAACTTGTCATGTTAAATGAGCATAATATTGCCTACATGCAGGATTATGCTTAGTTATGTTGTAAATTGCTTAGGCAAAACTATGCTAGTACATGTGTTAAAAGTGCTCCCTTCCATATTGCATTAGTATCAATTGTACTTAAACGAAAAAATCAGAAAAAGTAGCATTTTTGTGAAAGAGGAAATTGTGGTAGACTTTAGTTATCGTAGGAATAGTGGAAAGCTAACTACCTTATATAAATTTTACAAGAAATTAGGAGTGAAATGTTTGAAAACGGTCATTATTGCAACGAAAAATAAAGGAAAAGCAAAAGAGTTTGAAAGTTTATTTCATTCAAGAGGGTTTCAGGTTCAGACACTTCTTGATTTCGAAAACGCGCCAGATGTCGAGGAAACAGGGACAACCTTTGAAGAAAACGCTATTTTAAAAGCAGAAACAATTAGTAAAATGCTTGGGCAGTTTGTAATAGCCGACGATTCAGGCTTGATTGTAGACGCGCTTGATGGCAGACCTGGCGTCTATTCTGCACGCTATGCTGGTGAGGAAAAAAGCGATGCAGCTAATACTGAGAAGGTTCTTCAAGAATTAAACGATGTGCCAGTAGAGAAGAGAACGGCAAGATTTTTTTGTGCGTTAGCACTCGCCTCCCCGAATCAAGAAACGATTACAGTGTCTGGTTTTGTGGAAGGACGAATCACCAACGAACCAAAGGGTACGAATGGTTTTGGCTATGACCCTGTTTTTTATGTAAAAGAAAAAGGGAAAACGATGGCTGAGCTTGAGAGCAACGAAAAAAATGAGATCAGTCACCGCGCCAATGCCCTACATGTACTTGAAGGAAAATTAGATGCTTTTCTTGAAAAGGAAGACACTCAAGCATGAAAGTAGGGATTATGAGCGATAGCCATGGTCTAACTTCAGAAGTTGAACAAATAAAATTACGTCACCAAGCTGAAGTCGATGTATTCATCCATTGTGGTGATTCTGAGTTAGAGAAAGCTGATGCGGTTATGGAAAGGTTGTTAGCGGTTAAAGGGAACTGTGATTATGACGCTGCCTATCCAGACTATGTTGTAGAAACAATCGGTGACTTGCGCTTATTGGTCACCCACGGCCATTTGTATAATGTGAAAATGACTATTATGAACCTTTCCTATAAAGCTGATGAAGAACAAGCGGACATCATTTGCTTTGGCCACTCTCACATCGCTGGTTCTGAGATGATTGACGGTAGACTATATATTAACCCAGGAAGCATACGACTTCCGAGAAACCGTAAAGAAAAAACGTATGCCATCCTTGAGCTAAAGCAAAAAGAAGCAATAATCCAATTCTATGATGTCGAGGGGAATATAGTAACAGAATTAAGCAATACTTACACATTTAACTGAGATTATGGATCATGAAGCTGTCTCAAAAAGGTCTGACCTCACTCGCTGTAGCCCGTATTATGGCATGTACATACTTGTTTGGTCTAATCTTTTCACTATGAGACAGCCTCTTTCATTCTCAGATTGAAATAAATTAAGAAAAAGTATTGACTATTTGGTGTTTACAATCTATAATAAATCTTGTCATTACATATCATATCATGTCCCAGTAGCTCAGCTGGATAGAGCAACGCCCTTCTAAGGCGTCGGTCGGGAGTTCGAATCTCTCCTGGGACGTCAAAAAATGGACGGTTAACCCCCGTCAAATCAACCTCTTATATCGTTTAGTGAAACGGTCAGTATAACGGTCATGTAAGAAATTACACCGTATATCGACTTATATACTAACGATATGGGAGGTTTTTTTGTATGACTAAAAGAAAAGGATTGTTTGATATTGATGTGGACGTAAGAGGGTTATTAGAGGGATTACCTGTCTCTAATTCTGTTGTTGCAAAATCCTCCATCGACCAATCTGTTGTATCAGATGACTCAATCTTGATTTCAAATGCTCTTGATGTTATTACAAGGCATTAATGAGCCAATTTTTATAAAACTATTGTTTTCACAGATAAGTTGCTAGTTTAATGGATATTTGGAATGAATTGTTAATTGAAAAAGTATATGGAATAAGAGATAATACTTACTGGCATAAGAGATAAGACACAGGAGGAAAGTATTAATGAGATTAGTAAAAACGTTAGTAGTAGGTATTATGGCTTCTATTTTTCTTGTTGCATGTTCAAATGACAATGGCGCTGAAAAAGTAGAAAAACCGGCGAAAGTGCAAAAAGAATTCACGACAATGGAAGAAATGAAGAAAATAGATTGGGAAAATCCTGATAAGGCAGAATGGGATAAAGTTTACATATCTGAAAAAACGTTCAAGGACCTTTTAAAAGAATTTACTACTCCCGATGAAGAAGGGGTAATTACTTATAAAGATGCGCAATTAAAAGATGACAAAACGATTGAGTTAAAGGTAAATAACTCTGACGGCGAAAGTTTAGAAAACGTAATGCAAGCAGCTATTTTGGATACTTTCGTCCGGGAATTTTATAAACATTCAGAGTTATATGATGATAAAAAGGAACCGACAATACGAACTATTGATTTAAGCGGTACACTGATAGCAGAAAATAAGAAAGCTATCGACTATGAAGAGGGCGCTGATTCTTCTGAAAACACAGCTAAAAATCTTGGAACATTTAAGGTTGGGGAAAAAGTAAATGTCGAAGGACATATCATTACGTTAACAAATGCTCGTTATACGGATGAGCGAAATGAATTTGAAGAAACTCAACCAAATAACGTTTTAATCTTTGATGTAGAATACCAAAATGGTACACAAGAGGAACAATTAATCGATGGTGGAGACTTCGAAGTGTATGATAGTAAAGGTGAAAAGATGGAAACGTATCCTATCGATTATATTACGGAATCGGTACAACCTGGTAAGCATGTAAAAGGACAAGCTGCTTTCGGTGTAACAGGGAATGCTCCATATGAAATTTATTATAAAGATTTCATGACCGAATCTAAAGCAACATGGATAATGGAAGTTAAATAAATCGAAAAAAGACTGCTAAGCATGCAAGTTTAGTAGTCTTTTCTTATGGTTAAGTATTCTCCAACAGACGGATGTTTTTATACATTTTATCCGTTTGTTGGATTTTAAATATGAAATAGGATGCTTGTGTTTTATCAAATGTGTATCTAAGAACCTGTCGATGGAATCTACGATTTTGTTTGGGATAAATAGGTCTTAATCAATATCCCTACTACCCCTACCCCATCATTTACGTAAGACCGGTCGAAGGTGTTTCATGCTTCATATAATGAATAATAGTCATGGGTTGTCACTTCTGACAACCTTATAAAACATATAGGGGTATCTACCTACCGCCTGACCACATGATGAACAGGACTGTAAGCCATGCTTATAGCACCAGCCCACCACACTCCCAAATACAGCCCATACAGCACCGCACCAGCATGGAGATAAAAAGAAGGGACAGGACAAGGGATAATGGACACCCCACACCCGCCACCAATGCGCATGACAGAGTCGCAAGACAAGGCAAGGTGACAACGTGATGCAAGCGATAGACAACGAATCACAATGAAGCGACAACAGAATGAATCTCTGTGATGAGAGGCAACGAACTGACATGACGAACAATGCCTCACGCTTTAACTCACTAAAGTGGCAAGGGTATATACAGGGGGCTGTCTCAGGGGTCGGTCTGGTGTCTGCAAAATATACACCACGTTTTCAAAACCTTTCATGGTAGAATATAGGCATAAGAAGGACGGGTGTAGAATGATATTATTAAAAGGCATGGTAACTATATTTATAGTCACATGGTTTATCAGTTCTATGATTGTTGCCATATATGATTATCAAAGAAAAGAACCACCTAAAATAATTAAAACATATAGTACCATTGGTTTTTGGGCTATGATTTTGGGCATTGCTGCATTTATTTGGCTGGTTTAATAAGCTAATTGATGTTGCTAGAAGCAATCCTAACGCAATTAACTTTAGCTTCATGGGGGATTTTTTTATATAATATATTGAATAATGAGTACAAAATATACTATATTGTATTTAACTCGGTCATAGTTCGAGAACTGTAATATTGAATTTCCTTAAAGTATAACGATTGAATACATAAAATTAAAGTAGGTCGGGAGTTCGAATCTCTCCTGGGACGTTAATAATAAGTAAAAAACTGATATTTAAGGATCTCGAGATTAAATGTAATCAAGAGTGTCCGATAATATCAGTTTTTTTATGATTTTACCCCTCATTAACGGGCAGTAAGACCCCCAACTGCCACTGCTTGAAGCTTCACTTTATAAACAATCACATCATTTAGTTACTTTCGAAATACAGTCTAGCGTATTAACCAAGAGTAATTCCTGTCGTTGAGCCAGGGATTACTTGATTTCCAGTTACTTGGATTTGTTGGACTTGTAATACTTTTAACGTTAAGTCCATAACAATTTTTTCACGCAATGTGCTAAACGCTTGTTCAGGTTCTACCATAGTTGGGGAAAAATCAAGTTCAAAGAAGTTGGCACGTACTAATTCACCAAAAGGTTGTTCATTGTAATTCACAAGGTTTTGGAAGAAAAATTTATCCAAACGAGGAGCTAGTTGATTTGTTTCATTAAGGAACATAGCAGAGTTGGCTGATGAAGCAGCTAAAATTGGGAATAAGATGAAATCTCCCGCCATAAGGTCTGCGAACCCAGAAAATGGCACGTCTGCAATTCGATCAAACAAGGTTCCATTACACTCTGTTGAAGCATATTCAATATTTTTACGGATGAATCCGGAAACAAATAATTTAGCTCTTGTTACGTTAAAAAAGTTAGTCCCGGCAATTGGGGCAAATTCAACAGGAACTAGTTTGACTTGATTTAGAAATGCATTCTTATGCACTCGTTTAATTTCCGTTGCTGCTGGTGAAAGTGAAATATCTGCTTCTACAACAATTTGCAATGTTCTTTCAGCTACTACAACCGGGATTTTAAGAGTTGGCGTTCTAGCTACAGTAACTAGTGGTGTTGCTTGATCGTTTAATGGAATTTGTTCTGTCGCATTGACCGGACAAGGTGGGTTCACTTGTTGTATTGATGGATCGTTCGAGTTATTGCTCATAAGGTAATCTCTCCTTAATATTTTTTATTTTTAAAAATCCTTACGAAATTACTATATTCAGAAAGTTTTTTGAAGTATAGGTTAATGGAGTGATAACTTTACCCTTTTTTACGTGCAGTATTTTTACAGACATTTCCGAACGAGAAAGAGCACTCCTTCAGAGGAGGGGTGGTAGTGAAGTCGAAACAGGCATGCTTTTAGACATGTTCAGTTTCGATTTTTTTTGTGCTATATGTACACGTATCATTTTAAAAAAGTGGTTAAGGAAAACGGAAAGCGTAATAGGCACGTGCATTACTCTGTTGATGAAAGGTTTTTCTATCGTGTGTTGTTCACCTAAGTTTTCCCGCTGCGACTTCCTTTTTGGAGTTTGTACGTGAAATGTTTGCTAAAAAGAATCCCACTGCTTTAGCTGTGGGATTAGTCAATATTAGGTGTGGAGGCACATTCTTCAATGTTGGGCTTGATTCCCGCCTTTTTTTGAAGCGAATCATGAGTCTCTCAGGTTTATTTAACTTGGGAAAATGGGGTGGTTTTCGTGCTCGTCGTACCTGACTTTGACATGTTGTTCTTGTAATAAATGGACGAATGTAACTAACACTGTTTTCTGGTTTAATTGTTTTTCATTCGTTTCATTTTTTTTGTGAATGGTATTTACTTGAACTGACTCAATAGGAGTATTGCCATTATTAGCATGATCCGCTTCTGATAAACATGTATATTCATGAATTTCAGAACTAATTAACCGACAATACGGCTGCTCTGGATAATAAGTTACAGTGTTGACTAGTTGAGTATTAGTTTGAGGGATTTTTTTATTGTTTGGATCAATAAAGTCAAATGTTTTTTGAGTACTTGTTTGAAAAACAGGTGGATGGAGAAAACTATCAATTTCGACAAAAGTGGAGAACGGTCTTTTTTTTGTTATTGAATGAACTTTCCCAACTTTGTAAAGTGGGTCTGATTCAAGATTGTGATCATCGGCTGTATATTCAATGTTTTGAATGAGATGCCCTTCTATAAATAACTTTCCTTTTAATGCTTTAGACATCCCGTTATCTAATGGCTTAGAAAATTCAGTTGGGATGAATTGACTATTTAATAAGACTATTTTGTTAGAAATTACGTTAATCCACATAAAATTCTCTTCAAACAATAGCGTTTCTTCTAGACAAATATCTATTTTGTATTCCCCTACTACAATGGGAACTCTAATATTTAAAAAATCAAGGGAAGCGCCAGCTTGATTATTTTTTTCCTCCGTTTTATTAATGGGTGAATCATGTACGGGAAAGACAATTGAATCATCTTTGCTTCCATCTTCAATGGTACCAGTAGGATCGTTCGTATCAAAAGCAGAATCCGTTTGAAAATTATGCTGGTCATTTGACGGTTCATTCATGTTTTGTTGATCATGAATTTCAGTTTCCAGTTCCATTTCAGAAATTTGTTCAATATCTATATATGCAGATGATTCACAAGGATTCCCGTTGATTTCTGTATGACATTCTTCGTTCAAATCATCATCTTCTAGGGGGTTCCGATGGTTAGACATAAGTGTTGATAAGGATGAATCATCTTTGCATATTTCATCAACAGTACCAGAAGGATCGTTCGTATCAAAAGCAGAATCCGTTTGAAAATTATGCTGGTCATTTGACGGTTCATTCATGTTTTGTTGATCATGAATTCCAGTTTCCAGTTCCATTTCAGAAATTTGCTCAATATCTATACATGCAGATGATTCACAAGGATTCCCGTTGATTTCTGTATGACATTCTCCGTTCAAATCATCATCTTTGCATATTTCATCAACAGTACCAGAAGGATCGTTCATATCAAAAGCAGTATCCGATTGGAAATTATGCTGGTCAATTGTCGGTTCATTCATGTTTTGTTGATCATGAATTTCAGTTTCCAGTTCCATTTCAGAAATCTGCTCAATATCTATACATGCAGGTGATTCACAAGGATTCCCGTGAATTTCTGTATGACATTCTTCGTTCAAATCATCATCTTTACATATTTCATCAACGGTACCAGAAGGATCGTTCATATCAAAAGTAGAATCCGTTTGAAAATTATGCTGGTCAATTGTCAGTTCATTCATGTTTTGTTGACCATGAATTTCAGTTTCCAGTTCCATTTCAGAAATCTGCTTAATACCTTTACATGCAGATGATTCACAAGGATTCTTGCGAATTTCTGTATGACATCCTCCGTTACAATCATCACCTTCTCGGGAGTTCCGGCGGTTAGAAATAAGTGTTGATAAAATATCGTTCATGCTAGTTGTAAAATCATTATTGTTATAATTGCAGTAGGGGAAATTAGAATTTTTATGAACTCTAGAAGAATTAACCTCTCTTATATGTCTGGATAGGATATCCTTCAACTTCTTAGAGTTAAACCGTGGAGTCTTCACTACATTCAACTCCTAAATGAAACTTTTACTCTGTTAGTTATGTATGCTTTTTTTTCGCTAATGTTCCTATATGTCTAAATATATTCTGCTGGTTAATAGAAGCCATTATTTTTGCGTAAGAACGTAAAATGAGTATATTGAGTGGGAGTTAGAGTCTCACTATCTTTTAAGTGAAAGGTAAAGAACGCTCATATGTCCAATCAATCTATAAATAATCTGAATAATTAAAGGAAAAGGGGTGAAAAGATGGGATATACCTATTCCAGTGAATCAATTTACAAACGATGATGGGAATCTTGCAACTGGTTATCCAATCGACGCAACTGAATTGACTACAGACGCTGGTACTGCTGCTACAGCATTTCCAGCTTCATTTGCGTATTACACTCTTTATATAAATGCGATGGTTCAAACTGCAGATACTTCATCAGTTACTACAACAGCTATCACAATTCCTGGTGGAGACGTATTAGATCCAGCTACACCGATTGTTGTTGAATTTGTCGTAACTTAAACGAATTACAGGGGATCAAAATCGGACAAGTATATTGAAAGTTCTTTTCATAAATTGAAAAGCAACAAAATACGGGAAAACAGCTTTATTAAAAAAGAACTATTTAGTGGATAACGGAAGCGGGAAACTTTAAAAATATAAGGTTTTCCGTTTTTTACAGTTCATTTGCGCCGTTGTCTTAGCGGACATTTAGCTCATACATCACTATAAACCATCTTCCTTTGTTACCAAAAACTATAAAGTGCCCACTCCTCTTAAAGGGAGTCAGCATAAACTGATATCATCTTACTTGAGAGGAGATTTTCGGTGAATAGACAATTCTATGGTCCGTATCATTATGGTTGGCATCCATACCATCCATACCATCCATACTATCCATACACCTATTATTACAGCTCTCCTTATGCACCGATTGTAGGTTCGTATGGAGGATTTGCAGGAGTTGGAGGATTAGGTGAGCATACAGCATTTTCAGGAGGAATTCCGGGGGTTTCTCACGTTGGCGGCGTAGCAGGACTTGGTGCCATTCACGGCAGATGGTAACGAAAGACTGACAGGTAAAATTTTAGTTAAAAAGCGAGACGAATGAAAATAGCTCGCTTTTACATAAAACTCCCATGAGTGTCTGCTCTCAACTCAGACGATGAAAAAGGTTCAGGCTCTAAAAATTGTATCATTTTATAAAGATGGCGGTGTGGAGGTGATTTTGTGAAGCCATGCCCCTTTTCCCCAGAAAAAGGATTATGTAACAAAACAAGTTCATCAAGACCTTTTTTCGGTTTCGTTGATTAGTAGTACGAGTTAAAGATTCTTATAGGACCACAACAAGCATATAAAAATTCACACAATATAAAACTAATTCTTACATAAAGTCGTCTAAGATATAGAGAGAAAGGGTGAGATACGTGAAGGAGTTAGTTGCAGAAGTTCTCCGAAGTGGCGAGGAGGACGCACTACTTGATGAAATCATGATGACATATGGACAAGATATATTGCAGCTTGTTTATTCGTATGTGAAAAACCTTCCATTGGCAGAAGATTTAACCCAGGAAATCTTCGTGAAATGCTATCAAGCACTGCCAAGGTACAGGGGAGAGGCGAAGATTCGTACTTGGCTGTGGCGAATCGCGATCAATCATTGTAAAGATTACTTGAAGAGCTGGTATTACCGCCAAGTCGAATTAAATGCTGGAAATTATGCTAATTGTCAAGCGGTGGATCATGTTGAACAAGATATTATTCAAAAGGATGAGGATAAAGTATTATCAGATGCTGTCATGAACCTCCCGGTGAAATACAGAGAAGTAATTTATCTATACTATTTCCAAGAGCTTACGATTAAAGAAATGGCAGAAATGACAGGGAACAGTCAGAGCACGATTAAAACAAGAATGCGCAGGGCTAAACATATTTTAAAAAACAGTTTGGAGGGAACAGCATGGAAAATCGATTAAGACAATTGAAAAAAGCGATGCAAACTACGGTTTTTTACGACGTGAAATTTTCAGAAAAACATCAGAATAAGATTCGTCAAGCCATTGTAAACGAAGGAGCAGGTGAAGAGGAAGTCATACTTACCATATTTAGAATGTTGAAAAATGAAAAAAGCGGCTTTGAAATCATGGCTGTTTTGACGAGTAAAGGAAATGCGAAGTTTGCTGACAATGAAGGTTTCCTGTACGCATTGCTACATGATTTAGAACAAAAAGATTACATACAGTCGTGTTGGGGAACTTCTGAGCAAAAATTATACAAATTGAATGATAAAGGACGGAAGTTGTTGAGCAAAGCAGAGACAAAAAAACAATCAGCCTCATTTGTTTTTCAAGCCGTAATGGGTGGCTGATTTTATGAAAAAAGAGCAGTTTTTGTCCGAAGTATCGCGTAGCATTCGTTCTAAGGAAGCTTGCAAACTTGTTGAAATAGAGTTGAATAATCATTTGAAACAAACCAAAGAAGCTCTAAAGAAACAGGGATTAAATGATGAGGAAGCTGAACAAAAGGCCGTTTTAATGATGGGGAATCCAATTCATCTTGGGCGAAAAATGGATCGATTGCACCGTCCGAAAGTGGATTGGAAAATGATTGGCTTGTTTTTGTTTATCATTGTTCTTGGAATGGTGCCAATATTTGTATTCGAATCTGAACACACGGCGATGGCTTTTATTCATAAGTTCATTGTTACGCTTATTGGTATTGCTTTTGCCACAATTCTCATGTTTTTTGATTATCGAAAATTGCAAAAACTAGGAATTGGCTGGTTTGTGATCG
Source organism: Bacillus cihuensis (assembly GCF_000504145.1). Lineage (NCBI taxonomy): Bacteria > Bacillati > Bacillota > Bacilli > Caryophanales > Bacillaceae > Bacillus > Bacillus cihuensis. The sequence goes on along the minus strand of NZ_KI632495.1, from coordinate 1,850,959 downwards.
GTTGGGGAATAATTTCTTTTGCGCTCATTTCAGGAAATAGGGTAAACGGAAGTGCTACTCTTGTGTTAGGACCAGTTTCAACGGATATATCGATCACACTGCCACTCTTTTTAATAGGATGGGCAGGGGTTTTTCGAAATGAAAAAATGAAAATGTATATGGTCGTAATTTTATATCTAATAACAAGCTATTTAATTGTATTAACCCCAAATCTTTTCGTTTTCGGCATGTTCACGATTATTACTGGTGTCATGTTGTGGGGAAGTCACTTTGCGAAAAGGAAAATCATTTGGTCTTATGTTATCTCGTTGGTAACTGTGGCAGTGGTACCGCTATACGCCTGGTTTACCACTGGAATTAAGGAATATCAACTAGTACGTTTATTGGCGTTTCTAAATCCTGAAAAATATGCAGAATCATCTGGATACCACTATGTAAAAATGAAAGAACTTAGAGATGGAACCGGATGGTTTTGGCAGTCACTTCCCGAATCAGGATCTTTGTTACCAGAAAGTACAACGGACTTTGTTTTTATTTCTTTATCATATACCCTTGGTTGGACATTTGCGGTCGTGTTAGGAGGTACATTAGTGTTGCTGATCTTACGCATGTTTTACGTTGTTAAAACGGTCCGTGATGGATATGGAAAAATACTTGTAATCGGTGCATTAAGTCTTTTTGCTTTTCAGGTAATGTTTAATCTTGGGATGTCATTTGGGGTATTTCCGATCATGAGTGTATCACTCCCATTTATAAGTTACGGCAATATGCAGGTTCTGATGAATGCAGGTATTATTGGTCTTGTGTTAAGTGTTTATCGAAAAAAGGATTTGGTGCGAGCTATGACTTTATAAGTGAAAAAGAGAATTTTCTTCAAAAAAGAAATTCTCTTTTTTCATGTTTCTATAATTTTTTTAAAAGGTCAAAAATTCTATTAATATAGAAAATAAGTCACAGCAATGATGTAAGCGGATTCAATTTATTTAATAAAATCGAATAGTCAAATAATTAGGAAAAAGGTATTGACGTGCCTTAAATATCAGCGTAATATAAGTTTCAATACAACAGCTTTTACATTCTTCTAAAAATTAAAAGAATTTAAAAAGTTGGCCACTACTCAAACATTAAAGAGTAATATAATAATAAAATTCAACATGTTAAAGCATTGATGAGGATAAGTAGTCTTTTGAGCAGACATTTACAGAGAGCCGGGTAGCTGGAAGCCGGTAATGTCCAAAAGGTGAACTCACCTCTGAGTTTCAGCCCGAAAGTGTACGAGTAAGGCTGAACGGGTGCCAACCAGCACCCGTTATCAAAATACAGTGCAGAGTGAAATCTGTTTAGAGTGCGTACGTATTTTTTGTGCGAATTAGGGTGGTACCGTGGATAGGATATATAGCCTTTTCACCCCTTTAAGTAATGCAACAGCATGCTTAATGAGGTGAGAGGCTTTTTATATGTTTTTCGCCTTTATTGAGTAAAAGCATTACCACAATCAAACACAAAATTAGCGAAGGAGGTCTTTTCAAATGACAGAAAAAGCAGTGGTAACAGCCAGCAAAGCGGAACATCAAGTAAAAAGCGGGGCCGCTTTTCTGATTGATGCCCTGAAAGAGGAACAAGTTGAAGTCATTTTTGGATATCCGGGTGGAGCTGTTCTACCGATTTACGATGAAATTTATCGGTCAGGCATGAATCATATCCTATCTCGTCACGAACAAGGATCCATTCATGCTGCTGAAGGGTATGCCCGAATTACTGGAAAACCGGGGGTAGTTCTTGCCACTTCTGGTCCAGGAGCAACCAATATTGTGACTGGCCTAGCAGATGCCATGATTGATTCCATTCCTTTAGTCGTGTTCACTGGCCAGGTTGCTACATCCATTATTGGCTCAGATGCATTTCAGGAAGCGGATGTGATTGGCATTACAACGCCAATTACAAAGCATAACTACCAAGTAAGAAAACCGGAAGACCTCCCGCGCATTATTAAAGAAGCGTTCTATATCGCTTCAAGCGGGCGGCCAGGTCCTGTACTCATCGATATTCCAAAAGATGTGGCGATATTGGATGGCAAAGTTGAAGGTGAACCGGTAATGGATTTACCAGGATACCAACCGAATACACAGCCCAATTATTTGCAAATTAGAAAATTAGTTGAAGCTGTCAGCAGTTCGAAAAAACCAGTTATTTTAGCTGGAGCAGGCATCCTGCATGCAAAAGCATCTGAACATTTATTGCAATACGCAGAGCAACAAGGCATTCCAGTTGTCCACACACTTTTAGGACTCGGCGGATTCCCTGCAGATCATCCATTATTCATCGGAATGGGCGGCATGCACGGTATTTATGCCGCAAATATGGCACTTTCAACATGTGATTTGCTCATTAACATCGGCGCTCGATTCGATGACCGATTAACTGGAAATTTGGCAGCTTTTGCGCCAAACGCTAAGGTTGCACATATTGATATCGATCCTGCTGAAATTGGGAAAAACGTACCGACGAAGATCCCGGTTGTTGGATGTGCCAAAGAAGCACTCGAGCAGTTGGTCGCTCAAGACGGCAAGAAGCCTGAGCTTACTGAGTGGATTAAAACATTGCAAGATTGGAAGCAAGAATTCCCATTTGTATACGACAGAGAGTCGGAAAAGCTGAAGCCTCAAAGAGTAATTGAACTATTACATGAAAAAACAGCTGGTGATGCGATTGTTGTCACAGATGTTGGCCAGCATCAAATGTGGGCGGCCCAATATTTTGGTTTTACAAAACCGGATGCTTGGGTAACGTCTGGCGGCCTTGGAACGATGGGATTCTGTATACCGGCAGCGGTCGGTGCTCAAATAGCTGAACCTGATGCAACAGTATTTGCCGTAGTTGGAGATGGCGGATTCCAGATGACGAGTCAGGAATTAGCTGTAATGGCTGAATTAAACCTTCCTGTCAAAATCATCATCGTGAACAATCATGCTCTAGGGATGGTAAGGCAATGGCAAACGGATTTCTATGAAGAACGTTATTCTCATAGTAAATTCGATTATCAACCAGACTTTATTAAATTGGCAAATGCATATGGTATTCCGGCTTTCAAAGTGGATAATGAAGCTGATGCTAGTGCGAAACTTGATGAAGCACTTGCGATCAAAGGGCCTGTACTTATTGACTTTGATGTAGAAGCTGAAGAAAATGTCTATCCGATGGTAGCGCCAGGTAAAGGACTGCATGAAATGGTAGGTGTGAAGCTATGAAGAAAGGCATTCTAACCCTAACTGTAAACAATCGTCCTGGTGTACTAAACCGAATTACGAATTTGTTTACGAAGCGAAACTATAACATTGAAAGCATCTCTGTTGGTCAATCTGAACAAGAAAATATCTCAAGAATAACCGTAGTTGTTCATGTTGAGGATGAGAACGTCATTGAGCAGATGACGAAACAGTTAAATAAACAGATTGATGTATTAAAAGTAACAGATATTAGCAATCAATCCATTGTAGCGAGAGAGTTGGCACTAATAAAAGTGCTTGCTTCAAGCCAAACTCGTACGGAGATTTATTCCTTAATAGAGCCATTTCGCGGCTCGGTTATTGATGTCAGCAAAGATAGCCTGACGATACAAATTACAGGTGAATCCGATAAGGTCGAAGCGTTCATTGAATTGCTCAAGCCTTATGGAATCAAAGAACTTGCGCGAACTGGCACAGCAGCCTTCCCGCGAGGAACACAAAAACAATCGGTTGTAAAAAGCTTCACGATTGTCTAATTAAGTGAAATTTCCATCATCGGTGGGTTTTTCAATAGATAGTAAGTTAAACTGGGAAAATTAATAATTAATGAGAAAAAGGGAGATGCATTAAAATGACAAAAGTATATTATAACGGTGACGCAAACGAAACGTATTTAGCAAATAAAAAAGTAGCGGTAATCGGGTATGGTTCACAAGGACACGCTCATTCACAAAACCTTCGCGACAGCGGTGTTGATGTAGTAATTGGTCTTAGAAAAGGAAATTCATGGGATAAAGCAGAAGAAGATGGTTTCCAAGTTTACTCTGTTAAAGAAGCAGCAGAACAAGCAGACGTAATCATGATCCTTCTTCCGGATGAAATGCAACCAAAGGTATACAAAGAAGAAATCCAACCAGTACTAAAAGCAGGTCAAGCTTTGCTTTTCGCTCACGGATTTAACATTCACTTTAATCAAATCGTACCGCCTGCAGATGTAGATGTTCTACTAGTTGCTCCAAAAGGTCCTGGTCACCTTGTAAGACGTACGTATGAGCAAGGAGCAGGTGTACCAGCATTATTTGCCATCTATCAAAACGTAACGGGCGAAGCTCAAGAGTTAGCTCTTGCTTATGCTCAAGGAATCGGTTCATTACGTGCTGGTGGTTTAGAAACGACATTTAAAGAAGAAACAGAAACAGATTTATTCGGAGAGCAAGCTGTACTTTGTGGTGGGCTAACTTCTTTAGTAAAAGCTGGATTCGAAACATTAACAGAAGCTGGTTACCAACCAGAAGTAGCTTACTTCGAATGTTTACATGAATTGAAACTGATCATCGATTTAATGTACGAAGGCGGATTAGAAAACATGCGTTATAGCATTTCTGATACAGCTCAGTGGGGAGATTTCGTTTCAGGACCACGTGTTGTCAATGAAAATGTAAAAGCAGAAATGAAAAAGGTACTAAAAGACATCCAAGATGGCGAGTTTGCTAAAGGCTGGATTCTAGAAAACCAAGCGAATCGTCCAGTATTCACAGCAATCAATAACCGTGAAAACGAACACCAAATTGAAGTAGTAGGCCGTAAGCTTCGCGAAATGATGCCTTTTGTACAACAGCAACAAAAAGCTAAGAAAGAGGTGGTGACTGTTGCGAAAAATTAATATTTTCGATACTACTCTTAGAGATGGTGAGCAATCAGCAGGCGTGAACCTGAACTTTTCTGAAAAAATAGAAATTGCTTTCCAATTAGAAAGATTAGGCGTAGATATTATCGAAGCGGGATTCCCAGCAGCATCAAAAGGTGATTTTGCATCCGTTCAAGAAATCGCTAAAAAAATTCGCACAAGCTCGGTTACCGGGCTTGCGCGAGCGGTGCAAAGTGATATTGATGCAGCGTGGGAAGCGTTAAAAGACGGTGCGGAGCCAAGATTGCATACGTTTATTGCCACTTCTCCTATCCATCGTGAATATAAATTAAAGCTATCAAAAGAACAAGTTGTGGAACGCGCAGTACAAACAGTAGCGTATGCTGCTAGTCGCTTTCCGCTTGTCCAATGGTCAGCAGAGGACGCAAGTCGGACTGAGCTTGATTATTTAGCTGAAATTGTAGAAGCGGTAATTGGTGCAGGAGCGAGAATTATTAATATTCCAGATACGGTTGGTTATACAACGCCAAAGGAATATGCCGAAATTTTTACGTATCTGCGCAACCATGTTCCTTCTATTGATAAGGTGCAATTATCAACACACTGTCATGATGATATTGGGATGGCTACAGCAAACTCACTGGCTGCAATTGAAGCAGGTGCCACTCAGGTAGAAGGCACGATTAACGGAATCGGTGAACGAGCTGGGAATGCAGCACTTGAAGAAGTCGCAGTAGCGCTACATATCCGTAGTGACCATTATCAAGCAAATACAAGGCTTACGCTTAATGAAATTAAACGAACAAGCGATATGATCAGTAAATTGACAGGTATGGTCATTCCACCAAACAAAGCGATTATCGGCAGAAATGCATACGCCCATGAATCCGGTATTCATCAGGATGGCTATTTAAAAGAGAAGTCAACGTATGAAATTATCTCACCTGAACTTGTCGGAGTTTCTGCAGATGCATTAGTTCTTGGCAAACACTCTGGACGACATGCATTTAAGAACCGTCTGGATGAGTTGAAATTATATGTAACCGATGAAGAAATGAATCGCCTATTCGTCCAATTCAAAGCATTGGCAGATCGCAAAAAAGAAATGACAGATGAAGATCTAGCTGCACTTGTTCTTGAAGAAAAAATGTCAAAAGATGATCGATTCTTTGAATTAGATTCTTTACAGATTACGTATGGAACGAACCAAGTTCCAACGGCAACTGTTACCTTAAAAAATGGAAATACAGATCTTATTCAAGAAGCGGCTACAGGCGCTGGAAGTGTAGAAGCTCTTTACAATACACTAGAAAGATGTCTGGATAATAAAGTGAATCTGCTTGATTATCGTATCCAATCTGTTGGAGCAGGTCGTGATGCATTGGCACAAGTTTATGTGAAAGTTCGTTATCGCGGAATGGAAACGAGCGGACGAGGCCTACATCAAGATGTGTTAGAAGCATCTGCAAGAGCGTATTTAAATGCGGTAAATCGCATTATTTATCTAAGTGAAAAAGAGCCCGTTTTACAATAACAGCGAGAAGTTTTGTTCATTAAACGATAATTAACAGTCTAGAAATTCGAAAAGCTTAAGAGGCTGTCTTATAAGGAGTCTGACTCCTTATGAGACAGCCTCAATCTAAAAGATAAAGAAATTCAACAGCTGTTTTACTCATTTTTTTGAACATCCTCTAGAAAGGAGAGAAAGATGAAAAGGAAAATTGCAGTATTGCCTGGAGATGGTATCGGAAAAGAAGTGACGGGAGGTGCAGTTACAATACTCGAAGCTGTTGCTGAAGGTTTCGATCATGAATTCACTTTTGAATATGGTCAAATTGGTGGGGCGGCGATTGATGCAACAGGTTCGCCACTTCCAGATGAAACGGTTGAATTGTGTAAATCAAGTGATGCAATTCTTCTAGGTGCCGTTGGTGGACCAAAATGGGATAATGAGCCCCCTCATTTACGCCCGGAACGCGGGTTGTTGAAAATCCGGAAAGATTTAAATCTTTATGCCAATCTACGGCCAATTAGCTATTTTTCTAGTTTGTCAGAAGCCTCTCCATTAAAACAAGAAATAATTGAAGACGTTGATTTTATTATTGTACGAGAATTAACTGGGGGCTTATACTTCGGGAAACCAAGTGAACGGACAACTTTTGAAGGGAAAGAAGCGGTCGTTGATACGCTATTTTACCAAAAAGAAGAAATGAGAAGAATTATTGAGCTATCATTTGAAATTGCGAGCCAAAGACAGAAAAAAGTAACATCTGTCGATAAAGCGAATGTGCTTGAATCAAGTAGATTATGGCGTGAAACGGCTGAGGAAGTGGCTAAGAATTATCCTGATGTTACATTAGAGCATATGCTAGTCGATAATGCTGCCATGCAATTAATTCGCAATCCTAGACAATTCGATGTTGTGGTCACAGAAAATATGTTTGGGGATATTTTAAGTGATGAAGCATCTGTTCTTACAGGTTCACTCGGTATGCTATCTTCCGCATCGATTTCCGTTGAAGGACCTAGCTTGTTCGAACCGATTCATGGTTCCGCACCAGATATTGCTGGCCAAAACATTGCGAATCCGATTGCGACGATTCTTTCAGCTGCATCGATGCTTAGACTATCGTTCGGATTGGAAAAAGAAGCAGAAGCGATTGAAAAGGCGGTTCATTCTGTCCTTGACTCAGGGTTCAGAACGAAGGATATCGCAGGGAAAAGTACAGAAAGCTTGTCGACTGAAGAAATGATTGCTGAAATTAAAGCGACTCTTCTAAGCGAAGTTACAACGTCAAATAAATAATTTTGATTCATTAAGAAGATGGCTCAAATAAGCCTTCCTACAGTCCTTTAGATGGAGGAAGCGACTTTTTTGAGCTATTTTAAAAAAGTTATGCTTAAGAATCATGTTGATTGCATTTACAAGTGGATCACGAAAAGCCTGCATTACAATCAACAATTATTTTTAACAGAAACTAAAAAGAAACAACCTGGATTTTTCTTATGAAGGAAGAATGTATAAAAACCATAAACTAGCGCCACTTAGGTAAGTTTGAGCGAATGTGACATTTTAGGTTTTTACACATTGTCTAGCTTAACTTTTAAAAGATTGGCTTTGTTAAAGAAATATGTGATTTCTGATTTGTTGATTGAAGTGCCAGAAACAAAATCAATAACATGTATAACAGAGCCATAGGATTAGAAAGCTGTTTAAGTTAAGTGTTTCAACCTTTTATTCTTCATAAATGAAAACAGCTAGCTTAATAAATTTGCGAGGTGAAAAAGCATGGGAAAGTCAATTATTGAAAAAATTTGGGAGCAACATATTGTCCATCAAGAGGAAAATAAACCGGACTTATTATATATTGATTTGCATTTCATTCATGAAGTTACTTCACCGCAAGCTTTTGAGGGATTACGAATGAAAGGTCGGAAAGTAAGGCGACCAGATCGGACGTTTGCGACGATGGATCATAACGTGCCGACGATCAATCGTTATTTTATCCAAGATGAGATTGCTTTGAAGCAGTTGACGGCTCTTGAAACGAATTGCCGTGATTTTGGAATTGAGCTTGCAGATTTGAAAAGTCCTGATCAAGGAATTGTTCATGTAATTGGTCCGGAAATGGGATTAACACAGCCTGGGATGACGATTGTTTGTGGAGATAGCCATACATCAACTCACGGTGCATTCGGTTCGATTGCGTTTGGGATTGGAACAAGTGAAGTAGAGCATGTTTTTGCAACACAAACATTGTGGCAAACAAAACCGAAAACGTTAAAGCTAGAAGTGAATGGAAAGTTACAATTTGGCGTAACGGCGAAAGATGTTATTTTGTACGTGATTGCTAAATACGGTGTGAATTTCGGAAATGGTTATATTGTTGAATATTGTGGTGAAGTGTTCCGAAATATGTCAATGGAAGAGCGTATGACAGTATGTAATATGTCGATTGAAGGCGGAGCACGTGCTGGGTTAGTTAGCCCAGATGAAACAACTTTCTCTTATTTAAAAGGCAGAAAATTTGCACCAAAAGGTAAAGAGTTTGAAGAATGTGTGGAGAAATGGAAACTTCTTGCTAGTGATGAAGATGCCGTGTATGACCGAGAAATTACAATTGATGCTCAGCAAATCTCGCCGATGGTGAGCTGGGGAACAAATCCTGGTATGGCCAGTGCTGTAGATGGAAATATTCCAGTTGGATCAAGTGATACGATCGATGAAAAAGAACTACAACGTGCTCTTGAATATATGGGATTAGAGGAAGGTATGCAAATTACAGATATTCCGGTTCAACATGTATTCATTGGATCATGCACGAACTCAAGAATTGAAGATTTACGAAAAGCAGCAGGTGTGATCACTGGTAAACAAGTGCATCAAGCAGTTCGGGCAATGGTTGTTCCCGGTTCACAAAAGGTTAAAAAACAAGCAGAAGAAGAAGGTCTTGATGAAATCTTTAAGTCTGCAGGTTTTGAATGGCGGGATTCTGGCTGTAGCATGTGTTTAGGAATGAATCCAGATGCTGTTCCGGCAGGTGAGCATTGTGCGTCAACGTCCAATCGAAATTTCGAAGGTCGTCAAGGAGCAGGTGCAAGAACGCATCTAGTTAGCCCGGAAATGGCAGCAGCAGCAGCGCTATATGGAAAATTTGTTGATATTCGAAACATAGCAAACCAATCAGAAATGCAATTACATTAATTTAGGAGGTGCAATATGGAACCAATTACGGTATACCGAGGAAAACCGGCAGTTTTAGACCGAAACAATGTTGACACAGATCAGATTATTCCGAAACAATTTTTAAAGCGAATTGAACGGACAGGTTTTGGCGAATTTTTATTTTATAACTGGCGATATAAGGAAAATGGAGAACTTCGTGAAGACTTCGAGTTAAACCAACCTGAGGCCGCTGGTGCATCCATTCTAGTGGCGGGTGAAAATTTCGGCTGCGGATCTTCAAGGGAGCATGCACCTTGGTCACTACAAGACTATGGTTTTCAAATCGTCATTGCGCCTTCATTTGCAGATATTTTTAAAAATAACTGCTTAAAAAATGGGATTCTACCAATTGCTTTATCGGCAGAAAACGTATCTTATTTAATGAAGGAAGCCAAAAATACGGACGTTGAATTCACAATTGATTTACCTAATCAAAAGGTTTTCGGACCAGCTGATTTTGTTGCGGAGTTTGAAATTCACCCATATTGGAAAGAGATGCTTGTAAACGGCTGGGATGAGATTTCAATCACACTGCAATATGATGAGCAAATTTCTAAATATGAAAATACAATAGACGTTATGTCTACGAAATAATTGCATAGCATGGCCAAATGGATCAGACTCATACAAATACCTAAAATGATGTGTTCAAACACTTATTTGAAAGGTATATAGTTGTAGTGAAGTCTGGTCCTTTTGTTTTGATTTGTTCCACGTAAATGAGTATAAGTGAGAACAGATAAAATCAAATTTCTAATGCTAGGCCTAATTCTTGAATAATTTACCTAAAACTCACATGAAACGTAAATTTACTCCATTTTGCCACTCAATTTTTAGTTAATTTTTGTATTGCGAAGAAAACAATGCTAAACTAATTGCTAGAAAAATATATCGACAGGCGGAGTTATACGATGGACGGTAAAAAGAAACAAAAGCAAGAAGGAAATGTTGTTCCGTTTCCTAATTTGGGCAGTAGGCTAGTGGAAAAGGGTATGGAACATATCGAAAAAAGAGAGTTTAAGCGTGCAGCGGAATTGTATAGCCAAGCAAGAGAGATTGATCCTGAGAACCCCGATGTAAATGTCGGTTTAATCGTTTCATTTGTCGAAATAGGTCTCTATACAGAAGCGCGGGACTTGTGTAAAGAGATGCTTCATAAAGGAATTGGTGACTATTTTCAAATAGTAAGTATCTATTTAATGGTTTTACTCCAACTTAATGAGCATGAAGAAATGGTTACGACAATCGAAGCGCTATTGGATGATAATCAAGTACCTCATGACAAAATCGATCAATTTAAAAAGATGCTTGCCTTTAGTACTAGAGTTTTAGAAGAGAATGAAAATATGTCTGTAGAAATCGAAGAAGAGAAACGAACGGAAGCAGAGTTTATTGATGATGAGTGGTTTGCTGGAAAAACCGACGAAGAAATTTTTAGGAATATAAGTCGATTATCAGAAACGAATATTCGAGCTTTTATGCCATCTGTTCAAAAATTTCTGTTTGACGAATCCGCGCATCCTTTTCTGAAGACGCTTTTGCTCCATATTCTCCAAGAACAGGAATATGATAAAAATGTCCGGGTAACAAAGCTCTCACAAGAGATGGATATCATACCAACGGAAATACTCCCTATGAAGGATACGGAATTTTTCAAAACCGTTACGTCCCTCGTAGCAACACAATTAGAACAAGAAAATCCATCCTTACTAACAATGGCCACTTCTCTAATAGAAAGGCAACAATTTATCATGTACCCAATCGCACCTGAGAAAAGCAGCTTTCCAATTTGGGCGTGTGCCTACCATGCTGTAGCAGAGAGCTATCAAACAGGTGAAGATACAGTCATTGAAAGAGCTGTTCAATATGGAGTAGGTCCGGATTCTGTACAAGAAATGATTCTCCAAATTCATACAATTGAAGAATTTTCTTATGGGAATATTTAATGTATTGCTGTTGAAACGAGGGAACCTGTGTTATAATGTAGGGGTTGTAATGTCTCGTTTTGTTATAAAACGAACAGACCCTAATTCATTAGGGTATGGTGATGCTTGTTAGGAATAGCATAGCAGATTCATCCATTGCTTATTCATTTTAGTATATAGATTTTTGGAGGGAAACACATGTCTGTTAAATGGGAAAAATTAGAAGGTAACCAAGGCGTACTAACTATTGAAGTAGAAGCTGGTACTGTTAACGAAGGTTTAGACGCTGCGTTCAAAAAAGTTGTAAAACAAGTAAATGTACCAGGCTTCCGTAAAGGAAAAATGCCTCGTCAAATGTTCGAAAAAAGATTCGGCGTAGAATCTCTTTACCAAGATGCACTAGATATCATTCTTCCAGAAGCATACGCAAATGCAGTTGAAGAAGCAGGAATCAACCCAGTTGATCGTCCTGAAATTGACATTGAACAAATGGAAAAAGGCCAAAACCTTATTTTCAAAGCAAATGTAACAGTTGCTCCTGAAGTTAAATTAGGTGAATATAAAGGTCTTGAAGTAGAAGCAGTTAGCGCTGAAGTATCAGACGAAGATGTTGAGAAAGAAATCAAAACTCTTCAAGAACGTCAAGCTGAGCTAGTTGTAAAAGAAGAAGGACAAGCAGCTGATGGCGACACAGTTGTGATCGACTTTGAAGGATTCGTTGATGGCGAAGCATTTGAAGGTGGAGCATCTGAAAACTATACATTAGAGCTTGGATCTAATAGCTTCATTCCTGGTTTCGAAGCGCAATTAGTTGGCCTTGAAACAGGAGCAGAAAAAGATATCGAAGTATCTTTCCCTGAAGAGTACCATGCTGCTGAGCTTGCAGGTAAACCTGCTGTATTCAAAGTGAAATTACACGAAATCAAAACAAAAGAACTTCCTCAATTAGATGACGAATTCGCAAAAGATGTTGACGATGAAGTTGAAACACTTGCTGAATTGAAAGAAAAAACAAAGAAAAAACTTGAGCATGACAAAAAACACCAAGCAGAAAACGCAGTTCGTGACGCAGTTATCGAACAAGCAACTGCAAACGTGGAAGTTGACATCCCTGAAGTTATGATAAATAACGAAGTAGATCGCATGATGAAAGACTTCGAACAACGTCTTCAATCTCAAGGCTTGAACATGGAGTTATACTTCCAATTCTCAGGACAAGATGAAGAAGCACTTAAAGGCCAAATGTTAGAAGAAGCGAAAAACCAAGTTCGTGTAAGTCTAACTCTTGATGCAATCGTTAAAGCTGAAAACATCGAAGTAACGGACGAAGATGTGAATGCAGAGGTTGAAAAAATGGCTGAAATGTACAAAATGGATGTAGAAAACATCAAAAAAGCACTTGGTAGCCTAGAAGGTCTTAAAGGTGATCTTAAAATCAACAAAGCAATCGACTTCCTTGTTGCAAACAGCAAAACAGTCGCTGCTGCTGAATAATAAAGGCCAATGTGTTTGAGGCTAAGTATTAAAATTTAGCCAAACAACATATTTTGTATTACAATTAGAAACATGCAAGGCACGAGCATTCGTGCCTTGTTTTATACATAATGTAATGAGTTAATATCTTTATATAATATAAACATACAAAACAAATATGGCGTTAAAACGCCACCATCTACCATGAAGGATTAAGCAAGTAGCACGCTACACTCACCTAATCCCAATGGTGGCGGTGCGAAGCCGAATTTAGGGACTTTCTATAATAAAATTAGTATACTTGCAAAGTAGAATGGCTATATTAATTAATCGCGAAGCCCCGTCCCCATGACCTTCATACATAAAAAATGAAAATTTGACATTAGCAGTACGGTAAAAGGCTTATTTTCGACAATATGCATGCGCTAACCGCTATGACTTTAGTAAGCTTAAATTATCATTTAAAAAAATAATTATTTTGATGGGAATTTCAGCATTGATTTTTTTATGAATTCAGTGTAGATTAATTTTAATACCGCATATACATACATAATAAAAGACCCTTGCCTTACTAATACGTGTTCTAAAGGAGGAAGAAATGAACAGAGAAATTGTTCCGATCTACGCCTTTTAGTGTGAGAAATCTATGATGCCATTGCTTGTGTTCGACCTATACTATAATAGTTGAAGCCTTTTGGAGTTATAGAAATGTTTCAATCAAATGCTTAGTAAGCGTTTTCAAAAAAGGTTGGTGCATAATCTACGGCCTTTGCCGTTGGTGTTTTAACTTCCTTTGCACGTCATGTTTTTTAGGTTTGGGAAAGCCTATTACGGGCAACATACATATTATCGATAAGAATTGTACTTATTGGACAACTTTCATGTCTGAAGCATTTTTATTACAAAAAAACTTGGAACATGATACAATGCGGTCTACATCAAAATTTTTATTACCGAGCTTAGCTGTTTATTTCTGTCCAAAAATAAGGCGCTTTAGCTATGTATATAGGAAAATTCTTTAAAGGAGTGAGTCCATGTTTAAATTTAATGATGAAAAAGGACAATTAAAATGTTCTTTTTGCGGAAAAACTCAAGAGCAAGTTCGTAAACTGGTAGCTGGACCAGGTGTATATATTTGTGATGAATGTATTGAGCTTTGTACAGAAATCGTCGAAGAAGAACTAGGAACGGAAGAAGAAATTGAATTTAAAGATGTTCCTAAACCGATGGAAATTCGCGAAATTCTTGATGAATATGTGATTGGACAAGAGCAGGCTAAAAAATCTCTTGCGGTTGCGGTATACAATCATTACAAGCGAATCAATTCAAATAGTAAAGTCGATGATGTAGAACTTGCAAAAAGTAATATTGCTCTCATCGGTCCAACTGGTAGTGGGAAAACGTTACTTGCACAGACATTGGCACGACTATTGAATGTGCCGTTTGCAATCGCTGACGCAACTTCATTAACTGAAGCTGGATATGTTGGGGAAGATGTTGAAAACATTTTGCTTAAACTAATCCAAGCAGCAGATTATGATGTGGAAAAGGCAGAAAAAGGAATCATCTATATTGATGAAATCGATAAAGTAGCACGTAAATCTGAAAACCCGTCCATTACACGTGATGTATCAGGTGAAGGTGTTCAGCAAGCATTGTTGAAAATACTTGAAGGTACCGTTGCGAGTGTCCCACCTCAAGGTGGTCGTAAGCATCCACACCAAGAGTTTATTCAAATTGATACAACGAATATTCTCTTTATCTGTGGTGGTGCATTTGATGGAATCGAACCGATTATTAAACGTCGCTTAGGCCAAAAAGTAATTGGTTTTGGATCAGAAGTGAAGAAAGATGATGTTTCAGAAAAAGAACTGCTTTCTAAAGTGCTTCCAGAAGATTTATTGCGCTTCGGTTTAATTCCGGAATTCATCGGTCGTATTCCAGTCATTGCTACATTGGAGCAATTAGATGAAGCGGCATTGATCGATATTTTAACGAAGCCGAAAAATGCTCTAGTTAAACAATTTGAAAAAATGCTCGAGCTAGATAATGTTATTCTCGAATTCGAGGATGATGCTTTACTTGAAATTGCGAAGAAAGCAATTGAAAGAAAAACGGGAGCTCGTGGACTACGTTCAATTATTGAGGGCATTATGCTTGAAGTAATGTTTGAGCTACCTTCACGTGATGATATTGACAAATGTATCATTACAGGGGCAGCCATCACAGAAAACGAGCCACCTAAACTCGTTCTTAAAGATGGAACAACGATTAACGCAGCTGATAAAACATCTGCATAATCTTCAAAAGGGTTTGATTTCGTACTCTACACACAGCAATACGTGCTATCTTCACGTGTTTCTGGATGATGTTGGGGCGGAGTCAGCCCTTTTTTTGTCTTTAATCGCTATTTTTTAGTTCCGGCACGCAAATCTCTAATCGCGCACGAAAAGCAGTGATTCCGGCACGCAACTTATCCAAACTGGCATGAAAACGTACAAACTCGGCACGTAAATCTGAAATCTGGCTTGTAATGTGGAAAACAGAGAGATGGAGCCTACGCTATGACTGGAGTTTGCCCAGACGATTGCGTCACCCCGCCGCTAAACAGCTACATTTTTTTATAAAACCCGTAATAAAAAGGTTAATTCGTATGAAAAGAGGAAGCGGGGTTCATCAATTTAACTCCGGCACGCAAATCTCTAATCGCGCACGAAAAGCAGTGATTCCGGCACGCAACTTATCCAAACTGGCATGAAAACGTACAAACTCGGCACGTAAATCTGAAATCTGGCTTGTAATGTGGAAAACAGAGAGATGGAGCCTACGCTATGACTGGAGTTTGCCCAGACGATTGCGTCCCCCCGCCGCTAAACAGCTACATTTTTTTATAAAACCCGTAATAAAAAGGTTAATTCGTATGAAAAGAGGAAGCGGGGTTCATCAATTTAACTCCGGCACGCAAATCTCTAATCGCGCACGAAAAGCAGTGATTCCGGCACGCAATTCGTCCAAACTGGCACGAAAACAAACAAACTCGGCACGCAAATCCAAAATCTGGCTCGTCATGCTGGAAAAAGGAGAGATGGAGACTACGAAGTGACTGGTGTTGCCCAGACGATTGCGTCATCCCGCCACTAAACAGCTGCATTTTTTTATAAAATCCGTAATAAAAAGGTTATTTCGTTTGAAAATAGGAAGCAGGATTCGTAAATTTAACTTCAGCGCGCAAATCCCCAATCTCGCTCGAAAAGTACCGAATTTGGCACGCAAATCGTTCAATCTGGCACGAAAATATACAGACTCGGCTCGCAAATCCGAAAACCGGCACGCAATGCTGGAAAAAGAGGGAGCCCGCTCAGTGACTGGAGTTTCCTTTTGCAATTACTCATGCCAGTGTAGTTTTTTTGCTGGTTTCCAAAGATGGTTTCTGTGCATGTTCAATTCACATACTTCCGTAAAAAAGATGGATGATTCATTCAGGCAGAGGAGATACTATCATTTACATACTTGGTGAATGCAGGAGGGAAAGGCAATGAATTGGACAGGAATCGCGTTATTAATTCAGCTGTTTTTTGGTATTGTGATTGGTATGTATTTTTTGAATTTGCTTAAGGGACAAAGGACACAAAAGGTATCGATTGATCGTGACTCTAGAAAAGAAATGGATCAGTTGCGAAAAATGCGGTCGATTTCGTTAACGGAACCATTATCAGAACGTGTACGGCCGATTACATTTGCTGATATTGTTGGTCAGGAAGATGGGATTAAGACGTTAAAGGCTGCGCTATGTGGTCCAAATCCACAACATGTTATTGTGTATGGGCCACCTGGTGTCGGAAAAACAGCTGCTGCAAGGCTTGTTTTAGAGGAAGCTAAACGCAATGCGAAATCGCCGTTTCAAAAAACAGCCGTATTTGTTGAATTGGATGCAACAACAGCCCGATTTGATGAACGAGGCATTGCAGATCCATTAATTGGCTCGGTTCATGATCCGATTTATCAAGGTGCCGGAGCTATGGGGCAAGCTGGTATTCCACAACCAAAACAAGGAGCTGTCAGCAATGCGCATGGTGGTGTCTTGTTTATAGATGAGATTGGCGAGCTTCATCCTATTCAAATGAATAAACTGCTTAAAGTATTAGAAGATCGTAAAGTATTTTTAGAAAGTGCGTATTATTCAGAGGAAAACACGAATATTCCAACACATATCCATGATATTTTTAAAAATGGTCTGCCGGCGGATTTTCGCTTGATTGGTGCAACAACGAGAACGCCAAATGAAATTCCTCCTGCCATCCGTTCGCGCTGTATTGAAGTCTTCTTTAGGGAGCTCGATCCGGGAGAAATTATTTCAATTGCCAAAAAAGCATCTGAAAAGGTGAAGTTAACAATTAGTGATAAAGGTCTTGAAACAATCGCTGAATATGCCCGAAATGGCAGGGAAGCTGTGAATATGGTTCAAACGTTAGCGGGTATTTCGATTACAGAAGATCGTAACTATATTAAAGATGAAGACATTGCGTGGATGGCTCACTCTAGTCAATTGACGCCAAGAATGGACCGTAAAATCGATGACAAGCCTAAAGTTGGCCGAATTAATGGACTGGCAGTATATGGCCCAAATAGCGGGGCATTACTTGAAATTGAAGTGACCGTCATGCCTGCACTTGATAAGGGAACGATTAATATAACGGGGATTGTGGAGGAAGAAAGCATCGGTGGTAGTGGAAAATCCATTCGCAGAAAAAGTATGGCGAAAGGTTCCATTGAAAATGTGATTACCGTCCTTCGATCGATGGGGGTTCCTGCTGACCAATTTGATATCCATGTTAACTTCCCGGGAGGCAGTCCAGTGGATGGGCCTTCTGCCGGAATTGCGATGGCGTGTGGAATTTACTCCGCAATTTACAAAATCCCTGCTGAAAATACAGTGGCGATGACTGGGGAAATAAGTATTCATGGCCATGTAAAACCAATTGGCGGGGTCATTCCAAAAATTAAAGCAGCCAAGCTTGCGGGAGCAAAAAAAGTGATTATCCCACACGAAAACATGCAGCCGTTGCTGAATGAAATAGATGGAATTGATATCATCCCGGTAAAAACAGTGAAAGAAGTCTTTGAAATAGCGTTAAGAAAAGATATAATTCCCGAACAAATCATGCACAAGCTTGATTTAACGAAGCGTGAAAGTGTATAAGTGAAACATCCATCAGTGAATGCACTTTTCACTTGATGGTTAGTTGTACCGGAAAAAAGCTAGTAAAAGGGTCAGTTCTCGTACTTTACTCAGGAGAATATGGTGTTACACGCACTTAATTCTTGCTGAAAAAAGATTTTGCGAGATCTGGCTCTTTTTTTGTAGCTACCTAAGCTATTCAGCAATCTCGTACATTCCCGCTTGTTAGGACATTTTAATAGTTAAAAATAACTAGTTTTTGGGGACGGATATTCGTTTACTATACGTTAAATTTTAGGTTTTTCGTGCGTATTGTTTTGTTTTTGGAGATAATAAAAGGGGAATAAGCTTGTCAGATAGACACGTTCATGTAAATACGTTAGAATTGTTACACTGGTCAATCTTGAAAACTATACGATAAATTATTGGAGGTGTCAGGCATGGCTGATAAGAAACTCATCGTCCCCCTCCTGCCATTAAGAGGCTTACTTGTATATCCTACTATGGTGCTACATTTAGATGTTGGACGAGACAAATCGGTTCAAGCTTTGGAAAAAGCAATGGTGGAAGATCATCTAATCTTTTTAACAACACAAAAAGATGTTTCCCTAGAAGAACCAGGTGAAGAAGATATTTATCATATGGGAACTTTAACAAAAGTGAAGCAAATGCTGAAACTCCCGAACGGTACCATTCGCGTATTAGTAGAGGGACTGAACAGGGCTCGGATTACTGAATTCTATGATAACGAGACACAATTTTCTGCAGAAGTTATCGTGTATGAAGACAGTGATGAAAAGGGAATTGAACATCAGGCATTGATGCGAACTCTGTTGGAATACTTTGAACAGTACATAAAGATGTCAAAGAAAATTACCCCTGAAACATTTGCTGCAACGGCAGACATTGAGGAGCCCGGTAGGCTTGCCGATGTAATAGCTTCCCATTTGCCTTTAAAGCCGAAAGAAAAACAGGAAATTTTAGAAACGGTTGATGTGAAAGAACGATTAAGCAAAATAATCGAAATCATCAATAATGAAAAAGAAGTATTGAACCTCGAAAAGAAAATTGGCCAGCGCGTGAAACGTTCAATGGAAAGAACGCAAAAAGAGTATTATTTGCGTGAACAAATGAAGGCAATTCAAAAAGAACTTGGAGATAAAGAAGGAAAAACTGGAGAGATAGCTGTCCTTACTGAGAAAATTAATGAAGTAGGGATGCCAGAGCATATAAAGGAAACGGCCATGAAGGAATTAGATCGATACGAGAAAGTCCCTTCTTCCTCTGCGGAAAGCTCCGTCATCCGTAATTATATCGAATGGCTCATCACGCTTCCTTGGTCCAAGGCAACGAAAGATGATTTAAATATTCAAAAAGCTGAAAAGGTGTTGAATCGTGAACATCATGGTCTTGAAAAAGTGAAAGAGCGTGTGCTTGAGTATTTGGCTGTTCAGCAATTAACACAGTCGCTTAAAGGGCCAATTCTTTGTCTTGTCGGACCGCCTGGAGTAGGGAAAACTTCTCTTGCACGTTCGATTGCAACTTCGATGAATCGTAATTTCGTTCGGATTTCCCTTGGTGGTGTCAGAGACGAATCGGAAATACGTGGACATAGAAGAACTTATGTTGGTGCGATGCCAGGACGAATCATTCAAGGCATGAAAAAAGCAGGAACGATTAATCCAGTGTTTTTATTAGATGAAATCGATAAAATGTCCAATGATTTTAGAGGCGATCCTTCAGCAGCTATGCTTGAAGTATTGGATCCTGAACAAAATAATCATTTCAGTGATCATTATATTGAAGAAACGTACGACCTCTCAAAAGTGATGTTCATTGCAACAGCTAATAATTTGGCGACAATACCAGGACCATTACGAGATCGGATGGAAATTATCTCAATTGCAGGGTATACCGAGATAGAGAAACTTCATATTGCAAAAGATCATTTGCTCATTCGCCAAATGGAAAATCACGGTTTGCAAAAAACACAGCTTCAAGTTCGTGAAGAGGCATTAGTCAATATCATTCGCTATTACACGAGAGAAGCTGGTGTCAGAAGTCTAGAACGTCAATTAGCTAGCATTTGCCGTAAAACTGCGAAAATCATCGTTTCCGGTGAGAAAAAGCGTGTGGTGGTTAGTGAGAAAAACGTAGAAGATTTCCTAGGCAAAACCATTTTCCATTACGGCCAAGCAGAAGCGGAGGATCAAGTTGGTGTCGCAACGGGTCTTGCGTATACTACGGTAGGTGGAGATACTCTCCAAATTGAAGTATCTCTTTCACCTGGAAAAGGGAAGCTCGTTCTGACAGGACAACTGGGTGATGTCATGAAGGAATCTGCTCAGGCAGCCTTTAGTTTTGTTCGTACGAAAACTGAACAACTTGGAATTGATGCAAATTTTCATGAAAAGCATGATATTCATATTCACGTACCAGAAGGAGCTGTTCCCAAAGACGGACCTTCAGCAGGGATTACGCTTGCGACAGCGTTAATTTCTGCTTTAACAGGTCGACCAGTTCATCGAGAAGTAGGGATGACAGGGGAAATTACCTTGCGTGGCCGTGTGCTTCCGATTGGCGGTTTAAAAGAAAAATCATTAGCCGCACACCGGGCAGGTTTAAAGAAAATCATTATTCCAAAAAATAATGAAAAAGACATTGACGATATCCCGGAAAGTGTTCGTCAAGAATTAGAATTTGTTCTCGTTTCTCATGTTGATGAAGTATTGGAACATGCATTGGTAGGTGAAACAGAATGAAAGTAACAAGTGCCGATATCGTCATCAGTGCGGTGAAGCCGGAACAATATCCAAATGAACCGATTCCGGAGTTCGCCCTTGCAGGAAGATCAAACGTCGGCAAATCCAGCTTTATCAATAAGATGATTAATCGCAAAAACCTTGCACGGACATCTTCAAAGCCAGGAAAGACGCAAACGTTAAATTTTTATATCATTAACGACATGTTGCACTTTGTTGACGTGCCTGGATATGGCTACGCAAAAGTGTCTAAAACGGAGCGGGCAGCGTGGGGGAAAATGATTGAAACGTATTTTACAAACCGTGAGCAGCTTAAAGCAGCTTTACTCATCGTTGACTTGCGCCACCCACCGACAAAAGACGATATCATGATGTATGATTTCTTTAAGCATTATGATTTGCCTGTCATTGTCGTTGCAACGAAAGCGGACAAAATCCCAAAAGGGAAATGGCAAAAACATTTAAAAGTAACTCGTGAGACATTGGATATGGAAAAAGAAGACGAAACCATCGTTTTCTCTGGTGAAACGGGCCAAGGGAAAGACGAAGCATGGGGATTGTTGAAGAAGTATATGTAAGAATAGGGTCAGACCACACACTACACATTGTTTATAGTGACATGTACACGTCAAATAAACGATAGAAAAAGATGTGGGGTCTGACCCTTTTCATGTTGAAGAAGTATATGCACGATTTTCGAGCATAAACGCAAAAAGGGCCAGACCTAACACTCTACACATTGTTTACTGACATGTACACGTCATATAAATGATTAGGTCCGACCCCTTCTTTATTTCTTTTTAAGGAAAAGAATATAGATTCCAAGCCCCATGACAAGGAATGGCCAATAAGGCGCTGAGTTTGCGAGTGCCGTTTCGCTCAGTCCAAATTTGCTAATGAGTTGGTCATAATAGACCGTTATAATGGCAATAATAAGCAATAAGATGCCTTGAATTGAGCTTGATTTCATTTTACTTGCCTGCATTAGGAAGCCAATGGCAACGATGAGAAGAAGAACACCGATGTGACTTGGCCAAAATGTAAGATGGCCAACTAGATGAAAGTGCAGGCCGGTTCCAAACAGAATCACACCTGGAAGGATGGCATGAGTCTGTTTCCCACCATATGCTTCACCTAAAAAAGCAGCTCCGATGATACATAGAACTGTGGGCCAATTGAAAAAGTCTTTAAATAAGACGAGGTTATATTGTTGAAGCAAGAAATAGAGCCCGAAGCCGAGTAGAATAATGCCGGGAAAGATTCGTTGATTTTTCATCATGCCCTCCTAATTTGTTTACTTGAAGTTCGTTTTGTTTTTTGATATGGTAATTTTATATAAATGAATTGTCGAAAACTACCTATGTACGGTGTAATTTTTTCATACCAGTACCATGTTAGCATATGTTTTCATGAACTGTTCATAATTTTGACGTTTTAAGTAAAATATAAATGATATAATATGGTTTGTTAAGATTGAATTTACTGGGGGTGCAATACGAAGGATGCATATATTAGCGGTAGGCTTAAATTATAAATCTGCCCCTGTCGAAATTCGTGAGAAATTATCATTCAACGAAGCTGAACTTGCTTTAGCAATGAAAGCGTTAAAAAATAAAAAAAGTATTCTCGAAAACGTGATTATTTCGACATGTAACCGTACCGAAATCTATGCGGTGGCAGATCAATTGCACACAAGCAGATATTATATAAAAGAATTCCTTTCAGAGTGGTTCAATATCGAAAGAGAAGCGTTTTCTTCCTATCTTACAATCTATGAAGGCGAGGGAGCGATTGAACATTTATTTAAAGTGGCTTGTGGTTTAGATTCGATGGTTCTTGGTGAAACACAAATTCTTGGACAAGTTCGTTCAAGCTATATGGAAGCCCAAAAACAATCCACAATTGGCACTGTGTTCAATCATCTTTTTAAGCAATCATTAACGTTAGCAAAAAAAGCCCATTCTGAAACAGAAATAAATACAAATGCTGTATCTGTAAGCTATGCAGCTGTCGAGTTAGCTAAGAAAATATTTGGCGGATTAAAGGGAAAGAATACGCTCATTCTAGGTGCAGGGAAAATGGGAGAGCTGGCCATTCAAAATCTCCACGGCAATGGCGCAGATGATATCACAGTCATTAACCGCACATATGAGAAAGCTGTTGCTTTAGCTGATCGCTTTTCTGGTAAAGCGAAACAGTTACAAGAATTGCAATGTGCGCTAGTGGAAGCAGATATCCTCATTAGTTCAACTGGTGCAAAGGATTTTGTCATTAATAAAGAAATGATGACCTTTGTGAACAAAATGCGTAAAGGCCGACCGATTTTGATGGTTGATATTGCGGTTCCACGTGACTTAGATCCTGCAATCGCTGAACATGAAAATGTTTTCTTATATGACATTGACGATCTTGAAGGAATTGTAGAAGCAAACATGCAGGAACGAAAAAAAGCTGCCGAGAGTATTTACATGATGATTGAATCCGAGATTGTTGAATTTAATCAATGGGTAAACGTCTTAGGTGTTGTGCCGGTTATTTCAGCACTTAGGGAGAAGGCGCTGTCGATCCAATCCGAGACAATGGTAAGTCTTGAGCGTAAGCTTCCTCATTTAAGCGATCGCGATCGAAAGCTAATTAGCAAGCATACGAAGAGCATCATTAACCAAATGCTGAAAGATCCAATTCTTTATGCGAAAGAAATAGCGGTCGAGCCAAATGCGAAAGAAGCTTTGGATCGTTTTGTGAAGATTTTTCAATTGGAAGATTTAGTGGAAGATTCTACTGTGCCTGTACAACAGGCAAATAGAAAAGTAGTGCAGGTCAAACCAGTCCCTGTTCAAGTGTAGTTGGAGTATTATATGGAATTGATGATGACAAGATTGCATGAAGTAACTGTATTAATTTATGCAGCAAGTGTGCTCTTATATTTTATTGATTTTCTTCATAATAACCAGAAGGCAAACAAAGGAGCTTTCTGGTTACTTGCTATTGTTTGGGTTCTACAAACCATATTTCTATTTTTATATATGTTGCAAACGGGCAGATTCCCCGTGCTGACGATCTTTGAAGGCTTATATTTTTATGCATGGGTGCTCATTACGTTATCGTTGATGATCAATAAATTTCTACCGGTTGATTTTACTGTATTTTTTACGAATGTATTAGGGTTCATCGTG
This sequence comes from Bacillus cihuensis, assembly GCF_000504145.1. Taxonomy (NCBI): domain Bacteria; kingdom Bacillati; phylum Bacillota; class Bacilli; order Caryophanales; family Bacillaceae; genus Bacillus; species Bacillus cihuensis. The sequence continues at coordinate 1,826,843 of NZ_KI632495.1, read as the reverse complement.
ATGGCGATTCATACATTTGCACCGGTTCAAATTCAGTCGAAGGTACTGGCAGAGCAGCTCGTTTCAGAACTTTTGCTGATACATATCACCCTTGCAATCCTATCCTATGGGGCGTTTTCATTGTCTTTTGTATTCTCGTTATTGTATTTAATACAATACGATTTATTAAAAAGAAAGAAATGGGGTAAGCGTCTATTACGGCTTGGCGATTTAGCCAAGCTTGAGCATATGTCTTATGTGCTCGCGGTCGTTGGTGTGCCGATGTTGATTCTATCGCTTATTCTAGGGTTGCAGTGGGCCTATATCAAAGTGCCAGAAGTCACCTGGTTTGATCCAAAAATTCTTGGTTCATTTTTAGTGCTCATTGTGTACAGTATCTATTTATATTTTAAAGTCCGAAAGCAAATGTATGGAAAAACGTTGGCCTATCTGAACCTTATTTCATTTTTAATAGTACTTATTAACTTTTTCCTTTTCGGAAGTCTTTCCACATTTCATTTATGGACTACATAGGAGGATATCATGAGAAAAATAATTGTCGGTTCAAGACGAAGTAAGCTAGCTGTTACGCAGACTAACTGGGTGATTAATCAATTAAAGGAGCTCGGTGTCCCGTTTGAATTTGAATTAAAGGAAATTGTGACAAAAGGAGATCGAATTCTTGATGTGACTTTATCTAAAGTGGGCGGCAAAGGCTTGTTTGTTAAAGAGATTGAGCAAGCACTTTTAGATAAAGAAATTGATATGGCTGTACATAGTATGAAAGATATGCCAGCTGTATTGCCAGATGGTTTAACCATTGGGTGCATTCCGCCGAGAGAAGATCACCGTGATGCATTGATTTCTAAGGACCATGTTAAGCTTGCAGATTTAAAGCCTGGTGCGATTGTCGGTACGAGCAGTTTACGTCGCAGTGCTCAAATTTTGGCAGAGCGTCCAGATCTTGAAATTAAGTGGATTCGTGGAAATATTGATACGCGTCTTGAAAAACTAAGAAATGAGGATTATGATGCGATCATCCTTGCAGCTGCGGGTCTTTCCCGAATGGGTTGGAAATCAGATATCGTAACAGAATTCTTGGAGCCAGACCTTTGCCTTCCAGCAGTAGGACAAGGAGCACTTGCGATTGAATGTAGAGAATCAGATGTTGAACTCATGGAACAATTGGAGAAGCTGACGTCTAAAGAAACGAAGGCAACTGTAGAAGCAGAGCGCGTCTTTCTTGATAAGATGGAAGGAGGCTGTCAAGTGCCGATTGCAGGTTATGCAATTACAAAAGAAACGGGAAATATTGAATTAACAGCACTTATAGCATCTCCTGATGGAAAAACAATTTTTAAAGAAGTGGTTACTGGAGAAAATCCTCAAGAAATTGGCGTTGAAGCAGCGCGGATTTTAACGGAAAAAGGTGCAAAAGCATTAATTGATTCTGTCAAAGAGGAGCTCAATCAGTAATGAATAAGTCTGCCCCTTTAAAAGGTTCTCATGTTCTTATTACTAGAGGGAAAAGTCAGGCAGCGAGCATAGTAGAAAAAGTGGAGAGTTATGGCGGCAACGCTTGCGTCGTGCCACTTATTGATTTTATCCTGCCTGATAATATCGACCAACTCAACCATTATATTCGCCATATTCATGAATATGACTGGTTAATTCTTACGAGCCAAAACGGAGTCGACTATTTTTTCCGTCTTCTAGAAGAACAGGCACCGGTAAAATTGCCACGGATTGCTGTAATCGGCAGTAAAACAGAAGAATACCTTATGAGTCGCGGGCTTAGTACGGATTTTGTCCCCCTACATTTTGTAGCGGAAGCCTTTGTAGCGGAATTTATTCCTATGCTAAAGCAGGACTCACGTGTCCTTATTGCGAAGGGGAATTTAGCGCGTACGGTTATTGCCGATAAAATTCGAGAGGCAGGGGCACAATGCCAAGAAATGATTATATATCAAACAGTTTTGCCAAAAGCAAGTGAGCCTAAGTTAGCAGAATTGCTCACTAATGGGCGATTGAATATTGTTACATTCACCAGTTCGTCAACGGTTCATCACTTTATGAAAATCGTAAACAAACATGATTTGCAAGCGAGTTTGGAGAAAATTGTTTTTGCTTGTATCGGACCCATCGCATTGAAGACAGCCGAATCATATGGTCTGTCCGTAGCTGTTTCTCCAAAAGTATATACAGCAGAAGCAATGATCGATAGTTTGGCAGACTATATGACAAGACAATATACAAACTGAATATTGCGTTAAAACACCACCACTTACTATGAAAGTTAAATCATGTAGTACTTTACATACACCTAATCACAATGGTGGTGGTGCGGAGCTGGATTTCTGGGTACTAAGGAGAGTAAGTCTTGAAGCCTCTTCCCCATGTCCTACATCAGACTGAAAGTGGTTTCTAACACTACTAGAAAGTCATTCAATTAGAAATCAATCTAAGGAGGAATTTATATGAAAGACATTCAATTTACGAGACACCGTCGTCTGCGCTCAAGTGCTGGCATTCGTTCCCTCGTTCGCGAAACGTATTTACATAAAGAGGACTTCATTTATCCTATCTTTGTCATTGATGGTGAGGATATCAAAAACGAAATCGCTTCTATGCCAGGGATATATCAGCTTTCCATGGATCATTTGTTAGCAGAAGTGGATGAAGTCGTGAGCTTAGGAATTAAATCCGTCATCTTATTCGGTGTGCCGTTTGAGTATGATAAAGATGAAGAAGGTACAGGCGCATTTAGCCATAACGGGCTTGTTCAAGTCGCTACACGTTTAATTAAGGAAACGTATCCTGAGTTGATTGTTGTAGCTGACACTTGTCTATGTGAGTATACAAGCCATGGTCATTGTGGAGTAGTAGAAGGCGATAAAATCCTCAATGACGCGTCCCTTGACTTACTTACCAAAACCGCAATTAGTCAAGCTGAAGCAGGAGCGGATATTATCGCCCCTTCCAATATGATGGACGGTTTCGTTACAGCGATCCGTGCTGGACTTGATGAAGCAGGCTTTTTAGACGTGCCAATCATGTCCTATGCGGTTAAATATGCATCATCCTATTACGGTCCTTTCCGAGAAGCAGCTAATGGCGCACCGCAGTTCGGCGATCGAAAAACCTATCAAATGGACCCTGCTAACCGGATGGAAGCATTCCGTGAAGCGGAATCGGATATAGATGAAGGAGCAGATTTCCTCATCGTCAAGCCGGCGCTTTCCTATCAAGATATTATCCGAGATGTGAAAAATTATACAACTTTACCAGTTGTTGCTTATAATGTAAGTGGAGAATATTCGATGGTCAAAGCAGCTGCATTAAACGGCTGGGTAGATGAAAAGTCGATTGTCTTAGAAATGCTAACAGGCATGAAACGTGCAGGAGCGGATTTAATCATTACATACTTTGCGAAAGACGCTGCGCGCTATCTTAATGACATGAAGTAAGAAACGTTTTCTAAAAGAGGATGTTCAAAAAGTCCGGTCCGCACGTATGACTGCATATGTGAAAGGTTTGAGACGATCGCTCGCAGAACTTTTCGGCTCTTTTTATCCTCCTTTTTGAACACGTACTAAAATAAACGATAAAGTGGGGAGTATCATGCGTTCATATGAAAAATCAAAACAGGCTTTTGCTGAAGCACAGAACTTAATGCCAGGCGGCGTTAATAGTCCGGTTCGCGCATTCAAGTCAGTAGACATGGATCCGATTTTTATGGAACGGGGAAAAGGCTCAAAAATTTTTGATATTGATGGCAATGAATACATCGATTATGTGTTGTCATGGGGTCCGCTTATTTTAGGTCATTCGAACGACCGTGTCGTGGAAGCTTTAAAAAAAGTCGCAGAAACAGGGACAAGTTTTGGAGCATCTACACTCCTTGAAAATGAATTAGCAAAGCTAGTTATTGAAAGAGTACCTTCGATTGAAATGGTCCGAATGGTTTCATCGGGCACAGAAGCGACTTTGAGTGCATTACGACTTGCACGTGGATATACCGGTCGCGATAAAATTTTGAAATTTGAGGGTTGTTACCATGGTCATAGCGATTCATTATTAATTAAGGCAGGTTCCGGTGTCGCAACACTTGGTTTGCCGGACAGCCCAGGTGTACCCGAAGGCATCGCAAGAAATACGATTACAGTTCCATACAATGATTTAGCAAGCGTTAAATATGCATTTGAACAATTTGGTGAAGACATTGCTGCTATCATCGTTGAACCAGTGGCCGGCAATATGGGAGTTGTCCCACCTCAACCTGGATTCCTAGAAGGCTTACGATCTGTTACCGAACAATACGGCTCATTATTAATTTTTGATGAAGTGATGACAGGATTCCGTGTTGGTTATAATTGTGCCCAAGGACATTACGGTGTGACACCTGATATTACTTGTCTAGGAAAAGTAATCGGCGGTGGTTTACCAGTCGGTGCATTTGGCGGTAAACGAGAGATTCTAGAACGAGTTGCCCCAAGTGGAACGATTTATCAGGCAGGAACGCTCTCAGGTAATCCGCTTGCGATGACTGCTGGGCTGGAAACACTGAGCCAACTGACACCTGAAGTGTATCAAGAATTTACCCGTAAAGGGGATATGTTGGAAGCGGGCATTGGTCAAGTTGCCAAGAAATATGATATCCCACATACGTTTAATCGAGCTGGTTCTATGATTGGCTTATTCTTTACAAACGAAGATGTCATCAATTACGAAACAGCGAAACAATCCGATTTGAATTTCTTCGGCACGTACTACCGTGAAATGGCTGAGCAAGGTGTGTACTTACCACCATCTCAATTCGAAGGGCTTTTCCTATCAACTGCCCACAGTGACGAAGACATCGAAAAAACAATCGCAGCTGCTGAACAAGCATTTGCTAAATTGAGAAAATAAGCGTAAGTAACAAGCAGGTTTGCCTTTTAGGTGAATCTGCTTTTTTTTGTGAAGATATGCATCAAAACTAGATTTTATGTGTCAAAAATAAAAAATATGCGTCAAATACAAGTTTTATCCTGCACGGGCAGAAAAACACTACTGATTGAAGTATCACTTTATACGTCAACATGAAAAACTGTAGACTTCGTTTTCTTCGCGTTATTTTGACGTCATATTATCGTTGAACTTTTCATAGATTGTTAATGGCATCGTTACTTGTTTTTTTAGTTTGGAAGGAGGAGTTTGATTGTCAATCGAAAATCAATCGTTTTTACGATTTTCCTTAGAGGAATCTGTCTGGTTTCAGAAAGGGCAGGAGATAGAAGAGCTTTATTCCCTATCGCTTGAACCGAATGTGACTATTCAAGAGAGTGATCAATATGTAGTGATTAGGGGTTCTTTGGATTTGAGTGGTGAGTATAAGGAAACAGGGGAGGAAGATGGCACTTCTGATCTTGAATTCTCACAGCCTTTTTATCCGAAGACGATTCATAGCGTCGATCTAAGAGCAGACGGGTTAAGTGAATTTATTCACCGTATACCAGTCGATATTACGATTCCGAACAATCGCATACAGTCTTTGGATAATATTGATGTAAATATCCATGCTTTTGATTATTTTATGCCTGAAAAAAATTGCCTGAAGCTTGAGGCAGAACTTATCATAAGTGGAATTGAAGACTCGCGAAGTGAAAGGAAACAGGAAGAACCAGCAGATTTTTTAGATGAATATGAAGAGGAAGAAAATGAGCGGGATGAAGCGAATTCAACATGGGAAGAAACGGTTGAAGTAGAATTTGAAGAGGAGACTTCCTCTCAGTCTGAAAATGTGGCATTTGACCAAGAGCCCCTTGCTTATTATAGGGATCAGGAAGAGATGGTAAACGAGACGGAAGAAGTGGACGATATGTTAGAGGAAAATGAATCAGAACAAGTCACACTTTTCCGAGAATTAGAAGAGTCAGCAAATATAGTTGAAGAAATCGATTATTCGCCAGAGAAAATAGAACAAGATCCTGTTTCTATTTATCATGAACAAGAAGAAATACAAACCGAACTAGTTCCATTATCTCGAGAAATGGAAGTGGAAAAAGAGGATGAGGACGAGTTATTTACTCCGTTTATTGTAGAGGCTAGGAAACTGCCAGACATTGAAGATGCAGAAGAATCGCGGCCAATCTATGCCAATAAAACAAAAGAAATACAAGAAATACAAGCGGTTGAACCGCCAAAAGTGGAGCAACACTTAGAAGAACTCCGAGCATCAGAAATGGTTGCTGAGGACGTTCACGAACATTCTCAGATAGAGAAGGAACACGGTCCATTACTAGATTTTGTCCGAAGGAAAGAAGAAAAATCAACGAAGAAAGATCCGTCTGAACGTGAAAAAGTCTCAGAAAGAGAAACGTCAGAAAAAGAGGCAACGAAAGAAGATCATCTTTCGTTAACGTCTTTCTTAGGACGAAAACAAGAGGAAGAGTTAATTGGTATTAAAGTGTGCATTGTTCAGCAAGGAGAAACGTTAGACAGCTTAGCTGAACGCTATGAAGTCAGTGTACAGTCCCTTCTAAACAGCAATGAACTAGAACCAAGTCAAGATATTTATGAGGGTCAAGTATTATACGTTCCAAAGGTGAGAGCGATTAAAAATTAAAACTCTTTTCGTAAAGATTGTTGTTTTTAGCAAATAGCAAATTCGAGCAGATGTTGATTGTAGTTGAGTGAGCGCTCATGGAAAATGAGCAACCTAGGATAGTATTGTAAATATAATTAAAAGCAGTAAAGGATACAAAACAGCCAAAATTAAACAAGGAGGTAGAACGGGCCATTCCCTCGTTCTGCCTCCTTATCTAGAAATTAACTGATGGAAGTGAATTCCATGGCGGATAATGAAAGAAGAAGGCAGGATACCGAAGCGGTTCTCCTTAACTATTCGGTAAAAACGTATCATATTGAATTTATTGGCAATATTACAAAGCTGTACAGTGATAAAGGTGTCTTTGCCCTAAAATCGATTGATCCTCATATTGGGATTGATTTTATCCGAAATATTCAACGCCTATATCAGCGTGGGTATAATCGAATTGTCCCCATCTATCAAACGATGGACGGTCGTTATGCGGTGCTTCACAATAATCGCTTGTATTATTTGATGCCATGGCTTTCTGATCAGGAAACTGGAGAGCGTTCCGAACGGAATAAGCAAATGTTTCGTGAGCTTGCCCGCATGCACACTTTGTCTGTCAGAGAGATTACCGTTGAGGCAGAGGAACGTGAAGAACATTATCAATCGACCAATGAAGAGTGGAAGAAACAGCTGGGATTTCTCCGTGAATTTGTTGAAAGCTGTGAAAAGAAATGGTATATGTCGCCATTTGAGTTGATGTATTGTACGTACTATACCGATTTATCACAGGCTCTAGAATATTCAACGAAAAAACTAGAAGACTGGTATGAGAAAACAAAGGATCATGAAAAGATCCGGACAGTTGTGACACATGGCAAAGTTTCATTGAAGCACTACGTATACGATGATCGAGGCTATGGCTACTTTATCAACTTCGAAAATTCAAGAACAGCTCCGCCACATTTTGACTTGCTGCCCTATCTGGTAGAGGCTGCGAGAACGTATCCGTTTCCCTGTGATGACTGTGTCGACCTTCTCTATAACTATATGCGCTATTTCCCCTTAAAACCTGAGGAAGTCCTGCTATTTCAAAGCTATCTCGCTTACCCAGAATCATCGATTGCTGTAGTAAAAGGATATGTTGAAAAAAAGGGGAACCGGAGTGAACTGCAATATGTCCGTCATTTTCAACGGCAATATTGGTTAGTGAAAAATATTGAGTATATGGTGATGAAAATCGAGGAAAACGAAAGAGCAAAGAAAGCGGCTGTAGAAGCACAGCAACAACAACAACAAGAACCGAATCCAGAATAATCCGGAGCATATGCTAATAAAGAATGGTGGCATTACGCTTCGGATTATTTTTATCCTTATATCCAATTTTGTCGAAAAGAAATCAAAAGTACGACGACGATTGATAGAATCAAAATATCTAAAAATGTCGGAAACAAAAGTGTGCGAAATCCCTGAAAAATACATATCGGTAACATAAACTGACTACAAACATTACGGATACCTTTCAACCAGGGCGGCAGCGTATAGGGAGAATAACGTTGTCTCAAAATTGCCCAACCCTTTCTTTTTAAGAGGTACCCTATTATATGGTTACTCGTGGAGTTTTGTGAATGAATGCTCACATTTCCGGATATACTGTGTAACATAAAACTCGACTATTGGCGAGTATTAAATTGGAAACTATGTCGGATCAACTTCTTCGCTGACAATTTATAATTTCTTAACGTTTAAAAAAATAAGAAGATGATTGACGTTAGGTGTATTTCTTTTGTAAAATGAATGTTAATGAATAATTACATATCAACCGCTATGATTGGAAGTAGTATGATGAAAGACCGCTTTAAGAGAGGAAGCCAAATGCTGAAAGGTTTCTAAGTGTGTACCATCAGAAGTCGTCCATGAGCAGTTTCCGTGAACAATAAAAGTAGCGGAAGCCGGCGAAAAGCCGTTATCAAATCTTTAAGAGCCGAGAAAAGGATTATACTCTTTTTTCGGAAAAAAGGTGGCACCGCGAACAACTTTCTTCGTCCTTTTGTGATGAAGGAAGTTTTTTTGTGTCTTTAACACATTTTTAAGGAGGAAATTCAGATGGAAGAATTAACGATGCCGACAAAATATGATCCGCAGTCCATTGAAAAGGGCCGCTATAAATGGTGGTTAGATGGGCAGTATTTCAAAGCGGAAAGTGATGAAAAGAAAGAGCCATACACGATTGTGATCCCACCACCGAACGTTACAGGTAAATTGCATCTAGGTCATGCATGGGATACGACGCTTCAAGATATTATTACGAGAATGAAACGGATGCAGGGCTATGATGTTTTGTGGCTTCCGGGAATGGACCATGCTGGAATTGCAACTCAAGCTAAGGTTGAGCAAAAGCTTCGTGCTGATGGAATCAGCCGTTATGACCTTGGTCGTGAGAAGTTTGTCGAAGAGACTTGGAGCTGGAAGGAAGAGTATGCAGGCCATATCCGTGATCAATGGGCAAAGCTAGGTTTAGGTCTTGATTATAGCCGAGAGCGATTTACATTGGACGAAGGGCTTTCTAAAGCGGTTCGTGAAGTATTCGTTAAACTATATAATAAAGGTTTGATTTATCGCGGCGAATACATTATTAACTGGGACCCTTCAACAAAAACGGCGCTATCTGATATCGAGGTGATTCATCAGGATGTTCAGGGTGCGTTTTATCATATGAACTATCCATTAGCTGATGGATCAGGTTCTATCGAAGTTGCGACAACTCGTCCAGAAACGATGCTAGGGGATACAGCAGTTGCTGTTCATCCAGAAGATGACCGCTATAAGCACTTAATTGGCAAGCATGTTATCCTGCCGATTACCGGCCGTCAAATTCCAATTGTTGCCGATGATTATGTCGATAAGGAATTCGGTTCAGGTGCTGTGAAGATTACGCCAGCCCATGATCCAAATGACTTTGAAATTGGCAATCGCCATAATTTAGAGCGCATCCTTGTGATGAACGAAGATGGGACAATGAATGACAATGCCGGCACATACAAGGGTATGGATCGTTTTGAATGCCGTAAACAAATTGTCAAAGACTTACAAGAGCAAGGTGTTCTTTTCAAAATTGAAGAACATATGCATTCTGTCGGTCATTCTGAGCGAAGTGGCGCTGTTGTTGAACCGTATCTTTCTACTCAGTGGTTCGTTAAAATGCAGCCATTAGCAGATGAAGCGATTAAACTTCAACAAGGATCAGACGAAGAAAAAGTTCACTTCGTACCGGATCGTTTTGAGAAAACGTATTTACGTTGGATGGAGAATATTCGTGATTGGTGTATTTCTCGTCAGCTTTGGTGGGGACATCGCATTCCAGCTTGGTATCATAAAGAAACAGGCGAAGTATATGTAGGTCAAGAAGAACCTAGTGACATTGAAAACTGGGAACAAGATACAGATGTTCTTGATACATGGTTCAGCTCGGCATTATGGCCATTTTCAACGATGGGCTGGCCGGATCGTGAAAGCGCCGATTTCAAACGCTATTATCCAACTGGTTCACTCGTTACGGGCTATGACATTATCTTCTTCTGGGTGTCTCGAATGATTTTCCAAGCGATTGAATTCACTGGCGAACGTCCATTTAAAGATGTATTAATTCATGGGCTAGTACGTGATGAACAAGGTCGTAAAATGAGTAAATCCCTTGGTAATGGAGTCGATCCAATGGATGTCATCGATCAATATGGTGCCGATTCATTACGTTACTTCTTATCAACAGGAAGTTCACCAGGTCAAGATCTGCGCTACAGCACAGAAAAAGTTGAAGCTGTATGGAACTTCGCTAATAAAATTTGGAATGCATCTCGTTTCGCGTTGATGAATATGGACGGAATGAAATACGAAGAAATTGATTTGACAGGTGAAAAATCCGTTGCGGATAAATGGATCTTAACTCGTCTAAATGAAACGATTGAAACCGTTACTCGTCTAGCTGATAAATATGAATTCGGTGAAGTTGGCCGCGCACTTTATAACTTCATTTGGGATGACTTCTGTGACTGGTATATTGAAATGGCGAAGCTACCACTTTACGGAGAAGATGAAGCAGCGAAGAAAACGACTCGTTCAATTCTTGCCTATGTACTTGACAATACGATGCGTTTATTACATCCATTTATGCCATTTATCACGGAAGAAATTTGGCAAAACTTGCCGCATAGTGGCGAATCAATCACTGTTGCTGCTTGGCCAGAAGTACGTTCCGAGCTTTCTGACGGTATTGCCGCTGAGGAAATGAAACTGCTTGTGGAAATTATCCGTTCTGTACGGAATATTCGCAGTGAAGTAAATACACCGCTAAGCAAGAAAATTAAATTGATCCTAAAAGCAAAAGATGAAAACATTGTAACAACACTTCAGAATAACCGTGCCTATATTGAACGATTCTGTAACCCAGAAGAATTAACGATCGGTACAGTAGTGGATGAGCCAGGCCAAGCAATGACAGCTGTCGTTACAGGTGTGGAGCTTATTTTACCACTTCAAGGCTTAATTAATATCGAAGACGAAATCAAGCGTCTTGATAAAGAACTAGAGAAACTGAATAAAGAAGTAGAACGTGTGCAAAAGAAACTAGGCAATGAAGGCTTCGTGAAAAAAGCCCCTGCACAAGTAATTGAGGAAGAAAAAGCGAAAGAAAAAGACTACGTTGAAAAACGCGACGCTGTTAATCAACGAATTATTGAATTGAAACAGCTGTAAACAAAAACAACAATGAGCGTCTGTTCTCATCCCTAGGATGAAAAAGGTTCAGGATCTAAAAACTGTATCATCTAATGAAGGTGGGGTTGCGGAGCTGATTTTGCGAAGCCCCGCCCCTTTTCCTCGAAAAAGGATGACTCAAACAGGTAGCAGATGACTTTATGGGTCATCCTTTTTTATTAGTTGCCGGCTTGAGCAAAAATTGGTTAGAAAACCTCAGTACTTTGTGAGGAAACCTTCATGTGGTTAGTAAACTCCAATACATGATCAGTAAACGATCAGCTGTGCATGAAAAAATCCTTTTGTCTATTTTTTAAGAATTTGCTATGGTTAAATGTGATCCTTTATTAAATCGAGAAATAGAACAGTTTTAGGGAGTGGTCGGTTTGTTTCAATCAATGGAAGAAGTCATGGATTATTTATATAGTAGAGAATCGAAGCTTGGGATGGACTTTGGCTTAGCGCGAATGGAGAATCTATTAAAAGAGCTTAGGAACCCAGAAAAGAGCTTTCAATCGATCCATATTGCTGGATCAAATGGCAAAGGCTCGACTTTGAATGCTTTGAAGGAAATCTTAATGGCCCAAGGACTTAAAGTGGGTAGTTTTACTTCACCGCATTTGGAAAAAGTAAACGAAAGAATGATGATTAATGAAACGATGATCTCAGATGAAGAAATGATCGAACATATGAATACCATTTATCCTTTTTTAGAAGAAGGTCAAGTGGGATATCGGGCTACTTTTTTTGAGATTATTACGGTTATTTCTTTTCTTTATTTCCAAAAGAACGAGATGGACATTGCACTCATCGAAACAGGATTAGGTGGCAGGCTAGATTGTACCAATGTCATCACTCCTTTACTATCTATTATCACATCGATTTCTTTAGAGCATACGAATATACTTGGAAATACCTTGGCTGAAATCGCATCTGAAAAGGCTGGAATTATTAAACGCGGTGTGCCTGTTATTAGCGGTGTAACGGAAGAGGAACCTGCTACGGCTATAATGGAATATGCCAAAGTACAGGGCGCAAACCTTTATTGCCTAAATAAAGAAATCCTCTTGAGTGAGCCTAGTCAAGTTCAAGACGGTCAATGTTTTTCTTTTAAAATGGGAAATACAACGCTTGAACAAATCGACCTTAAAATGCTCGGCCGTCACCAAGTGAATAATGCGGCTTTAGCGATTGCTGCAGTAAAGCTGTTAGTTGAAGAGTATCAGCTAGAAATCTCTGAAAAAAGTATTCGGGCTGGTTTGGCAAAGGCACATTGGGCTGGAAGATTTGAAGTGTTACCTGGTCAGATCATTTTAGACGGTGCTCATAACCCTGCTGGCATGAAAGTTTTGCTAGAAACATTACAAACTAGATATCCAGATGTCAATTATCATTTCGTTTTTACCGCCTTAACAGATAAAGATTATCGACAAGTGTTAAGAATGGTAGATGAACATGCGACATCGGTTACCTTTACGGAAATTGACTTTAAGCGAGCAGCATCCGCACAGGAATTGTTAGAAACGAGTAAGCTGGAGCGGAAAAAGGCGATGATCAATTGGCAGGAAGCAATCGATTATGCACGAAATCTACAGAATCCCAATGATTTAGTCATTGTCACAGGATCGCTCTATTTTCTGGCATTGGCACGCCCTTATATTAGAAAAACAAGCTGAACGAAATGAAAATATTCGCGCCGGAATGAACACCTTTATGGATTTCGGGCGTAAAATGGTCTCCGGCGCGCAAATCGTAAATCTCGCTCGCAAAGTGTTGCTTCCGGCCCGCTAAACTCAAAACTGGCGCGTAAATTTGATTTCCGGCGCGTAATGTTGTAAATCTCGCTCGTAAAGATTGAAGAGGGGATTGTGGCTTTGAAATAAAGTCACGATGTTTGTAAAAAAGATGCGATGTTTGTAATTTATCAAGACCTAATTTTAAAAAAGATAGAAAAATTAAAGGGTTCTACATATTAGATATGACTAATATGTAGAACCCTTTCTTCTTTTACTAAAGCACCAGTTACTTTAATAAGAATTCTTCTTCAACTTTACTAAAATCAGCCCATAATTCTGTATCATTAACAGTGTACTTCTCTTTTTTTAATCGCTTTAACATCAGTTCTAAGGCAATCCTAAGTTGATTTATAAGATATTTTCTAATATCTACTGGATCGACACCTTCCCATCTTGAACGGGGCATACCTACATCAATTGTTATATATCGATTCTTTTTACTAAGTCTTAATTTTTCACAGCCTTCAAACTCCCAATACGATATTTCACCATCTACTCTTAAAACTGGATCAATACTATCCATCTCAACACAGTAAATATCGTCACAATACTTATATAATAAATTCCTTAACTCTTGTAGATGGGGAGATATCACTTTACCTGCGTTGGGACCACCAATATCAGCTCCAAAGGTTATATAAGGATTCTCTTGAATCATTTTACACACCTCCAACCTATACTTCTTACACTCGTTACCGAAAAAGCGTCTCCACTTATTGAACAATCGCACCCTTTACTTCAATAAACCATTTTTTTCATTTCGGCTAAAAAATCAGGGTCAACCCATACTTCCTCTACTTCGTAGCCTTCCAAATCTTCGCCAGAATCGGATTTAATCATTTTAAGGAAGTCCTCGAAATGATTAGCAATAGGTAGGAGGTTTTTATTTTCAATATAATCATTTTGACATTCATTTTCGTGGTCCCAAAGGAATAAATGCCCGTTGTCACCATCTAAACAGACCAAATTACCGCCTTCTGTTCTAGCAATAGGTATGTAACCTTTTGGTATTCTTTCTTTGAAAACTTTGAAATTCGCCTTTAAATCATTAATTTTCTCTATACCTATTCCAAAAAAATCGGATATTGAAATTGAAAGAATTTCGCCATTTGGAAGTTCAATTATATTGTTTTCGGGGTCTCCTCCATTGTATTCCATTAAAAAATCAATATAGTCTTGTGGTAATTTATATCCAATAACATCTTCAAATTCTGCTAATTCTTTATTATTAAGTTTTTTATTATTAGGTCTTATCTTGCGTTTCCAAACAATTGAATTCTAGCATTTATTTCTATTAAATCTAGGGAGTTTATTAAATTTACGGAAAATAAATATTGTTAAAATTTGTAAGTTCCGTAGTCTTCCGTTTTAATGATTCATTGGCATCTTCTTATTACTAATGTTGTAGTGGATGTATTTGCTTACATGTAGAAGATCTTGGGGAGTTGGGATAGGGAGCTTTTAAATGCAATTAAAAGATAAGACTCCGTAATTGTAAGCTACACCATTGTCACGATTAACCAGATATTCCGAAGATATCTGAGTATATAATAATCTATTGTATAACTAATGTTTCAGCGAATAGCGAGAATTCCTGCCACTAGTAATCATCTGATATTAACGTAACCGAGGTACCACCTACTAAAATGCTAGTAACTGAACGTGTACCCCGACATAGTTGAGTACGGTTCTGGCTGACTTTATAATACGAATGGCTATTTAGTTGAATAACTGAATGTGCAAATTTAGATGCTTTTAAATCATTTTATTAAGATAAAGAACAGGTTTGTTAATATTACTCAATTTAGAGGTATCATTTTAGTAATATCGAATATAAAAAATATAGGTTAATCAAATAAATAAGAGGTGAGGTAAATGAACGGTGAATTTTGTAGTAAAAGTTTTTAGCTAGAACAAGTTAGTAAAGGTTTATATGAAGCAATAGCCAGAGAAGGTGGCGGGGCTGCAGCAAATGCAGGCTTTGTGGATCTAGGTGATAAAGTTATTGTTTTTGATACATTTAAATCACAACAAGCATCTGAAGACTTGCTGGGTATCTTTAATCAGACTTTTTTTATAAAGCTACAACAACAACATAATTCATCCGAATTACAATTATTAAATTCTGTAGGCCTTGACGGTCTTTCACTGTACCTTTGTATACATTTTAACAAGGATTGTTTTTTGTTAATCCACCTTTTCGAGGCTTCGTGCAAAAATCGATTTGCGACCAGCGCCTTTTCAACATTTTATAAAAATATTAATAATACTAGTAACCCCACGAGAAATAGGTTAGGTACATGTTGCGGGTATTACTCTATTAAACCTCCGCTCCGATCGATCGGTGACCATGGTTTTCATGAATTCATTTATTTACTTAGGGCTGGACCAGCGTAAAGGGGGACGTCCCGCTTGCACGAGGTCGGCTTACAAAGGAGGCGACCGTAGTGAATTCGATCTGGTCCATTCGAACCGGAATTCGGGATTTCCTTGAGGCCATCTATCGAACTTGCCAATCATGGATTGCGAAATATCCGTTTATTAAAACGGCGTATGCGATTTTTTCCTGGCTGTCGTTGCTTGCGTTTGTGTTGAGTTTGTTCTTCGTTAAAGAATCGCGTACCATGATGATTCAATATTTGTGGTCGTTTTATGTGCTGCTGCAATTTTGGTTTCTGTGCCGAAGCAAAACGATGCCGTGGAAGCAAGTTGTTCTGTTCGTTCTCGCAGGCGTTTTTCTTGTCGTACCGTTCACGACGCTTACAGTCAATGCTTTCCACGTGCTTTTCGGCGGAAAAACTTCCGACACTTGGTCCATTGCCGTGATCACGCCAATTTTCGAAGAATTGTGGAAGCTCCTTCCACTCGGCATATTCCTGTTATTCTCGCGTCGAGCTTCCGCCATGAGTTTAAGCGATTACACGCTCATCGGTGCTGCGACTGGCGTCGGTTTCCAGCTCATGGAGGAGCTGAGCCGCAGGTGGCTGAACCCCGGAGCGATCGATTACAGCACGACGATGTTTGGAGGAAAGACGATCCACTGGGATTTCTGGACTCTATTCCCAGGGCGGTTCGAAGCAAGCTTCCTGCCGACGCTCATGACCGTCAGCCATCCCGTGCACACTGCGATGGTCGCGCTTGCGTGTGGAATTGCCTATCGGCTGCGGAAAAGACTGACGAAATGGGTTTTTCTGTTCCCAGCAATCCTTTTGCTTTGGTCCATCCTGGATCATATGGCCAATAACGGCCAGCTCAAGCTGCCGGACTGGGTGTTCCGGCTTCATGATTGGACCGGCAGCGGTTATAACACTCAGCCGGTATTCCTGCTGATGCTGGTCGCATCGATTTTTGCCGATTACTGGTCGCTGAACAAAATACGAAACCGCCTTCCGTCGCTGCCGAACGAGCCGCTTCTTAATCCGTTTATCGAGCTGTGGAATATAACCCGCTCTTTTTGTCTGGACCGGGGAAAATTCATATATTGGCTTGGCTTTTACCGGGAGCGCAGGGAGCTTGGATTTCATTTGCTTTATGGAAATGAAGAAGCGGCTGGTAGACAGGAGGCTGTCCAGGCTCGGGTAAAAACTCTTTGCCAGGCGCTAACTGGACTCGCTGTGATTCTGCTTGTGGCCAGTCTGTTCGCAGACATCGGGGCTCATACGGGTGGAGGAGAGACGGCATGTTTCGCCTGCTTGTTCGATTCGCTGCAAAACTGGTGGGATCGGCTGGAGTGGTATGAACAGGGCGCGATCGTGCTGGGGGCCCTTGCCTTGTCACTGCTGTTCGTCGGATTCTGGCCGGCGTTAGGTATCGCGATGACGGGGGCGAGTATCGCCGGGAGCGGACATGAGATTGCCGGTTATATCCGCGATCCGAAGAAGCTGTTTACTCCCGAAAATGCGCTTTCCGTCGCTATAGGCATTGTACTAAGCAGAATCCCATTCGGTAAAGCGCTAAGCTGGGCGGGAAAGAAAGGACACCGCTATGTGCGCAAGCTTCTGGATAAGCTGGGTTCCCGGAAGCCGGATATCGACGTCCCGGTTCATCCGAAACCTCCGAAGAATGACGGTCCGGGTAAGCATCAGGACGGTCCCAAGAAGCCGGATGACGATCCCAAGAAGCCAGATGACGGTCCCAAGAAGCCAGATGACGGTCCCAAGAAGCCGGATGACGATCCCAAAAAGCCAGATGACGGTCCCAAGAAGCCGGATGACGATCCCAAGAAGCCAGATGACGGTCCCAAGAAGCCGGATGACAATCCCAAGAAGTCGGATGACGATACGCCGAATAAGGATAAAGCCGATGAGGGGACGGAACAAGATAAGACCATTGGCAACATGGTTAAGGTTAAAAATAAAACGAAATATACAAATCCAGCTGGAAATGAACTTACTTGGGTTGATCAATCTCCGAAAAATATTAATATAGCTATTAACCAATTTTTAAATAGTAAAGACGTTGGTAAAGCAACTGAGGCTAAGGTTGCGGACTTTGTAAGAAATAAAACAGAGGTAAAAGTAAAAGCGTATGCGCAAAAAGTTGAGAAGAGTGACGGTCAATTTGCCGGTGATTTAGACGTCGTTACAAAAGATGCGATTATTGAAGTCAAAACATCTATTAGATCGGTAAAAGTAGATCAATTTAATAAATTTACTGATCCAACTCATGATTTATTCTTTAATCCAGAGAATAAAAAGGTTATTTTGTATATTGATAAGTCTTTGAGTAATTTAAGACCCGAACAAAAAGCCATGCTGGAAACCATAAAATCTAAAGGTGTTACGATTGTTAACTCACTAGAGGATCTGAAGGGGGTTTTATAATAGGATGGGGACTTCTGCTTTTATCTTAATGAACCAAAAAAAGTATACACCAGAACGACTTTTAGCTGATTCCATCATTTCTGCTTTCCATGCGGATGTTATGCTGAACTTTCATAACAGTAAAAATTATGCCAGCAATGGACAATTCCTTTCTACGACATTGAATATTAACGATAAGAATGTACGAGAAAATAATGATTCGTTTATACTTTATGTAGATGCATTGGATAATCCACATCTTGATTTTTTTTATTATGAGGATTTGGGTTTAGATTCCAATAATAAACTATATCAAGTAGGAACTATCGAAGACGTTTATGGTGTTGAAGAGTTAGTATTTCGCTTTGTATATCATTATCTCAAATCTAATCCTGACGACTATTTTTGGGTTGCGGATTATGATTGGGTTTACAGTTGGGAAGATATGCAAAAATTAAAATCTTTACCCTATGACCCTGATTGGTGTTACAAAAACCCAAAACTTATTAGATTGGCCGATTAAATATTTCGGGTTTACAACTCTAGCAACAAGATCATACAATACAGCCAAGAAACCAAACACTTAACAACTTGACAAAACACTTGATAAACTTTTAAAAGCTTATTCCAACTTGAACCATGAGTAGGAATGAGCTTTTTGCATGCTCAAAATCAAAGGAGGAAGAAAACCATGACAAAACAGGTACAGACAGCAGAAGAGGTCTTCTTGGGGTAGAACCAGCAACTGAACGACGAAGTGCAATTGTGGCTTTGAAATTAAGTTCGATCATTGTTTTATTAAAAAGTCGGACCAAAAATCCTGTATTAAAACGCAGGATTTTTTCCTTATTCCGCAATTGGGCGCAATTGTGGAGCAATACAAGTAGGAAATGATTAAACTTTTTTATTAAAACCAAACTTAAATCTGCTGAAAAAAGCTGGCTTGCGAGGGTGTTTCTCATCAAACTTTATTTCAAAGCAACAGGGATATCTCCAGGTACTAAGTTCAGAGTTTCTGCCGATATTTTCCCGAACGCATCATAAAGCTACGGGAATTATGTTCCGAACTTGAAATTTAGGCACCACCTGAGTCATATATGCTAAAACTAGTTTTCATACTCTTTTTTTATTTATTAATATTCATAGGTTTATGATATGTTTAATATGAGGTGAAGCATTTTGATAATCCTATATACAACTATGATTGCAGCCGTTCTGCTAGCATTCCTTCTATACATGATGCCTCTACGAATATCGCGGTCCAAAAGAACAGCTATTTTTATAGCTAGTGTTTGTATTGCATCAGTACAGATCATTGCGAATGATCGTTTTTCCATTTGGGTTCTATTTGGCCTGCAGTTTCTATTAGCCATTCTCGTGACGTATCTCATGATGAATTGGCTACAATCGAATGAAAACGAAACGAAAGCCGCTGTTTTAATCGAAATGAATCCTTTGTTTTCTTTTGATGAGTTACAAAAACGAGCGAAGATGAGTGAAACAGTCGATGAGTATTATCGTTCTTCGGTAGAACGTGTTTCTTTAGAATCTGCCCAATTGTTTGAGACTGATCCAATGGTCATTCAAGAGGATGTAAGATTAGAAGTAGCATCTTCACTTGATAGAATAGCAGACTCGGTTCATCAGACGTTCGGTTTTGAAGTGGATTCATCGGAGTTTATTGATTTTACCAATCGGAAAATATTCGACTTACATGAGGCGTCGTCTGAATTAGGGAAAGTCCGTATAAGTGATGAGGAGCAGGTCTTAGAAGCGAGAAAGAAGATCTTTGAAAATCTTGAAGCTCAAGTTGCAGCTGCCATCGAGCCTAAGCAAGATGATAATAAAGAAATAGACGTAGCACCAAATGAACGTCTGAGTCATGCATTTGATGATTTGGAAGAGATGTACTTGAAAAAAAAGCATGAGGGGGAACAGTAAATGGAGAAACGCTCTTCTTCCTACTTACGGATTTTAACCATTGTGATTCTTTCAACGGCTTTTATCATGTCTTGTTCACAATTAGGCGCTTTTGCGTATGAAAAAATCTCGCAGACCGATCAGCTATTTGCTGCAAATACTTCTATTGGCACTGTTTTGGTTAGTGGCGAATCGAAAAAACAAGCAACCGAAAAGCTTCTTCATTCTATCGATGAATGGCAAAATAAAAGTCGCCTTTCATTAACCTTTGCCGATCGTAAAACAACGATCCCTGCGGATTTCATTCATTTTTCGCCAAATGAATCTGTTCGAGATGCCAAAGGCGGTATGAACAATCCGTTATTAGCCACTATAACGGAAACAAATTTAAGACGATTGTTAAAAGAAATTGTCGATGAAAAGGTGATTGCTACTGTAAAAATTGAAAAATTGCAAGCAGAAATCCAGAGTAAAGCTAGCTTGCTTGATGTGAATGAGCAAGCAATAAGTTTAACGGATTTTTTTGATGATTCACAGTCTACAAGTGTGCTTTCTCATGAAAAAAAGCAACAAATGGACGTGAAATTACTAGCTTCATGGGTTCAAAGTACACCTACTATTACAATACCAGCTTTCGGCGAGTTTTCTTTTATCAACGATTTAAGCGTAAATGCTGGCAATTGGACGGATGACTTCTTAACTCAAGTAGCTTCTCTATTATATAAAGCAAGCCTCTCAACTAATCTGCAAATACTTGAAAGAAATATAAGTCAGGAAGTGCCTGTTGGGATTACAGTAGGCAATGAAGCGAAAGTGAATCGGAACGGAATGGATTTAAAATTAGCCAATCCCAATGATTTCGACATGACGGTTGTTTTCAAAGCCACCCAACCTAGTGTGCTTACTGTTGAAATTAGTGGCTATGAGTCAGATCGACAATATAAGGTCGTATTAAAAGATTCGCAGACGATGGATTATCGAAAAATAATACAGTATACAGCTCTATTGCCTAATGGTAGTGAAACGATTAAACAAACTGGGAAACAAGGACATTCGGTAGCTGTTTATCGGGAAACCTATAATTCCACAAACGAAAAACTAGAATCAGTGCAGATTTCTAAAGATTTTTATTTACCTGTTAATGAAGTGGTTTTGAGAGAAATGCCTGTTGAGTCTGAAGTTGAAATAGAGGAAGATGCTCAATTAGACGAAGAAGTGAACGAGGAGCAAATGGTTGGAAAAGATAAAGTAGTTCTACCACCAGAGACTAGTGGAGAAAAAGAAAACTCTCTAGAATAAAGTGAAACTTCCATCAGTGGGGGGTTCCATCATTCCCCACTGATGGTTAGTCCCGTTCTAGTGTCGCTAATACCTCCAATTCACTACGGTAAAGTGACACTACGAACCCGATTCAATGAATCACAGACTAAGTGCGCCGCGTCCTACGGCAACGTCTGTGTGACCCACATCCTGTGGGCGAAAACTTTACCATTGAAGACCACAAAGGTAAGTTTCACTGTATCTCACCAATCGGGCTTTTACGGGCAGTTTTTGTCCCTCATAAGCTTGAGATGGGGGTCTTACTGCCCGTTAATGCGGGATAAATTTGAGAAATGGCTGCCAAATACTTTTGGCAGCCATTCTAGTTATTTTAGTGAATGATAAACCCGACTTTTTTGTGAAATCATTTGTAATTGTTAATAAACCTTACATAGTGTCTTTAAGTGGGAAATCTTTAAGATCCCTTATATACTGTTCAATACCCTTGAATGTAACAGTAGTTCCCCCACTTTTTACATAAAAACCATCTCTAGTAATTACTACACCTTCAAATGATTTACCACTAAAAGTTACCTTGCCATTTGGGGCAAATAACACCCCTGTCATTTTTAAGTCCCCACTATCGATATTAATATCTCCCTGACTAACAATTATTGCATTAGTAAAAGTATCTACATATCTTCCTAAACCACTATCATTATAGCTTCGAACAGTTATACTATTCCCAAATAATTTCATGTTATCAGGTTTTATCGTTTGGGTATATCCATGATCCCTGTACCACTGAGAATCTTTTAATGGTGGAATATCAGAATAACTCTTAGTTAACTTTGGAACATCAGCTTTAAGAATCACTTTGTCCAGAATAGATTGATGATAATTAGGAGGATGTTTTATAGTCCCTTTATAATAAATTCTTGCATTTCCTTCTATCGTAGGTGTCCAATCCAATTCAACATTCCCTTGAACGTAAACATTACCATGAATGATTGCATCTTTGAGCTTAAGATTGCCATTAACATATACATCTCCATATATATGACGTGTTCCACCCCATAAGGTTACATCTCCATTTACATATATCGTTCCTGGAGATATACGTGAACCCAAACTTGCACTACCTCCATCTATATTTACGGGTCCATTTATGTCAATGTTAGATACATTACTTAATGAACCACCGTTTAATTGACTGCCAAGCAAATTTCCTCTTACAATAATTGCTGCATTAGGTCCGTTTACTTGATTACCTTGAAATTCAAACTGTGAACCGTACACAAAAACATTATTCTTTACTAG
The DNA here is from genome assembly GCF_000504145.1 of Bacillus cihuensis. NCBI lineage: Bacteria > Bacillati > Bacillota > Bacilli > Caryophanales > Bacillaceae > Bacillus > Bacillus cihuensis. The sequence continues at coordinate 1,804,437 of NZ_KI632495.1, read as the reverse complement.
ATAAGTATAAAAATCTTGCGCTGTACTAGGAGGAGAGGGCTTCACGATCTCACCCGCAATAGGCTGATTCGTTGTCCCAGGTAACACCGTTTCCAAGTCGTACTTGTTTTGATCGTGATCTTTCATAGTAAAAGCTACTTTGAAAGTAGATGTAGACAACAACTGTATACTTTGCTCCGAAACTATTTTAGTTCCATTGATTAGTAGTTCTGTAAAAAGATAATTTGTTTCTGTTGCTAATGGATTTTTCTTTTCTTTATCTGTGTATAACATGCCAGAACTATACCAAATACGATCTCCATTCTCATGTATCGAGCGCAACTGAGTCATGACAATATTTGCTTCTTGCCTCAATTCGTTATGCGATTGTGTCTTCACCTTAATGTGTACCGTTTGAAAAAACACAGCATACAAAACACTCCCGATAATCCCTGTAATTGCTAAAGTGGCTAGCACTTCTATTAAAGTGATGCCAGATTCCTTGTTTACCTGTTTCATAAAATTCACCACATTTGATAAAATTGATCCATTCCCTATTATAGTTTGTTATATAATGAATAAAAAGATATTAGGTGGTAGAAATTCGTGAATACTCTAAAAAATAATCAAGCCTTCACTCTTATCGAAGTTCTATCTTCCATCACAATTCTAGGTATTGTATTAACGATTTTTTTATCGTTCTTCTCCAATGCAATGACATTTTCTACAAAAACAGAAGATAAATTAACAGCAATTAATCTAGCTGAACAAGAACTTTATGAGGTAACAAATAGCTTGGAAACATATTGCAAAACGAACGATTGCCGAACTATCCCAGTAGATAAGTATATTCGCCCGTCCATTCCATTAAATCAAAAAAACTATCTTTCAACCGTGACACCTTTATCACAAAGTAGACAAGAAAGCTCACTAGGCTTACTTCCGATCTCGATAAGAATAGAATCAGAAGACCATAAAGAATTAACGATTGCATATGGATATGTAGATGTAAGCCTCAACAATTAGGAGAATAAAAGATGAAACACAAAAATGAAGCAGGCTACACATTAGTGCTTGTATTATTAACGATTACATTAATCCTTATTTTTTCGGTAACTTTAATTAGCAATGTTTTAAACAGTGCTATGCAGAATCAAAAATCAGAGAAAAATATACAGTTAGATCAATCATCACGAATGGGCGTAACATATGTTGAGAAGGAGATAAACTCAGCAAATGAAGAAGCAAAAAAAGCAGTCATAAGATGGCTTAATGATTTTCCAACCACTGTTCCTATGCCTACGAATGCTGAAATTGCTGCTAAATATGAAGAGGAATTTAGAGTTAAATTAGTAGATAAAGAAATTATATCATCTGATAATACGTATCGATTTAAAATAGATTATATTAAAATAACAAGAATAGTTAATACTCTTACGGTCACGTATACCATTATACCTTCATTGAATAACGTGTATGCTCAAGCAGATCCAGAACGAGAAAAAACCATTGATATAAAGATTCAAGAACAAAATCTCTAAAGCTATCTTTCCTACGTCCCAAGTGTAGATTTACTTACTTGGGAACCTTTCTCGATTTTTACATGGTTCTATGACAAAAAGGGCAGACTGCTACAACTTCATCTTCATCTCCCTCTTTCAAATCATAACTAAATTCGGATAAAACAAAGTTAGGTACCTCATCTATTTTTCCCACAATCAATACAAATAAAAGGGGCATGTTCTTCTAAAGAAAATGAACATTTCAATATCATAATCCATATAGTACTACAAAGATTGGTTAATTCGCTCTATAATTTAGGTAGATTTCATGTTATTTTGAATGATAGCATACGATGATCAAAGGTTGCCAGATAGGTGTGATAGAATGAAAAGTAATAGAAAGCGTTTAGGCGATTTACTTGTTGAAGCAGGGATTATTACCGAAGAAAACTTACAGGATACATTAACATACAAAAAAGAAGGGCAAAAAATAGGAGATGCTTTATTGGAACGAGGATTAATCAATGAGCAGCAACTTATTGAAGTGCTTGAGTTTCAGCTAGGTATACCACAGATCAGCTTATTTCGTTATCCCATAGATACTGCCGTCATAAGTTTGATTGCAAAAGATTTTGCCTTTAGAAATTTAGTCATGCCAATCAGAAAAGATGGCAATCAACTCATTGTGGCGATGCATGACCCGATGGATTATATCGCATTAGATGATATGGGGCTATCGACTGGTTTAGTGATCTCACCTGTCATAGCGAAAAAGGAAGAAATCATTGCTTCACTTTATAAATATTTTAGCAAAACAGAGACGTTTGAAGAGTTAGACATGGACAGGATTGCGGATGAAAATTTAGCTGGTGAGGATGCACCAGCTGTTAAGCTTGTCAATCAACTTCTGGAAGTGGGCGTACAGATGAAGGCGAGCGATATCCATATTGATCCTCAGGAGTCAAAGATCCATATTCGCTATCGAGTCGATGGGATTTTACGAACGGAACGAATTCTTTCAAAGAAGATTTATAGTTTGTTAATTGCTAGAATTAAAATTTTGGCTAATTTGAATATTACCGAAACAAGGCTGCCGCAGGATGGAAGAATTAAACTGGATGTGAATGCAACACCTGTTGATTTACGAATTTCCTTACTGCCCACCATATACGGTGAAAAAATCGTTATACGAATTTTAGATTTATCTAATGTTATGATTCATCTTTCACAGCTTGGTTTTAATAAAGTAAATGGACAAGCTTTTGTTAAGATGATTGAACGGCCTTCAGGGATGATACTAATTACGGGTCCAACTGGTTCAGGGAAAACATCCACTTTATATGCGGCTTTGAATCATTTGAACACAGAACAGGTCAATATTATAACCGTGGAAGATCCTGTGGAATATCAAATGAAAGGCATTAATCAGGTGCAAGTAAATCCATCGATTGGTCTTACGTTTGCCAGTGGATTGCGGTCCATTTTAAGACAAGATCCAAACATTGTCATGATTGGTGAAATTCGAGATCGTGAAACAGCAGAAATAGCCGTCCGAGCGTCCTTAACGGGCCATCTTGTATTAAGTACTTTACATACAAACAGTGCACTTTCGACGATTCCGAGACTATTAGATATGGATGTCGAACCGTATTTGGTCGTTTCTTCTTTAATTGGCGTCATTGCTCAAAGACTAGTTCGCAAAGTTTGTCCGGATTGTAAAATAGAATACACACCATCTGCCATGGAAAGAAATTTATTTCAAAAACGTGGCATACCTGTGCAATCTTTATATCGTGGCGAAGGATGTCCAAGCTGTCAAAACAGTGGCTACCATGGAAGGATTGCGATTCATGAAGTCTTGAATATCGATGATACGATTCAAACGATGATGATGAATAATAAACCGCTTAGTGAAATCAAGCAATATTTGGTTTTGAATGGAATGATTTTCCTCATTGATGATGGGCTCCTAAAAGCAAAACAAGGAATGACAACGATAGAAGAAGTACTGCGGGTAGCTCGACATGATTAGGAGGCCATACTTGTGAAAGAGAAATTGGATTATATTTTAAAAGCTGCTTTTGATTTAGGTACTTCTGATATTCATTTGACTGTAGGTGTACCACCGATTATGAGACTTCACGGCGATTTAAAACAGTACGGAAAAGATGTCCTTAAGCCAGCGGACACAGAATTAATGGCGAAAGTGATGATTCCTGAATCGATGTGGAAGACGTTTAAAGAAAAAGGCGAGCTAGATCTTTCATACGGAATCCCAGGGGTTTCACGATTCCGGGTCAATGCTTATCATCAACGTTCTTGTATTAGTCTTGCGATTCGAGTTGTACCAACAGAAGTGCCAACTTTAGAACAATTAAAGCTGCCCCTCGTTTTACAAACGATATCTGAAAAAACGCAAGGGCTTGTATTAGTGACAGGCCCGACTGGAAGTGGGAAATCAACGACGCTTGCGGCGATGATTGATTATATTAATAAAAACATGAAGAAACATATTATTACGCTTGAAGATCCAATCGAGTATTTACACAAACATCAATTGAGTATTATTGATCAACGGGAAGTCGGTTTTGATACACAGAATTTCTCAAACGGCCTGCGCGCTTGCTTGCGACAGGATCCTGATATTATTTTAGTCGGCGAAATGCGCGATTTGGAAACGATTTCTACAGCGATTACCGCAGCGGAAACAGGCCATTTAGTACTGGGGACCTTACATACAACGGATGCACCCGCAACAATTGATCGGATCATAGATGTGTTCCCACCCAATCAGCAACCGCAAGTTCGTGTTCAGCTTGCCTCTGTCTTATCAGCCATTATTTCACAGCGTTTATTGCCGTCAAAAGATCGAAGAGGAAGGGTGGCAGCTATCGAGATCATGGTGAATAATGCTGCAGTCAAAAATTTAATTCGGAATGAAAAAATCCATCAAATTGCAAGTGTGATGCAGACTAGTAAATCGGCTGGCATGCAAACGATTGAAATGTCGATTAAACAATTAATTGAAGAAGGGAAAATTGATGCATTTTCCGCACTCCCTTATTTAGAAGAAGGAATCCTATAATGCCGGTTTTTCACTATCAAGGAAGAGATCGGGCAGGGAGAAAGAAACAAGGGAAAGTGACTGCGGACACACGAAAAGAAGCAGTTGAAGGGCTTAGGGAAACAGGAATCGCCGTGACAAGTATAGATGAACTAAAGGGAATATTATATAAAGAAATCTCTTTAGGTAGCAAGAAAGTGAAAAATCGCGATTTTATTATGTATCTACATCAGTTTTCAACGTTAATTAAAGCAGGCATCAGTGTTGTAGAATCGACAAAGATTTTGGCGGAACAAACATCAAGTAAATTGTTGAGGAAAACATTGGAAAATATCGTATTAAGTTTAGAAGAAGGGAACCCTTATTCCGAAGGGGCTGAAAAGCAACGGAATGTGTTTCCACCACTCTTCATAAATATGATGCGAGCGGGTGAAGCTGGTGGAAATCTAGAAGAGGTTCTAGAAAGAATGGCGATTTATTTTGAGAAACAGTATCAAACAAGGCAAAAAGTACAATCGGCGTTGATGTACCCAGTAACGGTTGGCTGTTTAAGTATTGTTATTATCATTTTTATGTTAGCGAAAGTCGTACCAACTTTCGCCAATATGTTTCTTTCATTTGGCAGTGAACTGCCTTTCTTTACAAAGTTGGTTCTCAATCTGAGTGGATTTTTTGAACGTTTTTGGTGGGTTTTTCTTTTAGTAGCGGTTAGCTTATATATCCTTATTCGTTCTCTAAAGTCGAAGAACGACACGAAATATTATCTGGATTATGGGCTTTTACGTTTGCCGATTTTTGGACAGCTGCTTCAAAAAGCAGAGATTGCAAGAATGACAAGAACTTTAAGCTCGCTAATCAAGAGCTCTGTACCGATCCTTCAATCGTTAACAATGGTGGAAAAGATTTTAGGAAATGAAGTATTGATAAGGGTTATGAAACAGTCGCGACATTCCATTGAAAAAGGCGAGTCCATGGCCATACCGATGGAAAAACACTGGGCATTTCCTCCGATGGTCACACAGATGATTGCAGTCGGCGAAAAATCTGGTACTTTAGATGTCATGCTAGATCGCGTGGCTGATTTTTACGAAATGGAAGTCGACCATGCTACGAATCAAATGAAATCTCTAATAGAACCATTTCTCATTATCTTTCTAGCAGTCGTTGTTGGAGGTATTGTGGCAGCCATTGCCATTCCGATGTTCACTATATTTAACAAAATCCAATAAATATGTTCAATTTAGTGGAAAAACTAGTTGTCAGCTGGTCAATTTTTCTTATATACTAGCAATATATCAATGGATTGGAAACTGTGATGGATCATTTTTATCTGGGCACTTAAATGATCAGGAGTGAGTAGTGCAACCCGCCAATTAATTTATGCTTAAATCCAATTTTTGGAATTTAAGTATAAACGTGGCGGGTTTTTAGGTTGTACACCCGTCGCTAGACTACATAAAAAATCAAATGAGGAGTGAAGGTACATGATGAAACGAGTAAAAGCCCTTATGAATAACCAAAAAGGATTAACGCTAGTAGAACTTTTGGCCGTAATCGTAATTTTAGGAATCATCGCTGCTATTGCAGTACCGAGTATCGGCAACATTATTGATAACAGCAAAAAGGATGCACATATTGCCAATGCACAGCAACTGATATCATCTGCGAAATTAGCGGTTGCAGCGAATGATGATATTGTGAAAAACCGGCCGGTAACTTTAACATACGAACAGCTAGAGAAAGCGGGTTACCTTGCTGAGCTTACGGATCCTGATGATAAAGGGAAACTTTATTCTACTGCACAAGTTAAGATAACAGAAACGAATGGGAAATATGAATACACTGTTACACTAATAGGTTCAAAGAGAAGTATAACTAATAAGAAAGCATCTGAATTAAATAGAGAGTCAGTTGTTGCTCCAACACCGAGTACTACAACCTGAAGTAATTGATTGTTTAGTTACCTATATTTACCACTCCTTTTCACAGGAGTGTTTTTTTTATCTATTGGCTATGTTAAAGGTCATTGTTGATCTTAGCACTTTGTTGATTGGAACGGAGGCGTAAGACTCCTGCGGGAAAAGCGAGTCAAAGGGAGACCCCACAGTCGCAGAGCGCCGAGGAGACTCCCGGACCGCCCGCGGAAAGTGAACGCCTGAAGCGGAAATCATCAGGCAAGTTTAACAGGGCCTATCTATTTAATCTTCACCAAATAATCATCTCCAATTCAATCCAACTTCCTGTATAATAAAAGAAACAACATGACGTAAAAAAACACTACATCCAATAGAAGAGAAACCAACTCCAATATAAAGGAGAAATCCATGACATTATTTTTTTACAGCTATATAGGTATTATAGGCTTAGTTCTCGGTTCTTTTTACAATGTCGTTGGACTGCGAATCCCGGAAAATCAATCAGTCGTCCGACCAAGGTCACAATGTCCAGCTTGCAAAAGAACCTTGACAGCTACCGATCTCGTGCCTGTATTGTCTTATGTTTTTTTAAGAGGAAAATGCCGGAACTGTCATTCGAAAATACCGCCGCTCTATCCACTGATTGAGCTTTCAACGGGTTTATTGTTTATGCTTGCTTTTTACGAGTTTGGTTTGACTGGAGAATTCGTAATCGCCCTCCTTTTTATTTCGTTGTTAGTCATTATCTTTGTATCTGATATTGTGTATATGATTATTCCTAATAAAGTGCTGTTGTTTTTTGTACCTATTGTTTTAGTTGCCCGATTAGTCGTACCATTAGATCCGTGGTGGGATATGTTTGTCGGAGCGGTAGTTGGCTTCGGGTTGCTTTTTTTCATTGCTGTCATTAGTAAAGGTGGCATGGGCGGGGGAGATGTTAAACTATTTTTCGTATTAGGGCTGGTGCTCGGCTTAAGGCTGACCATCCTGACATTCGCTTTGGCAACTTTTTTAGGAGCACTGTATGGGGTAGCTGGCATGATTCGAGGGAAATATAAGAAACGGCAGCCGATTCCATTTGGTCCGTTTATTGCGATTGGTGCCTTGCTTTCCTACTTCTATGGAGCCGAAATATTAAGCTATTACTTTACTATGTTTGAATAAGCAGGTGATTGTCGTGAACATATTGAACCGAAAGCATCGAGTTCATCTATCTATTAAAGATCGGTATATTCGTTTTGTGGAATCTGGAAAAAAGCACAACCTACTAGCTTATGGGCAAAAGAGTCTGCCAGACGGTGTGATCGTTGAAGGGCAAATAAAAGATCGTGAAACGCTTGAGCTGATTGTGGAAGAAATGGTTGATCAGTGGAAGCTTAAAGGGAAAAAAGTCTCTTTTTGTGTACCTGATTCAACAGTAATCGTTAGGACTATACATGTTCCGAATGATGTTCCAGATCATGTACTGAATGGTTATTTATATATGGAATTGGGCCATAGCATCCATTTGCCTTTTTCAGATCCTTTAATTGAAGCAGTGCCTTTAGAGCAAACGGCTGAAAACCGAGACGTGTTGTTATTTGCTTCTAGAGAAACCGTATTGAATGAATGGACCGAATTATTAAAGGGCGCATCGTTAAAACCAGATATCGCCGATCTTTCCATGCTGTCGCTTTATCGAATGTATTATCATCTAGGCCTTGCCAAGCAGGATGAGCATGTTTTATTCGTGCAAATTGGTTTAGATGCGTTTGTTTTATCTGTTTTTTATGAACATAAGCCTGTTTTTTCGCGCCACTATCCGTTGGAATTTCATGAGGAACACTATGAACTTTCTAAAAGCCGAAGCGGCTCTGATTTTTATGCTTGGATGGGTGTTGTAGACGAATTAACAAGTCAATCTCAGGATATTACGATGGAAATTGAACGTTTCCTATCCTATTACCGATTCAATCTCACTAAAGGAAAACATCATATAGCCAAGATCGTTTTGTCAGGAGATCATCCTTGTATGGAAACTTTTTATAAAGATATACATACTGCAATTGAAGTATCTGTTCAGCCGCTGCTTGAACCGCTATTTCAAACAAAAAAAGGCAGGAACATCCCTCCTGTATATGCTGAATGTATTGGACTAGCGTTAAAGTAGGTGTTTGACATGCTCGTAGATATTAATTTATTACCTAAAAAAGAAAAAAATCGACATACTGTTGGGCTATTGATTCTGTTGATCGCTATCATGTTATTGGTTAGTGGCTTCTTCTTCATGGCTACTTATCAAGAAAAGAAGGCACAATTGGTACAACTAGAAAAAGAGTTAGCCTTGAATAAGGAATTAAAAATGGCGAAGGAATACGAACAATCTCAGAGTGCTGAATCCGAATCTGTTCGTGATTTGGAAACGGCGATTCAGTGGGTTGAAGATCATCAAAGTTCAACATTTATCATCATGAGAACTGTATCTTCGTTATTACCCGAGCGGGGGTTTATCGGAGATTTTACTTATAAGGAAGATGGAATGGTTCAGCTCACGGTTCAATTCGATTCTTCAAGGCAAGCTGCTTATTTTTTAAAAAGTCTAATAAACTCAAAACTTTTTTCAGGCGCTAAACTATTAACTCTTTCAACTGAGAAGCTTGAGGACGATCATACGACGGAACCTGTCCTTCCTCGATACAATGCACAATATGAAATAACAGTGGACAAGTCAGTTATTCAAACAGAGATGCAAGGGGAGGTGGGACGATAATGCTTTCCCGAAAAGTCCTGTCCTTCATTCTCACACTTTTATTGCTTGTTTTTATAAGTGCTGTATGTGGAGCGTATTTTCTTGAATATAAACCATTACAAGAAAAAATTTCCATTCATACCCAATCGATTGCGAAGGAAAAAGATGAGCTAGAAAAACTAGATCAAAAAGAGAAGAAAAGTGTTTCGATTAATACGACAGCTTTACAAAGGAAACTTCCGGTAAGTGAACTAGTCGATCAATTTATTATAATGCTTGAAGAAGTTGAAGTAGCATCCGGTAGTTTAATTACGAATCTAGTATTTGCCGATTCCAAACAACAAGGAGATTCGGTAGATGAATTCGAAGCTGGACATTTTGAGATAGCTGAAGACGCATCAAATGCAAAATCGCTACCTGAAGGTGTAAAGAAATTAACAGCGGTTATTACGGTTGAATCACCAACATATCTTGAATTGGAATCATTTGTGAAAGGCCTTGAGGATTTAGAGCGCCTTACAAAAGTAGAGAGTCTTCAATATACCGGAATAAAAGAAAGTAATCGGTTCATGAACACAGCTGAAACACTGACTTTTAACTTAACTGTTTCTACCTATTATTATCCTAAACTAGAAGAACTTAAAACCCAGCTGCCCAAATATGAGGAGCCAAAACCAGCAAATAAAATAAACCCATTATTTGAAACGAATCTACTTCAACTACCAAAGAAGAAAGTCGAAACGGAGAAAGAAACGGGTGCCGATTGGAAGATTGTAAAACGGAATCAAACAACGTATAAAGTGTACACCTATAAAGTGAAACCAGGGGATACTCTCTTTCAACTTGCTATTTTGTATTATAATAGCAGATCCGGTGAAAAAGTGATAAAAGATTGGAATCATTTGCAACAACTTGAAGCGAATACAAAGATTGAAATACCTGTTCCAGTTGATGGCAAAAATTGACGAAAGCTATTAATAACAAGACGACAAAAGTCTTGTTATTTTTTTTTGCTCCTATGTTAGGATGGAAAAAAATGTGCGTGGGGGGCGAAAAAATGGACAACCCAGAAAATAAAAAAGGAATCACCATAAAAATTAATGGCGAGGAAAAGCCCTTAGTTGAAGATGATAGTAGCAATAGCGTTAAAGTGGCTAAAAACCAAGCTTCAGCAGCAATCGAGTCCGAGGATGAAAGCTTCGATTGGGTATTTCCAAAAGACGAGGGCATATTTTATCAACCACCGGCTTCTACGAAAAAGAAAAATCCAATAATCCTTGCATTTGGCGGTAAACGAAAAAATCCAGGGAATAAATCGGGATTTTCATTTAAAATTCCCTTTTTCGCTATTCTTTTTGCTGTGATTGTCGGTTCGGGTTTAGGTTTGATTGTGTTGAAGACAATTACGGCTGATAAAGAGGTTGCTACTGTCCCTGTCGAACCGATGGAACCTAGTGCAAGTATTAAGGGTGATAGTAATAAAGGAGCGCCTACAGCTACAGCTGTCGCTCCATTATCGGTTTATCTTGTACAAGGTGGAGTATTTAGTAATGAAGATGCTGCCAAACAAACACAGGAACTAGTTTCAGCTAAAGGTGTACCGACTGAAATATTGAAACAAGGAGAGAAATATTATTTGTTTTTAGGTTCAGCTACGAGCCTTGAGGAAAGTAAGCAGCTTGCTGTTTTTTTAAAAGGCTACGATGTGGAAGTGTTTTGGAAAGAGCTCACGCTTAAGTCTGAAAGTGTGGGAAGCAGTAATGAAGCAATAATAAAGAAAATGAATACAGCCTATCAAACCTTAACAAAGGCCTCTTCTGCACAGCTATTAAATCCGACAGCAACCACCGATCTGAAACCTGTGCAAACAGACCTTGAAGACCTTAAAGCCCAGGTGAAAGACGATTCACCAGCAGGACTAAAAGCTGCCTATTCTGATTTGAATGCTGCTTTCGATTCAATAAAGCAATATCAAAGCACGAAAGAAACCGATCATTTGCTCCAAGCACAACAAAAACTACTACATTTCTTGAATTCCTATTAAATCTGACAACATCCGACTATTTCTCAGGAAATAATGGGTCAGCGCTTCTTTCATGCATTACTGCGCGAAATGGAGTCTGGCCTCTTTTTAGGATTGTTAGTTGAGGCATTATTTGGTACGATTACAGTGGGTCTCCTGGCCTGCAATGATATTTTTTATAGTAAGGAATGTGATGTTTAGTATGCACCGATTGATTTTAGCCTCAGCTTCTCCACGCCGTAAGGAATTGCTACAAGTTCTTCAAATCCCTTTTCAATCAGTAGACGCGAATGTTGACGAAAGCATTGAACCGAATACAGAGCCATCTGTTGCCGTAAAAGAGCTTGCTCACAGAAAGGCAAAAGCGGTTGCTGTAAAATATCCAGAATCCTGTGTGATTGGCTCTGATACGGTTGTAGCTTTTGATGGCAAGATATTAGGAAAGCCAGTTGACCGAACAGATGCAAAAAAAATGTTGCAATTGTTAGCTGGAAACACACACTTTGTTTATACAGGTGTCGCGCTTGTAAAAGGAGAAAAGAGTCGCGTATTCTATGAAGAAACAGAAGTGACGTTTTGGGACCTGTCAGATGCAGAGATTGAAAGGTATCTTGATAGTGGAGAACCATTTGACAAAGCAGGAAGCTATGGAATTCAAGGCTATGGTTCGTTGTTTGTTAAAAAAATTCATGGCGATTATTTTTCAGTTGTGGGACTTCCGGTTTCAAGATTGTCTCGTGAACTTCTGGCGTTTCAAGAGGAAAACGAGTAACCCATTCAGCATTCTGACAGGGATCCATCTCATTTATATGAAGAGAGGGTGGTTATTTTGTTAGAAAAAATGCTAATTCGCGATGTTCCGAAAGATGAGAGGCCGCGTGAACGCTTTATCCAAACCGGCCCTCAAAGTCTCTCCAATCAGGAATTGCTAGCAATATTACTCAGAACAGGGACGAAAGAAGAATCTGTTCTGCAGTTGGCCAATCGATTAATCAGTACGTTTGAAGGGCTGCGTATGTTAATAGATGCCTCCATTGATGAAATCACCGCCATTAAAGGAATTGGAGAAGCAAAGGCGATTCAAATCCTAGCCGCAGTTGAACTCGGCAAGAGAATTACTCAGTTGAACTATCCCGACCGATACGTAATCCGTTCCCCTGAAGATGGAGCGAACTACTGCATGGAAGAAATGCGCTTTCTCACACAAGAGCATTTCATCACACTTTACCTCAATACAAAAAATCAAGTACTCCACAAACAAACGATATTTATCGGCAGCTTAAATGCATCGATCGTTCATCCGCGCGAGGTCTACAAAGAAGCCTTCAGAAGATCTGCAGCCTCTATTATTTGTCTACATAATCACCCCTCTGGAGACCCCTCACCGAGTAGAGAAGATATTGAAGTTACCAAGAGATTAGTCGAGTGTGGTAAAATAATAGGGATAGAACTTTTGGATCATATTATTATTGGAGAACATAAATTTGTTAGTTTAAAGGAAAAAGGGTATTTGTGACACTATTAAAATTGATAATGATGCGGTATAATAGTGTTTATGATTTTTTAAGGGTAACATAATAAATCTTTGCATTTTTGAATATTGACCATTTAAAATCTTACTATAAAAAGTATTTTGTGTATGAAAGGGAGAAACCAATATGTTTGGAATTGGCACAAAAGATTTGGGAATCGATTTAGGAACGGCAAACACGCTTGTATATGTAAAAGGCAAAGGGATTGTTGTCCGTGAGCCGTCAGTTGTTGCGCTGCAAACAGATACGAAACAAATAGTCGCAGTCGGAAATGATGCAAAAAATATGATCGGGCGTACGCCTGGTAACGTAGTCGCATTAAGACCGATGAAGGATGGCGTAATTGCTGATTATGAAACGACAGCGACGATGATGAAGTATTATATGAAGGAAGCTCAGAAAAAAGGTGTTTTTGGAAGTAAGCCATATGTCATGATTTGTGTCCCATCAGGAATTACTGCGGTTGAGCAACGTGCAGTTATTGACGCGACAAGACAAGCTGGTGCACGTGATGCGTATCCGATTGAAGAACCTTTTGCGGCAGCGATTGGTGCAAATCTTCCTGTATGGGAACCGACAGGCAGCATGATCGTTGATATCGGTGGCGGTACGACTGAAGTTGCAATCATTTCATTGGGCGGAATTGTAACAAGCAAGTCGATTCGCATTGCTGGTGACGAAATGGACGACGCGATTGTCAGCTATATCCGTAAAAATTACAACTTAATGATCGGGGAACGTACTTCAGAGAGCATTAAGATGGAAATCGGGTCAGCAGGGGATACAGAAGGCATTGAAAATATGGACATTCGCGGCCGTGATCTATTGACGGGCTTGCCAAAAACGATTGAAATCTCCGCTAAGGAAATTTCAGTTGCACTTCGTGATACGGTCGATGCAATTGTTGATTCCGTGAAAAATACGCTAGAGAAAACACCACCTGAGCTTGCGGCAGATATTATGGATCGTGGGATTGTTCTAACAGGAGGCGGAGCTTTGCTGCGTAATCTGGATAAAGTAATAAGTGAAGAAACGAAAATGCCAGTTCTTATTGCTGAAAATCCACTTGATTGTGTAGCGATTGGAACAGGTAAAGCATTGGATCATATCGATAATTTTAAAAATAAAACAAAAGATTTACGATAATTAAAAGCTTCTTATAATAATAGGAATGAGGATCGAGTGAAAGAAATTGAAACTTCAAATGCGAGATAAATACGAAGAGAATTCAATTTTATAGGATAAATTTCTTTCTTCTCGTTTATAAACTGCCTATAATGGGGATTGAACACATTGGGCCAATTGTGATCGTAAAGCCTAAGTGGACAATCCCTGTTTGTTTCGTTTAGGTAACCGTAAGTTTTAAGGAATATTAGTGTTCTGCGCCAGGTATCATCCAAATGACTAGAAAAAGCAGTGTTTTCTAGCAAAAGCCTGGCATTTTTCCAGATAGAGGTGTAGATGATCATGCCACAGTTTTTAAACAAAAAGTTAATCTTGTTATTGGCAGGAATTATTGTTCTTGTGGCATTAATCGGGTTTTCATTGAGAGAACGCGAAACATTGTCATGGCCGGAACAATTTTTAAAAGATACAACAGGATGGTTTGCCAATGCCTTTGATAAACCAGTTTCTGCTGTTACCGGACTTTTTGAAAATCTGAGTGACCTGCAAAATACATATGACGAAAATGCAAAGCTTAAAGCCCGTTTAGGTGAATATGTACAGATAAAAACAGAAGTCCAAGCATTGAAGAAGGAAAATGCCGAATTACGGAAAATTCTTGGTAAGGAAGATGATTTGAGTAAGTATTCGCCTATTCAAGCAACTGTAATCGGTCGGAATCCAGATCGTTGGAATGAGTTAATTACGATTAATAAAGGTGAGATGAATGGGATAAAAGCGAATATGGCAGTCATTACAGCTGATGGCTTAATCGGCAAGGTAAAGAGTACGACACCTACCACGGCAACTGTACTGCTGGTCAGTTCGACAGATCCGAATAATAAAATTTCAGCTTCCATTGTACAAGAAGATGCAGCCAACGGAATCATCGAAGGCTATGATGACAAGCAGGGCTATTTGCTAATGAAGCGAATACCATTTGATAAAGAAATAAAAATTGGTTCGATCGTAGAGACATCAGGACTAGGCGGCATTTTTCCATCACGTCTAATTGTTGGGAAAGTTGTCGAAGTGAAAATTGATCAAAATGGCTTGAATCAGACGGCATATTTAGAACCAGCAACAGATTTTTATGATATAAAAAATGTCATGGTCGTTAAACGTGAAGTGATTGGTGAAGATGCGAAGAGTGAGGCACAAGAATGAAGCGACTAAAACTTCCCCTCACTGCCCTGCTTTTCTTTATTATGGAAGGTTCATTTTCAAATTTACTTGCTGGTGATATATTCGGTGGTGACAAAATTATTGTCCCACGATTCATTATGATTTTAATCGCGTTCATTACTATATATGGAACACGAAGAAACGGTATGATATACGGCTTCATACTGGGTCTAATGTATGATGTCGTGTATACAGAAATCTTGGGCGTATATATGTTCATGCTTCCATTTTTTGCTTACCTTATAGCGAAAATTATGAGAATCCTTCAATCTAATCTGCTAGTGACCATCCTTACTTCGCTCTTATTTATTACGTTTTTAGAAGTAATTGTCTATCAAATTAATATCCTGATTGGATTTGCTCATATAGACTTTAATACGTTTTGGAAAAGTAGACTTGTACCAACTCTACTGTTAAATCTCGCTTTCCTTGTTGTTTTTTCTTATCCATTAAAGCGGATGATTGAGAAACAGAAACTTGAATCAGACGGAGAGTAAAAAATAGTTTGCTAAAAGGTGAAAAGCGCTTTCGCGTGCTTTTAGACATGATAAAGGCAAGTAGTTTGATAATAAGTTTTGAAGTTTAACCTTACACTGGCATGCTTAGGTCATAAGTCGTATGCGTGTCTCCTTGGCTAGTCTTTTTGTAGTCAAGGATCGGTGACAGGTTTTTCTACTTTCATGCGCGTAGAAAAAGGAAATATCTCTAGTCATGTCGAATTATACTTTCATTGAGGTGAAACATGCGTCATGAATAAAAGAATTCAGCAAAATGTTATGATAAAAGGCACAAAGGATGGGCTCACACTTCATCTGGATGATTCGTGTTCTTTTTCAGAGCTATTGAAAGAACTAGAATCAAAGCTCTCTGCAAATTATCAATTCCAAGAAAATGATTCAGGCATTGCCGTTAAGGTACATACAGGAAATCGTTATCTGCTTGAGGATCAGAAAAATCGTATCCGAGAATTAATCAGCCAGAAAAAAAAACTGGTCATTGATGAAATCATTTCTAATGTGATAACGAAGGAAGAAGCCAAGCAATGGAAGGACGAACATCAAATGACTACCATTGCTAAAGTCATTAGGTCGGGGCAAATTTTAGAGGTTGTTGGTGATTTATTGTTGATCGGTGATGTGAATCCAGGCGGGACGATTATAGCCGGTGGGAATATTTTTGTGATGGGTACGCTTAGAGGAATTGCACAAGCAGGGCATAACGGCAACCAAGAAAGTTTTGTTAGTGCTTCTGTCATGAAACCATCACATATTAGAATTGCTGATAAGATCATGAAAGCACCTGATAAATATATAGAAGATGGCCATATGATGGAGTGTGCTTTTATCAATGAAAATGGCCGTATTATTGTAGAAAAGATAAAAGCTTTTAAGAATCATAGACCGAATTTTAATAGATTAGAAGGGGGACTCTAATCGTGGGAGAGG
Source organism: Bacillus cihuensis (assembly GCF_000504145.1). NCBI lineage: Bacteria > Bacillati > Bacillota > Bacilli > Caryophanales > Bacillaceae > Bacillus > Bacillus cihuensis. The sequence goes on along the minus strand of NZ_KI632495.1, from coordinate 1,787,899 downwards.
CAATAGTTATTACATCTGGAAAGGGTGGGGTGGGAAAGACCACAACATCCGCTAATTTAGGTACATCATTAGCTCTTCTTGGCAAAAAAGTATGTTTGATTGATACAGATATTGGTCTTAGAAATTTAGATGTTGTTATGGGATTAGAAAATCGGATTATCTATGATTTGGTTGATGTAATTGAAGGACGCTGTAAAATACATCAAGCTTTAGTGAAAGATAAGCGCTTTGAAGACAGGCTTTATCTTCTTCCAGCTGCTCAAACGTCCGACAAGACGGCGATCGTTCCTGAACAAATGTATAAACTTGTTCACGAATTAAAACAAGACTATGATTATATTATTATTGACTGTCCTGCTGGAATTGAACAAGGATTTAAAAATGCAATAGCAGGTGCTGATAAAGCGATTGTCGTAACCACTCCAGAAAAATCAGCAGTCAGAGATGCCGATCGGATTATTGGTTTGCTTGAAAAAGAAGAAAATATTGAACCGCCAAAACTTGTCATTAATCGAATACGCAATCATATGCTGAAGAATGGGGAAATGATGGATATTGATGAAGTCACGACCCATCTCTCAATTGACTTGATTGGCATTGTTGTCGACGATGAACAAGTGATCAGAGCATCTAACGAAGGTGAACCGATCGCCATGGATCCAAATAACCGCGCATCTATCGCCTACCGCAATATTGCCAGGAGAATTTTAGGTGAATCAGTGCCGCTTTCATCAATAGAAGACGAACCAAAAGGCTTAATGGCAAAATTAAAAAAATTATTTGCCGGTTCGTAATAAAAAGGTCAGACCTCACATCCTATATCCAGTTTATGGTGTCAAATAAACGATATAGTTGATGTAGAGTCTGGCCCTTTTTGTTTTGGATAAGATAAGTTCTGGGGTGCAATCAAGAATATTGTGACGATTTGGACTCCGGCACGCAAATCGCAAATCTCGCACGCAAATTGTGAATCCGGCTCGTAAAGTACAAGTTCCGGCACGTAACCCCCCGTTCTGGCATGCAAATTTGAATTTTGGCTCGTAATGCTTGAACTGGGGAGCTGATGTCCGCGCAAAGTCTGGTATTTCCTCAGAACATAGCCCGACCACATCAATAAGCTACAGGTTGTATATGAAATCTGGTCATAAAGGACTGATCTCGAATGAAAAGGCAGGCTAGCTTCAAAAATTTTAGCGTTGAAGTGGCTTCGGCACGCAAATCGCAAATCTCGCACGCAAATCGTGAATCCGGCTCGTAAAGTACAAGTTCCGGCACGTAACCCCCCCGTTCTGGCACGCAAATTTGAATTTTGGCACGTAATGCTTGAACTGGGGAGCTGATGTCCGCGCAAAGTGTGGTATTTCCTCAGAACATAGCCCGACCACATCAATAAGCTACAGGGTGTATATGAAATCTGGTCATAAAGGACTGATCTCGAATGAAAAGGCAGGCTAGCTTCAAAAATTTTAGCGTTGAATTGGGCTCCGGCACGCAACTCGCGAATCTCGCACGCAAATCGTGAATCCGGCTCGCAAAGTACAAGTTCCGGCACGTAACACCCCCGTTCTGGCACGCAAATTTGAATTTTGGCACGTAATGCTTGAACTGGGGAGCTGATGTCCGCGCAAAGTCTGGTATTTCCACAGAACATAGCCCGACCACATAAATAAGCTACAGATTGCCTATGAAATCCGTCATAAAGGACTGATCTCGAATGAAAAGGCAGGCAAGCTTCAAAAAAATTTAGCGTTGAATTGGGCTCCGGCACGCAACTCGCGAATCTCGCACGCAAATCGTGAATCCGGCACGTAACACCCCCGTTCCGGCACGTAACACCCCCGTTCCGGCACGTAACACCCCCGTTCCGGCACGTAACACCCCCGTTCCGGCACGTAACACCCCCGTTCCGGCACGTAACACCCCCGTTCCGGCACG
>NZ_KI632495.1:1737952-1785942 GCF_000504145.1 Bacillus cihuensis | reverse complement strand
TTCGAATTCTGGCACGCAATGCTTGAACTGGTGAGCTGATGTCCGCGCAAAGTGTGGTATTTCCTCAGAACATAGCCCGACCACATCAATAAGCTACAGATTGCCTATGAAATCTGTCATAAAGGGCTGATCTCGAATGAAAAGGTAGGCTAGCTTCGAAAATTTTAGCGTTGAATTGGGCTTCGGCACGCAAATCGCAAATCTCGCACGCAAATCGTGAATCCGGCACGTAACACCCCCGTTCCGGCACGTAACGCCCCCGTTCCGGCACGTAACGCCCCCGTTCCGGCACGTAACACCCCCGTTCCGGCACGCAAATTCGAATTCTGGCACGCAATGCTTGAACTGGTGAGCTGATGTCCGCGCAAAGTCTGGTATTTCCACCGAACATTGTCTGACCACATAAATAAGCTCCAGATTGCCTATGAAATCTGTCATAAAGGGCTGATCTCGAATGAAAAGGTAGGCTAGCTTCGAAAATTTTAGCGTTGAACTGAGCTTCGGCACGCAAATCGCAAATCTCGCACGCAAATCGTGAATCCGGCACGTAACACCCCCGTTCCGGCACGCAAATTCGAATTCTGGCCCGCAATGCTTGAACTGGTGAGCTGATGTCTGCGCAAAGTCTGGTATTTCCACAGAACATTGTCTGACCACATAAATAAGCTACAGATTGCCTATGAAATCTGTCATAAAGGACTGATCTCGAAGGAATAGGTAGGCTAGCTTCGAAAATTTTAGCGTTGAATTGAGCTTCGGCACGCAAATCGCAAATCTCGCACGCAAATTGTGAATCCGGCTCGCAAAGTACAAATTCCGGCACGTAACACCCCCGTTCCGGCACGCAATTCTAGAACCAGTGAGCTGTTGCCCAGGCTATGCCTGATTTTACATTGCCCCCTATGCGTAACTGTCATAGTTCGGACAAGTACGTCATACACTTGTACAAAGCTAGAAGACGGGGGAGGACCAAAGTATGGATGATCGAAGAAAGAGAATTCAGGAACGAATTGCCAAGCGGAGAAAGCGGGCTGAACATCATCAACAGGGAGCATGGGCGAATTTAATTCAAGATGAAACAGATGGTTATAGCCCCCCATTATCATATGAAAGTCCATCGCCAGGAAATGATTTTCCCCTTTTCAAAAAAGAGTGGTTTTTGTTTAAAATTCTTGCGGCTGCATGTTTGTTTTTATTAGTAGCCATTGCTTTTAAACATCCGTCCACACAGCTTGATGAAGTGAGAAGTGTTGTGAAAGAAACGATGAATCAAGAGTTTCAGTTTGCGACAGTTGCATCATGGTATGAGGATACGTTTGGGAAACCGATCGCATTTTATCCTGATAAAACGAAAAAAGAATCGGGTACAGTTGCGGATCGTCCAGATAATCAATCAGCACTACCGGTTATTGGTAAAATCACAGAAAGTTTTGAGGTAAATGGTGAAGGGGTGTTGATTGAGACATCGCAAAATAAAAAGGTGAATGCACTTAGGGAAGGCATTGTCATGTTTGCCGGCGTGAAGGAAGGTTTGGGGAAAACAGTAATGATTCAACATGCTGATAAGAGTGAATCATGGTATGGCCAACTAGAATCAGTCGATGTAAAGCTTTATGATCCTGTGGCTAAAGGCACTGAAATCGGCAAGGTAACAGCTAGTGAAAACGGTTCAAAGGGGACCTTTTATTTGGCTATTAAAAAAAATGATCAATTTATTGATCCGACACAGGTGATTTCCTTTGAATGAATTATTAAAGCTGTTATGGAAAGTCAACATTCATCCTACATTATGGCTCGTGATTGCGATTTCTGTCTTGACTTCACATTTCACGCAAATGATCATGTTTTTTGTCATTATTTTCTTTCATGAAATGGGCCATGCTATAGCAGCTCATTTCTTTAAATGGCGGATTAAATCAATCCATCTGCTTCCATTTGGAGGCACTATGGAAACAGATGAGTATGGAAACAAATCACTTAAGGAAGATTTGATTGTGATTTTGGCAGGACCTGTTCAGCATGTTTGGCTCGTCGGCCTTGCCTACTTGTTCTACTCGTTTTCGATCATGCCATATGAGATGTATCAGCAATTCTTTTACAGCAATGCAGCTGTGATGCTGTTCAACTTGCTTCCTGTATGGCCGCTAGATGGTGGTAAACTGTTGTTTCTGGGATTATCCAAACGCAAATCCTTTCTCGATGCGCACTCGTTCACACTTCTTTTCTCAGCGATTTTGGCAACAGCAGGTCTCATTCTGTCGGTGCTATTGATTTCGTTCAATTTAAACGTATGGATTATTGCTTGCTTTATTGGGATTACGCTAGCGATGGAATGGCGTCAGCGTTATTATGCGTTCATTCGATTTCTACTTGATCGCCATTATGGCAGAAGTATGGACTTAACAAGGCTTGAACCGATTCAAGTCGATGAGAATGAGATGATTTACAAAGTATTGGAGAAATTTCAGCGTGGTTGTAAGCATCCAGTCATTGTCATGAAAAATGGCCAGGAAAGCGGTTCGTTAGATGAAAATGAACTACTTCATGCCTATTTTACAAATAAAATGACCAATGGCAAAATTGGTGAATTGTTATATGCCTATTAAATGTGATATTCTTGCTTCACACATTGTTTGAAGGGATTTTATCATGAAAAAGCTAATTGCCAATCTATCTACACGAGAAAAAAGATACGCATGTATAGAAAATGGACGTATTACTAAATTAGAAATTGAGCCGCCGAAATCTGCTGGTAGCGTCGGTAATATTTACCTTGGTAAAGTGACGAAAGTTCTGCCTGGTATGGAGGCGGCGTTTATTGATTATGGGGAAAAAAAGAGTGGATTTCTGTATCGGGATGAGCTTCCATCTTATCAAGAAGCGAAACGAAAAGGTACACAGAAAAGCTCGATTAGTCAGTACATACGTGAAGGGGAAAAACTGCTTGTTCAAGTGACTCGTGATGAGGCGGGGACAAAAGGAGCAAAGCTGACAGGATTGATTGAGCTTTCGAGCAATCATGTTGTTTATATACATGGAATCGATTATGTCGGTGTGTCTAAAAAATTCAAAAGCTCAGAAAGTCAGAATCAATGGCGAAGCATGGTCCTTACACATAAAAAAGCAGATGAAGGGCTTATTATTCGAACAGCGATGGAAGAAATGAGCGAGGCTGTATTCCTCAAACAGCTAGAAACACAGAGAGAAAACTATGCTCAGTTACTCAAAAAAGCTACCTCGTTAAAAAAACCTACTCTTGTGTCGCGCCGAGATTCTTTTTTTGAAAGTATTTTAACAGAAATGTCCCAAGCGCCAAGTGGAGAGCTTTATGTGGATGATTTTACTTGTTTTCAGGAATTGAAAAAATGGCAGCAAGATCATGGAAGTGGCTGGGAGATTTTTTATGAAGCTGGACCGGTCAATATTTTTTCTCATTTAGGCATCGAAAGTGAAGCAGAGCAAGCGTTGAAGAAGGTTGTTTGGTTAAAAAATGGCAGCTATCTTATTTTTGAAGAAACGGAAGCCTTCACAGTTGTTGATGTGAATACGGGCAAGTTTACTGGCAAGGCTGAGAAGGAACAGACGCTTTTTGAAACAAATATGCAAGCGGCAAAAGAGATTGCTCATCAACTGCGACTTCGGAATATTGGTGGAATCATCTTGATTGATTTCATCAATATGAAACAAGCTCAGCACCACCACGCGATTGTTGAGATGCTGAAAACAGAAACGAAACAAGATGAGATGCGTGTTCAGTTGCTTGGTTTTACAGAGCTTGGGATTTTCCAATTGACGAGAAAACGGACATCAGCTTCACTAAGCGAAAAATTAACCATGGCTTGCCCTGTGTGTCTCGGTACGGGCAAGGTGGATAGCGCAGAAACGGTTGCCTTTCGGCTCGAACGTGAACTGATGGAACATCGGAAGCGTGACGAGGAAGCCGTCTTGATTGAAACAAACGAAGCCGTCTCAACGATCTTGTTTGGAGAACAGGACGCTTATAAGCCGGTGCTTGAAGAGATGCTTCATAAAGAAATTGTTGTTAGGATTGTCAAAGGGAATGATCATCGATATGAAATTAAACGATTTGGAACAAAAGATGAACTGATGATAGTACGTGAAAATCTATTGACATGATCCATGAATATATGATAGGATTTTACTGTTATGTTTGTAGCACCCGTGCTACAACCGCTCAAAGTAGGTTCACAAGTTTTTGCTTAATGCAAAACGCCTATGATTGGCGAGTCTGAGACATTCAAGGAGGTGCAGGTATGTACGCAATTATTGAAACTGGCGGTAAACAAATTAAAGTAGCAGCTGGCGAAGCAGTTTACATTGAGAAATTAAATGTAGAAGCAGGCGAAACTGTTACATTTGACAAAGTTTTATTCGTAGGTGGCGAAAACGTGAAAGTTGGTGCTCCACTAGTTGACGGCGCTACTGTAACAGGTAAAGTCGAAAAACAAGGGAAACAAAAGAAAATCACTGTTTTCAAATACAAATCGAAGAAGAACTACCACAAAAAACAAGGTCATCGTCAACCATACACTAAAGTTGTTATCGAAGCAATCAACGCGTAAGGCTGATTATTATGATCACTGTGACTTTTGATGCTCCACAAAATGTAATTAAATCTTTTACAATGAGTGGACATGCTAATTTCGCTAAAAAAGGTTCTGATCTTGTTTGTGCAGGGGCATCAGCGGTTTCCTTCGGGGCGCTTAATGCCATTATGTCTTTAACAGATGTAAAACCTGAGATTGAGCAAGGTAAAGACGGTGGATATCTTCGCTGTATTTTTCCGGATTCCATTTCGGATGAATCACAGGAGAAGGTACAGCTGCTCTTAAACAGTATGCTTATATCGCTTCAGACGATCGAACGTGATTACGGAAAATACATGAAAATTATCCTCAAGTAATAGGAGGTGGAACATATGTTAAGATTAGACTTACAGTTCTTTGCTTCCAAAAAGGGAGTAGGTTCAACAAAAAACGGTCGTGACTCACAATCAAAGCGTTTAGGCGCTAAACGTGCAGATGGTCAATTCGTATCTGGTGGTTCTATTCTATACCGCCAACGCGGAACGAAAATCTACCCGGGTGAAAACGTTGGACGTGGTGGAGATGATACTCTATTCGCGAAAGTGGACGGAGTAGTTAAATTCGAACGTTTCGGACGTGACCGTAAAAAAGTAAGCGTGTATCCAGTTGCACAAGAAGCATAATCCTTGCATCTTTGAATAAGAAGCTTTGCTTTAAAGGGTCTGATTCCTTCTATAATCACAATATATCGCGACATTTGCATGAATGGTTTGCTATATATCGTGAAGAAGGGGTCTGACCCTTTTTTATAATTGAAAAATGATTGAACATGCTCTGCCATCGTCCAAAGAACTTATATGTATGTGTTGGCTGTATTATTAAGTTGCGAAGGTCCGCCCCATGTCCTTCATACAAAAAGAGTTTTTTGGAAGGTGGTTCATGTAAGGATAATAATCAACCTCCTACTAACCGCACTTCGCGAATATTTGATATAATGAATAGAAAAGCGGAAGGCGCCTGTTTATCAGCGACAAGCAGAAGCACCTTAAGTTTTACGCTAATTACTAATTAAAATACGTGAGAAGTGCAGCTATTATTCATTTAAAAATACATGACAGAGCCTATGACGAAATAGCAGGAGTAATCATTTATGGAAAAAGATTGGTCAACCGTTGAAATTTTACGTCATTCACGACATGACTGGCTGAATAAAATTCAATTAATAAAAGGGAACCTGGAACTAAGCAAACCCGACCGTGTGAAAGCAATCATTGATGATATCATACTAGTAGCTAGGCATGAGGCAAAGATATCCAGTATTGACATGCCTAAATTTAGCGAGCTTTTGCTGACTGCTAATTGGAGATTTCGTGTGTTTCAGAGTGAATTCGAAGTAATTGATATGGTGCAAGGTACGAGCGTGATGGATCAAATGATGTACGATTGGACAATGAATTTTTTTCATTTTCTTGAAGAACAGCTGGATGCTTATAGCGAAAATAGATTATTAATCAGCATATATAAAAATGAAAGTACCGATTTAATCCGATTTTCCTTTGATTTACAGGGAAAGATAAAAGATGTAGCCTTAGTGACTGAGTTTTTGCGGAATTCGTCAAAAGATAACCAGACGATTGATTTTGAAGAAACAACAGAGCAAATGTTTTACTTTACTATGGATATCAATAGGAAACAGAAGACATCTTAGGATTACATACAGAGATAAGGAAGTGATAACATGTTTATCGATCAAACCAAAGTATTTGTAAAAGGTGGAGATGGTGGGAACGGAATCGTTGCTTACCGAAGAGAAAAATATGTACCAATGGGCGGACCGGCTGGAGGAGATGGCGGTCACGGCGCGAATGTTGTGTTTGAAGTGGAAGAAGGATTACGGACGCTAATGGATTTCCGTTATCAACGTCATTTCAAAGCACCGCGTGGCGAACACGGCATGTCCAAAAATATGCACGGCAAAAACGCTAGTGATATGATTGTTAAAGTACCACCAGGTACAGTTGTCATGGACGATGATACAAAAGAGGTCATTGCTGATTTAGTTGAACATGGTCAACGTGCAATTATCGCAAAAGGCGGACGTGGCGGACGTGGGAACTCCCGTTTTGCAAGTCCATCCAATCCGGCTCCGGAGATTGCGGAAAATGGTGAACCAGGGCAAGAACGGAATATTATTCTTGAGCTTAAATTACTTGCTGATGTAGGGCTAGTTGGCTTCCCAAGTGTTGGGAAATCAACCTTGCTTTCGGTTGTTTCTGCTGCACGTCCGAAAATTGCTGAATATCATTTCACTACGATTGTTCCGAATCTTGGTATGGTTGAAACTGAAGATGGTCGTAGCTTTGTTATGGCTGACTTGCCTGGATTAATTGAAGGAGCTTCTGAGGGTGTTGGCCTCGGACATCAATTTTTACGTCATATCGAAAGAACGCGTGTCATCGTACACGTTATTGATATGTCAGGACTAGAAGGTAGAGATCCTTACGAAGATTATCTAACGATTAATAAAGAGCTTCAAGAATACAATCTCAGACTTACTGAGCGTCCACAAATCATCGTTGCAAGTAAGATGGATATGCCTGATTCAGAAGAAAATCTGCAGATCTTTAAAGAAAAATTGACAGAAGACTATCCAATCTTCCCGATTTCAGCTGTTACACGTGAAGGAATTCGCGAGCTTGTATATGCTGTTGCAGATAAAATCGAGGAAACACCAGAATTCCCTCTTGAGCATGAAGAGGAAGAGACAGGTGTTCACCGCGTCATGTACAAGCATGAAGTGGCACAAGATGAATTTGAAATTACTCGTGAGTCTGACGGAAGCTTTAATGTTTCTGGCTTTAAAATCGAACGCCTATTCAAAATGACGGATTTCACCCGCGATGAATCGGTTCGCCGTTTTGCAAGACAGCTACGTACTTTCGGTGTGGATGAAGCATTACGCTCACGTGGAGCGACAAATGGAGTGACTGTTCGAATACTGGAATATGAATTTGAGTTTGTTGAATAAAGTGAAACTTCAATCGGTGGGGGCTTCATTCCCCGCTGATTGCTAGTCCGGATCTACTGTCGCTAAGATCTTCGCATTCGCTTCGATCAATCGACAGTACGAAAACCCTATTCAATGAATCACAGTCTAAGTGCGCCGCGTCCTGCGGCAACGTCTGTGTGACCTACATCCTGTGGGCCTCAACAAAACCGCTGAAGTTCACATCGGTAGGTTTCACTGTATCTCACCAAACGGGGGCTTACTGCCCGTTAATGCGAGATAAAGACAAAAATATTTTAACGTCATAAAGTTGGAGGTGCGCGCATGGCGAACAAAATTGATAAAAAATTCTACTTAGTTAGAGAAGATGTGCTGCCGGAAGCGATGAAGAAAACACTGGATGCGAAAGAAATGATTGAAAGAGGCAAAGCTGAATCAGTCTGGGAAGCCGTCCAACGGGTAGATTTAAGTAGAAGTGCTTATTATAAATATCGTGATACCGTTTTTCCGTTTCATACGATTGTAAAGGAAAAATTGGTTACATTATTCTTTTATCTGGAAGATCGCTCCGGAACTTTATCAGAGTTGCTGCGTGTCGTCGCATCATCTGGCTGTAATGTGTTAACTATTCACCAAACGATTCCTCTACAAGGTCGAGCCAATGTAACTTTATCACTCGATGCAAGTGCGATGAAGGTTGGAGTGGATGAAATGATGACAAATTTCAGGAAAATGGAATTCGTCGAAAGGGTAGAAGTATTAGGATCTGGTACGTGATTGGCTGTCCCATGCATATTGTGCGTGGGTTTTTTTTCTATAGATTGACGCATAAATTCAGCTCCGGTGAGCAATACTTAAATCCCGCTCGCAGAGTATCGATTCCAGCACGCAAACCCTTGGCGCTTGTAAAGCTGGAAAATGGAAGTTTTATCGCTGATCAATGACAAAATTCGATGCATATTCTTAATTTCATACATTTAATTTTTGTTTTTCCACCCTTTTGTTGCAAAACTATTGTAAAATATCAGAATATATCATAAGATAAACATTATTTTCGTGAAAAAGGAGTTATTTTACATGACATATGAAATTGCTTTCTTGGGTCCAAAGGCAACTTTCACGGATTTAGCGGTTTCTAAGCTTTTTCCTGATGCAAAGAAAATACCGATGCCGACGATTCTTGACTGTCTAGATGCAGTTGAAAAAGGAGAGGTGGAACTTGCTCTCGTTCCGATTGAAAATGCGTTGGAAGGTTCGGTTAACATCACGATTGATTATTTAACCCATGAAGCACAGTTGCCGATACGGGGAGAAATTATTATTCCGATTCAGCAGCATTTTATGGTTCATCCTAATCATAGTGATCCTGCATTTAAACCGGATATCGTTTACTCTCACTCCCATGCGATCGCGCAATGTCATAAATTTTTGCACCGTGAGTTGAAAGGGATTCCTTATGAATATACAACGTCAACGGCTGCGGCAGCAAAAATGGTTAAAGAGAATCCAGAGCGGAAAATTGCGGCGATTGCTAATGAGATGGCAGCAGAAGAGTACGGACTTGTCATCACGAATCATAATATTCATGATTATTCCCATAATCATACGAAGTTCGTTGTCGTTTCTCATAAAGATGTAGCGTATCGTGGACATATGGCGGCAGAAGGTGGCAGGAAGACGACGCTTATGGTCACGCTGCCAGCGGATTATACGGGGGCGCTGCATCAAGTGTTATCTGCATTTGCTTGGAGGAAGTTGAATCTTTCCAAAATCGAGTCTCGACCAATGAAAACGGGTCTTGGCGATTACCTCTTTATTATTGATGTAGAAATGGCGATGGACGAAGTGTTGATTCCAGGAACGATTGCTGAGTTAGAGGCTTTAGGTTGCAAAGTGTCTGTTCTAGGCTCCTATCCTAGCTTCTCTGTTAAAAGTAGCGTCATGCAAAAGTGAGTTGAATGGTGCTGTACATGCAAAGGGTCAGACCTCGCAATAACTAAATACAGTTATAGATAAAATACACTACTTACTGATTTAGAGTGCGAGGTCAGACCTTTAGGAGACATCCTTTAATCAATGAGGATGTTTGCTTTCTTTAGCGCTGCCTCTGCTTCATTGAGTAGTTCTTCTGAAGATGCGGCAATGGTATGTAAATGAATACCGTTCGTCAATTCGGACAAGTAGGCGGCTTTCGTCTTTGTCACCTTCTCTAAAAATTGCTGAACTTCCTTGCGATTGGTCACCATAATGGAAGCTGTCAAATCGCCGTACACAGGATGTTCAACTTTTACATCCTTTACCATAATACCTAGATCAACAAGCAGATTTAATTCTATTTCAGTGAGTGATGGGTCATGATTGCATGCGACAGTCCGTTCATGCATGATTGGCTTTTTTGTTTGCAAATATATATATCCTTGACTCGTGGCGACGATTGGTTCATTTCTTGCTTTTAGCAAGGTAATATCGCTCACAATAACTTGTCGGCTTACATTCGTCATTTTCGAGAGTGCGCTTCCTGTGATCGGTTGCGCTGATGTTTGTAATAAACTCAGTAATTTTTCCCGTCTTTCTTCCCCTAACAATTTCTTTCTGTCTGTCATTGTACCGCTCCTTAGCGTAATTATCGATATCCTAAGTTTATCATAAGAGACTCCTAAACCGTAATCTTGTTATGAAACGGTAATAATTTCAATGATACATTGACAAAGATTTTGAACATCTTCCTCCGTCGTGTGTTTGCCAAAAGAAATCCGTATGAGCTGATGTGCCTCTTCTTCTGATTTTCCAAGTGCAATCATCGTTTTTGAAGGCTCTTGCTTGCCGATTTGACAAGCACTTCCTGTTGATATACAAAACCCCATTCGATTTAACTCTAGCATCATATATTGGCCTTGTAATCCTCTACACGTAAGCGCAAGAATGTATGGGGATTGGTAGGACGATTCAATAACTTGAACATCCACGTCATGTTCAAAAAGCTGATTCAAGCAAAGATCGCGTAATGTTTTCACACGACTGAACTCTTGACTTTGTTGATCTACGAATGCATTTGCTGCCGTAATAAAGGCGGCAATGCCAGGAACGTTGACCGTTCCAGCGCGAAAGCCCGCTTCATGCGTCATGTTTGGAATCGGTGGGGTCAGCTCACCGATTTTCGGAAAAATGACGGCGCCAACGCCCTTTGGTCCATAGACCTTATGACTGGAAATACTGATGCTATCACAAAGCGCACAAATGGTTTGAAGCGGAAATTTCCCAAATGATTGTACACAATCGACATGTAGGAAAATTCCTCGTTCCTGCGTAATCTGGCCGATTTCTATAATCGGCTGAATGACGCCAGTCTCAGAGTTGACGTGCTGAACAATGACCATACATGTCTGTTCGTTCATATTATCATATAGATGTTCCAAATCAATTCTTCCATCGGCTAAATGCTGTAAATATGTTATTTCATAGCCTGTTTCTGCAAGTTTTTTCACATAATTTGCTAACGAAGCGTGTTCTGTTTGGCTGATCATGATATGATTTTTTGCTCGGTTTCGTGAAGCTAAAAAAGTCTCTAAGGCGAGGATATTGCTTTCAGTTCCACCACTTGTAAATACGACACTTTCTTTTCTGACTCCAAGAATATCGGCAAGTTGTTGCCGGGATAAATCGAGGAGCCCAGAAGCATTGGTACCGATGTCATGAAGGCTTGTGCTATTGCCGAAGTAACGTTGTGAAGCTTCGATCCAAATTTTCTGTGCATCAGAATCGATTGGCGTTGTTGCTGCATAGTCAAAATATCTCAATATATCCACATCCATTTTGTTAATTAAATAGACTGCTAGAAAAAAACTCTTGTAAATCATTAAATAGTATGTAAAGATATGTGTCAAGACATCTGTTTATACAGGAGGCGGAAGTATGGACCCGGTGGATGTACTGATAGTCGGTAGTGGTGTTGCTGCTTTGCAGACAGCGTTTACAGCTAGCAAGACTAAACATGTGATACTCATCACAAAATCAGAATTAAGACAATGTAATTCCTACTTAGCTCAAGGTGGCGTTGCTTGTGCCATAGCCAATGACGATAAACCTGAGCTACATAAAATAGATACAGTCTGCGCTGGTCGCAATTACAATAATCGACTTGCTGTTGACAAGCTTGTAAACGAAGGTCCTGTCGTAATGCAAGAGCTCATGCATTCAGGAATGGTGTTTGATTGTAATGAACATGGTTTGCCATTGCTAGGGCTAGAAGGAGCGCACAGCCAAAGAAGGATTCTCCATCGTCATGGTGATGCAACAGGAAAGCATCTGATGGAACATTATCTAAAGCGCTTAGCCAAATCTTCCATACACGTGATGGAGCATACAGCGGCGATTGAATTAATTCTCGGCGAGGACGACTCATGTATCGGCGTCAAAACGATGAGCAAAGAAGGAAAAATAAACTCCATTTATGCGAAAGCGGTTGTTTTGGCAACTGGGGGCTGTGGTTCATTATTTCAATTTACTTCCAATTCACCCACTGTGAGCGGAGATGGCATTGCATTAGCATTTAAAGCAGGAGCGAGAATTCGAGATATGGAATTCATTCAATTTCATCCAACCTTGCTTTATATAAATGGCAAAACAGTAGGACTTGTGTCAGAAGCTGTTCGGGGAGAAGGAGCAGAGCTAGTTTCAGAGTCAGGGAAGCGAATAATGAACGATGTGCATCCCCAAAAGGAGCTGGCTCCCCGTCATATTGTCGCACAAACAATTTATGCTTATTTGAAAAATGGTGAACAAGTCTATCTAGACATTTCGATGATTGCTGATTTCAAAAAAAGATTTCCCACCATTGCTGCGCTTTGTGAAAACAATGGACAGGATTTAACCAAGGCAAGAATTCCGGTTGCACCAGGAAATCATTTTTTAATGGGTGGCATTGAAGTTGATGAATGGGGAAGAACGTCCGTCAAAGGGTTATATGCAGTAGGTGAAGTCGCTTGTACAGGCGTTCACGGTGCGAACCGTCTTGCGAGCAATTCTCTGCTTGAAGGACTCGTTTTTGGAAAGTCTGTTGGCCGGTATCTTGCAGAAGCACCTGAACGTGTTTTGCCTATTGAAAAAAAGCAAACAAAACGAGCGCTATCACATTTAATTTTACCTAATCTAACAGTTATACAAGCAAATATAATGAATGATGCGGGAATCGTCCGTAATCAAGCAAAACTTTCCAGACTCCTATCGTGGCTGGAATCATTCAATATAGAAGCATTATTGTTTGTTGATGTGACACAACTCGCTTTACGTGATATCGAAAGAATCAACGCGGTCATCGTGTCATGGTTGATTGCATACTCAGCAATCGAGCGAACGGAAAGTAGAGGCGGTCATTTCAGAACAGACTATCCGTTTGAACATGATGAGGATTGGCGTGAGGAATCAGTTGTGCTTGATCGAAATCGAGCCATCCATCAATTGAAAGGTCGGGAGCTATATGAACAAATTAAAGCTTAAGCAAATATTAGAAGCATTTTTCATCGAAGACATCGGTGATCGAGATGTGACGAGTGATATATTGTTTGCTAAAGATGAGCGTGGCACATTAACTTTTTTAGCGAAGGAAAAAGGTGTTTTTTCGGGAAGTGATGTGATTAAGACCGGCTTTTCGTTACTAGATGAGCATGTGTTTATTGAGCTTTTTGTACAAGATGGCGAAGAATTTGAGGCAGGCTGTACACTTGTTTCCATCACTGGAAACATGGCGGCACTGTTGAAGGGGGAGCGAGTTGTTCTTAATTTAGTGCAAAGAATGTCTAGTATTGCTACGGCATCTAAGCAAGCTTGTACCCTATTAGAAGGAACGAAGACGAAAGCGTGTGATACACGAAAAACAACGCCAGGCTTAAGGATGCTAGAAAAATATGCAGTCCGTTCTGGCGGAGCTTTTAATCATCGCTACGGGTTATATGATGCTGTCATGATTAAGGATAATCATATATCCTTCGCTGGTTCGATTACGAAAGCAGTTGAAATTGTGAAATCGAAGCTTGGTCATACGATAAAAATTGAAGTAGAAACAGAATCGGCAGAGCAAGTAAGAGAAGCCGTTGCAGCCGGCGCTGATATTATTATGTTTGATAATAGAACGCCAGAAGAAATTGCTGAGCTTGTTAAACTCGTGCCACCCCATATTATAACGGAAGCATCTGGGGGGATCACCTTAGATACATTGGCATTATACCGCCAAACAAATGTTGATTTTATTTCTCTAGGTTGTCTGACCCATAGTGTTCGGGCATTGGATATAAGCGCAAAAGTAATGGAATGTAAGGAGGCTCTCTAATGAGTATTCTGGATTTGGTACAAGCATCAACAAGTGTTTTACCTGATATGTATAAAACGATGTCAAACGAACAAATGGAAGCTCGTGTTTGGGAAATTAAAAAAGAACTTGGCGGACGATTATTTATTCCTGGTCATCACTATCAGCGTGAGGAAGTGATTCAGTTCGCCGATGTAACAGGCGATTCCTTACAATTGGCACAACTTGCTGCCAAAAACCGTGAGGCGGAATCGATCGTGTTTTGCGGCGTTCACTTTATGGCGGAAACGGCTGATATTTTGACAACACGAGAGCAAACGGTCATTTTACCAGATATGAGAGCTGGTTGTTCGATGGCCGATATGGCTGATATCGAGCAAACTGAACGAGCATGGACAAAGCTACAAGCGATGTACGGAGACACAATTTTGCCGCTTACTTATGTGAATTCAACAGCTGCCATTAAAGCTTTTGTCGGAAAAAATGGTGGTGCGACCGTCACCTCATCGAACGCCAAAGAAATGGTTTCGTGGGCGTTTTCCGAAAAACAAAGAATATTATTTTTACCTGATCAGCATTTAGGAAGAAATACTGCTTATGATCTAGGCATCCCTCTAGATAAAATGGCTGTATGGGACCCGCATAAAGATGAATTGATCTATGATGGTAATGTGGAAGATGTTCTTGTGCTATTGTGGAAGGGACATTGTTCTGTTCATGAAAATTTCACAACCAAGAATATAGAAACGTTACGGATAGAGCGTCCAAATATGAATATCATTGTTCATCCTGAATGCCGTAGAGAAGTTGTTGAGATGTCTGACTATGCCGGTTCTACCTCCTATATTATCGATAAAATTGAACAAGCAAGTCCCGGCAGTGAGTGGGCGATTGGCACAGAAATGAATCTTGTCAAACGATTAATCAACAAATATCCAGATAAAAACATTATTTCCTTGAATCCTAATATGTGCCCTTGCCTAACGATGAACCGCATCGATTTACCTCATTTACTCTGGTCATTAGAATCAATTGTAAGTGGAGTTCGGTTTAATCCGATTGAGGTGCCACAAGAAATCGCAAATGATGCTATTCTTGCTTTAAATCGCATGCTTGAGCGTGCGTAAGCTTAAAATATTCTAGCCCCGCCCCTTTTCCGAAGATAATACCTAAATGGCATTCTCTTCGGAAAAGGGGCGGGGCTTTGCAAAATCACCTCCGCACCGCCACCTTCATAAGGTTATTCGATTTGAGAACCTGAACTTTTTTCATCGTTTTAGTTAGGAGCAGACGCTCATGGATGTTTTTTAGAAAATTTTGATCCTTCCCCAGTGGTGAACGGGATTGCTCTCATAAAAATGTAATCTCTCGCATAAGTTTTGATGATAATGATAGCAATTTGCCTAACGCTTCATAGTATATATGGACTTATGCATAGGAGGGGTTAACAGCGTGAAAATTCATATAGTCCAAAAAGGTGATACACTTTGGAAACTTTCAAAGAAATATGGCGTAAGCTTTGAAGAACTTAAGAAGGTAAATTCACATCTTAGCAATCCGGATATGATGATGCCTGGTATGAAAATAAAGATTCCTGGAGCAAGCGGTCATGTCGCGAAAGATGGGCACCATCATGCGAAAATCAATTACGGTACGAAGGCTGGGGCTGTGGAACATCATCCAATCATGAAAGAGCAGCACGCTGTGAAAGAATATCCAATCGTAAAAGAGCAACATATGGTGAAAGAACAACCGATGGTGCAAGCACCTCAAGCGCCTCAAGTGGTAAAGGAACAACCAATCGTAAAAGAACAACCGATCGTAAAAGAGCATCACGTAGTAAAGGAAAAGCCAATCATAAAAGAAAAACCGATTGTGAAGGAAAAAGTAATCGTGAAGGAAAAACCGATTGTAAAAGAAATGCCAATCCCTCAACCGGTTATTCCAGAAATTGATATTAATAACTATTATATGGTCAATATGGCGAATATGAATGTGCAAAAGCCCGTTGTTCAGCCACAAATGCCTGTAATACCTGAAAAGCCAAAACATGTGCTTCCTAGTTATGAAGAAGAGAAGATTGTAGAATCCATGGAAGTGGAGTCTGTGGAGGTAATTATGGAAGAGGAGTGTATGCCTATTACACCGATCATGCCAGGTACTGGTTTTTGTTATCCGCCTCCACCTAATCCTTGGGCCTATCCACATATGCCTGGTATGGTAGCAGGCACGCAAAGCATGCCATGTCCAACTGGTTATGAGTATCCGCAGCAGCCGGTTTACGGGCCAGGATATCCGATGCCGCAAGTTGGATCGCACCACTATCATATGCACGAATCTTCATCTGATGAAATGTATCACCATCCTCATTATTATGGAACCGACAATATACATGGGGTCATGCCCAATCAGCCTTATCAGGGTGGTCATCATGTTCCGTATGCAAAACATGAGTCCTCTATGGAGTCTTTTGGCGGCGTGATGGGATCACAGTATCAGCCATATATCCAACCGCAAAAACAAGAATCCGATTGTGGATGTGGCCCAAAACATGTAGCAAAACCATATAATCCTTATCAACCAGGGTATGCCATGGGTCCAGGACATCATCATCAAGCTAACTATCCACAAAATGTAGGTGGATCCTACGAACATGAATCGGTAGAGTCTGATTATTATGATGCTAATATTCCAGTAGCACAACCAGGATATGGTGGCCATTCAAGTCACGGAAGTAATCCGGGATATGGAGACCATTCAGATCACGGAAGTAATCCGGGATCAGGAGGCCAACCAAGCGGAGGCATGTCAGGGTTCGGAGATCAACCAAGTGGAGGAATGGCAGGGTTCGGAGGCCAACCAAGCGGAGGCATGTCAGGGTTCGGAGATCAACCAAGTGGAGGAATGGCAGGGTTCGGAGGCCAACCAAGTGGAGGCATGCCAGGATTCGGAAGCCACCCAAGTGGAGGCATGCCAGGATTCGGAGGTCAACCAAGTGGAGGCATGCCAGGATTTGGAGGTCAACCAAGTGGAGGCATGCCGGGAATGGGAGGTCAACCAAGTGGAGGTATGCCAGGATTCGGCGGCCAACCAAGCGGAGGCATGCCTGGGTTCCACCCAAGCGGAGGCATGCCGGGAATGGGAGGTCAACCAGGTGGAGGTATGCCAGGATTTGGAGGTCAACCAGGTGGAGGCATGCCAGGATTTGGAGGTCAACCAAGTGGAGGCATGCCGGGAATGGGAGGTCAACCAGGTGGAGGCATGCCGGGAATGGGAGGTCAACCAGGTGGAGGTATGCCAGGATTTGGAGGTCAACCAGGTGGAGGCATGCCGGGAATGGGAGGTCAACCAGGTGGAGGTATGCCGGGAATGGGTGGTCAACCAGGAGGCATGCCGGGAATGGGAGGTCAACCAAGTGGAGGTATGCCAGGATTCGGCGGCCAACCAAGCGGAGGCATGCCTGGGTTCCACCCAAGCGGAGGCATGCCGGGAATGGGAGGTCAACCAAGTGGAGGTATGCCAGGATTCGGCGGCCAACCAAGCGGAGGCATGCCTGGGTTCCACCCAAGCGGAGGCATGCCGGGAATGGGAGGTCAACCAAGTGGAGGTATGCCAGGATTCGGCGGCCAACCAAGCGGAGGCATGCCTGGGTTCCACCCAAGCGGAGGCATGCCGGGAATGGGAGGTCAACCAAGTGGAGGTATGCCAGGATTCGGCGGCCAACCAAGCGGAGGCATGCCTGGGTTCCACCCAAGCGGAGGCATGCCGGGAATGGGAGGTCAACCAAGTGGAGGTATGCCAGGATTCGGCGGCCAACCAAGCGGAGGCATGCCTGGGTTCCACCCAAGCGGAGGCATGCCGGGAATGGGAGGTCAACCAAGTGGAGGTATGCCAGGATTCGGCGGCCAACCAAGCGGAGGCATGCCTGGGTTCCACCCAAGCGGAGGCATGCCGGGAATGGGAGGTCAACCAAGTGGAGGTATGCCAGGATTCGGCGGCCAACCAAGCGGAGGCATGCCTGGGTTCCACCCAAGCGGAGGCATGCCGGGAATGGGAGGTCAACCAAGTGGAGGTATGCCAGGATTCGGCGGCCAACCAAGCGGAGGCATGCCTGGGTTCCACCCAAGCGGAGGCATGCCGGGAATGGGAGGTCAACCAAGTGGAGGTATGCCAGGATTCGGCGGCCAACCAAGCGGAGGCATGCCTGGGTTCCACCCAAGCGGAGGCATGCCGGGAATGGGAGGTCAACCAAGTGGAGGTATGCCAGGATTCGGCGGCCAACCAAGCGGAGGCATGCCTGGGTTCCACCCAAGCGGAGGCATGCCGGGAATGGGAGGTCAACCAAGTGGAGGTATGCCAGGATTCGGCGGCCAACCAAGCGGAGGCATGCCTGGGTTCCACCCAAGCGGAGGCATGCCGGGAATGGGAGGTCAACCAAGTGGAGGTATGCCAGGATTCGGCGGCCAACCAAGCGGAGGCATGCCTGGGTTCCACCCAAGCGGAGGCATGCCGGGAATGGGAGGTCAACCAAGTGGAGGTATGCCAGGATTCGGCGGCCAACCAAGCGGAGGCATGCCTGGGTTCCACCCAAGCGGAGGCATGCCGGGAATGGGAGGTCAACCAAGTGGAGGTATGCCAGGATTCGGCGGCCAACCAAGCGGAGGCATGCCTGGGTTCCACCCAAGCGGAGGCATGCCGGGAATGGGAGGTCAACCAAGTGGAGGTATGCCAGGATTCGGCGGCCAACCAAGCGGAGGCATGCCTGGGTTCCACCCAAGCGGAGGCATGCCGGGAATGGGAGGTCAACCAAGTGGAGGTATGCCAGGATTCGGCGGCCAACCAAGCGGAGGCATGCCTGGGTTCCACCCAAGCGGAGGCATGCCGGGAATGGGAGGTCAACCAAGTGGAGGTATGCCAGGATTCGGCGGCCAACCAAGCGGAGGCATGCCTGGGTTCCACCCAAGCGGAGGCATGCCGGGAATGGGAGGTCAACCAAGTGGAGGTATGCCAGGATTCGGCGGCCAACCAAGCGGAGGCATGCCTGGGTTCCACCCAAGCGGAGGCATGCCGGGAATGGGAGGTCAACCAAGTGGAGGTATGCCAGGATTCGGCGGCCAACCAAGCGGAGGCATGCCTGGGTTCCACCCAAGCGGAGGCATGCCGGGAATGGGAGGTCAACCAAGTGGAGGTATGCCAGGATTCGGCGGCCAACCAAGCGGAGGCATGCCTGGGTTCCACCCAAGCGGAGGCATGCCGGGAATGGGAGGTCAACCAAGTGGAGGTATGCCAGGATTCGGCGGCCAACCAAGCGGAGGCATGCCTGGGTTCCACCCAAGCGGAGGCATGCCGGGAATGGGAGGTCAACCAAGTGGAGGTATGCCAGGATTCGGCGGCCAACCAAGCGGAGGCATGCCTGGGTTCCACCCAAGCGGAGGCATGCCGGGAATGGGAGGTCAACCAAGTGGAGGTATGCCAGGATTCGGCGGCCAACCAAGCGGAGGCATGCCTGGGTTCCACCCAAGCGGAGGCATGCCGGGAATGGGAGGTCAACCAAGTGGAGGTATGCCAGGATTCGGCGGCCAACCAAGCGGAGGCATGCCTGGGTTCCACCCAAGCGGAGGCATGCCGGGAATGGGAGGTCAACCAGGTGGAGGTATGCCAGGATTTGGAGGTCAACCAGGTGGAGGCATGCCAGGATTTGGAGGTCAACCAAGTGGAGGCATGCCGGGAATGGGAGGTCAACCAGGTGGAGGCATGCCGGGAATGGGAGGTCAACCAGGTGGAGGTATGCCAGGATTTGGAGGTCAACCAGGTGGAGGCATGCCGGGAATGGGAGGTCAACCAGGTGGAGGTATGCCGGGAATGGGTGGTCAACCAGGAGGCATGCCGGGAATGGGAGGTCAACCAGGAGGCATGCCGGGAATGGGAGGTCAACCAGGAGGCATGCCGGGAATGGGAGGTCAACCAGGAGGCATGCCGGGAATGGGAGGTCAACCAGGAGGCATGCCGGGAATGGGAGGTCAACCAGGTGGAGGAATGCCGGGAATGGGAGGTCAACCAGGTGGAGGCATGCCAGGATTTGGAGGTCAACCAAGTGGAGGCATGCCGGGAATGGGAGGTCAACCAGGTGGAGGTATGCCAGGATTTGGTCGCAATCCAGAATTCGGCGATTATCCAGCAGTTGATGGTCAACGAGGTAATGGAAGTCAGCCATGGTACGGTGCTCGACCAGATATTACCGGACAGTTTCAACCAGATTTAATGCCAGGAAATGTAAATGCTCCGCAAACTTTTGGACGACCGACATTTGCCGACGAAAGTGATGCATATTAAGGCAACAGGAGACAGTGTATTTTACACTTGTCTCCTCTCTTATTTGCAAAGTCATCAGCTACAGCCATTGAAAATCGAACATTTGCGTAGTTCTGTTTACCTTGTTCAATGTAAGGAGTATTCTTTTATCATGAAAGGGTTTGCTTCGATTGTAGCATTAAACAAGCAAAAAGAATTGACTCAACTTTTAAAAAAGAATGGGTTTACCGATTCGTATTCGTTTTTGGAACATTTACCTGTGTTTGAACATGCCGGCCAAGTATTCGGAGCTATCGAGTACGTCTCGCCTTCATCGGACCGCTTTCATTTTAGAAATGAAAAAAATCGGATCGAAGGATTACGCGTACTTCGTACATTTCATAAAAGTACCGGCTCAAACTTAACCAATAAACTCAGCTATTTTAATCAAATAGTTAAATGGGAAGAACGTTTAGGGCTATTTTGTTACAATGAGCCATTTCTCCGCGAGTTAGTTGCTGAACCGATTTTAACTAGTTGGATAAACTGGGCTAAGTGGGCGTTAGCCGGGATGAAACAGCATGAAAATGAGTTAACGGCTGAGAAATCAGTTATCATTCATGGCGATTGTGCCCATCATAATTTTTTAAGAAAACAAGATGGCGAACTTGCCCTGATTGATTTTGACCTGATTGCCTACGGTGCACCGCTCATCGACTATTTGCAATATTGTAGTCGAATCTGGCCCTATTTAGGTGACCCAGCAAAAGAACTATGGTCGTATCCGGAAATCGCAGTCTACAAAGATAATAAAGCATTTTTATATGCTCTCACATATCCAACCGATATATTACGTGAGTGGAATCGGCTCTGTAAACATCAGGTTTCCAACCATTCAACGCAGATGCATAGCATCTGGAAAATGACCGTTGAACGATTTGCGGAACGGATGAAATTCAATGAAGAAATAGCTGGTATGATTGAATTGCTTTGACAGGAATCCTCTCGTCTGGACGCAACTGACAGTGTAAAAACCGAAGCTGAAATGGAAACTAAAATAGAGCATACTCGCTCATTTTCATTTTAGGAGGTTTTCTACGTTGGTGCAGAAAAAAAAACTCGTGCTCCCATGTGTGGTTTTGTTGTGCGGACTCGTTGGTTGCTCGGCTAATAATCAGGCTGGGGATAAGAATCAAGACGATGTCCTAAAAACGGGCGGCTATGATTCGAATAGTAAGGATCGTTTAGTCCGGCAAATCACGTATCAAGCACCAATTGGCCAGGTGGTGTACGATTATAACGAAGCCAATCAGATTCAAGAAAATCTAGAAAGAAATGGCGAGGATCCCACCATTCCGAGATCGGAATATGGGGATGGCATCCTATTTCAAGATCGCCGTTTCAGCTCAAAAGATCGTAATTACCACGGTCACATTACTCCACTAAGGACGAAATCGTCGTATTACAATGCGTATGAAGGCAGACTTGTCGACGCCATCATGAAAACAGCAAACAAAGTCGATCATGTGCAAGAATCATGCGCAATTGTCAGAGATAAAGAGCTCATAGTTACATTATTGCTCGATGATTATTCTAGGGACGTGGCAATTGCTGCTAAAGAAAAAGTTGAAAGCAGCGTTAAATCTATGGCAGGCGGTCGAAAGCTGTACGTCTTAACTGACCAAGGAGTTTATTATCGCACAACCGTGCTAGACAATAAGCTTCGTGGCGGCGGACCAAAAGAACAAGTCATCTTAAATGTGGAAAATATGATGGATACGCTTAACATTCATGAAAACCATATAAAATAATAATTTCCAAAGGGTCTGGCCAACACTCTATACAACATTTATTATGACTTTACTCGTCATACAAACGTTATAGTAGATGTAAGGTCTGGCCCTTTTTTTGAGGGATATGAGTAAAATCTTTCTTCTTGGTCAAACTATGGAATAAATGATTCCACTTCGGCCAGAAGAGGTGATTACTAAGTGAAATTGAAATTAGTTTTTCTATCTATTCTATTAACAGGAATAGCTTGGATTGGATCTGTTTCATCAGCATCAGAACAAACCAATGTGATAACGGCAGCTTTAGAAAGAAAGGTCGTTTTGCAGCGGGTGTATTTGGATGGTGAGATGAGTGAAGAGACGCATACTGAGTCTATTTTAGCGATGGAGGATTTTTGGGCGGAATATGTAGGTTGGGAGCTTGTTGACCAAAATAATGAAAGAATAGTTTTAAAGAAAAACGAACCAGATATTTCCCCGTTACTAAAATCAAATGGATTTTTTGGAATCAGTGAAGATGGAATCTTCTCCATATTTAACGGCAAACCGGAGGAGCAAAAAATCATTCAGTCTTTTTTCCAACTCGATATAGAGAAGCTAGAAGTGAAAGAACAAGAAGAGCTTGTACATGGAATTCCCATTTTGAATAAGAATCAATATGAAAAGGTGCTTGAAGCGTACAAGTCTTATTCTCTTCCATATAATAAAAAATGAATCAAGCCAATAAAAGACATGTTTCGTTTCGGGAATGGGGACGAGCATGTCTATTTTTGTATGAAGGACATGGGGACGGGGCTTTGCGACTTACTAGTATAGACCTTCTACTTAGCAGGAATCGTGGAAGCGGAGGTGGGGGATAACTGCCCGTAAAAGCCCCATTGGTGATAAACATTGAAACTTACCGATGCGCGCGAGCAGAGGTTTAGTTGAGGCCCACAGGATGTGGGTCACACAGATGTTGCCACAGGACGTGGCGTACTTAGTCTGTGATTCATTGAATCTGGTTCGTACTATCGCTTTATCAAAGATTTAGCAGCAGTAGAACGGGACAAACAATCAGTAGGGGATGAAGAAGCTCCCCACTGATTGAAGTTTCACTATATGATCGAGAAAGCATCTGAAATTTCGGCTCTGTACCGCCACCATTGTGATTAGGAGAAGTATAGCGTGCTTCATGATCTACCCTTCATAGTAACTGGTGGCGTTTTAACGCCATTCATTGTTTGCTAACTTGATCGCAATCATTTCTCTGTCTTGTCCGTGTTTTTGTGGTAAAATAAGAGGTAAAGCAAATTCAGGGAGCGAAGAGATTTGTATGATTATATAAAAGGGACCATTAATTATATTGGACCAGAATACATAGTGGTGGAAAATGGAGAGATTGGCTATCAGATTATGACGCCCAATCCTTTTGTTTTTTCAGCAAAGATGAATGAAAAGGTGCAAGTTTTCCTCTACCACCATGTACGCGAAGATATTGCCGCGTTTTATGGCTTTGAAACACGTGAGCAAAAAGCTTTGTTCACAAAATTATTGAATGTAACGGGAATTGGTCCAAAGGGGGCGCTTGCGATTTTGGCTTCCGGCCAAGTAGAGCAAGTGGTACAGGCCATTGAAAATGAAGATGAAAGCTTCCTTGTGAAATTCCCAGGTGTCGGCAAGAAAACGGCACGTCAGATCGTACTTGATTTGAAAGGGAAGCTTGAGAATATCATTCCTGATGCTTTTCCGAATCTTTTCAATGACGGTCATGATAAAGCTATAAGAGCTGCAGGGATCAGTGAAGCATTGGAAGAGGCGACACTTGCGTTGAAAGCACTCGGTTATTCTGAGAAAGAAGTGCAGCGGGTAGCGAAAAAGCTTCAGGATGAGGAAATGACGACAGAACAATATATTAAAAAAGCATTGCAAATGATGTTAAGATAAGGGGTGGCGAATATGGAGGAGAGACTGCTCAACCAGGAAGCTGAATTGAACGAACAATCCTTTGAACAAAGCCTACGACCTCAATATTTAAAACAATATATTGGCCAAGAGAAAGTAAAGGCGAATTTAAGTGTGTATATAGAAGCAGCGAGAATGCGTGAAGAAACATTGGACCATGTTCTTTTATATGGCCCACCTGGACTTGGGAAAACAACCCTTGCGGTAATCATTGCCAATGAAATGGGTGTGAATGTTCGGACAACATCTGGTCCGGCAATTGAAAGACCTGGTGATTTAGCGGCGATTCTTAGTGCCCTTGAACCAGGTGATGTGCTCTTTATCGATGAAATCCACCGTCTACCCCGCACCGTTGAGGAAGTGCTGTATCCAGCGATGGAAGATTTCTGTTTAGATATCGTCATTGGAAAAGGGCCGACTGCTCGTTCTGTTAGAATTGACTTGCCGCCCTTTACGCTTGTCGGAGCAACGACTCGGGCAGGTTCCTTGTCTGCGCCATTGCGAGATCGTTTTGGTGTATTAAGCAGGCTTGAATACTACACGGAACCACAGTTAGCGGATATAATCGAGCGAACTGCTGTGATTATGGAGACAGAAATGGATCAACAAGCAGCAGGGGAATTAGCGCGGCGCTCTCGTGGTACACCGCGGATTGCCAACCGTTTGCTTAGAAGGGTTCGTGATTTTGCCCAAGTACGTGGAGATGGTACAATTACACGGGACATGGCTGATTATGCACTCGAATTAATGCAAGTGGACCGTTTAGGCTTAGATCATATTGACCATAAATTACTTAAAGCCATTATTGAAAAATTCCGCGGTGGACCGGTTGGTTTAGAAACGATTGCAGCGACAATTGGTGAAGAATCCCATACGATTGAGGATGTTTACGAACCGTACCTCCTGCAAATCGGGTTTATCCAGCGAACGCCAAGAGGCCGGATTGTCACTGAGCTTGTCTATCGGCATTTTCAGATCGATCCGCTAATGGAAAAATGATTGGAGCGAACACGCATGCGTTTTCGTCAAGCATCAAGAGAATGATTTGAAGATTTAGGAAGTGAAAAAGTTGAAGGTAGATTTATTTGATTTTCATTTGCCAGAAGAATTGATTGCCCAAGTTCCGCTTTTAGACCGTGAATCAAGCCGTTTAATGGTGCTAAATAAAGAGACTGGTGAGATGGAGCATGAAACATTCAAGCAAATAACGAATTATCTGAAGCCAGGAGATTGTCTCGTATTGAATGATACGAAAGTTCTTCCAGCTCGATTATTCGGTAGTAAGGATGGAACAGGTGCGAAGATAGAAGTTCTTCTTTTAAAGCAAGAAGAAAATGATTCGTGGGAAACGCTTGTAAAACCAGCAAAACGGATTAAAGAAGGATCGGTTATCGTATTTGGTGATGGGAAGCTCAAAGCCGTTTGTACAGGCGTGCTTGAACATGGCGGTAGAATCCTTGACTTTAGTTATGATGGGATTTTTTACGAAGTGTTGGACGAGCTTGGAACGATGCCGCTGCCTCCTTATATTAAAGAACAATTGGATGATCAGGACCGCTATCAAACTGTTTTTGCAAGGGAGCGGGGATCAGCAGCAGCTCCTACAGCTGGGCTGCATTTTACCGAACCACTGCTTAGAAAAATTAAAGAGATGGGTGTTCATATAGCCTTTATCACATTGCATGTCGGCTTAGGCACCTTCCGCCCCGTAAGCGTCGATGATATCGACAACCATGATATGCATTCGGAATTTTATCAAATGACAGCTGTAACGGCACAGATCTTGAACCAAGTTCGTTCGGCTGGAGGAAGAATTATCACCGTCGGCACGACTTCAACCCGAACACTAGAAACGATTGCATCGCGTCATGATGGTGTTTTTCAAGAAGAAAGTGGTTGGACGAGTATCTTTATTCACCCGGGTTATGAGTTTAAGGGGATTGATGGCATGATCACGAATTTCCATTTGCCAAAATCAACGTTGATTATGTTAGTCAGTGCACTATCCACTAGAGAACATGTGCTACATGCTTATGAAACAGCCGTATTAGAAAAATACCGCTTTTTCAGTTTTGGCGATGCGATGTTGATTATATAAAGTGGAACTTTCATCAGTGGGAGTTTTACAGGGATAAAAAATTTAATAAATAAAGGAGTTCTTGCTTTTGACTGCAATACGTTATGAACATATTAAAACATGTAAACAAAGTGGTGCGAGGCTAGGAATTGTTCATACACCACACGGCTCTTATGAAACGCCGGCCTTTATGCCAGTAGGAACAATGGCGACTGTAAAAACCATGTCACCAGAAGATTTAAAACAAATGGGTGCCAATATTATTTTAAGTAATACGTACCATCTATGGCTGCGTCCGGGTCATGATATTATTAAGGAAGCAGGCGGCCTGCATAAATTCATGAACTGGGATCGGGCTATATTGACCGACTCAGGCGGATTCCAAGTATTTAGCTTAAGCGACTTCCGAAAAATTGAAGAAGAAGGCGTACATTTCCGAAATCACTTGAATGGGGACAAGCTTTTCTTAAGTCCTGAAAAAGCGATGGAAATTCAAAATGCACTTGGCTCTGATATTATGATGGCGTTTGATGAATGCCCGCCATTCCCAGCAACTGAAGAGTATATGAGGAAATCGGTTGAGAGGACATCTCGTTGGGCTGAACGTTGTTTAAACGCTCATGAGCGCCCACATGATCAAGGGTTATTCGGGATCGTCCAAGGTGGCGAATTCGAACATTTACGTAAACAAAGTGCCAAAGATCTTGTTTCACTAGATTTCCCTGGTTATGCAATTGGTGGTTTATCTGTCGGTGAACCGAAAGATATCATGAACCGCGTTCTTGAATTTACGACACCGCTATTGCCAAGTGACAAGCCGCGTTATTTAATGGGGGTTGGTTCACCGGATTCATTAATTGATGGCGCGATACGTGGTGTGGATATGTTTGACTGTGTATTGCCAACAAGGATTGCCCGCAATGGTACTTTAATGACAAGCAATGGTCGATTAGTTGTCAAGAATGCGAAATATGCGCGTGATTTCGGACCAATCGATGAAAATTGTGATTGCCATGTTTGTAAAAATTACAGTCGCGCTTATATTCGTCATTTAATTAAATGTGAAGAAACATTCGGAATTCGATTAACTACTTACCATAACCTTCATTTTCTGTTAAACTTAATGGAACAGGTTAGACAAGCGATCCGTGAAGATCGATTGTTAGACTTTAGAGAAGAATTTTTTGAGCAATACGGTTTTAATAAGCCAAATGCTAGGAATTTCTAACTCAAAAAAATAGATATTATTCAGAAAGGAGAGATATTATGCCACAAGGACTAGGTGGAATTCTACCATTAGTATTAATGTTTGTTCTGTTTTACTTCTTATTGATTCGTCCAAATCAAAAGCGACAAAAAGCGGTTAATTTGATGCAATCAAGCTTAAAGAGAGGGGACAAAGTCGTTACAATCGGCGGTCTTCATGGAACAATTGACAGCATTGAAGATGCAACAGCTGTCATTAAAGCGACAGATGGAAGTAAACTGAAATTCGAGCGTTCTGCAATCCGCGAAGTAAAGGAAAGCGCTCCGGAAAAAGAACTCGTATAATTCAGAATGAAAATTGAAGGGTCTGACCTCGCACTCTAAATCAGTATATAGTGTCTCATACACCTATCTTATGCTGTGTTTAATTGTTGCGGGGTCTGACCCTTTCTTTGTATCTATGATCTTTTTTACGTCTGTGATGAGCTCATATTCACTCCAAGGACGCCGCCCATCATTGCGGTCACAACGAAGCAGCCTTGATGAATCCATTGTTTCAACGAGAATAGTGAGTCATGACCAAGATATTGGAACATAAGAATAATCAGTACATAAAGCACCCCTGTTCCACTACCTAACAGTAACCCTTGTTTCTTCCCCTTGCCACCTGAAACAAAGCCCCCAATAAACAATGTGATAAAAGAAAGCGCCATAATAATATAAGTGAGTGAACTTTCCGTAACACTCGTAAATCGCAGAATCATTGAAAAAATAAAGCTAAACAGAATGATTAATATAAAAATGACGCCTACTCCATGCAGAATTGCAGTCCCCATTTTTCTCGTTTCGATTGTATTCCTCCCCTTTCATCATGGCTCGAAGTCTAATAGGCCTAGATGTCTTTGTACAAGCATATTCGTATGTGTCTAGTTTTAGACCAAGTGAATAACGGATCAGCCGGATTAAGTGAAACTTCAAGAGGTGGGGAATACAGCCTGTTAAACTGGGACAAAAAAGAGTGCTAAACAAGGTAAATAATTTCCCTGTATTCCGTCTATCCTAAAACAGATTGGGGGAATGACAGATGCATGATTATATCGAATTAAGTTTGAGGACCCTGTTTCTTTACATCGTCATTCTGATTATTTTTCGGATGATGGGGAAAAGAGAAGTAGGGGAGCTTAGTGTGTTGGATTTAGTCGTATTTATCATGATTGGGGAAATGGCAGTCGTTTCTATAGATAGATTGGATCAACCGATCATGTCTACGTTATTACCGATGATGATTTTATTAATCACGCAAATCACATTTGCTTATTTTTCATTAAAAAGCCTAAAATTCCGGAATCTTGTTGAAGGATCACCGACAGTCATTATTAGTAAAGGGAAAATTAATGAAAATGCGATGCGGAGTCAGCGCTATAATTTCGATGATTTACTGGCTCAGTTAAGATCACAAAATATTATTAATATTGGCGATGTCGAGTATGCAATATTAGAAACGTCTGGTGAGCTTTCTGTCATTGAAAAGTCTAAAGTAAAGAAATCGGCGAAAACGGGTCCTTTTCCACTTATTTTAGATGGCGAATTACAAGAAGATAATTTGACTTATATTAATCAAACGCCCGAGTGGCTCATGCAAGAGCTAGATAAAAAAGGATACACAAACATTAAGCACATTTCGTTTTGCAGCTATACGGACGGTCAATTGTTTATTGATGAAAAAAATAGCCCGGAGCATTAGCTAGCGCCAGGCAAGTCTTGCAAGCATATGGCCAATAACCGGAATCCGTTGCAGTTCGGTTTTCTTTATTTCTCCAAGAAGTAAAAGAAGCAAAGTGAATGTGACAACCATATTAACGCATGAAATCAACAGTCTTGGCAACAAAGGCTGAGAAATGACCAGTGTATAATACGAATAATGTCCACAAAGTCCAGTTAGCAGTGTAATGAATAGTGTCGATGCATATAAACGAAGATGGATCGTAACCGGGATGATTTTTAAAAGAGTTGTGAAATGTAGGAATGTGACTAATACAGTGCCTACGGCAATTCCGATTGTGGCACCCATGATGCCGAAACTTTCTTTTGAAGCAAGAAACCAAATAGCTGCAATTTTGACAATGGAACCGATTAAGCTGTTTACCATAGCCGCTTTGGCCAAATCGAGTGCCTGAAGCATCGACTGTAATGGCGTTTGAAAATAAAACAAGATGAAAAACGGGGCTAAAAATTTAATGAAAACAGCCGCATTATCAGATCCGTACATCATTTGTAAAATCGGTTCAGCCAGGACGAATAAAACGACAACAGCTAAGGCACCTGTTATTAAGGTAATTCGGATCGATTGCTGAAGCCTTCGCTCGATTAAATTAGTATCACCAACCGATCGAGCTTCGCTAATAGATGGGATTAGGGATGTTGCTAAGGACGCGGTCACGAAAGATGGCAACATTAATAAAGGTAAGGCATATCCGGCTAGTTCTCCATATTGTTTTGTCGCCATAGAAGCTGTTAATCCGGCAATGGCTAGGCTTTGAGCAACGACAATTGGCTCGAGAAACCAAGCGACATTTCCAATGAAGCGGCTACCGGTATTTGGTAAGGCAATACTCATCAATTCCTTAAGCGTTGATTTACTAGATGAAAAAACGGAAAAGAAATTTTTACGCATTTTAAAATGTTTTTTTATTTTA
The DNA here is from genome assembly GCF_000504145.1 of Bacillus cihuensis. Lineage (NCBI taxonomy): Bacteria > Bacillati > Bacillota > Bacilli > Caryophanales > Bacillaceae > Bacillus > Bacillus cihuensis. The sequence goes on along the minus strand of NZ_KI632495.1, from coordinate 1,756,080 downwards.
AACATCGTAAGTAAATAAACGAGTGAAACAAGTTCACCGATAATTGAAGCAAACATCGCACCAGCTGCTGCATATTCAATCCCATATGGCAGAAACGCTTTTGTCAAAACAGCAATGAAGGTAATCCGAGCAATTTGTTCAATCACTTGCGAAAACGCGAACGGCTTCATATTTTGCTTGCCTTGGAAGTAGCCTCGAATAACCGATGAAATAGCGATAATCGGCACAATTGGTGCAATAGCCATTAACGGCCACTCGGTACGATCATCTGTGAAAAGATGTTGACTTATCCAAGGAGCAAGTAAAATCATAGCTGGTGTGAAAATGAGTGATAAAGTAATCGTACAGGCAATTGAAACGACAAGGATTTTCTTTACTTTTCGTTCATCACCTTTAGCATTTGCTTCTGCAACATACTTGGAAATGGCTACGGGCAAGCCGAGTTGCGTAATATTGACGACAAGGAATAAAGTGGGAAGCGCCATCATGTATAAACCAACGCCCTCTTCACCGATGAAACGGGCAATTACGATTCGATTAATAAATCCAAGAATCCTCGTTATCAAGCTCGCACCAAGCAAAATGAGGGTTCCTTTTAAAAACTTCGACATGCCATTCATCCCTGCCTTCTCAAAAAAGCTAATATCATATACAATTATCTATATGAGAATGTGGACAAAGCATGACTTAGTCTTCTAAAAAGCAACGGAAAAATCAGCAAAATGATCCCATGGAGGTGTCACTAATGGAGAAACATCATCCCTATCAGCGCTATTTTATAAAAGTAAAGCCTGTTTTACGCAACAAAGTAGAAGAATTACGACTGTTCGGTTTAGATGAGGTGAACGAAAATGAACTATGGGGATGTCTTGTTTCGAAAAGATGGAAAAAACCAGAGCCAGATATACATATTCATGAAATTGTCCAAGACATCCTCACTCTTTCTTCTAACCAATATATGACCTATAAAATGATAGAAGCCTATACAGCACCCAATTTATTCGAGGAATTATCGAGTGAAGAGCTGAAAGAACTACTTAAAGATTAATGTTTTGTAAATGGGATAAACTTAAATTGACAGTAGTTTGTAATTGTTTCATAATAATGGTGTTGCAATTATTATGAAAATTTCTTGGAGAAATAGCGCTTTAAGCCTATTTTTTGATTAGGTACGTTATACGCTTTTCATCAACTACGAACAGGTTGAAACTTAGTTCGGGAGAACCCGTTTCTTTCGTGAGGATGCCGATAATACCGATCATTGAAACTATTGGGTAAGGCGTGTAATAGAAAGGGGTCCACAAATCAATGGTAAAAAGAAGTAGAATCGTTGCGTTTTTTCTCATCTTGTTATTAATTATCGCGACGATAGGTACCACTTCAAAAGGAATCTTGAGCAATATTAAGCTCGGTCTTGATCTTCAAGGTGGATTTGAGGTTCTGTATGAAGTAATACCAGGTGAAAATCAAAAGGTGACTCAAGATGTACTAAGTAGTACGGTAGAGTCTTTAAACCGAAGAGTGAATGTCCTTGGTGTTAGTGAACCAGTCATTTCAATTGAGGGAAAAAATAGAATTCGTGTGCAATTAGCTGGTGTTAAAGACCAGAATAAAGCCCGGGAAATTTTATCGACTCAAGCGAAGCTCACGTTCCGTGATTACAACGATAAATTGATGCTAACTGGTTCTGATTTAAAAGAAGGCGGAGCAAAGCCAACTTTTGATGAAAATAACACTCCTGCTGTATCTGTCACCTTAAAAGATAAAAATAAATTCAAAGAAGTGACGCAAAAAATTTCAGCTATGCCTCAAGGTACCAATCTTTTGGCAATTTGGCTTGATTTTGAAGAAGGAAAAGATTCCATCAAAGGAAATCAAGAGAATATGATCTCCGCACCTGCAGTATCCCAAGTATTTAATACAGATACGGTTCAGATTACTGGAAACTTCACAGTGAAAGAATCAAAAGAACTAGCTGATCTGTTAAATGCAGGTTCCCTGCCAGTTGAATTGAAAGAAGTATATTCAACATCAGTGGGGGCACAGTTTGGTGAGCAGGCATTAAATGAAACCATTCTTGCAGGAATCATCGGTATTCTGCTTATTTTCGTATTCATGTTAGGCTATTACCGATTCCCAGGCTTCATCGCGGTCGTGACTTTAGCTGTTTATATTTTCTTAACATTACTTGTGTTTGATTGGATGAACGCTGTCTTGACATTGCCAGGAATCGCTGCATTGATTCTCGGAGTTGGAATGGCTGTAGACGCGAATATTATTACATATGAACGGATTAAGGATGAAATCAAGCTTGGCCGCTCTGTGAAAGCTGCTGTAGCTGAAGGCACGAAAAACTCACTTAGCACGATTTTCGATGCCAACTTAACGACGCTACTTGCTGCAGGCGTATTGTTCTTTTATGGCACAAGCTCTGTTAAAGGATTCGCAACGACGCTTATCATCAGTATTTTAATGAGCTTTATTACAGCGGTTTATGGAACTCGCTTCTGTATGAACCTATGGGTGAACAGCAATATCTTTAACAAGCGCCCAGGCTGGTTTGGGGTAAACAAGAAACATATTCATGATCTTGCTGAAAAAATGGACCTATATCACTTGCCTACTCGTTTTGATAAACTTGATTTTGTTAAAACAAGAAAAATCTTTTACGGGCTATCAATTGGTGTAACGATCATCGGCATCATCTTCCTATTTGTTTTCGGCTTGAACCTTGGCATTGACTTCAGCAGTGGTACACGCATTGAAGTGTCTTCAGCTCAGCCGCTCACGAAAGAAGAAATTAAAGGTGAATTTGATTCTCTCAATCTGAAGACAGAAGATATAGTCCTTGCTGGTACAAATAATCAATCAGGTGTTGTCCGATTAAAAGGTGTCCTGACTAAACAAGAAATCGCTGACCTAAAAAGCCATTTCATCAAAAAGTATAAATCTGAGCCGAATGTCAGCACTGTTTCGCCAACAGTCGGTAAAGAACTTGCGAAAAATGCTTTGAAGGCTGTCTTGATTGCATCACTAGGTATCATCCTGTATGTTTCTGTTCGTTTTGAATGGAGAATGGGTGTACCAACGGTTATCGCGCTCCTGCATGATGCATTTTTCATCATAACCATATTCAGCTTACTGCAAATTGAAGTCGATCTAACCTTTATCGCAGCGGTACTGACGATCATCGGCTACTCGATCAATGATACGATCGTAACCTTTGACCGGATCCGGGAAAACCTACGTCATAAGAAGAAAATCAAGACAGTGGAAGAACTCGAAGAAATTACGAACATCAGTATCCGCCAAACATTAACACGCTCCATCAACACCGTATTAACCGTACTTGTTGCTGTTGTCGCCTTGTTAATCTTCGGTAGCGATGCAATTAGAAACTTCGCACTTGCACTCCTAATCGGAATGCTTTGCGGCGTATATTCTTCACTCTTCATTGCTTCTCAATTCTGGCTTGACTTGAAAGTAAAAGAACTGAAGAAAAAAGGAACACTCAACACAGAAAAAGCTAAAAAAGAAAATCTAGAAGGACAAGTATAATATGAAGGACCAGCGATTGTGCTGGTCCTTTATTTTGTTTTCTTCGTGAATTGATTGAATAAGGCTGTGGCACGCAAATCGTAAATCACGCACGAAACGTGTCCATTCCGGCATGAAAACCTTCCGAACTGGCACGTAAAGAGACGAACCAGGCACGCAAAATTGAATAGCGGCCCGTAAAGGTTTGATATGATACAGAACTAGACAATTTTCCACCTTATTTTGTAAAGATTAAATAGGGTTTTGCTATAATGAGTAGGATTTCCTTTGATTTTGTCGAATGATTTAGATAACAACATATAAGGAGTGATTTTTTGTTTATTAAAGAATGTAGACCTTCGCTAACATTAAGAAAAATGGAGGCTTTATTGCGAAGATTACCTTTAGAAGATCCGAAACGACCAATTATTGAGAATGATTATGGCAAGTATTTGGCTGGTTTTCGAGGTGAGCAGTCGCTCGTTTATACATTGAGTTTTTTGAATGAGAAACAATACCTGATTTTTCATGATATAAGACTGCCGATTAAAAATCATTTTTTTCAGATCGATTATTTAATTCTTTCCGCCAATTTTGCGTTAATTCTTGAAGTGAAGAATTATGTAGGGACGGTTTATTTTGATCCCCAGTTTGATCAATTAATCCGAACGACTCAACAGGACATCGAGGAAACCTTCCCGGATCCTGTTTCACAAGTAGAACAACACCGCTCCAATCTTCTAATATATCTTCATGAACAAAAACTCGGATCAATTCCAATTGAAACCCTCGTTATTTTTTCAAATCCTTATACTCAATTAAAAACAACCCAGGGAAATCATAAAATTACAAAAAAGGTTATTCATAAAGAGAAATTTCTGCACATTTTTCAAGGATTAGAGAATAAATATTCAAAAGAATTTCTGACACATAAAGCAATGAAGAAAGTGTCAAAAACTATTATGAAATCACATACACCACTGAATCAAGATTTATTATTGAAATATCAAATCCAAAGAGAAATCCTTATGAGTGGTGTTCATTGTCCAATCTGCTTTACACTGCCAATGGAAAAATTATTAGGTAAATGGAGATGCAATATTTGTGATCATCAATCAAGTAAAGCTCACATCCAATCTATCCAAGATTATGCACTACTTGTTGATACTAAAATTACGAATAGGGAGTTTCGCAATTTTCTCGATATACCTTCAGCATCGATTTCTGCAAAACTCCTTAACTCTATGAACCTCCCTAAAGAAGGCAAATCAAGAGCTGTTACATATCAACTTATTATTGATGAATAAGTATCTCATCATTTTAGGTCAAAATGTTTCTTTGGCACGCAAATCGTAAATCACGCACGAAACGTCCCTATTCCGGCACGAAAACCTTCCGAACTGGCACGTAAAGAGACGAATCCGGCACGCAAATTTGATTTGCGGCACGTAATAGATGAAAAGGAAGAAAAATCTATGCAGCGAGACCGGATGGAAACGAAATAAGTTTGAAACCCCTCGTCCTCTTTTGTATAATTATAGGATTGAGGGGTGAATGTATTGTTAAAGCCAAGAACTCGTTGGAATTTACAATCTGCTGATGAGCAGATTACGAATATGCTAGCAAAGGAACTTCATATAACACCTCTGGTTGCATCGCTATTGGTTAATCGAGGCTTCCAAACGGTTGAAGAAGCTCGCTCTTTTCTTTTTATAAAAAAACAAGCCTTTCACGATCCGTTTTTACTAAAAGGGATGGATCTGGCTGTTGAACGAATAAAAGCTGCCATAAATCAAGGCGAAAAAATTCGCATTTTCGGTGATTACGATGCGGACGGCGTTAGTTCGACGACCGTGATGATGGATACGTTGAATAAGCTTGGTGCGAATGTTGATTTTTACATTCCTAATCGATTTACGGAAGGGTACGGCCCGAATGAAATGGCCTTTCGATTAGCAGCGCAAGAAGGAGTAAAGCTATTAATTACGGTGGATACAGGGATTTCAGCTATTCACGAGTCCAAGATTGCGAAAGAGTTAGGCATCGATTACATTGTCACCGATCACCACGAACCAGGTGTGGAATTACCAGAAGCGTTGGCAATTATCCATCCTAAAATTGACGGAAACCCTTATCCATTCAAAGACTTGGCTGGAGTTGGCGTTGCCTTCAAGCTTGCACATGCGCTGCTTGGAGAACTGCCAGAGGACTTGCTTGAAATTGCAGCGATTGGAACGATTGCTGATCTTGTCCCGCTTCATGGGGAAAATCGCTTACTTGCAGCAAAGGGAATTGAACAGCTGCGTCAGACTAGACGTCCAGGACTCCTTGCACTTATGAAAAAAGCAAGCATCCAGCAGGACACGTTGAATGAAGAATCGATCGGGTTCGGCATGGCGCCGCGGATTAATGCTGCTGGACGACTCGGAGCAGCTGATCCTGCTGTAGATTTACTCATGGCAGAAGATATGGAAACGGCGGCTGATCTAGCGACAGAAATTGATGCAATGAATAAAGAACGGCAAGCGATTGTGGCTGAAATAGCCGAAGAAGCCATTCGTGAAGTAGAGGAAAACTATCCACCAGCCGATAATGGTGTCCTGATTATTGGGAAAGAAGGCTGGAATTCGGGCATCGTCGGTATTGTGGCATCCAAGCTTGTTGAGAAATTTTACCGCCCAACTATCGTGTTAAGTTATGACAGCGAAACAGGACTTGCAAAAGGGTCAGCTCGAAGTATCGAAGGCTTTGATTTATTTAAAAATCTAACCTTGTGCTCAGATATTCTACCTCACTTCGGGGGTCATCCAATGGCTGCAGGAATGACGTTGAAGCTCGATGATGTTTCAGATTTAAGAAACAGGTTGAACAAACTAGCGGCTGACCAATTAACAGAAGAAGATTTCACACCGATCACTAAGCTTGATGCGAAAACGGATCTTACCGAGGTGAGCATTCAAACCATTGAAGAAATGAGTCTGCTTGCTCCGTTCGGGATGAGCAATCCGAAACCTCGTGTTGTCATTGATAGCGTTGGTGTTACAGGGATTCGTAAAATAGGTTCGAACCAAAACCACTTGAAACTTCAACTTGATAATGGAACGGTCAAACTGGATGGAATCGGATTTGGAATCGGCAATTATGCTGATCATATTTCACCAAATGCGGAAGTTTCGGTAATAGGGGAATTAGGGATTAATGAATGGAATAATATGAAGAAACCGCAAATTTTTCTTCAAGATATTTCGGTTACGAATTGGCAGCTTTTCGATTACCGCGGCCTGAATAAGGTGGAAAAATGGCTTGAAGATGTGCCGAAGCAAAATCGTAAAGTCATTATTTTCTCAGAAACGACACTTAGTCGTTACCCATTTTTACAACAGGAACAAGGGTTTTTGCACATTCAGAATGAAGAAGAGGCAGCACAAGTTGATGTAAACGATTGTTCATTAATCTTAATGGATATGCCGCCGTATAAGTCTATTTTGGAAAAATTAATCGCAAACAAAGAACCTGCTCGGATTTATGTTCATCTGTACCATCAGCAAGAGAATTTTCTCAGCACGATGCCAACGCGCGAACATTTCAAATGGTTTTATGCTTTTTTAGCAAAAAAAGGCCCGCTTGATTTGAAACGACATGGTGATGATTTAGCGAAATATCGCGGTTGGTCACGAGATACGATTGATTTTATCTCACAGGTGTTTTTTGAACTAGATTTTGTTACAATAGAGAATGGGTTAATTATGCTCACAAACAATGCGAATAAACGCGACTTGAGCGAATCAGAATCATATGCACGTAAGAAAGAGCAATTTGAGCTTGAACGCGAGCTTGTTTATTCTTCCTATCAGCAGTTATTCGATTGGTTCAATCATTTAGTTCATAAGGCTCAAAGCCTTGAGGAGGAAACAAAGCAATGGATTTAAAGCAGTTTATCACGATTGTACCTGACTGGCCGAAACCAGGGATCTCATTTAAAGACATCTCAAGTCTTATGGAGAACGGCGAAGCGTATCGTTACGCAACAGATCAAATCGTTGAATATGCGAAAGACAAACAAATTGACATCGTTGTAGGACCGGAAGCACGTGGCTTCATTATTGGTTGCCCAGTAGCCTACTCACTTGGTGTCGGTTTTGCACCAGTTCGTAAAGAAGGGAAACTGCCACGCGAAACGATTAAAGTTGAATACGGCTTAGAGTACGGCAAAGACGTATTAACGATGCATAAAGATGTTATTAAACCAGGACAACGTGTACTAATTACAGACGACCTGCTTGCAACGGGCGGAACGATTGAAGCAACGATCAAGCTTGTTGAAGAACTTGGTGGTGTAGTTGCAGGAATTGCCTTCTTAATTGACTTAACATACTTAGAAGGAAGAAGTAAGTTAGAAGGTTATGACGTGTTAACTTTAATGAGCTACTAAAACGAGAGAATATTTCCAAGGGTCAGACCTCACTGTGAAAATGTGAAGTCGGCCCTTTTTATTATGGATATATTGTAAAGAAACGGTGAATATTGTCGTTACCAATTAAAAACACCTCGAATTATGCAGAAAATACTGTCTTAGCTCTTTACATATGGCTTCTTTTTCTTGATAATAGATACAATACTAATTTTCTGTTTTCTGGACGTAAATAGCGGAAGATCTTGACTTCCAATTGTAATACATGTCACTTTTTGCTGAATACCTGTACCTTCCATTTTGTCTTGTAGAAAGATGAAGCATCAGCGGCAGCACTAAATGTGGCTATTTTTTATTAACCTGATTCGAAAAAACCTTTTGATAGGCGATTCTGCTGGGTAAAGTGGGGTAAAGATGATACGATGGCAAATGATCAAATTTTAACAGCTGAACAGGTTGTTGAACGGGCAAGTAACTATCTTCAACAGGATGAGACAGACTTTATTTATCGTGCCTATAAATTTGCGGAGCACGCTCACAGAGAGCAGTTTCGTAAATCAGGCGAGCCGTATATTATTCATCCCATTCAAGTTGCAGGCATTTTAACAGAACTTGAGATGGATCCTTCGACCATTGCAGGTGGATTTTTGCACGATGTAGTGGAGGATACCGAAGTGACGTTGAAAGATATCGAAACGCAGTTTGGTGAAGAAGTGGCGATGCTTGTTGATGGTGTAACTAAGCTCGGTAAAATTAAATATAAATCACAAGAAGAGCAACAGGCCGAGAATCATAGGAAGATGTTCGTGGCCATGGCTCAAGATATTCGAGTAATCTTAATTAAACTAGCTGACCGTCTTCATAACATGAGAACGTTAAAGCATCTTCCACATGAAAAGCAACGGCGGATTTCCAACGAAACATTGGAAATATTTGCACCGCTCGCTCACCGTCTTGGGATTAGTACGATAAAATGGGAGCTTGAGGATACAGCGCTTCGATATTTGAATCCTCAGCAATATTACCGTATCGTAAATTTAATGAAGAAAAAGCGGGCCGAACGTGAAGAATACTTAGATGAAGTCATTCAGGAAGTACGCAAAGAAGTAGATGAAGTGAAAATCAAAGCGGATATTTCTGGTCGACCGAAACATATATACAGCATTTACCGCAAGATGGCCATGCAAAACAAGCAATTCAGTGAAATCTATGATTTGCTTGCTGTACGGATTGTCGTCAATAGCATTAAAGATTGTTATGCCGTGCTTGGTATTATCCATACATGCTGGAAACCGATGCCAGGCCGCTTCAAAGATTATATCGCGATGCCGAAACAAAATATGTATCAATCGCTGCATACGACGGTGATCGGTCCAAAAGGCGATCCGCTGGAAGTGCAAATTCGTACGTCCGAAATGCATCGAATTGCAGAATACGGGATTGCTGCACACTGGGCGTATAAAGAAGGCAAAGAAATTGATGAGCAATCTTCATTAGAAGAAAAACTCACCTTTTTCCGTGAAATTCTTGAATTCCAGGACGATGCGACGAATGCTGAAGAATTTATCGAATCATTGAAGATTGATTTATTCTCAGATATGGTGTTTATTTTTACCCCAAAAGGCGATGTGATTGAGCTGCCATCTGGATCGAATCCGATTGACTTTGCTTATCGCATTCACTCAGAGATCGGCAATAAGACGATAGGAGCTAAAGTAAATGGCAAGATGGTCCCGCTTGATAACAAGCTGAAAACAGGCGATATCATTGAAATTCTAACGTCTAAGCATTCCTATGGACCAAGTCCAGATTGGTTGAAGCTCACGCAAACCTCACAGGCAAAAAATAAAATTCGACAATTTTTTAAAAAGCAACGTCGGGAAGAAAATATCGATAAAGGCCGCGAAATGGTCGAGAAGGAAATTAAAGCTTTGGATTTTGAGTTAAAAGAAATCTTAACTCAAGAAAACATCAAACGTGTTGCTGAAAAATTTAATTTCTCTAACGAAGAAGACATGTATGCGGCTGTTGGCTATAACGGCATCACGGCTGCACAAATTACCACTAGGCTTACCGAGAAATTGCGGAAACAGAAAGAAATGGAACAAGGGCCAACGATTACCGAAGCTGTTTCTGAACTTAAAACGATTCATAAATCGAAAAAACGGGAATCTGGTGTTCGCGTAGCAGGCATTGATAATCTATTAATTCGTTTATCAAAATGCTGTAATCCAGTTCCAGGCGACGAAATTGTCGGCTTCATTACGAAAGGCCGTGGGGTTTCTGTTCACAGAAGAGATTGTACCAATCTAAACACGAGCGAAGCAGAAAACCGTCTCATCCCGGTTGAGTGGGAAGGAAATCTGAATGATCGCAAAGAATACAATGTAGATATTGAAATTAGCGGCTATGACCGTCGCGGTTTATTGAACGAGGTGCTACAAGCGGTCTATGAAACGAAAACGGACATCACGGCTGTATCTGGTAAGTCGGATCGCAACAAAGTAGCGACGATCAATATGTCCATTGCGATCCAAAATATTAGTCATCTGCAGAAGGTCGTCGAACGAGTGAAGCAAATTTCCGATATTTATTCAGTTAGAAGAATCATGAACTAAGGAGTTATCACCATGCGTGTTGTTGTACAGCGTTCTAAAGCAGCAAGAGTACTTGTGAATCATGAAACAATTGGTAGCATCGACCATGGTCTTGTTTTACTGGTCGGTGTTACACATGGCGACACAGCGGAAGACGCCGCATACCTCGCTGAAAAAATTGCTAATCTCCGTATTTTTGAAGATGAAAACGAGAAAATGAATCATTCCCTACTCGACGTAGGTGGTTCAATCCTCTCTATTTCACAATTCACCTTATACGGCGATTGCAAAAAAGGCCGCCGCCCGAACTTCATGGACGCCGCTCGTCCAGATGAAGCGAACGCCATTTACGAACTTTTCAACGAAGAATTTCGTAAGCGAAACATCCGCATTGAAACAGGCCAATTCGGAGCTAATATGCAAGTCGAGCTTACCAATGATGGCCCGGTAACCTTGATTGTTGAGAGTAAATAAGAAAGTAGACCAAAGCTGGTTTGCTTTCTTTTTTTTGACATTTTCCGGTTATGTTTCATAGTTTAGCCTCCAAGTTGATAGACGCTTACCAAATAGAGGAGAACTTCTTTCCAGGTGTTGCTCATTTACATATTGCGATCCGGAGCGCAAACTGAAAAAAGATGCGTCCTTTTTATCCGTTACGTGCCGCAAATCAGATTTGCGTGCCGGATTCGTCTCTTTACGTGCGAGAATGGGATCCTTTCGCGCCGGAGTCTCTACTTATCGAGCGCGATCCGAGATTTACATGCCAGCACCCCATTTAGGAAGAGGAAAGAACAGTTTTGAACATAACCAAAAAACGTGCCCGGAGTAGGCACGTCTAACTTCATTTTATTTAAAAAACGTCATTAATCCATTATGAATAGCAGTAGTTACCTTTTCTTGATATGCACCTGAGGTGATTTTAACTTCCTCAATTGGATTACTTAAATAGCCGAGTTCGAGTAGGACTGCGTTTTGGTCATTTTCTCGTAAAACGTGATAGTCGCCGAAACGATATCCGCGATTATTAATTTTCAAGCTTGAGCTTAGGGCATCGTCAAGTACTTTGGCAAGCGGCATTTGATAGGAATGATAGTAATATGTCGTAAAGCCGTTAATTCTTGTATCTTCAGTCGCATCGTAATGGATGCTAATATAGGCATCTGCCGCGTTTAGTTGTGAAATCCCGACCCGAGCTGGCAGTGTGATGTACGCATCAAGGCTGCGCGTTAATATAACGTTTGCTCCTGCTTGTTCTAGCTTTGCCTGAAGCATCCGAGCTGTTCGTAACGTTAAATCTTTTTCCATTGTACCGCCTACGCCAATCGTACCTGGATCGCTTCCGCCATGGCCTGGGTCAAGGACAATCACTTTACCGGCGAGATTTTTTTCTATACCGGATTGTTTACTTTGTTGGGCTTGTCCATCCGTTGAAACGAGCCAGCCTGCCACATAAGCCGTCTGTTCTGCGAGCTGGATTTTGTACCAGTCATTTTCCACGCCGAGGACGGAAAAAGTTTCGCCCTTATTTGCACGAGCGAGTAAGGTAGTATTTGTATCTGGACCACTTCGCAAACTAGTACCATCACGAAGTATGACGATCGTGGAACTAGTAGGTTTTTCTTCCTTTATAGGTACGGTTTGAACCGATTTTCCTGGCTGTTGCAAATACCGAGTCGCAACCCAACCGGTTTTTCCAGATTCATATTGGATTTTTGCCATGTCGTTTCGCTCTTGCAAAATAGTGAAGGAATCCCCTTGATGAACAGTCGCAATGATTTCTCCATCGGTCGTAGCAAATTTCCGAACAACTAGTTCAGACGCGGTTACAGTGGCTTTTTCTTCACCGTCGATTGCAATGAATGATGTATTTACCCAACCACTTTCGCCATTCAAGGTAATTTTCCCCCACTCACCTTGAATGTCTTCGAATGAAATAGTCGCATCTTTTTTTAGTTTGCCAATTACTCTCCCGTCCTTAGAAGCAGATGCACGGACATTGAGATTGTTCGTTAAGGCAATTCCTGTCGCTTTAACAGGTTGTACGTTGGTAACTTTATTTTCAGTTCTACCCGCTTGGATAAAATCGGCAGATATCCATCCAGAAATCGTCTCGTTTTTAAAATGGATCCAATTATTATCTCGATCTAGGATGCTAATTTCAGTGCCACTATTTATATAACCTGTTTCTTCAAAAGTCGTGCCAGGGCCTTTGCGGATCCGTACATGATCAGACGTTACCGTTGCTTTTTCAAGACGCTTTGCACGTTCCGCTTGATCGGCAACAAGATAGCCTGCAATCCAGCCCGATTTGTTTTCACCAAGTTTAATTTCCAGCCAATCATTCTCCTCAGAAACGACCTGATACGTACTTCCTCGGTAAACTTCTTCTACAACCGGGAAACTTAAAGCCGGACCTTCCCGTACATTGATCACTTCTGTATTGACAGTGATGTCTGAGTTACTTTGACCATATACAGGTTGGATCGAAAAACCACTTGATGTAAGAAGAGCTGCTGTCAGAATCCCGGCGATATATGTTTTAGTTTTCATGTCTTCCTCCTCGTTGAAAAATCGTCTAGCAATAAATAATTCTACTTTTTCATAAAAATTCCTGTTTATTTAGGAAGAAAACTTGGAGGTTTGGGTAAAACTAAGAAAAAAGCAGGAGGGATGAATGATGAAATTTAGTGAAAAAGGGCAATTAAGCCTAGACCCAGCCAATCAACTTTCCGGTGTCGATTTCCGAGATCATTTACAAAAAGAACAAGATTCAACAATGTTTGAACTTGCATCAGAATATGGCTTAAATCAGCGAGAGGTACAAAAATTGAAAAAAAAGCTCGGTGGCCGTTAGTCTCTTTCTATTGGGAAATAATATGGCGGTATTGACAAGACTAGGTATAGTCCTTATTATTAATGAAGTATATGAGTAGAATTATTATAGTTTTTATACATATAAACAACCAATGATGAAGAAAAGTAATTAAGAACCACATGAAAAGAGAAGAAATGCCTTAGGCTGAAAGCATTTCTACATGATGCCTTAATGAAGAACACTTCTGAGGTTTCACTCTGAAAAAATTTTTTAGTAAGAGATGAACGTAGGACAGGCGTTAACTGTTTTTTAAGTGGAAGCATAATGATATGTTTCAATAAGGGTGGCACCACGGGAATTTCAACTCTCGTCCCTTGTAGCAGCAATGTTACAAGGGATGGGAGTTTTTTGTTTATTAAATGTGAATTTACATAATTTTTTAAGGGGGATCTCTCATGAGCATTCAAATTCCAAGAGGTACGCAAGATTTGCTTCCGGGTACAACGGAGATTTGGCAATATATCGAGAAAACGGCGCGTGATTTATGCCGTCGCTATCAATATAAAGAAATCAGAACACCGATTTTTGAGCACACAGAATTGTTTTTACGCAGTGTCGGTGATACGACAGATATCGTTCAAAAGGAAATGTATACATTCAAAGACCGTGGCGATCGGGACTTGACGTTACGTCCGGAGGGAACGGCTGCTGTAGTTCGTTCGTATATCGAGAATAAAATGTTCGGTCTTCCGAATCAGCCGGTAAAATTATATTATATCGGGCCGATGTTCCGTTATGAGCGTCCGCAGGCAGGCCGTTTCCGTCAATTCGTGCAGTTCGGAATTGAAGCGTTAGGAAGTAAGGATCCGGCGATTGATGCTGAAGTATTGGCTCTTTCCATGGGACTGTATAAAGAGCTTGGTTTGAAAAAGTTGAAGCTTGTGATTAACAGTCTTGGCGACAAAGAAAGTCGAACGGCTCACCGTAATGCTTTGGTCGACCATTTTAAACCGCGGATTAGCGAGTTTTGTAGTGATTGCCAAAGTCGTTTGGAGAAAAATCCATTGCGTATTTTGGATTGTAAAAAAGACCGTGATCATGAATTGATGAAAACAGCACCGTCGATTCTTGAATATTTAAATGAAGAATCACGTGTGTATTTTGAAAAAGTTCAAAAGCATTTGACAGACCTTGGCATTGAATTTGTCGTTGATCCGACCCTTGTACGTGGTTTAGATTATTACAATCATACGGCATTTGAAATTATGAGTGAAGCGGAAGGATTCGGTGCGATTACAACGCTTTGCGGCGGTGGCCGTTACAATGGCTTAGCTGAAGAAATCGGCGGTCCTGAAACGCCTGGAATCGGCTTTGCCCTAAGTATTGAGCGACTAATTGCGGCACTTCAAGCGGAAAACGTTGAACTGCCGATTGAGCAAGGCATCGACTGCTACCTCGTTTCCATGGGCGATGCAGCGAAAGATTACACGGTAAAACTAGCGTATCAATTACGCGAAGCAGGTTTTACAGTGGAAAAAGATTACAGCGATCGGAAAGTGAAGGCGCAATTTAAATCTGCCGATCGACTAGAAGCGAAATTCGTGGCTGTACTTGGTGACGATGAGCTTGAAAAAGGAAAAATTAATGTAAAAAATATGGCGACCGGTGAACAGGTTGAATATGAACTAGCTACATTTGTTGCTGAATTTAAGAAGCTTTACGCTTAAGGAGGAAATAGAATGTTTGGGAGAAGTTATTTTTGTGGTGAAGTAACTGAAACAGCAGTTGGCGAACAAGTTACATTAAAAGGTTGGGTCCAAAAACGACGCGACCTAGGCGGTTTGATATTTATTGATCTTAGAGATCGATCTGGGGTTGTCCAAGTTGTCTTTAATCCTGACATATCAAAAGATGCATTAGCGGTTGCGGATAAAATTCGTACCGAATATGTTGTCGATATACAAGGGAAAGTCGTGACCCGTGACGAAAGCAACGTCAACAACAATATTACAACAGGTAAGATTGAAGTTTTGGCAGAAGCGATCACGATTATTAATGAAGCAAAAACAACACCGTTTGCAATTACTGATAAAACAGAAGTGTCAGAAGACCTTCGTCTGAAATATCGTTACTTGGATCTACGTCGTCCGGTTATGTTTGAAACATTGAAAATGCGTCACCAAACGACGAAAGCTGTTCGTGAATACTTAGATGGTGAAGGTTTTCTTGATATTGAAACACCGATTTTAACAAAAAGCACACCAGAAGGGGCACGTGACTATTTAGTTCCTAGCCGTGTTCATGACGGAGAATTCTATGCATTGCCTCAATCTCCACAGCTTTTCAAACAAATGCTGATGGTATCTGGCGTTGAACGTTATTATCAAATCGCCCGCTGTTTCCGTGATGAAGACTTACGTGCCGACAGACAGCCTGAATTTACACAAATCGATATTGAAACAAGCTTTATGAGCCAAGAAGACATTATGAACATGGCAGAAGCTATGATGTCAAAAGTCATGAAAGATGTAAAAGGAATCGACATCACCTTACCACTGCCACGCATGAAATATGAAGAAGCGATGAGCCGTTATGGATCAGACAAACCAGATACTCGTTTTGCTATGGAATTAATTGATGTATCTGAACTTGTGAAAGATAGTGGATTTAAAGTATTCTCTGGTGCCATTGCAAATGGTGGACAAGTAAAAGCTTTAAATGTAAAAGCTGGTGCAGCTGATTATTCACGTAAAGACATTGATGCACTTGGCGAATTTGCTGCTGTATACGGAGCAAAAGGACTTGCTTGGCTGAAAGTGGAAGAAGATGGCTTAAAAGGACCAATCGCAAAATTCTTCACAGAAGAAGACCAAGCACAATTAAGTTCAATTGTTGAAGCAGAAACAGGCGATCTTCTTCTTTTCGTTGCTGATAAGAAAAATGTTGTCGCGGATGCACTTGGTTCACTACGAATTAAGCTTGGAAAAGACAGAGGCTTAATCGACAATAGCCAATTCAATTTCCTTTGGGTTACCGACTGGCCATTGCTTGAGTATGATGAAGAAGCGGGACGCTATTTCGCAGCTCACCATCCATTCACAATGCCTTTCCGTGAAGACCTAGAAATGCTTGAAACAGACCCAGCAAGTGTACGTGCCCAAGCGTATGACCTAGTTTTAAATGGTTACGAATTAGGTGGCGGTTCATTACGTATTTTCGAACGCAATGTCCAAGAAAAAATGTTCAAGGCGCTCGGCTTTAGTGAAGAAGAAGCAAAAGAACAATTCGGCTTCTTATTAGAAGCATTCGAATACGGTACACCTCCACATGGCGGGATCGCATTAGGACTAGACCGTCTTGTGATGCTATTGGCAGGCCGTACAAACTTACGTGACACCATTGCCTTCCCGAAAACTGCAAGTGCGTCAGACATGCTTACACAAGCTCCAGGTGTAGTAAGCAAGGCCCAACTTGATGAATTACATTTGTCAATTGTTGGGGAAAAACAAGAATAAATTCCTAGATAAATAATCTTGTAAGTGAATATTCAGTATGTTATGATGATTCCAACAAGTAAGAGTCCTGATGTGTTCGTTCTTTAACCGATAAGTTTTGACCGAACACTTATTGTTTTGGGAGCCCAGGTTTCTGCCCTACGCAAATGCCTCCATGAAAGAGGACTTGCCAACGATCAGAACAGCGCACCCACCTGCGAAGAGCGGGTTCAAAACAAAGGCGTAAACGGCACAATCGGGCCTCTTACTTCATAACATTAGATGATTAACCCTGCTCCATAGGAGTGGGGTTTTTTGTATGGATTTTTAATAGTCGTAAAGAAATTAGCTTTGGCGCGCAATTTGAAATCCGGCCCGTAATGATGGTTTATGCATGGCTCTGGCCGTTATGACTTAGCTAGCATAGCTAGTACCGAAATACTTAGCATCGGGGTTCATAAAAAAATAGTAATTAAGTGGTTGAACCGTAGAGATTTAAGCTCCGGCGCGAAAATCGCCAATCTCGCTCGAAAAGTGATGATTTCGGCACGAAAGAGCTCCGTTCCGGACCGAAAAGAAGCCAAACCGGCATGTAAATTTGAAATCCGGCCCGTACTGATGGTTTGTGCATGTGCATTAGCTGATGTGCCGTAGCTAACATAACTGGGACAGCATCGGGGTTCATAAAAAAATAGTAATTAAGTGGTTGAACCGTAGAGATTTAAGCTCCGGCGCGAAAATCGCCAATCTCGCTCGAAAAGTGATGATTTCGGCACGAAAGAGCTCCGTTCCGGACCGAATTGAAGCCAAACCGGCACGTAAATTTGAAATCCGGCCCGTAATGATGGTTTGTGCATGTGCATTAGCTGATGTGCCATAGCTAACATAACTGGGACAGCAACGGGGTTCATAAAAAAATAGTAATTAAGTGGTTGAACCGTAGAGATTTAAGCTCCGGCGCGAAAATCGCCAATCTCGCTCGAAAAGTGATGATTTCGGCACGAAAGAGCTCCGTTCCGGACCGAAAAGAAGCCAAATCGGCACGTAAATTTGATATCCGGCACGTAAAGACGGTTTGTGCATGCGCTCTGGCCGATGTGCCGTAGCTAACATAGGTGGAACCGAAATACTTAGAATCGGGCTTATATAAAATAATTCATTACGGGCAGGTTTATAGAAAGAGTTGAGATTTTTCTAGGGTAACCAACAAAAGATTTAATTTTTTTTCAAAAAAGCAAACTTTTCATGGCTAACTAAGGTATGTAGTGTAAAGG
>NZ_KI632495.1:1610453-1737942 GCF_000504145.1 Bacillus cihuensis | reverse complement strand
TGGCCGTTATGACTTAGCTAGCATAGCTAGTACCGAAATACTTAGCATCGGGGTTCATAAAAAAAGCGTAATTAAGTGGTTGAACCGTAGAGATTTAAGCTCCGGCGCGAAAATCGCCAATCTCGCTCGAAAAGTGATGATTTCGGCACGAAAGAGCTCCGTTCCGGACCGAAAAGAAGCCAAACCGGCATGTAAATTTGAAATCCGGCCCGTACTGATGGTTTGTGCATGTGCATTAGCTGATGTGCCGTAGCTAACATAACTGGGACAGCATCGGGGTTCATAAAAAAAGAGTAATTAAGTGGTTGAACCGTAGAGATTTAAGCTCCGGCGCGAAAATCGCCAATCTCGCTCGAAAAGTGATGATTTCGGCACGAAAGAGCTCCGTTCCGGACCGAATTGAAGCCAAACCGGCACGTAAATTTGAAATCCGGCCCGTAATGATGGTTTGTGCATGTGCATTAGCTGATGTGCCATAGCTAACATAACTGGGACAGCAACGGGGTTCATAAAAAAATAGTAATTAAGTGGTTGAACCGTAGAGATTTAAGCTCCGGCGCGAAAATCGCCAATCTCGCTCGAAAAGTGATGATTTCGGCACGAAAGAGCTCCGTTCCGGACCGAAAAGAAGCCAAATCGGCACGTAAATTTGATATCCGGCACGTAAAGACGGTTTGTGCATGCGCTCTGGCCGATGTGCCGTAGCTAACATAGGTGGAACCGAAATACTTAGAATCGGGCTTATATAAAATAATTCATTACGGGCAGGTTTATAGAAAGAGTTGAGATTTTTCTAGGGTAACCAACAAAAGATTTAATTTTTTTTCAAAAAAGCAAACTTTTCATGGCTAACTAAGGTATGTAGTGTAAAGGAATTAAAAGAAGGGGAGCAATCCAAGCTATGGAACTTAATGAAAAAAAGCTGATTCAAGATATATTAGGAGGTGACAAGGCTGCTTTCAAGAAGCTGTATGACATTCATTTCAACCAAGGAATGCGTACGGCGATTGCGATTACGAGGGATCGCGAAGTAGCGAAAGATGCCTTGCAAGAAACTTTCATCCGTGTGTATCGCAATCTATCTTCCTATGATCAAAATCAACCATTTGAGCCTTGGTTTTATCGGATTTTAATCAATGAATGCAACCGATTATTAAAAAAGGAGGCAAAAATCAAACAGTTGATGCAAGCACAAAAGACAGAAGTGAATTCCAGCAATAGTCCAAAAGAGGAATATGATGATTTATATGAGGCGATTCAATCGTTAAAAGATATGTACCGCCATCCGTTAATTTTAAAATATCTTAAAGGGTTTACTGAACGCGATATTGCCACCTGTCTAGAAATCAATGTGAACACAATTAAAACCCGGTTATTAAAAGGAAGAGAAAAATTAAGAAAGCTGTTAAATGAGAAAAGAGGCGGTCAACATGTCTAAAAATTTGAACGAAGATGAAATCAAACAAACCATGCTGGAAAATACCGAATATGACAGTAAGGAAAAAGAGGAAATCTGGAATAAGATCGAGTCGGAAATTAAGCAATCGGATCGGAATAACAAAAAGCAAGTTATGAAAAAACGGTACGCCATTCTCATGACAGCAGCAGCTGCCGTATTTTTATTATTTGGAACGGAAACCGGTACCGGTTATGCCCTGATCGATAAGGTGAAGCAGTTATTTGTGCCAGAAAAGAAAGTGCCGCTGTCCATAGAAGGTACAGAGGAAGAAACAGATGTGACACTGAAGGAATCTGCTGACTATGTCATCTATGTAGATGAAGAACATTATCGCTATGAAGAAAAAGAAGGCTATGATCTGATCGTACCTAAAGTGGACTTACCGGAGCGATATCCTGAAGTTTCAATGGAAATTAGACAAATTTCCGATAAAAAACCAGATGAAGTGCTTAAAGACGTACAAGACGAATTAAGAAAATCATTCCCAGAATTGAAGGAACCAGAAAAAGTAACTACGCCTTTAAAAGGGTGGATGTTGAAAGGGATTACCGGCGTTGAATGGGATTCACCTGTAACGAAAACGTATATCATCAGCAATGGCCAAGCAGGAAGCTTCGTCATTAAACAAACCTACTTTTTAGAAGCGTCAGAAGGTCACGCTGTTCGGTTTGATAACATGCTAAAAGAGTTTAAACTGATTCCAAAAGAATAAAGTGAAACTTCAATCACAGTGGGGGCTTCACCGCCCTCTGATGGTTAGTCCCATTCTAGTGTCGCAAACACCTCACTCCGCTTAGGTAAAGTGCCACTACGAACTAGCGACCTTTAGTCTTTCGTCTATGTAACACATATCCTGTGAGCGCAAACTTACCAATCGGGCTTTTACTGCCCGTTAATACGATAAATCCGCGAAAAATTGGACGACATATCTAGTCATTTTCTTTGCGCAAACATATATATATAGCAAGGAACATTCCGAATATTAAATGAAATATGAAATATTAGATTGACGAAGTGTAAATAGTCGATTAAAATTATGTCAATTTGGTAAACAAAGCGTGCCAGGTTGTAGATAGGGATTTGCGCAAAGGGATTCTGTCGACGGGTGTTACGAAAGGGTTAGATCCTTTGAGGCACTGTCGTATATGATAAAGGAAGACCTTTATTACGCGGATGTTCCAATTTAAAGTAAAACCTTTTTTCTTGCGTAGTAATGAAGCAGGACAAGAGGTACAGACAAAGGGATGACTTTGAGATGAAATTGATAGATTATGTTTTAGCTGACAAACAGGAGGAAATGCTTCATTTTATTGAACAATTGGTGAATATAGATAGTGGTTCACATGTAAAAAGTGGTATTGATACGATCGGTTTAATTTTGAAAGGCCATTTTGAGGATATCGGTTTTGTGGTGGAAACGATTGAGCAAGAGGAACATGGGAATCATTTGATCATTCAGCATAATGAAGCAGTGAACCCGAAAATTATTATCGTTGCCCATATGGATACCGTTTTTCCGAAAGGCACAGTTGCTAAGCGCCCATTTCGAATTGAAGGGGACCGAGCCTATGGACCGGGCGTTGTCGATATGAAATCAAGCCTAGTCGAACTATTATATGCAATGAAATATATGAAAGAAGTAGGCAATGAAGGCTATAAGAACGTGCAAATTATCTTGAATAGTGATGAAGAAATCGGCTCACCGACGTCGCGTTCGCTCATCATGGAAAGAGCAAAAGGGAAAGAATTTGCACTCATTATGGAACCGGCACGCAAGGATGGATCTCTCGTTTCTGCAAGAAGAGGTGGCGGTCATTATACGCTGATTGTGAAAGGAAAAGCGGCACATGCAGGAATCGAGCCAGAAAAAGGGAGAAGTGCGATTGAGGAACTTGCGCATAAAGTGATTCAGCTTCATCACCTATCTGATCACGAAAAAGGAATTAGCGTCAATGTCGGTATGATCGAAGGTGGATCTGCCTATAACACTGTTTCTTCAAAAGCTGTTGCCCATATTGATATTCGCATTGCGCAAATGGATCAAGCACAAACTTTGCTTGAAAAAATGAAAGAAATTTGTTCATTCACATCGGTTCCCGGTACAAAAATCAAGTTGACCGGTGAAATCGGCCGACCACCGATGGAAAAAACTGAACAAACGAAGAGCCTTCTTGACATCATTCGCAAAGTAGGAGAAGAAATCGGCATAAAAGTGTCTGACACATCAACGGGCGGTGGCTCAGATGCATCATTCACAGCAGCAACTGGTGTTGCAACTGTAGATGGACTCGGCCCTGTCGGCGGTAATGCCCATAGCGATGAAGAATATCTAGAAATTCCAACCTTAACCGAACGGACTTTATTATTGGCCAAAACGATTCAAAAACTATCTGAATAAATGTGAGACCCCCGAGATGCCCGGGGGTCTTATATTATGTGACCAGTTATTAAGACAAAGTAGCAAGCAAACTTTGGGATATACTGTCCCCAATCTAGACGAAATGCTCCGCTACCATAAATTATCCCGACTCCCCTACTTATATTTTATCCCGCATTAACGGGCAGTAAGCCCCCGACCTCAAGGCTTAGAGGAATCGAGGAAGCGGAGGTGGGGGATAACTGCCCGTAAAAGCCCGATTGGTTCAACTAACCATCAGTGGAAAAACCCCACTGATAGCAGTTTCACTTTACAATAGTTTATGTTATAGTCGTTTTTGGGAATTGTATTTATTAAGATAGTAAAGATGGAGTTGACACATATGTTACATCAGTTTTCGCGTAATGAGTTGGCAATTGGTCAAGAAGGTATAGAGCTGCTGAAAAATTCAACGGTTGCCGTGCTTGGGATTGGTGGAGTGGGTTCTTTCGCTTCTGAAGCTTTGGCACGTTCAGGTGTAGGCCGTATGATTCTTGTAGATAAGGACGATGTCGATATTACAAATGTAAATAGACAAATACACGCACTTCTTTCGACAGTTGGTCAACAAAAAGTTGAATTAATGCGTGACCGGATTAAAGAGATTAATCCAGAGTGCGAAGTGATTGCAATGAAAATGTTCTATACAGAAGAAACGTACGAAGACTTTTTCAGTCACGGCATTGATTATGTAATTGATGCTTCTGATACAATCATCTATAAAATCCATCTTATGAAAGAGTGTCTAAAACGAGATATTAAGATTATTTCGTGCATGGGTGCAGCTAATAAAATGGATCCAACGAGATTCCGAATTGTCGATATTTCCAAAACGCACACAGATCCACTTGCAAAAGTGATTCGTACCCGTTTACGAAAAGAAGGCATCTATAAAGGAATTCCGGTTGTCTTTTCCGATGAAACGCCAATTGTCACAAGAGAAGAAGTCAATAAAGTGGTCGGTAAACCAGACGCGAAAATTCGCAAAGCGAAAATGCCGCCATCTTCCAATGCATTCGTCCCATCAGTTGCTGGCTTAATTTGCGCAAGTTGGGTCGTAGGTGAAATTACGAAAGAAGTGAAAGTATACCGCGTTGGCGACGTAATTGAATAATATCGGAGAAAAATGCTGATTTCAATCGGCATTTTTTTATGAAATACTTTTCGCTATTTTTTTTATAATGAAAAATATTGTGAAATATGAATAGTACCATAGAACACAAGTATTTTTGAAAAAAACACCTATTTTACAATATGATTATCCAATGGATCTCCATACATAGACCTGCGTATAAGTAACTATTCTCTTTAAAACGAGGTAGACGAACGAATTAGAATCAGTTACACTATTGTCAAAATATTTATTATATTTGGAATATTAACTTTTTGTTTAAAAAGTTATGACTTCCAAATGTTCCAACATTATAAAAATCAGGGGGTACACGCATGAAAACGAAAAAGCTAGCGGGAATTTTCATGTCGCTGTCACTAGGGGCGGCGCTATTATCCGGCTGTGGTTCTTCAGACAGTGCCGGGAGCAATGCAAGTGATGAACTATTGATTGGAGCAAACTTAGAATTGACTGGTGGTGTTGCTTCATATGGTCAATCGATTTATGAAGGGGCAAATCTGGCGCTTAAAGAAATCAACGAAAAAGGAATTAACGGGAAAAAACTGAAGTTTGTCAAATACGATAATAAATCTACAGCAGAAGAAGCGATGAATGGGGCTTTGAAACTGATCAATCAGGACAAAGTACTTGCTATCATTGGTTCAGCAACGAGCACGAACACGCTTGCTCAAGTAGAGTTGGCGAATAAAAACAAAGTTCCGATCATTACGGCAACAGGAACAAGTCCAGAAGTGACAGTGACGAAAGGGAAATTGAATGAATATGTATTCCGGACATGCTTTATCGATCCATTCCAAGGAACGGTTGCCGCGAACTTTTCTACGAAAAACTTAAGTGCGAAAACAGCAGCGATCTATATTGACAACTCAAGCGATTACTCAAAAGGGCTTGCGGCATCTTTTAAAGAATCATTTGAAGCAAATGGCGGCTCCGTTGTAACACAAGAAGCTTATTTACAAAAAGATACCGATTTCCGTGCTACTTTAACACGGATTAAATCAAAACAGCCTGATTTCATTTACATTCCAGGCTATTACGAAGAAGTAGGTTTGATTGTGAAACAAGCACGTGAATTAGGAATTGATGTGCCGCTTATGGGCGCTGATGGATGGGATTCTCCGAAACTATTAGAAATTGCCGGCGCTGATGCTCTAACAAAGACATTTATCACGAATCATTATTCTTCTGGTGATCCTGATGTGAAAATCCAAAGCTTTGTTGAAGCTTTCCAAAAAGAATACAAAGGCAAAAAACCAGATGCTTTCGCTGCATTAGGATATGACACAGCATACTTCCTAGCAGAAGCGATTAAAAACGCTGGCGAAGAAGTAACGAGCGAGAAAATTCAACAAGCACTTGCTGAAACGAAAAATCTGCAATTAGTATCAGGCACATTTACAATCGACGAAAACCATAACCCAATCAAATCAGCGACGATTTTACGATATGAAAAGGGCGAGCAAGTTTTCGAAACAAAAGTAAATCCTTAAGAAACTTGAGGTTATTCGAAAGGGTCAGACCCACATCTTCTATTTATTGTTTATAGATAATCAAACAATAAAAGGTGTTTTTTGTGTGGTCAGACCCTTATTTTCTTCGAAGGGTTTTTACGCTTTCTTAAAAGGGGAGTCGAGTGATGGAAATCATCCAACAACTAGTAAATGGAATTTCTCTTGGTAGTATTTATGCATTGATTGCTCTCGGCTATACGATGGTTTATGGCATTGTTAAACTGATCAACTTCGCACATGGAGATGTGTTTATGGTCGGTTCGTTTGTTGGCTTTTATTCGATTACGTTTTTACACTTATCTTTCTTTCCTGCTTTAATCTTGTCGATGGTCGCATGTGCCTTGTTCGGTGTTCTGATTGAACGGATTGCCTACAAGCCTCTGCGGAATGCGACAAGAATTGCTGCGTTAATTACCGCGATTGGTGTGTCACTACTCATTGAAAATGGGATGATCTTTTTTAGAGGCGCCCAACTTGAAGCATATCCCAATGATATCTTACCTACGAATAAAATCAATTTACTTGGTGTTACGGTGGAAAGTAAATCATTGCTCATCCTCGGTGTTTCGGTTGCCCTCATGATCATTTTGCAATTTGTTGTTCATAAAACAAAAATCGGTAAAGCAATGCGCGCTGTTTCCCATGATGCAGAAGCCGCCAAATTAATGGGGATTAACGTTAATAACACAATCTCAGCCACATTTGCCATCGGCTCATCACTAGCCGGAGCGGCGGGAGTCATTTTCGGAACGTATTATTATAAGATTGAGCCGTTGATGGGTGTAATCCCTGGCTTGAAGGCGTTCGTTGCCGCAGTGCTCGGCGGCATCGGCATTATTCCAGGTGCGATGGTCGGTGGCTTGCTGTTAGGTGTGATCGAATCATTAGTGAGCGCAGCTGGAGGATCGCTTTGGCGGGATGGCGTCGCCTTTATTGTCTTAATTCTTATCCTCATTTTCATGCCTCAAGGAATTTTCGGAAAAAACAAACGAGAAAAAGTGTAGGGGAGACAAAGCGATGATAAAACTGAAACAGACAAAAGGTTTTTGGCTCTCAATTCTATTCGCGTTCGCCTTGTTTACGATCGTCCAAATCGTCATCTCGAGTGCTTTAATAAATTTTTATATCGTCAATATCATTATGACGATGGGCATCTATATTATTCTTGCGGTAAGTCTGCATCTGATTATTGGCATTACCGGTCAATTTTCCATTGGCCATGCCGGTTTTCTAGCGGTCGGTGCTTATACGTCCGCGGTTTTTACGATGAAACTCGGTCAGCCACTATTGATTGGCCTAATAGCTGGTGGCCTTGCTGCGGCAATAGCTGGGATGCTGATCGGCATTCCGAGTCTTCGGTTAAAAGGAGACTATTTGGCAATTGCAACACTTGGTTTTGGCGAAATTGTTCGGATTACCTTTTTTAATATTGATTATATCGGCGGACCGAGCGGCATGATGGTGTCACAATTAACAACATGGCCTTGGGTATTTGGCTGTATGTTACTCACCATATTAGTGATTCGAAATTTCACCAATTCCACTCACGGTCGAGCTTGTATCTCAGTTCGGGAAGATGAAATCGCCGCTGACGCGATGGGTATTAACACGACCTATTATAAAGTTGTCGCCTTTTTAATTGGCTCCTTCTTTGCTGGAGTAGGAGGGGCGCTTTGGGCCCATAATTTTTACATTATTCAACCGAGCCAGTTCGGCTTCTTAAAATCATTTGATATTTTAATATTCGTAGTACTTGGCGGACTCGGCAGTATGAGTGGTGCCGTCATAGCTGCCATTCTACTCACACTCGTTTCGATGCTGTTAACAGAATACCCGGAAACAAGGATGGTCATCTATAGCTTGATTTTAATAATCACGATGCTGTACCGACCGCGGGGATTGCTTGGTACGAAGGAAGTCACGTCTTTATTTACGAACCGAAGAAATAAAAAAGGGGGACCTAAAGATGGAAACACACACACCGTTGCTTAAGGTTGATCAAGTAGGAATCCGCTTCGGGGGCTTAAAGGCAGTGGCGGACGTGAATATGAAATTATACCCTGGGGAACTCGTTGGCTTGATTGGTCCGAATGGAGCCGGCAAGACGACGTTTTTCAACTTGCTGACAGGTGTATACGTACCGACTGATGGGAAAATCTTTTTTAAAGGGGAAAACATACGAAAGCAACCTCCATATAAAATCACGAAAAAAGGCATCAGCCGCACGTTTCAAAATATCCGTTTATTCGAAGAGCTATCTGTCATTGATAATGTAAAAGTTGCCTATCATTCGCTCGCCAAGCATTCGATTCTAAGTAGTGTATTGCGATTGCCCAATCATTTTTCCGGTGAAAAGGAAATGGAAGAAAAGGCGTTAGAGTTTTTAAAACTATTTAACTTAGACCAATTTCGGGACGATAAAGCGAAAAACCTGCCATACGGGCAACAGCGCCGACTTGAAATCGCCCGGGCACTTGCAGCCAACCCGGAATTATTACTGCTCGATGAACCAGCTGCTGGCATGAACCCAAAGGAAACGGCACAGCTGATGGAGTTAATTGCCTTTATCCGTGAAAAATTCAATTTGACCGTCCTGTTAATTGAACATGATATGTCGCTCGTCATGGGTGTTTGTGAACGAATCTATGTGCTCGATCACGGACAGCTCATTGCCCATGGAACGCCTGAAGAAATTCGCAATCATCCGAAAGTGATCGAGGCGTATCTTGGCGAGGAGGTATCATAATGCTAAAGGTTGAAGATCTCAATGTGTATTATGGTAATATCCATGCATTAAAAGGAGTTTCGCTCGAGATCAATGAAGGAGAAATTGTCACGTTGATTGGAGCGAATGGAGCAGGCAAAAGCACATTGCTTAAAACGATTTCCGGCTTGTTGAAACCGAAACAAGGAAAAATCATCTTTGAAGGGAAGACAATTACCGCTAAAGCAGCCCAAACAATCGTCAAGCAAGGTATCTCACACGTCCCTGAAGGCCGCCGTGTTTTTGCCAATATGACTGTAGAAGAAAACCTACAACTCGGGGCCTATTTGCGAAAAGACAAAAAAGGCATCAAACAAGACATGGAGATGGTGTACGATTTATTTCCGAGGCTATTGGAACGATTGAAACAACAAGCAGGTACATTATCGGGCGGTGAACAACAAATGCTAGCCATGGGCAGAGCCTTAATGGCAAAGCCACGGCTGTTGCTGCTTGACGAACCATCGATGGGCTTAGCACCATTGCTCGTAAAAACAATCTTCCGGATCATTGAAGAAATTAATGTAACAGGTACAACGGTCTTACTCGTCGAACAAAATGCGAATTTAGCCCTCTCTATCGCGGACCGTGCCTATGTCGTCGAGACCGGCCGCATCGTTCTCTCAGGCAATGCCGAAGAACTCACATCAAGCGAGAAAGTGAAAATGGCTTATCTTGGAGGCAACTGATAAGAAGGGATACCCGAAACGAAGGGTCAGACCTCACATTTTATATATGGTTTAGATAATGTGCAGAAGGAGAAACACACTAAACCGCATATAGAGTGTGAGGTCTGGCCCTTTATTTTTATGTAACAAACAGCATCGGCTCCACCTACGCCAATACCACGATAGCCACGCATGCTATCCACCTAGATTTCAGTATAGGGATATATTGTTAATTCGATATAATGCTTGTATAAAAGAAGTGTAAAAAAATGTTGAGGATTATTACAGATCATTGAATGAAGATTTCATGCCTGGACAATCTAGGGATGAAGGGGTGTGTCGAACATGAAAAAACAAAACCATACTGAGGATCCAATAATTGCTGAAGGAATTGACACAGAAGACGAACTTGAAAAGACAGCATCGACAGAAGAAATCGCAAAGGGCGAATATACGAAAGTCGTCACATTATCATTAGACGAAAACGACCCAAGCTAGCCTTTTCATCGTTTAGAAACGGTAATTTGGGTTTTTTTGATATTTCTATTCGTTCAATCACGGTTGAAGCAGCGGCTACTAAAGCAAAACGTGCAAAAACTGCACAGAACTGAACAAGGACTATCAAGGCGGGGGAGCTAAATCTTCCACTGTAAAAACCAAAGGCGGAAAAACAAAATACAAATCTTTTGTATCGAAAACATTATATGATGCGAATAGTAGCAAAGATCGTGATCATGATGGCATTACTTGTGAGCGTTAATTCTTGATGCGGAAGTATTTAATGATGAAATGACCTTGCGGAGAATAGTTTCTGCAAGGTTTTTGACTTTTTTTTGTGAGAAGAACATTTTTCTCATGCCAGCCCATCATCTTGGTGCCAGACTCTTGCTTTACAATAATACGAAGTACCATACCATTCACGTTTTAGCGTTTATATCAGATAAGGAAGTAGGTTAAGTTTGTCTCTTACACTAGGAGCTAGAGTTTTTTCTAAAAAATATTGACAATGTTATGAAAATATAATTTAATAAAAGTACTTACTTAAACGTTTAAGTAAAGGAGGGATAGTGAAATGTTTTTAGGTATTGATATTGGATCAGGTGGCACAAAAGTCATCTTACTTAATAAAGAAGGAAAAATGATAGAGTCTTGTGAAGTTTCCTATTCATTTGATGTTCCGAAAGAAGGTTGGACGGAGCATGATCCTGAAGAATGGTGGCTTGCTGTAAAAAAGGCTTTAAAGACTTTATTTATACATAATGACCCCTCATTTGTAGAGGCAATTGGAGTCACTGGTCAAATGCATAGCAGTGTTTTATTAGATGCTAATGGTGAGGTTATACGAAAAGCCATTCTTTGGAATGATCAAAGAACTGAAAAAGAATGTAAAGAAGTTTTAGAGACAATTGGTGAAGAGAGATTTCGCTCTTTAACCATGAATACTCTTTTTCCTGGTTTTACCCTACCTAAAATAATTTGGTTAAAAAGAAATGAGCCAGAAGCATACAAACGCATTGCTACGATAATGATGCCTAAAGATTTTATTAATTATAAATTGACAGGTGTTATGGCAACAGAAGTTACAGATGCAAGTGGTACAGGAATTTTTGATGTTTATAACAGAAAATGGAATAAGGATCTTATCCATGAACTTGGATTTAATCCTGAGTGGTTTCCACCGGTCTTTGAAAGCATAGACGTGATTGGGGAGATTGGTAATACGGCTGCAAGTGCAATAGGGTTAAAGGAAGGAATTCCTGTTGTAGCTGGGGCTGCGGATAATGCTGCGGCGGCAATTGGAAACGGTGTCTTTAATGAAAATAAAGGACTTATTAGTGTAGGCACTTCAGGAGTTGTATTAGTGCCAATTAATAACAGACCTGATAAAGAATTGCTGACAAAAACAAATTCTTCGTTGCATATATTTTGTCATGCTTTACCGAATACATGGTATGCAATGGGAGTTACGTTAACTGCGGGTGAGTCGTTAAAGTGGTTTAGGAAAGCTTTTGAATTAGAGGAAGACTATGAAGAGTTAATATTAAAAGCAAAAGATGTAAAAGCAGGTGCAAACGGACTAATTTTCACACCATATTTATCAGGTGAACGTACACCACATAATGATTCAACGGCTAGAGGCGGTTTTTACGGACTGAATTTGACCCATCGTAAAGGTGATTTTGTACGAGCTGTATTGGAAGGGGTTTCATATAGTTTGAAGGACTGTCATGAACTGATAAAAAATATAGCTTCCCCTGAATCATTTGTGATTACGGGTGGTGCAATAAAAAGTGAGATTTGGAGTCAAATATTATCAGATGTCATAGGTGTTAAGCTAAAAAAATCCGCGCGATTTGAAGGACCGGCTATTGGTGCTGCAATCTTAGCTGGAATGGGAATTGGCTTCTTTAGAGCACCTGATGAAGTAACGAATGGAGCAGATGATGTTATAATAACCCCTAGAACAGATCATTATTTGCTATATAAAGAGGGCTTTCATAAGTATCAGAACTTATATAAGCAGTTATCCAGTAAATAATGTAATCGGATAGTAGAGGGAGATAGTAGATGGTGCAAAAAAAGCGGCCTACACTATATGATGTAGCAAAACAGGCAAATGTTTCAATAGCAACGGTCTCGAATGTGTTAAACAATAAGGATGAAGCAAGTGAAGAAACAATCCAAAGGGTCAATGAGGTCATTAAACAAATCGGCTATTCCAGAAATGAATCAGCTAGAAGCTTAAAGAGAGGCGAGAGTAAGCTAATTGGATTAATTGTACCTGATAACAACCCTTTCTTTACCGAAATATTAGACGGGATTCAACAAGAATGTGAATACTATGATTGGCAGGTTGTCGTTGCTAATTCCGAGGAAAGTGAAAAGAGACAAAATCAGTTAATTGAATTGTTGTCCGCACAACAAGTAAGTGGGATTATACTTGCTCCTGTATCGGAAACATTAAGTACTACTAAAATAAAAGCAAATGCACCGATTGTTTTAATAGACCGTGAAGTAGAAAATGTTAAATTGCCCGTCATTAAGGCAGATAATGTTGACGGATGTTACAAGGCTACAAGGAAGTTACTGCAAAACGGTCATAAAAGAATAGGGTTAATCTTGGCTTCACCAGGAATTAGTACGACGGTCCAAAGAAAACAAGGATATGTCGAAGCTTTAACTAGTCAAAACATACAAATTGATGAAGAGTTGATTCAATTTGGGGGAAACAATACAGGGACGAAGGCACAAATAGATGGGGGCTATCAGGCTGTCATAAGAATGATGAACTTGTCTTCACCACCAACAGCTATTTTTGCTACGAATCACCTGCTAATGATAGGGGCACTTAAAGCCATAAAAGAACAAAATCTTAGTATTCCAAAAGATATTAGTTTTATTGGTTTTGATGATCATCCGTGGCAAGAAATAAGTTCTCCGAAGTTAACGATCGTCTCACAACCCGCTTTTGAAATGGGCAGGCAGGCAATTCATGCCTTGCATAAATTGAAATCTAAAGATGAGATTATCACGACCTCATTGCCATTGAAGTTAGTTATTCGTGAATCATGTGGAACAGTTTAATGTTCCACTAGATTTTCTCTTTAACTTAAACGTTTAAGAAGGAGGTTCCCAATGTACGATCAACAATTATTAGTAGAAATGAAAGGGATTTCAAAAGTGTTTAATGGTGTTAAGGCCCTTCGCAATGTGAGTCTAAAGATTCGTAAAGGAACCGTTCATGCCCTCATGGGTGAAAACGGAGCAGGGAAATCAACAGCAATGAAGATTTTATCTGGTATCCATAAACCAACCGAAGGGTCCATTTTAGTAGAGGGAAAAGAGATATTTCTAGATAATCCTAAAATGGCTTTAGACAATGGGATCGCGATGATTCATCAAGAATTAAGCCCCATTTTTGAAATGACTGTAGCTGAAAATATTTTTTTAGGAAGAGAGCCCATTTATCCTAAAATTCATTTAGTGAACTATCCGAAAATGTATAAAGATACGAAAAAGATGTTTGAAAACCTTGGTTTATCGATTGATCCTAAACAGAGAATGAAAGAATTGAGTGTTTCTGAGATTCAAATGGTTGAGATTGTAAAAGCTGTTTCATATGATTCGAAAGTAATCATTATGGATGAACCTACTTCTTCTCTTGCAGATAAAGAAGTAGAACAACTGTTTAGTATTATTAATCGATTAAAAAAAGAAGGAAAAGGAATTATTTATATTTCACATAAGATGGATGAAATTTTCCAAATTGCGGATGATATTACTATATTTCGAGATGGAGAATATATTTCTACGAACTTAGCAAAAACGCTTGATCATGATTCATTAATTAAGCAAATGGTAGGAAGAGAGCTAACGGATATTTTTCCAGAAAGAAGTAAGTCAGTAAAAGACCAAATCGCTCTTAGTGTAGAAGGGATTACTGCTAAAGGATACTTTCAAAATGTTAGTTTTCAATTAAGAGAAGGCGAAATCTTGGGGTTGACTGGATTGATGGGAGCAGGTCGAACAGAAATTGCCAAAGCAATCTTTGGCATGATCCCTATCGAGAGTGGAACAATCAAACTAAAAAATAAAGAAGTAAAAATAAAAGGACCGAAAGATGCGATTAAACATGGAATTGCTTTTGTAACAGAAGATAGGAAAGAAGAAGGGCTCGTCTTGCCCATGTCTGTGAAGCAAAATATAACGATCTCATCACTCAATAAATTCACGTCAGGACCCATGATGAAACGGGATTTAGAAACCCAAGTAGTCGACGAGATGATTAAGAAACTTAAAATTAAAACATATAGTCGAAATCAACTTGTAGAAACACTGAGTGGCGGGAACCAGCAGAAAATTGTCTTAGCAAAATGGCTGTTAACCGATCCGAAGGTTTTAATATTAGATGAACCGACTAGGGGAATCGATATCGGAGCTAAGACAGAGATTTATAAGTTAATGGATCAACTTACGAAAGAAGGATACTCCATTATTATGATTTCATCGGAAATGCCTGAAGTTTTAGGAATGAGTGATCGAATCATTGTGTTGAGTGAAGGGAAAGTAACAGGAACACTTCGTCCAAAAGAGGCGACTCAAGAGAAAATATTAAGTTTGGCTACAGCCAATAAAATGGGGGTTTAATATGAATAGCCATGTGTCTACAAACAACACACAACTAATCAAAAAGAAGAGTCCAAAGTTTGGCCACTTATTATCAGAATATGGCATATTACTTGCTCTAACTGCTTTGGTGATTGTCATCACGATATTAAGTCCCAACTTTTTAACTACTTCTAATATGTTGAATCTTTTTAAACAGGTATCGATTAATGCCATTCTAGCTATTGGTATGACCTTTGTTGTTTTAACAAAAGGAATTGATTTATCTGTAGGTTCCATCTTAGCTTTTTCAGGGATTGTTACCGCTTCATTAGTTACCGGAAATGATACAAATTTATTTCTTGGAATAGCTGCTGGTTTGGGAACTGGCCTTGTTCTTGGCCTCGTTAATGGACTTGTTGTTGCAAAATGGAAAGTAGCTCCTTTTATTGTCACACTTGGTGTCATGTCCATTGCAAGGGGACTTACGTATATTTATAGTAATGGTCGGCCGATTTCTGGTTTGTCCAATTCGTTTTTGGTCATTGGAACAGGTGGGTTTTTAGGGATACCAATTTCTGTTTGGATCGTATTAATTGTTTTTGGTTTTTGTAGTGTATTACTCTATCGTACTAAATTAGGCCGACATATTTATGCTGTAGGAGGAAATGAAAACGCTGCAAAAACATCTGGGCTGAATGTTGATCGAACATTAATGTCTGTCTATTGTATTAGTGGATTACTTGCAGGTCTTGCTGGTGTCTTGCTTACGTCTCGTGTTTCTTCAGGTTTACCACAAGCTGGAATGTCTTATGAATTAGATGCGATTGCAGCAGTTGTTATTGGTGGAACTAGTTTAGCTGGTGGACGAGGCCGTTTATGGGGGACGTTAGTAGGAGCACTGATTATTGGCGTTTTGAATAATGGATTAGATCTATTAGCTGTTTCTTCTTATTGGCAGCAAGTGGTTAAAGGGACAATTATTATTATTGCTGTTTTAGTAGATCGTAAGAGAGTGTAAATAGGGTAAGAGAAGGGATAACCTTTTTTTAATAAAATTTAAATGACAAAGGGGAATTTATTATGAAAAAAATTAAAGGGTCACTATTACTGCTCGTTCTATTAATCATGACCACAATGGTCGCTGCTTGTAGCTCCAATCTTGAAACAAGTTCAGGTAGTGGAGATAGCAAACAAAAGAAAGATTCTGATTCGATTAAAATTGGCTTTCAGGTTTATGGTCTACGAGGAGAATTTGCAACGAATCTAACGGAAGCAATGAAAGCGCATGCGAAGGAAATAGGGGTAGACCTTGTAGTAATGGATGGAAACTATGATGTTAGCACAGCTATTTCACAATTAAAAAACTTAGAAAGTCAAAAAGTAGATGCGATTATTGTGAACCCCATTGATGAAGAAGCGTTAAATGCAACTGTGGATGAGATTGTTAATGCAGGCACACCGGTATTAGGCGTTAATGCGTTCTTGACATCTGAAAAATTAAACTCTTATATTGGTTCTCCAGATGTTGTTGCGGGTGAAACAGAAGCACAACAAATTGTAGATGCATTAGGTGGAAAAGGGAATGTTGTTCTATTAGAAGGTCCAATTGGACAAACTGGCCAAACAAAAAGACGTGAAGGAATAGACAATATTCTAGAAAAAAATAAAGACATTAAATTAATCGCAGAGCAAACAGCAAACTGGTCTAGAGCTGAGGCTATGACCATTATGGAAAACTGGATTCAAACACACGGTGATAAAATTAATGCCGTTATTGCTCAAAATGATGAAATGGCAATTGGAGCAATCAATGCGCTACGTGCCAAAGGTATGACAGATGTACCTGTTGTAGGTGTTGATGGGGTTAATGATGCCCTTCAAGCAGTCAAAAAAGGTGAAATGATTGCAACAGTGTACCAAAATGCAATAGAACAAGGCAAAACAGTTGTTGATATGGCAGTGAAAGCAGCCAAAGGGGAAACCATTGAGAAACAATATGAAATTCCTTTTGAGCTAGTAACAGATGAAAATGTTGATGAATATCTAAAATAATTTTGTTAGAGGAAGTGGTCTACGTGATAATTGAAAAGCCGAATCTAGATGATTCTAAACATATAAAAAGTACGATGGATGCTGCAGTACTAACCGAAGTAAAAAATATTGAAATACAGAAAAGGGAAATTCCAACACCAGAAGCTGACGAGGTTTTAATTCGAATCAAAACGGTAGGGTTATGTGGATCAGATGTTCATTATTATGAGCATGGGAAAATTGGCGACTTTATTGTAGAAAAACCCATTATTTTAGGACATGAGGCATCAGGAGAGATTGTCAAAGTTGGTGAAAAGGTTACGGAACTTCAAGTGGGACAGCGTGTATCTATCGAACCTGGGGCGACTTGTGGAAAATGTGATCATTGTAAAGAGGGACGTTATAATCTATGCCCACATGTAGAGTTTCTTGCTACGCCACCCTATGATGGGGCTTTCTGTGAATACATTGCCATGAGAGCGGATCTAGTTTTCCCTATTCCAGACAGCATGAGCTATGAAACTGCAGCACTAATTGAGCCATTTTCAGTCGGAATCCATGCCATTAGCCGAGGAAAACTTCAATCTGGAGAAACGGTTGTGATTATGGGAATGGGACCCATTGGCCTAGTAACTGCAGCAGCGGCAAAAATGGCTGGGGCAAAAACGATCATCGGAGTCGATTTAGAGCAAAGTCGTTTGGATGTAGCGAAAGAAATGGGAGCAACTCATACAATCAATTTATCCGAAGACAATCTTGACGATAAAGTCATGAAATATACGAATGGTGTTGGAGTCGATCTTGCCATTGAAACAGCCGGTAATCCGAAAGCTGTACAAGGAACGATTTCATCGGTCAAAAGAGGCGGAAGAGTCGTCATTGTTGGAATGTCCCCTCAAGATGAAGTACCTGTCAGCATTAGTAAGATTATTGATAAAGAAATTGATCTAATGGGTGTCTTCCGTTACCATCATACCTACCCAAAAGCCATTGAAATGCTTTCTAGTAAAGAAGTTGATATTGAGAAAATGATTACAAATCAATATCAACTCACTGACGTGAAAGAAGCGTTTGAAAAGGCTATTCATGATAAGACGAATACATTGAAAATTATGATTAATCCTTAATCTAGGGTACTTGTTTCTCGTACCTGTCATTCCCCGAATAATCTTGTTCATAGGAAAATAGAAAAGGAGAGCAATTACCTTTGGTAATCGGCTCTCCTTTTTTGCTAGATTATCATTTGTAAATATCTCCATGAGTGTCTATTACAATCATGATCAACGCATCATTATGTATTTTCCTGAAGCAGATACTTGGGAGGTAGTTTCTTATAATACTGAAGGTGGATTCCTTTTTTTATGCAATGTAAAGTAACGTCCACAATCCGGCGCGTAAATCTGAAATGCGGCTCGCAAATGTTAAAAGTAGAGTTCATACACGCGTCCAAATGGGTGTAACTAGCAATAGTAGCTTGTGCTGTATTATGATCTTCGGGGTATATATATATATAGCGTAATAAAAGGTTATGCTTTTCCTCGGATCCTCATATAAAAGTTGAAAATAGAAAAAGCTGTCTGGTTACCCAAACGCCTCTTCATGTTTTATGTAGTTTTGATTTTAGAATCATTGCTTTTTGCTCATGATGGCAACCACTTAATATCGTGAGTCTTACTTCCTGCTCTTTTGCGATATCATTCATACTTTCATTGTCATCTAGATAACGTAAAACCATTTTTACTTTAGCTTCCGCCTTAAATTTGTTTAGTGTCTAACATTTACGGGGCAGTTCATTAATTGATTATCAGCTTTTTTCTAAAAAAGCCTCTAAATCGGCGTTTTTTCATTTTCAGCCATAAACGGTCAAATGATTTCTATGTTTTCAATATGAATTTCTTGCTAGTAGCAAGCCGAATAAACTTGTTTGTTAATCATTTAAACACGTTTTGAGATTTCTTCAGCCTCTACTCTCTTTTGCGAAGTCCTATAATAACCTCCTTTACTTGTAAAAAAACTCTACATCATGGTTGATATTCCAACTAATGTCTAAGTAAATTCCATATACATTTCTATATTGTTAAAATCAGAAAACTTTGCTGAGAAAAAAATTGACAGAATTATTTTTAATAGATTGAAAATATAGGAAATTTGACATATGATATTCTTAATAAAGAACGAATTTTCTCGAATAAGAACAAAAAGTCGATCATATGGGGAAAAAGAATGTCAGAATCTATATTGGGGGATGGGACGATTGTATACATTGGACAAGGATATAGATCAAGAATGGCTCTCTTTAATAGAAGAAGCGAAAAAAATAGGGTTATCTATTCAAGAAGTTCGGAAGTTCATTACAAATAACTCCAATAATATGGATAGCGAAAAGCAGCTAAAACCTAAATAAATAACTTTTTATGACATAGGGGAAGTGAGAATATTGGAAGAAATGAATAAAAAAAATAACAACCAATCTATACAGGCATCGAGATACCAGCAACAATGGATGTTCGAAACAGCTCGAAATAACAATAATAAAGAGTCTGAATTACAAGAAACTCTTTTGGAGACTTTAAACCGTATTGAAACAAAGCTTGATATATTACTTATGCAGCGTCATAAGTAGTAGAAAAGATATACTTGTTTTATGGTATTTTTTGTGGGGGGAATTTTGAATTAGAGTTGACAGATTATATAGAAGATGGTAATTTAAAAATGTAGTAGTTCTTTATAATGAACAAAGCGGTTCTATTTAGTGATTATTTTTTATTTATCACTAATTGTGTTCTTTATAAAGAAATTTTCGTAAGTGGAAAAAATGAAAGACGGATAGTCATTTTAATGTTCTCAGTAAGAGCGAGTGAAGAAGAAAAATAATAAATAAAGAAGTTCACTGTATAGTAATAATTAATGTAGATTTTTTTTGCGTTTACGTTCGTTATTGAGAACAAAAATAAACTTAATAAAGTCTATTCGTTTGGTGATGTCTCCTTACCACTATAAATGGAGGCACTCGATTACGCTGTGGGTTGAAATAAACCTTAGACGCAAGTCGTCAAGAGTGTGGTGAGAGGCGGGGTTAAATGCCCCATTTTATTATTAAAGTATTAAATTATGAAATCTCTAAATGGAATTCGTAATTTAGTACTTTAATAGTTGGTTTAGAAAAGGAGCTGTCAGGTATAGAAAAATTTGTTGGAAATGCAGTAGTTTATTCTATATTCAGAGACATCTAGTACATAACAAAATGTAGTTTTAACATGCTGAGCATTAAGTTCTGCACGTATTCCAAAATTATTTCTTCCTGATGAAATGTATTTGAAAAAGTATTAATCAGGTAGAAAATCCACCTAAAACGATAACAGGGATTTCTATGCAGAAATAGAGTAGGGAATGGTGAAGAATATTGAATTCAGATTTCTTAAATCAAGAAACATTTAAAAACATTTTAACATATGCCTATCACCGAGGAAATGAAGTAAAAGATATGACAGTAACAATTTTAGTTGAAGAAATTAAGCAACAATTTATAGCTGCGATTTCAGAACAAGAGGTAGGAATAAATCATACTCCTTCTTACATCGATGAATTAGAAGTGAAAATATGAAGGGAATGGGGGATTCACTTAAATCGTGAAACTAATTCTTATGGTGGAGAAGTAAGAGGAAGATCAGTGTTCATCAAGTATACGTTAAAACAAGAATAAAGAGGTAATTGGATGATTGGGGAAAATATTGTAAAAATACGAAAAAGGAGAGGATACAGCCTCTCAAAACTTGCGGAACTAACAAATATATCGAAATCTTACTTAAGCAATATCGAGCGTAATCTGAACAAGAACCCATCGCTCCAGATCATGTTAAAGATCGCAGCCGTTTTAAACGTAGATCTCGAAACATTATTAAAGACCGACAAGGACGAGGATACATATAACGAGAAAGAATGGGTCGACTTTGTAAATGAGCTAAAAGAATTAGGATTGGAAAAAAACGATATCAAACAATACAGAACCTTGATTGAATTTATTAAATGGCAAAACCAAAACTCGAATACTAAATAAAATTCAATAGTAATTTATTTTCTGGAGGTTTATATGGAGGAAACAATTAGCATTAGTGATATTTTTAATACGCTTAAGAAACGTTGGAGGTTAATCGTGTTTCTGACAGTGGTTGCAGCGTTAATTAGTGGTAGCATTTCTTATTTTGTATTAACACCTGTATACCAATCATCAACACAAATCTTGGTAAATCAGAAAAACGAAAACAATCAGATAGACGCCACACAATTACAAGTCAATATAGATGTGATTAATACGTATAGTGTGATCATAAAAAGTCCCGCTATACTGGATAAAGTCAAAGCAAATCTTAATCTCACAGAAAGCGTAGCGCAACTTAATCAAAAAATTACCGTAAATAGCCAAGATAACTCCCAAGTCTTTTCTTTAGCTGTTCAACATAGTAATCCAGCAATGTCAGTAGAAATTGCAAATGAAGTAGCTGAAACATTTCAAAGGGAAATCCCAGCAATTATGAACGTCGACAATGTAACCATTTTGGCAAAGGCTGTGAATCCCATTCCTGTCGGTGCCAACCCATTAATGAATATTAGTATAGCGGTGGTAGTTGGTTTGATGGTTGGTATAGGATTAGCCTTTTTATTAGAGTACTTGGATAACACGTTAAAAGATGAGCGCGATGTTGAAATA
Organism: Bacillus cihuensis; assembly: GCF_000504145.1. Taxonomy (NCBI): domain Bacteria; kingdom Bacillati; phylum Bacillota; class Bacilli; order Caryophanales; family Bacillaceae; genus Bacillus; species Bacillus cihuensis. The sequence continues at coordinate 1,716,144 of NZ_KI632495.1, read as the reverse complement.
TACCTCGGACTACCGGTACTAGGATCGATTCACAAATTTTCACCAGGAAAGCAAAGATCTAAAATACAAAAAGTAGGAAGTGAACATGTTGCGTCTTAAATGGGAAAAAAAACAGGTAAAGCAAGTCAACTTAATTGCGCATAGTAGTCCTAAATCACCTATTACTGAAAGATATCGACTAATCAGAACGAATATTCATTTATCCTCTGGAGATAAAGAAATCAGATCAATCGTCGTAACATCAGCTGAACCTTCAGATGGGAAAACGACAACAGCAGCCAATTTAGCCATTGTCTTAGCACAGCAAGGGGAACAAGTTTTACTTGTAGATGCCGATTTAAGGAAACCTTCTGTTCATTATGCATTTAACGTCAATAATATTCATGGACTGACTAGCGTGTTGACTAAGAGGATTAGCCTAGATAAGGCGATTTCCAATACACACGTACCCAATCTGGATATTTTGACTAGTGGCCCTATTCCGCATAATCCTTCGGAACTATTAGATTCCAAATCTATGGAACTATTAATGGAAGAGCTGAAAGGGAAGTTCGAATATGTAGTGTTTGATACACCACCTGTACTTGCTGTCACAGACCCACAAATTATGGCACATAAATCTGACGGTGTCGTCATAGTTGTATCTAGTGGAAAGACATCTCGAGAAGGTGCTGTGAAAGCGAAAGAATTGCTGGAAAAAGCGAAGGCACAAATACTTGGAGTAGTAGTGAATGAAGTAAAATCTAAAGCTGACTACTACCAATATGGATAAAAAGAAATCCGACAAATGAAACTCATGCCAATGCAACTACTGCTGGTTATGAAAAAGTTTGCGGGTTTTTTAAATGGAAATTCCATTCTTTCATCTTAGATTTGAAAAGGGGTCTTGTTAGTGTTAATCGATTTGCATTGTCATATTTTACCTGGAGTTGATGATGGGGCCCTTGACCTGCTTAGCTGTTTGGATATGGCGAATACGGCGGTAGGAGCTGGAATTAACCATTTATTTGCTACACCGCATCATATGAATGGGCAATATGTAAATAAGAAGGAAGAGATTATTTTCCAGGTAGCTGAGGTGAATAGGCATTTACAACAAGAGAAGATTCCTCTGACGATCTACCCGGGGCAAGAAGTAAGAATCCATCAACATTTAATGATTTCACTGGAAATGGAGGAAGTCCTGACCCTTAATAATAGGGAAAAATTCCTATTGATAGAACTACCATCGGGATATGTACCCATATATACACATGAAGTGGTCTACGAGCTATTAATGAAGGGAATAACACCAATTATTGTTCACCCTGAAAGAAATCGAGAATTAATAGAAGATCCTCAACTCCTTTATCAATTGGTTCAGCAGGGTGCATTAACCCAACTCACTTCTGGAAGTGTAATTGGTCTGTTTGGCAAAAAGATTAAATCCTTTTCGGAAAAGATCATTGAACATCACCAAGCCCATTTTATTGCAACGGATGCGCATAATGTTGGTTCAAGGGGATTCACGCTCCAAGAGGCTTATGAAACAATCACAAAAACATATGGAATAGATCGTACATTGTATTTCAAAGAAAATGCCCAAACAGTGCTGGATGGCCAAAGCATCTCCATTAAACAACCAATGCCAATTAGGAAAAAGCTTTTGGGTATTTTTTAGAAGTGGGGGATAGATAAATATGAAAAGATTTGAAGATTATCCAAAATCGATAAAAAAGGCAATACGTTACATAAGACAAGATGCACCTTTAGTCCAATTACCTCAATTAGAGACGGTACAATTTAACTCAATAAAAAAAAGAAAAGAAGTGCTACTAAAGAGTAAAGCAGCACAGTAATAATTTTAGAACTCTTTTAAATCATCTAATTATAGGGGGGAAGACATAGAAGAATTTATTCATAGATGTAAGACAGCATACAATAATATTATTAAAGGAGGGTTTTTGGTTGGCATACCAGAAGCGACTAACATTATTAGCTCTATTAGATTCCCTAATCGTCTTATCAGCTATTTATGTAAGCTATTTAGTACTGCATCCATATTTAGAAATATTTAAGCTAACTGCACTCTTACTCAGCTCAGTTTCACTATTAATTAGCCATCATATCTTTGCTTCGATTTATAAACTATATAAAAAGGCATGGGAGTATGCAAGCATCGGAGAATTAGTCTCTATCGTTAAAGCAGTAACCCTTTCTATCATTGTAACGGTGATTGTTCAAGTGATGGTGTTTCAAGATGTATATGTCAGAGCTTTAGCATTGACATGGATGATACACGTACTTCTAATTGGTGGTTCTCGTTTTTATTGGAGGATGTTTCGTGACCGTTTCGTAAAAAATCAAACGGAAATCAAAAATACATTGGTTATAGGTGCTGGATCAGCAGGAACGATGGTAGTGCGTCAGCTCTTGAATAATCATGATACAGAATTAAATCCAGTAGCATTTATTGATGATGATCCGAATAAGAAAAAATTAGACATTTTAGGTATTCCTGTTGTGGGCAGTTCTAAACAAATCTCTGAAATTGTAGAAAAATATCATATTGATAATATTGTAATCGCAATTCCTTCTTTAAATAAAAAAGAATTGAAGATCATCTTTGAGGAATGTATGAAAACGACTGCCAAAACACAAATTATGCCTATGATTGAGGATATTATGCTAGGAAAAGTGGCGGTCAATCAATTCAGAGAAGTGGAGGTAGAAGATTTATTAGGTAGAGAGCCGGTTGAATTAGATATTGATAGTATCTCGGAATATGTTACAGGTAAAACCATTCTAGTAACTGGTGCCGGTGGATCCATAGGTTCTGAAATTTGCCGACAAATATGTAGATTTTCTCCTGAAAAAATAATTCTTCTCGGACATGGAGAAAATAGTATTTATCAGATTGATATGGAACTAAGAAAGTTATTCTCAGATCACATTGAGATAGTACCAGTTATCGCAGACATTCAAGATCGAGAAAGGATTTTTGATGTGATGGATAATTATAAACCAGATGTTGTTTATCATGCTGCTGCACACAAGCACGTTCCGTTAATGGAGAATAATCCACGCGAAGCTGTTAAAAATAACATCTTTGGTACGAAAAATGTTGCAGAAGCAGCTGACACATATGGTGTTGGCACATTTGTGATGATTTCGTCAGATAAAGCCGTTAACCCAACAAATGTGATGGGAGCTACGAAGCGCATTGCAGAAATGGTTATACAGCAGCTGAACCAGCAAAGTCGAACAAGATTCGTTGCCGTCAGGTTTGGGAATGTACTTGGAAGTAGGGGCAGTGTGATACCTCTATTCAAAAAGCAAATTCTAGTAGGTGGACCTGTAACTGTTACCCATCCAGACATGACAAGATATTTTATGACCATACCTGAAGCTTCTCGATTAGTAATCCAAGCTGGTTCTCTTGCAGGAGGAGGAGAACTTTTTGTATTAGATATGGGCGAACCCGTTAAGATTGTTGATTTAGCGTCAAACCTTATTCAATTATCTGGTTATACAATTGAGGAAATTGAAATTGAATTCTGTGGAATCAGACCTGGTGAGAAAATGTTTGAAGAACTATTAGGGGAGAATGAAGTTTATGGTGAGGCTGTGTATCCGAAGATATTTATTGGAAAAGCAGTTTTGGAACAAAAAGAGGAATTGCATTATCTTCTAAGTTTTCATGATGATTTATCCTCAAAAGAACTTAAAGAATTTGTTATAAATTTAGCTAATCGGAGAAAGAACAAAGTATATTTGGTAGCAAAGTAGTTATAAAGGGGAACCATGAGCACCCCGACGCTCACATGGACACATGATGAAAAGATGAATACACCTTAACTTTTAAAAATCCGTGTCTTGACAATGGGGTCCACTATAATCCAATTAACTACAAAGCTACAAAATATAGTTATATTAAATTCAATTAGCATAGAAGTAACATAACAAAAGGAAGGACGTTTAAACAATGAGAGATAGAATATTTCTTTCATCACCGCATATGAGTGATGAAGGTTATGAAATGCAATATGTAAAGGAAGCTTTTGATACAAACTGGATTGCTCCTCTTGGGGAAAACGTAAATCAATTTGAAAAAGAATTAGCAGCTAAGGTTGGATCTAAAAGTGCTGCGGCACTGTCTTCTGGTACTGCTGCTATTCATTTGGCACTTAAAGCAGTAGGAGTTGGTGAAGGGGATATTGTTTTTTGTCCGACACTGACTTTCTCGGCTACAGCAAATCCAATTATTTATCAAAATGCAACACCTGTTTTTATTGATAGTAATTATGAGACTTGGAATATGTGCCCTAAAGCTTTAGAAGAAGCTTTTGAAAAGTACCCGAATGTAAAAGCGGTAATAATTGTTCATCTTTACGGACTTTCTGCTGATATGGATAAGATCGTAGAGCTTTGCAAGAAACATAATGTTGCTTTAATTGAAGATGCTGCTGAAAGCTTAGGTGCTTATTATAAAGGAAAACATACAGGTACTTTTGGAGATTTTGGTATCTTCTCTTTTAATGGGAATAAGATTATCACTACATCAGGAGGTGGTATGCTCGTTTCTGATCATGAAGAAAGAATTGCAAAAGTAAGATTTTGGGCCACTCAATCCCGAGATAAAGCAAGGCATTATCAGCATAGCGAATTAGGATTTAATTACCGCATTAGTAATGTGGTTGCTGGGATTGGTAGAGGACAGTTAAAAGTTCTTGATCAGAGAGTCGAGAAAAAGAAGTATATCTTTGAGTTTTATAAGAGAGAAATAGGTGAACTTGATGGAGTCGAGTTCATGCCTATTAATGATTGGAATAAGCCAAATTATTGGTTAAGCTCGATAACTCTAAATGGAAAAGTTAGACCGATTGATATTATGGAAGCTTTGGAAAAAGAGAATATTGAGTCAAGGCCGATTTGGAAGCCGATGCATATGCAACCTTTCTTTGAAAAGTATGATTTTGTAGGATCGAATGCTTCCGAGAATTTGTTCGAGAATGGTGTGTGTTTACCTTCAGATACGAAGATGACAGCTGTGGATTTAGAGAGAGTGGTAAAGATTATTAAAGGGCTGTGGTTTAAATAATGGAATCTTCTAATGGTGATTTTTATAGAAGATTTATAAAAAGATCGATGGATTTCATACTTTCTTTGATTGCTATTATAATTCTCAGTCTAATATTTTTGATAGTTGCTATCATTGTAAGAGTGAAGTTAGGTAGTCCGATATTATTTAAGCAAAAAAGGCCAGGGTTAAATGAGAAAATTTTTATAATGTATAAGTTTAGAACGATGACAGATGAAAGAGATAAGAATGGAGAACTACTTCCTGATAGTGTTAGGTTAACTAAGTTTGGAAGATTCTTACGATCTACATCCCTTGATGAACTACCGGAACTGTTTAATATTTTAAAAGGGGATATGTCACTGATAGGTCCAAGGCCCTTATTGGTACAGTATCTGCCTCTTTATAATAAGTATCAAAAACGGCGTCACGAAGTAAGACCGGGCTTGTCTGGTTTAGCTCAGATAAATGGTAGAAATACTATCAGTTGGGAAGAAAGGTTTCATCTTGATATAGAGTATATAGAAAATATTACATTTATTAATGACATAATTATTATAATGAAAACAATTGCAAAAGTTTTTAAACGAGAAGGTATTAGTTCTCAGAATGATGCTACAATGGAAGCTTTTCAGGGTAATAAAAAATCCTAAATACAGATTATTAGGCAAGATGGAGGAGTAGTCATGAATTTTTTATGTTGTAGTGTGGGAAGACGTACCGAGTTAATTAAGAACTTCAAAATGTCTTTAGGTAATGATTCAAAAATTGTAGCTATAGATAATAGTAATACAGCCCCCGCCTTATATTTTGCTGATAAACAATATATAGTGCCACGAATTTACGCGGAGCAATATGTGGATATCCTTTTGGATATCTGTGTAAGAGAAAATATACAGGCGATTACGACCTTAATAGATCCAGAGATTGAAATTTTGGCAGAGAACAGAGAGAAATTCAAGGAAATAGGAGTTGAGGTACTAGCACCTTATTTAGAAACAGCAAAATTGTGTTTTGATAAATATAAAATGTATGAGTTTCTTGTCCAAAATGACATTAAAACAGTGAAGACCTATAATGGTTTAGATGATTTTTCTAGAGCTTATAAGGAAAAAAAATGTAGTTTTCCTGTCTTTGTAAAACCCCGTACTGGTAGTGCTAGTGTGGGAGCGATGAAAATAAAAGACTATGATGAGTTAATGTCAGTCTGTAGCCAATCAGAAAAACTAATCATTCAAGAATTTATGGATGGAGTTGATTTGGATGCTGATGTGTATGTTGATACGATTAGTCACAGGCCGGTAAGTATATTTTCAAAGAAGAAGCTTGAGACTAAAATAGGAGGTGCTAATAAGACAATATCATTTAAAGACGAAAAGCTGAATAAAATAATTGTTGATGTTGCATCAAAATTAGAATTCAATGGCCCCATTGATATAGATTTTTTCTATAAGGATGGGGAGTATTACTTGTCTGAGATTAATCCGAGGTTCGGTGGTGCATACTTACATTCATATGGATGCGGAGTAGATTTTATAAAATTAATCTTAAACAATCTAAATGGTATAGAGAACTCTGCCGAATTTGGTAACTATGAAGAGGATGTATTAATGATGATGTATGATAGCGTTGTTATAAAGAGGAAATCTGAATTAATTAGAGTTAGTTTATAAAATGTATAATATTAAAATTCGGTGTCTTGTAATAAATTGATTAAAGCTATGCAAAAGTGACAGCTCTGCCATATTTCAGAGACACTTTGGACAAAAAATAGTGACATGTCTGCCAGAGCCACCCTAGGATATGTAAACAGACAAGACGTGCACTTTAATGGAGAGGAGGGCATCGTTCGACAAGTTGCGCTATAAGTGCCTAACGGCGCAAAAAGTAGGTGATTACAAAGCGATTTGATGTGTATAGTAGTTCATTAATATATGTATTTACGAATATCTCTAACAGAACAATTATTGACATTAATGATCTAATGAATATTTACTCCAATCTAATCCACTGTCTTTTGATTTCTATACGGATTGCGGGGAAGGGTTTTAGTTGATAGCTAAGATGAAAGTATTCCAATTTCTATATGATTCTAAAGTGATTTGTGAAGATTCAGATAGACTAGACTAAACATCTTCTTAAAAGAGCTTTTACTACTAAATACACGAGGATGAATAAGGTGAAAGATATTTTAATTGTAGCACACTTTACACATGTTCCCGGAGAAAAGGGGAATGGGCGCTTTTCCTATATCCTTAATATGTTAGCGGATTATAATCATAGTGTTGAATTAGTAACAACAGATTTTTCGCATGAGACAAAAAAACATAGAATGGTTAATGGACAACAACTAGAACAAATGAAATATAAATTGACAATGTTGCACGAAGATGGATATCAAAAAAATGTATCGTTAAAACGATTTTATAGTCATTATGTATTTGGGAAAAATCTTAATAGCTATCTTAAAAGGAGAAAGAAACCAGATATAATTTACTGTGCAGTTCCCTCATTAGATGTGGCGTATGCTGCAGCAAAGTATGCAAAAGAAAATAGAATTAAATTTATAATAGATATTCAAGATATATGGCCAGAAGCATTTAAAATGGTATTTAACATCCCTGTTGTTAGCAATCTTTTATATTACCCTATGAATAAAAAAGCAAATTATATATACAGAACAGCTGATGAAGTAATTGCCGTTTCTGAAACATATAAAAGTAGGGCATTGACTGTCAATAATAAATGTAAAGGATTAAGTGTATTCCTTGGAACGGACCTTGCTTATTTTGATAAGGTGTCACAAGAAAATTTGGTAAGCAAGCCCCTTGATGAAATATGGCTCGCATATATTGGAACTTTAGGACATAGCTATGATATCAACTTGGTTATCGATGCTTTATCTAATTTGAAAGATAAGGGAATAAATAAAATTAAATTTATCGTAATGGGAGATGGTCCATTAATGTCCCGATTTCAAGAGTATGCAATAGTAAAGGGAGTTAATGCTGAATTTACTGGAAGACTTAATTATGAAAAGATGGTAGGTATCCTAAAATCATGTGATATTGCTGTAAATCCTATTAGGTCAAATTCTGCAGGCAGCATAATAAATAAAGTAGGTGACTATGCAGCAGCTGGATTACCAGTAATAAACACGCAAGAAAGCCAAGAATATCGGGAATTGATATCCAAGTATAATGCTGGAGTAAATTGTGAAAATGGGAATCCAATTAATCTAGCAGAAAACCTATTATTTTTATTTAAGGATTCAAAGTTAAGAAAAAAAATGGGCAAAAACAATAGAGAATTGGCTGAGGAAAAATTTGATAGGAATATAACCTATCAAAAGATAATTCCCAAAATTTTGCTAGAATGAAAGAATTAAGGGGCATTAAAATCAATTTTCTAAAGGCTGATACATTCAAATTAAACGAGTATTAAAAGAATTTTAGACTTGAAATTTATTATATTATTTGTCTTTTTGTTTGTTTTTAAAGATTATTATAATAAAGTTCGTTTTCATTGGTTGAATTATGAAATTGCCTCATTATTATTAATAAATAAAACTGACATGAAAATGGGAGCAACACTTGAAGGTGAGGTATTAATGTGCTTTTAGAAGTTAAATCCAATGATAAGCTAGGGCTTATTTTATTTTACATCATACTTATTAGTTTGACTCCTATTTTGATATCTACAATATTGATTCCTGGTTTTAGTGAGGGAATAATTTATACAATTGCAGTAGGAAGTATGTTTTTTATTCAGGTAATAATATTGCTACTTTATTTTATTACTCATACTAAAATAAAACTTAATATAAGTCTCTTTCTTTTTGCTTGGATTTTTATGACCTCTCAAGCCATTACGATTTTCGTTTCAGCACTAACAGGTACTACGATTGATAACTTTGATTTTATTAATGTGTTAGTTCGATTTGTTAGCGTACTGGTATTTGTATGTATTCCCTCGCAGTTTAGAATTTCTAGAAAAGGTTTAGATAGTTTTATGGGATCCATATTAATGTTGGGTCTTATAGCATGTATATATAATATGATAGTTAATTTCAGTGGTATACTAAGTATTACTAGTATCAATAATCCATATGAGGTAAATTTTGATTCTTTTTTTACAAATAGAAATAGTTTTGCGCAATTCTTATTTTTTTGTGTGATTGCTAATACATATCTGTACTTTACAAAAAAAACAATATTTTACTTGGTTTGTTATTCGATCTTAGGGTTAAATATATTTGCAACAATTTCAAGAACTGTTATTGCATCGTTATGTATATTTCTTTTTATTTTTCTTATTATATATTTTAGAAAAAAAGTCTTGACGCAAATAATGACTTTTATTTCTGTTACTTTAATATTTTTCATACTCTATTTTAATGAGCAAGTGAATAATTTTATAGCTGAGAATTTTATTAGAAAAGAGAATGGGACAAGCGGGAGAAGTGAAATCTGGCAGGCTGGTTTTCAAATACTAGATCAATCAAGCTGGACATTTGGAACTGGATATCTTACTAGCGCAAGTTTAATTACAAATATGGGATTTCCAAATCAATTTCACAATTTTTATATTGAGACACTGGTTGGTGGTGGTATCGTAGATTTGTTACTTCATTTACTTATCTTTCTTTTTGTTCTAAATAAAGTAATTAGAATCTATAAAAAAGATAACGTAACCAGTATTATTTTTCTTTCCGGATTATCAGCGCTATTGTTCTACGCATTCTTCGAAAGTGCTTCTTTTTTTTCTATGGGATATGTTGACTCTCTATTTAGACTTTTTTTTATAACAATACCACTTTTGTATGCAAATAGTTTCGTAAAAGATTTATGACATCAAAAGGGAAAAGTTTTTGTGTAATGTGACCACCGTAAAAATGATGTTTATATAAGAAATACAAATGTATATGAATTTAATGATTCACATTATATTACTTTATCTAGTATACTAACAAGTTGTTGAATACTGAATTGTATGAACTAGTAAAGGCAGTTATATATTTTCAGTTCGAACGAATGGGTCTATTTTGATTAGAACTGGGATATTACAAAAAGTCTATATGTCAATAAAATCAGGAGGGTTCCTGCTTGATAACACCAATAAATCAACAATGTGTAAAGGGCCTGCTCAAAAAATATAAAACTATAGTAGTTGAGTTTGTAATTAATATTCTCTCATTCTCATTGTTAATATTGGCTCAACAACTTATCGCTCTACCAATCATTTCTAGATTTTATGATGTTGATGAATTTGGAAAAATACTTATGGTTTTTGGAATTAGTAATATCATTACTTCTATGTTTGGTTTTAGTATCGGAAGTGCTAGGTTGTTAGACGAGAAAGCTTATAATTCTATCTATCTAAAGATACTTAAAAAAAGTAGTGTAGTATTAGTTATGATTAGTTTTATTGTTTATATTTACATATTTTCTAATAGTTATATTGATAGTATTATTTATTCGATAATATGTTTGCTGGGTAGTATAAGATATTTCATTCTCTCGGAATATCGCATAAAGGATGCACATAATTGGGTTTTTAAACAAAATTCATACTATTTTTTCGGGATGTTAATTGGACTCTTATTTCTTTATTTTCAAAAAAATTGGTTAATTGTATTTCTAGTGGCTGAAGTATTTTCAGTGAGCATTTCTTGCTTACATATGTACAAAAACAATTTTTTTAAATTGTTTAAGGATAACAGTAGCCTCAATTTAAATAATACTACACACTTAATTATAAATAATGGGGCTTCTTATTCTTTAATGTATTATGATAGATTTGTAATTTATCCAATATTGGGTGCTACTAATGTTAGTTTATATTACTCAGCAGCAATATCATCTAAAATTGGTGGCTTTATTATTAACCCGCTTTCAAACTTTATTTTAGGTAAATTAGCAGGTGAAAAGAAAGTAAGTAATAGAAGAATTATCAAATTAGTTGTTTTAGGATCCATTTTTGTAACAGTGTTATATTTTGTATTGAGCTTAATAACAACACCGATATTTGTTGCAATCTTATACCCCAATTTCCTATCAAAAATAGAGGGTGTTTTTGTACCAGTATGTTTAGGAGCTGCAATTATGGGGGGAGTTAGTATTCTTAAACCTGTAGTAATGAAATACATGGGAGCTAAGTATTATAACAAATTATTGTTGGTGTATGGGATTATGCTAATTATTTTGTCTATTTTCTTGTGTATCAAATATAGTTTAATGGGTGTAGCTATTGCTAATGCTATTTCAAGCGCTGTATTGTTTATTTGTATACTAATTAGTTTAAACAAATATTACCATGAACATTAACTTTTCATAAAAGTAATTTTAACTTGTTAAAAAACATTTGGTTAATAAACTGAAAGTTCGGTTAATTGTTGACGAAATCAAATCATTTTAGGTATAAAAATAAAATCATATAATTAGGTTTGGTAGTCCTGACCGAATCCATAACTACAAGGAGAATTCATCGACAAGGTTAACAAAAAAATATACAGTAAATGAACTTTTGAAAGTACTTGATGAAAATTTTTTCTAAATTGATGTGGACAAATACGTTAAAAAATATGCAGCTTCCATAATCCTGTTAATGCTTTAGGGCAAATTAATGAATTGGAAGCTTAACTCGTAAATCAAAGCTGTCCAAAGATGAGGAAGAAATACAGAAGAATATTGATTTGGAAGGGATCAGTATTTCTTAACTTTCTAGAAAACAAGTCAACTTATTAATTTTTGAGAAAGTGTTTCATTATGAATTGGTATCTTCATCTAATCGATTTATCGACCATAAATATCGCCCAAAACCGTGGGCGACGTTCCGTAAAACCAAAGTAGGGGATTGTTCCATTTACGAATAGTTGTTATGTATATATTTATATTTCAGGATAATTTTTCGTTTATTTAACGGCTAACACTCAGATCGAACTAAAATAATGGATTGGTCCATATTGATTCAGATACCATTTATCTTTTTGGTTGAGGGTATTTGGACTATAATAATTCGATAAGATAAAAACTTCTTTGAAGGAGTTTGTTTTATTACACGTCTAAAGAAAAATGCCGAAATCGGAATAAAAGATTACAATTCCATTTACATACATATTTCTATTAAAATGATACTGCCTGATTCTTTTGATGAAATCCATGAAGTGGAATATCTAAAAATACTAGTATGGTGTCCTGCATTTATAAAGATCATAAAGTTAGAAGTCCATTCTATACTGCTTCATTAGTAATACATTGAAATCTACTAAAACATTTATCTTCAGAGATTCTATAAAAAGATTCAATTAGCCAATTCATATTTGGTGTTATTGTCATTTGAGTAGGTTTGTTAAAGAGTTTGAATAGAGTTAGCTTAAACCAAAGGAGATTCGATTGTTTAAATCGACAAATGAGATAACGTAGAAAAGATTGTTATACTCCTTCAAAAATTCATAATTATTTGTTAAAAACTGATTTCTAACTGTTTGGGATTGGCACTAGTCTTTGTATCTGTAACATAAAAAACACTAAATCATTACACAGGCAATAAATCTCTTTTTTATTGAAGTTTATATGATATTTACATCTTAATAAGTTTGTCAGTTTGCGGTATTCATAGGGGTATTATGAGTAAAAGATTTCCTAATATTTATTCTTTAATGTTAATTTAGATAATATCTAGTTATCCACTGCGAAACTAAAACCTTGTGCGGGCTTTCCATCACTAATTGTTTTCCTTTTTTATTAAGTCGCGCAAGAATGTGAGTTCTAGATACTATTCTTAACGATAAATTACAAGTGATTCATATCCAGTCTCAATCGCTTTCTTTATCAACCTGTATAAATTCTTTTGGGTATCAAGTTAATTTCATGTTGTCTGTTCTTTTGATAAAGTATGTATAAAATATCTACTTAAACTGTTTAATAACATATTTTGGTATTTGAGATTCTCGAATTATTGTCTTTACTGGTGATATTCTTCGTAATAAAGACTCTAGTAAAAAGAATAAGTAATTTATCTTGTCTTGTTAATTAACGTATTTTTGTCTTTCTTTTGATTCGGTTTCCATTTTCCAAATACATTTTTAAAAAGCAGTTAAAAAATGAGGTGGAGGGAGATAAAATGAAGAGGAGAATTCTTTTGCGGAATATATTCATAATTATGTTTGCTTTCTTTTTTGGTTATTCTATTAAAAGAGAGGGAAAAGATATGATATTACAAAGACACGACTTGACTATGGATCAAGGTAAGGATGACAATTCTATTGTTGATAAAATTAGGTTGTTAAATGATTCTAAAATTGAAGTCGTTAATGTAAAGGAGAAGTTTGGTGTAGTTGGCGATGGAGTAACAGACAATTATCAAGCGATTTTAAAAGCAGCAACTTATGCGAAGGATAATGACACGTGTTTTTATCTTCCTAAAGGTAATTATTATTGTTCACAAAATGTTGTTATTGAAGGTGTAAAGCATATTATCATTGATGGTTCAATAAAAATGGATACAGGGAAAGCTATAACAATTCTCTATGATTCTTATTTAGCATCAGCTAATTGGAAAATATATGATATTCAAAATGGCAAACTGGTGTTAAGTGGTCTTAATTCATCTAAAGTTGAAGTCATAAAAGCTAAAGAGTTAGAACTTTATGCTCATGGTGATATAGAAAAAAAAGAGTTTATTGCTTATAACACGTTCATCTTAGGTAAGATTGATAAATTAAAAATATTTTCTGAAGGTGCTAAAGCAGGTTGGGTTAATGAAAACAAATTTTACGGAGGGAGAATTATGAATATTGTAATTGATGGAAACTTTAACCACGATAACAATATTTTTTATGGAACAATGCTTGAAGGATTTACACTTGATTTAAATAAAGGAGCTTCAAATTTTTTTTATGATGTTCGATTAGAAGGGAATAATTCGGTTACTTTTGGTGCAGGAACAAGTGATAACGTGATATATAGAAGTTGGCAAGCAAACCAATATAGCTACTTAAGAGACTCAGTGAATACATCTTGCAAGAATTACGGGTTTAATAATCATATTATTTCAAATTTGGACAAGTTTCATAAGAGAGATACTATATTTAATATTGATTCAAAGTCCAATAACTTCAAGTTGTCGGTTATAACTAAAAATAAATTTGATTTGACAATTGCTAATTCCGATGGAGTTTTATTTGAAACGGATTTAATAGAATTAAGAAACCCGTTTGGCATTATAGCTAAATCTGATAAAAGTTTATTCCTTATTGATTTATACGCTTATGATGCAAATAAGAAATTAATATTAACTGAGCAAACTAATTTTACAGCGCTATCTGATGGGAAGTTCAACACAATGACAGGTGCTTATAGCTTTGATGAAAATGTTGGAATAGAAAATGCGGGAGTCCCACTATTTCCCAATGGAACCGTTAAATTCGTTCGATATCGAATACGGACAGGAAGTAAAACTAAAGGTAAAGTGTTCAACTATTTAAATATAATTAAGATAGAAGCAAACGTTTATCAAACTCTAATAAAAATATCAAATAAGTTTAAGCGATGGACCCATACTGAAATCCCTTCAGCTGGATATTGGGAGGAGGGAGATATTGTCTGGAATGTTGGGACAAATAATACTATTCTATTATGGAGGCGATTGACTACAGGGAAAAATCACGAATTGGGAAAAGATTGGGTTGTAGTATAAGTATTTAATTAAAGTTGAACCATGCTAGGAAAGATGAAGTTAAAATAGTTTATGATCACATCTTAGTTAAATAATGGGTACCTTGTGAGTAAAGAAAATGCTAGTCAAAAATACAATTATGTTTTTAAAAAGAGCGTAATTGATTTTATTATTCTGTATGCCAATTGAATAATTTAAATCCGTGATAATTGCGTATGCGAGGTGTCTATATTAAATGATTAAAAGTAAGTGTCAAATAATGCCGCCTGAAAAACAGGTGAACTTTATTTGACACTTGCATTTTCGGTAAAAATCCGTCACATCTTCCGGCTTTTTTTCAGCAAATTCGACTGATAATGACGTACATTCTAGGACATAGCGCAAGTTTGCCAAAGGACGAAAATACTTTGTAAATTCAGGAAAATAACGTACCGTCCTAGCGACTGAGTTCCTCGCCTTTAAGCTCTTCCACCAGATAGGTACGAAGAATAGGCACTGCTCCCGGTTCTGCCCTTGTATAAGTCCCCGAAAAAGCTTCTAACAGAATAGCTCCTTCTAAAGTTCTTAGTGCTAACTTTCTTACAAATACGTCTGAGATACTTATTTATGTTTACGTTTAACTACAAAAAGTGATAATGCCACATCAATTACACAACCTCATCCCTACTTTTTTACATTATTCAAAATTACCCACTCAGTTTTTCGTTTCGTATAGACAGAAAAATCACCTTTCAAGATGACGATTATTCGTACGTATAGGAATTGATTGGTTCTTACAGGATTGCGTAAAATCAAATAATTAAGGCTAATTTTCATTGATTATACTTGGTATTTTGATATGTATGGTAATCACACACCGTATAGTTAATTATGGTAATTATTTAAATCTTTATAATTTTATGTTCATAACTCCGGAAATAAACGAAAAATAGTAGTGGAGGAGTTGTTTTTAAAAGCTTTAGCCGGCCCAATCGTCTTACTAAAATGCTGCTTCATCTACTGCAGTAGTTAGTTAATATCCAGTTTTCCCTTATGATTGCCACCGATGGTACTGTATCTTTTCAAGGTACCCAAGTATGTACATATGATTAAGAAAATTAGAATAATAGGCTTCATAGAATTCACAAGGCTAGAGTATGAAACATATAATATCTGGACAAGAAGTACTGCAATGAACCCATATGTGAAATGTATGAAAATAAGAGACTAGGGAAATAAAAATGGAGTGATTTCAAATAGAAGTTTTAAACATAGAAAAACAATTTGGAGCAGTCGGTGATGGTGTGGTAAATAACACTCAATCTTTTATAAATGCTGCGGCGTTTGCAAAAGCTAATGACCTCACACTATATTTACCAGCAGGTAACTATAAATGCACAGAAGATATCGTTATTACCGGTGTGAAGCATATTATTTTTGATGGAACGATCAACATGGCGACTGGAAAAGTTTTAGACATTAGTTATGACTCTTATCTAGCACCTTGCGATTGGAAGATTACAAATGTGTCGAATGGACTATTAAGGCTTAGTGGTCTTAATTCTTCAATGATTGAGGTCATCAAAGCGAATGAAATGGAAATATACGCACATGGTGACAACCCTAAAAAAGAATTTACTGCTTATAACAATTTCACATTAGGAAAAATCGACTCATTTAGGATCTTTTCCGAAGGTGTAAAGGCAGGATGGATAAATGAAAATAAATTTTATGGTGGAAGAATGAATAACATTACTATAGACGGGAATTACCACCATGATAACAATATTTTTTATGGAACAATGTTAGAAGGATTCACGTTAACAATCAACAAAGGGAATTCAAATTATTTTTACGATGTACGTATGGAGGGGAATAATACTATTACGTTTGAAAAAGGAACGGGTGATAATATCATTTTTAGAAGTTGGCAATCAACTCTCTATAGCTATTTAAGGAATTCGGTGGAAATACCTTACACGAATAGAGGGCTTAATAATCAAGTTGTGTCTAATTTAGACACATTCCACAGAAAAGAAACCTTTTTTAATATCAATTCTGAATCTGAAAATTATGCATTATCCACTTTAAAAAGAAACAAATATGACTTGACGATAATGCAAACTAATGGACTGTTATATGAATCAGACTTAATTGAATTAATAAATCCATTCGGCATTATAGCAAAATCCGACAAAAGCTTATTCTTAATTTATATGTATGCGTATGATGCTAATAAAAACCTTCTGTTAACCGAACAGACCAACTTTACATCACTAGCAGGAGGCATATTTAACGTGTCTACTGGTGCTTATGAATTCGGAACTAATGTAGGCTCCCAGTTTACAGGAATACCGGTATTTCCAAATGGGACCGTAAAATACATTAAATATCGAATACAGACAGGAGTTTCAACGTTAGGACAGGTTTTTAATTATTTGAGCTTAATAAAGATAGAGCCAAACATTTATCATACACAAATGAAAGTATCTAACATGTTTAATAACTGGCGACATACAACCGCTCCTACAACAGGGACGTGGGAGTTAGGGGATAAAGTGTATAATTCCAATCCGATATCTGGTAGATATATCGGGTGGGTATGTATTAAGGCAGGCAATTCAGGAACTTGGCGAGGCTTTGGTTTGATTGAGTAGGATGTAAAGCCCTGCTATGTTGAACTGCACCCCAATTGTTAGACACCAAATCTAACGATTGGAGTGTTTCTTTATGGCAAAATACTCAACTGAATTTAAACTAAGTGTGGTAGAACATTATTTACAGAATATATGTAGTAAAAAAGCGCTCTCTAGATTGTTTAATGTTTCTCGAAGTGATGTACAGAAATGGATTGCCTTATATGATGACAATCATGGTATCGCGGGTCCTTTCTTCAACCTATACAAACTATTCGGCAGCGTTTAAACTAGATGTACTTAATTATATGAACGAACATGGGGCGTCTTCGTATGAAGCTGCAGTGATTTTTAATATTCCCTCTCGTCGATAGATTCGGAAATGGCGAAAGCTTTTTGAGGAACAAGGAACGGATGCCCTAGAACCAAATAAAAAGGGGCGTCCATCCATGAAAAAGAAAGGAAGGAACAACCCAGCTGAAGGAACAGTAGAGGCATTACAAGCAGAATTAAAACGTTTACGCATGGAGAATGCTTACATAAACGACCACCTACTTTAGTAGGTGGTCGTTTAAGGGGTCACTCGTGTAAGGGCTAGAGAAGAGCGTTTCCGAAAATTTTGGTTCAATTATAAAATTTAAGCCGTTCCACAAAGTCGGGGAGGGGCTTGTACGGATGGTAGTTGCATAGGCTACTGACAAAGTCAGTTCCCCTCATAGCATTTTCGGAAAAGTCATTTCGATGAAACGACTTGATAATAGATGAATAATTAATATCCGAGATGGTAAAAATTATTCTCTAACGATTTTATTATATAAAACATATCTTTAAAGTTATGTTTTATATTCAAAAGAAATGTTGGAAGTTAATCGTCTTTTAACATTGGTTGTAGCTATTATAGCAGGTTGAAAATTATGAAAGAATACAAAATTCGCATAATTCGACATTTTATTTCTGCTTCATATAGTATAATATTCACAATTATTAAATGTAATAAATAGAAAATTAATTTAAAGTTAGGACTTAAAGCTTAGGGAGTAGTCATATTGTCAATTAATAATTCAAAAGGGGTGTGACGTTAGTCATAGTAATGGAGAATTTCAATAGGTATGGAACTTTAATGTTTGAAAAATTGATAAAATTAGGTCCAAATGATAACTGGAGCGAAACTATTGGGAAATTTCCCAAGTTAGATATTTATTATTCACAAGAATATGTAAACTTATTTTCAGATGTAGAAGAGGGGGAACCAGAAGCAGTTTATTTTGAAAACAAGAATGGAAAAGTTTTTTATCCGTATATTAAAAGAAAGATTGATATAAAGGAAGGGTATTTTGATATAATCACTCCTTACGGATATGGTGGTCCAGTAGTAGAAGGGGAACAAAGCGTCATTAAACAGTTCTACTACCATTTTAAACAGTATTGTAACAATAACAATATCATTACTGAAACTGTTAGATTGCATCCTTTAATAAAAAATGATGAATACATTAAAGAGGTTATGGAAATTGATTATATTCGCAAAACAACTGCAGTAGATTTAACTATTACTTTAGAAGAAATCAGAAAAAATTACACATCTAATAATAAAAGAAATATTAAAAGAGCAATTAAAGAAGGTGTTGAAGTCTTTGTATCAAACAATAAAGATGACATTGAAATTTTTATGGATCTGTATAATGAAACTATGGATCGGAACAATGCCTTAAGCTATTACTATTTTAATAGCTCTTATTTTTACCGCCAAATGGAGGAAACATTATTAAGTAAATCATATCTTTTATTAGCAAGGCATAATGAGCAGATTATTGGTGGTGTATTAATGTTAATTGGAAAGGAATTTGCCCATTATCATTTAGGTGCTTCGAAAACAAAATATCTATCTTTAAGGCCAAATAATTTACTATTTGATGCTATGGTAGAATTTTCTAAATCCTTAGGGTTAAAAAAACTCCATTTGGGTGGTGGATACCAGGAAAATGATAGTCTTTTTAAATTTAAGACCTCATTTACAAATGATAATCACTTTAATTATTATATGTGTAAAAACATCCTAAACGTTAATATTTATGATGAGCTATCCAAGATTGTTATGAATGATGATTCATTAAGTGGTCAATATAATTACTTTCCAATTTATAGAATAAAAAAATAACCCGAATTTCTCCGTTTAAAGCATGAATGCATACTAATTGTTATGGTCGAAAATGAAATTGAACCAGAGCGATCACTTCAAAAGTGAGCCACTTTATGAATGTTAACTCCCATTAGTGGTAGGAGTTAGGTGTTAGGGGCAAGCACGCCCTAACACCTCGCACGCTCGATTACACTTCTCCGTTTTCTCGTTTCTTCATATTTTGAAGTGATCGGTATGATTCGCCATTATCTATGTGAATATACGAGCGATGGGTCAAATGATCAAGCAATGCAGTTGTTGATGGTCCATTTCGAAAATGCATGATTGGTATAATAATGGCGCTTGAGCGTTCATATAAACTTGGAAATAATCGGGATATAACTCTGCCCTACTTTTGAGAAGAGAAGGTATCCTAGTTCATCAAATTGAAAGTTAATTATTATGTAAAATTGAATTCCAAAGGCTTGTTTTATAAAAGATTTTTTGCATTTAACTTTGCATAATATTTTAATGATAAAGTAGTATCGAATAAATTAAGGGGAATGTATATGTTAAAAACTAAAGAATTAACTCAAAACCATCTAATTAGCCAAATGGAAGGAAATATCGTAAGTGATATGGATGGAGAAACAGTAATGTTATGTATCCAGAGCGGGAAGTATTATAATTTAGGTGAATTAGGTGGAGAAATATGGGTTTAATCAAGAATCCAATTTCAATCGAAGAGTTGGTTGCAACATTACAGTCTCAATATGATGTCGAGCAAACAGAGTGTGAGGAACAAGTTCACCCCTTTTTGGACCAGTTGCTTGAAGAAGGATTAATTAAGATAGAAGGTTAAGCACATTCCTAGTTATCATCATTTTCAAACTCTAGAAGGACAGGATGAACATATTGAAGAAAGTGTGATCATTTGTAAGGCTAGATAAGAAAACGAAGCTGTTGTTGATTGAAGCATATCAATATTTAGCATGGGCTCGCTTTTTGAAGAGTATCCCTTTTGCAAAAGTAGCTCCTTCTTTAGGAAAGCAAATGCAAGAGACATCTAATTCAGATGATCTATCGAATAAAAAAGTATTAGCTAGTGTTTCTCGTGCTATCCATCTGATGAGTCGCTATACATTTTGGGAAAGTGAATGCCTAGTAAAGGCCATTGCTGGAATGAAAATGCTGGAGAAAAGAAACATTGAAAGCACACTTTATTTAGGCACAGCTAAAGACGATAAAGGGGAACTTATTGCCCATGCCTGGTTACGTAGTGGTCCGTATTATATATCAGGTGCTGAAGTAATGCATAGGTTTACCGTTGTTGCTAAATTTGCTATAGAAATGAATGTTCATAAGGTCGGATAACACGATCAATAGCTCACATTATCATATGATAATGAGAAAGTAGATTAAGGGAAAGGAGGATATGAGTTTGAAACATCTTTTGCACTTTACAAAGCAAATTCATCAGTATTCAGGAAAAATACTTTATATCAATCTTATCTGTATGATTTTCATTAGTTTATTAGAAAGTGTCGGAATTTTCTTGTTAATCCCTCTAGTTGGGTTAACTGGAATCTTGGATGTTAAAACAAAGGAAATTACATTTGTAAGCTGGATAAACGAATTATTTCAAGGTATTCCTGAAACACTGTTTCATCATCATATTAGGGATTTATGTCCTCCTAATGATGGGACAAAGTATTTTTAAGAAGAATCAATCGGTCTTAGGAGCAAAGATTCAACAAGGTTTTATTAGGCATTTAAGAGAAGAGACCTATAGAGGGATACTTCAAGCAAACTGGGGATTTTATTTAAAGAAGAGAAAATCGGATATCATTAACTTAATGACAAACGAGATATTTAATGTAAGTGCTGGCGTCCAATTGTTTTTACAATTTTTATCTTCTTTCATTTTTATTTCGATTCAGATTGGTGTGGCCTTTTATTTATCGGTAAGTATGACTAGTTTAATTTTATTTTTTGGAATGTTTCTGCTTCTCTTTTCTAGAAAGTTCGTCAAAAGGTCTAAGACATTAGGGAAGCAATCCTATTTATTAAATCAGAAGTATCTTGGCGGAATTACGGATCATTTTAACGGGATCAAAGATATTAAAAGTAATTCTTTAGAGGAATCTCACCTGAATTGGTTTCTTCCTTTAATTAAAGAAATGGAACATAATCGAGTTAAAATGACTACATTAAATTCATTCTCACAAATGGTCTTCAAAGTAGCCTCTTCTTTTTTAATTGCTTTTTTTGTGTTTCTTTCCATCCAAATGTTTAAAGCTGAGGGAGCTCAATTAATGCTAATTCTTGTTATCTTTTCAAGACTATGGCCAATGATTACGGGGATCCAGACTAATTTGGAGCAACTAGGAGCCATTGTTCCATCCTTAAAAGCGTTATTAGATTTACAAAATGAAAGTTTAGAAGCAAGAGAGTTATTTAATCGTCATTATCAAGATGTAAACCCAATCGAGATTAAGCATGGGTTATCTTGTCGATATGTCTCTTTTAGGTATCAAACAAGTGAAAATACATATGCACTACAAAATATTAATATCGACATCCCATCTAATAAGATGACAGCAATCGTAGGGCGGTCAGGTGCTGGGAAAAGTACGTTATTTGATCTATTGATGGGCTTAAATCAACCAGAACAGGGAGAAGTGACCATCGATGATGTTCCTCTAACTAAGGATCATTAACTATCTTTGAGGAAATCGATTAGTTATATTCCTCAGGATCCATTTCTATTTAATGCAACTATTCGAGATAATTTAATGATCACTGAACCGAATGCGAGCGAAGGTATCTTTGGGATGCACTGGAGTTCGCAGCAGCAGCAGATTTTGTAAAGAAGCTACCTCAAGGTTTGGATACGCTCATTGGCGATCGTGGAATTAGGTTATCTGGAGGAGAAAGGCAAAGTCTTGTACTAGCTCGAGCTATTTTACGTAAACCTTCCATCCTTGTTCTCGATGAAGCAACAAGTGCATTAGACACAGAAAATGAAGCAAAGATTCAAGCTGCAATAGAAAGACTAAAAGGAACGATGACCATCATCGTCATTGCTCATCGCTTATCTACCATTCGTAATGCGGATCAAGTGGTAGTTATGGACCAAGGAGAAATAATCCAAGTAGGGGCATATAACCAATTAACGAAAGAAAAAAGAGGGATGTTTAGCCATCTATTTGGTAACCAAATGGAAGTAAGTGGGTAGTTTGATTCGGAGGTATACATTGTAGTACCATTAAAGAAAAAAAGAAGTATTGTAACCAGAAGAGATTCTTGGCCCATGGCGTTTAAGGAAGTAATGTCGAAAAATGTCAAATTTTTTAGAAAAACAATGATTACAAATAATAGAATATATTGGTATATTTATTAATGTATAGTTAATATTATGTAAAGATATTGTTAAGATTACTGGGAAGGAAATAGGATCACTCTTACATATAATTGCGATTAAAGTATTCAAACTACATATTGGTAATGATTTTATTAGAGTTTATAACTAGGTATTGTAAGGGATTAATAGAGTGTTACATTACTTTTGAGAAAAGCAAACCTATTGAAAAATAGGGACGCAAAATTACAGGTCTAAGGCTATGCTATGACGGCTGTGTTGCCACAAATCGGGTGAGTATATGAGTAAGCAAGTAGTATACGAAGCAGAATGGATGGAGTTAATTTTAGAAGCGAAAAATTTAGGCTTATCTATTGAAGAGGTGCGAAATTTTATCCACAACATGACTAAAACTAGAATGACTTGCTGAAAACAATGATTGAATGAGAGAAAAATAGGTTGGTTTATTTTGGAAGATGACTGGCCTCTTTTTTCGTTGGTAGTCATAAGGGCTCGTCGTTTGTAACGAGCTTCTCCTTTCCATTATGAGCGTATTAAAAGGAATGTTACAAAATCTATGGGTAATAATTAATATAAAAGTATTTGCTAACTTATCAATTTGTTACAGGTACATACAAGGTAGATGTTTTATACACTAAAAATAGTTTTGTAAAAAAGGGCATTAATTCAGATGCTCTTTTTCATTTTAATCCAGAAGAAAATTTAAAATAATGAGCTATTTTTTTCACTTGATTTCGGAATATCTCACATTTACATTAGGTTGTCTATTATATCAATTGGAGGAATTTATTCCAATGAACCAAAAGCGCATTCTATTCGCTATTCTTCTACTATGGGCCTCTTGTATTTTTTATTTTTCATCCCAACCATATGAAAAACAGAATCTCCAACCCTTTTTAGGAAAGTATCTCGAAGGTCATACTAGTTTGGAGAATATGTTAACATGGGTTGTTTTTAGTTATGGTGGCCATGAGGTAAGTGTCCAAAGTCAAGGTCTTGCTGGTTTTCTTGAATTTTTTATCCGGAATATAAGCGTGCAACTACGAACTACTAGTCTGAAGTAGGTGGGGCTATACGCTTATTTTATGATAAATTTGATGATCGTGACAAAACGTAGGGACGAACGTCTATATTGAAATAGGATAGGTCTAAAAGCAGCTGCACCAGTTAAAACGGTAGTTGTTTTTTTGTATAGTTTTGATTTGGGTGCCAATCATCATATATTACTTATTAAATACTAGTCTATTAACCCCTAGACTAAATCCATAATTTTCTATATAATTAGTATAAAAGACTTATATGAAAAGAGTGGAAATATGCATTGTTCATCATGTGGAGAAAAGATAGCAAACTCCTCAAATTATTGTTCAACGTGCGGGAAAAAGCTAAAAAAATCTAAAGTCATTCCTTTTTTACTTACATTAAGTTTTTTTAGCATATTGGCGTTGGGTTTGTCGCTCTATTATTACTTTCAGTATGTTGTACCACCAGGAATAGCGTCAATGAAAACAGTAACTGAGCCTGTGAAACAAGTAATGGAAGAAAAAGCTAAACCTGTTGTCTTACCAGCTAAAAAGACTGAGGCACAGGTAGAGAGTAAAAAAGACATTACGGATGTTATTGCAGAACAGCAAACTAAAGTGTATACAATTTACACAGAGTCAGCTCAAGGATCTGGCTTTTTGATGAATCATAAAGGCGATATTGTAACCAATGCTCACGTGGTTGAAGGATATGTCCAGGCAATTGTGAAGAATTCAGATGGAAGTGAATACGGCGGTCAGGTAATTGGATATTCCAACAATACTGATATTGCCATTATTCGTGTTCCGGAGTTGGCAGGCAAGGAGTCAATGGCACTTGAAACTTCAAACCAGACATTAATAGGAGAAGAAGTAATCGCTCTTGGAAGTCCGCATGGTCTTGAAAATACGGCAACAATAGGATACATAACCGGAGTCGGTCGCAATTTTTACATTGGAAACCGCTCTTATGAAAACATCTATCAAATGTCAGCAGCCATTTCTCCTGGCAGCAGTGGTGGACCACTATTATCTAAAAAAAGTGGAAAAGCCATTGCTATTAATTCAGCAAAAATGATTGGTGAAGAAGCGATTGGTTTTAGTATTCCTGTCAAGGATGTTTATAGCATTCTTCAAGACTGGGTTGAACAGCCGCTTACTGAACAAGAGATTTTCGATTTGTTTTATAATGAATACGGTGAATAATATTACCAAGACCTTTGGGAAGATGAGGAAGATTGGTATTTTGACGGCGGAGAATATAGTGAAGAAGAACCAGATACATATGTTGAGAATCCAAGCGATGAAGAGATCGACTCATCCTATACCCAAGATGCTTTTGACGATGATTCCTATTACCAAAGAACTGATGATTCTATAGGGTATGAAGAACTAGAGGACTATCAAACTTATGAAGAATACGATGAACCCGTTGACACTGAAGATTTCTTGGAATATGAAGAACCTATCGAAAATGAGGATCCCGCACTATATCAAGCCCCATTCCCAAATGATGAAAATATTGAAGGAAATGGTTTGAACGGTGAAGGAGAATAGTAAAATCTTAAATATTGGTGCCTGAATCCTGATACTTTAATGCGCGAAAGAGAAGCCTTGCAGAGAATTCTGCAAAGCTTTTTTTGTTAAGATTGGAAAAACATTATGTCGTGTCCTTACAGTTATTATATGGAAACGTTAAACTACAGACACCTAATGACGCTAAAGCATACTATAGTGGGTGGCCCACTTGTAATAGCCGGAAAGGGGGCATGAAAGGTATAAAATGGATTAACGCCATTATGGTGATGATGTCGTGATAGGCTTGACGAAAGTCAAAAACGTCCTTCATCCCGATCGTGTAAAAGCCGTTGCCAAGAAAGCTACAGATTCAATTAGCCATTCCATTTCACAGGTCAAAGATTTTACAAAAGGAATTGGCAAGAAAATTCGAAACTATGAATTGCCTGTTTTGGAATTCGTCACTAATAACTGAGTTAAGCTCTCAGACAATAAAACCGTTGGCGAAGTGGTGGATGATGCTAAGGAAACCAATTTGCGATTTGCGAAAAAGGTAGAGAGTGCTGTAGTCGGGAAAGTGGATGGGAATAAGGGTGCTGGTGGTAAGGGTACGAATGAAGTTAAACAAAAAAAGAAATCTGTACCGAAAATAATCAAAAAAAGATTATCTACAAGTTCCACAAATGCGGCTGATGAATTTGGAACTAGCGTAGAACGAGCTGGTCAAATTTATGTAGCTATGAAAGAGTGGTATAACAAGATAAATCAATTTTCTGTGCCAGTCACTAATCAATACTTTAAGAATAGAAGTTTTAAAGGTTCTTCTTTTCTATTAAACATAAGGCAAAACAATGGTGAAGAGTAAAATAAAAAATAAAAGAATAACCCTCGAAATTTGGTATAATAGAGCTGTAAAGAACTAGGGCTACATTTCAAGGGTTTTCCTATTACAAGTTACAATTCATCATCAAGAATAGCTTATAGTAGACAGATGCCCTATCGATGCTTTCTGTCTTTTTGGTTTGTTGATATGGCAGATATAGATAATATTCAGTATGTTCCTAATAACTCTTAAATACTTTTATATTATTTTTCTGACCTTTGGATTTATGTGGTAATAAGTTTCTGATTATATGTATAATTATTTTGGTCAGATAATTTACTACATTCGTCAATTGGAGGAAAATATCTTGTATATAAAAGTAGATTCATTAGCCTTGTTTAATCAATTTAATAATATTTGGATAGAGTGTTGGCTTGAAAAAGGATATGGTTTGGAAATGGAAGATGGTCCAGCCGATCGATACATAATCATAGATTCAAAAGATCAAAAAGTAGGAACGATAGAATTTAAGCCATATCTATTAGAACCGAATAATAATATTAACACAGTGTATCCCTTTCACCAGATTGAATCGATTAAAAATAATCCAGAATCGGTGATAGAAATTGATAAGGTTGCCATCTTAAAACAATTTAGAGGAAAGAATCTAGAAAGACTATTATCGGTGTTTGTTCACTATTCGGAACAACATGAAATCAGTTGTTGTGTCGCTTTACTTGAGAGGGTTTTCTATAAGACACTAAGAATGATTTATAAGTTTCCATTGGAGTCTGTTGGTGAACAAATCTACTATAAAGGGGATTATGTAATCCCAGCTGTTATTTACCCTGAAGATCTGTATCAACATAAGGAAAAGTATCCTTGGTTATTAAATAGTAATCAAGATGAACATAAAAAGAACTATATATTAAGGTAATGCAAAGCCAGAATGGAGAAACAAATGGACAGTCTTAAAACCAGGAAATTGGCTTATACTTTCATCGCGCTTTTTATTCTTTCTAACTTTCTTTGGAATATCATGTTTCAAAACAATCCGCCATTATTAGATTGGGGTGCAGTGTCGTTTCAAATCATTGCTTGTCTTACATCCATTGGATGGCTGATTTATACTTTTATTAAGACTTCAAAAAGTTTTTGGTTATTTCTTGGATTGGGAATTCTGAGTTATCTAATTGGAACGTTGATTTGGAGTTACAATGCATTTATTCTTAATCTTGATGGAGCGTCCAATACGATCTCTGAGAGATTTTGGATCTTGCAAAATGGCTTCTATTTTATCGCACTCCTGATTATCTTGAATAAAATAAAAAGCCATTTGCTCACTATTCGGTTCTTTCTTGATTTGTTAATCGTTATGACGGCAGCCACTACATTTAGTTGGATCTTTTTAATTAATCCACTGATCCATCAACATACCAATATGATGGTAAATATCGCGGAGTTACTATATCCAATTTTAGATTTAGGTGTATTCGTAGGGGTTTTAAGTGTTTTTTTCGCATCAGGTAGCATTTTCTCTAAAATGACAAGATTCCTTTTCGTTTCTGGTTTTTTAACACAGATTATTGCAGATAGTATTTTTATCTATTTAAAGGTGATGAATATATACTCTGTAGGAAGTATCAATGAACCATTATGGATTCTATCCATTCTCTTAATAGGTTTAGCTGGAATCCATTATGTTCCCTCTCCAAAGAAAGAGACTAGCATCAATCAAAAAAGAAAAAATAAAAGTCACTTTTTAAAAATTATTACTCCTTACTTGGGTGTTCTTATCCTTTCCATTTATTTCATTTCCTTGTTGTACAAAGCTCATCCTGTTGTACTAGGTCTGTTTTTAACCATATTATTAGCCATTTTGAGACAAATCCTAACTTTGTTAGAAAATGACAAATTAGTGAACGATTTAAATCAATTAAATGAAGACCTTGAAGGGAAAGTCAAGGAAAGAACGGATAAACTAGTAGAAACGCTAAATTCTATGGAATATATCGCTTTACATGACGTTGTTACTGGGTTACCGAATCGTAGATTTATGGAGAAAAGACTTTCACAAGCGATCAGCAATTCGGATGAGTTGCAACAGCGAATGGCATTTATGATGCTTGACTTGGACCGCTTTAAACAAATTAACGACAGTCTTGGACATTCCTATGGTGATCTTTTATTAAAAGAAGTAGGAAGCAGATTAATCAGTTGTCTAAATCAAGATCAATTTGTTTGTCGACTAGGCGGGGATGAATTTGCATTATTAATCGAAAATACAAATATCGATGAGATAGAAGCCATCTCAGGATCTCTATTAACTACCTTAAGAGAGACCTATTATATTAAGGGTGTTGAACTTAATATTACTCCGAGTATTGGGGTGTCTATTTTTCCTGATCATGGGGATGACTTAGATGCTTTAATGATGGCAGCAGATACGGCCATGTACAAAGTAAAGGAAAAAGGAAAAAATGATTGTGAAATTTACAATGGTTCAATGAGCATGGAATCGACGATAAAGTTAGAAACTTCATTAAGAAAGGCTCTAGAGCGGGACGAATTTATCTTATACTACCAGCCACAGATCTCCTTGATCAATCAAGAAATCGTTGGTGCAGAAGCATTGATACGTTGGAATAGACCTGGCTATGGGCTAGTACCTCCATCAGATTTTATTCCAATTGCCGAAGAAATGGGACTAATCTTGCCAATTGGAGAAAGAGTTTTACGGAAAGCATGTGAGCAGTCCTCTTTTTGGAGTCAAAAAGGGTTTACTCAATTAAGAATTGCCGTGAATATCTCTTCCTTACAATTTCAGCAAAATAATTTTATTGAAATGATCTCAAAGATTATCAATGAAACCGGAGCCGATCCAAATCAAATCGAGTTAGAAATTACTGAAAGTATCGCGATGGGTCCAATTGAGAGTAACATAGCTAAATTAAACTTGTTAAAACAAATGGGCTTTAAAATAGCCATGGATGATTTCGGAACAGGTTATTCATCGCTCCATTATTTAAGCCAATTTCAAATTGATCGCCTAAAAATAGACCGTTCCTTCATTTCTGCTTTAGAGAATAGCGAAAAAGATGCAGCCATTGTGAAATTGATTGTCCTAATGGCGAAAAGCTTGAACTTCCAAGTAATTGCTGAAGGTGTAGAGAATAACATTCAAAAATCATTTCTAGAAGAAATACAATGCGATGAGTTTCAAGGGTACTTGTTCAGCCGCCCTGTATGTGTGGAGGATTTTGAAAAATTACTGTAAGCAACGGGCGGTTCGCTTGCTCCTTTTCAGTCCACATGATAGGAATGACGCTGATAAAAGCGTGAAAGAATTAGGGGTAAAAAGGAGTCAAAAGAGATTTACAAAGTATCCGTATATAATAGAAGAAACACGTCAAAACAAGAAACAGTCTGAGCCATTTGAAAATAGGGTTCAGGCTTAAAGTCTATTTGACAGAGGGGCACTTTCATTCAGAAAGGTCTTTTTTAGAATAATCTTGCCTTGTTAATATTTATAGATGTGACCTCGATTACTAAAAGCTTGTACATATATAATTTTCTCATAAGAACCGTCACCTTGCATTTAAGAAGTTGCATCTGTTATTTGTTGAGAAGGAAGGAACAGAGGCACTTGAAGATTTGTTCGAGCAAAAAGTAATAGATTTATTCGAAGTTCAGAGAAAATCGCTCCATTAAATAGAAGTTAATCCTTGCTTCCAAAGGAACCTTACTAATAAAAAAACACAAAAGGAAAATGATAGTGATATAATTAGAAAGTCTAGAATTTTCTAACATGAGAGGACCTGAGGGTGATGGAGCGTAATAAAGATTGTATGTATTGCATGGAGGATGAAAGTCGCGACAACTTAATGATTGAAATCTGTCAGTTGGATGTTTCTACTGTTTTTCTATTTAAAGAGCAGACGTATACGGGCAGATGCAATGTCGTGTATAAGGATCATGTAAAAGAACTTTTTCAGCTCGATCAAGATAAATTGGCGGCATTTATGAATGATGTAAAAAAAGTAGGGGAGGCTTTGGACAAAGCTTTCCAACCAAATAAGCTTAATTATGGGGCATATGGTGATAAAATGCATCATATGCATATGCATATCGTCCCTAAGTATGAAGATAAAGACGAATGGGGTTCCACCTTTGAAATGAACCCAGGTAAAACATACTTAAAAGCAGAAGAATATAAGGACATGATCGCAAGCATTAAAAAATATCTCTAACAACAAACGTTGAAAAGAAATTTGTAAAATAAGAGGTGCACCGAATGGGGCATCTTTTGTTTTTTTATTTACCGTACAAGTAAAGAATTCGCCTCAGTTAAAAAGAAATCAAGTGTTGCGAAAAGTAAAAGTAATCGAAGAGGTATCACAACGCCAGGCTGCAAAAATTTTGAAAGCATAGGGGAAGGGAGACATGAGAACCGTCCCCTCGCTTCTTCAATCTAACACAGTTTTGGCTAGGCTGTATACAATCGCATCATCTGTCGGCGGGTTATGAAGACCTGCACGAACATCCCGGAAGTGGCGCTGTAGGGGGGATTCGGCAGAAAGGCTTCTTGCACCAACAATTCTCATCGCTAAATCTACGACTCTATTCGCGCTGTTTGTTGCAATATATTTCACGGCGGCTAGTTCTGAACCCATGTACGCCCGTTTCTCAGGGTATTCAATCCATTTTCTTGCAACAGAAAATAACACTTCCCGAGCGTTAAATAATTCTAGTTCCATTTTTCCTATTTTTCTTCTTACGTCCGGTACATCACTAATTGGACCTGGCAGTGTACTAGGACGATAGGTAGATGCGAAAGATACAGCATACTCTTTTGCAGAAAGGGCGATTCCAATGTACACAGCAGGTACTTGAAGATACCAGCCATTCGGATGGGGTTGATTAAGCTCTTCTTGTACCAATAATGCATCCGATTCTACCCAGACTTGATCTAAAATCAGATCATCACTCTTTGTGCCCCGCATCGAAATACTATCCCATGTTTCTTCCACAGACACACCTTCCAGCTTATGATCAACAAGTACAAAGCCTTTCTTGCCAGTTTGATTGACATCGACAGTGACGATTGAATAATCGAGTGCGACGGCCATGGAGGTGAAGGATTTAACGCCATTGATCCGCCAGCCGTTGCCTTCTTTGATGGCAGTCGTGGTGGGAATCCCGCCTCTGGAAGGGCTCCCCGTTGCGCGTTCGGATTGTGCCACATTGATCAGGGCGTTGTCATGAACAATCCACTGACAAAGCTTGGCAAAGCTTTCTTCTTTCCAGTGTCTTCTTTCGGCTGCCTCAAGGATGCAGCCTAGATGCCAGCCAAGGGAAAGAGCGGTTGGTGCATCACCTTGTGCGATGATTTCCTGAATGAATAGAAATTCATATAAATCAATTCCAGCACCACCATATTCTTTCGGAACAGTGAGTGCTAAGAAGCCCTGTTCCTTTAAATCTTCAAAGTTTTCATAGGGAAATTCGCCCTCTCTGTCGATTTTAGCTGCTCTTTTTTTAAAGATATCTGCTAATACTTTTGCTTGTTTTATTCGTCCTTCTTGCGTTTTGTTGACGGGTATTTGCTGATGAACAATGGTCATAACATTTGCCTCCATTTTCTTAACATCAAAAAAGTCCTCATTCGCTGACGAAAGAGGACTTTGTTTCTTAGCTGCTCTTTCTCATCTGCCAGACATTGGAACTGTCTGCTGGAATTAGCACCTTTACTTATCACTTTGGATAAATGGTTGCTGCAGGATCGTAGGACCACTTCCTCCCCTGACTCTTGATAAGAATTTGTTACGTATTCTATTTGATAGCCTCACATTAAATGGAATTCTAATAATTGTCAATACTAAAGTTATGAAAAATTCATAATATAATTATTATTTTAATTGTTAAAAATAATTTGACATAATTTTAATCTTCATGTATATTTTTGTAAATAGCTGAATGAAAATGTTTTTCTTATCTAGAGAGGTGGAGGGACTGGCCCTGTGAAACCTCGGCAACAGACTAGTTTAGTACTGTGCCAATTCCATCGAGCGAAATGCTTGAAAGATAAGAAGGGATGTATGCTTTCGTATGGCAATCAATCCCCTTCTTTTCTTGTAAAAGAAGGGGATTTTTTATGACTTTGAATGGAGTCTGAGAAACCTATTTCGTTTCTTTTAATCCGAGTTTGCGGATAAGAAAAATCATATAATACAGGGAGGAAAAAAAATTGACTAAACAAATCATTTTAAATGCTTTTGATATGAGCAGTTCGATGCACAATTCCCATGGGCTTTGGAAGCATCCAGACAATAAGCGTCATCGCAGGTACAAGGATTTGGACTACTGGATTGAATTAGCAAAGCTATTGGAGCGAGGCAAGTTTGATGCGATTTTTTTTGCAGATGTCCTTGGCATTTATGATATTTATCAGAAGAGTAAAGATCCTTCCATTCGAGATGGCTTACAGGTGCCAGTGAACGATGCATCGCTGCTCATTTCTGCGATGGCCAGTGTAACAGAAAATTTGTCATTCGCAATCACAGTTAGTACGACCTATGAACCACCATTTGGAAATGCAAGACGGTTTTCTACTTTAGACCATTTGACAAAGGGAAGAATTGCATGGAATGTTGTGACTTCTTATCTCCCAAATGCAGCCAGAAACTTTGGGTTACCAGATATGATCAAACATGATGAACGATACAATAAAGCCGATGAGTTCCTTGAGGTGTCTTATAAACTCTGGGAGCAAAGCTGGGAAGACAATGCCATGATTGAAAATGCGGAAACGAATACATTGGTAGATCCCGAAAAAGTACATGAAATCAATCATGAAGGCACCTATTTTAAAGTGGAAGGGCCGCATTTAACTGAACCTTCCATTCAGCGCACGCCTGTCATTTATCAAGCGGGAACATCGGAACGCGGCAGGGAATTCGCAGCCAAACATGCAGAGTGTATATTTGTCGGTGGTCCCACACCTGAGAGAATTCGTTTTTACACAGAGGATATTAGACAGCGAGCACAAACGCATGGTCGTAATCCAGATAATATTAAAATCATTTCTTTTCTGAGTGTTATTGTTGCCGAAACGACGGAAGAGGCTTGGCAGAAGTTCGAGGAATATAACAAAGTATGGAGTTCAGATGCTGCTAAAGCACAGTTCGGAGCTAGCGGTTATGACATTGCCGAGTTTGAGGGCGTGGATCCGAATGAGCCGTTTGAATATAAGAAATCGACGGAAGGCGGCCATTATAAAGCAGCTACTTTAACGAAGGATGCACCGAAGAAATTATCTGTTGGTGAAGCACTTAAACGATTCGAGTCATTAGATCGAACCCAAATTATTGTTGGGAACCCATCAGAGGTTGCGGACGCTATACAACGTCAATTTGAAGAATCAGGAGTAGACGGCTTCAATTTAAACCATTTGGTGACGCCTGGTGATTTGGAATCCTTTATTGAGTTAGTGATTCCAATCTTGCAAGAGCGGGGATTATATAAGAAGCAGTATCAATCAGGTACATTGCGAGAAAAGTTATTTCCTAGGGGGAAAAGTATTTTGCCGGATGACCATCCTGGTAGCCAGTACAGACGTGTCCTTACCGAGCGGTAAAAATAGGAGCGGAGTGGAATAGCCGGATGATTGAGTTGAAGCACATTAAGAAGGAATTTAGGGGTAAAAAGGAAACGATTGTGGGTGTAGATGACGTTTCGCTTACGATCGAGAAGGGAGAAATATTCGCGATTCTGGTGGGCCTATCTATAGGAATGGTTTTGTTTATCACGGATCGCGGAATTTTTAAGAAAATATATGGATTAAACAGGTTTTTGAGATCTTGATCAACCTAATCCGTTCCATTCCGTTTATCCTGATCGTATTCTTAATGTTATTTAAAAATTTTCTCGTGGATACAACCATTAGACCATTAGCAGCGACGGTGACTCTAGCGGTAGCGGGGATTCCTTTTTTTTGCAGAATTAGTAGAATCATCTGCAAGAGATTTGATAAAGGAGTCATCGAAGCTGCGGTTGCTGTCTGGACTTCGGGTTAATCATCACAAACATTATCCTTACAGAAGCCAAGCCAGGATTGATGACCGGCTTTACCATGACTGCCATTATCTTAATCGTCTATTCCGCTATGGTTGGAATCATTGGGGTGGGGGATCGAGGATTTAGCTATTCGTTACGGGTACTATCGTTATGATAATACGATCATGTACACAAACCTCATTTTGGTGGTTGTCTTAGTGCAACTATTCCAATATATAGGGGGGCATATCGCGAAAAGAGTAAACAAACGCTAAAAACAGGGGAGTGGTTAAATTGAAAAAACAAATTTTTGTTTTGCTATTCATACTTGTCATGGGTGCTTTATCTGCTTGTAATTCAGGTAGTTCATCCTCTGCCGGTGAAAAGAAAGAATTAGTACTGGGGGCGACAATCCCGTACAGTGATATGCTAGAAAAAGGAGTCAAGCCTTATTTAGAAGAAAAAGGCTATAAGGTAACCGTGAAAGAATTCAACGATTACATACAGCCAAATACAGCACTGAATAACGGATCACTGGATGCAAACTTGTTTCAGCACGAGGTATATATGAATGCGTTCGCAAAAGAAAATGATATGGAATTAACGAGTGTGATTACGGTACCGACAGCACCCATCGGTATTTATTCTAATAAGTATCAATCATTGGATGAGATTGAGAAAGGCAGTACCATTGTACTTGCAAATGATCCTACCAATCTAGCAAGGGGCTTAACGGTGTTAAAGGATAATGGCATAATCGAATTTGACAGTAATGCCGATCCTCTTCGTGCCTCTGAAAAGGATGTCATTAGTAACCCCAAAGAGCTTAAATTTAAACCAATCGAAGCCGCTCAAACACCAAGAGCACTAGAATCTGTTGACCTTGCAGCAATCAATGGGAATTTTGCCATCGCGGCAGGACTGGACTTAACGAAGGCACTTGTAAGGGATAAGCTGCCAGAAAATATCATTAATCGTGTCGTGGTTCTAACGGAAAATAAAGATGAACAATTTGTGAAGGACATCAAGGATGCAGTAGAATCCGTAGAATTTAAGAAAGTGATTGAAGAAGAGTTCCAAGGATTCCATCAACCAGATTGGATGAAGTAGGGGGGCGTTCTCCTGCTTCTTTTTGATCTTCAGGTTTGGCACGATCCGAGTGGTCTTGCTTCATAAAAATATTCCACTTGTCACACACTATATTTTTTAGCTATTTAATAGAAGATTCTTATATATGATGCAAAGGGGTACGGTTCTCTTTTTCCTTTTAGTACTTCACCAGTAAATCCTTCAATCCATAGTTAGAAAGAAAAATCTAGTTTAGAATGATGGTGATAGAGATGCCTCGTGAAGCTAGACTATTACAACGCCAGGCTGCAAGAATTTTGTGCGTTTCTCCAACCCTTACATGAAAAGCATGGGGAAGTGAGACAAGAGAACCGTCTCTTGCTCTCAAGTAAATGATACTGAATTGTAAATTCAAATGAAGAAAGGTTCTAGAATAAAATACTAGTATCACTTTAAAAATCCTACAAAACAACAAATATTGTGAGGAAAAGCCTTTTTTTGTCGAAACTAGGTAGTTGTAATGTGTAAAGTAATCCAAATCAAGCAAGAATTAAGTTAGAATGTTACTTTTAGTCTATTTTTTCTAGTTTACTCATTATTTACCATATATCCATAGTGAGTTAAAACTCACCATCTATACTAACCTTGTAAACCACTTTTACGAGGAGGAATAATAGATGAATAAACGATCGATCAGAAAGAAAATAATCCCGTTTGCTGTTGTAACTTCTATTGCATTAGGAGGTTTAGTAGGCAGCTTTGCAACTCTAAATGTAGATGCAAAATCAGAAAATAGCAATCAGGGTAAAGCGAAGAATGTCATTTTTATGGTTCCCGATGGCTATTCCGCTTCTTATGCAACAAATTACCGTTTGTATAAAGGGGAAGAAACTGCTTTAGATTCAATGCTAGTTGGCATGCATCGTACATACTCTGCAAATACGGAAATAACGGACTCTGCCGCGGCTGGTACAGCTATGGCAACAGGTGTAAAAACAAATAATGGGATGATTAGCACTGCACCAGATGGCACAGAGTTAAAAACGATTCTTGAAGCGTCTGAAGAAAAAGGAAAAGCTTCCGGTTTAGTAGCCACTTCCACAATTACACATGCCACTCCGGCTGTTTTTGCCTCACATGTTGCTTCACGTTCAAATGAAGCTGATATTGCACCGCAATTGCTTGAAAATGGTGTAGATGTACTTCTAGGAGGCGGAAAGAAATATTTCCCTGAATCCTTATTAAAGGATGCTAAAGAAGATGGGTATAAATTTGTTTCAGATAAGAAACAACTGCAAAATGTTAAAAAAACAGACAAACTTATCGGACTTTTTGCTGAGGATGGTATGGCACCAGAGTTGGATCGCGATGAAACTAATCAACCTAGCCTTGCAGAAATGACCGAATCTGCAATCGATGTACTTCAACAAGATAAAGATGGTTTCTTCTTAATGGTTGAAGGCAGCCAAATCGACTGGGCGGGTCATGATCAAGATGCCGCATGGGCAATGAAAGACAGTGAAGCTTTTGAAAAGGCGGTAGAAGAAGCTCTTGAATTTGCTAAAAAAGATAGAAATACATTAGTAGTAGTTGCTGGCGATCATGATACGGGCGGAATGTCAGTCGGTGGCTATGGAAAAGGTGATACGAAACTTGAAGTCCTTCATAATGTTACAGCAACAGGGGATTTCATGGAAAGTAAGCTTAACTCGGACCGCAGCAACGTAAAAGAAGTTGTAAAAGAGTACACAAAACTTAACCTAACCGACGTTGAAGCCGAAAAAATTAAAACAGCTAAAAGTCCTTCCATGGCAATAAATCAAGTTGTTTCTGAGCGTGCAATCGTTGGATGGACAAGCACCGGACACACTGGTACAGACGTTCCTTTATATGCATTCGGACCAGGCTCTGACTTGTTTAGAGGCTTACATGAAAACACAAACCTGCCTGTATTAATGGCTGAAGCAATGAAGATTCCATTTAATCCAATGAAATAACGTACTATTTGTAATTGCCGATACTGAAAGGAGTTACCTGATTGGCAGCTCCTTTCTTCGAAGCAAGGGAACGGATTCGAGGTTTTTTTAGTATGTTTTGCAAATATAAACTATTTCAATGAAAATTATATTGTTTTAGGGTTAAATTATACAGGAAACGCGGTAGGTACAGCCGGATATACAAATGTGATTGTCGATCTGCAAGATAAGAAGGAGCCGGTTGCGAATTTAGTGGATTTGGGGATTGAATAAAAAGTTGTAGGTAAGACACTCGAATATCGATATTTGGTCAATAGATATGTGTAATAAGACACGGAGTAGCTAAGTTGAGGTTGCTCTTTTTTTGAAAAAACAGAAAACGTGATTGAGCCAATGACAGATGATATTCAACATGAAAAAAAGAAGTGCATATTACGGACTCTGCAATAGGCGGTTCCTAATATGAAAAGAGTCTTAAACGACCACCTGCTAAATCAGGTGGTCGTTTAAGTTCATTCATTAACAAGTCGGATTTTTGTAATCATATAAACGCCAGTTATCCTCTTAATCTTGTTCATTTATACATAAGTATTGATGATGCACTTCGAAAGACGATTTTCCGCGCACATCTTATCACTTCAAAAAAGTTAAACAGTTGGTTTGTAATCTACTTCAACTTTATCTTTTTCTTGGTAAGGAGAAAGCATGAAAGCAGCCTTAAAATCAGTATTCCCTTTATTTGTTAAATAATGAACTTTTTTTGGTTCAACATGGATAAAATCTCCCTTTTTACATGTGAAAACTTCATGATCAATATGTATCTCTAATTCTCCTTCGAGGATAAAGAAGTTTTCTTCCATTATATTATGATAATGAGCAGCGAAATCTTGTCCGGGCTTTAAAACAACAATTCCAAAGTTCATTCTTGGTCCTTTTAAAAGATATTTTGGACCACTATCTTTAAATCTATATTCTCTTTCATTCTCGTTAATAATGGTCATTGTAATCACTCCATATTCTTTATTTTAATCCAGGTGCGATCCACATATGTTCTGTTAAATTGTTGTCTGCTAATTCTAGTTGTTTTTTGTATATATCTTTCCACTTTTTATATAAATCTTCATATACTTTGTTATTCTCGTGATTTGGATAATACGTTTTTTCGAATTTAATTACTTTTGAAATAGCATCATCGAAATCGTTATAGACTTTTGCGCCTACTCCGGCACAAATAGCAGCACCAAGCGCAGTTGATTCTCTAACGACAGGGACTCGTAATGGTATATTAAGTACATCGGAAACAATTTGACACCATAAATCGCTTTTTGATGCGCCACCAGCAAAGATAATAGACTCGGGAGATGTATTAGTTATGTCATTAACTAATTCAATATTTCCTTTTGTTACAAAGGCGGCATTTTCCATAATCGATCTGTAAAAGCTTGCCTTATTAAATTTCGCTGAGTCCAGTTTGTAATTGATAAAGCTTGGGGCTGCATGTTTCCAAGACTTATAGTTCATTATATTAGAAAATGTACCTAGCATACCGTAGCTGCCAGCTGGTACGTTACGTGCTCGTTTTTCCATTTGTGAATAAATACTTTCTCCTGTTTCATTTTGAAGATACCCTTCAAGCTCACAGAAACTATCTCTAAACCATCTCATTACTAATCC
Source organism: Bacillus cihuensis (assembly GCF_000504145.1). Lineage (NCBI taxonomy): Bacteria > Bacillati > Bacillota > Bacilli > Caryophanales > Bacillaceae > Bacillus > Bacillus cihuensis. The sequence goes on along the minus strand of NZ_KI632495.1, from coordinate 1,677,155 downwards.
GGGGAAGAATGCAATTGCTTCATATTGCCAAGTATTGGGTACAGCATGGCAGTTAATTCTTACTCTACATTCGTTATCGATTTCAACATGATTCGTCGTATATTCGTATTGCCAAAAACTCCCCCCAAAAACTGCTGCATCTCCTTCTTTGACAACTCCAGCACCAATGCATCCTAACTGAGCATCACCACCACCAGCAACAACTAAAGTATCTGGACTTAGACCTGTAAGCGCCGCCATTTCTTCGGTGACATTTCCAATAACTGTTCCACTTTCATAAACAATAGGAAAAATGTCCTCCCTAAGATTTACTTTCTTAGCTAATTGAGAGTCCCAAATTCTTTCTTTAATATCAAAAAGACCAGTCGTACAGCCGTTTGATGGTTCAACTGAAATGACATCTGATAAACGATAGGTTATCCAGTCATTCAGCATGGTGACATACTTCATTTTTTTATAAGTTTCAGGGAGATTCTTTTTTATCCAAAGAATCCTTGGAATAGCTCCTAAGGAAAATGTTTGACCTGAAACTTTGTAAAGATCAGATTCAATTGTATCGCTTATGCTATAAAGATTATAAACTTCATCATTTGACCGCGAATCAACGTTTGCACAAGCCCATAATTCTTTTCCTTTTTCATCATATAAGACAATCGCTTCTCTCATACTTGTGGTAGATATAGCGATAATATCTTTTGGAGCTACTTTGCTTTTTATAATGATTTCCTTGATTAGATCAGTAATTATGTTGATATTTTGATTAATATCAAAATCCATTGAACCTGGATATCGCTTATCCTCTTTATGCGTCCACTCAGATTGAGCGACACACAATTCATGGCCTAATGTATTAAATAAGATGACTCTAACACTGCCGGTTCCAGCATCAATAGCCATTAGGAATTTTTCCATAATTACCTTCCTTTCAATGATTTACTGAATCATTAAACCAAACTTTGGGCGACCAATTCATCAGTAATTAGCACATCGATGTATCCCCCCTTAAGTGCACCTATAATTGCATCCTTTTTTCCAAGTCCTCCTGCAACTGCTACAACATGATTAAGTGATTTCAATACATCAATTTCAGTACTAATCAGCTTTTTATGAAAATCTAAATCTAGAACATGACCATTTATATCGTAAAACTGGCTTAGTAAATCGCCAACAGCTCCCTTTATTTTTAAAATTTCAAAGTCATTCGTATTTAGGTATCCTTCTTTAACTAAAGTCGCGCGGTCATTAAGAGCGCCAATTCCTATAACAGTAATATTGGAATAAGGGATCATTTCTAATATTTTTTTAACTGTTTTTTCCTCTAGCAAAGAATCGGCAATATCTTTTGAGGATACGAGTAGGGGAGTAGGTACAATGTAGTGATTATAATTTTGATTCGTATAGTAATCGGACCTCGTATCTATTGCTGTCGGCATGTAGAACTTTACACCGCCAGATAAAGAAACAAATGTAATTTTATATTTAGTAGATATTTGTAAGTGTCCCAGGGTTTTCGATACAGCTTCTCCGTAACCGATACTTATCATTGTGTCGCTTGTAATTCGATCTTCAATGTACTGAGCAGCCGCAATTGTAAGACTGTCAACTGTATTGTCATTGGAGGTTGGGACAATAAAAATATCCTTTAAATTGTATTTTTCTTTAATCTTATTTTGGATCGTTAGATGATCCAATTCTTTTAAGTTAATTTTGAACTGTATTACATTGTTTGTTTTGGCTTTTTCAAGGTATTTAATCACCTTCATTCTTGATAGGTTTAGTGATTTAGAGATTTCATTTTGAGTCAAACCTTCAATATAATATTGCCAAGCTATTTTTACGATTAAGTCATTTTCATATGTCATTTTTCATCACTCTTTTATCATTATTTGGATTTAAACAAAATATTCATCTATAAATATTTGTTTTGGATACATTAAAAAAAATAACAAGATTAATAAATTGTTAACGATTTTGAAAAAGCGGGAGAATAAGATCTTATGCCGTTTCTATGTATATTCAGTTTTGTAATTTACTATTACTTAAAAGAAAATGGTGCTTTCTTGAACAATTGAAGTGGTTAAAAAAATGAATAAAATGATGCTTACTTAATAAAATGTATTAAATTATTACTTTAGCACCATTTAGAAAGCGGTTACAGATTAGGGTTATTTAACTATATACATAGAGACATTTTGAATAAGTATGGAGGGTCTTTTATGGAAGGATTAAGACTACTAGTTAAATTTGAAAATATCCAGAAGTCATTTAATCAAAATAAAGTGTTAAATGGTGTTTCTCTAGAAATCAGCGAGTCAGAAGTGATTTCGATTATAGGTGGTAATGGAGCTGGAAAGAGTACGTTGATGAAGATCCTTACGGGAGTTTATAAAGCGGATGAAGGAAGTATAGAAATTAATGGGGAAAAGGTCGTTCATTATAATCCTTCGATTGCCCATAGTAAAGGAATTTATTTGGTTCCACAAGAACCGCTGCTATTTCCGAATATGACTATCGAGAAAAATCTAACGATTGGCTTTAGTAAAAATAAAGTTGAAGTAAGAGAGCAAGCGAGAAGGTTAATTAAACAATTAGGTTGGAATCTAGATTTAAATAGATCTGCCATTTCCTTATCAATCGCAGAACAGCAACAAGTGGAGATTATTAAGGGACTTCTAAGAGATGCGAAGGTTCTCATATTGGATGAACCAACTTCTTCATTAACGTTTGCTGAAACGGAGTCATTGTTTAAGTTAATTGAACAATTAAAAGCCTCGGGTGTAGGAATATTTTATATCACTCATCGATTAGATGAAGTTTTTCAAATTTCAACACATGCTGTTATATTGCGAGACGGTAAAGTGACTCTTAAGGGAAAGATCAATGATTTTACAAAGGAAATGTTAATCAAGGGGTTATTACCATTGGATAGCGAACGGAGTGGAAACGAAACATTTAAGAAGGAATTTTTGGATCGAAGTAAGGAAGAACCCATTCTTAAGATACAAAAACTAAGTGGGGACGGCTTCAATGATATTAGCTTCAATGTATATAAAGGAGAAGTAGTGGGTCTAGCGGGTCTTGTTGGAGCTGGGAGGACAGAGATTGCAGAAGCCATTTATGGAATGAATAAAGTCCATAGTGGAAAAATCTACTTGAAAGGAAAAGATATCACAGATTTATCTGCTCGTGAAACAATTGAAAGCGGTTTAGCCTATATACCTGAAGATAGATTTTTGAACGGAATTTTTTCTATAAGTTCTATAAGCAGTAATGTTACAGCCCAAGTGATAAAAAAACACCGATTCTTCATTGATAAAAAATTTGAAAAAGATATCACGGATGAGTATGTTAACAAATTGAGTATTAAAATCACAAGTCACAATGATGAGGTTAAATCCTTATCTGGAGGAAATCAGCAAAAGGTTGTTATTGCAAGAATTTTATCAACAAATCCACAAATCATCATCATGGATGAACCAACAAGAGGAATTGACGCAGCTGCCAGAAGTGATATTTATTCCATCATTACTCAATTAAAAGAACAGGGGTACTCCATATTACTCATTTCATCAGATTTGGAAGAAATCGAAAGAATTAGTGACCGAATCTATGCCATTTATCGGGGGACCTGTCAGGTTTGTTTAGGATTTGATGAGATAAATGCAACAAATGTCATGAGTGCGGCTTTTGGCACATATAAAGGAAGTGAAAGACATGTCTAAAGTTAAGAGTATGACAAAGCATCGTGAATTTAGAACGCTCGTATTCTTAGTTTTGCTGTTTGTGATTGTCGGCTTGGTAAACGCTGATTTTATTTCTTCAGGAAACATCCTCAATGCGACAAAAAATAGCTTGCTTTATATCGTACTTGCGGTAGGGATGACATTTGTTTTATTGACTGGTGAAATCGATATCTCGATCGGTGCAGTATTAGGTCTAAGTGCTTCAGTTAGTGGCGTTATTCTTAGAGATGGCGGTAGTATTTTCCTTGCTGTAATAATTGCGATCATGATCGGTGTTGTTATTGGATTAATCAATGGATTAGGAGTGACTAAATTAAAAATCTCTTCATTTATTATGACCCTGGGTATGCTTGAAATTGTAAGGGTAACCCAAGTGATGTTTACAAATGGAAAGTGGGTTGAGAATCTACCGGAAAACTTCAAACATATTTCACGGATGAATTTGTTTGGAATAAATGTATTAACGATCATTGTCATTTTAGCTGTTATTCTCATTCACTTTTACTTATCTAATAGTAGAAAAGGAAGGTATTTCGCTGCGATAGGTGATAACGAGGATGGTGCAGTATTAATTGGAATACCTGTTAATCGATATAAAGTTATTGCTTTTGTCATTTCCGGCGTTTTAGCTTCTATTGCTGGGCTAATATTTGCCAGCCAAATTGGATTTATTTCAACGACTGCTGGATTAGGGATCGAAATGACGGTAATCGCAGCAGTAGTTCTTGGGGGAGTATCTTTAAGAGGAGGGATTGGGTCCGTTATAGGGGCAGCAATTGGAGCAATTATCATGAGTTCCATCAACTCTGCTTTAGTATTCTTGAAAGTCCCCGCATTCTGGAATTCTGCTATTTCAGGTTCTCTATTAATTATCATTGTTGTTGCTGATGCCCTCATTGCACGCCGGGCTAATAATCGAACAAGAAAAGAAAGATTAAATGCAAGAATTCTAAACTACAAAGAGGAGGTGTGAGAGTTCGATGTTAAAAAAAATACCCAAATGGAACGTAGTCTTATTAACTACCTTGCTAGCAGAAATCATAATCTTTGGGCTAATTAACCCAAGATTTTGGAATATAAACATTCTATTAAATAGCTTCAATGATTTTGTTGGGATTGCAATTATTGCCTTCTTCGTTACTTTTGTCATCATTACTGGAGGTATCGATATATCTGGTGGATCTATTATCGGATTAACATCAGTGGTGACAGGTCTTTTGGCTCAAGTTTACGGATTGAATATTTGGGTTGCAGCTCTTCTTGCGGTATTAGTTGGTGGATTATGCGGTTTACTGAATGGCATTCTAATTGCTTATGCAAAGGTCCAAGCGATGGTTATAACGCTTGGCGGGATGCTTTTATATAGCGGGATTGCTTTAGTTTTGGTTGGGTTTTCTGGAGCAAGTACTTATGAAGGGATTTCCGGATTTTCACAAGAGTTTATTAACCTAGCAAATGGAAATTTATTAGGCATTCCACATTCAGTTATCGTTTTTGTTGTCATGTTGCTAGTTGCTTACGTGCTGCTTCATTGGACGCGGTTTGGAAGATACATTTATTTAACTGGGATTAACCAAAATTCTGCGGAGTACTCTGGAATCAATACGAGGAAAATAATCACTAGTACATATGTATTATCAGGGCTTAGTGCAGGAATAGCAGGTATTATTTTAACCTCATATTTGGGTAGTTCTAGAGCAGATTTTGGCGCTGAATATTTAATGCCAATCTTAACTGCTGTTGTATTAGGAGGAACATTAATAACAGGTGGTAAAGGGGGTGTTGTCGGGACTGCTCTTGCAAGCATAATCATTGGTTTCTTAAAACTGGGATTGCAAATGGGTGGGGTTCAAACACAATATATAGGACTAGCAACAGGGATGCTCTTGATTATTTCAGTAGCATTTATGGGAGGTCAAAAATTTAAGTTGAATGTTAGAAGGTTACTAAATTTAAAGAAAGATAGAGGGGGTAATCTGAATGCGTAAATCAAAATTTCTTAAAGTATTCACTGGTTTAGCAATTTCAACCATGTTATTAGCAGCTTGTAATAGCAAGGATGCTGGAAGCAGTACTGATGGAGAAAAAGGAAAAAAAGATGCGCGAGATATTGATGTCGTTTTTATCCCAAAAATGACAGGAAATGCTTTCTTTGAATCTGGGAATGACGGTGCACAGGAAATGGCTAATAAAATTGGTTTTAGAGTTAAGTATGATGGTGCCCCTGAAGGAACAGTTGCTAATCAAGTGCAAATTATTAATAGTGCTGTTAATAGCGGTGCTGATGCAATAGCTATTTCATCCGTTTCTTCAGATGGTTTAAATCAAGCATTACAAAAAGCATTAGATGCTGGAATTAAAGTTGTCACTTGGGATTCAGATGTTGATCCAAAATATAGATCAGCCTATATCAATCAAGGAACACCTGACATTTTGGGTGCTATGCTTGTCGACATGGCTGCAGGGCAACTTGAAAATCCTAATGAGCCCCAACAAGTTGCTTGGTTCTACTCAAGTCCAACTGTACCAGACCAAAATTCATGGGTTGATTATGCTGAAAAGTATATTGCAGAAAAATATCCGAATTGGGAAATTGTAACAAAGCAATTCGGGGAAGGAAATGAACAGGTATCTCTACAAAAGGGAGAAAGTATCTTACATACCTATCCTGATATTGATGTGATCATCTGTCCTGATTCAACTGCACTTCCTGCCATGGCACAAGCAGCACAAAATAAAGGATTAAACAAGGAAGATGTGGTTATTACGGGATTTGCTTCTCCTAATTCAATGAGACAATATCTTGAAAATGGAACAATTGAAAATCACGGTTTATGGGATGTTAAAGATCAAGGTGCACTTGCCGTATACATTGCGTATCATTTAGCACAAGGAAATGAATTGAAAGTTGGCGGCACCGTTGATGTCCCAGAGCTTGGAGAAGTAAAAGTAGAGCCAAACACCGTTCAAGGCTATGATTACGAAGCAGAAGACTCCGGCATCATCGTGTTGCCTGAAAGAATCGTATTCACAAAAGAAAATACAAACGACTACGATTTTTAATAATTAGGATGTTTAAGCATACATTGTTACTCTAAAAGCTATTTACACGCCCACCCTAGATTGATATCCGTTGTAGCGGCGGTTTTTTCAGGAGCCTCCTCAGTGCATTGCATCTGCGGGGTCTCCCTCAACACATTTTTCGTATATCCGTTCCAAGTAACAACTGTTTTAATTTGTTACTTGGAAAAGCTTTACGAAAAGGCTGTGTTAAAGACCAGTGTTGATTTTTGATAACTTGTTGATTGAAGTGGAAGGCAAGAAGACTCCTGCGGGAAAAGCGAGATAGGCTTGACCCCGCAGACACATAGTGTCGAGGAGGCTCAGGCGTAGCTAAGCGGAAAGCGAAGTGCCTGGAACGGAAATCAACAATCAAGTTTAATACAGAGCTTACGAAAAAAGAAATTAGTAAAGAAGGGAAGATCAGAATGGTAGATAATATAGGAAACAAAGCTGCGAAAGACTTTTCAGAGGAAATCGTATTTGCTAATAATGGTAATTTCCATGTAAAGGGTGCTGCTAATTATGACTGGGGAATGAAGGATCGATTATCAAGAATTTTCAATCCGAAAACTGGTAAAACAGTCATGCTGGCATTTGATCATGGTTATTTTATGGGACCAACATCTGGGTTAGAAAGATTAGATATTTTAATTCCTAAATTAGCTAATTATGCGGATTGTCTGATGGGAACGAGAGGGGCTATTCGAAGCAGTGTACCACCTTCATTTAATAAATCGATTGCATTAAGAGCATCCTCAGGTTCGAGCATTTTGCAAGAAGATTTAAGCCACGAATCGATGGTTGTAGATATCGATGATGCCATTAAAATGAATGCAAGCGCAATCGCTATTCAAACTTTTATTGGTGCGGATGGACAAAAAGAAACAATTGAAGAATTAAATAAAGCGGTTAACCTAGGTTCAAAATATTCGATTCCTACAATGGGTGTTGTAGCTGTTGGAAAAGAAATGGAACGGACGACTCAATTTTTCTTGTTGGCAACAAGAATGCTAGCTGAATTTGGCGTTCAAATTGTTAAAACATATTATTGTGATGATTTTGAAAAAGTAGCCGCAGCTTGTCCAGTACCACTCGTAGTTGCTGGTGGTAAAAAAATTCATGAGAAAGATGCGCTAGCTTTAGCATATAACTCCATTCAAGGTGGCGCTGCAGGAGTTGATATGGGGAGAAATATTTTCCAATCTTCATACCCAGAAGAAATGATTCAAGCGGTTGCTAAAGTCGTGCATGAAGGATACTCAGATGTAGAGGCTTATGAATTTTTCCTACATCTAACGAAAGTGAGCGAGGAAGATTAATTTTTTTAAGGCTGTGTTAAAGTTGTCTGTTGATTGATAAGAACCATGATCTGTTATGCGTGAAGTGAGCGGAGGGAAATGGGAGTCAATTTACAAGTTTGAAATATTTAGCATTACATGAATCTCGTTGCAAAATTAGTAGGACAGAGAGTCATTACTAAATGCCTCTCGGTTTTTATTTAGATAAACAACCCTAAAACCAATACACAACCAAGTCCAGTTATAGATAATACTGTTGTTAGTACTGTCCAAGTTTGAAACGGTACCTACATGCTCAGACCAAAATATTCTTTAACCATCCAAAATCCAGCCGATGACACTACCAGCCCCGGTTGCTAGGACAATCAAAGCCGGGTTTACTGAGCTAGCAATCATAAGTGGGCGACCATGCCCATGGTCTTAAGGGCAGCTACTGTAGCAGAACCTAGGCATAGGCGTAATATGGCAGCGATCGACCATGCGACTAAAAGTGGCGACATAATCGCCAACACCACCATCAACAAGAACTTGTTTAAAGGCACCACCGCCGCCAATAATGAGTAACATCATGGCAATTTGTGAGATAGATTGGGATAATGAGTTTCCGATTTATGTCATTGGAATCTTGCGTGCATATTCCATCGTATAGATTGCTAGTAAAAGAGAAATTAACATAGCTGTTCCAGGGATACCGATGAATTCAACAATCTCTTTTACTTTGGATTCTTCAGGAAATAGCAGAGAAAAAATAGTGGCTAATCCCATAAATATGACAGGAAACAAAGAGGGTTAATACACTGATTATATCTAATCATAAAACAAATAGCTGCCCGAATTAACTGGCAGCAATTTGTTTTTTTACTTTCTCTAAGAAGGTAAGTATGAGTTACGAATGTTCCCGTCACATATGTATTAAGTATCTTTCTTCCTCAACCGTTTTAATTGAGAAATCTCAAGTAGTAGGTCTTTGTAGCGAGCATTTCGTACTTTTTCAGATTCAGGTCCACAGATTGGACAACAGGATATGAAGATTGATGAAATGTTTTTTGCGCTGACAACGTGCGTACCATTACACATTTGACACATTTTAAGCACCTACCATTCTATAATTTAGGTATCCGATCGCTTCAACTGAACGACCGAATCTTTTCTGCACTTTTGTACCATTCGTGTACCGAAAGCCTCGTCTATGTCGAGGATTTCAGATTAAGCACGCTGACATATGGATCGGCTTATCGTTCTAATAGCGGTCATTGATGATTAAACATGTATTGTAATTGCTTTGGTTTGGAGCAGATGGTAATTTGCCTCATCCGTGTTTTTTTTGCTTGCCCAGTTTTTCAATAGTTCCTCAGTGTATTTCCATACTTGTTGTTTTTTTAGTGCCCGCTTCATCGCTTCTATCACCAAGTTTGATCCTATATCGTTTTCCCACTTTATGATCGATTCCGCCAAAGATGTCGTCATCACGCCAAAATGATCGAGATAAAATTGTACGGCAATAGTAAACTCATCACCCTCTGTTTCCGATGATTCTGTTCCAGCTAGCTGTTCATCTGACAGTAGAAACTCAATGTCATTTCCGAGTCTAGTAAAAAATGATTCAACAAAACCTTTGTTATTAACACTTGAGAGTTCCTGCATGATAAAGATAAATACATTCTGATTATTAATCTTCTTGTACTTCAGCCAGTACAGCAGAAAAATTTCCTTTGTGCACTCGTCATACAGCACTTTCTTGTAATCACAAAAGTTCATTAACAATTCGTCAACGGTTTCGCGGTTATAACCAGCTTCTGTTTCGGTGATACGTTTCGGAAATTCGTAAATCCCGCATTGTGAAGTTTACTATTGGTCATGAGATACAGATAGAAATATTTTTCCTATGGAGTGAGATCCAACACAAACCCGTATTGCCAAAATGCAATATGTACTTGTCTATATTTCGCCACGTATACGATCTCCTTTGTACAAGGTTTATTCATAGAAGGCACCAAGCGGTCTATAAGAAAAAGCTCTTCGTCTTTTTAATAAGCCAAATCGAACAAAAAGTAGCATGCCATTAAAATATTTTTTTAGGCTTTCCCATTTGAATCAGATGTTCATTTAGTGTCAGGAGATGTTTCTGATTTGAGGACAATAAGGACAATATTTGAGTGAATCATGAATTTGCTATGAATCTCTTTTTTATTTTCCAAAATGAATTTGGAAGAGGATATTGAATTTCTTAAGATGTATGCCAAGAATTAGCAAGGAGTTTTGTACCTGATGAAGAAATTAATGCAGCCTTTAAAGCAGTTAGAGACCTCATCGTATTTACGAATAGGTGCTTATTTTGTGCAGAATTCCAGCTAGCTAGCTTTATTATTCTCTTTCTTCTTCTTACCCCTAGTCTTTGGATACCGTATAGATATGCTAGTCTTGCGGTAAGAAATTTTAGGGAGGCTTCTCTTTTTTGTGAAATATTAGACACGATAATGTCAGTTTCTCTCGTTTAAACGTGATAGGGGACTGTGAATTTATTTTTACGCTTACGAATAAATTTTACTTTTCTCTTTGTGAACGTTCTCTGGAAAGAGAGGTCTTCTTTATGAATATACTAATGGTTGTAATATGGGAAAAAGAATGTGAATGTTTATATAAACAGGGAAAAGAAGTTTATTAAAGAAAGTGATATGTCTTTAGATCATACTTATTGAATGATGGAGGGGAATTAAATATATAGTTTCCTAAAGAATTTCAAGGTTGATAGATCACATCAATAGAGACTTAAGTATTCTTTGTATATATTTGCCGAGAGTTTTATTAGAGATTTTCATAATAAAGTTGAGGGGCATTTGAACTGACTAAACAATGGGTTAAACGGGAGAATTACAACAATTTATTTTCATGGTAGTTGGAGATGTAATTGCTCAAAGTTAAGAAAGATAAGAATCGTCAATCGTGGTGTATTAGGGCAACAAAGTATAGATTTTAACATAGATTTGCGTGAATTGTTCCCATTCGAATTTTGGAAAAATTATTAAGAGATAGAACCGAATATCGATTGGAATTAGTCAGCTGTTAAATAAATTATGGCAGTGCATTCTGTAATGCGGATGGACTGCTTTTTGATTTTCATAATTTTAAGTGTCTGGAATACCTTGGGAACTGTCGAAGTTTCAAATGAGATTACGATAAAATAAGGGGCACATAATCTGTCTTATTTAAGTAACCATTATGTTGCTATAATTGCATTATTTAATAGTTGGAATAAAACCTGATACTTTATTTTCATTAAAAAATCCACAAAGTCTCTGAAGGTTTGACTCAAATAGAGAGATTAAAATAAAATTCGACACAAAGGATAGATAATGAAGCTTGATCTAGTCTATGTAAACATGAAGTAAATAAAAAAATAGTAGGTGTTCGATAATCCTATAAAAATTAAGTAAAAACCAATGAAGAAATATGTTTAGAAGGAGGATTTCAGCTCATAGGTCAAGACAAAACAGACCTTTTCCCGCTAATTAAGTAATTCACTGATAAATGGATTGATCATTGAGAACGGGTTTAAAAGAAAGAGAAAAATAATCTAAGATTAATTAAAATAGATAGAAAATTTAGAAAATTGTGGACAAAGTAAAACAAAGCCTCTATAATCAAATTAAATCTTCAGCGAAACGTTTCGTTCAGTTAGTCATAGCTGAAACTGATGTAATTGCTGATAATAAGTTTTCAAACAATACTTGAATCTCATCTACATTTACAGAGTACAAAGTTGACGATTCACAACTAGACTGCTAGGAATATGATGCTATGTGTTAAGTGGAAGTAACGCTGAAAATCCTAGAATGACATCATATGGAGAATTAGTTCTATTAGATCGTAAAACAATCGGGGGTGTTTTAGTTGAAGTTGTTTGATTTAAGTGGTAAAACGGCGCTGGTTACGGGTGGCGGACGAGGAATTGGGAAGTCTATTGCGCTGGCGCTGGCTGAAGCGGGTGCGAACGTAGCTATAACGAGCAGAACAGAAATCGAGCTCGTAGAAACGTCAAACAACATCACAAGTTTTTCTAGAAATGCTTATTATGCAGCAGTTGATGCTCGGAATTCAGAGGATATCAAAGGATTTGTACAAGATATCGTGAATCAAGAAGGAAAAATAGATATTTTGGTAAACGGTGCAGGTGCAAACAAACGTCAGCCTTTTTTAGAAGTAACTGAAGAAGATTGGGATTTTGTGATGGGAATCAACTTAAAAACAGCGCTATTTACATCACAAGCTGTTATCCCTTATATGCAGGAACAGAAATACGGAAAAATCATTAATATTGCATCACTTACTAGTGAAATAGCCTTTGCGAACATGTCAGTATATGCTGCAAGTAAAGGGGGAATTTCTCAATTAACAAAAGCGTTGGCAGTAGAGTTTGCCGATTATGGAATTTTAGTCAATGCAATTGGTCCAGGATATTTTAAGACAGAAATGACGAAAAGTGTTTTTGAAGACGATGGTAAAGTAGCATGGATGAAATCTCGTATTCCATTAAAGAGAACTGGGGAGGTAGAAGATTTACAAGGATCTGCAGTGTTCTTAGCTTCTCATGCCTCTGATTATGTAACTGGTCAAACAATTTATGTCGATGGTGGCTGGTTAAGTAGTTAATGTAATTATGGAGGTTCATAATAATAAAAGATTTTTTCTTTAATAATGATTGGAAAAATGGCATTTTATAGATTTAAAAATAATTATGTATCAAAGAAGGGGGATATTTCATGAAGAGAATTGTAAGCGCTATTATGATGTGTTTTCTGATGTTTTTGTCAGCATGCTCTAATGGAGCGAGTGGTGATGGTGATTCAGAAACATTTAAAGTTGGTGCATTATTTCCTTTATCCGGAGGGTTAGCACTGCTTGGTGAAGAAAGTTATCGCGGGGTAGAGCTTGCTGTTGAAGAAGCAAATAAAAATGGCGGTATAGCAGGTGGAAAACAAATAAAACTTGTTAAGGGAGATGCAGTTGATGCAGACGCTAGTCAATCAGAAGCGAATCGTTTAATCAATCAAGAAAATATAAAAACCATTGTCGGATCATATTCAAGTTCTATCTCATTTGCTGCAAGTGAGGTAGCTGAAAGGAACGGTGTGTTGTACTGGGAGCTAGGTTCTACATCTGATACCATTACAGACCGTCAATACAAATATATTATGCGTACGAATCCATCTGCTTCTTTTTTTGGAAAGACGCATGTAGATTTCATAAAAGAAGTCGTTACAAAAAAACTTGGTAAAGAGCTAGTTGATTTAAAGGTTGCTGTTGCTTTTGAAGATTCAGCTGCTGGACCACCGATTGCAGATGCTTTTATTAAATTTGCAAAAGAAGAAGGGATTAATGTTGATACAAAAATTGGATATAACCCTGCATCAAATGATTTGAGTTCAGTCATTTTAAATATAAAAAAAGCTGCTCCAGACGTTTTGGTAGCTATTTCTTATTTAAATGATGCAATTCTTCTTGCCAGACAAAGTGAAGAGTTAGGATTGAAGGTTCCAGTATTTCTCGGCTCCGGTGGCGGCCATACGATGACTGACTTTAAAGATGGAGCGGGAAATTTAGCAAACGGTATTTTCAATGTTGACTTCCCACAATACGCAATTAATCGTGAAGCTACACCTGGAATGGAAGAATTTATCGATGCATACAAAGAAAAATATGGTTCAGAACCACGTTCTGGCCACTCTCTAACAAACTATATGGGAATGAAGGTCGTATTGGAAGTAATAGATAAAACTGGGGAAGTTGACCCTGACAAATTAAAAGAAGAAGCATTGAAATATACTGCAAAACCTGGCTCAACTGCTACTGGATGGGGTGTAGAATTTGATGCTAAAACCGGGCAAAATATACTAGGTCAAGCATATATGCATCAGTGGATCGACGGGGAACTTAAGACTGTTTGGCCGGAAGCCGTAGCAGTTGAAGAACCTCAAATTTCAAATCAATAAAGTAATAGTTTTATAAAAAAGATAATTCAAAACAAAGTGTTTGGCACCCTCAGTCACCTGATATAGTAACTACTGAAGGGTGCTAGACCCTATGGGAAAGCCTAAAAAGAAGTTTCCCTTCCCTAATTATTAAACAGTGAGGTGTAGTTATGACAATTGTTCAAACACTTATATCTGGTCTTTTGTTAGGTGGTATTTATTCATTAATTAGTATGGGCCTGAATTTAATCCTTGGAGTGGTAAGGATTGTAAACTTTGCACATGGTGAGTATCTAATGATTGCCATGTATATAAGCTTTCTATTTTATTCGATGATGGGGTTAGATCCATATGTATCTGCCATTCTAGTCATCATCTGTCTATTTTTACTTGGGGTTATCACTCAGAGATTTATGATTCAACCCATTTTAGATACACCTGCATCAACAAAAATATTTGCAACGTTAGGATTATCAATCGCCCTTCAAAACTTTGCTTTAATGACCCTAAGTGCGAATCATTTTACTGTTAAAACAAGTTATCAAACATCAGTTATTCATATTGGGGAACTAGCTATTAGTATTCCTAGATTAGTTGCATTTGGGGCTGCAGTTACAGTAGCAGTTATTTTATATTTATTTTTACAAAAAACCATGACTGGAAAAGCGATCCGAGCAGTTGCTATGCAAAAACAGGCAGCATTTTTGATGGGGATTAACGTAAAAAGAATCTATCTATTAGCTTTCGGAATTGGATCAGGTCTAGTAGGTCTTGCAGGTGCATTACTTATGCCGATTTACTCGGTCTATCCAACAATCGGAGCATCATTCTCACTTATTGCGTTTGTTGTAATTGTATTAGGTGGAATGGGAAGTATGTTCGGTGCATTCTTCGGTGGATTAATAATTGGATTAGTAGAAGCACTTTCCGGTGTTATCTTTGATCCGGGATTAAAAGAAGCAATATACTTCGTCATTTTCATAATGGTTTTACTAGTTCGCCCTGCCGGTATATTTAGTCTTGGCAAAGGAGCAGAGGAGGTAGGCTTGAAATGATGCAACTATTATCTAAAAAAAAATTACTGTTTCTATTTGGGATACTTCTATTAGTAATACCGTTCGTTGTTCAAA
Organism: Bacillus cihuensis; assembly: GCF_000504145.1. Taxonomy (NCBI): domain Bacteria; kingdom Bacillati; phylum Bacillota; class Bacilli; order Caryophanales; family Bacillaceae; genus Bacillus; species Bacillus cihuensis. Next base: position 1,661,952 of record NZ_KI632495.1, on the reverse strand, counting down.
ACAAATTCTATTTAAATATTTTCATTCTTATATTATTGTATGCAACAATCTCGGGAGCGTGGAATATATTAGGTGGCTACGGCGGACAATTATCACTTGGTCATGCGATATTTTTTGGATTGGGGGCTTATACTTCTACACTTTTATATCTAAACTTCGGTGTTAGTCCTTGGTTAGGTTTTCTCATTGCTGCCGTGTTATCTATCTTGGTTGGTTTATTGATTGGATGGCCTGCTTTCAGATTAAAAGGAACTTATTTTACGCTAACAACGATTGCCTGTGCAGAAGTTATTCGCTATTTGACGTTATATTTCAGAGACATAACAAAAGGAGCGCTTGGAGTTAATATTCGATTTGAACCAAGTTTTGCAAACCTTATTTTTAGAGAATATAGCGCTTATTACTTTATAGCATTAGTATTATTTGCAATTAGTATAGCGATTGCGATTTGGGTTGATAAAACGAAGATTGGTTATTACTTAAAAGCAATTCGTGAAGATGAAGATGGGGCGGAAACGCTCGGCATTCATGTAACGAAATATAAAATGATTGCCATGGCAATCAGTGCTGGAATGACTGGAATAGCCGGTGTATTTTATGCCCAATATATGTTGTTTTTTGAACCAATCTCCGTCTTTAATATAAATTTCTCTATTGAAATTGCTTTGATTGCGATCATAGGTGGGGTTGGAACAGTATTTGGCCCAGTATTAGGTGCTTTTATCATTATCCCTTTAAATGAGTTTTTACGTTCAGCTTTCCCTGCACTAAGCGGAATGAATTATCTTATATACGGAGTTGTATTGATTCTAATAGTATCCTTCTTGCCGAATGGATTACTTCCACTTATAAAACGCATTCCCGGTAAACTGAAAAGCATCAATAAAAAGAACATCAAGGTAAAGGATGGTGAAAAAGTTGATTATTCAGGTTAAAGAAGTATCCAAGCATTTTGGGGGATTAAAAGCAGTCAATGGTGTTTCATTTGATGTAAATAAAAAAGAAATCGTCGGAATTATTGGTCCAAATGGAGCTGGTAAAACGACATTGTTTAATTTAATTTCAGGCTCACTTCCAGTAACAAGCGGACAAGTAGTTTTCAATAATGAGGATATTACAAGCCAAAAGCCTTATGTGATTTGCCAAAAAGGAATTGGTAGAACCTATCAAATTGTTAAGCCGTTTGGCAATATTTCCGTACTTGAAAATGTGATGGTCGGAGCTTTCAACAAAGCAACTAGTACAAAGGAAGCAAGAGAATTCAGTATGAAAATATTGGAAAAGGTGGGTTTAATTCAGAAGAAAGATCAAGTCGGAAAAAGCTTAACTATTGCCGATAAAAAACGTTTAGAAGTAGCGAAAGCATTGGCAACGCAGCCAACCTTACTTTTGTTAGATGAAGTGATGGCTGGCTTGAATCCAAGCGAAGTGAAAGAAATCCTGCCAATGATCAAGGGGTTAAGAGACGATGGAATCACCATCATTCTTATTGAGCACATCATGGAAGTAGTCATGAAAGTTTGTGATCGTATCGTCGTCGTTCATCATGGAGAGAAAATAGCGGAAGGTACACCGAAAGAAATTGCGAATAATCCGGAAGTCATAAAAGCTTATCTTGGGGAGGAATTGAGCTTTGCTTAAATTACAAAACGTAAACTTATTCTACGGCGAAATCCAAGCCTTGTGGAATTTATCACTAGAAATTAATGAAGGTCAAATCGCCGCATTATTAGGCGCGAATGCAGCTGGGAAGTCAAGTACAATCAATGCTATTTCTGGAATTGAAAAAATTTCGAGCGGAGAAATTACATTCTTGGGCAAAGAGATTTACAAAATGAGCCCGCATGAAATTGTCGAAGAGGGAATTATCCAAGTACCAGAAGGAAGAAAGTTGTTTAACTATATGCCGATTCAAGAAAATTTGGAATTAGGTGCCTACTCTAAACGAGCGAAAAAAGATTTTAAAAAAAATCTCCGTTTTGTGTATGACTTGTTTCCGGTTTTAGAAGAAAGAAAAAGTCAAATGGCAGGGGATTTGAGTGGTGGCCAGCAGCAAATGGTCGCCATCGCTAGAGGATTAATGGCCAATCCAAAACTGTTGATTATTGATGAGCTTTCACTCGGATTAGCCCCCATATTAGTTCAACAATTATTAAAAGATTTAGTAGATATTGCGAATAAGGGAATTACAGTATTACTAGTGGAACAAAATGTGCAGCAATCATTAGCTATAGCTAGCCACGCCTATGTATTAGAGAATGGAAGACTAGCGTTATCTGGAAATGCAGAAGAATTAATCAATGATCCACATCTGAAAAAAGCATACCTTGGAATGTAGAGGTGAAATGGATGAAAGCGGTCATTAAAACAGAAAAGGAACAAGAACTTAATCTTCAAGAAATAGCACTCCCGGTGCTTAGCAATGATGAAGTGCTTATAAAAGTAGAGTACTGTGGTATTTGCGGCAGTGATCTTCATGCCTATAAGCATTCAAAAGGGTATGAGTTTGTAAGAAAACCGGTCATATTAGGACATGAATTTGCGGGAGTTGTCGTTGATTGCTTTGATGATTCAATTTCTCATTTAAAAGGGAAAAGAGTTATCGTTGAATCTATGAATTACTGTGGCGAATGTGAAAACTGTATGAATGGACGCAAATCGATATGTGCTCATATTAAAGTAATAGGTCTCCACTTTGATGGTGGCATGGCAGAATTTGCGAAAACAAAGGCGAAACAAGTAAGGGAAATTCCAACCGGGATGCCACTTAACATAGCGGCATTAAGTGAGCCGATGTCTATTGCTGTTCATGCTGTACGCCGGGCGGGAGTAATTTCAAAATCTGATACGATTCTCATTCAAGGACCAGGAATTATTGGTTTTTTTGTAAGTTTAATTCTCGCCCAGAAAGGTGCAAAAGTTTATCTGTCGGGACTTGAGAAAGATTATGAAAGCAGATTATCAAAATGCAAGACTTTCGGAGTGATTCCACATATTGTGAAATCGGGGAATTTAGAAGAAAAGGTGGACATGGTATTTGAGTGCTCCGGATCAAATGCAGCAGTAAAAACAGGGTTCCATAGCTTAAAAAAAGGAGGGAATGCCATTTTTGTTGCATTGTATGAACATGAAACAACACTCTTCTTAACGGAATTAGTTCGAAATGAAGTCTCAATCATTACAAGCTATGGATGTGATCCTAACGATTATCAGGTGGCGTTTTCTGTATTAGCTAGTTTAGCAGAAAAGTTGTCTGATGTAATCAAGATGTATCCATTATCCGAAGTGAACCAAGCTTTTAAAGACGGTATGAATCAAGTTGTACTTAAGCCGATGCTTTCAATAAATTAAAAACCCTAAGTGATTTGCATGAATTTAGTGGGACAAATAATTTTAGCATCTAATGATGTTGCAACGGTCTGACCTCACATTCTATACGCCGTTTATTGTGTCATGTACACGATATAATCGATATATTAGATTTGAGGGTCTGACTTTTTTTATTGCAATCCTTCTTCTGAAGCACTTACTTAATTTAAGCAGGTGGCTTCAGAAGAAGGATTGCAAGTCGCTGATGGTGGTTTTAGGTCTATGAAGTATAGAGTGTAAGAAGGAAGGCTTGAAAGTGATTGAGCCCGGGCGAAATGTTCTATCAAAAAGTATATGAGGCGGTAATCTGACCTTGAAATTATTTTAATTGGGTATCAGGGATAGATTAACTGCTTGCAATATACGAAGAGCATTCTTATTAATGAACAATGATAGCTATTTTTCCAATCAGATTACTTTAATTATGGCGCAAATAATTGTCTATATAAATTAGAAAAAACATGCTTTAAACCTGTTAAAAACAATTAAAATTATAATTTATTTTAAATATACAGATAATTAAAAATATATAGACAAATCGGAAATAAACATCTATAATCAAGTTAATCAATTAACGAAACGTTTCGTTTGGAATTAATCGACAATAAAAGGATGTGAAACTTAATATGTCTTTTGGGGGGGGATGAGAGATGAGTTTGGCCAACGTTTTATTTAGGTGTAAGAGACTTTTTTATGAATCTAGACGAAACGTTTCGCTAAACAACTTGTTAATGGAGGTTTTAACATGACAACTATGAAAGACATAGCCAAAAAAGCTAATGTTGCACTTGCTACAGTTTCAGCTGTCATTAACCAATCTGCTTATGTCAGTCCTGAACTTACTAAAAGAGTGATGCAGGTAATAGAAGAATTAAATTATAAGCCAAATGCAGTGGCGAGGAGTTTAAAGAAGAAAAGCACTAACACGATCGGCGTTATTGTGACAGATATTTCAAATCCCTACTATCCGACAATGATCAAGGGTATGGATGATGTAGCTATTCACAATAATTTCAATGTCATACTTTGCAATACGTCAAATGATGATAAGCGATTTTTAACCTATTTGAATCTGATGGTGGAAAAACAAGTTGACGGTCTCCTATTAGCCAATATTTCTAAAACGGAAGACTTAAAAGAAGTTGAAAAAACAGGGCTAAAATATGTCTTAGTTAATCGAAAACCATCATCATATGGGAAAAATTTTGTCGGGATTAATAATCTACTCACTTCTGAATTAGCTGTAAATCATTTAGCAGAACAGGGATATAAAAGAATTGCATATTTTGGTGGAGATTCTGAAATATCAACTGCAAGGGAAAGAAAAGCCGGTTTTTTTAACGGAATGAATGAGAATAGATTGGAAGTTGACCCAGAACTTATCTTTGACGGGGATTACTCCTTGGAATCGGGTTACGCCAACGTAATAAATATGCTTAATCAAGTAAAAGAGTTACCTGAGGCAATTTGTGCATCAAGCGATGTAATAGGTTTCGGTATAGTAAAGGGACTAAGGGATTCTGGGCTTCGTGTTCCTGAGGATATTGTTGTAATGGGAAACGATAACAACCCCTTTTCTGAAAATTTTATTGTTCCTTTGTCCACAGTAGATCATCCTACATATGATATGGGGAGATTATCTATGGACTATCTCTTACAGATGGTTAATGAAAAGGACGAAGTTGCGAATAAACAAATCATCCTAACTCCATCATTGGTTGTTCGGGAAAGTTGTGGTTTTACAAGAAAGAAACTTGAAAAATAATTTATTACTCAATTAAAGAGGGGGAGAAAGAATGAAAGAGGTTGTCATTGTAGGAGCAGCAAGAACAGCAATTGGTACTATGGGAGGAATAATTAAAGATATTCACCCTGCAGATTTAGGAGCAATTGCAGTGAAAGAAGCAATTCATCGAGCAGGTGTGTCTTCTGAGTTAGTGGAAGAAGTTATTGTTGGGTGTGTAGGTCAAGTTGCGGAAAACGCATTTATTGCTCGAATGTGTGCGCTGCGTGCCGGACTACCTAGTCATTCAACAGCTTATACTGTCAACCGCCTTTGTGGTTCAGGTCTTCAAGCTATTAATAGCGCAGTACAAGCCATACAAAGTGGACAATCTGAGGTTGTAGTAGCGGCTGGAACTGAAAATATGGACCTACTTCCTTACTACATTCGAAAAGGCCGTTATGGATATCGATTAGGCCATAGTCAATTGGAAGATGGGCTTACTACAGCATTAACAGATCCATTTGGAAACTATGCAATGGGTGTTACAGCCGAAAAGGTAGCAGAACGCTTTAACATTAAGAGAGAAGAACAAGATGCCTTTGCTTTAGCTAGCCAGGAAAAAGCTTTTCAAGCCATTGAAAGCGGTTACTTTAAGAGTGAGATTGTTCAGGTGGAAGTAAAAGGACGTAAAGGGGAAGTTACTCTTTTTGAGCAAGATGAACATCCTCGTCATACCACTCTTGAAAAATTGGCGAAATTGAAGCCAGTATTTCAAGAGGCTGGATCGGTAACAGCAGGTAATGCTTCAGGAATTAATCAAGGAGCAGGGGCTGTAGTTATCATGTCAAAGGAAAAGGCAGATGAACTTGGATTAAATCCTCTTGCATACATCCGAGAGCAAGCAGTTACAGGAATAGACCCAGAAATTATGGGATTTGCTCCATCATCTGCTGTGAAAAAGGTTTTGGAAAAATCAGGATTGACATTAAATGATATTGATTTAGTTGAATTAAATGAAGCATTTGCGGCCCAAGCAGTTGCTGTTATTAAGGATTTAGGAATTGATCAAGCAAAAGTAAATCCGAATGGTGGCGCGATTGCGTTGGGACACCCGATTGGAGCAACTGGTGCAATTCTTACTGTTAAGTCTTTATATGATATGAAACGAAGAGGGTTAAAACGTGGCATAGTTACGATGTGTATCGGTGGTGGACAAGGAATCGCCACTATTATCGAAAATATTGAACAAAGGTAGAAAAATAAATAGTGAAGGGGGAAAAAATTATGATAGATTTAACCGGAAAAATAGCAATTGTAACTGGATCTGCACGTGGACTGGGAAAAGGGATTGCTGAAAAATTAGCCATTTTAGGTGCGCGGGTCGTCATTACTGATATTAATCCAGAGGGAGTTGAACAAGCCACTAAGGAGCTTCAGGCCAAAGAGTATTTGGTTGATTCCTTTGTATCTAATGTAGCTGATCGAGAACAAGCTAATAATCTCGTTCAATATGCAATTAGCAAATATGGTAAACTTGATATTCTTGTTAACAATGCTGGGATTAATCGGGATGCCATGCTTCATAAAATGAAACCAGAACAATGGGATAGCGTGATTTCGGTAAACTTAACAGGTGTATTTAACTGTATGCAACCAGCGGCCATTCAAATGCGTGAACAAAAAGATGGTAGGATAATCAACATTTCTTCAGCAAGCTGGCTAGGGAATATTGGGCAAGCCAATTATGCAGCAGCAAAAGCTGGAGTCGTGGGATTAACAAAAACAGCTGCTAGGGAATTAGCGAAATATAATGTTACCTGCAACGCAATTTGCCCAGGTTTTATTGAAACAGATATGACCCGAGGTGTGCCCGAAAATGTTTGGGATCTAATGATTTCCAAAATTCCAATGGCACGGGCTGGTAAACCTGAAGATGTAGCCAATTGTATTGCATTTCTCGCATCTGAACAGTCTTCTTATATTACTTCAGAGGTTATCAATGTAGGTGGCGGTTTTATTATCTAATTAAGGAGAGAAAATCTATTATGTTCAATAAGGTTGTTTCAGCAAAATCTGCAGTAGATTTTATTAAGGATGGTTCGACCATATCTTGTGTTGGATTTACCTTGATGGGAGCTTGTGAAACGATCCTCAAGGAAATAGAGAATCGTTTTTTTGAACATAGAACTCCTTCTCAGTTAACGCTCATTCATTGTGCTGGGCATAGTGATCGTGTAAATGGGATTCAGCACCTTGCGCATAAGGGACTTGTAAAACGGATTATTGGTTCACATTGGGGTTTAGCCCCTAAATGGGGGGAACTGATCCACGATAATGAAGTAGAAGCTCATTGCCTACCACAAGGACAAATGACGCATTTATTCCGGTCAATGGCTTCCGGAAAATCTGGGAATTTTTCGAAAGTAGGTTTAGGTACATTTATTGATCCGAGAATTGAAGGTGGATTAATGAACGATAAGGCTAAACAAACTGGAAGTTTTGTGGATGTTATTGACATTAAAGGGGAAGAACATCTGTTTTATAACGCTATTCCTATTGATGTGGCTATTATTCGAGGGACGACGGCAGATGAGAACGGAAATGTGACGATGGAAGATGAAGCGATTAAACTTGAGGCAATATCAGTTGCCCAAGCTGTAAAACGTTATGGAGGAAAAGTGATTGTTCAAGTTAAGAATTTAGCCCGTCGAGGGTCTTTGCATCCCAAACAGGTTGTCGTTCCAGGAATATTTGTGGATGCCATTGTACTAGCTGAAGAGCCTGTTCATGAACACCGTCAAACTTCTTCTACTTTCTTTGATCCTGTATATTCTGGGGATTTAAAGGTTGCCGAGAGTACTCTTGAGCCAATTCCTTTAACGGTTCGAAAAATCATTGGCCGCCGCGGTGTGATGGAACTTTTTCCACAAGCAGTTGTTAATCTAGGGACGGGGATTCCGGGGGATACAATTGGTCCGGTAGCAAGTGAGGAAGGTATTCTTCAGGAAATTATCCTAACTGTAGAATCTGGTGTGATTGGCGGTGTGCCTGCTGGAGGAACGGATTTTGGTATTAGCAAAAATGCTGAGGCTATTATTGAACATCCCTATCAGTTTGACTATTACAATGGAGCTGGTGTTGACATTACTTATATGGGAACAGCAGAGGTAGATGGTAAAGGGAATGTCAATGTAAGTAAATTCGGTTCACGTGTTGTTGGGTGCGGTGGGTTTATTGATATTACTCAACCGGCTAAAAAAGTTGTTTTCGTTGGCACATTTACAGCAGGTGGTTTAGAGATAGAAATAAAAGACGGAAAATTAAAAATTATTAAAGAAGGGAAAAACAAAAAGTTTCTCAATCAAGTACGACAAATTACATTTAGTGGTCAGTATGCCAGAGAAAATCAACAACCTGTGTATTTTATAACAGAGCGTGCTGTTTTCAGGCTTATTCCGAATGGAGTTGAGTTAATTGAATATGCACCGGGAATTGACATTGAAGACGATATTTTAGCCCAAATGGAATTTCAACCGGTTATTTCTCCATATTTAAAAGAAATGCCTTCTGTAATTTTCAAAGAGCAGGTTATGAATTTCAAAGACTTGTTCTACTATTTTAGTGAGTCAGCATCAACAGAAGTTCATCCAGTAAGTTAACGATGAGATTATTTAACGGACTTGCTTTTAATAAGTCTATGTTCTCAACAAACTTAAGAGAATAAGAGATACTCAATTTCTCCTACGACATAGAAATGATTTAATTATTTTTTTAGGGGTGAATAAAATGGTTCAATCACTAAATGCTAACGACCTAGCCAGAGAAATTCCCGATGGAAGTACGATTGCTTTAGTTGGATTTGGGGGAATGGGCCAATGTGATAAAATCTTGCGAGCTATTGGTCAGAATTATAAAGAAACAGGAAAGCCAAACGATCTTACAGTTTTTCACACCGCTGGACAGTCAGACAAATCAAATGGAATAGAACATATCGCTGAAGAAGGACTCATTTCACGCGTAATTGGAGGGCATTGGGGACTTGCTCCTAAAATTAGGAAGTTGATTGAAGAGAATAAGATTGATTGCTATTGTTGGCCACAAGGTCAATTAACCCATTTGTTAAGGGCGATGGCCAATAAATTGCCTGGACAAATCTCCCCAGTAGGTCTAGGGACTTTTGTTGATCCACGGGTTGAAGGCGGTAAATTCAATGAACGAACGAAGGCAAAAGAGGACCTTGTCCAAATGATCACAATTAGCAATGAGGAATTTTTGTTATATCCTTCTATTCCGTTTGATTATGTTTTCATACGTGGTACAAGCATCGACGAAAATGGAAATATTACAACGGAAGAGGAGCCTTTAAAACTGGAAATTCTGTCGGCAGCACACGCAACCAAGGCTTATGGTGGAAAAGTAATTGCTCAAGTTAAATATTTAGTCAACAAAGAAACCTTACATCCAAAGAATGTCGTTGTTCCTGGATATCTTGTAGATGCCTTTGTCCTTGTTGAAGACGCAGTGACAGAACATCGCCAAATTCCGAGTGCGGTCTTTGATCCAGTTTTTTCAGGTGATGTTCGTACATCATTGGAAAGTCTCGCACCTATTGAATTAGATATTCGTAAAGTAATTGGTAGAAGGGCAGTACAGGAATTAACATCATCATCTGCTGTTATTAATTTGGGAATCGGAATTCCAGGAGATGTTATTGGTCCTATCATAAACGAAGAAGGATTAAACGACCGGATCACGTTAACTCTTGAATCTGGAATTATCGGTGGGATTCCATTGGGGGCGAACGAATTTGGAGTTGCTCGCAATGCAGATGCCATTCTAGATCATGAATATTTATTTGATTACTATCATGGTGCGGGAGTCGATCTCACATTCATGGGGGCAGCAGAAGTTGATCAAATTGGTAATGTGAACGTATCTAAATTTGGTACTAGAACAGTAGGGTGTGGTGGGTTTATAGACATTACGCAATCAGCAAAGAAAGTTGTCTTTTGTACGACCTTTACAGGTGGAGGATTAAAGACATCTATTCATAATGGTAAGCTACATATCCTTCAGGAAGGTACTATTAAAAAATTTACAAATTACGTTAATCAAATTTCTTTCAGCGGAAAGTATGCAACTGATCACTCAAAAGATGTTATGTATATAACCGAACGGGCAGTATTTGTTTTAACAAAGGCTGGATTAGAGTTAAAGGAGGTTGCTCCCGGTATTGATCTTGTGAAAGACATTCTAAATCAAATGGATTTTAAACCGATCATCTCTCCTAGTTTAAAAGAAATGGATTATAGTATTTTTGAGGATAAATCGATGAATATTAAGTATAACTAGAATCAAGGTAGCTGGTCCGTTTATATAGTTGTGCCTAAACAGTCGATATGGGCAATTAAGATTTAAGGGAAATATGAAAGAAGAAATCGCAATTCCCTCCAGTATTTTTTTGATTGATACCCAGGGATATAAAGGACAAGAAAGGAGTTTAATGTTTTTTGCAGATGCAGAAGATTTTGTTGGAATAGAAGATATCGTTAGTAAAATAACAAAGGCTTGCGTACATTCCCAAGTAAAAGTAAGGGAGAATAGCTAATATGGAGTTAATTCAGGTGAGCCTAATGTCTATTATCTATTGAACTTTACCGAAGATTGTAAGAAAAGGCTGAATAAATTTTCTTAAGCCCACCGTAATTATAATATATCCAGAAAGACAAGCGGGATTCTTATCAAAGACTTCCGTTTTTTATGTTATAGCATATTATATTTCTTATGAGGAAAAGCAGAGTGACATTACCACTTTATTTCCCAACATCCAACAAATCCCTATATAATAAAATAGTATACTTATATAAATCAAATTTTATTTTATATGTTAGTCACGAATCGATATTGATGTAAACTTTTTATTTCACTCGTAAAATTTTTGTTATTTTTCTGTGGAAATAGAGGAGGTTAAGCCAACTCTACGAAATATATAGTATGTATGAATATTTTAATAAGGTGGTTTGTTTACTATGGGAAGTCAAAAGTATATCCAAAAGGGCGAAAAAGAGTTCGTTAATGGGGTAACTAGGGCTGTAATGGAATGTGATGTGTCTAACAAACATTACCTTTTGAATGCTAGTGGGGTCCTTACTTATATCGTCTCCTCTAGAAACCCAAGGGTTAGACTTCAAGTTAATAGTGAAACAAAAGTTCTTTGTGTGTTTTCAAAAGGTCTTATTAGAGATTTTCATGAAAAAGCTGGCGGTACTGACGATCTGGCTAAACAATGGATTAAACGGGCAGTTAGAGATGTTATTGCTCATGGTAAAGATGTACCACGAATCGTTTATCCCGCATTAACGGGTAGTAAAACTCCCACTGATTGAAGTTTCATTTTCTCATAGAGCAACCGAGATTGGTTGTCACATAGATTTGGCGTGAAATGTCACCACTCATAAAGGAAGGAGACCCCGCAAAACTAAATACAGGATGAGATAACATACTGATTTAGAATGCGAGGTCTGATCTATATGAGTCATCTTAATTGAATGCGCTTACATAGCTATTTGTTAAATAAGGTCTTTACTCCTTGATAAATTAAGGCCAATGAAAAGACGATAACTGCTAAGACTCCGATGATTGTAGCGAATGGTTCTAAACTTGATAAAAATGTTCCTGCTAAGGACACTTTTATCAGTGAGAATCCAGCTAAAAGACTTGCTAAAAACACTAGGATCATTCTATCCATCATATCACCCCCTTTTTTACTAATATATGTGTATTTTGAGGGAATGAGTGTTTGTTTACCTACGTTCAACTTAATACGAATTTTATTTTTTCATGCCTGCCACCATTAAAAATAGGAGCAGCTGAATAGGGTGCTTTACAAATTTTCCGTTTAGGAATGGATGATAAAAACATTCATGAAATTTTGCAGCGGAAAGGCTGTATATAACTTTTCGTAAAAACGTAATGGTGAAAAGTGTACTTACAAAAAAACTGACGAATAGCCTAAATGAGTAGGATCGCTGCATTCTGGTATTGATGAGATCTTTGATAAAATAGATATCCAAAAAGATCAGATGAATCAAATCAAGGAGGCCGTTACCAATCTCATTGCACTTGAGGAGTCCCTTAAAGGAGCAGGGGGGAATGCCATCCGTGGATTTTACGAGGAATGTCATAAGCCGTTTTTATTGTTTTATGAAAACTTTCTTGTCGAATACGAACAAATCTTGCAGACAATCATAAGTGCATTAACGGGAGTCGAACCATCGAACCATGGATTCATTCTAAGAAATTGATATTGTTAACTGTAAGCACTTGATTGCATTGTAGGCAACAAGTGCTTTTTTGTGAGAAATTAATACTTTGGACAACATAAAAATGATTGTGTACGAAGGTGCTATACCGACCAAATCTATTTATATTTCAGAAATGCAACAAGATTGGTCAAATGTTCCAGAATTTATTAAGGAGTTCTATGATAGAAATAAACACCTCACTACGTCTAAATAGAAGAGATTTTCCGAATAGAAAGGTATTTTAGAATACAACTGGAATATTTATTATAGAATTGAAAGAAGAATCATAAGGGGCGATTGAATGAAGAAAATGATAGTGTTTGTTGTATCAGTTCTATTTATTGCCGTTTTTGTATTTAACAACAAACTTTTCTATCCTCCACTTCCAATGGAGAACCTTAGTAAAAAAGAAGCGGTAGAATTGCTAAATGATTCAAATAAAGAAATTGTTAAATTAGCAAGTGAAAACGGATATGAGTGGTATATCACACGCAGTGCACAAAGCATAGCAGACGAAAATATCAAGAAAATGCTAAGTCAAAATGGCTGGCTGTTCAAGCAAAAGGACGGAAGCGGACTTTTCTTTGAAAAACAAGGAGATCGTTTGATTGCCACGACGCAGAGGTGGACTGGTGATTATGTCTTGGTTAAAATTCCTGTCACATTTAACAAATAGTCAAGCAAATAAAATAGAATTGTTCACAAGTGTAGATCTAATTTCGCAAATAATTTAACAGTGCCAAAATATTAGAAATGTAGTGCTAGATCGCTGCTCGCTTTGATCATCATTTGTAAATTACTTCAAAGGGACCGAAATCTACTATAATAATAAGTTTTGATATTTTTGGTGTAATATGATGTTGGCCTTTAAGGCTAGATTATAAAATATGATTTGAAACATGTATAAACAAGCAATGTCTAACAGAAAAAAGGAGGGATTTACGTGAAAAATAAGAAGTATGTATTTGCAATAATAATGTTGTTCATATTCAATGTAGTAGGTTGTTCAAGTAAATCTGCAGAAGAGCCGCCAGAAATACCGCCAGATGCCATAGTAAAAATAAATGGTGAAAAGATCGAAACAGCTAGAGGCACTTATAAATGGGAATCAAAGGGTTTATTTTCAAATAAGACGGTTATTGCAGATGCTGCTTCACCATTGCAAATAGCTGAAAATATGAAAGCGGAAATAATTGATCAAAGTTCACTAGCTAATATAGAGTTTAACGATGGCTCCCTACCACAATTACAGGCATATATATGGGAAGAAGAAAACCGTGGTGAAGCATTACTTGTGAATCAACACCAAATCACCTTACCATCGAAAAAAGGAAAGTATGTAATTGAAATTTATGCTGAATGGACAAACGGTGACTCATCCTATACATTTGTCGTAGATGTACTATAATATTTTTCTTCAACAAACGGGGAGTTGGATCGGAAGGAAAAAGCTTTTCATATTGAAGTTTTAGTATGGCCCACTAAACAGTATACTAAAGAAAAAGGAGAGATTCTAACAATGTACGAACTAAAAACAAAAGAAACCGACAGTAGTGTCATAGAGTTTATTGAAAATGTCGAAAGCCCTAAAAAACGTGAAGATGCATTTAAATTATTAGATATTTTTACAGAAACGACAGGTTATCAAGCCAAGATGTGGGGACCGAGTATTATTGGATTTGGTTCCTATCATTACAAATATGCAACCGGTCACGAAGGTGATGCACCATTAGTTGGCTTTTCACCTCGAAAAGCTAAAATCAGTTTGTATTTTGCACCAGGTGACTCGAAACGCGAGGAATTATTAATGGACTTTGGCAAACATACTACAGGTAAAGCGTGTGTGTATATAAATAAAATAGCAGATATTGATGTTGACGTTTTAAAAGAGTTAATTAATCAATCAGTAAAGTTTTTGAAAGAAACCTATCCTAATCAGTAAAGCTTCTAAAGAAAACGGATGACTTACATTTTCAATGAGTTGACCAGTGGCGGGGAGTATGATTTCGGTATACATGACCTAGACAATCATTTAATAGAATTTTTAAGAAAACATAAAAATCGATCAGTAACTCTTGTTATTGATTGAACGGAGATGGCTAACGACTTTGAATCGTTAGTCATTTTTAAAATATTGTTGGAATTATCAAATTATTCATGATACGATTAACTTACTAAATCACATATAGGAATCAGAATCATATATATGATTTTAAAGAGGTGCACATATGTCCGTTAAATCTGCAGAGCGTGTTCTTCGAGTATTTGAATTATTAAGCCAAAAGCCACATGGTTTAACGATTAAAGAAATAAGTGAAACATTATCATTTCCACAAAGTAGTACATCGGGTCTGATTGGCACGCTTTTTAGAGAAGGGTATTTATCCCTTGATTCCGCTAATACATATAAGTTAGGGCCAAAGCTGATTCAAATTGGTAGCGCTGCCATGGAATCGTTAGATATTTCTTCTCAAGGATATCCCTTCTTAAAACAATTGATGGAAGATGTTCAAGAAACGGTATTTATGGCGGTGTTATCGGATCAGGATCTAGTCTACATCGCGAAGATTGACAGTAATCGTTCGATTCGCACGAGTGCACAGCCTGGTGGCCAAAAGCCTTTATATTGTACAGGCCTTGGCAAAGTCTTCTTAGCCTTTATGCCTGAACAAAATCGGCATACAATCTTAAACGCTGTGGAATTGCTTCCGATTACGAAGCAAACCATCACGGACAAGCAACAGCTACTAGAGCAGCTAAGAATCTTTTGGCAACTTGGTTATTCGATCGATGATGAGGAAAATGAAGAAGGGTTATTTTGTTTAGCTGCTCCGGTTTATGGAGCCGATCAAACGATTCAAGCAGCGATCAGTGTGGCTGGTCCTAAAGAAAGAATGAACAAACAAAAGGATAATATTGTAGAAAACTTGCTGCTGACTGCAAAAAAAATCTCAGCGAGTATTGGTTATATGGGAGCATAGCTGGTTTTTAAGAAACCCAGGCAGTTCGAGTCGGAGCAATAGTCACGACTGTCAATGGGGATATTGAAGGGCTGCCTGATAAAGATATGAATCGAACGCACAAAGAAGATGTCATTCCACTGATACACGAAAAGGAGTGGGTGAAATGAATGCCCTTACACAGATTTTAAATCATAAAATTATATCGATTGTCCGTGGTGCTAAACCGGAAGATACAGTCAAGATTGCTAAAGCATTACGAGATGGCGGCATCCGCTTGATCGAAATCACACTTAACTCGCCAAACGCCCTACAATCGATAGAACGCGTGAGTCAAGCGGTTGGGAATGAAATGGTTGTTGGCGCTGGAACGGTATTAGACCCGGAAACAGCTCGCGCTGCTATATTAGCAGGTGCAAAGTTTATCTTGTCTCCAACTGTAAATATTGAAACGATCAAAATGACGAAAAGATATGGGGCGGTCAGCATCCCTGGTGCGTTTACACCGACAGAAATTTTAACCGCCTATGAGTATGGGGCAGATATTATCAAAGTGTTTCCAGGTAGCATGGGGTCAAGTTATTTACAAGATATACATGGTCCACTGTCACATATACCACTCTTACCGACCGGTGGTATTACTTTAGCCAATATCGGCGAGTTTCAAAAAGCTGGAGCGATTGGCTTTGGAATTGGTAGCTCACTCGTCGATACAAAGCAGGAAGTGAACGAAGAATACTTAAAGGCATTGACGCAAAAGGCTGAATCCTTTGTTTCTGCCATCCGTTCTTAAACAAATATCTCGATCATACAGAAGGAGAGAGTGTGCTATGAAAATAACAGGATATGAATTATTCCAAGTACCACCGCGCTGGTTATTCTTAAAAATTGACACAGATGAAGGCATTGTGGGGTGGGGAGAACCGGTCGTTGAGGGAAGAGCAGCAACTGTCAAAACTGCCGTTGATGAATTAATGGAATATCTGATCGGCAAAGATCCACTTCATATAGAAGACCATTGGAATGTCATGTATCGAGCAGGTTTCTATCGTGGCGGTCCAATCTTAATGAGTGCGATTTCTGGGATTGATCAAGCACTTTGGGATATTAAAGGGAAATATTATAACGCTCCCGTCCATCAACTCCTTGGCGGTAAAGCTCGAGAGTCGATTAAGGTTTATTCTTGGATAGGTGGCGATCGTCCTGCTGATGTTGGCGAAGCGGCTAAAGACATGGTTGCGAAAGGATTTACAGCTGTGAAAATGAATGGGACGGAAGAACTCCAGTATGTAGATTCCTATGAAAAAATTGATCAAGTGTTAGCTCGAATTGCAGCCGTCCGCGAGGCAGTCGGACCTCATGTTGGCATCGGCATTGATTTCCATGGCAGAGTACATAAACCAATGGCGAAAATTCTTGCCAAAGAACTAGAGCCATTCAGACCGATGTTCATTGAGGAGCCTGTTTTGCCGGAAAATAATGAGGCATTACGAGACATCGCAAACCACGTGGCGATTCCGATTGCAACAGGTGAGAGAATGTATTCGAAATGGGATTTCAAAAAGCTGCTTACTGATGGCTATGTCGATATTATCCAACCGGATTTATCACATGCAGGGGGCATTACAGAATGTAAGAAAATTATCTCGATGGCCGAGGCTTTCGATGTGGCAGCCGCGCCTCATTGTCCATTAGGACCGATTGCTTTAGCATCCTGCCTCCAAGTAGATGCAACCTGTCACAATGCATTTATTCAAGAACAAAGTTTAGGGATTCATTACAATCAAGGTAGTGATTTACTAGATTATATTGTTGATAAACAAGTATTTGAATATGAAGATGGCTATGTAAAAATTCCAAACGGACCAGGACTAGGCATTGAGATTAACGAAGAACATGTAAGAACTATGGCAGAGGTTGGTCATAACTGGCGCAATCCGGTTTGGCGTCATAAGGACGGCAGTGTCGCAGAGTGGTAAGTGAACATATAGAGTGTAACGGGAAGAGTATAAAGAGTAACCTTTATGATGTGCCCCCAAAGAGTTAGACAGGATATTTCAATAGGCAGCTTGTTGGGTATAAGTTCGATATTGTACCGGAATCATGTCTTTAATTTTTCCATAATTTGTTTGTTGTTATAGTATTTGATGTATTCTCAAATGAAATAAAACTTAATGAACCCGGATATTATTATATACAAGTAAGAATTGAAGAAAATCCAAAACTGAATTTTCACCTAAGAATGAACACTTGGGCGGACTTTATTGTAGAAGTGAAATAGGATAACCGTTAAAAGATCTCTCCACTGTCTTAACAGCAGTTGAGAGTTTTTCTGTTTATAAGTGCAGAAATATTGGCTTTGGCGCGCAAACCTCAAATTTCCGGCTTTGTAATGTAGGTATTTGGGGGACGCATCTAAGAAAGGCTGTGATTTTTTGGTAAACCAGAATCTAATTAATGACTTTAGTATCTCTGAATTTATGATTAATAAAATTAAGGATGAAATGATCAGAAAAGTATTTCTAAATTGAAAAATTTATATTACATCCATTGTACCAAAGGAGGAGAAAGAGGTGAAAAACAGAATTAGTTATGTAAGATGTTTGTTAATTTAAGGAGCACCAACAGCGTAGTAAATGCTATTTAGAGGCGGTAGAAAACAAATCGATATAGGTATAACTGTGACAATGACCAACTTTGATGAACTAAAGTACAGGAACTACTTTTTCCAGGTAAATAAACAAGGGAACTAACATGGCGTAATTTAATAAGAAGGAGGAACAAAAGATGGAAACAAGTATGGAATCTTTAATTAATCAAAGTGATAAAAGATGGGTAGGAGAATTTCCACGAATCGGCATCCGACCAGTTATTGATGGTCGCCAGGGTGGGATTCGAGAATCATTAGAAGAAGTGACAATGAATATGGCAACGAATGTTGCGACATTTATACAAGAACAATTACATTATCCAGATGGAACTGCTGTTGAATGTGTAATCGCTGATACGACGATTGGTGGAGTTGTTGAAGCTGCACAAGCACGTGAAAAATTTAAGAAAGAAGGTGTTGCTGTTACAATTACTGTCTCTCCATCTTGGTGTTATCCGACGGAAACAATGGACCAAGACCCTCATACGCTTAAAGCGATTTGGGGATTTAATGGAACGGAAAGACCGGGAGCGGTGTATTTAGCGGCAGCTTCCTCTGCCCATAATCAAAAAGGGTTGCCAGTGTTTAATATTTATGGACACGATGTACAAGAGATGACGGATTCTTCGATCCCGGAAGATGTACAAGAGAAACTATTACAATTCACAAAATCAGCACTTGCAGTAACAATCATCCGCGACAAATCGTATCTTTCCATAGGCTCGGTCTCAATGGGGATTGCTAGTAGTATGGTAAATGAAGAATTCTTTCAACGATATCTCGGCATGAGAAACGAATATGTCGATATGAGTGAAGTCATGCGAAGATTGCAATTGGAAATTTATGATACCGAAGAATACGAATTTGCCTATACTTGGGTGAAGAAGCATTGTAAAGAAGGGAAAAATGGTCTTTTACCTGATGCACAAAGATCAGAAGAACAGAAAGAGAAAGACTGGAGAACCATCGTTAAAATGGCTCTAATTGCGAGAGATCTAATGATTGGCAATCCGAAGTTAGCGGAAAAAGGATTTGGCGAAGCAGCATTAGGTCATAATGCGATCGCAGCTGGTTTCCAAGGACAGCGTGCATGGACCGACTTTATGCCTACCGGCGATTTTATGGAAGCAATATTGTCTTCATCATTTGATTGGAATGGCATTAGGGAACCATTCATCATGGCTACTGAAAACGATACGTTGAATGGCGTGACAATGTTATTCGGGCATCTATTGACCAATGCAGCACAAATATTTGCGGATGTTCGTACGTATTGGAGTCCAGAGGCAGTGAAACGAGTCACTGGCAAAGAGTTAACTGGAGTGGCTGCGAATGGAATTATCCACTTGCTTAACTCAGGTCCAGCAGCATTAGATGGAACAGGTCAGCAAGAGAAAGATGGCAAGCCAGCCATGAAGCCATTCTGGGAAATCACAGAACAAGAAGCTCAAAAATGTCTGCAAGCGACAGAGTGGTGTCAAGCGGTTGATTTCTTCCCAGGTGGAGGCTTCTCTACCGACTATACGACTCGCGGCGGAATGCCTGTGACAATTGCTCGTATTAATATTGTTGAGGGACTTGGCCCTGTATTACAACTTGCAGAAGGTTATACGGTAGAATTAGAAGAAGATATGCATGACATATTAGATAAAAGAACAGACTCAACGTGGCCAACTACATGGTTCGTTCCTAAATTAACAGGTCATGGTGTGTTTAAAGATGTCTATTCAGTCATGTACAATTGGGGATCCAACCATTGTGCAGTAAGTTATGGCAATATTGGCGGCGACTTAATTACATTGGCATCAATGCTTCGTATTCCGGTTTCTATGCATAATGTGGAGGACAATCGCATATTCCGACCTAGTGCTTGGAGTGCTTTTGGTGCTGGGGACTTAACGGGCGCTGATTATAGAGCGTGTGAAGCGTATGGTCCATTATATAAATAAAGAATGCAAAATGGGGCTGTTCTAAAAAGGGTCTGCCCATTTTTGGACAGCTCTTCTTAATTATTTGACCGCTATGCTTGCAACCAAGAAAGGGGAAAACGATTTGACAAGAAAATATACGATCGGAATTGATTTTGGAACGGAATCAGGGAGAGTGCTATTGGTCGATGTTGACACGGGTGAGGAAATCGCCACACATGTGACACCTTATAAACACGGTGTTTTAGATGAGGTGCTGCCGAACGGAAAACCACTTCAACCAGATTGGGCGTTGCAACACCCAGGAGATTATTTAGATGTACTTTTTCAATCGGTACCTGAAGTGTTGCGTTTGATCGATAAGAAAGATGTAATTGGTATAGGGATCGATTTTACATCTTCAACTATTTTACCTTTAGATCAACAAGGAGATCCATTATGTTTGGATCCAAAATGGGAAAGCCATCCACATAGTTGGGTGAAGTTATGGAAACATCATGCAGCAAATAAAGAAGCAGATGAAATAACAAGTCTTGCCACAGAAAGAAAAGAAGATTTTTTACATCGTTATGGTGGCAAAATTTCTTCGGAGTGGATGTTCCCGAAGATTTTACAAATCATCAAAGAGGCACCCGAGGTGTTTGAAGCAGCGGACTTATTTATCGAAGCTTGTGACTGGGTCACGTATCGATTAACCAACAATCTAATTCGCAGTAGTAATACATGTGGTTACAAAGCATTTTGGAATAAAGAAGCTGGGTATCCGGAGGCTTCATTTTTTAAAGCACTACATCCGCGTTTTGAACATATTTTAGAAACAAAAATGCGTGGTGAGGTTCGGTCGATTGGTGAAAAGGCAGGAGAACTGACAAAAGAGATGGCTGACAAGTTAGGGCTCTTACCGGGGATTGCTGTTGCTGTTGGAATCATTGATGCTCATGCTGGGGTTCCAGCTGTTGGAGCCGTACACCCTGGACAGTTTGTATTAGCGATGGGAACGTCTACATGTCACATGTTAATAGCGGATAAAGAAGAAGCGATTGAAGGGGTTTGTGGCATCGTCGAAGATGGAATTATTCCGGGTTACTACAGTTATGAGACTGGCCAAGTTGCGGTAGGAGATTCCTTTGCTTGGTATGTAGAGCAAGCAGTACCAAGCTATGTTGTACAAGAAGCAGAAGAAGCAGGAAAAAGTGTACATCAAGTATTGGAGGAAAAGGCAACCAGGTATAAGCCTGGACAATCAGGTCTAATCGCCTTAGATTGGTGGAATGGCAATCGATCTGTCTTAGTCGATGCCAATTTATCTGGAACGATTATCGGACTTACTTTAGCTACGAAACCAGAAGAAATCTATCGTACTTTATTAGAATCGACAGCATTTGGGACTAGAAAAATTATTGAGAATTTTACAGAAGCAGGTGTGGAGGTCAAGGAACTTTTCGCATGTGGCGGACTTCCGCAACGAAATAAATTGCTTATGCAAGTATACGCTGATATTACCAATCGAGAAATTAAAATAGCTGATTCAAAACAAACAACGGCTCTCGGTGCTGCCATGTATGCTTCAGTTGCTGCAGGGGGAAAAAACGGTGGTTACGACACGATTTTTGAAGCAGCTGAGAAAATGGCCAAAGTTAAAGAGGAGGCTTTTGTTCCAATCGCAGAAAATGTGAAAATATATGATGAGCTTTATAAATATTATTTAGATCTTCATGATTATTTTGGTCGAGAGAAGTATGAAATCATGCACGGCTTAAAAAACATGAGAATGATCGAGACTGTAGAACCAGGACAGAATAACAGGAAATTAGAAGTGCAAAAGTAACAATCAGTGCCCGTTGTGTACAATAAACGACCAATGGGCCGTCTATTATGCACAAAACCGAAGGAGGGGCTATTCATTGAAACGAGTGATTAAATGGGGAATATTAAGTACGGCGAATATTGCACAAAAACAAATTATTCCCGCGTTACAAGCAGCGGAAAACAATGAGGTCTATGCAATTGCCAGCGAAAGTAACAAGTCAAAACAAGTAGCAGAAACATTGAATATCCCAAAAGCCTATGACAGCTACATGGAATTATTAGCGGACCCAGATATTGAAGCTGTATATGTTCCACTCCCAAACTCTTTACATAAAAAATGGGTCATCGAAGCTGCAAACAAGGGAAAACATATATTATGTGAAAAACCAGCAGCACTCCATTCTGCGGATTTAAGAGAAATGACAAATGCATGTGCCGAGAACAACGTTTTATTCATGGAAGCCTTTATGTATCAATTTCATCCGCAGCATCAACGTGTCAAAGAAATCATTGCAAGTGGAGAGATAGGAGATGTAAAGCATATGCGAGCAGCCTTTACATTCCAGCTTGATTTAAATAAGAGTGACATCCGGATCAATCCTGAATTAGGCGGCGGTAGCATTTTTGATATTGGCTGCTATTGTATTCATGCGAGCCTTTTTTTATTAGATCAAGAACCAAAAGAAGTCTATGTATCTGGTAATATTACTGCAAATGTAGGAGTTGACTTAACGGCTTCTGGGCTACTAACCTTTGACAATGGTATTACCGCAGGATTTCATTGCAGCTTTGAAGAGCCGATGACCCATCAGTATGAAATTTTTGGAACAAAGGGCGCCATTCGTGTTCCTTTCGCTTTTCGTCCAGATTTAAGAGATGGCGAAGGGATCATTTCCATAACAGATGAAAACGGAGAAGCAAGAGAAGAACATGTGTCTGGGGATCAATACCTCTTACAAGTCGAGCATTTCTCAACATCTATCCTACAACAACAACCGATTAACAAAGGTAAACTAAGCAACAAAAATTTAGGTGTCATTGAAGCTTGTTATCAATCATTAAGAACGAAGAGTCCTGTAAGGGTAGAAAAAGTAAAATGATCTTAAACGAATGAAAGAGAGAGTTAAGCAACCTTTAGTCCTACATTTATCCCGCATTAACGGGCAGTAAAACCCCCACTGGTTTTGAAGTTTCACTTTATAAGGTATAAAGGTTGTTTACTTTCTTTTGGAACACTTAGTTAATATGCACACCTGGAATTTTATCAAATTGGTGCCTGGCACTCGAAATGTTTTTCTTTAAGTTCACCGAAACTTTACAATTTCCTAAATATTCCTTAATGAAATGATTGTATAATTTTACAAAAATCGATCATTTTTTTAGGGGGAAGTATGAAGAACAAGAGATTTAGGGTGCTTATGTCGTATATATTAGTTTTTAGTCTAGTATTACCGAACTTTATTTTAATTACTCCAATCATTACCAATGCGGAAGAACTAGAAAAAGTTTCTATTCCACAGGTATCAACCGGGGAAGGTTCCGTACATACTGATTCAAGCACTGAACCTATAAAATCAACATTGGAAGGAACGGACGAATCAGCAGATTCGAGTAATTCTGTAACCGAAACTACTCCTTCACCAGAAACTACTACAGTAGAAGATTTCAATAGTCTCCCACATTTACTGATAACTGAGATTTCACCAGATTCCGCAGGAACGGACAATTATGAGTTTTTCGAGCTCTATAATAATACGAATCAACCGTTACTATTAAATAACTATTCTTTTATTTACCGTTATTTGGATACAGGTGTGGAAAAACCATTTCAAATTCCGAGTAATATCACCATTGAACCACAAGAGACATTCGTATTTTGGTTCAATAATACTGGAAAGACTTTAGCTGAATTTAATGCACAATTTAATATAAACCTGACTGAAGACAAAGTCATTCCATTCAAGGATGTATTCCCTGGTTTTGCGAATGGGGGGAATCGTGCACTTGTTATTAAAGATCAAACAGGGAAAGAAATCATCTCTGCAGGTTATCTTCCTGGGGAGACCGATAATACTGGGAAAGTTGTTCAATTCAACTATCCAAAAACAGGAACGGAAATGGAAAAATTCCAAACGCTTGCAAATCCGACGCCAGGAGCAATTGTACCTGTGCAAGTTCCTGCAACAGCGGTTATATTACCTGAAATAATAGAAGACACAGTGGCACCTGACATTCAGCATTCTGCAGTGAAAAATAGTGAAGCATACACACCTATTAGGATCGAAGCGGCTGTTACAGATGATAAAGCTGTACCTTATGCCACCCTTCATTTCAAAAAAGAAGGGGATGAGCAATTTACATCAATATCGATGACTGCTACCCCTGAAGATTCTTCTAAATTTTCAGTGGAAATTCCTGCTGAAACAGTTGAATCTGATTTGATTTATTATATTGAAGCAGCAGATGGAAAAAATATCACTAAAACGTCAGAATATAATATTGCAGTCGCAAAACCAGTAGTAGATTACAATAAATTGCCTGACTTCCTCGTTACAGAAGTAGTTCCTGATTCAGCAAATGTCGGAGGGGCTGACGGCTATGAGTTTATTGAAATCTACAATAATACGAACAAAGATATAAATTTTAAAGATTATAAGATGCAATACCGTTATGGTGAAGACCCGAATAGTGATGTTATTTGGGAATCTGTACCCGATAATGTTGTGATTAAATCAAGAGAAACTCTTGTATTCTGGATTATTAATGAACAAAATGAGAAGAAAACGGTAGCTGATTTTAATGCAAATTACAATTCAAATCTAGTAGAAACTGAAGATATTGTCAGAATCTACAGCGCTGGAATGGCTAACGGTTCTGTCCGAGGACTTGTCGTAGCGACCAACACAGGATTTGAAAGCTCGGTTGCATATTACAATGAAGTAACTGGTATTGATGACACATATCCTGATAAAGGGATTACATACAGATATCCAGTAGATGGGTCAAACAAGATGATCAAAATAAGTGCAGGAAAAAATGCTGCTACACCTGGGAAAGTCCAATCAGGTCAAGTCCCTGCAAAAACAGTTGAAGTACAGGATGATAGTGTATCTCCTACAGTGGAAGATTTGACGGGTAAAACTGAAATAAAACAATTAGAAGATTTAAAGATTAAGGCTGATGCCACGGATAATGTAAAAGTAAAAACGGTTGCCCTGTATTATAAAAACAATGAGCAAACAGAATATAAAAGGGCATTGTTACAGCAGGATTATAATGATTTACTGTATCACTATACAATTTACTCGCCTGATTTAATTGGGAAAGAAAACATTGAGTATTATTTCATTGTTTCTGACGGAGCGAATGAAGTAAAAAGTAATACATACAAAGTGAAGATTACAAGCGATAAAAATCCTGACAAGTTAAGACTCAATGTAAAAAATGGAGATTTTCTTTCAGGAGAAGAAATTATTAAAGGTTCTTCGAGTGATGCAACACAGGAAAATGTGAAGCTATTTATTGATGAGTCTGAGTTAAAGGAACAGACTTATTATGCTCTTGAAGATGAAAGTTATCTTGCATTTGAAGTAAGTAATGTAAATACTTTCTTCCAAAACGGAGTGACTATGGGGGATGAGGTATTACGCATTTTTGATGACGGAATTATTGATTGGCAAACAATCACAATTCCGATACAACCGGAGAAAATAAAAATTGGCGAAAACACCTTTACAATCCGTTCTGGTGATAAAGCTTCACCATTCCCTTCGAATGCAGGAGAGAACAGGGATGATTATAGTTTACGAAACGTGAGATTAGTTCTTACTGACGGGACAGTAATAAATGATCCTGTTTATACAGATCCTGATAAGGTGATTGCAATGAAAGATGATAATCCAGCAGTTAATTTCACATTTTCTCTACCAGTAGAAAAAGCTCCATCAAAGGCATATAAGTGGAATACAACTACAGTATCGGATGGTGCTCATACGATTAAAGTAAGCGATCCAGTGAATGGCGAGCGGACGGCTACCGTAAAAGTAGACAATACTGCTCCTGTTATTGCTCCTTCAATTGAGAAGAATAAGGAATATAAAGGCGAATTTATTATCGATCCATCTATTACCGATGAGATAGCTGGTATAGATAAAGCGGAAGTTAAGCTGGACAACGAGCCAATAACAGTTCCGTATAAAACTTCCTCATCACAATTAGCACCAGGCAACCATGAGCTACTGATTACTGCAATTGACAAAGTAGGAAACAAAACAGAACTTTCAATCCGATTCTCTGTGGTCGACGAATTACCGTCTAAACCAGAGCTCCTATCACCGAACGATGGTGATCCAGGTGTAAAAGGATCTCCAACTTTGAAAGTAAAAGTGACTGATCCTACGAACGATGATATGAACGTGAGTTTTTACAAAGGCTTCACATATAATGCAGCAAATAAAGATTATGTAAAAGCTTTTAAACATGCAGCCGATGTAGAGCCACCACAAATGGCAGTTCCAGAAGGTGAAACATCCTTTACCGATGAAGACATCTCAAAAGTAACAGCTTCAGATGATGAATATTTGATGACAGATTCAACTACGCAATTCCCGTACCACCGTTTTGATGTAACACTGGACAGATCAGTTGATGAGGATGATGTTGTTGAATTATCGTGGGAAGGTCATTCACTAATAGGTAGAAAAGTAACGATGTATGCATGGAATCATACGAAAAATAACTGGATGGCAATCGATTATAAAATTGCAGGAGAAAGTGATTTTTCGTTAAAGCAAACCGTTCCTGTAAACGAGTATGTAAAGAACAGTAAAATCAACGTAATGATACAAGATGAAATTCCGGCTTCTCCAAACGATTATGACTATACATTCGTTTGGATGTCCGATACACAATATTATTCCGAGAGCTATCCGCATATTTATGAAAGACAAACACAGTGGATTGCGGAAATGCAAGAAGCATTAAAAATTAAATATGTCATCCACACCGGAGATTTAGTAGATGAATCAGATAAGCAATACCAATGGAACAATGCAGATCAGTTTATGAAAGTCCTAGACGATGCAAAAGTACCATATGGAGTTCTAGCAGGAAACCATGACGTAGATCACAAAACAGGTGATTATACAAATTACTCTCAATACTTTGGTGAAGATCGTTTTAAAGACAAACCATACTACGGCGAATCTTACAAAAATAATCGTGGTCACTATGATTTAATTTCAGCTAATGGTAATGACTATATCATCACGTACATGGGCTGGGGAGTCGATGACGAATCAATCGCTTGGTTAAACGAAGTTTTAGCGGCTTACCCGGACCGAAAAGCAATTCTAAGCTTCCACGAGTATTTATTGTCAACTGGAACAAGACACCCGCTTGGAGAAAAAATCTATAACCAAGTGGTAGTGCCCAACACAAACGTCATCGCTGTATTAAGTGGCCATTACCATGAAGCTCAAACGCTGGTTGATTCAATCGATGATGATGGGGACGGAACACCGGATCGTCAAGTCTACCAAATGCTTGCCGATTATCAAGCTGGTCCAGAAGGTGGACAAGGCTACATGCGCCTGCTTCACTTCGATACCGACCAAAACAGAATTCTCGTAAACACATATTCTCCTTATCTGAATGATTACAATTACTATGACACAGACAAATACGCAGGAAAAGATGAGTTTGTCATCAACCTGGATCTTCAACCACAAGAGAAAAGAGTCGCGACTGACAGTTTTGAAGTCAACGTTTATACCAATTCTGATATAGGCAAAGTAGAAAATGTGAAAAGCGGCAAAACTGCACAAGTAGATTGGAAAGGGCTACCGGCAAATCATACGTATTCCTGGTATGCTGTTGCTGAAGATATTTACACCGGTAGAACAGTTTCTGACATCTGGTCATTTAGAAAAGGTAATCCTAAACATGAGGTAGAAAAAGAGAAATTCAGCGGTAAGTAATAAGAATAGTCCTTAATAAAGCCTGAACCTAACATAAAAGGGTTCAGGCTTTATGACTACAATAGGGTATGAAATAATGGATCTGGTTCTAAGTCTGTCTAAAACCAGGAACTAAATAGAATTCCTCGAATTTGTTGCGGATGCTTAACCTCGTTTTAAAAGTTTGAAAATACTGTAGAGTTCGGATGAAAAAGTATAGTTTTTTCGATTGGAATAATGTGCCTACTTTGCAAACTGTAAATTTTTATTGAATGCTAGATAGTGCTTGTTGAGTTTAACGTCGACTCCTCGGTGAACAAGATTGGCTTCGTCACACAAATCTAATTACCGGCTCGTATGATGGAGAAGCTAGGAAGATGCACGAAACAAAGCTACCTATCTACTAAGTTTTTTGCTTATCACCACTCGATATTTGTCAAAACTTTTTTCGAATATGCCACTATTATGTATTTTAGTATTATCTTGCTGAAATCAAGCTTCCTATACAGTATTTAACGAGAGAAAATCAGAATTGTTATCTTATTAGTTGATTTCTTCAACAGTTTTACAGATTAAGCAAAAACAGAGAGTCAATTCAAATAGACTCTCTGTTTTTTTACGCCCAAAATAAAAGCGCTTTCAACCGCGTAATCCATGTCTCCAACAGGTTGCAGATGCTTAATATCCTCTTAAAGTGTGTGAAAATACTGTAGAATAATGTAGATTTTTGCGGTATACTACATGAAAACAAAAAATATTCTAAAAATATTATTATATCAAAAGAATATTAATAAATAGATTATAAGTTCTTTAAGTTTGAGAATAATAAGTTTTTCGATAAAATTGAACTTTTTTATGTATACAATTATCGGGATTGATTGTATTTAAATACGAAATTTGGTATTGAAATGCAAGGGGAATGTCGGGAATTGTTATGGGAAGGAGCTTTCATATGAGCGGTGAATCTGTTTTAGAAGTAAAAAATCTGCGTACTTCTTTTTTTACGGATGATGGAGAAGTGGCGGCAGTAGATGATATTGATTTTTATATTAATAAAGGAGAAATTCTGGGGGTTGTTGGGGAATCGGGCTGCGGGAAATCGGTGACTTCGTTATCGATTATGGGCTTAGTCCCAAGTCCTCCTGGCAAAATTGTCGGTGGAGAAATTTTGTATAAAGGCGAGGATTTAACGAAGGCATCGGAAAAACGGATGCGGCAAATTCGGGGCAATGATATTACGATGATTTTCCAGGAACCGATGACGTCTTTAAACCCGTTGTTTACAATAGGGAATCAGATTATGGAAACGATTCGCTTACATAACAAGTGGAATAAGCAGCAAGTGAAGGAACGAGCGATTGAAATTTTGCAAATGGTTGGCTTACCTCGCGCGGAAGAATTGCTAAATGAATACCCTCACCAGTTATCTGGCGGCATGCGTCAACGAGTTATGATTGCGATGGCTATGGTCTGTAACCCGCAATTGCTAATCGCTGATGAGCCGACTACTGCTCTAGATGTCACCATCCAAGCACAGATTCTTAAGCTTATGAAAAAATTAAATCATGACTATCAAACAGCGATTATGATGATCACCCATGACCTTGGCGTAGTAGCTGAAGTTTGTCAGCGCGTTGTTGTCATGTATGCTGGAAAGGTCGTTGAAGAAGGAGATATTGCGACGATTTACAAAAGCCCGAAGCATCCTTACACTGTGGGCTTAATTAAATCTGTGCCTGATATGCGAAAAAAAGTCGATCGGCTGTATTCGATTCCTGGAAATGTTCCAAAGCCAGGAAGTATTAAAGAAGGTTGCCGTTTTGCTGCACGATGTGAACATGCGTTTGATCGCTGTTTTACGGAAACACCTGAACTGTATCAAACCGGAGAAGGGCAAAAAGTAAGATGCTTTCTTTATGAACAACAAGGAGGTGTTTCCAAATGACGAAGCCGATCTTACAGGTGGAAAATGTCAAAAAATACTTTCCGATTACGGGCGGGATTTTAGGTAAGAAAATCAGTGATATGAAGGCTGTTGATGGTGTTTCTTTTCATGTGAATGAAGGAGAAACATTAGGGATCGTTGGCGAAAGTGGCTGTGGCAAGTCGACAACAGGCAGGATGTTGCTTCGGTTAATTGAACCGACAGAAGGAACAATTCTCTTTGATAATCGAGATCTTCGAGCGCTCCCGAAAAAAGAAATGAGAAAAGTAAGGCGTCATATTCAAATGATTTTTCAAGATCCATATGCTTCTCTTAATCCGCGACATACAGTTGAGAAAATATTAGAGGAACCGCTGATTGTTCATGGAATTGGCAATGAGGCTGAACGAAAGAAAAAGGTCAGCGATATGTTAGAGGTAGTAGGGTTAACAAGTTATCACGCAAGACGTTATCCTCATCAATTTAGTGGTGGGCAGCGGCAACGAATTGGCATAGCCAGGGCGTTAATGACCAATCCGAAATTAATTATTGCTGATGAACCCGTTTCAGCGTTGGATGTGTCGATTCAATCGCAAGTTCTCAATCTATTGAAAGACTTGCAGAAGGAGTTTCAATTAACGTATATCTTTATCGCCCACGACCTTGGCGTTGTCCGTCATATTAGTGATCGAGTCGGGGTCATGTATAAAGGACGGATGGTGGAGTTAGCTGACGCTGAAAAAATTTATCAAAATCCACTTCATCCATACACCCAGCAATTGTTAGCTGCGGTACCTATTCCAGATCCGGAATATTATCAAGCCGATGAACAAGCTGCGATTCAATTTGGCACACTGCCAAGTAAATATGTCATCGATGATTCTTGGATGAATATTGACTCAGAACGTGATGATTTAATTGAAGTTGCGCCAGGCCATTTTGTGGCTTGTCGATTGAAGTAAGAAAGCACTTAGATATGTAGAAATGAAAGGGGAGGGGTTTTTGTGTTAACCTACACAATTCGCCGTCTATTGATGCTTATACCCGTCCTATTTGGTATGACATTTGTTGTGTTTTTCATCATTCGAGCCATCCCGGGTGATCCAGCCCAAGTGATCTTAGGACAGCAAGCAACAAAAGAAGCGGTGGCACAATTAACTGAAAAGCTCGGCTTAAATGATCCATGGTATGTGCAATTTTTTCACTATGTAAAAGGGCTCCTGTCAGGAGATTTAGGGGAGTCATTACGAAGCTCAGCGCCAATTAAGGATGAAATTTGGCCATATCTTGCAGCTACATTGGAATTATCATTGGTCGCAATGTTTATTGCGATTTTTATTGGCGTCAATGCAGGAATTATTAGTGCGTGGTTTCAAAATTCATGGTTTGATTATGTCGCGATGATTCTGGCGTTAATTGGGATTTCGATTCCGGTTTTCTGGCTCGGATTAATGGAGCAATGGGCTTTTTCTTTAGAATTAGGTTGGCTTCCTTCAACAGGACGTGAGAATGTTCGAGATCCAGTTGAAGTGGTGACGAATCTCTATTTAATCGATACATTGATCGCTGGTAGATTCGATCAATTCGGTGAAGTCATCCGCCATTTAATCTTACCGAGTTTAGCCCTTGCAACGATTCCGATGGCGATTATTGCCCGGATTACTCGTTCCAGTATGCTAGAAGTCATGCGTTCCGACTATATTAGAACAGCACGTGCAAAAGGGATGAGAATGTTTTTTGTCGTGTACAAGCATTCATTAAAAAATGCGGTAATCCCAGTACTAACTGTAATCGGCCTTCAAGTCGGACTATTACTTGGTGGAGCGATCTTAACGGAAACGATATTTGGTTGGCCTGGAATTGGCCGTTATATTTATGAAGCGATCGGATTTCGCGATTATCCAGTGATTCAGTCTGGTATTCTCATCATTGCAACCATCTTCATATTGATTAATCTGATTGTGGACCTTCTATATGTTGCGATCGATCCACGCATTAAATACAACTAAAGGGAAGGGGGATTTTTGTGCCGGTTTTAGCAAAACGTGAAAATGAGACAAACGAGCTTCAACTGGAAGAAGCGGTTTCCCCGTGGCGAGAAGGGTGGAAAACCTTTAAGAAAAACAAAGTAGCATTAGTTGGCTCAGGAATTGTGCTATTTTTTATCATTATTGCGATCCTTGCACCATTACTTGCGCCATATGGTATCAATGAACAACAACTTTCCATTCGTAATAACCCACCATCTTCAGAGCACTGGTTCGGGACGGATGATTTTGGCCGCGATATTTTTTCCCGGGTGATCTATGGGGCGCGAATTTCTTTATGGGTTGGCCTCGTATCGGTCGCAGGATCTGTAATCATCGGCTGTTTTCTTGGCATTATCGCCGGATTTTACGGACGATGGATCGATACAGTGATTTCGAGAATTTTTGATATTATGCTTGCTTTTCCTAGTATTCTATTAGCGATTGCAGTCGTAGCCGTATTAGGACCATCTTTACAAAATGCCTTAATTGCGATTGCGATTATTAATATTCCGAATTTCGGCAGGCTCATTCGTTCCAAAGTACTCAGTGTGAAACAGGAAGAATATATTATGGCGGCTCGAGCGGTGGGGATGAGTGATGGTCGTATTTTATTCCATCATGTATTACCAAATAGCTTAGCACCGATTATTGTGCAAGCTACATTAGCGATCGCAACAGCCATTATTGAAGCGGCGGCACTCGGATTTTTAGGAATGGGAGCTCAACCTCCGCAAGCGGAATGGGGGAAAATGCTTGCCGATTCAAGGCAATACATTATTCAGGCACCATGGACCGTTTTATTCCCAGGAATTGCGATTATGCTTACGGTGCTTGGCTTTAACTTAATGGGCGATGGACTTAGAGATGCCCTAGATCCAAAAATGAAAAGCTAGAAATAGGTAGACTGCGGGACGAACACTTCGTACCGCTTTCCATATAGAAAATAGGGGGAACGATGATGAAAAGAAATTCTTCATTATTTGTAAGTATTTTAGTCGTACTAACATTATTGCTTACAGCTTGTTCTGGTGGGAACAAAGAAAAAGCTGTAGACAAGAGCGAAACAACGGAACCAAAAGCCGGTGGTACATTAATCTATGGCCGCGGCGCAGATTCGATTGGCTTAGACCCAATCAATGTTACGGATGGCGAGTCGATCCGTGTGACGCATAATATTTTTGAAACATTGTTTGTTTACGATGATAAGCTCGAATTACAACCAAAACTAGCGGAATCTTATAAAGTTTCTGAAGATGGCTTAACATGGACACTTACGCTTAAACAAGGTGTAAAATTCCAAGATGGCACCGATTTTAACGCAGATGCTGTTGTATTCAACTTTGAGCGTTGGATGGACCCAGCGAATCCGTACCATAAGGGAGACTTCCCGTACTATCCATTCCTGTATGGTGGATTTAAAGGTGATCCAAATCACAAAATTGCCTCTGTAAAAGCAGTAGATGCATCAACAGTAGAAATTACCTTAACTGAAAAAACAGCACCATTTATTAGTTATTTAGCGATTCCAATGTTCGGAATTGCCAGTCCCGATGCGATTAAAAAATATGGCGATAAGTTTTATGAACATCCAGTTGGTACTGGACCGTTTAAGTTCGAGAGCTGGAGTCGTAATGACAAAGTGGTCTTAAAGAAAAATGAAAATTATTATGTTGATGGACAACCATACTTAGATGAAATGATTTTCCGTGTGATTCCGGATAATTCATCCCGTCTTACTGCTCTTCAAAGTGGTGAAGTAGACATTATTGATGGCTTAAATCCAGATGATGCAGATACAATCAAAGCCAATTCACAATTAAGCTTAATTGAACGTCCAAGTTTTAACACAGGATTCATGGTTTTCAATACACAAATGGCACCATTTGATAATGTGAAAGTGCGCCAAGCGATTAATATGGCGATTAACAAGAAAGAATTAATTGATGCCTTCTATAATGGCTATGCAGAAGTGGCGAAAAACCCATTCCCATCTTCACTTTGGGGCTATAATGATGAGATTCAAGATTACAAATACGATGTAGAAGCCGCGAAGAAGCTACTGGCAGAAGCAGGCTTCCCTGACGGCTTCAAAACGGAATTATGGACGATGAGCAATCCAAGACCGTATTTACCACAACCATTAAAAATTGCCGAAGCAATGCAAGCGAACTTGAAAGCAATCGGTATTGACGCAGAAATCAAAACGTATGAGTGGGCAACGTATTTACAAAAGACGGGTGAAGGGGAACATCCAATGGCCTTATACGGTTGGACGGGTGTTATGGCAGATCCGGATAATTTCTTATTCCCGAATTTAAGCAATACGAATATCGAAAAACCAGCCAGCAACCGTGCTTTTTATAATAATGAAGAGTTTACAAAACTTTTGCAACAAGCTCGTGTAACATTTGAACAAGAAGAACGTATCAAGTTGTATAAACAAGCACAAGAAATTTTCCATCAAGATGCACCGTGGGTAACGATTGGACATACAACGCCACCTATGGGTCTTGCGGGCTATGTACAAGGATTTAACGCCCACCCAATGGAAAATGATAATTTTGCTGAAGTGTACTTGACGAACTAAGGAAAAGATTAGTCC
The DNA here is from genome assembly GCF_000504145.1 of Bacillus cihuensis. Taxonomy (NCBI): domain Bacteria; kingdom Bacillati; phylum Bacillota; class Bacilli; order Caryophanales; family Bacillaceae; genus Bacillus; species Bacillus cihuensis. The sequence goes on along the minus strand of NZ_KI632495.1, from coordinate 1,627,693 downwards.
TTACACTCTATATGAACGATATATAAAGGGTCTGACCTCACACACTAAATCCAAAGTTTATTGCGTCATTTACGAGACAAATAAACGAGATATAGTAAAAGTGGGGTCTGACCCTTATTAAGGAGGAACAACCATGTACAAACTGTTAAGAAGTCTAAGTAATATCGTTGGACCGAGTGGATTCGAACAAGATGTCCAACGGTTTATTTTACGTGAAGTGAAAGACTATGTGGATGAATACCATGTTGATGCAGTTGGTAATTTACTCGTGAAAATAAATGGCAATGATGCAAGTTTCCCATCATTAGTTATTGCGGCACACACGGATGAGATCGGCTTTATTGTCAAAAAAATTGAAGATAACGGATTGATTCGATTTGAAAAATTAGGTGGTTTTGATGACCGAATCTTGCTGTCCTTACCTGTACTTATTAAAGCAGATCGTGGCATTGTACATGGTGTCATTGGGACTCTATCCGTTCATTATGTGAAATGGGATGACCCAAACCGAGTCGCTAATCATCGTGAGCTATATATTGATGTCGGTGCCCGTTCGAAAGAAGATGTCATCGAGATGGGAATTCGCGTAGGCCAGCCGATTTCTTATGGAACCGAGTGTAAGCAAATGGGCAACAATCGTGTTGTCGGAAAAGCATTGGACGACAGAGCGGGCTGTGCTGTTCTGATTCATTTTCTGCAAAAATTACGTGAATCAGGTGCCAAACATGGCGATATTTACGGAGCATTTACCGTTCAAGAGGAAGTCGGACTAAGAGGGGCATCCGTTGTATCAGCAGCTGTCGAACCGGATTATGCGTTAGTACTAGATACTACGCCGACGAGTGATACAAATGACGTGTTGATGACGGGGACTAGGGTATTAGGTGCCGGTCCGTGTATTAAAATTGTCGATAAATCATTCATTGCCCATCCACTTGTTACGCAACATTTAAAGAAGATCGCCGAGAACGGCCATATTCCTCATCAGCTTGAAGTTTTCATGGGCATTGGCACAGACGCAGGGGCGATCCACATGACACATAAAGGTGTATCAGCAGGTGTTATTTCCATCCCATCGCGCTATACGCACACACCTATTGAAGTAGTGGACTTAGAAGATATGGAAAACTCCTATAAACTTCTTTATGAATTTGTTGTCACGTTGAATGAATTGAAGGGGAAGACGTTTTTAGATTCGTAAGAAGGATCCAGCTTATTTTTTAGTGGATAGTCCTTGAAGTTCAAATTGGAGTAAATGATTTTTTTCCATAGTCTATTTTAGGCGTTTCTTAAAGAAAGCAATAACCACATTACCTTGTTCTTAACACCTATTACTTCAAAACTTATTTAGATAAGAAAAATTAAAAGGAATTTAGCTAAATAATCAAAATATACTTAATTTAAGGAAGGGGATATCTGAGAAAGTAGGTGTAGTGTTGGATTATAGACAAAAAAAGGCGCTTGTTATTGCAGTTATATTTGGTATATTATTAACAATTGCTATTCTTTGTGTTTACCTAAATTCTCCAAAAGAAAAAGGGGAAGAAAAGTCTGTTGCTGAAGTTGACGTACCAGAAATTAATACAGGTGGAACGAGCATGTCGGCGTTTGAGATAGTAGATGAAACTGCTTATATTTCTGAGGATGTGGCAGCGAAAAAGGAATAGGAATAAATGCTGACCAGTCCTCGATACTGGTCAGTTTTTGATTCCGGGGATTAAGGAAAGTTTAGGTTATAAGGGAGACATTTGATTAAATGCATACTTTCTATTCATTTAATTTGCTTTGCTATCAGTCATAATATTGTTAGTGATTAACTAAAAGCATATAAATAGTATTTCCATTTTATTCATGGTTTTGCTTCGTGTAACAGGGGTATTTAATTTTACAGCAAAAGGTTTTGGTTGTGCTACCCGGATTTTGTCGAAAAAATTCAAAGTGAGGAAGTAGTTGAATATGATAAAATAATAAAATGACTGAATAATAGGATTTGATTGTTAATTATTTTCTGCTTGGAAAAGATGTTTGAGCAAGTTATCAAGTCAGTATATAAGGACAAGGCTCCGGTTTCTTATGAAATGAGAGGGGTCTTCCATAAATAAAAAGTCAGACCCAGTATGTATTACACATTGTTTAATGCAAGTGTAAATAACACGATAAACGGATTGCCGAGTGCTGAATTGGACTCTTTTTGGGGATGATTTCTGTACATAAACGAGGGAGAATTTATCATGAATGCAAGTATAACAAAGGAAGACTTTTATCACATTCTCAAAGATGCTTTTGAAAAAGGAGAATCGGAGAGGGATGTAACAGTCAATGAGCTAGTGGAAGAATTGTCTTTAAAGCTCCAGGCCATTTTGCCCAAAAGCGTAAGATAGATAAAAGGATAGGACTTATCCCGCATTAACGGGCAATAGAACGGGCTAACAATCGATAGGGGGTGAAGAACCCCCACAGATTGAAGTTTCACTTTATTTAGAAAAAGTTTAGGTTTTGTATTTTATTAAAGTTTCGAAGTGATGGAACAATTTGATGAGGCTTTATCTTTCAATAGAACAAGAAACAGATATTCAACCTGAACATGCTCAAAAACAACTTCTATTTATTATAACTTCTGTTCTTCTTACTCAGTAAATAATACCTCAAAATCATTCACTTTCATCGATTATGTTTTCCAATGTCAATAAATGATTTTATTTGAGTTATTCAAATTTACCCGAAAAGTTAACTTGTTCAAGCGAAAAAGTTTAAAATGGTGTAGAATAGCATTAGAAATAGATAAGGAGGTAATAACATGCGATTAGAAGGAAAGAAAGTTATTAGCCTAGTTCATCATGAGTGTGAAGATTTAGAGCTATGGTATCCGATTCTCAGACTTCGGGAAGAGGGAGCGATTGTCCATCTTGCTGGTGAAGTGGCAAATGAGACGTATATCGGCAAATACGGTGTGCCAGCAGAATCTGATATGGCTTATGGTGATGTGAATCCAGAAGACTATGATGCCATTCTAGTACCAGGAGGCTGGGCACCTGATAAAATCAGAAGGTTTCCTGAAGTTATCTCCTTAATCCAAGAAATGGATGCTAGTGAAAAACCAATTGGTCAAATCTGTCATGCAGGCTGGGTATTGATTTCTGCGAAAATTTTGCAAGGTAAAAACGTAACAAGTACACCTGGCATTAAAGATGATATGGAAAATGCAGGTGCTAATTGGTATGACGAACCGGTTATTACAGATGGACATCTTATCTCAAGCCGTCGTCCACCAGATCTGCCAGATTATTTAAGAGAGTTTATTAACGTATTAGAAGGAAAATGATAGTACGTTTTATAGAAAAGCGGGAGTCCTGATAATGGGTCTTCCGTTTTTTTTGTCGTAGTTCCGGAATGTTTAATGCAACAGTTTTACTTCCTAAATTAGGCTCCGGCACGCAAATCGCCAATCCCGCTCGAGAAGTATCGATTCTGGCACGTAAATCCCCGATTCTGGCACGTAAATTCGAAATGGCGCTCACAAATTTGATTTCCGGATCGTAAAGCTTGAAAAGGAAGGTGGATTTTCCGTATCTGAAGGTAATACGAAGTGCTAGTTTCGGAAAAAACCTATGCACACACCGTTTGCATAGGTTTTCTATTTTTTACTTCGTTACATTCTATCAGGTGGTCTTGCGCAGGATAGGCATTCCGTGATTAATTGCGACCGTATGGTTCAAAGTCAAGTACTAATAATTAACTTAAAATATTCATGGAAAATGAAAAATCTTACATTCCTTAGTTATCTCCGACACCATCTTATTAATTGTGATCAGATAGTCCAGATAAAGAGAAGTAAATCCCTATTTTAGAAGACTCCAATTTCTATCATTGAATTGCATTGGTATTGAAAGTGAATTTTACACTATCACCTAACCATATTGTTTCTGAATATTCTAATGGAGTTTGATCATCTAAGTAGGAAATACTCTTTAGAAAAGTTGCAGGGACAGTGTATTGGACATTTAATAGCTTCATGTCTGCTGCATTTGGAATGATGGATTGTATAGAATTTTCAATATTTACAGGTGTTAGATTATAGTTTTTTGAAAGAGTTGTACTTAGGTGGTTACCTATTAACGGTTTATCTAGTATTTTAGGAACCATTGAGTCAGCTAACCACGATCTATTAAGTCCGATAGGTTTGTTATTGAATAAAAATAAGCGTTTAATATAAACTAAACTTTCCTCTTCAGATATTTTTAAACATTCATTCACATGAGGAATAGTTCCACACATAGAAGATGTTAATAATACTGGAATAATATTATTCCCACTCTGTTCTAGCTTAGCATTTAATGCAGTTGGTAAACTGAAATCATGAACGAAAGGTTTCGGGTTATATTTAACAAAAACGCCTTTCCCTTGAATTTTATTAATAATTCCTTCTCTTTTCAATTCATCTAAAGCCTGTCTTAATGTAACACGACTAATGTCATATTCCTCTGTTAGTTTTGCTTCTGAAGGTATCTTTTCATTTTCTTTCCATTCATTCTTCATAATACGTTCTCTTATATTAGTTGCAACCTGATGATAAATTGGTACAGGCGAATCTTTGTCGATTGATATTCGATTAGTGTACACCACATAATCCCCTTTTCCCTATAGTTGTATGGTTATATATACAATTGATTGTAAATGATTATGAAGTAAATTCAAAGTTTACTGATCAATTTGAAAAAAAAAAATATTTGGATTGATAATTATTGTATGGTTGTGTTAATGTTAATACAAGTTAAAAATATGTGAATGGAGGGTAACTTATGCGAGATTATGATAATGCAATGAGAAACCAAGTGTTTAGTTTACCTAAATTATTAAAAGAGCAGTATGAGGATTTAGAGCCTAAAACAAGAAAGCTATTAACCACTCCTGAAATCTTTTCCATTCAAAAGATTGTGATTACAGGATGTGGAGATTCTTTCGCGGCAGGATTAGCGACAAAACACATCTTTGAACTATTAACAGGTATCCCAACAGAAGTCGTAACATCCATTGATTTAAGTAGATTGTATGCGGAAAATCAATTAGGAAATTCCCCGAATAACCCATTTATTTTTGCAGTCAGCCATTCTGGTACAGTAGCACGAGTAGGTGAATCAGTAGAACGTGCGAATAAATACGGTGCTTATACAATTGGAGTAACATCTAATAAAGACTCTTATCTTGGAAAAACGGCGAAAAAGACATTAGATTTAGATATTCCCAAATTCGAATCAAGCCCCGGGGTCCGCAGTTATTTAGTGTCAGTCCTATCACTGCTTTTAATGGCCATTAGAATTGGTGAGGTTAGAGGGAAATACACGATGGATGTTGCTATGGATTATAGAAAAGACATTTTAACACAAGCGGATCTACTAGAAGAATCACTTACTTCCATGGATAGTAAAACATTAGCACTTGCTTTGGAATGGTCCGAAATGGAAGCGTTTGATTTTATAGGTTCAGGTTTTGATTATGCCACAGCTTGGTATGGGCACGCAAAGATCTTTGAAGCTGTAGGGAAGTATGCGATGCACATTAACACGGAAGAGTGGTTACATCTGAATTTCTTTATGAGAAACTTTTCGAAAATTGGAACAGTAATGGTAGCTAATTCTACAAATCCCAGTTTGTCTCGGGCAATAGAAACCATTAACTATTCGCTTGAGCTCGGCCGTCCAACATTAGTTATTTCAGATCTAAAGGAGAAAGCATTTGCAGAAGGTTGCACGGTAATAGGAACACCAATATCAAAATACTCTATTTCGATTCCTTTAACACAATTTGTTCCATTAGCGTTGCTGAGTGGCTATATTGCCAACATAATCGGTGAAGAAGATGGTAGGGGATGTAAAGATAATTGGTCATTTGCTCAACATGGAAATGCCGTAAAAAATAGTGAAATCATTGTAAAATAAGAAATGAAAAGAGGATTTACTAATGCTGAAAAATTTCACGTTGCGAACTAAAGAACATGATGTAATCAAACTGAACGATGATATTGTTGAATTTGTTAAAAATAGTGGTGTAGAAAGTGGGACATGCATCATTTATACGCCACATACAACGGCGGGATTAACCATTACTTCATATTGGGACCCAAGGGGATTAGAAGATTTACAAGATGAAATACGAAGAATCGTTCCAACGAGAATTGACTTTAAGCATCAACATGATACTCCACAAGATGCAGCGGGTCATGTTAAATCTTCATTAATAGGTGTTTCAATTAGCTTAATCATAGAGAATAGTGATTTATTACTTGGACATTCTCAAGGAATCTATTTTCTAGAATTCGATGGACCTAGAAATAGAGAATATTTCGTGAAGGTTCAATCAGACAGATAAAATGGAGGTAGAACAATGAAAAACAAATTAGTTGGCTTAGTTACAATATTCTTGGTGATGGTAATACTCGCTGGGTGTTCAAACGATAGTAAAACGACAGCAGATGGAAAAGAAATCATAACTATGTGGTTCTGGGGAGCGCCTCCTGAACATCAAGAAACCCTAAAGAAAGTATTAATTGATAAATACAATAAATCGCAAGATGAATATGAATTAAAGATTGAATATAGAAATTCAGTTGATAAAGATATTTCAGTAGCCCTTTCTTCAGGTAAAGGTCCAGATATTGTATACGGTTCAGGTCCATCATTTGTCATTCCGTTAGCAGAGGCTGGGAGAATTGAAAATTTAGACAAGTATGCTGAAAAATATGGTTGGAAAGATAGAATCTTAGATCCTATCTATGAATCTGGTACTGTGAATGGAAATCTTTATAGCTTAGGTAATTCTTTGAACACAGTTGGTATTTTTTATAATAAAAAGGTTTTAAAAGATAATAATTGGCCGGAACCAAAAACTATCGAAGAATTAGAGAAAATTATGGATGAGGCAATTGAAAAAGGGATGTATGCTTCAGTAACAGGAAACAAGGGATGGAAACCAGTTAACGAAAATTATTCATCACTGTTTTTAACCCATTTTGCTGGTGGTGAAAAAGTTTACGAAGCCTTGACTGGAACGACTAAATGGACAGATCCTACCATTATTGACGCGTTAGATACTTCTGCAAAATGGTATAAAAAAGGCTATTTAGCAGGAAAAGATTATACAAACCTTACGTTTAATGAAGCAACACAGTTATTAGCTGATGAAAAGGCTCCGTTTTTCTTTGGACCTTCTTTAGTATACCAATTTGCAGCTCAATCCTTTTCAGGAGACAAGGCGAAAGATTTAGGATTTATGGCTTTTCCAACTAAAGATCATCAAACAAATGAACCTTATTATACTTTAGGTGTCACAGCAACGTTGTCCATTAATGCTCAATCAAAACACAAAGATGAAGCTGCAAAAATTCTAGATACTATGATGACTAATGAGTTTATGAATGAAATGACGAAAACATGGCCTGGTTATTGGGGGGTCCCTTTAAAAGACCTAGAAATTGATACTAGCGACATGCCAGAATTGTCAAAAGCATACGCTGAAACTATAAAAAATATGGTGGATGGTGTAAATAAAGGTCACTTTGGTTATTATTCAGGTGTATTCTTACCACCAGCCACACAACAAATTTTCCTAGATATTGAATCGATTTGGAATGAACAAATGACTAGTACAGAGTTAATGAAGAAAGTGCAAGTAGAGTTTGATAAAGAAAAAGAAAAAGGCTTAGTACCACCGATACCAAAACCTACTGAGTAACTATAGAAAATGGGACACTCAAATTTATTTGAAATCGTCCCATTTTTATCCTAATGGAAGTAGAGAGGGGTCATTGCTGATGAGAAATACAGTCAATTATTTTCTAATATCCCCAGCGTTACTAATTAGTATATTAATAGTGTTTATCCCTGGATTATTAACAGTAATCGTTGCCTTTACCGACTGGAATGGAGTTTCAACAACGCCAAATTTTGTCGGTGTTCAAAATTTTAATGAATTATTTGTAGATAGCATTTTTTGGAAGGCGTTGTTAAATAATGCAAAGTGGACATTAATGTTCGTAACAGTTCCGATTGTAATAGGACTATTTACGGCTATGATGTTACTAAAAAGAAAAAAAAGTAAGAGTGCCTATCAATTAATCTTCCTCTTTCCTTATATTTTAGCACCAACCACCAATGCAATTTTATGGTTGAATATTATCTTCAATCCAGTTTCAGGAGTAATTGGTTACTTACAAGAGATTGGAATTCCAATTGATTCTCCATTATCATCGGTCGATACAGCATTATATGCAGTAGCATCTGTAGATATTTGGCATTATTGGGGTTTCCTAACGGTCATTTATTTAGCTGCACTTCGGCAAACTCCTGCTGAACAAATTGAAGCCGCTTACTTAGAAGGTTGCAATGGTTGGCAAATCTTTAGATATGTGTATTTTCCTAGTATTAGGCCTACGTTCAATATAATGTTTGTGATGATTATTATCTTCTCTTTCCTCACCTTTGATTATGTTTACTTATTAACTGGTGGAGGTCCATCACATTCTACTGAAATGTTAAGTACCTATGCCTATACATTTGCTTTTTCGGCATTTCAAGTAGGAAAAGCAGCTGCAATTGCTTTATTTATGAGCTTCTTCGGATTGTTAGCTTCATGTCTATATATTTGGATGAGTAGAAATGATTTGAAAAATTAAGAGGCTGGAGGAAATATTATGAAAAGTAGTTCGTTGGCAAAGAAGAAACGAACGTCTGTCTTATCACATGTGATACTACTATTATTTTCTATTTCTGCTTTAGCTCCATTGTCACTTGTGTTATTAAATAGTTTTAAAAATCAAACTGAAATTATCAAAAACCCTCTGTCTTGGCCAAAAGCATTAAATATTTCAAATTATGTTGATGCTTGGCATGCAGCGAATTTTAGCACAGGATTTATCAACAGTATTTTGCTTACTGGAACGACAATCGTAATAGTTTTAATTGCTTCAGCTCTTGCTGGGTATGTATTAGCAGGAAAAAAGATAAAAGCAACTCAAGCAGTCACGATCTATTTCATGGTCGCAATGACAATCCCAATTCAATTATTTCTCTTTCCATTATATTTTGTTTTAGCAAAATTTAATCTAATAGGGAATATTTATGCTGTTAGTTTTATCTTAGCAGCTGTAAATATGCCGTTAGCCACATTCTTAATGCGAACATTTTTTATGAATATACCTACTGAATTAGAGGAATCAGCAAGAATAGATGGCGCTTCAACATTCAATTTGATTACAAAAATAATGTTTCCATTGGTAAGACCAGGATTGATTACAGTTAGTATCATTGTGGGGATTTCTGTATGGAATGAATTTCTGATTACATCTACATTCCTACAAGGGCAGGAAAACTTCACAGCAACTTTAGGATTTTTATCATTAAATAATACGTACAATACAAATCAAGGATTAATGATGGCTGCTTCTGTCTTAATGATTGCTCCCTTAATTGTTTTCTTCTTAGTCGTTCAAAAGTACTTCATTGAGGGATTAGTAAGTGGGTCTGTTAAAGGATAAAAAAGAAAAGGGTGATAGTGAAAATGAGTATCTCCAAATATGAATCTCAGATTTATTCGGGAGTTTTAGGGAAAATCATAGGCGTATATTTAGGGAGACCTATTGAAGGCTGGACATATGATTCAATCTATGAATCGTTTAAAGACGTTAATCATTTCGTGCATCGACAAGTAGGAGTCCCATTGATTGTACCAGATGATGATATCTCAGGAACATTCGTATTCTTTAGAGCATTGGAAGATTATCAATTTAATAAAGATTTGTCTGCTGCACAAATCGGTGATACTTGGCTCAATTATATTATTGAAAATCAAACAGTATTGTGGTGGGGGGGATTATCTAGATCAACAGAACATACCGCTTATCTAAGATTGAAAAATGGAATAAACGCCCCCGTAAGTGGTTCAAGTGAGTTGAATGGAAAAAGTATGTCGGAACAAATTGGTGCTCAAATATTTATCGATAGTTGGGCCATGGCGTGTCCGAATAACCCTGAGTTAGCAGTCGATTTTGCTAGAAAGGCTGCAAGTGTGAGTCATGATGGGATTGCTGTTGATGCGGCGTGTCTATTGGCGCATATGGAAGCTAGTGCATTTGAAGAAAAAAATGTCGATAGATTACTAACGAATGCCCTGTCTGTTGTGAATAATGTTGAACTTACCTCAGTCATTACAGATTTACTTACTGTGTGCCATAATGCTACGGATTGGCGAGAAGTTAGAGAATGGATTTCAATAAACCATGGCTATGATAAATATCCTGGAAGCTGCCCTATGGTGACCAATCATCTAGTGGTTATTATGGCTTTAATCATGGCAGGGGACGACTTTCAGAAATCCATCATGATTGCAGCATCAGCAGGTTGGGATACGGATTGTAATGCAGGTAATGTAGGTTGTCTTAATGGCATACGTTTAGGGCTTGAGGGACTAAGTAAAGGACCAGACTATCGAAAATCTGTTTCTGATCGAATGTATGTTGTCTCAGCAGATGGTGGTAGCTGTGTGACGGATGCTGTCATTGAGACCAGAAAAATTGTGCGAGCAGCTTATGCGCTGAATGGGGAAGAGATACCGCTCCAAGTAAAACGGTACTCTTTTGAATATCCTGGCTCAACACAAGGATTTACACTTTATGAAGATTTCCTTGAAGAATTAGCAACTACGAAAATATATAATTACAATACGATTTCAAAAGAAAATGGATTGGTTATTGAATATGATCATTTAGCAAAAGGAAACCATTCTACTGTTTCATTGGATACTTTTGTTGAGTTGGAATCAAGAGGAAAAGAAGGGACTAGTTACTTTGAAGTTTTAGCTTCCCCTAGCCTATATTCTACACAGGAAATAGAAGTGGAAGTTCTATCAATGAATGAACAACAACCAGTTTTAACATTTTTTATTGATATATATGATCAAGAAGACGAAATTAAAACTTTATTTAGTGATCCCCATATTTTAATGAAGGGAAACAATCGTTTAAAATGGTCACTTCCTCATACACAAGGACATGCTATTTATAGATTAGGCATCCGATTAACAAGTAATGATAGAATCGATGGCCATGTAGTCATTAAATCGATTGATTGGAACGAGGCACCTAAGTCTTTTGAATTGAAAAAAGCGATAGAGTTAACGCCAAGTTTAACCCCTTGGACGACAAATACAACATGGATTAAATCATTTATGAGTTCTGCGGATCATTTTAATCCTGATTTTGCTGAAACTTTTTCCATTTCTCATTCTACTAATAACGGAGTCGTAACAATAGGGTCAAAGGAATGGAAGGATTATTGCGTGTCATCAGAAATTATTTTTACAAATCAAGAATCAGCTGGACTCGTCGCAAGATCTATCGGTCATAGAAGGTACTACTCTGTGCTTTTTTACAAAGATAGAATGGTAATCGGAAAACAAAAGGATCACGAATATATAAATTTAGCTCAAAAAGACTTCGATATGAAACTGGATGTGCGTTACAATGTATCGTTTTCTGTAAAAGGCAATGTTTTAGAAGTAATAGTAAATGGTGAAAAAGAACTTCATGCAATCGATGATGAGTATTGTAATGGAAGCGCCGGATTTGTAGTGAATTCAGGTGCAATCCTAGCTAATGGATTTAAAGTGGCGTCTAGCTAAATTTGGAGGTGTTCTTTATGGCAAATCAAAATTATGCAGAATTAACATACGCAGGAGTATTAGGGAAGCTCATCGGTGTTTATCTTGGAAGGCCAGTAGAAGGTTGGGCATATGAGAAAATCCAAAGTGAATTTAATGAAATAAATTACTATGTTCATGAAGAATGTAAAGTACCATTAATTGTTGCCGATGATGATATATCAGGTACATTTGGATTTTTCAAAGCATTAAAAGATTACAATTATCAAGACTTAACGGCCGAAAAATTTGGAGATACTTGGTTAAACTATATTATTGAAGATAAAACCGTTCTTTGGTGGGGGGGCTTGGGACGTTCAACCGAGCATACGGCATTTTTACGATTAAAAAATGGTGTAAAAGCGCCGATGAGTGGATCGATTGAGATGAATGGTCAGACATTAGCCGAACAAATTGGCGCACAAATATTTATTGACGCTATTGCCATGAGCTGTCCGAACAATCCTGATCGAGCAGTAGAGTTGATAAAGGCTGCAGCAAGTGTAAGTCATGATGGTATGGCAGTTGAGGCAGCATGTTTTCTAGGTGCTATGCAAGCCATGGCATTTGAAGAGAAAGAGATTAACACTTTATTAGATCGGGGGCTTAAGTATATAAGTAGTCCCTTCTTAAAACAGGCGATTCAAGAAACGAGAGAAGTTTGTAAAGAAGAAAAAGATTGGAGAAAAGTACGAGAGTTTTTAGACAGTAAATATGGCTATAAACAGTTTCCTGGATCTTGTCATATTATCCCTAATCATTTAATGGTTTTAGTAGCATTTATTTTAGGAGAAGACGATTTCCAAAAGTCCATTATGATTGCAGCATCAGCAGGTTGGGATACGGATTGTAATGCCGGGAATGTTGGTTGTTTAAATGGCATACGATTAGGGCTAGAAGGAATAGGTAGTGGACCCGATTTTAGAAATCCAGTGAGAGATATGATGTATGTAGTTTCATCGGATGGTGGTTCAGTAGTCACGGACGCTGTAAAAGAAACGCATAAAATTGTCGAAGCTAGTAAGAGATTAATAGGCGAAAATTATGAGAGAGAAGAAAAAGCTTATACATTTGATTTTAGAGGGTCTACGCAAGGATTTGATTTATGTCCATATTCAACAAATCACACGAGCCATTCAAAAATCTACAATGCCAATGAGGTATCTGATGAAAATGGTTTGCTTATTGAGTGTAATGGAGTAGCAAAAGGTCTGAGTGTCCATGTCTCAACACCCGTATTTATTGATTTTGATAAATTAGCGATAAACTTTTCGACTACAGCGTCACCGACGTTATACGCGTCTCAAAAAGTAACTTCAACCATTCATTATTATGATTCCAAAGAAGTGCAGATTAAGCATTATGTACTATATTATGACATCAATAATGAAGTTCAGCGGTTTGAAAGTGAACCTACTTCATTAAAACAAGGTGAAAATAAAGTTGAATGGGTTGTCCCAGATACAAAAGGTATGGCTATTTTTAGATTGGGATATGAAATACTTTCCGAAGAGAGATTTGATGGTAGTTTAGTAATAAAGGATATCGATTGGAATGAAGCACCAAGTCACTTTTATCAAAAAGGGATGATGATGACATCCATTTGGAGTACTACTCCATTTTGGTTGTATTCTTGGTCAAGTTCAGCCAAACATTTTGCTGCTGATTTTAAATACACATATTGTATTTCACATCATGAGAAGAATGGTGTCGTAACGATAGGGACACAGGACTGGAAAAACTATTCAGTAGAGTCTGCGCTAGAATTCAGTTTACATGAGTCAGCTGGATTAATAGTAAGGAGTAATGGTCATCGTAGATATTATGCAGCTAAGTTTGTAAACGACAAACAAATCGTTATTGTTTGTAGGAAAGATAATGAAGAACGAATCCTTGGTTCAGTAGATTTTGAATATGAACATGACAAATTGTATGAGATGGAATTGTCAGTGAATGGAAACGTTTTATCTGTATCAGTAAATAGAGAAAAATTAATTGAATGTACGGATGAAAATAATACGTATGATTGTGGTGCAGCAGGTTTTATCATCGATAACGGATCGATGGTTGCAGACGGGTTCTCTGTTAAAAATATAATGTAGTGTAAGTATGCGAGGTGATGATGGTGTCAAAATATTTAATCGTATCCACAGCTGTGACGGATGAAATCCATAAAAAAGATAGTTCAGAGGTTAAATATGCTCTTGGTGGAGCAGGCATTTATGCGTTGGCTGGTGCGAAAATTTGGTCGGACGACATATCGATTCTGACAGGTGTAGGTGAAGATTTTCAAAATCTTCATTTTGAGTGGTTCCAAAATAACGAACTACCTACACAAAATTTGATAATTAAGGATGCGAATACACCAAGAACCATCATTCGATATGAAGATGAAGAGAATCGAACAGAAACACCTTTTTACGGTGCTAAGCATTATCAAAAAATGAATGCTTCGGTGAGAGAAATTGAGGAAGCTGTTACATGTGATACGGAAGGTATTTATATATTTAAAGGGCACGATGAACAATTTTGGAATGAGTTTTTCATCCTGAACGAGCAAATAAAAATCAAAGTATTGTGGGAGCTTAATGCTGATTCTGCACATATTGATTTTAAACAACAAGTTAAGAGTATTGTAGAGAGAATTGATGTATTTTCGTTAAATGAAAAGGAAGCAAAATCATTATTTGGGGAAAGTGATTTAGATGTTGTTATTGAAAGATTGAGAGAATGGAGCATTAACACCATATTTTTAAGAGTCGGCTCAAAGGGAGCTTATATGCTAACGAAGAACGAATTGGTGAAAATAAACAGCGTAAAGAACATCAAGGTTGTTGATGTAACTGGTGGTGGAAATAGTTCGTCTGCCGGGGTATTAATTGGATTATGTGAAAATCGTTCTCTAGAAGAGATGGGATTAATGGGGAGTATAGGTGCCGCTATTTGTATTGAGCAAGAAGGCGTACCAACCAAAATTGATAAGAAAACAAAAGAAAAGGCTGAAGGACTCTTACAAAAAATGATGGATGAAAAGGGTGAATGGAGATGACAGAAATGAAAAAACTATTAATTGATTGTGATCCTGGGATGGATGATTCATTAGCTATTATCGTGGCATGTAAATCTCAGGTTCTTGATGTAAAAGCAATTACGACTGTTTCTGGAAATTATCATGTTGATGTAACACAGGCAAATGCGAGAAAAACACTTGAATTATTGAATAGGACAGACATACCAGTAGCTAGGGGGATGGCTAAACCACTTGTACGAGATTTAGCAAGTGATCCTTTTACACATGGTGAAGACGGTCAAGCTGATGCATACCTTCCAGAACCTACAATGGAACTTGCGAATCAACATGCTGTAGACTTAATTATTGATACAGTAAAAAAATACCCAAATGAGTTATATATAGCAGCACTAGCTCCATTAACAAATATAGCAATGGCCTTCTTAAAGAGTCCGGAAATTATTCCAATGATTAAAGGTATATATGCTATTGCAGGAGCATTTGGATTGAATAAATATTCATCAGCAAATGCAACTGGTGACAATCCTCAAAGTGAATGGAATGTGTATGTTGACCCAGAAGCGGCTGATATAGTATTTAAATCAGGGGTTCCTTTGACTGCGATTGGATTAGATGTAGCGACACATTTTGATGTTAATTTTTCAAAGCAGCATCTACTTACATTAGAGTCAGCAAAAACAAAAGAGGCAGATTTCTTATTAAATATGATTAATTTTGTTAATAATAGAGGGTTTGAATCGTATTGTGTGCTAATTGATTCTATGGCAATCGGAGCAATTATTGATGAATCCATTGTTAAAACATTGAAAGGGAAGGTAGGCATTGAGACCAAAGGTGAAATTACACTGGGGATGACAGTTTTAGACACGAGACATCATCATACATGGAACGATTTACCCGAAGTTGATATCGCATATGAAGCTAATTATGAGAAATTCCTGGGAATTGTAATGGATACTGTTTTAAAATAAACAAACTGGTGGTAAAGGGTCCAATCAAGATGTTTCTACTGCAAGATTAGGTGGTTAAGTAAATTTTGTAGGGAATGTGGGTAGAGATATTTTTGGGAAAGAACTTCAAGAGAATCAATTGCATGAAGGAATTAATATTGATTGTATCAGTATAGTCAAAAATAAACGAACGGGTGTAGCTACTAAAATTGTATCTGAAAGGGATAATAAGAGTATTGTTGTCTCCGGTGCTAATTTCAATTTAACTCCTTCAGATGTCAACCTTTCAAAGCACTCTTAGCGAGCAGTGATATTGTCATCTTGAATTGGAAATTTTTCCAAAGGCGGTAGAAGAAGTACTTAACATATGTCATGAACAAAATGTCCCAGTTATATTAATTCCAGCACCAGCGTCTTCGTGCACAAAGAAAATGATTGAAATGGCAATCTATATTACACCTAATGAGACGGAATGTGTTGAATTATTTTGAGAATATTCGGTTGATATTTTGAAGAAATTCCTAATAGGGTTAATCGTTACACAAGAGTAAGCGGGAGCAACCTATAATAATGGTTCAGTGATTGTTCAAGGTTATGGATATAAGACATCAGTTGGATACAATAGGTGCTAGTGATACATTTAATGGTTGCGGTAAGTACTGGGTATCCAATTGAAATGCCATCTATATATGAAGTTTAAGAACAATTAGAATTGTGAAAAAATGAAATTGATTGATGTCGGTAGAGTTATTCGTACCCCTACATGAAGATGTTATCTAAGTGGAGAAACTTACATCTTATTCTAATTTATATTAGAAATACACTAGCAAGTTCCTTCAAAATACGCGTAATAGGATTAGTCTTTTATTTGGCAAGTTTTAGTAGTGTAAAAATAACTTAGCTAGCGTGAAGGAAATTTACGGGAGTCCTGATAATGGGTCTTCCGTTTTTTTGTCGTAGTTCCGGAATGTTTACTGTAACAGTTTTACTTCCTAAATTAGGCTCAGGTACGAAAATTGCAATATCTCGCTCGAAAAGTATCGATTCTGGCACGTAAATCCCCGATTCTGGCACGTAAATTCGAAATCGCGCTCGCAAATTTGATATCCGGATCGTAACTGTAGAAATAGATGGCGTTTTCCACGACTGAAGGTAAAAGTAAGAGATAGTTTCGTAATAAATAAAAAACCTATGCACATATCACGCATGCATAGGTTCGTTCGTGTATTTATTTAGCTCCCTAACAACTCATGTTTGGTTAAAATTCAGATTCGTTTTTTTTGTCGTAGTTCCGGAATGTTTACTGCAACAGTTTTACTTCCTAAATTAGGCTCCGGCACGCAAATTGCAATATCTCGCTCGAAAAGTATCGATTCTGGCACGTAAATCCCCGATTCCGGCACGTAAATTCGAAATCGCGCTCGCAAATTTGATTTCCGGATCGAAATGGTAAAAATGCTGTGCGATTTCCACGCCTGAAGGTAAAAGTAAGTGATAGTTCCGCAAAAAGTAAATACCTAAACACATATCACGCATGCATAGGTTCGTTCGTGTATTTATTTAGCCCCCTA
>NZ_KI632495.1:1348559-1610443 GCF_000504145.1 Bacillus cihuensis | reverse complement strand
ATGGTAATCGGAAAACAAAAGGATCACGAATATATAAATTTAGCTCAAAAAGACTTCGATATGAAACTGGATGTGCGTTACAATGTATCGTTTTCTGTAAAAGGCAATGTTTTAGAAGTAATAGTAAATGGTGAAAAAGAACTTCATGCAATCGATGATGAGTATTGTAATGGAAGCGCCGGATTTGTAGTGAATTCAGGTGCAATCCTAGCTAATGGATTTAAAGTGGCGTCTAGCTAAATTTGGAGGTGTTCTTTATGGCAAATCAAAATTATGCAGAATTAACATACGCAGGAGTATTAGGGAAGCTCATCGGTGTTTATCTTGGAAGGCCAGTAGAAGGTTGGGCATATGAGAAAATCCAAAGTGAATTTAATGAAATAAATTACTATGTTCATGAAGAATGTAAAGTACCATTAATTGTTGCCGATGATGATATATCAGGTACATTTGGATTTTTCAAAGCATTAAAAGATTACAATTATCAAGACTTAACGGCCGAAAAATTTGGAGATACTTGGTTAAACTATATTATTGAAGATAAAACCGTTCTTTGGTGGGGGGGCTTGGGACGTTCAACCGAGCATACGGCATTTTTACGATTAAAAAATGGTGTAAAAGCGCCGATGAGTGGATCGATTGAGATGAATGGTCAGACATTAGCCGAACAAATTGGCGCACAAATATTTATTGACGCTATTGCCATGAGCTGTCCGAACAATCCTGATCGAGCAGTAGAGTTGATAAAGGCTGCAGCAAGTGTAAGTCATGATGGTATGGCAGTTGAGGCAGCATGTTTTCTAGGTGCTATGCAAGCCATGGCATTTGAAGAGAAAGAGATTAACACTTTATTAGATCGGGGGCTTAAGTATATAAGTAGTCCCTTCTTAAAACAGGCGATTCAAGAAACGAGAGAAGTTTGTAAAGAAGAAAAAGATTGGAGAAAAGTACGAGAGTTTTTAGACAGTAAATATGGCTATAAACAGTTTCCTGGATCTTGTCATATTATCCCTAATCATTTAATGGTTTTAGTAGCATTTATTTTAGGAGAAGACGATTTCCAAAAGTCCATTATGATTGCAGCATCAGCAGGTTGGGATACGGATTGTAATGCCGGGAATGTTGGTTGTTTAAATGGCATACGATTAGGGCTAGAAGGAATAGGTAGTGGACCCGATTTTAGAAATCCAGTGAGAGATATGATGTATGTAGTTTCATCGGATGGTGGTTCAGTAGTCACGGACGCTGTAAAAGAAACGCATAAAATTGTCGAAGCTAGTAAGAGATTAATAGGCGAAAATTATGAGAGAGAAGAAAAAGCTTATACATTTGATTTTAGAGGGTCTACGCAAGGATTTGATTTATGTCCATATTCAACAAATCACACGAGCCATTCAAAAATCTACAATGCCAATGAGGTATCTGATGAAAATGGTTTGCTTATTGAGTGTAATGGAGTAGCAAAAGGTCTGAGTGTCCATGTCTCAACACCCGTATTTATTGATTTTGATAAATTAGCGATAAACTTTTCGACTACAGCGTCACCGACGTTATACGCGTCTCAAAAAGTAACTTCAACCATTCATTATTATGATTCCAAAGAAGTGCAGATTAAGCATTATGTACTATATTATGACATCAATAATGAAGTTCAGCGGTTTGAAAGTGAACCTACTTCATTAAAACAAGGTGAAAATAAAGTTGAATGGGTTGTCCCAGATACAAAAGGTATGGCTATTTTTAGATTGGGATATGAAATACTTTCCGAAGAGAGATTTGATGGTAGTTTAGTAATAAAGGATATCGATTGGAATGAAGCACCAAGTCACTTTTATCAAAAAGGGATGATGATGACATCCATTTGGAGTACTACTCCATTTTGGTTGTATTCTTGGTCAAGTTCAGCCAAACATTTTGCTGCTGATTTTAAATACACATATTGTATTTCACATCATGAGAAGAATGGTGTCGTAACGATAGGGACACAGGACTGGAAAAACTATTCAGTAGAGTCTGCGCTAGAATTCAGTTTACATGAGTCAGCTGGATTAATAGTAAGGAGTAATGGTCATCGTAGATATTATGCAGCTAAGTTTGTAAACGACAAACAAATCGTTATTGTTTGTAGGAAAGATAATGAAGAACGAATCCTTGGTTCAGTAGATTTTGAATATGAACATGACAAATTGTATGAGATGGAATTGTCAGTGAATGGAAACGTTTTATCTGTATCAGTAAATAGAGAAAAATTAATTGAATGTACGGATGAAAATAATACGTATGATTGTGGTGCAGCAGGTTTTATCATCGATAACGGATCGATGGTTGCAGACGGGTTCTCTGTTAAAAATATAATGTAGTGTAAGTATGCGAGGTGATGATGGTGTCAAAATATTTAATCGTATCCACAGCTGTGACGGATGAAATCCATAAAAAAGATAGTTCAGAGGTTAAATATGCTCTTGGTGGAGCAGGCATTTATGCGTTGGCTGGTGCGAAAATTTGGTCGGACGACATATCGATTCTGACAGGTGTAGGTGAAGATTTTCAAAATCTTCATTTTGAGTGGTTCCAAAATAACGAACTACCTACACAAAATTTGATAATTAAGGATGCGAATACACCAAGAACCATCATTCGATATGAAGATGAAGAGAATCGAACAGAAACACCTTTTTACGGTGCTAAGCATTATCAAAAAATGAATGCTTCGGTGAGAGAAATTGAGGAAGCTGTTACATGTGATACGGAAGGTATTTATATATTTAAAGGGCACGATGAACAATTTTGGAATGAGTTTTTCATCCTGAACGAGCAAATAAAAATCAAAGTATTGTGGGAGCTTAATGCTGATTCTGCACATATTGATTTTAAACAACAAGTTAAGAGTATTGTAGAGAGAATTGATGTATTTTCGTTAAATGAAAAGGAAGCAAAATCATTATTTGGGGAAAGTGATTTAGATGTTGTTATTGAAAGATTGAGAGAATGGAGCATTAACACCATATTTTTAAGAGTCGGCTCAAAGGGAGCTTATATGCTAACGAAGAACGAATTGGTGAAAATAAACAGCGTAAAGAACATCAAGGTTGTTGATGTAACTGGTGGTGGAAATAGTTCGTCTGCCGGGGTATTAATTGGATTATGTGAAAATCGTTCTCTAGAAGAGATGGGATTAATGGGGAGTATAGGTGCCGCTATTTGTATTGAGCAAGAAGGCGTACCAACCAAAATTGATAAGAAAACAAAAGAAAAGGCTGAAGGACTCTTACAAAAAATGATGGATGAAAAGGGTGAATGGAGATGACAGAAATGAAAAAACTATTAATTGATTGTGATCCTGGGATGGATGATTCATTAGCTATTATCGTGGCATGTAAATCTCAGGTTCTTGATGTAAAAGCAATTACGACTGTTTCTGGAAATTATCATGTTGATGTAACACAGGCAAATGCGAGAAAAACACTTGAATTATTGAATAGGACAGACATACCAGTAGCTAGGGGGATGGCTAAACCACTTGTACGAGATTTAGCAAGTGATCCTTTTACACATGGTGAAGACGGTCAAGCTGATGCATACCTTCCAGAACCTACAATGGAACTTGCGAATCAACATGCTGTAGACTTAATTATTGATACAGTAAAAAAATACCCAAATGAGTTATATATAGCAGCACTAGCTCCATTAACAAATATAGCAATGGCCTTCTTAAAGAGTCCGGAAATTATTCCAATGATTAAAGGTATATATGCTATTGCAGGAGCATTTGGATTGAATAAATATTCATCAGCAAATGCAACTGGTGACAATCCTCAAAGTGAATGGAATGTGTATGTTGACCCAGAAGCGGCTGATATAGTATTTAAATCAGGGGTTCCTTTGACTGCGATTGGATTAGATGTAGCGACACATTTTGATGTTAATTTTTCAAAGCAGCATCTACTTACATTAGAGTCAGCAAAAACAAAAGAGGCAGATTTCTTATTAAATATGATTAATTTTGTTAATAATAGAGGGTTTGAATCGTATTGTGTGCTAATTGATTCTATGGCAATCGGAGCAATTATTGATGAATCCATTGTTAAAACATTGAAAGGGAAGGTAGGCATTGAGACCAAAGGTGAAATTACACTGGGGATGACAGTTTTAGACACGAGACATCATCATACATGGAACGATTTACCCGAAGTTGATATCGCATATGAAGCTAATTATGAGAAATTCCTGGGAATTGTAATGGATACTGTTTTAAAATAAACAAACTGGTGGTAAAGGGTCCAATCAAGATGTTTCTACTGCAAGATTAGGTGGTTAAGTAAATTTTGTAGGGAATGTGGGTAGAGATATTTTTGGGAAAGAACTTCAAGAGAATCAATTGCATGAAGGAATTAATATTGATTGTATCAGTATAGTCAAAAATAAACGAACGGGTGTAGCTACTAAAATTGTATCTGAAAGGGATAATAAGAGTATTGTTGTCTCCGGTGCTAATTTCAATTTAACTCCTTCAGATGTCAACCTTTCAAAGCACTCTTAGCGAGCAGTGATATTGTCATCTTGAATTGGAAATTTTTCCAAAGGCGGTAGAAGAAGTACTTAACATATGTCATGAACAAAATGTCCCAGTTATATTAATTCCAGCACCAGCGTCTTCGTGCACAAAGAAAATGATTGAAATGGCAATCTATATTACACCTAATGAGACGGAATGTGTTGAATTATTTTGAGAATATTCGGTTGATATTTTGAAGAAATTCCTAATAGGGTTAATCGTTACACAAGAGTAAGCGGGAGCAACCTATAATAATGGTTCAGTGATTGTTCAAGGTTATGGATATAAGACATCAGTTGGATACAATAGGTGCTAGTGATACATTTAATGGTTGCGGTAAGTACTGGGTATCCAATTGAAATGCCATCTATATATGAAGTTTAAGAACAATTAGAATTGTGAAAAAATGAAATTGATTGATGTCGGTAGAGTTATTCGTACCCCTACATGAAGATGTTATCTAAGTGGAGAAACTTACATCTTATTCTAATTTATATTAGAAATACACTAGCAAGTTCCTTCAAAATACGCGTAATAGGATTAGTCTTTTATTTGGCAAGTTTTAGTAGTGTAAAAATAACTTAGCTAGCGTGAAGGAAATTTACGGGAGTCCTGATAATGGGTCTTCCGTTTTTTTGTCGTAGTTCCGGAATGTTTACTGTAACAGTTTTACTTCCTAAATTAGGCTCAGGCACGAAAATTGCAATATCTCGCTCGAAAAGTATCGATTCTGGCACGTAAATCCCCGATTCTGGCACGTAAATTCGAAATCGCGCTCGCAAATTTGATATCCGGATCGTAACTGTAGAAATAGATGGCGTTTTCCACGACTGAAGGTAAAAGTAAGAGATAGTTTCGTAATAAATAAAAAACCTATGCACATATCACGCATGCATAGGTTCGTTCGTGTATTTATTTAGCTCCCTAACAACTCATGTTTGGTTAAAATTCAGATTCGTTTTTTTTGTCGTAGTTCCGGAATGTTTACTGCAACAGTTTTACTTCCTAAATTAGGCTCCGGCACGAAAATTGCAATATCTCGCTCGAAAAGTATCGATTCTGGCACGTAAATCCCCGATTCCGGCACGTAAATTCGAAATCGCGCTCGCAAATTTGATTTCCGGATCGAAATGGTAAAAATGCTGTGCGATTTCCACGCCTGAAGGTAAAAGTAAGTGATAGTTCCGCAAAAAGTAAATACCTAAACACATATCACGCATGCATAGGTTCGTTCGTGTATTTATTTAGCTCCCTAACAACTCATGTTTGGTTAAAATTCAGATTCGTTTTTTTGTCGTAGTTCCGGAATGTTTACTGTAACAGTTTTACTTTCTAAATTAGGCTCCGGCACGAAAATTGCAATATCTCGCTCGAAAAGTATCGATTCTGGCACGTAAATCCCCGATTCCGGCACGTAAATTCGAAATCGCGCTCGCAAATTTGATTTCCGGATCGAAATGGTAAAAATGCTGTGCGATTTCCACGCCTGAAGGTAAAAGTAAGTGAAAGTTTCGCAAAAAGTAAAAAAACTATGCACATATCACGCATGCATATGTTCGTTCGTGTATTTATTTAGCTCCCTAACAACTCATGTTTGGTTAAAATTCAGATTCGTTTTTTTGTCGTAGTTCCGGAATGTTTACTGTAACAGTTTTACTTTCTAAATTAGGCTCCGGCACGAAAATTGCAATATCTCGCTCGAAAAGTATCGATACCGGCACGTAAATTCGAAATGGCGCTCGCAAATTTGATTTCCGGATCGAAATGGTAAAAATGCTGTGCGATTTCCACGCCTGAAGGTAAAAATAAGTGCTAGTTTCGCCCAAAATAATAAACCTATGCACATATACACATGCATAGGTTCATTCATCTAATTATTCAGCTCCGTAACTTATCAAGTTGGTCAGAATTCGATAGCCACCTGGTACTTGGCCTTGGATTTGGCGGTAGAGGACAAGGTTGGTGTAGAGATACGTTCCTTTTCCATAATTGGCCATTAGAATACCGCCATCAAATGGATCTTCGTTAGGATCGGCCATGGATATGAATGTTTCATAGTGTGAATCCCACTTCATCGGGAAGTATAAGCCTCTTTCTTGCACCCAATTGTCCCAATCTTTTGGTGTGATTTTATTCGGGAAATTGAAAAGGGCTGAATCTGGTTGTAAGACATTGACTGCAGCTTTTTCATCAGTTACTCTCCACTTAATCGATGGATTGCCAAGAGTAAGTGGATATGGGGCAGTCGTCTTTTCATCCCAACCATCACCCGGTTTGTGATATTGCACGACAAGATGGCCGCCATTTTCAACGTATTGCAGTAAGCGAGCATTATTTGCTTTTAAATCTGGGCGAGACAAGTAAGCGCGAATGCCGGTCACAATCGTATCATATTGACTCAAATCGCCAGAAGCTAAATCGGCTGCTGTTAGTTTTGTAATATTGAGACCTGCGTTACTTAAGTAATCGGCTACTTTATCAAATCCGCTTTCAATATAGCCGACTTTTAATGAGGTTGGCTTTAATAGTTCAAAGGCAACAGTGTTGATTGCAGCTTTGTATTGATAATAGAATGTGCCGATATGATCATAGGAAATTTCTTGAATTGTCGAATTGAATGTTTTTCCATTGACCGTAGCTTGAGCTGATAGATTATACTCACCATCTTGAATCGATTTCGGTGGTGTCAGGGTGAAATTCACTTGTTTTTCTTCTAATTTTTTCGTAAATGAAACGGTTGAATTGCTAGGAGAAACTTTCCAATCTTTTGGTGTGTGTAAAGCAATATTTGCGGATGTTTTTCCATCTTGATAGTTTTTCACTGTTACTTTCACAGGTATTTCTTTTTGCCCGTCGGCTGTATTGACGACGATATCTTCAGGAGAAAGGGTGAGACTGACATCTGGTAGAACAGCGACGGTTCCTTCCAATTCCTCGGTTTCTGTTGTTTTAGTTTTCCCGAATTCATACGAAATGCTTGTTGTAAGTGCAGGTTCATGATAAGCGTGATAATAATCTGCATCTTTAGGCACGTCAATCTCGTACGTAATGGACGTTGATTGATTTGGCGCTAGATTGACTGCTTTAGATTTGGTCTTTGCTTTCCATCCTTTTGGCACATCCAATGTTGCAGCAACTTTTTCCAACGTTTGCTTTCCTGAATTCTTCACGGTTACGGTTACGTTTGTTTTTTGCCCTTTTGTCAGGATTGTCGAGTCTGCTTTTGCTTGCACTTTTAGACCTGATGAGACATAGCTTGCAGTTTGTAACTGTTCTTCTTTTAATGAAAGCTTGTGGAGCAAGTCATTTTTCAATTCTGCGTTTAGTTTTGCTTTTTTTATTTGGGCAGAAAGTAAACGCACATCAGACAGCGCGGTTTGAGTTGTTGTGAAAACGTGTTGTTTATTCGGATAGGCGGCAACAACAGCGTTCAATTTTCGCTGCACATTGATGAAATCAGTCTTTAATTTTGACGCTGAGCTTGGTAGCTTAGCAGACCACTCGGTAAAATTATAAGGAACTCCTTCAAAAAGGCCTGACTTGCCTTTCGTATCCACAGCCGTTTGTTTCAATTCTAAGTGGACTTGGCGAGGTGCAGCTGGGATATCGGACCCCATCCCTTGGCTTTTGTGCAGATAGCGCGATTGTTCGCCTAGTTGTGGGTAGGTCATGCCATATATGGGATCATAGGTGCCGATTTCGATAGATGTAGTCGCTTTCTCTTTAGTGGAAACAGGTAGATATAACTTTTTCACTTGCCATACTGATAGGCCTTGTTTCAATTGTTGTGGGAAAACAGTTGGATCGGCTGCATCTTTAAAAGCACGTTCACTTAAAATCGTCATGGTGCGGTGGTGGCCATGTTGGGTATCATCATTTTGGAACGAAGGCATGAGAATATCAGGCTGATATGTACGGATAAAGCGTATTAGCCGTTCATACGTTAAGTCTTCGCCCCATTTTGCTAATGTTTCTTCAGGTGTTTTCGAAAAGCCGAAATCATAAATCGGATCAGAGGTTGTTTCACTAAGATGATAGGCTTTTACTCCGGTAATTTTCGCTGCTTCAATCATTTCTCTGGAGCGGATAATCCCTAAGGCATTGTCTAGTTCATCGCCAATTTCATTTTGTCCACCTTCCCCCCGGTTTGCGATCAGGCTTGATGTCTTCACACCTAATCCCCTTGATAAATAAGCAAGAAAATCGCTACGTTCATCATCAGGGTGAGCGCCACTGTTTAGGAATGTAACGGTTGTCTCGAGTGGTTTGACAGCATTCCACAACTCCACATCTGGTTTCTGTGTCTCGTTTGCACTTCCTGTGAGCGGTACGAGTGAAAATACGAACACAAGAGAAAGTAATGAGATTAAAACTTTCTTCATCATCTCTGTAACCCCTTTCGATTTTAGTTTAGCTTCTTTGCAGAATATGCTGAGTAGGTTAGTAATATTACCTAACGAACCAGGATAAAAAGCTTATCTAAATAAATAGCACGGATGGTTATAATTGTAAATCATACGAAATAACTATTAAAAACAGATTATTTAAAATATTATAAAAATTACTTGTGTATATTATCCTTATCAGGTATATTTTAGTAAATTAGGAAGATTGACTAACTAAATAGGTAAGGCCGTGATGTAATGAGTTTTAAACGAACACCTAGTCACCTGAAATTTGTTAATAAAAAAAGAATTATTCAATGTATAAAAGGATGTTCGCCGATTTCGAGGGCAGAGATTGCAAGTATGCTTGGTTTAAGTAAACCGACTGTTTCGCAGCTAGTTGATGAACTCATCTATGAATCATGGGTTGTTGAGAAAGGCATTGGTGAATCATCTGCTCAAGGTGGAAGGCGACCGATTCAGCTCTTTTTTAATGAACGTAAAGCTTTTATTATCGGGGCAGATATTGGTGGTACGAAAGTGAAAATTGTATTATGTGATCTAAATGGCAACATCCTTGCTGAAACGAGTTTTTCTACAACTGCGTATTTGCAAACAGGTCTTCTTAAGCAAATGGCGATTGAAACGGATCGATTGCTTGCAAAGAATCAGATTGCCAAAGAGCGAATTTTAGGAATGGGAGTAGGCATTCCAGGGATCACGGAAACGAAAAGTGGCTTAGTCATGGAGGCACCGAGCTTAGGGTGGATTCAGTATCCGTTTATCGCCGAAGCAAAACGTTACTTTGATTTTCCTATTTATATCGACAATGATGTCAATGTGGCGGCTCTCGGTGAGCAGTGGTTGGGGAACGCAAAGAATAAGCGAAATGTACTGTTTATTGCGGTTGGTACAGGAATTGGCAGCGGTATTATCCTGAATAACCAATTATTTAGAGGAGCTTCAAGTGCAGCTGGAGAAATGGGTTATATGGTAACCAACAAAGAAGATATGAAACGTGAATTCAAGCCGATATTCCACCGCTATGGCTATTTGGAAAGTGTCGCGGGCGGGAAATCGATTGGTGCTCAATTTACCAAAGCTGTCCAAGCAAACCCAGAACATGCCTTATATGAACTGGCGAGGAGCTCTGAACTAGCAGGTGAAGAAGCCTTTTTATTCGCAAAAAAGGGAGACGTTGCAGCGATTGCAATTATTAATGAAGCAATTGAACATTTAGCATACGCAATTGTAAATGCAACGAGTTTACTAAATCCAGAGATTGTAATTTTAGGAGGTGGTGTATTAAATTCAGCTGCATACATTGTACCTAGAATTCAGGAAATAGTAGATCATTATCTGCCGAGTTTAGTAGAACTAACAACTTCAAAGCTTGGTGAAAATGCAGGAGTCTTAGGAGCTGTTTCCCTATTTTTAAGAGAGTATGAGAGTATTTTGAATGTTCATGATGAGGGGGATTTTTTATGAAAAACAAGAAAAAGTCGATGGTTTCCGTGTTGACATTATCTGCCGCGTTATTCATTTCTGGATGTAGTAGTACAGATACAAACACGAAGACAAACTCGAATACAGACGGAGCAAAGGAAAAAAATGCATTGGAAGATAAGATTGTTGTATATTCACCACATGGAAAAGACATACTATCCAAATTTGAAAAGCAATTTGAAGAAAAATATGAAATCGATGTAGAGTGGCTTGATATGGGGTCACAGGAAATTCTCGACCGTGTGCGATCAGAGAAGAATAATCCACAGGCCGATGTTTGGTGGGGAGCCCCATCCACGAATTTTAACCAAGCAAAGGATGATGGCTTGCTAGCTGCCTATCAACCTACTTATTCTGCTAGTCTTGATGAAGGATTCCGTGATCCAGACTGGTATTGGACCGGTACGAGCCAGACTCCAGAAGTTATTATGTATAACAGTAAAGAATTATCCAAAGACGAAGTTCCGAAAGATTGGGATGAGCTGCTTGATCCGAAGTGGAAAGATGAAGTTATCATCCGCTATCCGCTCGCATCTGGAACGATGAGGACGATCTTTTCTGCTATGATTTATCGTACGTACAAAGATACGAATGATCCAAAAGCTGGCTACGAATGGCTGACGAAGCTTGATCAAAACACGAAAGAATATTCTGCTAACCCGGAAATGATGTATAACAAAGTAGCTAAAGGAGAAGGGGCGTTGTCAGTTTGGGCGATGCCGGATGTTGTCATGTTGAAGGAAAATAAAAACTATCCGTTTGAGTTTGTGATTCCTGAAAGTGGGACACCAGTATTGACGGAAGGGATTGCCATTGTTGAAGGTGCCAAACATCCAAAAGCGGCAGAAGCCTTTTATGAGTTTGTTAACACACCAGAAGCTGCGAAAATCTTAGCAGAGGAGTTTTACCGAATTCCTACAAGAAGTGATGTGACGGACTTACCTGATTGGATTACGAATACAGAAATTAAAGCAATGGATATAGATTGGAACGTTTTCCAAGAAAAAGGCGACGAGTGGATGAAGTATTGGGATGAAAACATCAAGAGCGGAGATAAGGAAATTAAAGAATAAGGAAGTGTCGTTTGATGGCGTCGATACAAATAGAGAATGTCAAAAAAGCCTTCGGAAAAACGATAGCTATTGACCAGTTGAATCTGGAAATAAAAGACGGTGAGTTCTTTACCTTTCTAGGTCCGAGTGGCTGTGGGAAAACGACAACCCTTCGAATGATTGCTGGGTTTTATTATCCAACAAAGGGTATTGTCCGATTTGGCGAAAAAGATATGACGCGTGTACCTCCAGAGAAACGAAATACGGGCATGGTTTTTCAAAACTATGCTCTTTTTCCTCACATGACAGTATTTGAAAATGTAGCATTCGGCTTAAAAGTGAGAAAAGTTTCTTCAGCTGACGTAAAGGCGAAAGTGCTGGAAGTGCTACGTAAAGTGAGGCTAGAGAAATATTCTGATCGGCAAGTGAGCCAGTTGAGTGGAGGGCAGCAGCAGCGGGTAGCTCTCGCCAGAGCACTCGTTATCGAACCAGAAATCTTATTATTAGATGAGCCGTTAAGTAATTTAGATGCGAAACTTCGCGATGAAATGAGAGCAGAAATTTTACGGTTGCAGCGAGATTATAAGATTACGACCATTTATGTGACACATGATCAGGCAGAGGCGTTATCGATGAGTGATCGAATTGCAGTTTTTAACTATGGGGTCTGTCATCAGGTAGGAACTCCTGCAGAAATTTATAATCAACCTGCCAATGATTTCGTAGCAAGCTTTATCGGCGAAATTAATCTATTGCCTGTACAAGTCGATCATGTCGAGCAAGAGGATATAGCGGTTACGTTAAAAAATGATGGGGAACCGGTAAAACTTATTGTCCATAATCATACGAATGAAGATGAGTTAAATAAAGGGAATCTGGCTGTTTCGATTCGACCTGAGGCGATTCGAATTCTTGATACAGTAGAAACTGGAACGAATGTCTTGAAAGGGAAAATTGCAGCCGTCCAATTTCTTGGATCGATTGTCAATTTGATGGTACAGATTGATCATGTATCACTAAAGGTGGATATGTTGAATACGCATGAATTCGGCCATTATTATCAAGGGAAGGACGTGTATGTAGAACTTCCTGAAAAACAACTTCGCCTACTCCCAGTCATAAGCGGTGAAGTCAATGTTTAAAAACCGTGATACGAGATTAACGATTTGGCTTTTGATCCCAGTCGTTTTTGTGCTCGTTGCGTATGTCCTCTATCCTTCTTTACGAACCTTTTTCGAAAGCCTACAATCAGACGGATCGATTTCACTCGGAAACTATCAAGATTTCTTTGTACAAGAATCAAAAACCAACTTGGTAGCACTTTGGAACTCAGTGTATATATCGATTTTGAGTGTATTCGTCAGTGCTTTAATCGGGATTCCACTTGCGATTATTTTTAACCGCTACGATTTTCCGGGTAGAAGTTTCTTTTCAACAGCTGCGATTTTGCCAATCGTTTTGCCATCTCTAGTAGGCGTTATGGCGTTTATGTTTTTATATGGTGAATCTGGATTGATTCCGAACGCCATAAAAGATTTATTGGGTCTTGAAAAAGTTCCGTTTAAAATTGGCGGCGTTTCCGGAATTTTGATAGTGCATGCGTATACGATGTATGTGTATTTTTATATGACCGTTTCAGCGGCGATTAATAAAATCGACCCTTCCTTAGAAGAGGCTGCGTACAACTTAGGCGCTAATCGGATTAAAGTGTTTTGGAAGGTGACATTCCCATTATTAACACCTGCTATCGTTGCCGCATCTTTGCTTGTATTTATGATTTCAATGGCTTCATTCAGTGCTCCGTTCCTATTAGCGGGCGGATATCGGGTTTTGAGCCTACAAATATATTTTTCGAAAATAAATGGTGATATGGAAATTGCGGCGACGCAATCGGTCATACTCTCGATTGTTTCGATTTCATTTTTATTGTTCATGCGCTGGTATCAAAATCGGAAAGATTACCGAATGGCTACAAAAGGCATTGGTGCGCATAGAAGTGAAGTGAAAAATCCGTTCATGAAATGGCTAATGGTTGGCTTTGGCATGATCGGTGTATTGGTCCTGCTTTTGCCGCATTTTACGATTTTATTGCTTTCGCTTGTACCGGATGGAACATGGACATGGCAAACGTACCCGTCCGTTTTTAATCTGGAAAATTATCGGCTTTTATTTGCAGATCCTAATATATTCAAACCTCTAAAAAACAGTTTAATCATGGCCGTGATTGCTACGGTAGGAAATTTGGTTTTTGGAGTAATCGCTTCCTATTTATTAGTCAAACGGAAATTCGTAGGCAAAAGCTTTGTTGATATTCTCGTTATGATTCCGTGGGCATTGCCAGCGACTGTTATTGGGATGAATCTAGTATTTGCTTTTAATGAACCGAGCGTTTTTTCTTTCGGACAAATTTTAGTCGGTACATTTTGGATTTTGCCACTTGCCTATTTCATTCGGCATATTCCACTCGTTGTCCGCTCGACGAATGCGGTGTTAGAACAGCTGGATGATTCTATTGAGGAGGCAGCCAGAAATTTAGGAGCCAAATGGT
Source organism: Bacillus cihuensis (assembly GCF_000504145.1). Lineage (NCBI taxonomy): Bacteria > Bacillati > Bacillota > Bacilli > Caryophanales > Bacillaceae > Bacillus > Bacillus cihuensis. Next base: position 1,596,397 of record NZ_KI632495.1, on the reverse strand, counting down.
TTTATACGTTTAGAAAAGTGATCTTGCCAATTATCATGCCTGGTGTTTTATCCGGGACATTATTAGCGTTTATTGAGTCAGTTGGCGAATTTCCAACGTCTGTCCTTCTGTATACGATCTCCAATCGACCGATATCAATTGAAATTATGAATCAGCTTCGCATGTTCAATATGGGGCAAGCCGCTGCTTACGGTATGATTCAGATTACGCTAATTGTGATTGTCCTCTTTATTTCGAATAAATTTTTTGGAATTAAAGCCGAAAAAGCCTTATAAATGGTGGTGCAAAGATGAGTAAGTTGGATGAATTTATCAAAAATGAAGGCAGTGTATTTCCGGGGAAAACCTATGTGGAGCAGTTGTTAAAGCCGGTTTTTAATGACCAACGAGATTACTTATTTCATGTCATGTTCGATATTCATCGGTCGCATGTCATAATGCTTTGTGAACAAAAGATTATAAAAGAAGAGGAAGCAAATCGTATGTTGGCTGGCATTCGAAAGGTGGCCGAAATTGACCTCACCTTAGTATCTTACGAGCCACAATTTGAAGATTTATTTTTCATGATGGAAGCGAAGATTGGTGAAGAGATCGGTCATGAACTGGCAGGAAAGATTCATATTGGCCGTAGCAGGAATGATATGGGTGTTGCGATGTATCGACTCGTTTTACGCGGTCATCTGCTCCAATTGATCGAGTGCACTACTCAATTGAGTGAGGCATTATTAAGCCAGGCAAAGGAGCATACAGAAACGTATATAACAGGCTACACGCACACGCAGCCCGCTCAACCGACGACATTAGCTCATTACTTTCTCGCGATTTATGATGTGCTCCAAAGAGATAGAGAGAGATTATGGTCTGCCTTTAAAACAGTGAATCAATCTCCATTAGGTGCGGCTGCTTTAACGACAACTGGATTTCCAATTAACCGCGATCGAACCGCTTTTTTGCTCGGGTTTGATGGGCTTGTTGAAAACTCGTATGACTCGATCGCAGGCGCTGATTATTTACTAGAAACAGCAACCGCGATCATGACATGTATGGTGAATACGGGAAGATGGATTCAAGACTTCCTGCAACTTGTGACAAGGGAGTTTGCGACTTTTTATGTGGCTGATCCATACGTCCAAACGAGTAGCATTATGCCACAAAAAAGAAACCCCGTTTCGATTGAACATGCCCGCTCGATTGCGAGTAGTAGCTACGGTGACGCTCTTAGCGCCATTCAAATGGTGCATAATACGCCGTTTGGTGACATCGTTGATACGGAAGATGATCTGCAGCCACATTTATATCGTGCGTTTACGAAAGCCGGCCGAGTAATGAAGCTGATGTATGCTGTGATTGCGACATTGAAAGTGAATGAAGAGCATGCAAAGAAAATGGCCACAAAATCCAGTATCACCATCACCGAATTAGCGGATACGCTTTCTCGTGAACATGGAGTTTCTTTTCGAAAAGCTCATTCGATAGCAAGCCATATTGCCAAACAATCGATATGTGAAGGGAAGGAATTATCTGACTGGGATACACAAGATATCAACAAGATGATGGCTGAATTTATTGCCGTACATATTAGCGAAGAAGAATGGCAGAAAATCATCTCCCCTGAATACTTTGTCGAAATTAGAAAGATTCAAGGTGGACCAAGTCCGAAAGAAGTTAAGCGAATGATTGTCAGTCGAGAACAAAAACTGAATCAACAGTTGGTGGAATATGAGAAAATCGTTCGAGAATTAGGGGAAAGAAAAAAAGCTTTATTGGCGCATTGAGTAAAATCAAGGGACTCATTAAATAAAGTCGATAAAAAATAGTAAACAGACTAAACTGATAAGAGGATATTATGTTCAACATATGAGCATAGATCCTCTTTTTTTCGTACAATTAAATTTGTTATTTAGACATTGAATATATAGGTTAAGAGGACATAAACCACATCGTGAAAATGATCTTAGGGATGATGCGCTATGAGAGTGCAAGTTATTCTAATATGGAATACTGGAGAGTAAAGAATTAAGATAGATATAAACACTATTGATTTAGAAGTGTGTAACTGAGTAGAGTGTACAAGTAGCTGACTTTTTTCGGAATACGCTCATAGAATTACGAAAAATAATGGAGTGATTTTGTATGGTAGATTTTGAGTGGTGTAGAAGCTTTATTTATATACATAAATATAACGATTTGTAGCATGACCTAAATTGTGAAAACTAATACTGTAGCGAGTGAAAAAGTTTTGATTTATAGAATTTTTTTTTGATATAGTTTAAAACAGAACGGTTGGTATGTGGAGGTGTACTTCGGAAATGGATACTAAATCGCAGATGATTGAAATCGCGACAAATCTTTTTCAGCAAAAAGGATATAAGGGCGTAGGAGTAAATGAAATCTTAAAAGTATGTAATATTACAAAAGGTGCGCTCTATCATCATTTTCCGAATGGAAAAGAAGAATTACTCATCGCTTGTCTTAAAAATATGGATGAAGCGATTACTACGGACATCGAGGTAATTTTCGAACGATGTCAAACGACGATGGAAGCCCTTCATGCGATGATTGAGAAATTAGTAGCCAATCTTGATCGAGAAGGTACAATTACTGGTTATACATTTAGCAGCATCGTTAGTGAAATGGCATCACTAAGTGAACCAGTCCGTAATGCCTGTTCGGACCTTTACACAAAGATGCAAGGGATTTATTCGAAAAAGTTAGTAGCAGATGGGTTTTCGAAAGAAACTGCTCATTCAATTGCTCTAATGATGACAGTTACTATCGAGGGTGGAATTATGCTTTGTTTAACCCGAAAAACAAGTGAACCACTAAAAATTATTTTGCAGGGATTACCAAATCTATTAAAGGGATTTTTATAAGTGAATCAACCAATCAAAACTGGCCCAATAATGGCTACTCTATTAGTGGCTGGCTTTGTTGGACTTTTTAGTGAAACAGCCTTATCAGCTTTGTAAAGCCAACGGGATTTGAGGGTACTTTTAACACTGTTCAATTTATTGGACGATGTTAAAAGTGTTTATATAAAAGCAAAATTAATTAACTTTATTATGATAAAACATTAACAATTCAAAAGTTTAGATGCTATGCAAAAAAATAGTGAGTAATCTAATGTGAAACTTCAAATCACTGGGAATGAAGAAAACATTAATAGATGTTTCACTTTATTGGATAATTGGAATAGAAAAAGATGTTTTAGACAAAATAAAAAAAGGAGTGACTACGTATGAAAAAGACTGGATAAATAAGGGGAATAGTGATGAATGTTGTAAAAGAAAAATTATGGACGAGGCAATACACAACAATTGTACTATCGACACTTATTCTATTTATTGGCTTTTATATGCTGACAGCAGGGTTTTCGATACGTATTACAGAGATTAGTAATAAACCGACCTTAGCTGGATCGATGACGACCGCTTTTATGATAGCGTCACTTGTAACTCGCTTTGTATCAGGAATACTTATTCAGAAACTGAATATGAAGGTCCTGTTGCTTATTTCTCTTGTGTATTTCATGGGTACGATCGGTTTAAGCTTCCTGAATGATTCCATTGGGTATTTGCTTTTCATTCGAGTCCTACAAGGTATTGGTTTTTCTGTTATTACGGTTTTACTTTTTACATTATCGAGCAGTCTCGTTCCAAGTACACGTTTAGGGGAAGGACTCGTGTTTTTTGCAATGGCAACAAGCATTGGCTTGACAGTAGGGAATATGCTTGCAATATCCTTACTCGGTCATTTTTCCTTTCAATCGTTGCTGTTTGTTATACTTTCACTTATACTCCTTTCATTTATGGGCAGTTTATTTATCAAAAATATCAAAAAAGAGAAGCAAGTCAAAAAGAAAACGTCTAGTGAGCCGTTCTACAAATATATGTTTGATCGTCGCGTACTGCTTCCAAGTATTATCGTCGCATTAGACTACATGGCGATCGCAGGAACTGTTAACTTTATGGGGGCACTAGGGAAAGAGACGAATATTGGCGGCAGTATTTCGCAGTTTTTTACTATTCAGGCGATTACGATGATTATCGTCAGAATCTTTTCGGGGAAAATCTTTGATCGGTTCGGTCATAAAATATTAATGATACCAGCAACAATATCTGGTGCGATTGGCTTAATTTTATTAGGGATATCACATCATATTGGTTTGGTATTAGTCAGTGGTTTCTTTTTTGGCGTCGCTTATGCCGTGATTCAGCCAACTACTCAAGCTTGGGGGTTAAGCCTGGTCCCACCGGAAAAAAACGCGACAGCTAATTCCATGTTGTTAATTTTTATGGATCTTGGAATGGCGGTCGGCTCAATTGGACTTGGCAGTGTCGTTGGCTATGTCGGTTATGGCATGACTTTCAGTTACTCTGCTATTTTCATGGTTCTGATTTTGGTGATTTATCTTATTGGAATTCGAAAAATGAAAGTGATTAATCATTGAATATTATGTAAAAGGCCGAGGTTGTCCTAATTAGGGGACAGGCTCGTTTTTTTTTTATTCATCCCAATTACGTTAAGCTAAACAACTCTTGCTTCTTTCGCACTACAACTCAGAGCGAGAATAAGCATAAATCGCACGAGAATTAAGATTTATACGCTGGAAATAACTCTTTACAAGCCGGATTTGCGATTTGCGCGCCAAATTCAAAATTCAGGCAACAGAAATCGTAAATCACCCCAATTAGTTATGGCTAATACCGCATGTTTTTTGAAATATTACAAAATATTTACAATCTCTTAACGCCAGTATAAGAAAAGATTGGACTTTCTTTAATAAAATGAAGGAGAGTAAACTTTTATCCCGCATTAACAGGCAGTAAGACCCCCACCTTAATTTTTGTGGGAGAATCAAGAAAGAGTAGGTGGGGGATGAAAAAAACAACTGATAGAAGTGTCACTTTATAGGAGGGCATTGGATGAATATTACTGTTGCTGGATCAGGCTATGTTGGGTTGGTTACAGGTGTTTGTTTAGCTGAATTAGGTCATCGGGTCATATGCTCAGATATTCAAGAAGAGAAAATTGCCATGTTGCAATCTGGTCGTTCGCCAATATATGAACCTGGATTAGAGGCTCTTCTTGAAAAAAACTTGCAGTGTGGCAATTTGCATTTTACAACTAACCCACAATACGCCTACGAAGATGCTGAGATTATTTTTATTGCGGTAGGAACACCAGAGCAACAAGATGGTACAGCGAATTTAGCATATGTATGTGAGGTCGCCCATTCGATCGCCCATTTTATGAAGCATGATGTCATTATTTGTACAAAGAGCACAGTTCCTGTAGGAACAAACGATCAAATAGCTGAGATCATTCAACGTCAAAAACCTGTAAATCTCCATGCTGAGGTGGTCGCCAATCCTGAGTTTCTTAGAGAAGGATCTGCGGTTGTCGATTTTTTTTACGGAGACCGTATCGTGATTGGTACGAATTGTCCAAAGGCAGCAACCACAATTGAGCAAATCTATCTTCCGCTAGGCATTCCGATTATAAAAACAGATATAAAGAGTGCAGAAATGATTAAATACGCAGCCAATGCATTTCTTGCAACAAAAATTAGCTTTATCAATGAAATTGCTACGATTTGTGAGAAGGTTGGTGCGAATATAGATGAAGTAACAAAGGGGATTGGAAAAGACGAACGGATTGGACCTTATTTTCTCCAAGCAGGTATTGGTTATGGTGGGTCTTGCTTTCCAAAAGATACGAAAGCACTTGTTCAGCTCGCTGGAAATATGCAACACTCCTTTGATCTTTTACAGGCTGTTATTGAAGTGAACACACGTCAAGCTTCACTTCCAGTTGTAAAGGCTAAGGAATTAATCGGCTCATTAAAAGGCAAGAAGGTAGCGCTGCTCGGTCTTTCGTTTAAGCCAAATACGGATGATGTCAGAGAAGCTGCCTCTTTAGTCATTGTAAAGGAATTACTGAAAGAGGGGGCAATCATTACAGCCTATGACCCGATTGCGATTCCAAATGCCCAACATGTTTTAGGGAACACAATTGAATATACACAGGATATTCGGCTCGCCCTCCTACATGCAGACGTAGCTATTATTGCAACGGAATGGGAAGAAATTAAGCAACTTTCATTAGATTCTTATGAATTATATATGAAAAATCCGATCGTCATAGATGGACGAAATTGTTATTCGCTTAAAGAGATTCGAAAACATCCGATGACGTATATTTCAATTGGAAGACCGATTGTTATTAATGAATATAAGAAAAGTACGACCTACTAATGGGGGCAGACGATGGCGAGATTGTTACTTACCTTTTATAACTTCGAATGTCGATTATTTCAGAAAATTAATCGACATTTTGAGAACAGACATTTAAATCTTTTTTTCAGAAATATTACCCATATTGGCGGAGCAACATGCACAATTGCGACCGTATTGATCTTGATTATTTTTTCGTCAGGTGTTGCAAGAATGACCGCCATTTCGAGCGCACTTGCTTTAGCTGTAAGTCATATACCTGTTCATATTGTTAAGAAGCTTTTCCCAAGAAAAAGACCGTATTTAATCGTAGAAAAAACAAATTATCATTCGAATCCGTTGCAAGATCATTCTTTTCCATCCGGTCATACGACGTCGATTTTCTCAGTTATTATACCTAATATTCTTTTTATACCAGTTATTGCGCTGATCTTAATTCCATTAGGCATTCTAGTAGGCTTATCACGAATTTATTTAGGTCTTCATTATCCTTCAGATGTTTTGGCAGGGGCGATACTCGGGTCATTTGTAGGGAGTCTTTCCTATTACTTACTAAGTGTGTAATGTAGAGCCGAGAGGGAAGAAGCACCAGAATTATCCTTGTCTTGAATCGGTTCTTACACTTTTCTAATGAGGAGGAATCTTATGAAGATTGCTATTTTCACAGATACTTTTGATCCAGATATAAACGGTGTTGCGCGCACATTGAAACGATTTACGGATTATTTAAGTGAACAGAATATTTCTTTTAAAATCTTTGCACCTAAATCACAATCGGATGATTATGTTACGAGTCATATTCATCGTTTTAAAAGTCTGTCTTTTTTCTTGTATCCTGAGTGTCGTTTAGCTTTTCCCAATCTAAGTCAAGTCAAATCAGAATTACAGGATTTCGCTCCAGATTTGATTCATGTCGCTACTCCATTTAACATTGGGCTTTGCGGTGCTTACTATGCAAAAAAACTAAACATTCCATTAGTCGGCTCCTATCATACTGATTTTGATCATTACTTACAATTCTATAACATGGAATTTCTCTCTAAACTGCTTTGGCGATATATGAATTGGTTTCACCGCCCTTTTAAAAAAATTTTTGTTCCCTCAAAGGATACGTTAGAAAAGTTAAAACGTCATCGGTTTACAAATTTAGAGCTTTGGGGGAGAGGTGTAGATTGCAATCTTTATCACCCCCATTATGGAAAAAAAGCGGTACGCAAACAATATGATATTCAAAAAAAATACTTGCTTACTTATGTAGGCAGATTAGCTCCAGAGAAAGATGTAAAGACACTACTTGCCATCGCAAAATCCATTCCTGCAAACATAAATGAGCAAATTCAATGGTTAATCATAGGAGACGGTCCAATGCGAGAAGAGCTTGAAGCTGAAGCACCTGAAAACATGATGTTTACTGGCTATTTAAGAGGTGAAAAATTAGCGGAAGTGTATTCTGCATCTGATGTATTTGTTTTTCCATCACCAACCGAAACATTTGGCAATGTTGTTCTTGAAGCACTTGCAAGCGGCACACCCGTAATTGCCGCGAATGCGGGAGGAGTAAAACATATTATTCAAGAAGGGGTAACCGGACATTTATGTCAACCTGGCGATGTGCAGCAATTTACCGACTCGCTCATGCAACTACTCGATCATGATCAAGTACGGGGGCGGATGGGAATAGAGGGCAGAAATTATGCGGTTACACAAAAGTGGGATGCGATATTTGATCAGTTACTTTGGCACTATGCACATGTAATCGAAGAACCAAAGCAACAAAAATTCGCCTAAGTTTGGAGTCAGCCCTTTAGTTCTTCTAAAGGGGCTGATTCCTGTTTTTAACCACAAGAACCTAGATGACATGCTGGAGGATGGGAATATGGATGTGTATTCGAATATACAGCAACTTTTGCACAAAGCAATGCTTTCGGGAATGCTTGGCAAGGAAGATGAGCTTTATGCACGTAATAAAATTATGGATTTATTGGCGTTACAGGATTTTTATAAGAGCGAAGTAGAGACAGTTGAAAAAGATATTTCAGATCTCCTTGATGAATTAACAGAATATGCAGTAAAGACGAAGGTTATTGGTCATTTTAATGAGGAAAGAGACATACTCTCAGCTAAGATGATGGATATTTTTCTACCTAAGCCATCCGAGTTAAATCGGTTTTTTTTTGAAAAATATGAGCAAAATCCGAAACGAGCAACGGATTATTTCTATCAGCTCAGTAAGGATAGTCATTATATCCAATCGAAGCGGAATGGAAATAATATCCAGTTTTCGGTAGAAACGGAATATGGCAAGCTAGCTCTAACGATTAATCTGTCCAAGCCTGAGCTAGACCCGATGGAAATCGCTTGGGCAAGAGAACAAAAATCTCTTCCTTCCACATACCCAAAATGTATGCTTTGTATTGAAAACGAAGGCTACTCTGGAAGAGTGGATCATCCTGCTCGTTCTAATCATAGACTAATTCGGCTCCAATTGACTGATGAGCCATGGTACTTCCACTACTCGCCTTATTCTTATTATCCGGAACATTGTATTGTCTATTCTGGGGAACATCGTGAAATGAGAATGGGACGTGAAACATTTCAGCGTTTATTCGAGTTTGTTGATCAATTTCCCCATTATTTTATCGGCTCAAATGCTGATCTTCCAATCATAGGTGGTTCCATTTTTAGTCATGACCATTATCAAGGCGGACAATTTGAATTTGCCCTAGAAAAAGCAGAAAATGACTTAGTCTTCGAGATTCCTAGTCTTCCATCTGTAAATGCAAGAACAGTTAAATGGCCGATGTCTGTAATCAGACTGAGTGGTATGAATGTGATTGATCTTATTGACGCTAGTAGTCATATTTTCGAAATCTGGCAAGGTTATAGTGATTCTACTGTTAACATCGAGGCTTATTCATGTCAAATCGGCCACAATAGCGTCACGCCAATTGCTAGAAAACGAAACGATGTTTATGAGATGGATCTCGTTCTTCGCAATAATCGAACGACAGCAGAGTTTCCATTTGGAATTTTTCATCCTCACGAAGAACTTCATCACATAAAAAAAGAAAATATCGGCTTGATTGAAGTGTTAGGTCTAGCAGTTCTCCCACCACGTTTGAAACAAGAGCTCTTAGAAGTGGAAAAATATTTATTACGAGAACCAAATGTAATTCAAGACTATCATCTGCCTTGGGCGAATGAGATAAAAGCAAGATTCGATAATCAAATGACGCAAGCAACCGTTCGGACGACTCTATGTACTGAAGTAGGACAGAAATTCCTGAAATGTCTAGAAGATGCTGGCGTTTTTAAGCGGAATGAAGAAGGCCAACAAGCATTTCGTCGTTTCCTTCATCTGATTTAGTGGGCGAGAGAACTTTTAATAGAATAAAAGGTTTGAAAAATAAATTGAATTCCAACACAACGACTTATAGTAAATATTTTCCGGTTGGGCGACAGGAACTCCACGGATGACATTCAAGATGTGGAACTTAACACGAGTGACTCCCAATTTAGTTTGCGCGCGGAACGATCAGGTAAAGGAGACGGTCGAATTTACAAGATTACCTACACGGTAAGCGATTATGCCGGCAACATCGTGACTAAGGAAGCGACCGTTTCGGTTCCTAAATAAAAGCTCAAACGAATAAATATAAGTGTTTGATGAGAGACTGCCCATAAAAAAGATTAGTCCCTGAATCTAAAGTATCAATTATTTGAAGTGTACACGTATCAATAAATGGTAGATAGAGAGAGGTTAGATCTTTTGGGGTAGTCTCTTATTTTTTTGTGGGAGTATTTACAGAACTCGTTCACATATAAAAAGAGTGTAGTTTATCTAGAAAATAACGATGAAGAACGATAGTGCCGCTTTGTTTAACGAGAAAAGGGGAAAAGATTAGTAAAACTTTAGCGGAGGATTGATTTTTTATTTAGTTAATTGAATAAAGGTTTAGTGAATATCACTAAAAATAAACAGTTGTTTTTCAAATAAAGTAATGATTAATAGAGAAAAATGTCTATTTTTCAGAAATTATTGATAGAATTTTCTAAAAAAAGTATTGAAAGCGCTTTAAATAGTTGGCATTATTTACTTAACAAGTAAATATTCAGTAAAAGTTAGTGGGTATACTAGTTTGATGTTTACTGAATGTAGTGAAGGAGTCTGAAATGGCAACAATCAAAGATATTGCAGTTCGTGCAAAAGTGTCTAGTGCAACGGTATCTAGAGTTTTAAATAATGATCCTACCCTTTTAGTTACAGATGAAACGAGGAACCGAATAGTAGAAGTTTCAAAAGAATTGGGCTATACGACAGTGAGAAAGCGGAGAAATGAACAAAAGCTTGAGAACGTAAGGAGTCCTAGAATTGGTATTATTTTAACGTGTTCATTAGAAGAAGAAGAAGATGGTGTTGATGACGACCCATACTTTTCTATTATTAGACAAGGTGTAGAGAGTGAGTGTTTAAATCAGGGAATTTATACGAACAAGATTATTCGGTCTTCTGATTCAAATCAAGAGCAAATCATGGAAGATATAGATGGCTTGATTGTGATTGGTGGTATGAACCTAAGTCTTTTAAATAGACTAAAAGATACTTTGAATAATATTGTGTTTATCAATTACTCACCAGATGAGGATAGTTACGATTCAGTCATGATTGATTTTAGAAAAGCAACCACTAGTGCTATGGAACACTTATTGAATCAAGGATTTAAGGAAATTGGTTATATCGGTGGAAGTGAGAGTGATGATTCAGATAACAATTTAGTGGTTAGGGATACGCGTCTAACGATATATGAAGAAATAATGAAATCGAAAGGTATCTTTCGGAGAGATCAAGTATTTATTGGCGAATATTCAATGACGCAAGGATACATGTTGATGAAAGAAGCAATTCATAAGGGGAATCTACCTGAAGCCTTTTTTATCGCAAGTGATTCGATGGCGATTGGCGCACTGCGCGCAATTCAAGAGGCACATTTAAAAGTGCCTGAAGATATTGCCATTGTTAGCTTTAATGATATCCTAATGGCGAAATTTGCAAGTGTACCATTAACGTCAGTTAAGGTTTATACAGAGCAATTGGGAAGAGTTGGAGTGAAATTATTATTAGACAGAATTAATGGGAGGGAAATTCCTCTGAAAGTGACTGTCCCTACTAAGTTAGTTATCCGCGATAGCTGCGGGGCTAAAAATAAACTAGATTCTTAAGGTTACATTATATCGATCATGATTGGGGAAAATGTTTAACTTTTAAGGAGGTGAGGAACTGGAGAAATTAATTCGTTTGTCTAGAGTCATTAAGGGGTCATATTGTACGCATAAAGAAAGAGATGAAAAGTCATATAAATAGATAAAGATCTATTTGGCAGAATAGATCTTTATCAACGACTCTTCCATCTCTACTATTCTCTATAAGAGAAATGAACTAGATCTCTATTGTAAGTTAACTTCATCCGTTTTAGCAAAAAATAATGTGTTATTAGTCAAAGAAAAAACCATTTATTTTACTAAGAAAATAGGGGAGAAATACGATGAAAAAGTATCTGAATATGTTCTTGCTTGTAGTAGCTTTCAGTTTAATTGTTTCGGGATGCTCCAGAAGTTCATCAAATAAGACTGGTGGAGCGGATGGTACAATCACATTATCTCTTTTCTCAACGATGAAAAAAGAAGGGGAAAAGAAGGCATTCGCAAGTGTTGTTGCCAAGTTCGAAGAGGCAAATCCTAAAATAAAGATTGAATTGAATTCGCCTGGAGATTATGAAGATATGCTTCGTGTCAAGATGGCTGCGAATGATATGCCAGATTTATTTGATACACATGGCTGGTCACAGCTTCGATATGGTGAATATGTCATGGATTTAAAGGATATGGATTGGGTTAAAAATCTTGATCCAGCGTTAGATCAAATACTTAAGGACAAAGACGGAAAAGTGTATGCGTTTCCATTGAATCAAGCGAAAGATGGAATTAGCTATAATGTTGCTGTGTTAAAAGAGTATGGCATTGAACCACCGGCGACTCTAGATGAGTTTATGAAAGCATTAGAAACAGTTAAAGAAAAAAGCAATGGAGAAGTTACACCATTATGGATTCCTGGTAGTGATAAAGATGGTATAGCTCAAATTTTTGACGAGTTTGCGACGCCATTACTGATTACCGACCAGAAGAATAGTTATGGAGATCAATTAGTAGATGGAACATTTGACTGGAACAATTACACGCTGCTTGCTGAAAAAATGAAGGAAATGCAAGACAAAGGGTTGTTAAATGAAGATGTTCTAACAGCACAAATACAACAAGCAACAGAGTTAATGGCCCAAAATAAGATAGCATTCACGTTTGTTGCAGGCTCACTTGGCCCTGATGCAACAGAATTAAACCCAGATGTAAAAATAGGGACCATGCCAGTACCTGCGATTCATGAAGGAGATCAGCCGAGTTGGATTGGCGGTGAGCGTCATACTATAGCGATATCTAAAAACACAAAGCACGCTGATGAGGCAAGACGTTTTCTTGACTTTATCGCTCAACCAGAAAATATTATAACGATTGCTAATGGAACATCAGCGCCAGATGCTTTTACGAATGTTGATGCGGAAAACTATTTCTCCGCGTACTATAAAGAATTCGAGGATATTGATGTACAACCATACTTTGATCGTGTGTATTTACCAAGTGGCATGTGGGATGTTATGGGGACGACTGGTCAAGAATTGTTTTCAGGTAGCTTAACACCTGAAAAGTTATCGAAAAAAATGGGCGAAGAATATAATCGTTTAAGAAAACAGTAGCTACGTGTACGAATAAGGGAGTTATTGAAGGATGGCGACTCCCTTATCCACAATAACACAAAGCACGTCTAAATATGGAGTTGATATGATGAGTGAACTAGTAGCGAGAAGAAAGGTAGCCGTTTCCAAGAAAGCACCGAAGCGAAAAGAGAAAAAGCCATCTTCTCTTTGGTGGATGTATACACCCAGCTTGGTCATCGTTTTTCTGTTTATTTTATATCCATTCTTAAATGGGATTCAGTTATCGTTTACGAATTGGAACGGTTTTTCGCAAAGTTATGATTGGGTAGGCATAGACCAATACAAACGAATGTTTACAGATCCCACAACATGGCTCGTCGTGAAAAATACCTTACTGTATGGAATAGGTAGTACCATCTTGCAAAATATTATCGGCTTATTATATGCGCTATTGTTAAATCAAAGCATTCGAATGAAAGCCATTACCCGAACGGTGATTTATCTTCCCGTTATTATTAGTCCGTTAATCATGGGGTATATCTGGTATTTCTTCTTAGCCTATCAAGGTGGAGCACTGAATGACGTCTTGCTATTCTTAGGCTTAGACAAAATCAATGCATTAGCAAATCCGGAGTGGAATACGTGGATCATCGTATTTGTCAATACATATCAATATGTGGGCGTTGCCATGATCATTTATTTAGCTGGGTTACAAAGCATCTCAAAAGATTATTATGAAGCAGCGCAAATTGATGGTGCCTCTGCCCTTCAGCAGTTTAAAAATATTACACTCCCATTGTTAATGCCATCGATCACGATTAATATGGTGATCAATATTATCGGTGGTTTAAAATTATTTGATGTGATTATTGCCTTAACGGGTGGTGGACCTGGAAATGCCTCTCAATCGATGTCAACGTTTATGTATGATTTGTATTTTAAAAGACAGGATGCTGGTTATGCAGCAACGCAAGGTGTTTTCATGGCTATCATCATCCTTATTTTAAGCTTAGCAGCTCTCGTTTACTTTAGACGAAAAGAGGTCGAAGCATAGTGACATACACAGACAAGAAAAAGAAACGATTGTTTGCTGGGTTGGCTATTTTCATTACGCTCGTTCATATCATACCTTTCTACATTTTAATTACGACTGCTTTAAAAGCGAAAGGTGATTTCAGTTCAAAATGGGTTTTCCCCAAGCAAATAAGTTTCGAAAACTTTTCCGAGGCGTGGGAACTTACCAACTTAGGGAATTCGTTTATCAATTCGGCCATTATCACACTGTTTTCAGCCGTATTATTGATCGTATTAGGATCAATGGCTGCCTACCCGCTGGCACGTCGGCAAACAAAATTAAATAAGTTTTTTTACTTCTTATTTATTGCCATTATGATTATTCCACCATTGACGGCACTTGTGCCATTGTACAATTTGGTTGTTGATTTTGGCATGATGAATACGTATGATGTGGCGATTCTCAATAATGTTGCAGCGTTTATGCCATTAACGATCTTTTTATATGCAGGCTTCATTCGGTCAACGATACCAAAGGAATTAGAAGAAGCCGCCAAGATTGATGGGGCGAGTACGCTCGGGATTTTCTTTAGAATCGTGTTTCCGTTGTTAAAACCAATAACTGCATCGATTCTAATTATCTCTTGTGTATACATTTGGAATGATTACCAGTTTGCGATCTTCTTCTTGCAAGATAGTGCGATGCATACATTAACCGTTTCATTAGCCAATTTCTTTGGGGCCAATCAAAATAAACTGAACTTAGTAGCAGCAGCAGCATTAATGTCGATGTTACCGATGACCATTTTATATTTATTCTTACAAAAATACTTCATTAAAGGGTTATCAGCGGGTTCAGTAAAAGGTTAATCATAAAAAAACAGAGATAAGGAAGGAAGAGGAAATATGTCTAAAATTACATTTATTGGAGCAGGAAGTACCATTTTTGCTAAAAACGTTCTAGGAGATTGTTTGTTTGTACCAGCATTAGCTGGGTTTGAATTTGCCCTTTTCGATATCGATGAGCAACGTCTAAAAGACTCTGAAAATATGTTGAATAACTTAAAGAAAAACTATAATAGTAATGTAACGATTCAGTCATACTCTGATCGAAAAGAAGCGCTTCGAGGAGCAAAATATGTGATCAATGCAATCCAAGTTGGTGGTTACAAACCTAGTACTGTTATTGACTTTGAAATACCTAAAAAATACGGTTTACAGCAAACAATTGCTGATACAACGGGGATTGGTGGGATTTTCCGAGCCCTTCGTACGATTCCGGTGATGCTGGATTTTGCGAAGGATATTGAAGAGGTTTGTCCTGATGCCCTGTTCTTAAATTACACAAATCCGATGGCTAGTTTAACCGGTGCGATGCTGCGCTACACAAACGTGAAAACGATCGGACTATGTCATAGTGTTCAAATTTGTACAGAGCATTTATTTAGAGACTTAGAAATGGATCATGAAGGCATTGAAGAACGGATTGCCGGTATTAACCATATGGCATGGTTATTAGAGGTTAAGCGTGACGGAAAGGATTTATATCCAGAAATTAAACGTCGTGCCAAGGAAAAACAAAAAACTAAACATGATGATATGGTTCGCTACGAATTAATGGATAAGTTCGGCTACTATATTACAGAATCTTCCGAACATAATGCCGAGTACCATCCATATTTTATAAAAAGTAAATATCCAGAGCTGATTGAAAGATTCAATATTCCACTTGATGAATATCCTCGCCGGTGTGTTTCGCAAATTGAGAGCTGGGAATCAATGCGAGAAGATATGGTGAACAACAGTCAGCTAACACATACTCGTTCCAATGAGTATGGTTCAAGAATTATTGAAGCGATGGAAACAAATGTGCCATTCAAATTTGGTGGAAACGTATTAAATACCGGTCGCTTAATTAGCAATCTTCCAGAAAATGCAGTGGTCGAAGTACCATGTGTTGTCGACCGCAATGGCATTATGCCGACTTACATCGGTGATCTACCAGAGCAGCTAGCTGCACTTAATCGAACAAATATTAATACTCAACTTCTCACAATCGAAGCAGCAATCACTGGAAAACGAGAGCATGTGTACCAAGCGGCTATGCTTGATCCGCACACAAGCGCTGAACTATCCATGGACGACATCATCTCGATGTGTGATGAGTTAATTGAAGCACATGGAGATTGGCTGCCGCAGTTTACGAAAAATGAATCTAAAGTTTATGTGAAATAAGATTTTGCGATGAATTAAGAGGGTGTCTTAAAAAGGGTCAGACCACGCGCTATATATTAGTTGCGGAGTCTGACCCTTTCGCTCGATTGTTTTTATGATAAAGTTTAATAATTTGAATGTGTTTATTAGACATAAAACAGTAACGATAATTACATTTTGTTTTCTATTGTTAAGACAAAATAACAGTTCTATTACAAATAGGGAATATTTAATAAATCGACAAAATTTTAAAAATAGCTTGTTTATACTGGCATTAGCTTTAACAGAAAGGAGTTGAAAATCCCCACAATCAAATAATTGTGATGATAACTTCGGATATGGAGCAAAATTGTATGTAAAGCATTTTAGAAGCGATCAGCTATAGCGACTGTAGTCATCAAGATGGACTTTCTGGCCAATGATTTTGGCTTCATTGAAAAGGATCCAATTAAAAACGAACCGTGTAATAAAAACTTGTCGCGATAATGTTCTACCACTGAATAAACAAGCTTGCTTTCGAAAATAGGTTGATTCTAGCTAACTATCAGAATCATTGAACGATGATTCTTTTGATTATTCAGTTCTCTTAGTAGCTAGCAAGATAAGTTTCTAGGTTAATCAAGTGCCAATATACGTGTGCAGAATTTTGATAGAATCCCCTAGCCCAAATAAATCCTATACTTGTGGTACTTATTTGTCACGGTAAGAAAAGGAGAACAAGATATGTCAAGAAGGAGCCATGATGGAAACTTTACTTAGTCTAGGCATATATATATCGGGTGCTCTTTCTGTTCTTTGGCTAATCACCATAGCATTTGACTTATTTTTGGAATAAAAGGCTAAGAATAAGAGGGACATCTAATTTTGTATGCTTTAATAAGAACCAACTAGATTAGCTCGAAACGGTTGATTGGAAGGAGAACAGGAAATGCGTGTTGATAGTAAGCTTATAGAAGCAAAGGAAAGGCAACTAGCCCGATTTTTGGAAGCACATTCAACAGAGGAAGTGTTTAATGAAATCCAGGAGTACATGCCATCCATTCGTTCTCGATCAGATATTCTCCGTAAGTTGAACGAAATGAAGCTACCACCCTCTGTCATAAAAACTCTCATTTATTATGTACTTGCTACGAATAAGCAAAAGTTCGTGACTTATAAACTATTGGCATTAGCTAATTTATGCAGAAAATTGAACATTCAGGATGCCCGGGGAGCAATTACTTTCTTTAAACAATACTATTCATACCATACTCAAATAATTCAAGAAGGGTAACATCGATTATCTTTGATAGTTTGACCTTGCGCTCTGTATCAGTATGTAGTGTTTAATGAATATTCTTTTACTGTATTTAGTTCTTGTAGGGTCAGACCCAATAGCCATTAACTTTAGTAAGATGAGCACAAAACGTCATGCCTTTGGTTAAATCAACCAAATTAGGCATGGCGTTTTTTATTTACATGAATGATCAGATACGACAAAAAACTCACTCAAGTGTTCAGTTGTCCAATACAAATGTGGACAACTGGACAATTATGATACAGTATTCCATAAATTTATAATGTAAAAAAAACGTTCATTTAAAGTCACATAATGAATTTTTATGGTTGTGAGATTGAAGAAAAACGGCTCGATACCAACTAACTATATGATTGTATTCTTAATATTTTGTGTAAATGATTGAATAATCTATAAATTTGGCACGATAATTGCATTTATAAAAAGATAAGGACGATAAATCATTACCTAGGGTTGGCCGCGAAATGACTAATTAGATTGAGAGGGAGTGATTGTCACAAGATTTATGGGCCTTAAAACGCTGCTCCATCAGGATAAGATTGATAACGCCTATAATCTAAATAGAGCTGGAGAAGAATAACGGAATATATGCAGCAGACGTCCCGCTTTAAGATGACAAGAGAAAATTGAGCATCTGTCATCTTAAAGCGGGTGGTAGCGAAAGGAGGTAGCAAATGCAGGAGGGTATGTTGGAACTCGGTATTAAGGTTGACCAGAATGAAAAAAGTTATATTTCCCGGATGAATTACAGATTCCCTTTGAAGGTAATGCGCCCATTTTATATGGACGATATGGGGACTGCGTTCGTGTATGTTTTCGATACAGCAGGTGGGATGTTGGCCGGGGATCGTGCGGATTATTCCATAAGTGTGGAAGATTGTGCCCGTCTTTATTTGACGAACGCCTCGACTTCCAAAATCTATCAAATGCCAGAAGGTAAGGCTTTTATAAACCAACACTTTCATGTAGGAGAGAATGCCAGCTTGGAATGTTTCCCCGAAGCGATCACATTGTTTCGGCAATCGGAACTAGAGACACAAACTCGGATTGATGTACATCCAAAATCTGTACTAGCTTACTGCGAAATGTATTCCAGTGGTCGTAAAAGCACGGGAGAGTCGTTCGAATTCAGAAGTCTCTCGAATCGGTTACATTTATATATTGGGGGAAAGCTTGCGATTTGGGAACAATTTAGGTTGAACATGGAACGGGAGCAATTCGCGCGCCTCGGTTATTTAGAAGGATATTCACATTGGGGGACCTTGTACTTATATGCCGGTCAAGGAAAGGCCGATAGTATTAGACGGCTTCAGGAGTATCTATCAACAAAGGACAGATTGAGTGTTCGTGCAGGATGTTCACTGCATCCAAGCGGTGTCATTACGATGAAAGTACTTAGTTCGAATTACGAAGAAATGACAGAGTTGTTTAATGACGTTTGGTCTTTTATGAGACCGCTGATGTTGAAAGGGGAGTTGCCTTATATCCGGAAATAAGCAAACATCAAGTTTACTTACATGGTTGCAACTATCTGGAGGAACATTTCCGACAGGTAGCTTTAACCACTCTTATGGGCTTGAAACCTACATTCAGAACTATCGAATCAATACAGCGACAGAAGTTGAAAGTATTTTGCAAACCATACTTGAAGCAAATATTCGTTTAGACGCTGTATTTGTTAAAGAAGCGTATGAGGCTACTTTACAGGATGATTCAGCTAGATTGGCTGAGCTTCAGCAATTGTATACGGCTACAAAACCTGCCAAGGAGTTATTCGAGGCTAGTATGAAAACAGGGAGATCGCTATTGCTTGGTGTGAAAAATCTACAGGCAGGCAATGAAACTTCTTTTTATGGAAACTTGTTGAACAATTCTTTGCAGTATCACTACGCGATAGGCTATGGCGTAGTGGCAGCGAAACTGTCTTTACCTCTAAGGGAGACTGTGCAGACGTATTTGTTTTCTGGAATGGTATCTTTGGTATCCGTGGCGACCCGAATTATGCCACTTGGCCAAAATGAGTCGCAGCTTGTACTCTACAGACTTGGAAAACAATTAGAAAATTATCCGATAATAGAAGAGGAATTTACGATCGAGAACGTAAATAGTTTTTTTCCTGGTCTTGAGATCGCTTCAATGGAACATGAAACCTTATATACAAGGGTTTGCATGTCATAAAAAATGAATAGGTGGTGGAGGAAAAAATGCATTTAACTCCAAGGGAAAATGAAAGGCTGCTAGTATTCACTACAGCTGAATTAGCAAGAAGAAGATTGAAAAATGGATTGAAACTCAATTATCCAGAAGCGGTGGCAATTATAAGCGACGAGCTTATGGAACAGGCCGTTACAGCGAACAAGCTGTTGGCGGATATTATTTCTTTTGGCACGCAAATATTGTCACAAGAAGATGTCTTACCTGGAGTGAGAGAGCTAATCCCAATCATACAAGTAGAAGGAATGTTTTTAGACGGATCAAAATTAATCACTGTACATGACCCAATTCGTCTCCCGACAAGATCGGAAATAGGGAATCAAAACTACTTTACATTGGATGATTCAATTTTTACTTCGCCAAGATCTGAGAAAGTGAACCAAACTGTTTAATATTTTAGGAGGTGACAGAATGACTAAAATTAATGGAAATATAGGAGAAATTCGTTACGAGGGTGAGCCTATTAAGCTGCGTCCAGGGTCTCGAAGAGAGGTGATTCGAGTTCAGCATTGTGGTGACCGTCCTATTCAGGTAGGATGCCACTTTCACTTTTTTGAAGTGAACAAAGCCTTGCAATTTGACCGTGAAAAGGCATTTGGTATGCATCTGGATATATTGTCTGGCACGGCTATTCGGTTTGAACCTGGTGAAGAAAAGACCGTTCAGTTAGTCGACTTTGGAGGGAAAAAGAATATATTTGGTTTTAATGGGTTGACGATGGGTTCTATGGAAGATCAAAGCATTAGAGAAAACGCTTTTAAAACAGCTGTAGAAAAAGGTTATATGAAAAAATGAAGAATAATACTAAAACAAGTAAACACCATGGCCAAAGTGAAAAAACAGACCCTAATCCTACATGTACCGGGAATTAAAGCCATTTAACTTTTGGCTGTGATTTTAGAATAGTGTTGATTTCTGGTTTTTATAAAAGCAGAACAATGGATTATAAATCTTTTTGTAAGTTTCTGAGGTTTGCTTAGTTTTTAGATTAATAAAATTTAATAAGTAGCGGAGTAGAGAGGGACAGGTTAATGGTTTTAAACAATATACTAGATTTAAAGAAGAGTATAGATGAAGATCGACTAGTTATGTATGAATTGGCAAAGAATAAAGCACTTTCTGATTTCGATGTAATTAAAATCAGTCAAATAATAGACAGAAAAATTATAATGGTGCAAAAAAAAGGTGCAATTTGCTCCTGAATAAACAGAATTTTCTGGTTATCATACTTAAAAATATGATTGAGCTTGTGAACATATTACTTTTAATGAAAAGGGGATAACGATGGAAATAAGCAGAAAGCATTACGGTGAATTATTCGGTCCAACTGTTGGAGATAAAGTCTCACTCGCAGATACAAATCTTTGGATTGAAATTGAGAAGGATTATAATGCTCCAAACTATGGAGACGAAGCAGTGTTCGGGGGCGGTAAGACATTGCGGGAGGGGATGGGGCAATCATCAATTCCGAATAGTGAAGGTGCACTAGATTTTGTCATTACAAATGTGATCATAATGGACCCTATTCAAGGGATTGTTAAAGGCGATATTGGTATCAAGGAAGGCAAAATTGTTGGTATCGGAAAGGCTGGAAATCCTAACACGATGGATATTACTCCCGGTCTAATCGTTGGTCCTGGTACTGATATCATTTCTGCTGATCCCGGAATGATAGCGACACCTGGAGGAATCGACACTCATGTACACTTTGACTCAGCTCAATTAGTTGAAGAAGCACTCAGCAGCGGACTCACGACCATGCTTGGGGGAGGAACAGGTCCGAAGACTGTAGGCATCGAAGCACCCGGTGCTTTTAATATCCAACGAATGATTAATGCCTTTGAAGCGTTTCCTATGAACATGGGTATGCTTGGTAAAGGAAATTCGAGCGACAAAGCGGCATTGATCGAACAAATTAAAGGAGGGGCGATTGGACTTAAAATTCATGAGGACTGGGGAAGCACATTGTCAGTCATTGATACATGCCTTCAAGTAGCAGATGAAATGGATTTTCAAGTTCAAATCCATACAGACACGCTAAACGAGTCTGGCTTCGTAGATGATACACTGGAAGCGATCGATGGCCGTACAATCCATGCCTATCACATTGAGGGAGCAGGCGGAGGGCACGCACCAGATATACTAAAGGCGGCAGGCTATCCGCATATCATTCCATCCTCCACTAATCCGACAAATCCGTATACAGTTAATACGGTAGATGAGCATCAGGATATGATTATGGTTTGTCATCATTTGAATCCAGCAGTACCTGAGGATGTAGCATTTGCAGATTCTCGTGTTCGAGCAGAAACGATAGCTGCGGAAGACGTTCTTCACGATATGGGGGCTATCAGTATAATGGGTTCCGACTCTCAAGGTATGGGACGAATTGGAGAGACCATTTTGCGTGTGTGGCAACTTGCTTCCAAAATGAAACTTCAGCGGGGTGCATTATCTGAGGAGCAAGGAGATAATGACAACACTCGTGTGCTTCGTTATTTGGCCAAATATACAATTAATCCTGCTACCGTATTTGGTATTAAAGATTATGTCGGTTCTTTGGAACCTGGCAAGCTAGCAGATATAGTCCTTTGGCGGCATACATTATTCGGTGTAAAGCCAGAGACAATTATTAAAGGTGGTTTCATCGCATGGTCCACGATGGGAGAGCCTAACGCTTCGCTCATGACTTGTCAACCAGTGCTGTATCGGCCGCAGTACGGATCTTTTGGAAGTAATCCGAATAAACTTTCTTATATTTTTGTTAACCAAGCAGCTATCGATAATGGAATCGCCGATCAGCTCCCAGCATCCGCAGAGAAGTTTGTACCAGTTCGAAATACGAGAAATCTTAGTAAAAAAGATATGATACGGAACGATTATTGTCCTGATATTAAAGTGGATCCTGAGACGTACCGTGTAGAAGTAGATGGAGAATTGATAACGTGTGAACCGTTGGAGGAAGTACCGATGAGCCGACTTTATTTTCTTAGATAAGAAAGGATGATGTGTAATGATTTGCAATCAAATAGTAGGGAATATATTTGAAGACGGGCTTTCTAATGGGAACGAGGAGTTACGTGGATTTGAGACTGTTGAATTGACATGGGATGAATGCGCTAAACGAATTCTTCGCAAGAAGACGAATCGCGGCAGAGAAATAGGCATTTCCTTGCCACTGCAGCCACAGACTTCACTTCGCCATGGAGATATTCTAACAAGGGAGGAGGAAGGGACAGTTCTTGTATCCCTTCAGCCTTGTGATGTTTTGGTCGTGTTCTCTGAATCAACCAAAGAGCTTGGGTTGATCGCCTATGAATTAGGAAATAGACACTTGCCTCTTGAAGTGACGGATAGCGGGGAAATTGTTCTACTAATAGACGACCCGACGGAAGTGCTATTGAACAAGCTGCATGTACATTATGAGACACAATGCAGACGCTTCCAACCTATTCCAAAGGGAGGCGGACATCACCACCATGACCACGATCATGGTCATGTAGATCAAAGTTTGATGAGCAGTAAACAATAAACTTTTAACGGAGGTATGTAAAATGGGATATGTCAGAGTAGGTATTGCAGGACCAGTTGGTTCAGGTAAAACGGCACTTGCCGAGCGTTTGACCAAACACATGGCGAAGGATTACAGCATGGCCGTCGTCACAAACGATATTTATACAAAAGAAGACGCGGAATTTCTGGTTCGTTCAGGAGTTCTCCCTGCAGAACGGATCGTTGGAGTCGAAACGGGAGGATGCCCTCATACAGCGATTCGGGAGGATGCTTCTATGAATTTAGAAGCGATTGACGATCTTGTTGAGCGTTTTCCAGATGTCGAGCTTATTTTAGTAGAGAGCGGGGGTGATAACTTGTCGGCCATTTTCAGTCCAGAGCTAGTCGATGCTTTCATATATGTTATCGATGTGGCTGAAGGTGATAAAATCCCACGCAAAGGTGGTCCAGGAATTACTCGTTCTGATTTGCTGGTCATTAACAAGATTGATCTTGCTCCTTACGTTGGTGCAGACTTGGAGATGATGGATCGAGACACTAAACGTATGAGAGGGGATCGGCCATATTTGTTCACTAATATGGTAACAGAAGAAGGCCTAGATGAAGTCATGAGTTGGATCAAGAAGCAAGTTCTTCTAGAGGATCTTTCTTTAAAGAGTCAATAGGATTATCAAATATCGCCAAAATAGTTATCGGTTTAAAGTTAAATTTAACGATTTTGAAACACTTGACTTTGAGGAAAAAATGGCCAAAGTAAAAAACGAGCGTAAATGACTCAAACATTCATTTACGCTCGTTATAGATGACTTAAAAATGGTGAATCGTTTTGGTGTTATATGGAAAAAGGGAGAGCGCTATATTCTGAAAAGTAATTATAAAGGAAACCATTTAATCTACCTGTTCCTGGATTCTTAAAGGAGGTTAAAAAGTGAACTCGGTTGGACTAATGTATGTCGGTGCTGTATTATTTGTCAACAGTTTAATGCTGTTTGGTAAAATTGACGGCAAAAGTGCTGGAGTGTTTAATCTCTTTGTCGGTGCTATACAGGTGATCTCCCCTCTCTATTTAATTTTCACAGCAAATGGGGATTCTTGGGTCATTTTTAATGCCTCTGGTATTTTTTTATTTGGTTTTACGTACCTCTATGTAGGAATTACGAATCTTAAAAACTATAATTCCTCAGGCGTAGGTTGGTACTCCTTATGGGTAGCTATCCTTGCAGTAGGTTATGCGAGTGTAAGCTTTATCCATTTCAATGATGTGAAATTTGGTGTTATCTGGTTGATGTGGGCGTTTCTCTGGACATTGTTCTACTTATTACTCGCTTCAAAGAAGAATATTGCTATCTTTACTGGATGGGTAACCCTTATTCAAGCTTGGATTACTGCAACGATTCCTGCTTTTCTTACTTTAATTGGTCAGTGGGATGCAGTGGGGCCAAAAACAACATGGAGTGTAACGATACTCACAATTCTACTTTTCATAGTTGCGTATTTGTCCACAAAGTCTTCTGTATCGTCCGAGGTTTCTGAGCTGCAATCAGGGTCTTAATGTATGTTTGGCGGACAGGCATAACATATTGCCTGTCTGCATGTAAGAATAAGCCTTCTTTGAATGAATAATAATTGTAGTTTCGACATCCATCAATAGCTACCTGTACAATCTTATTGGAGGTGATACAGTTCTACATATCTATGTAACGGTATACGGGGAGGTATATTAATGGGGGTAAGTTTTCTATCCATTCTAGCTTTGGGATTTGTACTTGGAATCAAACATGCAATTGAGCCAGACCACATAATCGCTGTATCGACAATAGCTAGTCAAAGTAAGAAGTTATTACGTTCCTCATTAGCAGGAGTGTTTTGGGGGATAGGTCACACTGCAACATTATTTATAGTTGGAATTATTCTCATTTTTATGAAAGGTGAAATACCGGAAGAATGGGCTATGTCATTAGAATTTTTAGTAGGTATTATGCTTGTTTATCTTGGCGTTACAACTTTCCTTTCTTTTAAAAATATCCATATACACGAGCATGAACATAATAGAGAAGAACATAAACATGTTCATTCTCATGTACATAGTGGTCAACATGAGCATAAACATCATCAAAAAAAAGTTTCCTATCTAAAATCCTCGTTGATTGGCTTAGTTCATGGCCTTGCAGGAAGTGGTGCAATGGTTCTATTAACTATGAGTACAGTACAGGATGTTTGGGAAGGAGCTATTTATATCCTTATATTTGGTATTGGAACAGTCGTTGGTATGCTTTTCTTTACTACGATTATTGGAATTCCATTTGTTTTCAGTGCCACAAAGTTAAGTCTGAATAAAATATTTACCCAAATTACTGGAGTGGTTAGTACAGTGTTTGGAATTTATTACATGTACAATTTAGGTGTAACAGAAGGATTGTTTAAACTTTGGATACAGTAATGCGAGTTTACTAACTTCTGATTTTTTAGGCGTAGTTTTTAATATGACTTTGTCAATTAACTCTGTTTATTTTTGACTCATTTTAGCTCAAGCTCCAGGAAACGATTGAAGAATTGAGCTCTCTACCTCGTTTTCTGGAGCCAGGTCGACCTGTCAGCCTTGCTAAAAAGATGTGATAGCCATTCATTACAAGTCTTGATACCACGATGAATTAAGGAACGACCGTTGAAGTGGCTTCTGTAAAAGACTTCTTCGTAACGGTAGACTAGATAAGCGAACGGAATGAAGTGAACGAATTAAAGTCAGCCAATCGGCTGACTTTAAAAATAGGAGCCTAATGTGGTATTGAGAATGGAAATACTTAGCGATTATAATTTAACTTTTCTAGCTTGAATGTTATGCTCTTTAAGTTTACGATACAAG
Organism: Bacillus cihuensis; assembly: GCF_000504145.1. Classification (NCBI taxonomy): domain Bacteria; kingdom Bacillati; phylum Bacillota; class Bacilli; order Caryophanales; family Bacillaceae; genus Bacillus; species Bacillus cihuensis. The sequence continues at coordinate 1,570,280 of NZ_KI632495.1, read as the reverse complement.
GTTGTGCGAGAAATTCCTAGTTGTTTTGCCGTTTTTGAAATATTCCACTTATGATTCATTAAAGTTTGAATGTAAACTTGCCGTTCGTGCTCATCGCTTTTTTGTTTGAAAGCTTCAATATTCGCCCCATCAGGAAGAGACTCAATTAATAGATCCCGTGTATTAACTCCCAAGGCATTAGAATTATGAATAATAAATTGAGGTAAGTGATCTACCATAATAAACGGAGAATCCTCGGCCAAATAAAATGCTCTTTCTATAACATTGTTCAGCTCCCGAATATTTCCTGGCCAGTTGTATTTTCTTATTAGCTCGGCGGCTTCCGTTGAAAGTTCCTTCCTCGGCTGCCCCAAATCAGCACTAAGTTCCTCCAAATAATAGCTGCTCAATTTGATAATATCTTCGGTTCTTTTGCGTAGCGGTATCAGTTCGATTGTAAAAACATTCAAGCGATAATATAAGTCGCTCCGAAAAGAGCCATTATAGGCAATTTCCTGAAATAGATTTTTGTTCGTTGCGGCAATAATTCGAACATCTACGGGGATGGGTTTATAGCCACCGACTCGAACAACTTCCTTCTCTTGCAATACCCTCAATAATGTTGATTGAAGATCAATAGGCATATCCCCAATCTCATCGAGAAAAAGTGTTCCTCCGTTTGCAATTTCGAATTTACCTGCATTCCCTCCTTTTTTGGCTCCTGTGAACGCTCCATCCTCATATCCGAACAGTTCAGAATTGATTAGTTCTTTTGAAATGGAAGCGCAGTTTATCGCAATAAATGGTTTTTCCTTTCGTTTGCTTTCATTATGAATAGCCCGGGCGAACATCTCTTTCCCGGTTCCACTTTCTCCTAGCAAAAGGACATTGGCCTTAGTTTTTGCAGCGGAACGGGCATATCCTATTGTTTGCAAAAACAATTCGTTCGAGCCAATTAAATCATTGGTAGTTAAGTTCCGCCTCTCTTTTAACGAAAAACGGTTCATCTGGCGGGGGAGCAATTTAAAATATATGAAGTGCATAGAGTTTTTATAGATCACTTTAACTTCATAGCTTTCGTCTGAATCCTCCCGCCTTAAAGTCCGAACAAAGTTTTCTATACTTTCTTCTTGTTCTGAAGAGATCTCTAGCAGGACGGAGTTGACCAAATCTCGTTTGCGTTTGAATAGTGTATCGGCCGTTTGGTTTTGAAACAGAACTCTTCCTTCTTTTATGACAAATAGACTCTTCGTAAGTTGAGCGGATACTCCATGTAGTACATCAGATATAGTACGTTGTTCCTCTTCGATATCTGCCATATTGGCGCATACATGGACGATGCTCGCTATACTTTTGAGCAGGAGTTCGGTAGATTCAGGGCCAGTATCAGTAATCCATACAGCTAATACACCTTTCCGGACACCGGAGTTTCCGATGATGGGGAAACCTACTGTCGTCGTCCCATATTGGGTGTCTCCTGTCCTTAGTTCTCTAGTCTCTTCATAAGAAGTTGAGTATTTCCGCAGTGCAAGACCAATACCACTTTTGCCTAAGGATCCACGATAACCGTTGGCCCCAGGCTTCAATTCATGAAGTTGAGTATGAATCAAAGATGAGTTGAAGATTTCTAGCATAACACCGTCTTCATCAAAATAACCAAATGGAACAGGCAGGGCTGATAGAGATTTTTTCAACATGGTCAATAGAGAATCATGCTGCATGATTTTAGACTTCAAATGGAAGGTGTCATCAATGGGATTGAAATCCAGAGTTGAATCCGATAGATTATGTTCCAGAAACGGAATGGGTTCGATGGGCTTACCAGACTCCCATATAATAGTGAACTGACCGGTTTCATTAACCTTTCCAATCCTAGAATTCAGCCAAAAATGTTGAGTCGCAACATCGTACATGACTTTTCCTTGCGGAGTTTCAAGTGAAAGTCCGGACAAAGCGCCGCGAATGGAGTCGGTTGAAATTGTATCGGTCCTTTTCAAGGCTTCTGCTAGTAATAAGACACTATTATAAGCGCTTTCGATCATAGAACTAATTACATCGGTGCCATATGTTCGTCGGTATTCAGTAATGAACTTATTGTTACTGTCGCTGTCGATAGAACTGAAGTATGGAAAACAAGAATAATGGCCAATGGCCTTGTAGGGATGAAGGGCTGCAATTTCCGTTTCAGCCGAAACGGTACTGGCAATCGGCTGATGTAGTCCGTGTTGCTCGTGTTGTTGGTAAAAGCTGAGTGCACTATCTCCTACCAAAGTCGAGAAGATGATATCTGGATTCATTCCGCGAATTTCATTAATTGTCTTAGCAAAGTTCTGATGCCCCAACGCTACATATTTTGCTCCATATATAGTACCACCATTGGTTTGAATCAACTGGCGAATATGACGGTTCGTTTCCAAAGGATAGATATAATCGGAGCCAAGTAAGTAAAATGATTTTCCAACATTTTGGATGAGCCATGGGATAAAATCAAGCAATTGCTGATTGGGCAAGGATCCACAATAAATGACATTCGGATGTTGTTCCGAACCTTCGTAAAAAGTAGGATAAAATAGCAGGGCGTTATGCTTTTCCAGAACAGGGATCACTATTTTTCTACAGCCAGAAGTATAGAGCCCAACAATGGCTGCTACTTTGTCTGAAGTGATGAGCTTTTCGGCTTTTCGGGCAGCTAAATAAGGATCTGAAGCAACATCTTCGACAATCGGAACTAGTTTTTTTCCGTTAATTCCCCCACTTTCATTAATATGGCGAATAGCTAATAAACTAGCTTGGTGTAATCCTTGTTCAGTAATACTTGTCGTACCAGTCAATGAAAATAGAATCCCAACTTTTAACTCAAGATTATCCATTCTTTCAAACCTCCTAAAAAATGACGTTTTTAAATAATTTATATTTGTATTCTACGAGTAATAATTGTGCAATTTTATTGTGAAATGAAATTATTGAACATACAGTAGCACTCTACTCTTAACTAATTGGCAGTACTTAAATCAACATTCGACAGGATTTATGAATTTCCTTCAAGTAATATGAAACCGGAGAATCCTTTCCATGAGTATTTGTTCCAAAATGCTATTCAATGATCTTGTCTCGTGATGAACGGGCACTCATGAAGGCAACATATAGTAGGTTTGCTCTTCACCGAAAATAGCTGCCCTTTATAGCTAGCTATTTTTGTGTACCCACTTTATTGGAGATAGTTAGCTCAATAAAAATACAACGTTATTTAATAAAAAAATATTGTAAATCAATAAATGTGGTATTATTATATTGATAATAATTATATTCTCTGCTGATCATCAACTGTTAAAAGAAGTGCACTTAGAGAATGATTTGACAGTGTGAGACGGTCATATTGATGTGATGTTAGCAAAAAGAAAAATGAGAGTAACAGAACTTACGGAGAGAATTGCTATTACGATGGCTAAGGTTTCTATATTAAAAAATGGAAAGGAAAAAGCCGTTAGATTTTCAACATTAGAAGACATATGTAAGCTTTGGACTGTCAATTCAAAAACAAGAACTTTTACAGATTAATTTTTAGGTGGGATAGTATGTCATTGATCTTATTGATCGGGATTCTTGGAGTGTCACTTGTTATATTGTTTAAACATCCAATAATAGACAGTTTTGGAAATAACAAGCTAGTACATAAACTAAAAAATACTATGTGGTTTCAAAATCATTGGTTATCTGGAATATTCTTATTCGTCATGAATGCCGTTCTATTATCTTCAACTTGTCTTGTGCTGTATATGTTGATGTTTTTCTTTATTCCATTTCTTCATATACTTGTGATGGTTTTTGCTGTAATAGGAAGTATCTTTTTATGGATCGTAATAAATAAGGCTTGGCAAGGTACGAAAAGCAACCGCTTAAAGATGGGAGCTGTCGGAAGCAGTTTTTATATTTTCTTAACTTTAGTATTCGTTTATTGGTTCGTGACACTAAAACCATCTTATCCCGGAGAAGATACTTTCATGAGAGCTATTGGATTATTTTTCGCTATCATCGTTACAATAGTTGCGTTTATTACATGTTTGGTTATTACGGGATATTCCAAAAAGAAAGTAGCCCATTAACTGAAAAATGAAATTAAACATATTCTTTATTTGCGAGTGTTAATAAAAAATAAGAAACTTACTTATCTGCTATGGCTGTTCTTTTCGGTGAAAAACATAAGTTAACAAAAAGGGCAAACCATATTGGAAAAGAAACGGGATGCGAGAGATAACAAAAAGTTCAATAAAGATAGGACTGCAATTACAAAGTCATGATATCGGAGAGATAAAATAGATGGTGTAATTTAAACGAGACAAACCGGTCATATTCAGACTGGTTTGTTTCATTTTGTTAGACAATAATCTCCTTAATTATTGTTCGGAGAAATTTTTATCGCACCGATGGGATAGTCATTTAAGAGCTGCATTTTTAGTATTTAGTTGAATGTTTTTGTAGAAGGAACAAAAGCTACTTTCAAAGTTGAGAAATTTTTTGAGGGGAATAGATTGATAGATTGTAGTGTTGCTAATTTAAGCGTTTTAGTTGAATTGGAAAATGGTATAATTTAGAATGGATTAGAGATTTGGAGGTGAGGGGATGTTTGAAATTATTTTAGTTCTCCCTCCTTTGTCCAGCAATTTTAATCGTCTATTTGTTTGATTTCGCAAAATTTAGGAAACAAAATCAAACTATAATTGAACAGAATGAAAAGGTTATTTCTCTATTAGAAGAAATTAAAAATAAATAACCACGAATATGGGGTATGCTACTCTCAGTTATTGACTGTTCAATGTGTGTAAGTGCATTTATAAGAGAGTTTTTGATAATGAAAGAAACCGATTGAATATATAAAAGTACTTTTTCTTATATTGCTCCCGTGAAAGTTAAAAAAGCTCAAAAAATATTGAAAGTAATTAAATTCCAATAGATGGGAATTTGACAAGTGATTATACTATTATTGGAAATTAAAGAATATGCCCCCTGTATCATTTTCGGCACAGCATTTTTTTATACGTTACATAGGGGACAATTTATGTGCTAATAGGGTTTACTTGATACTAGTATTGTCTTGTTGACACGATTAAGTTAAGATCTAATGATTTTTTAGAAGTTGTGTTCGTCTTAGAATATACTATTTTTGTCTTCTCATCCATTGTGTTGCAACCCATTTTTCTCCAGTTATAACTGGCGCTCCACCATGTAATGTTAGTTCATTTAGGTTTTGATCGTTATAGAAATATTCGAAATACACGGCCATTCCTTTTTGGGGGGATACTGAAAAATTTAGTTTAGGAAAAAAAGTTTCTCCTCCATGTTCCACATCATTTAAGTACATGACAATCGTGCTAATTCTATTATTTATTGTTGCGTTACTTGCAGAAGTAAAAAAATCAAAATGAGCTTTATATTCTTGGCCAGGAGTATATTGAAGAATTTGAATACCTTCCCCATGTTCAATGGGTATATTCATAATAGATGATATTCTTTTTTCAATTTTGGTAATGATGTCATTTTCATTTTCTTGAAAAAACATACTATTACTTGTTCTTATCTCATTTACTTCGTGGCTAACTCCGATTTTAGAGCGATGCATTTTGTCTTTTGACAATCTAATAAGCTCGTCGCATTCTTCGTCACTCAAAACATTTCCCAAAACTACGATAAGTGGTTCTTCTAATCTAGCAACTATATTAACTTCTCTATCTTCTGTGTTGATTTTAGTGCCAATGTGATTAAAAATAGTTTGTTCTTTACTCATTGAATTTTTACTATCCACTGTCATCTTTTATCGACCCCTAAAGAGATTTAATTTTCGGAATTTTGTTTTTGTATGCGATTGTTTATGATTATTATATCATGAACTGCATGTTTATTACTGTTTCTGATTCAGTGGTTAAAGAAAATATTATTTTTCAGGAACTTCAATATAGTGTCTCAATCCGATCGGCTTCCATTTCAGTCTGGGTGACCAATAAAAAAATTTATCAAATTTGAATCGTTTTGTTATTTCATTTTCTCTAATAGTGGAGAAGAGAAAAGGAGGTTGTCTAAAGTGAAGCCAAAATCTAAGGTAGTAAACCGCGCCAAACAAGGAGATGCCGAGGCATTTCAAACATTAATTCATGAAGAAAAAGAAAAATTGTACAAAATGGCCTATGTGTATATGCGAAATGAAGAAGATGCGCTTGAAGTGTTTCAAGAAAGCATCTATAAAGCTTTTTCGTCTATCGGAACATTGGAAAACAACGATTATTTCTCTACATGGATGACGCGGATTTTAATTAACACAGCAATCGCAACATTGAAAAAGAAACAAAAGATTGTTTCGATTAGTCATGAAATGCTAGAAAATATGAGCGGGGTGGAGCACTTACATCGCGAGGATCAACTTGATTTACTTCAAGCAATGAATGAAATCGAGGAGAAGTACAAAACGGTCCTGCTGCTTCGTTTCTATGAAGATTATACAGTGAACCAAATTGCTACGTTTCTCAACTGTCCTGAAGGTACGGTGAAGACGAATATTCGCCGTGGATTATTGATGTTAAAGAAAAAAATGAAAGGGGCTTATTGTGATGACAGACAAAATTCGTTCATTTAAAGAAGAAATAGATAATATTCACGTGCCGGTTGATAAGTTGGATGCTATTATTTTGAACACAGTTCAGGGGAGAGTGCCAAAAAGAAATAGTTCCATCAGAAAGAAAATATTATATAGTGTAGGCGCTGCAGTTGTTGTGTTCGGTTTGTTTCTCAGTTCGGCAACCATCTCACCCGTTATGGCTATTATCGTTTCACAAATTCCAATTATCGGAACGATATTTAGTGAGTCTGGAGATCGAGGTTTAGAGCAAGTAAGCAAGCAAGGTTTAGCAGATCTAGTCGGCATGACGAAAACAGTAGATGGCACTTCCATTACACTTCATGAAGTTTTCTATGATAAGACACGGTTTACGATTGGATTTTCAATTGAATCAGAAAAGCCGTTGGGAGAATTCTATTTATCCTCAGGACCATCTTTCACGGTGAATGGGAAAAGCTTTTCACACGCTGGCGACTATAAAGAAACCGAAATATCAAAGACTCATCGAATAGGTATTGCTAATATTGATGCATTTGAAGAATTGCCAGAAGCTTTTACGCTAGGGCTAAAGTTTAATGGAAAGGATGGCAAGCAGTGGGATTTCTCAACCCCGGTTAGTGCTCAAGAAAATGTCCAGTCAGTTGCGATTCATCATACTCAGAAAGCAGGTGGTATAGATCTCACTGTTACAGATTTACAAGTAAGTCCAGCCGGTTTGCTATTTACCTTTAGTGCGCAGTCAGAAAAACCAGGCTATTTATCCGGTGTGCTTGACTTCAAAGTAATCGATGAGAAAGGTAATGAACTTGTATCTCATTCTGGTGGAAGCAAAGTCGAAATCATGGCAGGAAAGGAACATTTGACTGGTACTCGTCTAATTGATCCAATTGGTGATAATGTGAAAAAGTTGACAATTACTCCTTATCTTACTCAACCGATAGGAGGAAGCAGTGTGAAAATTGACGCACAAGGCAATGATACGATAACTGAATTCAATCCTTTAAAAGGAGCTGATATCGAATTTAAAAGTTTTACAGTGACTCTTCCTTAATCAATCTGCCGTATTGTGTGAATCCAAATAGCAGTACCATTCATTTCTTTCTAATGTAATGGGGGTGTTCATGACAACCTTTTTCTTATTCAATTGGCTAAAATATTATTGTTAAAAAGATTTTTAGCCAATTTATGTGCAGCCGAGGTTTCAAACGTCATTCATTTAAATGAGCAAGGTTAATATTATCAATAAGAAATTGTATCACACACTGACAATGTCAAAGAAGCACACATTGAGTATAAGGAGTTTACCCGATTATTGTTGGAGATAGATTTTTGGATACTTAAATACCGGGGTAATTTGAAAAAAATAGAAAACAACTAAAAAAATTAAAGAAGAGATGGATACAGTTCTGTAACGGTTAGATCATTAAATGATTGAGCTGGTTTATATTTTTAAGAGAGTTTTTCTTAGAACGAACGGGGAGCAGGGTAGTTGAAATTTAAAAGGAATAATAGACACATTCAAAGAAATGGACTCATATACATAGAAGATGTATCTAAAAATTTTTGCTCAAAAGAGGTGTTCTGATGCTTCCAAAGTGGTCAATATGGTTCTGGAAATTATTCTGGGTTGTAGGTTTATTGGGATTATTATTTATGGGGTTTCATTTTGAACAATCTCTACAACAAAAGGCTAGTGAAACCTATCATATATTGCCTCTTTTTTGGTTTTATTCAATTGCACCATTTTTATTAGGTGCTTATATTTCTCTACTTTTTATACAAAAGTGGTTGTTTAAAATGAATAAACCATTAATTCTGTGTGTAACAGTCCCGTGTCTTATTATTTCGTTTTATTCGCCAATCGTAACCACCTTTTTTCCAAATGCACCATTTTTGCCGAATGTTTTTTGGACATTTGAACTAAGTTTCTTTGGAATCACTCCAATGGTGGCTGGATTAACTCTTATCGTGGGTTTATTCGGGTTGACTCAACCATCAAAGAATTGATCTGAATGCTTTAGTGAAGAATCGTGTCTGTCATTAATCCTGTTAGCCATTATGGCCTATTTTTTATACATTTAATTCGTTTACTTATTGAGATAACTGGGTGCATATGTTTTAGGTATTTACCCGACGATTTATTATAAATATTATATGATTAAGTTAAATAATTAAATCTATTTTAATCAATCTTTATTACAAACCTACATTAAATATGGCCTGTTATGATCAAATTTTTTCATAACAGGCTCTTTCCATTGCTATGTAACAGACTCTTGTAGAGAGATAATAAAGTTGTTTATTTCTCCATAATAAACAAGAGACTTACTACAATTAAATGTAATAAGGCTTTTAAAAGTTGTTTAAAACGGAATTGGACTAAAAGAATTATGGTGCTTAAAAGGATATTAAAGTTGTTTAATTCTTGTTAAACTAACGCTCCCTTTTAGCTTAATAAGAAATCTCCTTATTCAAATACAACCATTTCTCCGACATCTATAAACCCAAAGCGCTTATAGATATTTTCCCCATCCTTTGATGCTTGTAAGACAACGGGTTTTTGTTTATCTTTAGTTTGAGTAAGAAGGTATTGAAACATTTCACTGCCATATCCTTTACTTCTATGTGTTTCTTTTGTCATAACATCATAAATACCATAACTTTCTTTGCTATCTATTAGTAAACCAGTAGATATAGTTATTTCACCGACGCGTCCAATAAACATTTGAATTTCAGAACCTAAATTTATAAGAAAACTTATTAAAATAATTTTCTAACGCATCTTTTTCGGGTGTACCTTCAAATAGGCTTATAAAAACCTCTTTATATTCCTTAAGTTCTTCAAAATTTCTCACATGAGTAATCATAAGCTGATGGGACTTTCTTTGACCGACATTAAGAGTATTTTCAAGTTTCATCATTACATTACGTTCTGCTTCTTTTAGGTCGTATTCTTGCATCAGGTCTTGCCAGCCAGCGTTCAAATACCGGGAGTCAATCCACGTACTAAAGGGATATTCTTTAAGAGACATATTTTCGATGCTACTTCTAATATTAAATGCATTTTTTATATGTGAAGATTTCGGCAAAAGTACATTGAATGTATCAGTGGGTATTTCTGTATTCGCCAAAACGAAATCTTCTTCGTTGATAAGCTTTCCATTAACCGCATGAGTAAATATTCTTATTTTTTCTGCAAGATTGTTTATAACTAATTGTTGATTTGCAATCATTTCTTCGATCCTTCCAATTAAATACAGCGCGCGCTCTTTTTTATTATAGGAGCAATTCAATTATAATAAAACATTGTTCACCGTTTTTATCTCCTCCCATAATTTTCAGAAAGTTTAAAGCGCACTTGTTTATTTACTCCACAATCTGGCCGATTGTTGAAAGAATGACTCGCATTCTTTCAACAACTTTATTATTTTTTAAACGACTTTATTGTAAATTAAACAACTTTTTTGTCACTGTACAACTCTTGGTTGCAAACTAGGCAAACAAGATATACCTTCATCAAGATATTCTAGCAATGTCTTTTCACATTCTCCTAGATTCATTGTTGCCTACACGAGCGATCGTTCATTTTTCTTCAAAAAGTATAAATATATAATCATCGAGATAAAAATAGAAAGAGCAGATGTTAAATAGATGCTTCGATAGCCGAATAGGTAGCCGATTTGTCCGAATGTGATGGCGCCAATTCCAACGCCAAGATCGAAGAAGGAGAAGAAGGTTGCGTTGGCCATTCCTTTTCGATGTTGTGCCGCCTTTTCAATGGACCATGCTTGGAGTGCTGGTTGGACCGTTCCAAAGCCGAGACCGTAGAATATGGCTGCTGTGTAGAGCACGATGTTATTTGGCAGCCATGCGAGCAGCAGCATAGCGATGAAAATACACAGAGCCGATGGAATATAAATGAATTTGTGACCTCTTGTATCGTATAGTTTTCCTGCGTAAAGACGTGTGAATAAAAGGGCAATCGCATAGATAAGGAAATACCATTGAATCCCTGTGACTCCTTGTTTCATTGAATAGAGTGGGAGAAACGTGGCAATCCCACCGAATGTGACGGTGATGAAAAATAATAAAGTCGATGGCTGCAAGGCTGTTTTTTCATAAATATCAAAAGTACGGGATGTTGTTTTGACAGCGGGTTTGTCGCCTTTTTTGTAACGGATTGCAGTAGCTAGTGCAACGGATCCTAGGCCTAATGCTCCACATAAAAGGAAAAGTGTTTGAAATGATAGTTTACCTGCTAATACTAGACCGAGAGATGGTCCAATTGCTAGAGCTAGATTTCCAGACAAGCCGTAAAAGCCCATGCCTTCACCACGTCTGCTTGCAGGAATGATGTCTGATGCAATCGTTCCAGAAGCAGTAGAAGAGAACCCCCAACCTATTCCTTGGGCAACCCTTAAAGCGAATAGCATGAAGATGCTAGCCATGTATCCAAATGCTCCAACTGTTACAACGAATATAGAAAGTCCGAATAAAAAAACCAATTTTCTTCCTTTTGTTTCAAGATTTTGTCCTGCATATGGGCGGACAATCAATGCGGAAAATGTAAAAATCCCAACCACAATGCCAATTATTTGATCATTTCCCCCTAAGTATTCAACAAAGAGCGGAATGGTCGGTAATGTCATTTGAAAGCCGAGAAAAATAAAGAAGTTAGCGATACAAAGTATTATGAAATCACGTGTCCATATTTTATCCTTACCTTGAGGACATGGTATTACTAAAGCTTTGTCCATCTATAAGTCCTCCTTCTTTTTCTACATATTGATATGTTACTAGAATTTGGATAATTAAGCGAATGTTATGGTTGGGGGATGTACTAAGTATATTTTTAATCCCAACCGAATATGACATAACTATTTCATAGCCTGACATACATATGAAGAAGAGCTTGTTTTAGGAAATGGTAGGTGGGCGTTATGAGAAAAAGAAGGAATAAAAAACTGTTTTTACCACTGGTTATCGCAGTTATTATAATCGGCATCGTCCTTTTTGTTATGCTTATCATTCCTAGTGGTCCTGAAAAAGTGGTTCGTGATTTTTATACGTATGAAGCAGAGGGGAGCTTTGATCAGTCATGGACATTGTTTCACCCTGATATGAAGATTCGGTTTCCAAAAGCTACTTATATTCAAACTCGTTCCCATGTTTTTATGCAGCATATGAACGTTGAAACTTTTTCTTTTGAAATTGGTAAAGGGAAGAAAAAGAAAGGCTGGAGAATGAATAAAGACGGTGAAGTGTTTGCTGAGGCTTATGAGGTACCTGTTGACGTAACGTTTCATTCTCAGTTTGGTATTTTTACGATGCAGCAAAACTGTTATGTCGTGAAGGAAAAAGGAGAGTGGCTTATACTGTGGGATTATCGATTTTAGCTAAATAAAATATCATAATTTCTCCTTTTTCATTCAAAATCTACATGGCGTTAAAACGTAACCATTTATCATGAAGGATTAATATTTAGTACGCTATACTTACCTAATCACAATGATGGCGGTGCGAAGCCGGATTTAGGTACTTTAATAAAATAAGTATTCTTGAAAAGAAGAAGGCTTATTAATAAGTCGCAAAGCCCCGCCCCATGTCCTTTAAAGACCGTAAGAGGATTACATCGCTTTCTTTGTGCGATTGCTAATTGCTTTTAGGATGAACATTTTGTCTTGTGAGGAAAGCATAGTCCAACTGCCAGCTTTTATTTTCATTACGATCGACTCCTATTTTTATTTTTAGAAAGAAAAAAACTTTCTCCTTTAGTAAAAGTATACCGCGAATTACGCGCACATAAACAAGATAAATTCCTACAAATTTTTTGCATCGACTCGTATTTTGTCAAACAATCTTAAAAGGGGGTCAGACCCAGCAACATCTAAAAACTGTGTGGAGAGTGCTTGGTCTGACCCTTTTAGACAACATTCATTATTTTAACTCTAAATGTGCTTTTAGTTCATCATGGATTCTTTGTTTTTCTTCGTTACTTACAAATCCATAATAGATTCCATCGATTCGTTTACCTGTGCTCTTCATCTCCATTTGTTCTACCTTTTTCGCTGCAGTGCGATAGTGTTTCTGGATGTCATTCATTTGAGAGAATGTTAGGTTTGTTTCGATGTTTTTGCTCAATGCATCAAAAATAGTTGAGTAGTTTGTTAAAGTAGCAAAGCTTGCCCCTTTATTAATGACTCCTTGAATGATTTCACGTTGTCTGTATTGACGTCCGAAGTCACCGCGTGGATCTTCATATCTCATTCGAGAGAAGTTTAAAGCTTCTGCTCCATCTAGTTTGATCTTGCCGATTGGGAAGTGATCTCCTCCATAGCTAAAGTCTAAGTCATTGTTTACTTCAACGCCGCCCACTGAATCTACGATATCCTGAAAACCTTCCATATTGATTTTTACGTAATAATCTAATGGGATATCAAGGAAGTTCTCGACTGTATCCATTGACATTTTCACGCCGCCAAATGCGTAGGCATGGTTAATCTTGTCCACTTTATTTTTGCCGATAATATCCGTTCGAGTATCCCGTGGAATACTTAACATTTTCACGGAATTTGTATCTGGATTCACGGTTAAAACGATCATCGTATCAGACCGTCCACTGTCTCCATCACGTTCATCAACACCTAGTATGAGGACGGAAAATGGTTCTTTTTGAGCATAGGCGATTTCTTTTTGTCGTTTTTCAGAAATAGGACGATCTTCTATCGGCGTATGCATCGTATTAACAGCGTTTGTGAGGGAATGATATACCGAGTATGCATAAGCACCCCCTGCTGCTAGAAAAATGAGAAGGGTAATACTGATAATCTTCAGCCAGCTCTTTTTCTTCTTCGTTTTCTTTTGACGTTTCATCTAGTACTTCCTTCCTGTTTTTTTATAATGGGACCTAAAAGTAATTATATAGAAATTTACTAGATTTTGATAGTATTTCAAAGTGGTAGAATCGTAAATGTTAAACGAACTTGAAGTGACATATTAGTAAAATAATGTTAAAATTTAAAAGTATTTCCTCCAATGATAATTAGTTAGAAGATGTCTGAAGAAAGAAAAGGAGAGGGTTTAATTTGATAGTAGTCTCGTTAAATAACGTCTCGAAGAAAATAGGCAGTAAGACGATTATTGATAATCTTAGTTTTGATGTGCACGCAGGAGAGATATTCGGTTTTCTTGGGCCAAATGGCGCTGGAAAAACAACGACAATTCGGATGCTTGTTGGGTTAATGAAAATAACGTCTGGTGATATTTTCATAGATGGACATAGTGTAAAAAGTAATTATGAAGAAGCGATCGCTAAAGTGGGCGCCATTGTTGAGAATCCTGAAATGTATAAATTTATGTCTGGTTATGATAATTTAAAGCATTATGCAAGGATGACAAAAGGGGTAACAATGGAGCGGATTGATGAGGTTGCTGAGCTTGTTGGGTTGCAAAATCGAATGAAAGAGAAAGTAAAAACGTACTCATTAGGGATGCGGCAGCGACTGGGGATCGCCCAAGCCTTGCTTCATCGACCAAAAGTATTGATTTTGGATGAACCAACGAATGGACTTGATCCAGCTGGTATCAGGGAAATTCGTGATTACTTGAAACGACTAGCTCGTGAGGAAGACATGGCCGTGGTAGTATCGAGTCACTTGTTATCTGAAATGGAAATGATGTGTGATCGGATTGGCATTATTCAAAATGGCCGTATGGTCGACGTACAACTTGTAAATGATATGGTGAATGATGGAAATATTTCCTATCTTATTTCGGCAAAGCCGGTTGATCAAGCGTTCAATCTGTTACAAAATGCTTTTGAGGGTGTAGAAGTGAAAGTGGCGAAGCAACTACTTCATGTGGAAGGCGCGTCTATTGATGTTCCTAAACTAGTAAAACGACTCGTTGAAAACAATTGTGATATTTATGAAGTAAAACAAATCAATCAGTCTCTTGAAGAGAAATTCCTTGAAATCACAAGTGAAAAAGGAGGGATTGCTTAATGGGATTGCTCGCAAACGAATGGGTCAAGATTTTTAAACGAAAATCAAGTTTCATCATGATTGGCATCCTTGCGATCATAGTAGTGGTTGCGGCGATTGGAATCACGTTTGTAAATAGCCAGGACAATGTGATTGACGATAATGGAAATTGGCAGGCAGCGCTGGAAGAAGAAAATAAAGACTTAAAGGAAGAGCTCAAATCAACACCAGGTCCTTATAAAAAGGAGATTGAAAGAATAATCGCTGAGAATGAGTACCGCATTTCGCATGATATGCCAAAAGTGACGTCTTATAATGTTTGGACGTTTATGAATGGGATGATGGGATTAGTCGATATTGTCGCCTTGTTTACAATCATTATCGCGGCGGGAATCGTGGCAAGTGAATTCAGCTGGGGAACGATCAAACTATTGCTCATTCGCCCGATTAGTAGAGCGAAGATTTTGTTGAGTAAATACATAACGGTCCTTTTATATGCTCTATTTATGCTAGCCATTTTATTTGTTCTAAGCTTTATTTTAGGTGCTGCATTCTTTGGATTTGAACAGAACCAGCCGCATTTAGCTTATTTAGATGGTCAAATTGTAGAACGTGCGCAAATTCCGTTTTTACTGTCGCAATACGCATTGAGTTCGGTTGGATTACTAATTTTTACGACGATGGCGTTCATGATTTCGGCAGCTTTCCGTAACAGTTCTCTTGCTATCGGACTTTCCATCTTCCTTTTATTAATGGGTAGTATCGTAACATCCATCATTGCGGGATTCTTTGATTGGGCAAAATATCTACTGTTCGCCAACACGAATTTGCTCCCGTACTTTGGCTCTGGGACACTGATGGTTGAAGGCATGACCTTATCGTTTTCGCTCATTGTATTGCTCGTGTATTACATCATCTTCCTTGTCGTTGCATTCTGGGCTTTTGTAAAACGAGATGTAGCAGCTTAATTTGTGTACCCCCTAATGAGTATAATTCGGGGGTTTTTGCTACGAAAATCTTTCTGGCGGTAAGAGATTGGTGTATGGAGTCGGCGTCTTAGTTTCAAGATTCATCTCTTGTCCTGTTTAGCTGTGCTCCGGCACGCAAACCTCCAATCCGGCACGCAAAAGCTTCAGGCTGGCACGTAATGAAACCAATCCGGCACGCAAATTTGCTTTCCGGCTCGATAAGTCTGAGATTCCGTTTATTTATTCCGTTAAGCAAGATGAAGTTTCGGGGGAAAGCGTAATAAATGGGTTAGATCATGTGAAATGGGCTCTGTCACTCTAATTCTATTTATTCTAGGTGCATAATGTTAAAAAACACCAAGCCTTTATTTCCGTGTAGGACTAGGCTTGGAGTTTTTTTCAATTTTATCATAGACAGCTGCAAGAGCTTGTTCGAATTTGCCGCTCGTTTTAGGCTGATAATATTTTTTGTTAGCGAGTTTATTCGGCAAATATTGCTGTTTTACCCATCCGCTTTCATAATTATGTGGATAGAGGTATTCAACGCCGCGTCCGAGTTCCTTAGCCCCTTTGTAATGGGCGTCCTTCACATGGTCAGGTATATCACCAGTGCTTCCGGCACGAATATCAGCCAGCGCTGCGTCAATCGCTGTCATGGCTGTGTTTGATTTAGGTGATAAGCAAAGCTCGATGACAGAATTAGCTAGCGGAATGCGGGCTTCAGGAAAGCCGAGGCGTTCGGCAGCTTCAACTGCTGCTAATGCACGTGGTCCAGCTTGCGGATTAGCGAGACCGACATCTTCATAGGCAATGACGACAAGTCTGCGGGCAATGCTTACTAAATCACCTGCTTCAATTAAACGACCTAAATAATGAAGGGCGGCATTCACGTCACTACCACGAATAGATTTTTGAAAGGCTGAAATTACGTCATAATGAGCATCGCCATCTTTGTCGTGGGAAAAGTGTTTTTTTTGGATACATTCCTCTGCGATTTCCACTGTGATTGTAATCGTCCCATCCATGTCAGGCTCTGTTGAGATGACCGCTAGCTCCAAGGCGTTCAATGCGCTTCTTACGTCGCCATTTGAGGCGGTTGCCAAATGAAGGAGTGCTTCCTCACTTACATCTGTCGTAAATTTCCCAAGTCCTCGCTCATCGTCCTCGATCGCACGTTTCAATGCCGTAACAATATCAGCGGGTTCAAGTGCTTTTAGTTCGAAGATTTGACAACGACTCCGAATGGCTGGGTTGATTGCATGATACGGGTTACTTGTTGTCGCTCCAATTAACGTGATCATGCCATTTTCAAGATACGGTAACAGGAAATCTTGTTTCGCTTTGTCGAGTCGATGCACTTCATCTAATAGAAGAATGACTTTCCCTGACATTTTTGCTTCGGCAGCGACAATTTCCATATCTTTTTTATTATTTGTTACCGCGTTCAACGTACGAAAGGCGAATTGGGTACTGCCAGCAATCGCACTAGCAATCGATGTTTTTCCAACCCCGGGCGGGCCGTATAAGATCATCGAAGAAAGCTGTTTTGCTTTGACCATTCGATTGATAATTTTTCCTTCATTTACGAGATGCTCCTGCCCCATCACTTCCTCGATAGAACGGGGGCGCATCCTAAATGCAAGTGGTTTTATGGACATCGTCATCGCTCCTATAGCTATTGTGTAAGATAAAGGTATCATATTTTTCATGAAAAAGAACGTAAATAGGCTATTTGAGGTTGTTCAAAAAGTTAGGTCCTTAACGTTAGTGCATATGCGAAAGGTTAATGAAGATCGCTGTTAAGAACTTCTCGGCTCTTTTATCCTCCTTTTTAAACGTGCACTATTATGCATTTCACTTAGGATTATGCTATAATTTTTAAAGCGTAAAAAAGAATTTCCATCAGTTAGCAATATTAAAACAGTTAAATCGGAATTAATTCGATACGATATAGTTTGAAGGAAAACATGAAGGTGGGTAAACGATGAGAATCTCGACAAAAGGCCGCTATGGCTTAACCATTATGATTGAATTGGCAAAGCAGTATGGCGAGGGGAAGAGCCCGACATCGCTTAAGTCGATTGCACAGACGCATAATTTATCAGAGCATTATTTAGAACAACTGATCGCCCCGCTTAGAAATGCTGGCTTAGTGCGCAGTATTCGTGGAGCATATGGCGGGTATATTCTAACGAAAGAACCGAAAGAAATTACGTCTGGTGACATCATCCGCGTATTGGAAGGTCCGATTACCCCTGTTGAAGGTATTGAGGACGAAGAGCCAATTAAACGCCAACTATGGGTTCGGATTCGTGATGCAGTAAAGGATGTCCTAGATAGTACGACACTTGAGGATCTAGCGAATTATAAAGATGATAGTGAACATGATTCGTATATGTTTTATATTTAATCCTATCAAGTGAAACTTCAATCAGTGACGGGCTTCTCCCCCGCTGATTGTTAGTCCCGTTCTACTGTCGTTAAGATCTTCGCTCTAGCTTCGATCAATCGACAGTACGAACCCGATTGGGCTTTAATGGGCAGTTGTCCCCCACCTAGATTTACCCATTTATACCTGAATCCTTGAGGTCGGAGTCTTACTGATCGTTAATGCGGGATTAAACGGTGAAGAATAAACAAGGGTCTAACTCCTTAGATTATACTACCTAGAAGGTGTTTAAGCACAATCTTCTAAAATTGTAGTTGTGGAGTTTGACGCCTTTTTTCTTTTTTTGTATGAAGGACATAGGAACTTAGGCTTTCTTGACTTACAAATATAGCCAATCGATTTATCAGGTATACTGATTTATCGAGACAGCATCCAAAATTCTAGCTCCGCACAACCACCATTGAGATTAGGTGTGTGTAGCGTGCTACAGGATGGATCCTTCATAGTAAATGGTGGCGTTTTAACGCCATATTAGTTTTGCTTATAACTAAATAAAATTATAGAATATGCCCATGTGTGAAAATTTTAGAATAAATCGCCCAGCAAATTTATTCTGTTAATATAACGGAGGAACTAACGTGAAGAATGTGTATTTAGATCATGCAGCTACGTCACCGATGCATCCGCGTGTGATTGATCGGATGTTAGCTGTCATGAAGGATGAGTACGGGAACCCATCAAGTATTCACTCGTACGGCCGCGCGTCACGACAAGTGTTGGATGAATCCCGTGCAATAATGGCCCGGAGTATAGGTGCGTTGCCGAATGAAATCATTTTTACAAGTGGTGGTACGGAAAGTGATAACACGGCGTTAATTGGAATTGCGAACGCGTATCAAAATCAAGGCAAGCATATTATTACGACAGAAATTGAACATCATGCAGTCTTGCATACATGCCATTTTTTAGAGAAATCTGGTTTTGATGTAACCTATTTACCTGTTAATGAAGAAGGGCTTGTTTCTGTTGATGATGTGCGATCTGCACTTCGTGATGATACAATCCTCGTTTCCGTCATGTTTGGTAATAATGAGGTCGGGACGATACAACCGATTCAGCAAATCGGTGAACTCCTTCAACACCATCAAGCATTTTTCCATACAGATGCAGTACAAGTGTACGGTTTGGTAAAAATCGATGTGAATGAACTTCATGTTGATTTACTTTCTGTTAGCGCTCATAAAATTAATGGTCCTAAAGGTATCGGTTTTCTCTACATCCGAGACGGCATTAAGCATCAGCCGTATTTGTACGGTGGCGAGCAAGAGCGGAAGCGTCGTGCTGGAACGGAAAGTGTCCCAGCGATTGCCGGTTTTGCGGAAGCTGTTCAAATTACTCAAAGCACATTGGTGGAGAAAAGTGAGTTGTATGCAAGTTATAAAAAAGTGATTTTAGATATTTTTAACGATTCTGGTGTGGACTATATCGTGAATGGGTCTCGTGAATCATCATTGCCACATGTGTTAAATATTAGTTTTCCTGGAACAAATGTGGAGTCCATGCTTGTGAATTTGGATTTGGCAGGAATTGCCGTTTCAAGTGGATCTGCTTGTACTGCAGGGTCCATCGATCCTTCTCATGTCCTCGTTTCCATGTTTGGCAAAGGTTCTGAACGGACGAAGAACTCGATTCGCTTTAGTTTTGGCTTAAACAATTCTGAGCAAGATGTGAGACAAGCGGCACAGGAAACGGTTAAGATAATCAACAGATTGTTAAAATAAAGGATTAAGTAAGAGGTGAAACATAATGAATAAAGCACCTAAAGACACGCGTGTCGTAGTCGGTATGTCGGGTGGCGTTGATTCATCTGTTGCTGCCCTACTATTGAAAAGGCAAGGCTATGATGTAGTCGGGATTTTCATGAAGAACTGGGATGATACAGATGAAAATGGCGTTTGTACCGCAACAGATGATTATAATGATGTAATTGCAGTATGTAATCAAATTGGCATTCCTTATTATGCTGTAAACTTTGAAAAGCAATATTGGGACAAAGTGTTTACGTACTTTTTAGATGAATATCGAGCAGGTCGGACACCGAATCCGGACGTTATGTGTAACAAGGAAATTAAGTTCAAAGCATTTCTTGAACATGCAGTCAGCCTAGGTGCCGATTATTTAGCAACCGGTCATTATGCACAGGTTGCTTACCGTGACGGCGAATACAAAATGCTTCGCGGAATAGATGAGAATAAAGATCAAACATATTTCTTGAACCAGTTAACGCAAAGTCAGTTGGAAAAGGTCATGTTCCCACTCGGTCACATTGATAAAAAAGAAGTACGGGAAATTGCCAAAGAAGCTGGACTTGCTACAGCGACGAAGAAGGATTCAACTGGAATTTGTTTTATTGGTGAGCGTAATTTCAAAGACTTCTTAAGCAACTATTTACCAGCACAGCCTGGTAATATGGAAACGTTAGATGGAAAAGTGATGGGCAAGCATGAAGGTCTCATGTATCATACAATTGGTCAACGCCACGGACTTGGCATTGGCGGTAGTGGTGAGCCTTGGTTTGCGGTTGGAAAAGATTTGAAACGAAATATTTTGTACGTCGAACAAGGCTTCGAAAATGATGTACTATATTCGGACTCACTTAAAGCGGTCAATATGAGCTGGGTTGCAGAACATGCACCTGCTGCCGAATTTAGCTGTACAGCTAAATTCCGTTACCGTCAAACCGACAGTAAAGTGAATGTGAAAGTGCTTGAAAATGGCGATGTTGAAGTCATCTTTGCTGAGCCAGTCCGCGCGATCACACCTGGACAAGCTGTTGTTTTTTATGATGGCGAAGTGTGCCTTGGTGGCGGTACAATTGATGAAGTGTTTAAAAATAATAAAAAACTGACTTATGTCGGATAATGATAATCCCTAGCCGTAATTTGGCTGGGGATTTTTTCCGGTTTCAGCGATCTGCAAGAACTATGCAGGTCGATGAATTAGTTTTTTAGTCTAGGGAAGACAAACTTGGCTCCGGCAAGCAAATCGTAAATCCCGCTCGCAAAATTGATTTCCGGCGCGCAAATCACAAATCCGATTCGAAAAATGCAGGATTAAACGAATAAAGCAATCCTGCGCACAACTAATGATGAGCCAATGTCTTTATGGTATACTTCTAAAGAATGAAACTTAAATGGTTGTCCCAAATGTAAAGGGTTAGACTCTTTTGGACAATCTCTTTTTTCTATAGATTAAATGGAGAGTGAACAAGGTGGATAAAAACCAACAAGGAATCCAATATATGCAAGAAGGTAAATATGAAGAAGCGGTGAAGATTTTTTCTGAGGCGATTGAGGAAAACCCGAATGAGCCTGTAGCATACATAAATTTTGGCAATGTTTTAACAGCGGTTGGCGAAACAGCGAAAGCAGAGAATTTTTATAAAAAAGCACTTGAACTGGATGAAGAAGCTGGAGCTGCTTATTATTCGCTAGGAAATCTGTATTTTGAAATGGACAAGTTAATCGAAGCAAAGGATATGTTTGAAAAGGCGCTTCGTACCGGGCTGGAAACAAGTGATGCGTATTTTATGCTAGGCATGACGTTGATGCAGCTTGAACAAGGGAAGCTTGCAATGCCGTACTTACAGCGTGCCGTTGAATTGAATCCCGATGATGTCGATGCACGTTTTCAATATGCGCTTTGCCTGGCTAATGCGGAATTGTACGATGAGCTGATAAAAGAATTAACCATTGTGATTGAACAGAATCCAGAGCATGCTGATGCCTACTATAATCTTGGCGTTGCATTTGGTGGCTATAAAGAAGATGCTGCCAAGGCAATGGAATATTTCGAGAAAGCATTGGAAGTGCAGCCTGACCATATGCTAGCAGCTCATGGAAAAAAACTGATGGAAACGCTGAACGAAGAATAACATCGTTTTGGGAAGGGGGAACCGTATGAGCCAGCAGGATGCGTTGGATCTTTTTTCAGAAGAAAAGAAATTTATGAAAGGTCGGCATTTAGTGACAATTTTTCATAACGAGTCAAATTTGTATTCTGTCGTGCGGATTCGCCTCGATGAAACGAATTTGGATTACGATGAAAATGAAGCTGTTGTAACAGGGTATTTCCCACGAATTCATGAGCAGGAAACGTATGTTTTTTATGGCACGATGAAAGATCATCCACGGTTTGGCATGCAGTTTCATGTCGAGCATTTCAGAAAAGATATGCCACAGTCGAAAGAAGGAATCGTCGCTTATTTATCTAGTGATTTATTTAAAGGGATTGGGAAAAGAACAGCGGAAAGCATAGTCGATTCACTTGGTGAGAATGCCATTTCGAAAATACTTGCTAACCCGTCCCTCTTGGATACCGTTCCGAAATTATCTTCTGAAAAAGCGAAAAGCTTCTACGATACCTTGATTGAACATCAAGGGTTGGAACAAGTCATGATTGGTTTGAATCAATATGGATTTGGACCACAACTTTCGATGAAAATTTATCAAACGTACCAACATGATACGCTATCGATTTTACAAAAAAATCCTTATCAGCTTGTCGAGGATATTGAAGGAATCGGTTTCGGACGAGCAGATGAACTTGGGTTTCAGCTCGGGATTTCAGGGGGGCATCCTGATCGAATTAAAGCAGCTTGCTTGTATACGCTAGATGCCCAGTGTCTTCAAGATGGTCATGTGTATATGGAGGCTGAAGAGTTACTAGAAGCAGTTAAGCTTATGCTTGAAGAAAATAAACGGGATGAAATTGAGTTTACTGCCATTTCCGCGGAAATTGTAAAGCTTGAAGAAGAAGGGAAAATCAAAGTCGAAGAGCGTCGGATTTATCCTCCATCTTTATATTTCTCAGAAAAAGGAATTGTTACGAATATAAAGCGAATTTTATCGCAAACCGAGTATGAAGACCAATTTCCTGAATCTGAATTTTTACTTGCGCTTGGGGAATTAGAGGAGCGGATTGGCGTCGATTATGCCCCTGCTCAGAAGGAAGCGATTCAGACGGCGCTTCAGTCTCCGATGTTGATTTTGACAGGTGGACCAGGAACGGGGAAAACGACGGTTATTAAAGGAATTGTTGAGCTTTATGCAGAGCTTCATGGTGTGTCTATGGATATTAACGACTATAAAAAAGAAACCGAACCGTTTCCGTTTGTCTTGGCAGCACCGACTGGGCGAGCGGCAAAGCGTATGGCAGAATCCACCGGTCTGCCGGCAGTAACCATACACCGACTTCTCGGTTGGAATGGCAGTGAAGGATTTTCTCATGATGAAGAGAACCCGATCGAAGGGCGAATTGTGATCATTGATGAAATGTCTATGGTAGATACATGGCTTGCCCATCAGCTGTTAAAGGCATTGCCTGAACATATACAGCTTATTCTCGTTGGTGATGAAGACCAACTCCCATCGGTTGGTCCAGGTCAAGTGTTAAAGGATTTACTGGCATCACAGTCGGTCCCAATGGTTGGTCTTGAGCAAATATACCGCCAGGCAGATGGTTCTTCGATTATTGAACTTGCCCATGAAATTAAACGGGGAAAATTGCCGGAGAGTTTCAGTAGGCAGCAAAGCGACCGTTCCTTCATTCGCTGTGGCACGGGTCAAATCGCCCAAGTTGTTGAAAAAGTCGTAGCGAATGCTCGTAAAAAAGGCTTCACATCAAGAGATATTCAAGTGCTTGCCCCGATGTACCGCGGGCCGGCTGGGATTGATAATCTAAACAAAATGCTTCAAGAAGTGTTCAATGGCAATGCTGATGCGAAAAAACGGGAGTTGAAATTTGGCGATGTCGCTTACCGAAGTGGTGACAAAGTATTGCAACTTGTCAATCAACCTGAAGAAGGCGTCTATAACGGTGATATGGGCGAAATTGTCTCAGTCCTTTTTGCTAAGGAAAATACGGATAATGTTGATAAGTTAGTCATTTCTTTTGATGGAATAGAAGTAGTCTATACGCGGCAAGATTTGAATCAAATTACCCATGCTTATTGCTGCTCGATCCATAAATCACAAGGAAGCGAATTTCCAATCGTGATATTACCGGTTGTTAAAAGCTATTACCGAATGCTGCGGCGAAATCTATTATACACGGCGATTACTAGAAGTAAAAATTTCTTAATTTTGTGCGGGGAAGAAGACGCCTTTCGTCAAGGAATTGAACGAAATAATGAAATGAAGCGTAAAACGACCTTGATGCAAAAACTACAAGCATCTGAAACGGAAGATTCTGAAATAGAAATGGAGACTGGAGTGGCTGCCGAGCCTTTCGAAATCCTCATGAACGTCGACCCAATGATCGGCATGGAACACGTTACACCTTATGATTTTATGTAACCAAACATGGAAAACCTTTCAGCTCATCTTTGTATGTCTTAAGACAAATACTAAAGATGTTCGGAAAGGTTTTCTTTGTTCAAGGGTATATTTTATGGAAAAAATGGGCATAATCGTAGCGAATGAAATGTTGAAATATCATTTCGGTCTATGAAGAGGTAGGTGTCCATTTTGGAAATTAAATGCCCGAATTGTAACAGTAAAGATGTAGGTAAAATCGGTGTAAATCAGTTCTATTGTTGGAATTGTTTCATTGAAATGAGTGTAATGAAAGGGATCATTAATACCCATCAAGTCGAGGAGGACGGAAGTTTAAGTTCGTTAGACGACTTGTTTGAAGAAGATGATCGCCGTTTGAGTATGTAAACTAAAGAATTGAGGTGCAACAATGAGGAGACGTTCTAGAAACTTCCTTGGTAATAGTACCGGTATGATGAAAAAATACACGAAAAAGATGCGAAAGAAATTAAAATCGATGCTTTAATAGGAAGCACCGTGGATAAAACACACAGTTTTTTTGAAACTGTGTGTTTTTTTATGTGAATTAGAAGTAAATGGCCAATAGTGGGGATAGAATTGTTACAAATGGTCCTAAAGTTCGAAGTCTTCACGTACAAGGTAAAATCACTCATCTTATTGTCAAGGGGGGATATTTTCAAATGGATCTGGATCGAACGCGGTTTACATTGAAAAAAAGTAGCGTTCCATTAAACGGTATAGAAATATATGAATCATTTAAATAACCGCTTAGTACGTACACGTTAAACCGAAAAAAAATCCCCCATACATATTTCCTGCTCACCTCACGAAAACTACTAATTGTGAGGTGAGGTGTATGGACATTAGAATGAAGTGGTTTTATCGACTAGGATTTTTGTTGCTATTATTTATTGTTTTATATATTTTTATGAAGCTAAAGCCAATGTGGGCACCGATTATAAGTGTTTTGATAAAGGTGCTTATTCCCTTTTTAATTGCTGCGTTTATTAGTTATCTGTTGCATCCGGTTGTAGAGCTTTTGCATAAAAAGGGGATGAAGCGAGGGCTTTCCGTTGTCATTATCTATTTATTGTTCTTTGGTGGGATTGGTTTTGCTGTCTACAAAGGGATACCAATTATGACTGAACAAATCCGGGAGCTGACTGAAAATGCGCCGGCAGCTGCAGAGCAATATCGAAATTGGACAGACTGGATTGGCCGTAAGACAGAGAATTGGCCGTTTGGTATTCATGAGCGTTTAGATGCTACAATTCTAAAGATCGAAGGCAGGCTAGAGTCGTTGATGGATACGATCATGAATTATATGATGAAGCTGTTTGATTTTTTCTTGTTGATTGCGCTAATCCCTTTTATTGCCTTTTATATTGTGAAAGATTATGATGCATTGAAAAAAATGACGCGATATCTAACACCGCGAAAATGGCGCAGTCAAGGGATTGCATTTTTAAAAGATGTCGATGTTTCTTTAGGAGGCTATATTCGTGGCCAAATTATTGTCTGTGCTGCAATTGGAGGGATCTCTTCACTGCTGTTTTGGATTGTCGGGATGAAATATCCATTGCTATTAGGTGCGCTTATTGGGATTACTAATATTATCCCGTACTTTGGTCCGGTTTTTGGTGCGATTCCGGCGGCATTGATTGCGGCTGCCATATCTGTGAAAATGATTATTATCGTCGTTGTGATTGTCTTGGTGCTACAATTTTTAGAGGGCAATATTCTTTCACCGCTTATTATCGGAAAAAGCTTGCATATGCACCCAATCTTTATTATGTTTGCACTATTGGTTGGTGGAGAAGTCGGAGGTGTGATTGGGTTAATTATTGCTGTTCCCATTCTCGCAGTCGTGAAAGTGTCGTTCATTCATGCACGGAGTCACTTTAAAAATATCCCATCAACGGATTAAAAATGGCGGTGTCCATTGACAAATGAAATTCTTGTGAATATAATCCATTACATATGCTTTATTTTTACACAAGAACTCGTTGAAGGAACAAGTACACTGTAGCTCTTCTTACAGAGAGGCAGTCCCCATGGCTGGAAGGGACGTCAGAATAAAGAACAGTGGAAAGCTAGTCCGGAGTGCAGTTAATTCCTGCCGTCTGCCGCGTTAAGGCATTGATTGAGGTGATGAGTGGCAAATATTGCACTCATAATCAGGGTGGTACCGCGAGCAAACTCTCGTCCCTGTCAGGGATTAGGGTTTTTTTGTGTTTAAAAATTGGGAGAATAAGGTGTTTTTATAGTACAAAGTACTACTAAGATACTTTTGAAAAATAAGGAGGAAATAGCTATGAAGAACTTAACTGGAGCACAAATCCGTCAATTGTATTTAGATTTCTTTAAAGAAAAAGGCCATTCGGTTGAACCAAGTGCATCCCTTGTGCCGCATGAAGATCCAACATTGCTTTGGATTAATTCAGGTGTAGCTACTTTGAAAAAGTATTTTGATGGTCGTGTGATTCCAGAAAATCCACGGATTACAAATGCACAAAAAGCAATTCGGACGAATGATATTGAAAACGTAGGAAAAACTGCACGTCACCATACTTTTTTTGAAATGCTCGGGAACTTCTCTATCGGTGAATATTTCAAAGAAGAAGCGATTACATGGGCATGGGAATTCTTGACCGATGAGAAATGGATTGGTTTTGATCCAGAAAAATTAGCCGTGACGATCCATCCTGAAGATGAAGAGGCGTTTGAACTTTGGAATAAAAAAATCGGCATTCCAGCTGACCGAATTATCCGTCTTAAAGAAAATTTCTGGGATATCGGCGAAGGTCCAAGTGGCCCGAATACAGAGATTTTCTATGACCGTGGACCTGAATATGGAGACGATCCGAATGATCCTGAACTTTATCCGGGTGGAGAAAACGAACGCCATCTTGAAGTATGGAACTTAGTGTTCTCTCAATTTAATCATAATCCAGATGGAAGTTACACACCGCTTCCAAAGAAAAATATTGATACCGGTATGGGCCTTGAACGTATGGCTTCAGTTGTACAAGACGTTCCAACGAATTATGATACAGATTTGTTTATGCCGATTATCCGTGCTGTTGAAGAAATTTCTGATGTGAAATACCGTACAGATGTAGAAAAAGATGTTGCATTCAAAGTCATTGCCGACCATATTCGTACTGTAGCATTTGCTGTTGGTGATGGAGCGCTTCCTTCGAACGAGGGACGTGGATATGTATTACGCCGCTTACTGCGCCGTGCTGTACGTTATGCGAAACAAATTAATATTAACCGTCCATTCATGTTTGAACTAGTGCCAGTCGTCGGTGAAATTATGTATGATTTTTATCCGGAAGTGAAAGATAAAGCGGAATTCATTGCGAAAGTCGTGAAAAATGAAGAAGAACGTTTCCATGAGACATTGCATGATGGCTTATCTATTCTTGCTGATGTGATTGAGAAAGCGAAGAATTCTGGCAGCACAGTCATCCCAGGTGCTGACGTATTCCGTCTTTATGATACATATGGATTCCCAGTTGAATTAACAGAAGAATATGCAGAGGAACAAGGAATGACGGTCGATCAAGCTGGCTTTGATACAGAAATGGAAGCTCAACGCGAACGTGCGCGCTCTGCACGCCAAGATGTCGATTCCATGCAAATCCAAGGTGGAGCACTTGGCGACATTAAAGCAGAGAGCAAATTTGTCGGTTATGATGAGCTAGAAACTGAAGGTCGTGTGCTTGCGATTGTTAAAGAAGGTAACCTCATCACTGAAGCGCATGAAGGTGAAGAAGTTCAAGTCATCTTAAGTCAAACGAGTTTCTATGCGGAAAGCGGCGGACAAATTGCTGATAAAGGGATTATCGTTAACGAAGACGTAAAATTGAATGTGTTAGACGTTCAAAAAGCACCGAATGGTCAAAATCTACACAGAGTGACGGTAGAAGCTGGAATGTTAACACAAGATGCAAGTGTGGTTACCGTCGTAGATGCCGATAATCGCAGCCAAATTATTAAAAATCACACTGCGACTCACTTATTGCATCAAGCGCTAAAAGATGTACTAGGAACTCATGTAAACCAAGCAGGGTCACTAGTAGAACCGGACCGTCTTCGTTTTGACTTCTCTCATTTTGGGCAAATCACAGCGGAAGAGCTAGAACAAATAGAGGCAATTGTAAATGAAAAGATTTGGAAAAGCATCGCTGTAAACATTGAATACAAAAACATCGATGAAGCAAAAGAGATGGGTGCAATGGCATTGTTCGGCGAGAAATACGGAAAAATTGTTCGTGTCGTACAAGTTGGCGATTACAGCTTAGAGCTTTGCGGAGGATGCCATGTACCAAACACAGCTGTTATCGGCTTGTTTAAAATCATTTCTGAAAGTGGAATTGGCGCAGGAACACGTCGTATTGAAGCGGTCACTGGAGCGGGCGCTTATAAACTAATGGCTGATCAAATTGGTGTTTTAAAAGAAGCTGCTGCTAAATTAAAAACGAATTTGAAAGAAGTTCCAGCTCGAATCGAAACTGTTTTAGCAGAAGTAAAAGAGCTGCAACGTGAAAACGAGAGCTTAGCTACTAAACTTGGCAATATTGAAGCAGGAAACCTTGTTTCACAAGTAAAAGAAGTTAATGGCGTTAAAATTCTTACGGCAAATGTTCAAGCGACAGATATGAATAATCTTAGAACAATGGCAGATGAATTGAAACAGAAGCTAGAATCCGTTATTATCGTGTTAGGTTCAGCTCAAGGTGATAAGGTTAACTTGATTGCAGCTGTGACGAAGGATTATATTGATCAAGGCTACCATGCTGGTAAATTGTTAAAAGAAGTAGCAGCAATTTGTGGTGGCGGCGGCGGTGGTCGTCCGGATATGGCACAAGCTGGAGGAAAAAATCCAGCAAAATTGAATGAAGCGCTAAGTTTTGTGGAAGAATGGGTAAAATCCATTTCAATATAAATCTTACTAGTGTACAATGAATGTATCCATGGAAACCCGTTCGGAAATATGGAACGTTGAAGAGGAGTGCAGGACATGAGTTCGTTTGATAAAACCATGAAATTCAACTTTCCGGAAGAGCCCTTTGAGAGAGATGTGCAAGAGGTATTATTCCAAGTCTACGGTGCACTTCAGGAAAAAGGCTATAACCCAATTAACCAAATCGTAGGCTACTTGCTTTCTGGTGATCCAGCCTATATTCCGCGCCATCAGGATGCGAGGAATATCATTCGGAAGCTTGAGCGTGACGAGATTATTGAGGAATTGGTAAAATCATATTTAAAACAACATCGTGAGGGTCGTTAATGCGGACAATGGGGCTCGATTTAGGTTCAAAAACGCTTGGCGTTGCAATTAGCGACGCAATGGGTTGGACCGCACAAGGTATAGAAACAATTAAGATTAATGAAGCCCAAAAGGACTTTGGCTTAAAACGACTTGGACAACTTATTGAAGAGTACGAGGTTTCTGCAATTGTTATCGGATTTCCGAAAAACATGAATGGAACGATAGGACCAAGAGGAGAAGCGAGTCAAGCATTCGCCAAGCGCCTCGAAGATAAGTTCAAGCTGCCAACTCGCCTTTGGGACGAACGGCTTAGTACAATGGCTGCGGAGCGTGTTTTGCTTGAAGCAGATGTGAGCAGAAGTAAACGAAAGCAGGTCATTGACAAAATGGCTGCCGTTATGATTCTTCAAGGCTTTTTAGATAGTCAAACAAATTAATAAAGAGGTGCAAAACTAATGGAACACGGTGAAAACAACATTACAATTGTAGATGAAAACGGAAACGAACAGCTTTGCGAGGTATTATTCACATTTGATTCTGAGCAATTTAACAAATCATATGTCCTTTACTACCCAATCTCAGCTGAAGATGATGAAGATGAAGAAATTGAAATTCATGCTTCTTCTTTCGTACCAAGCGAAGATAATAAAGACGGCGAATTATCCCCTGTTGAAACAGAAGAAGAGTGGGATTTAATCGAAGAAATGCTTTCTACATTCCTTGATGAAGAAGGCGACGAAGACTGATTTAGTTGAACGTTAATACGTAGCTAAAAAGGGTGTCCTAAAAGGGTCCAACCACACATCTCCTATAGATCGTTTATATGACGTGTAATTGACATATAAACGATCTATAGAGATTGAGGTCGGACCCTTTCGTTATGGGACAGCCTTTTTTTCTTTAAGGACATGGGGCTACGCTACGCGACTAACTAATAAGGATAATCTACTATGCAGATGTACTTCCTTTATTAAGGAAGTACGCTAAATCCTGGCTCCGCACCGCCACCATTGTGATTAGGTGAGTGTAGCGTGCTACAGGATAATCCTTCAAGGTAAATGGAGGCGTTTTAACGGCATTCGGTTTTGTATAATGGACTTGGGGACGAGCTTCACGACTTAATAATATAAATCTACTATGTAGATATATTTCCCTTTATTAAGAAAGTACGGGAAATTCCAGTTACGCACCGCGACCATTGTGAATAGGCGAGTATAGCATGCTACAGGATGGACCTCCAGAGAAAATGGTGTCGTACTTGTTTTGTATAATATTTTAAGATAAAATTCTGTATTTATTAGCGAATTTTAGTATAATAAGTCGGAGTATGCGTTTTACAAAGAAAGACGGCAAAACCGTTATAAGCAGTTTGCTTAGAGGGGGAATATAAATGGATCAGAAGGATAAAACAAAAATACAGTATATTCGAGAGAGAATGCTCGAACAGCAAGGTGAAGCGAGAATCGTGCGAAAAATTATTATGATTGTCATGTTGGTGATTGTGGTAGTGGCCGCTTGTGTGGGCATAGGTGGCTATTTGTATGTGCAATCTGCCCTAAAACCTGCTGACCCGGATAATCAAAAAATACAAGAGGTAGAAATTCCAATTGGTTCTTCTGTTGGCAATATATCGACAATTCTTGCAGATCAAGGAATTATTAAAAATGCCAAAATCTTCAAGTATTATATTAAATTTAAAAACGAATCTGGTTTTCAAGCTGGTAGCTATAAGCTCGCGCCTTCTATGACTTTACCAGAAATCATAAAAAGTTTGAAAACGGGGAAAGTTGTAATGGAAGCCCAATTGAAAATAACGATTCCAGAAGGAAAGCAACTTATCCAAATTGCCCATATTATTGCAGAAAAGACCGATAAGGATCCCGAAGACGTGTTCAAACAGTTGAATGATAAAAATTTTATTAATAAATTGCGAGCAAAGTATCCGGATTTGTTAACTGATGAAATTTTTGGAAAAAACATCCTATATCCATTAGAAGGGTATTTATTTCCAGCTACTTACGATTTTTATGAAGAAAAGCCAAGTCTTGAGTTAATTGTCACAGAAATGTTGAAAAAGACAGACGGAGTTCTTGCCGAGTACAAAGATGAAATGAATGAAAAACAATTTAGCAATCATAAACTGTTGACACTTGCCTCTTTAATCGAGGAAGAAGCGACAGCGAAAGTGGATCGTGATATGATTTCTTCTGTTTTCTTTAACAGAATGAAAATTGATATGCCACTGCAGACGGATCCAACTGTCCTTTATGCAAAAGGTCAGCATCAAGACAAAGTCTTTTATAAAGATTTAGAAGTGAATTCCCCTTATAATACGTATAAAAATAAAGGTTTAACGCCTGGACCAATCGCCAATGCGGGGACTACGTCGATTGAAGCTGCTTTGAATCCAGCAACATCCGACTATTTGTATTTCTTGGCAACAAGTACAGGAGAAGTAGTTTTTGCTAAGACTTTGGATCAACATAATCAAAATAAAGCTAAATTTATTACAAATAAAAAATAATATCACATCAAAAGAGGGAGAGATATTCACATTCTCCCTCTTTTTGTGGTAAAATAGTCAAAGTGCAATTTTAGGCAAGACTAATTTTGTTCTAAATCGTATGAGCCTCGGCTAGGTGCCGGGTTTTTCTTGAGTAAAGAAGTATAAGTGATCAAGAGGCGCTTTGTTGTTTAAATCGTTCAATTTCTTAATTAAGTATGGTACTTATGCTTTTCTATAGAGTGAAACTCTTTAATGAATGTAAGTGGTAGCGCATGACGCCTTCTTTCGTGACAAGGTGCTTGCGCTTTTCGTAGGAGGAAAAAACATGAGCATAGATGAATATCTTCAGTCACTGATTCCGAAACGAGATGGATTGGTTGCGGAAATGGAAGAGTATGCAAGGTTACATAATGTGCCGATTATGGAGCCGGAAGGTATGGAAACATTGCTGCAAATTTTAAGGCTAAAAAACCCGCAGGCCATTTTGGAAGTGGGTGCAGCAATCGGATACTCAGCGCTGCGCATGGCTGAAGCATTACCGGATGTGAAAATTGTCACAATAGAACGTGATGAAGAGCGGATTAGTGTGGCTAAGGAAAACATTAGTAAAGCTTGCGCACAAGATCGGGTAATGTTAATCGAAGGCGATGCACTTGAAGTTGCAGAATCGATTAGCACATACGGGACTTTTGATGTGATTTTTATTGATGCGGCAAAAGGGCAATATAGGAAATTCTTCGAGTTATATGAGCCATATTTGAATGATGGCGGCATTATTGTAACAGACAATGTGCTGTTTAAAGGTTTAGTAGCAGTGCCTGAAGAAGACATTGAGCTGCGGCGAATTCGAAGTCTCGTACGGAAAATCAAAGAGTATAACGTCTGGCTCCACGAACACCTTAATTACGATACAGTCATTTTACCGATTGGTGATGGCGTCGCTATTAGTAAACATAAAGGTACACGAAAATAAACTACTCAGAATATCAATGATCATTCAAGTTTGTATGGGTAAATGAACTAGCTAATTCTTTAACAGTCAATAAGAATAGCTCGGTGAACTCGGATAATTAAGAACTTTATTCCGCATTAACGGAAAGGTCGAAACCACTACCTTAAGGCTTAGAGAAATCGAAGAAGCGTAGATGGGAGATGACTGCCTAATCTAGTTTCGGCTTATCGGACTATCACAGGATGTGGGTCACACAGAAGAAAGACTAAAGGACGTTGCGTACTTAATCTGTGATTGATTGAACCTTAGTTCGTAGAGTCGATTTACCTACGCTGCGCGGAGATATTTGCGCTAGAACCGACTAACAATCAGAGGGGATGAAGAACCTCCCACTGACTGAAGTTTTACTTTATTACGGAAAATGGAAGTATATAAAGGTATAAACAGTGATTGTTCGGGCACTATAGCGAAAAGACGAGCTTTCTGAGTTCGCCGGGTTAGTTCTCAGATGATACAGCATACAGGAATGGAAATGATGATTAGCATCAGTCTTTGGAACTAGGTGACTAATGGAAATTCAAAGATACCCGTTTGGTCTGTGTGAGACGGCCAGAAATAAACGTTGGTGCTAGCAAACATCTTTCTAAGATTTATCCGAAGAAATAAGGGTAAACCTGATTTGCCAACAACATGATGCGAAAGGGGAACTAACGAACATGGAAAAGAAACCAGTTGTAATCGGGGTAGCCGGTGGCTCTGGATCAGGAAAAACGAGCGTAACTCGAGCGATATATGAAAGTTTTAAAGGGCATTCGATTCTTTTGCTAGAACAAGATTATTATTATAAGGATCAAACGGATCTCCCGTTTGAGGAACGGCTGAAAACGAATTATGATCATCCGCTTGCATTTGATAATGATTTATTAATTGATCATATCTACAAGCTCTTAGGATATGAATCGATCGAGAAACCAATTTATGATTATAATAATCATACTCGTTCGGAAGAGATTATCCATGTCGAGCCTAGAGATGTCATTATTTTGGAAGGCATTCTGATTCTTGAAGATGAGCGCTTACGAAATTTAATGGATATGAAACTATTTGTAGATACGGATGCCGATTTACGAATTCTTCGCAGAATGTCCCGCGATATCAAAGAGCGAGGCCGTTCCATTGATTCGGTAATGGACCAATACATTAATGTAGTCCGTCCGATGCACAATCAATTCATTGAGCCAACGAAGCGATATGCTGATATTATCATTCCAGAAGGCGGCCATAATCACGTCGCAATCGATTTAATGGTAACAAAAATACAAACAATCCTTGAACAAAAGTCATTTTTGTAATAACATGGCATAGATAAAGAAAAGAAACAATTATTTCTTACCTAGTTTAGACTTACGTAAAAATAGGTACTAAACAAAGTCTAAACGTTTATACAACTGGCTAAATTAGATAAAAAATAAAATACGTACAAAGCGCGCCCTTTTTATAAAAGGACTCGCGCTTATATATTGTTGCTTGTTTTTTATTTATTTTTGCCAGATGTTTGTTACAGCTAGAAAAGTGTAGATTGTACTACATAAACAGTCACCATGCTATGTGCATCGTGAAGAATTTTGAAGGAGTGAAGGTTTTGGCAGTTGAAAAAGTATTTCCAATGACAAAAGAAGGTAAAGAGAAATTAGGGCAAGAACTTGAATATTTAAAAGCGGTAAAGCGCAAAGAAGTGGTAGAAAGAATCAAAATCGCTCGTAGCTTCGGTGATCTTTCTGAGAACTCTGAGTACGATTCTGCGAAAGAAGAACAAGCATTTGTTGAGGGGAAAATTACTACAATTGAAAATATGATTCGCAACGCGAAAATCATCGTAGAAGATGGTACAAGTTCTGACACTGTAGGTTTAGGTAAGACGGTAACATTCGTTGAGCTTCCAGACGGTGATGAAGAAACATATTCAATCGTAGGTAGTGCAGAAGCAGACCCGTTTGAAGGCAAAATCTCAAATGATTCTCCAATCGCCAAAAGCTTAATGGGTAAAAAACTTGGTGAAACGGTAACCGTTAACACACCAGGCGGCGACATCACTGTGAAAATTATTAGCGTTAAGTAATTGAAAGGGTCTGACCTTGTACACTGCACCAGTAGTGGCTTTTAGGTCAGACCCTTTTTGTATGAAGGACATGGGGACGAGGCTTCGCGACTTACTAATATAGACAATCTACTTTGTAGATATACTTCCTTTATTAAGAAAATACTTCAAAATCTGGCTCCGCACTGCCACCATTGCGATTAGGTGAGTGTAGCTGTCTTAATATCTTTCATAGTAAATAGTGGCGTTGTAATGCCACATTAGTTTTGTATGGATTTTGCGACTAGGGTAGTAACCACCGGTGGAAATATGCTTCAATCTCCGAATGTATCCTCTAATTTAAAATCCCCCAGTCGAATAGATCAACTGGGGAATACAGAAGGAGCAGGATATAAAACTAAAATTCTTAGATCCATTGCAATAGGTGGTGATTGGTTAACAGTAAAGATGGAACGAGAAATTGGTAATTGGTTTAGCCATTTTCAAACGTGACATCTGTCACCACAAATAAAGAGGCTCCTTCT
Source organism: Bacillus cihuensis (assembly GCF_000504145.1). Taxonomy (NCBI): domain Bacteria; kingdom Bacillati; phylum Bacillota; class Bacilli; order Caryophanales; family Bacillaceae; genus Bacillus; species Bacillus cihuensis. Next base: position 1,534,659 of record NZ_KI632495.1, on the reverse strand, counting down.
GCACCTTGAAGCGGAGTCTCACCACTTCAAGGTTTAAAAATATTTATCACTGTCAAAATCAAGCTCTACTTGATAATTCTTTGCGTTAATTGCATTTGATAGGCGATTTGCTTGTCTCTCCGTTTCAATCCCCTTTACACGGTAATGTTCCGGATCGAATGTTGCCACTTTGACTAAAGTGATGGTATCACTATATGAATGGATCAGCTCCTCTTTAGAAGAGGTGCCGTATTGTTTGTATTTACGTGCTTGAGCTCGCAATTGGGTGGCAAGCTCTATTGCTTCTACAATTGTCAAAGATTGCTCGCCAAAGGAAATCTCATTTTTATAGTTTGCTTTGTACATCAATTTATCAAGTAAACGAAAATCACCGCGGACTTCCTCAAGTTCTTTTTCCACGACATCAAGAGTACGTACTTGATAGGGCATTGCTGTCCCTTTTTCAATTTCGACAAATGCAGTGAGATCCATTTCTACTTCTAATTCCTGAATACGCTTGGATAGGACGCTTTTCAGTTTAACCGCATCGGCCAATGTCAATTTTCTCATCTATCCGCCCCCTTAAGAAAACTTCTTTTCCTACTGTATCATAACTCTTTTAAAAAATGCATGTATAATTGTTTGAAAAATGGGGACCTCGTCCAAAATATAGATGAGGTGTTTATGATGAAAATACGACGATTAAAATGGCTGGGTGTGTTTATGATGATGTTGTTATTCGTTCTGATAGGGAGATTAGTCGATATTCAGCTGTGGAACACGGAGTCGTTTTCGAAACATCAAGTAAATTTAATTGAAGCGAGTGTGAAGCAGAGGTCACAAGTATTAACCGTTGATGATGGCCGCGGCAAGTTTTATGATCGTGATGGAGAACCTTTAACCCATGAGGAAAAGCAAGTGCTTGTTTTATTTCCTTTTTTAAAAAAGATGGAATGGCCTGCAGATGAAGTTGCGTCAATCCTCGGCATTCGAGAAGATCAGCTACGCCAGGAAATTTTGAATCAGAAGAAACCATTTGCTTTTGGTGGTAATCAGCCGCTTGAATTAAATGAGTATCAATCAAAAGCAATCAATAATCTAAAAATTCCAGGTGTATTCGCTGTAAAACAGAAATTCAATTCGCAAACGATGCCAGCTGGTCAACTGCTTGGTTTGACCGTACAATACTCTTCATTGCCAAAAGAAAGATATCCTGACTTAGAGCTTTTGCCTGACACAAGAGTAGGGGACAAAGGGTTACAGCGAACATTTGATGAGTTTCTCTTATCAAGTGGTGAGTCGAAACTTGTGTTCCATGTCGATGCGAATGGCGGGCCGATGTTTGGGGTTGATGTGAAATATGTCGAACCTGCAAACCCGCTATACCCTGTTAAAGTCATCACAACATTAGATAAAGAACTACAAGAAACGGCGGAAAAAATCGTCGATAATTATCAAATTAAAAAGGGAGGGCTCATTTTACTCGATATTGAGAAAAGTGAAATCTTAGCAAGTGTTTCTCGTCCTGTCTTAGATAAGATGCAGCCTAATGGATCAGGAGCCATCAATCATATGTTCACCCAACATGTTCCGGGTTCTGTCTTCAAAACCATTATAGCAGCAGCAGCAATTGATTATGAGTCAGCACCACCGCAGCGGATGTTCGACTGTAATCAAACAATAGATGGCAAGGAAGAAAAACAAAGACCGCTCGGCATGTTGAATTTTCAAAACAGCTTTTCGCAAAGTTGTAACCGAGCATTTGCGGAAGTGTCTCAAGAAATAGCCAAAAAGGATGCTAATTTCTTTGAAACCTATGCTGATAAACTTGCAATCACTCAGTATTCTGGTTGGCAAGGGAATTTATATCATTCAGCTTTTAAACAACTGTATGGTGAGCAATCAGGAACTATTTGGAAAGATCAGGAGGAATTAAAGAAAGATCCGAAAATGATCGCCAAAACAGCGATCGGCCAACTAAATGTTCAAGTGACGCCACTTGCTGTCGCAAATATGATGGCGACAATTGCTAGAGGTGGTGAAAAACAAATGGTGAAAGCGGTAAAAAAGGTCGAGTTCAATAATGGGACCTCGGCGATTGAATTCCCTAAAAAAGAAATCGATCAAAATACCATCTCGCCATACACCGCAATGAAGCTTCAAGAATTATTAAGAAGTGTCGTAAATGAACCAAAGGGAACGGGTGCTTCATTGAAGGATTTGCCTTATACCGTTGCCGGAAAATCGGGAACCGCGCAAATAAATATTACAGAAGGTAAGCTGAACAAATGGTTTGCGGGCTACTTTCCTTATGAAAATCCGAAATATGCATTAGTTGCGGTAAACTTGGATACAACAGAAAATACGAGTGGTATGGTCGCTGTTTTTGCAGAGATGGTCAAAGCAATTTATACAATGAATCATGAAAATAGTTCGAAAGAAGGGTAAATGTTTGGGATAGTATTCACTTCAAACTGATTCAGGAACGTGTTAAAATAGACCTTGTATTGAATAATGAGGAGGAAGTACATTGAAAAGAAATTCTGGACCTATTCATACGGGTGGGCGTTCATCAACTAAAGACAAACAAAGAAAAACGAATCGTATATATAATATTTCCATAACCGTTGTTATCGTGTTAATCCTAATAGTCGGAGCATCAATTTTATTTAGTAAAGACGAAACGAAACAAGCGTCTACGACGATTAAAGAAGATACGCCAAAACAAACGGAGGAAAGTGATACTAAGACTAGCGAAGTGAAGGATAAGGATCAGGATACTGCATCTAAGACTGATGATTCTTCAACTTCCGAAGATCAAGACGGGACTGATGCAGAGCAGGGAACTGAGGATCCTGGTCAAGATGATTCAAAGGTCATTTTGGGATCTGAAGACGAAAATGACGAGAATACCGAAACGAGTGATTTAGCGGAATCGGTAGGAACTCCGCAAACTTCCAAAGCCGAAATCACAAATTTTGATAAAGGATCCACGAACTGGGCAGAGATGGAACAAGCCGTTGCACAAGGAGCTGGTATCTCTACAGATAATATGACTATCTTGTGGCTCGGAAATGGTGGTGCGCCTGGTAAAGCGGTTGGAACAGTTTCTGCGAAGGATACGAAGCAAGTTTACCGTGTCAACATTGAGTGGGTTGAAGGCTCTGGCTGGAAACCGGTGAATGTGGAAAAAAAATGATTTAACAGCAAGCGAAGAGGCTGCCGTAAATGGGTCTGACCTCGTACACTACAGTAATTTTTACATGTAGTTGCGAGGGCAGATCCTTTCTTTTTTTATACTTCTTATTTTTTCACTTTAAAATGCACGACAGCACTGTAAAAACGATGGCCATCTTTGATATGCATTTGGTGAGAAACGGAGTGTACTTCTAGGAGAATGGCTTTATTTACTTCAATTTGTGTTTGGATTTGCTTTTCAAGATTTTTAATCGTATCCGCTTCAAAAAACTCGACTTTATCCTGTATGAAATCTAGTTGAAAATTCATGGTTATGCCTCCATATACTTAGGTTATAGAGCCATTTTATCACGTTTAAACTATAAATCGCAGGGAAATCTACTACTTGAAGGAAAGGGGAAGATGTGGTAGATTAAGAACAGTTTTAAAATAAAAACATACTATGCTCATAGGAATAATTAAAATAAAAAGGTGATAAAAATGGGAAGAGAATTTATCGAGCTGTTTGAAGAATGGTCGAAATCCTATGATGATACTGTAGATGGTCATAATTTGGAATACCGTGAAGTGTTTTCGAACTACGAGCGGATTTTAGATAGTGTAGTTAGTAGAGCGCATGGTCACACGATTGAATTCGGGGTCGGTACGGGTAATTTGACAGAAAGATTGTTGAATGCGGGCTTAACGGTAACAGCTGTGGAGCCTTCACCTGCAATGAGAGAGAAGGCCACTTTCAAATTGCAAAATCGCACGGCAATAGTAGATGGTGATTTTTTTGAATTTCCCAAACCAGAGCAAGTGAATTCAATTGTAAGTACTTATGCGTTTCACCACTTAAATGACGATGAGAAGGCGAAAGCGATCGCAATCTATAGCCAATTATTAAAAAGTGGTGGTAAAATAGTGTTTGCGGATACAATGTATCTCACAAAGGAACACCACGAACAAGCGATTCTTGATGCAAAAGCGTCTGGGTTTCATAGTTTAGCAAACGATCTATCCACTGAATTTTATACAACGATCCCGTTTTTAGAAGATTTATTAAAAGAAAATGGCTTTACTGTATCATTCGATAAGTGCAACTCGTTTGTCTGGATTATGGAGGCTGAAAAATTATAGAAAGAGGTACAGGAATGAAAGTAGCAATAATTGGAGCAATGGAAGAAGAAGTAACGATCTTAAGAGATAAAATGGAAAACCTTGAACAAATGACGATTGCCGGCAGTGAATTTAATACGGGCACATTAAACGGCGTTCAAGTCATTTTACTAAAATCAGGAATTGGAAAAGTAAATGCAGCCATGTCAACAACAATATTATTAGAAAAATTTAAACCGGATGCGGTTATTAATACAGGTTCTGCAGGTGGGTATGAACCATCATTAAATGTTGGGGATGTTGTCATTTCCACAGAAGTACGCCATCATGACGTTGACGTAACGATTTTTGGCTATGAATATGGTCAGGTTCCACAATTGCCAGCAGCCTTCATCCCGAATGAGAAGCTGTTTGCGATTGCCGAAGCGGCGGCGAAAGAAATCACGGATATCCAAGTTGCAAGTGGTTTAATCGTAACGGGTGACTCGTTTATGAACGACCCTGTTCGTGTTGACTTTGTTCGCACAAAGTTTGACAATCTTTATGCAGTAGAAATGGAAGCTGCTGCGATCGCACAGGTTGCTCACCAATTTGGCACCCCATTTGTGATTATCCGTTCTCTTTCTGATATTGCTGGAAAAGAATCGAACCTTTCATTTGAACAATTTTTGGAAACAGCAGCACTAAACTCAAGCCAACTGATTATCAAAATGATTGATCGCCTGAAAGTGAGTTAAGGAAAAAAGCCTAAGTTAGCTACGTGGAGATTCGTTGGACGAAAGAATGGTTTCGTTCAACGCACTCTTCACATTTTAAAATACTCCTAAAATATGAGAGATAATAGGAGGGGGAGAAATAATGAAAGTCTATCGTGGGATTCATGAATTAATCGGTCAAACACCGATATTAGAGATTACTCAATTTTCATTACCAAAAGGTGTCCGAATTTTTGCAAAGCTTGAGTTTTTTAATCCAGGTGGAAGTGTAAAGGATCGTCTTGGTCGCGAATTACTAGATGCTGCCCTAAAGAGCGGCGAATTAGTTTTAGGCGGTACCTTGATTGAACCGACGGCTGGAAATACAGGGATTGGACTGGCGTTAGCCGCAATCAACAAAGGTATTGAGGTCATTTTTTGTGTGCCGGAAAAATTCAGCGCAGAGAAGCAGGAATTGATGCGTGCTTTAGGCGCTAAGGTTGTAAATACACCTACGGAAGAAGGTATGCTGGGAGCTATCAAGAAAGCGCAAGAACTGCTAAAAGAGATTCCGAATTCTTATTGTCCACAGCAATTTGCAAATCCATCCAATCCAGCTGCTTACTATAAAACACTAGGCCCAGAAATTTGGGAACAGCTTGATGGAAATGCGGACATCTTTGTTGCAGGTGCAGGAACAGGTGGAACATTCATGGGAACAGCCCGTTATTTAAGAGAGCAAAATCCACATGTTAAAACAGTCATTGTTGAACCGGAAGGCTCGATCTTGAATGGCGGTGAATCTGGTCCGCATAAAACAGAAGGAATTGGGATGGAGTTTTTGCCGTCTTACATGGATGAGAGCTATTTTCATGAAATTTACACAGTACCTGATGAAGACGCTTTCGCACTAGTGAAAGAGTTAGCCCTTAAAGAAGGTCTTTTAGTCGGCAGCTCATCTGGCTCTGCTTTTTATGCGGCATTGCAAGAAGCGAGAAAGGCAGTACCGGGAACAAATATTGTCGTTATATTTCCAGATTCGAGTGAACGTTACTTAAGTAAACAAATCTACCAAGGGGGAGAGTAAGATGAAAAAAAAGACACAGTTAATTCACGGCGGAATTTTTGGTGATGAAGTAACAGGAGCGGTTTCTGTTCCCATCTATCAAGTGAGCACATACAAACAAGATGGCCCAGGAAATCATCGCGGTTATGAATATTCCCGTACAGGCAATCCAACTCGACATGCCCTAGAAGAATTAATAAGTGATTTAGAGGAAGGAAAACGAGGATTTGCATTCGGTTCAGGGATGGCAGCAATGACAGCAGTTATGATGCTGTTTAAACAAGGGGATCATGTGCTGATTACCGATGATGTGTATGGTGGCAGCTACCGTGTCATCACAAAGGTATTAAATCGTTTTGGATTAGAGGCAACATTCATCAATACAAGTGATTTACAGTCTATTGAAAAAAATATCAAAGAGAATACAAAAGCTTTATTTTTAGAAACGCCAACTAACCCTACTTTGAAAATTACAGATATTGAAGGGGCAGCAAACATCGCCAAGAAACATGGCTTGCTTACGATTGTAGACAATACCTTTAGCACACCATATTGGCAAAATCCAATTACACTTGGGGCAGATATTGTGCTTCATAGTGCGACGAAATATATTGGAGGGCATAGTGACGTTGTAGCAGGTCTTGCCGTTGTGAATGATGAGAAGCTTGGTGATGAACTTCACTTTGTACAAAACTCAACTGGGGGCGTCCTAGGCCCGCAAGACTCATGGTTATTAATTCGCGGCATTAAAACACTGGGTCTCCGCATGGAAGAAACGGAAAAGAATACAAAACAAATCGTCAACTTCTTGCTTGAACATGAAATGGTATCAAAAGTGTATTACCCAGGTATCGAAAGCCACCCGAACCATGAAATTGCGAAGAAGCAAGCACGCGGTTTTGGCGGCATGGTATCTTTTGATGTTGGAAGTGCCGAGAAAGCGGCAGATGTATTAAGTAAAGTGAAGTACTTTACTCTCGCTGAAAGTCTAGGTGCCGTGGAAAGTTTAATATCCATACCAGCCCTTATGACTCATGCCTCCATTCCAGCTGATCGACGGGCAGAATTAAAAATTACAGACGGACTAATTCGTATCTCTGTTGGCATTGAAGATGCTGAAGATTTAATAGACGACTTAAAACAAGCATTGCAAAACTAAGATTCAATTGCCTGTAGAAACATTCACAAAATTGCCATCGTTTTGATGAAATTTGTTCAAATTATTCAACGTTATGATAATGGGAAACATGGTACCTTTAAATGAGGCAGTTAAAAGGAGTGTAAGCCATGTTTTCAATTGTAATGGTGCTTGTTGTCATTACTATTATTGGGGTAGTCATCGCAACAGAAGGAACAGTGGACTCTGATTGAATTTCTTAAAATGATAGATAAAGAAAAAGAGGGCGTGCTCACATTCTATTCACCGACTAATGTGTTAGTTACATAAGCGTGAATTGTAGATGTGGGGGTGCCCCTTATCGTTATGGGACAGCCCCTTTATTATCTTAACACACAATAGGTCCGCAGCTAATAAACCACCAAAATCCGAAGATTAACAACAGAATAAAAAGAACGATGAATAGCGCATAGACTGGACCAAAGCTTCCGCATCCAAACCCAGGTCCGTACGGAGGATATGGACCATAACCGAACCCGCCACCTGGAAATCCATAACCCATAAGATCACCTCCAAGTAGGATAGAATTTTCCCCTATACTGTATGCATAGTAAAGCCAAGATGTATGGGATTTTGCCCATTATCACAAATTGAGAAATCTGAGGCGAATCCTACTATTTATCCCGCATTAACGGAAAGTCAAGACCCTATGGGGTCAAACTTTCCGTGAAAAGCCCGAATGGTGGGATACAGTGATCCTTTACCTTTGTGCTTTTCAAAAGTAAGATTGCGCCCACAGGATGTGGGTCACACAGACGAAAGACTAAAGGAAGCGGCGTAATTAGTCTGTGATTCATTGAACCTTGGTTGGTTAGGTCGCTTTATCGAAGTAGAACGATGATATTAGCGACGCTAGAACGGGACTAACCACAGTGGAGGATGAAGGAAAACCCACTTATTGCACGGTTCTCCTGGCCATAAGGAAGCATGTAGATTTTGGATATCGAAGTTTGCAGCTAATATAATTAGAATAATAAATAAAACCCATCGCGTCCATGCATTCCAGACAAGCTTTGATACATTCTTCGTAAGCGGTATTCATAATAAAACCTCCAAAGCATTTTTTGAACAACCCTTATACTCTACCCTGTTCATTTTTTAACTCTTTAAAAACTCAATTTTCTGATATTTTTTCATTATGAAGTTTTAATAAAAAAGTGGTGATGACCTTGAATAAAATATCCTGAAATTTGGGCTTTGTTTTTTGAGTACTATGATGATTTTGAAATATTTTTGTTATTTTTCCTCTATTCAAGTATCGTAGAGGCCTAGAGTGGATGAAGGATTAAGGCAATAGAAATAGGGATGTGCTTGATAATTCCTAGGATGAATCGACCTTGCACCAAAATGCTGTCATGGAAGTGAGTACTGAAACAAAGGTCATAATCACCGACTTAAAAATCACAACATTATTATTTCATCCTAGAAGTTAGATAATGAAGCGGGCAATATTATATCCAAAGATGCATTTAGAGCAAAGGATTAAGTGTTTCACGAATTCCTTTTTCTTCTAGTTCATCCGATAGAAATGAAAGTAGGTTGAATGCTGTAACATAAGTGAAATTAAGGTGTACAGACACAAAGACGTCCCTTCTTGCATAAGCATTAAATATAGGCGAATGAGTAGAAACTCTGGAGGTGTGAAAAATGCCGGATATCTTAACTGCATTAGGTTATATGGTAAAAGAGTTTTATTTGCTCGTATCATACGTAAAGAATAATGCATTTCCTCAACCGTTATCAGCGGGTGATGAGCGCAAATACTTAAAGCTTATGGCAACAGGGGATGCTGAGGCTCGTAATAAGCTAATTGAGCATAACCTACGACTCGTTGCTCATATTGTCAAAAAATTTGAAAATACGGGCGAAGATACGGAAGACCTAATTTCGATTGGCACGATTGGTTTAATCAAAGCAATCGAAAGCTATTCTGATGGAAAAGGAACGAAGCTTGCGACGTATGCAGCTCGGTGTATTGAGAATGAGATACTCATGCATTTACGAGCTACTAAGAAGACGAAAAAAGATGTATCTCTGCATGATCCAATCGGCCAGGATAAAGAAGGGAATGAAATTAGTTTAATAGATGTACTGAAGTCTGAGTCAGAAGATGTGATCGACACGATTCAGTTGAATATGGAAATTGAAAAGGTGAAAAAGTATATCGATATTCTGGATGAACGTGAAAAAGAAGTAATTGTCGGTCGATTTGGCTTGGATTTGAAAAAGGAAAAAACTCAGCGGGAAATTGCCAAAGAACTGAATATTTCAAGAAGTTATGTATCACGAATTGAAAAGCGGGCATTGATGAAAATGTTTCATGAGTTTTACCGGGCAGAAAAGGAAAAACGACGAGGCGGGTAAGGATAAATATTTATCTAAGATTTCGTATAAAACTAATATGGCATTAAAACGCCACCATCTACTATGAAGGATTTATCCTGTAGCATGCTACACTCACCTAAACACAATGGTTCCGGTACGAAGCCTCGTATGTCCTTCGTACAAAAAAACAGAGCGTAAAGCAAATGCTTCACGCTCTGTTTTTTAGTATAATCGACACTTTATGCTTTAGGTTTAAACATTTCAACGATGGCATGGTAGATTTCAGTACCTTGATAAAGGAATAATCTAGATGCTGTCAATGAAAATAGAGCTATCATAATGAAACGAAATACCATTTTGGCCACTCCCTCTTTTTTTATTTTATTTAATAAAAAATGAAGGAGTTAAAATGAGATAATTCGATTTGTAAAAGACGGGGCCGTGTAGGATGTACCGTCGTACGAGCTTAATAAAGGATATGCTATAGAGAAACATTGCTAGTATGAGTAGTACGACTGCAGCAAAATCCATTAAGCTGAAATCAGGTATAAACTGCATTTCTTCACTCTGAAGTTCGGCTATTATGGTTGTATCTTCTTCAACCATTTTGAAATGCTTGTGTGTGAAAAGGCTGGGTCCTGTGAGTCCTCCGTGGATTTTGCTAACGGCAGAATGTTGAATGCTTCCGAGTAAAATCAAGGCGAGTATGAGTACGGATAATCTTTTCACTGTAACCCACCCCCTTTTCCTTTAATTATACCAATCATACCACGATTTTTCATGAATGCTAGAAAAAAAATTAGACAATTTTCTTTAAAAAGGTACGAGTTAATATTGGTACTACTTATATAATTATGTAATAAAATGACATAATTGCACTTTTGGTTAGAAAAATTCTGAAAAATTAACTATAATGAAAGGAGCAAAAGAAGGAGGCTAATAATCAATGGCATATCCGATAACTTGGGATTTAGATGTGTTTTTTAAAGGGGGAAGTGCATCACAGGAATTTGCTGCTTTTTTAGATCAATTACGAATAGAGATTGGTGAATTTGATACGCTAGTAAGTGGTTGGAAAGTGAAATCAGTAGAACAGGATCAGCATTTACTAGAAAGTGCTATGGAATTATTTGAACAATCTGGTAAAAAAATTCGCCAAGTCGGAGCGTTTGTTAGTTGTTTAGAAGCACAAGATGTCAAAGATAAGAAAGCGAATGAATTACGAGGCCAAATAACGAAACAAAGCGCTACTTTCCAAAATGCCTTAACGAAGTTTGATCAGAAACTTGTAGCATTGGATGAAGAGTTTTTCCAAAACGTATTAAAAAAAGAACCGTTAAAAGAATTAAAATACATATTGAATGAACGCAGAGAGCGTGCGATGGAGAAGCTTTCGGTTGATGAGGAATCATTAATTAATGCACTATCGGTGGACGGATACCATGGCTGGAGTCAGCTGTATGATACGATTGTCGCTACAATTCACATCCCATTTGAAGAAAATGGAGAAGTGAAGCAATTATCTGTAGGGCAAGCAGCTAATAAATTTTCCGATCCTGATCAAGATGTACGCAATCGGATTTTTACTGCCTGGGAACATGCTTGGGAAGAGCATAGTGATGTGTTGGCTAAAACATTAAATCACCTAGCTGGATTCCGCTTAAGTGTGTATGAAAAGCGAGGATGGAAGGACGTAATTAAAGAACCTTTGGAAATCAATCGGATGTCTGAGGAAACATTGGACAGTATGTGGTCTGTAATTGCCGAACATAAAGAGCCGCTTGTCCGATTTCTTAATCGAAAAGCAGAATTACTAGGGGTCGAAAAATTAAGCTGGTCTGACTTGGAAGCCCCGATTACAACTTCTACAAAAACGAGTGTCATGAGTTATCAGGAAGGTGCTGAATTTATCCTGAAGCATTTTAGTAAATTTGGCAGTGAGTTAGAGAGCTTTACGAAAAAGGCATTTGAAGATGGATGGATTGAAGCACAAGATCGTCCGAATAAGCGTCCAGGTGGATTTTGTACAGGTTTTCCAGTGTCAGGCCAATCCCGGATCTTCATGACGTATTCGGGAACACCATCTAATGTATCCACTTTAGCACATGAATTAGGGCATGCCTTTCATTCTTATGCACTTAAAGATACCCATACCTTAAACCGGGCTTATGCGATGAATGTTGCGGAAACGGCTTCTACATTTGCTGAAATGATTGTCGCAGACGCTTCTGTTAAAGAAGCCTCGTCAGAAAGCGAACGAATCTCCCTTTTGGAAGACAAAATTCAGCGGACGATTGCGTTGTTAATGAATATTCATGCTCGTTTTTTATTTGAAACACGGTTTTATGAAGAACGAAAACAAGGAATGGTCAGCAGTGGTAAATTGAATGAATTGATGATGGAAGCTCAAAAAGAAGCGTATGGAGAGGCATTAAGTGAATACCATCCGACATTCTGGGCATCTAAGCTTCATTTTTATATTACGGGTGTTCCGTTTTATAATTTCCCTTACACATTCGGATATTTATTCTCGCTAGGTATTTATGCGAAAGCGCAAAAAGAAGGAAAAGGGTTTGAAGCGAAGTATATCGCTCTGCTAAAAGATACGGGTTCAATGCGAGTTGAAGAATTGGCAAGCAAACATTTAGGCGTAGACATAGCGAGGCGTGAATTCTGGGAGGATGCCGTTGGCACATGTTTGAAAGATATTGAGGAATTTTTTGAATTGACGGATCTGTTGGTGAAACAAGCATAATGAAGAGTCTGACTCCAAACCTTACATTTTGATGTCTAGCGCAAGCCGCCAATTTCGTCAAGGCGCTTGCGCTTTTGTTCACACTTTTTTAAGTTTAAATGGACTGATCATGAGTAAAGATAATATAATCATGAAGAATAAGAAAAATACAGACGGAGCGAATGGTATGGCGAGGAAGCTTAATGTCAAGAAACATCCAGCTACGGTAATCGGCAATCCGGTAAAAAAGCCATTGTTTTCACTAATATTAAAACGGGCTAACCTAAATGCCCCGCAGCCAATATAAAAAACGGTGAAGAAACTGCCTGGTGCGCCAAATTCAAAGATAATTCCCTGATATAGAAGTAAGGCTGGGGCGACGCCAAATGAGATAATATCACACATCGAGTCGAGCTGTTTTCCTAACGCCGATTCAATATTAAATTTTCTTGCAATCATTCCATCGAAACGATCAGCGAGTGCGGCGAGAAAGATTAATAGAAGACTAAGATTCAATTGATTTGTTAAAACAGCTATAATTGCATATCCGCCAAGCGATAAATTTAGAAGGGTAATAATATTGGCCGTTTGTGCTTTTAATTTTTTTAAAGTAAGATCCAAAGCGTGTAGGAAAAACAATTGTTACACTCCCTTCCTGGATTTTTAAATTGATTATATAATCATATGACTGCGGATACAATTTATGCAAGAAAAGTTTCTATTTATTAACAAATGGTGGTGTGTTTTGTTTGTATCAATCTTTATATCGTCTTTTTATTGAGTTAACAAATGGAAGATTAACTTCAAGTGCTTTGCGAAAGTTTAGTCAATCTAAAAAGAGCCATGCTGTGATCCCTTCCTATGTGAAAATCTTTCAAATTAACCAACAGGAAAGTGAAAAGAATGTTACATCTTATCCAACTTTACATGATTTATTTACGCGAAGACTGAAAGAAGGCGTAAGAGTAATTGATTCTGATCCCGATTCTGTCGTAAGTCCTGTCGATGGCGTCTTTAGTGAGTATGGTTTAATTACGGAGAATAAAGAAATTGTGGTCAAAGGAAAGACGTATTCAATCGAGGAAATGCTGGATGACACGGCTGTTTTCGAAAAATATGTGGGTGGCAGCTTTGCCGTTCTTTATTTAAGTCCCAGTCATTATCATCGTATACATATGCCTATCTCAGGAAAAGTGACGAAACGGTGGATGAAAGGGGAGAAGTCATATCCAGTGAATCAGCTAGGTATGAAATATGGCCGCGCTCCTTTATCTAAAAATTATCGTAACATCACTGAAATTCAGCATCAATCAGCACATGTAGCCATCGTCAAGGTTGGTGCGATGTTTGTGAACTCAATCGTCATAACTGATGAAGCTAATCAATTGAAAAAAGGCCAGGAATTTGCATATTTCAGTTTTGGATCAACAGTCGTGCTGCTGTTTGAAAAAGGAAGCTTTAGAAAACGGGAAGATTTGAATGTACCAAAAGAAGTAAAAGTCGGAGAACGAATTGGGACGTTAAAGGGCTAATAAGAGGATGCTCCATAACAAAAGGGAAGGATTCTACATCTACAATAGATCGTTAATAAAGTGTATTTGACACTATAACGGAGTATAGAGTGTGAGATCAAACCCTTTAGGGACATCCTCTGTATCTATTATGCTAACGACCCTCTAATTCTGTCGGTTAATGACCTTCGTTGAATTTCTGTTTCGATTAAGTTGATGAAGTCTGCACTTAACTTCAATTTTATGGCTTTGAAATAAGCTTCGATTAATAAATCATCTGATAGTTTATTCATTGGCATGCCTTAAGGCAGGTCACCTCCAATTTTTTGCTAGTGGAACGTCTATTAGTGGGGGCTATCTTCCCCACTGGGCTAGTCCCGTTCTAGTATCACTAAATCTTTTGTGGAAAAGGGACGAGTCTTTGCAAAATTAGCTTAGCACCTCCACCATCATCAGGTGATACAATGTGAAAACTTGAACCTTGTTTATCATTTTAGTTGGGATCAGATGCTCATGGTTGTTTTTTAACGATTCGAAAGCGACGCTACGCCACCCGATACAAATGCACATAAGCCAAGGTACAATACCTCTGTTTCCTGACTTCGAGCGTTAACCCACTCAGCCTTTATATGCATCGGTAAGCTTCACTGTAATGGGAGTAATTTCTGCATAAAATTATTTCATTGGCATATAGTGGTAAGTTAAAGTTGGTATATTCATACCTTACCAGAAATAGTAATCGAGAACAATCGTTCTGGTTATCCACAATGTACGTGGATAAGTTGTGGGCACTTTGTTTATAAATGGTTGTTTGGTCTGCTAATCTTAGGGGATAATGTGTATAACTTTATCCACAATTAAAGTCAATGAAGATTTTGTCGAAATGTTTTTGGGAATAGTCATTAAAATATTAGGAGACAAACGGCAACAAATGGTTATGCAATTAAGAAATTCATTAGCTTTGCTGCTTTCCAGAGCTGCTTTTTTATATTATGATGGAACTTTACGGCAAGACTATAGAAGTGAAGATGTATGTTTTATTTGTAGTAAAAGGGTTGAATAGTAATTCAAGAGAGATTATTGAGGTGAATCATGCTTAATTTATTTTTACCAAATGAACATGTGAAAAGCATTTTTGAGATAAAGCCTGAAGACTTGAAGAAAAAGGGCGTGAAGGGAATTATTACAGATCTAGATAATACCCTTGTAGAATGGGATAGACCTTCTGCAACCCCTAAATTAATTGAGTGGTTTGAATCCATGCGAAATCATGGAATTTTAGTTACCATAGTTTCAAATAATAATGAAACGAGAGTAAAGTCATTTTCCGAACCACTTCAGATTCCGTTTATTTCTCTTGCACGTAAGCCGATGAGAAGAGCTTTTAACAGAGCTGTTAAGCAAATGGGCATTAAACGAGAAGAGGCCGTTGTAATCGGCGATCAGTTGATGACAGATGTATTGGGCGGTAATAGAGGCGGCTTTCATACGATTCTAGTCGTGCCGGTTGTACAGACAGATGGATTCTGGACGAAATTTAATCGTAAAATTGAAAGACGGATTTTAGCATCTTTTAGAAGAAAAGGATTGATAGAATGGGACGATCAGAATTAATACACGATGAAGAAATAGCTTGTATCGGTTGTGGTGTGAAAGTACAAACCGAAGACCCTAAAGCTTTGGGATACACACCTAAGTCAGCATTGGAAAAAGAATCAATCATTTGTCAGCGCTGCTTTAAATTAAAACATTATAATGAAGTTCAGGATGTTTCTTTGACAGATGATGACTTCTTAAAAATCTTGAATCAAGTAGGTCAAACCGATTCATTAATCGTGAAGATCGTGGATATTTTTGATTTTAATGGCAGTTGGCTGCCAGGATTGCACCGTTTCGTTGGGTCTAATGATGTCCTATTGATTGGCAATAAAGTCGATTTGCTACCAAAATCAGTGAAGCATAATCGATTGATTCACTGGATGAAGGAATCTAGTAGAGAGCTTGGTTTAAATCCGGTAGACGTTTTATTGGTTAGTGCTGAGAAAGGTAAGCAGATCCAAGAAGCAGCATCCGCGATCGAACATTATCGGAATGGTAAAGATGTATATGTTGTTGGCTGTACAAACGTTGGTAAATCTACCTTTATCAATCGGTTAATCAAACAAGTGAGCGGGGAAGATGATGTGATTACGACTTCACATTTCCCTGGAACGACGCTTGATATTATAGAAATTCCGCTTGATGATGAAAAAGCATTGATTGATACACCAGGCATCATTAATCATCATCAAATGGCACATTATGTCGATAAACGTGATTTAAAATACATTACACCGAAAAAAGAAATCAAACCGAAAATTTATCAGCTTAATGAAGAGCAAACATTATTTTTTGGTGGGTTAGCTCGACTGGATTATGTATCAGGCGGTCGTCGTTCTTTCACATGCCATTTGTCCAATGAATTAAATATTCATCGGACAAAGCTTGAAAAAGCGGATGAATTATATAAAAATCATGCAGGTGAACTTTTAACACCGCCTCGCAGAGAAGGTATGGCTGATTTTCCTGAGTTAGTCGCGCATGAATTTTCAATCAAAGAAGAGAAAATAGACATTGTCTTCTCAGGTCTTGGCTGGGTAACGGTGAATGAGCCAGGTGCAAGAGTCGTGGCGCATGTACCGAAGGGCGTAAATGTGATTTTACGAAAATCGTTAATATAACAGGGGCATTATAAGAAATTATCCCGAATTACAAAAAAGTAAAACCCCCACCTCAAAGCATAGAGAAATCAAAGAAGCGTAGGTGAGGGTTAACAGCCCTTAAAAGCCCGAATCGTAAGATACAGTGAAGCTTACCGAGACGTTGCCACAGGAAGTGGCGTACTTAGCTTTACGTTCGATGTGCGAAGGTATTTGCGACACTAGAACGGGACTAACAATCAGTGGGGATGAAGAAAACCTCCACTGATTGAAGTTTCACTTTATTTTAGTTAGATAAACTAGAGAGAACGAGAGGAAAAAGGATGAAAAAAGTCTATGGAGTTATAGGGGACCCGATTGCGCATTCGATATCACCAGCGATTCAAAACGATGCATTTACGCATCAAAAACTAGATTGTATCTATCATCCATTTCATATAACGCCAGAAAACTTGAGCGATGCGGTAAAAGGAATGAAAGCAATCGGTATTGCAGGTTTTAATGTCACCATTCCACATAAAACGACCATTATACCTTATCTTGATGAAGTTGATGAACTTGCTGCTACAATTGGTGCAGTTAATACCGTTTCTTATCAGGATGGCAAGTATATAGGGTATAATACAGATGCAATGGGTTTTTATAAGGCGTTATCTGATCAAATCTCGAATCTAACAGAAAAGAAAATTTTGGTTGTAGGAGCTGGTGGCGCAGCGCGTGCGATTTACTTTACATTGCTTTCTGCCGGTACCGTCTCTGTTGATATAACGAATCGAACGATAGAAAAGGCGGAAAACTTAATAGCGGATTGTCCTTTTGAGAAACAATCAGTCGCTCTTACGCTCATACAGGCAGAAGAGAAGTTAGCCGATTATGATGTAATTATTCAAACGACATCGAAAGGGATGAGTCCCGATCTGGATGCAATGCCAATTAGCATTCACAATTTATCAGAAGGTACGTTTGTTAGTGACATTATTTATAACCCACTGGAAACAAAGCTTTTAAAAGAAGCGAAGCAAAAAGGTTGCGATATTCAAAACGGCTTAGACATGTTGGTCTACCAGGCTGCTTTAGCTTTTCAAATCTGGACAGGGATTACTCCGGATACATCAAGAATGAAAAACATCATGCGAACTACATTAGGAGGCAAATAAATGCTTACAGGTAAACAAAAACGATTTTTACGTGCAAAGGCACATCATCTTAATCCAATTTTTCAAGTTGGGAAAGGTGGCGTCAATGACAATCTGATTATACAGATCGGAGAGGCGTTAGAAGTACGGGAACTAATTAAAGTGAGCGTTCTACAAAACTGTGAAGAAGATCGTGATGACGTAGGTTTGGCGCTATCAAAGGGAGCACGCGCAGAACTTGTACAAATCATTGGAAACACGATTGTATTGTATAAAGAATCTAGAGAAAATAAACAAATCAAGCTACCTTGAATATGAAAAAGGTCGGAATCCTTGGGGGGACATTTAACCCGCCGCATATTGCCCACCTGATTATTGCGAATGAGGTGCTAGATGCATTACAACTGGATGAAATTAGATTTATGCCCAATTACACACCACCGCATAAAATAAAAACAGAAGATGTCCCGGATGATGATCGTGTTGCAATGCTCAAGCTTGCGATTGACTCTAACCCGTCATTTTTACTGGAAACGATCGAGTTAGAACGAAAAGGTACGTCTTATACATTTGATACGATACAAGTCCTCTTAGACCGTGAGCCGAATACAGAATTTTACTTTATCATTGGCGCAGATATGATTGAATATTTACCAAACTGGCATCGAATTGATGAGTTAATTGAACTTATTACTTTTGTTGGTGTTAAGCGGCCGGGATATGAGGTTTCTACCCATTATCCTGTTGTGATGGTAGATATTCCTGAAATGCTTATTTCATCCTCTTTAATCAGAGAACGGGTCAAGCAAGGGAAAACCATTCGTTATTTAGTTCCTGATCAAGTATGGGAATATATGAAAGGAAATGGGTCCTATGAAACGTGAGGAAGCGCTCGAAATCGTAAAGAAACAGCTGACAGAACGAAGATATGTGCATACAGTCGGTGTGACGGAAACGGCGATTGATCTTGCTAAACAGTACGGAGCAGATGTGAAAAAAGCTGAACTTGCTGCGATATTTCATGATTATGCGAAATTCCGCCCAATAGAAGAAATGAAGGATATCGTCATCTCTGAGAAAATGCCTGCTGATTTACTTGAATATGGAGAAGAGCTACTTCACGCTCCGGTCGGTGCCTACCTTGTTCGAAAAGAAGTGGGAATTATCGACCCGGAAGTGTTAGCTGCAATTGCCTACCATACTTCTGGCGGGGTGAACATGACGCTACTTGACAAGGTTGTCTTTTTAGCGGATTATATTGAACCGGGGCGTTCTTTCCCTGGTGTTGAAGAAGTACGGCAGTTGGCGAAAGAAAACTTGGATTCAGCGATAATCTTAGCAGTATCCAATACTCTTGCATTTTTAATAAAAAATAATCAAGCGGTGTATCCGGATACGTTTCATTTTTATAATGATTTAATTTTACAACATAAGTGAGTGTTCAGTCTTTTGGAACACCCACTATAAGGAGAAGATTCGATGACTGAAAGAGAACTATTAGTAATGGCAGCAAAGGCTGCTGATGATAAACGTGCAGAGGACATTCTTGCTTTAAATATGAAGGGAATTTCCTTAATTGCTGATTATTTCTTGATTTGCCATGGTAATTCTGATAAGCAAGTTCAAGCGATTGCTCGTGAAATGAAAGAAAAAGCAGAAGAAAACGGCATTCAAGTAAGACGTATGGAGGGCTTTGATGAAGCAAAGTGGATTCTTGTTGATTTAGGGGATGTAATTGCCCACGTATTCCATCGTGATGAAAGAGGGTACTACAATCTTGAACGTTTATGGGGAGATGCTCCAATCGAGAACTTGCAAAGCGAATTAAGCCAATGAGTTATGAACGCTTCGCCTATGTGTATGATGAACTGATGAAAGATGCTCCTTATGAAAAATGGCTTGAACTCCTTCTTGCAAAAATGAACCAGTACGGCTGTGATGGCCAAAAAGTGCTTGATCTTGCATGTGGTACGGGCGAATTTACCATAGAACTGGCAAAGCTAGGCTATCAAGTTGCAGGCGTAGATTTATCAGAGGAAATGCTTGCAATTGCCCATGAGAAAGCAGACTTATTAGGACGCTCTATTGCATTCTATCAACAAGATATGGCTCAGCTAGAAGGGCTCGGCGTTTATGATTGTGTAACCCTTTTTTGTGACTCTTTAAATTATCTTCGAGACGAAGCGGATGTACAAAAAACTTTTGATTCAGTTCATGCTCATCTGAAACAGGATGGCTTGTTTTTATTTGATATCCATTCCATCTATAAAATCGAGCAAGTGTTTCAAAATCAGACGTTTGCGATAAGCGATGAAGATGTTTCATATATTTGGGAATGTTATGCAGGAGTGGAGCCCTATAGTGTTGAACACGATCTAAGCTTCTTTGTCCGAGATCCCGAAAATGGCTTGTATGATCGCTTTGACGAATACCATTATCAACGCACATACCCGGTGTCTTTCTATCAAGAGAAGCTTGTCGAGTGTGGTTTTGAAGTGCTCGAGCTGTTATCAGACTTAGAAGATGAGCCCATTCACAATAAAACCGAGCGGATTCTCTTTGTAGCAAAGAAGAAATAAGAAATGAAAAGGGTCTGACGTAACACTCTATCAATCGTTTAGTATGTCAAGTACATGTCATTTAAACGATAATAGTAGATGTTTTTAGTCTGACCCTATTTTTCTTTTGGGGTATGTTAAAGCTTACTGTTGATTTTGCACAATGTTGAATGGAGCGGTAGGCGTACGCTTCTCGTTGCAATCAACAGGCAAGTTGAAAAGAGCTTTCTTTAAAATAATTAAAAAAA
The DNA here is from genome assembly GCF_000504145.1 of Bacillus cihuensis. Taxonomy (NCBI): domain Bacteria; kingdom Bacillati; phylum Bacillota; class Bacilli; order Caryophanales; family Bacillaceae; genus Bacillus; species Bacillus cihuensis. The sequence goes on along the minus strand of NZ_KI632495.1, from coordinate 1,514,235 downwards.
GAAAAGGATTTTTGCATTTCATTACGAATATTAATAAGGAGCCCTAAATTGTTTTTCCACTTCTTCGATGTCCTCTGTAAACTTCTCATTTGTCGCTATAAAAAGATGCTCGAACATTTCCCCTGTTTCTGCTTCAAGTATTTTCATTCCTTCACCAGTAATTCCGCCTTTTACAATGACTTTCTCTTGCAGTGTTGGTAAAGTATAGGTACCTTTCTTCAGTAATTCTCCTAAGCCGATTAACATATTTTCTGTTAAGATACTTGCTGTTTCTTCGTCTATTTTTGTTGTTTGAACAGCACCATCAATAAATCTTCTTGCTAAATACGTGAAAAATGCCGGCCCACAGCTCACAATGTCAGAAGCAGCCCGTGTTATTTCATTTTCAATAATCACTGGCTCTGACATACTTTTTGCTAATTCAGTAATAGCTTGTTTCCAAATGCTTTGACATTCCTTTCCGAAGCTGAGTAATGATACACCAGAAAGAGCGCGATTTGTAATGCTTGGGATGAAGCGGGCACAAGAACAATCCAACTGAGATTCAAGCTGATCGACTGAGATTGGACTTGTAATTGCAATCACACACTTGTCTTGGTTTATATAAGGCTTGATGGTTTGAAGTACCGCTAAAACTTCCAAAGGCTTCACACAGACAAAAATGGCATCAGCATGCTTTGCGACATCAGCCGCGGTATTCACCACGGTTACACCTTTATATTGAAACTGGATAGCGAGTGCTTTTTTGAGAGTGCGGTTTGTAATGATGAGATCTTCTTCTTTGATTGCTTTAGCTTCCAGCCATGATTCAAGTAAAACAGTCCCCATATTTCCCGTTCCGATTACACCTATTTTCAAAATTTGCCACCTCCTACTAAAAGGAACTTCTCTAAAAACTCTATGATGCTAGTTGCTTGGTTATGACGAAAATTAAAATGAAGGGTGATTTCAATGAACGTTCAAGGAAGAAAGAAAATAATCATAGGAATAGCAGTGGGGCTTGCTTTATTACTCGGTTTTGCTTATTTTCAAATTTCAGCACCGGAACCGAAGGTAACAGACATTTTTTCTGATGGGAGCAGTGCATTTGATGAACCGCTAGAGCAGCAACAAGAAGCAGAGAAGGTTGCAATCATAAAAGTAGATGTGAAGGGTGCGGTTAACCGTCCGGGTGTCTATATCGCTGAAGCTGGTGATCGAGTGATAGATCTTATTGCAGATGCAGGGGACTTTGCGAAAGAAGCAGATAAAGATCAAGTGAACTTAGCGCAAGTCGTAGAAGATCAAATGGTCATCCTGGTACCAAGAGTGGGTGACGAAAGTGTAGAAACAATAGGATCGGTGTCTTCATCAGGAAGTTCGTCCGACGGAAAAATCAATCTGAATACTGCTACACAAGCGGAGTTGGAAACATTAACGGGCGTTGGTCCGTCTAAAGCGCTTAGTATCATCGACTATCGTGAAAAAAACGGAAAATTTCACAGTGTGGAAGATTTAAAAAAGATATCGGGCATCGGCGACAAAACGTTTGAAAAATTAAAGGATTCAATAAAGGTAAAATAATCAGCTATTCAAATTGGGGAAGAGAAGGTAAAATGTAGACAAGTTCAGTAAAAAGCCTTTTAAATGATATGAAAGCGCTGGTTCTCTATTCTGCACGTGTTACTGGTTACGGGAAGAATAGTGTCTTATACATCTTGAACTTCTCATTACTAAAAAAAGGGGAATGTATTTTGAAACGAATAAGTTGGAATCAATATTTTATGGCGCAAAGTCAATTATTAGCATTAAGAAGTACATGTACAAGATTAGCGGTTGGTGCAACGATCGTTCGAGATAAACGAATTATTGCCGGTGGGTATAATGGTTCAATTGCAGGCGGTACGCATTGCATCGATGATGGCTGCTATGTAATTGACAATCATTGTGTCAGGACGATCCATGCGGAGATGAATGCGGTTTTACAATGTGCGAAGTTCGGTGTACCGACTGAAGGCGCTGAAATTTATGTCACCCATTTCCCTTGTTTGCAATGTTGTAAATCATTAATCCAAGCGGGAATTAAAGCGGTATATTATGCTGAAAATTATAAAAACCATCCTTATGCAATTGAGCTTTTCGAGCAGGCGGGTGTGAGAGTTGAACAGGTATTAACAGAGGAAATTATTGACCTAAAAGGTCAGGAAAAACAAAATCTTGTTGCTGATTTATTAACTGCATTGTCAGAAGCAGGCGGTTCGATTGAACAGGTGAATGAACTTCAGCAACAGGCAGAACGACTATTTCTATTAAAAACAGATGGAGTGTGACTTAAAACTAAAAAGGGGTAGATTTCATAACGAATCAAGAAGTTATGGGGAAGGGGCTTCGCGACTTACTAATATAGCCAATCTATTAATCAGGTATACTGATTTTTCGAGAAAGCATCCAAAATTCCAGCTCCGCACCTCCACCATTAAGATTAGCTGAGTGTAGTGTGCTACAAGATATATCCTTCATAATAAATGGTGGCGTTTTAACTTCATTTTAGTTTTGAATGAAAGTAGACCCCTTTTTAGTCCTCTCCTTCTAAGTTGGAGGAGGTCTTATGACGAAACAACTCATATTTGCTTGCGTGTCTGCCACATTTGGCGTAACCGTATTCCCTTATTTCGGGTGGGAATGGCTTATTTGCGCGCTCCTCTATTATGGTTTCCTTTTTTTTAAAATCCCCAGTAAAATCTTAGTGCTTCATCTCGTTGTCCTGCTGTTGTTTGGCTTCAGTACGACTATTTCTGAGAAAAACAATCGTACGGAACTTTCAGGTAAGGAAACAAATTTCACGATTATTTTTACGGATTCATTCGACATTGATGGAGATCTGCTGAAAGGTTTTGTTAGAACCGATAATAACGAAAAACTTCAGCTAAAGTATAAGATTTCTTCTGAGTCTGAGAAAATAAACTTGCAAAATCATTTGAAAATTGCTATGTCATGCCCTGCCATGGGTGTCCTTGAAATACCAAGTGGGAAGCGTAATTTTAATAGCTTTGATTATCGACTGTATTTAAAAAGGCAAGGTATTCATTGGGTTCTTAAAGCGGATTCGATTCAATTTGCGAAATGTATGTCTAACAAGCACAGTATAAAGCAAGCGATTCAGGATTTTAGGAATAAGGGGATCTCCTATGTGAACATACATTTTCCTGAATCATCACGCGGGTATGTGAATGCTCTCATTTTTGGAGATCAGAAGCTGATTGATGAAGAAGAGCTAAAAGACTATCAGCGTTTAGGCATCGTTCACTTATTAGCCATTTCAGGGTTGCACGTTAGTTTTTTAACAGGCGTGATTTTTTTCATTGGTATTCGGGCTGGTGTAACACGAGAAAAGATGTCCCTTGTCATGTTTCTGTTTTTGCCGATTTATATCATCCTCTCCGGTGCAAGTCCTTCCGTCCTTCGTTCATGCTTTATGGCGATGCTATTCTTTTTCCTCGCTTTTTTTAAAAAATCTATTTCTGCTACTGAGACGATTTCCATTATTTATTTGCTCCTCTTACTATTTAATCCGAACCATCTCTACAATATTGGCTTCCAGCTGTCCTTTTCTGTTGCCTTTGCTATTATTATGTCGCTTAGCATCATGGGACGATTTTCAAATCAATTCATAGCACTACTTGTGACAAGTATTCTGTGTCAGCTAGCAGCTATTCCTATATTACTCTTTCACTTTTTTGAGTTTTCGTTAATCGGTGTGCTGTTGAATGTGATTTTTATTCCAATCTATTCTGTCATCCTTTTGCCGTTTGCGATACTAGTTCTGCTTATCCATCTGCTAACAAATCAGATTGGTGATTTGTTGCTATTTTTTCTAAATAAAAGCTTTGTTCTATGTAATACAGTAGCAGGGTTTACAGCAGATCTGCCATTTGCATATATAAGCTTTGGCAAGCCTACATTCCCAATTCATTTGTTACTTGTTGTCGTGATTTTTCTGCTGTTGGCATCGTGGGATTTAGGGGATCACCGAAAAACAAAGATTTTATCTCTCCTACTGATTCTCTTACTTGTCTTGCAATATAATATTCAAAAGCTGTCTCCGTTCGGTGAAGTGACCTTTATTGATATTGGACAAGGTGATTCTATTTTTATTAAGCTTCCGTTTAATAAAGGGAATTTCTTAATTGACACAGGCGGTAGTCTTTCTTTTGAACAAGAGGTGTGGAAAGTGAGACGAAAAACATATTCAACTGGTGAAGACATCGTTATCCCTTTTTTAAAGAGCAAAGGGATTCATACGCTCGATTTGCTTATTTTGACTCATCCAGATGCCGATCATATTGGCAGTGCAGATGATATTGTTAAACATATCGATGTGAAGAAAATTATTATTGGTGGTGGGAGTGAGGAAATATATAAAGATCAGGTGTTTATACAAACTGCTATTAAGTTGGGGATAGAGATTTCCTCTGTAAAACGCGGAGATCACTGGTCGGTAGGGGATGCGAGATTTTATGTGTTGAATCCATACCAGTACGAGGAGGACACAAATGAATCATCGATTGTATTATATGCGGAAATAGGAGGAGGAAGCTGGTTGTTTACTGGTGACTTAGGTGAGCAAGGGGAGCAAGAATTGATACAGGTATATCCTGATCTATCAGCAGACATATTAAAAGTCGGTCATCATGGAAGTAAAACCTCATCAAGTGAAGCGTTCATTGACAGCCTTCAGCCGAAAATCGCTATTATTTCTGCTGGAGTGAACAATCGATATGGTCATCCGCATCAACAAGTGCTAGAAATATTGAGTAAAGCAGGGGTATCTGTCTACAGAACAGATCTAAAAGGAGCTATATCATATCAGTATGATAAAAAAGGAAATGGAACCTTTTCCACGTCGTTACCATAGGATGGAGTAACTAAGAAAAAAGAATATATTTTCAATAAAATATTGATGAGCGCCTATGCCCAACTAAAACGATGAAATAGGTTCAGGTTCTATAAACTGGATCACCTTATGGAGCTGGTGGTTCGGAGCTGATCTTGCGAAGCCTCACCCCTTTTCAACAGAAAAAGAACTGCTAAACGCAGTCCCCTTTGTTCCCTTTTTGGAGAGCTGTAGGTAGAGCAGATTAAGAACCGATAACCTGAACTGTTACAGCAATTCCGAAAATAACGGCAAAAAATACGAATGAAACGATGAATCCCACCGCGGAGTCGCCTATGTCGTTTCGTTTCGACTGCACATTTTTTTCAAATTCATTCATTTTATACCCCTCCTATTTCTCTAATAGTATAAGCGATTACAAATAAAAAATCTAGGACACCACTTTATATAATCTGTTAATTCATGAAATAGTTACTGCCGATTTTCATTAGTCATGTAGGTGAGCGGCTAGTAAGAATAGCCATGGAGTAATACGTGTTATTTGCGAAAATCAACTTCCTATACTGACAAGAGTTGTCACAAATAGTTTTGCCTTACGGGGCTAAAATAAATGTACAAAGCACAGCAAATCGCTTGACTATTATCAAGAATAAAATACCGCTTTCGAGTAAGTTAAACCCGGGAACTTCCTTGACGGCGTTTATATAAAATAGGGAATTGGTCACAACGAGACCAATTCCCTAAAGTACGGGGAAAAATACACTGTTAATAGCTTGTCAAAATGTCTTGTTATCTATACGATAAGAGGGAGATTACATAAAAAGAGGCGGTATTCCTTGGTAGTAGATGTTTGGAAAAATATTAAGAAAAAGCAATTTGCGCCAATTTACTTATTGGTCGGAACAGAGTCGTATTTGATTAACGAAACGAAGCAGCTATTAATGCAGCATGCTCTTCACGGCGATGAAATTGATTTCAATTTTTCGCAATATGATCTTGAAGAAACACCGATAGAAACAGCGTTAGAAGATGCGGAAACACTGCCGTTTATCGGTGAGCGTCGCCTTGTTTTTGTTCAAAACCCTTTCTTTTTGACAGCGGGTGATAAGAAGCAAAAAGTAGAGCACGATGTGAAACGATTGGAAGCATATTTAGCTGATCCTGTTCCTTATTCCGTATTAGTTATTGCGGCACCGTATGAAAAACTAGATGAACGGAAGAAGATTACGAAAGAACTGAAACGCAAGGCTTGTGTTGTTGAAGCGAAGAAGTTAAACGAGCATGAACTAAAAGTATGGATCAAAGATAGAGCAGCGGCATCTCACATTCAAATAGACGAACAAGCAATTGACCTATTGCTTGAATTAGCTGGAACTAATTTAATGATGTTAACGAATGAACTAGATAAAATGGCCATGTATGTAGGGGAAGAAACAAGGATTGATACAGCGATCGTTGAAAAATTAGTAGCGAAATCACTGGAACAAAATATTTTTACATTAGTAGATCATTTACTGCAGCGGAAAATTGAAAGTGCGATTACTATTTTTCATGATTTACTGCGCCAAAATGAAGAGCCAATTAAAATCCTGAGTGTAATGGCCGGGCAAGTACGCCTTCTGTATCAAGTAAAGGAATTGGCAAGACAAGGATACAGTCAGCAAAAAATCGCAGCTTCCATGAAGATACACCCGTATCGAGTGAAACTGGCCCTTGAAAAAACCGGGAAATTTGGTGAAAGCGAATTGATGACAATTATGCATGAACTCGCTGAAGCGGATTATAAAATGAAGACAGGGCAAAGTGATAAAGCCATTACGCTTGAACTGTTAATGCTAAAGATGGGGTAATTTATCCCGGTTAAACAGACTGTAGCACCCCTGCATCAATTATTGTGGGGAAAATCAAGAAAAAATAGGTGGGGGAAAAAACTCCACTGATAGAAGTTTCACTTTATTGGAATTAAAAAAGGTGTCCGTATAAACGGACACCTTTTTCCCTGTAAAACAATCGATTAAGCGTTTAGAGCATTAAGTCTTTTCGCTAAACGAGATTTTTTACGGGCTGCCGCATTTTTATGGATTAATCCTTTAGATGCAGCTTTGTCTAATTTTTTAGCAGCTAGTAAAAGAGTTTCTTTTGCAGTTTCAACATTGTCACCAGCAAGAGCAACTTCAGCGTTTTTAATTGTTGTACGCATTGTAGATTTTACAGTAGCGTTTTGAACACGTTTAGAGTTGTTAATTTTTACGCGTTTAATAGCAGATTTAATATTTGGCATTCCGTTCACCTCCTACATAAGAAATCGAGATTATATGAACTCGACTTATCAGTTCTATACTTAAATAGCACAAGTGATATTTTATCAGAATGCATCCCATAATGCAATACTCTTCAAAAGGAATAATTGGCTTAAAAGCAAACTTTATCTCGTTATAAACATTGTACCAAAAAAATGAATAAGAAAAAAGAAATATCAGCAGAATGGTAATAAGAAAAGTGGAATTTCCCTAAGAATTTCAAAGGAAGCTAGCCACAAAGCTTGAAAATTAGACAAATCGTCAAAGAAAAATACCGTTTCATATATGGAGGTCAATATGGAAAAGAATTTGGATTTAAGCCAGTTTTCGATAAGAACGGATCTTGCAGTGGAAGCTACTGCATTAGCTGCGGCTCATAAAGGTGTTTCAAGTGAGAAAAATATTTCAAAAATAGAAGGAGTGATCATTAAGGAAAAAAATAAAAGTGATTTAAAAATTTCTCTTGTAGAGGTGACCGAAAAAGGTGCCGAGCAAATAGGCAAGAAAAAAGGTAGTTATTTAACCATTGAAGTGCAAGGGATTCGCCAACAAAATACTGAAACACAGCAAATGGTAGAGAAGGTGTTTGCAGAAGAGTTAGCACAATTTTTACAGGCAAAAAAAATTTCCAAAGATAGCAGTTGTCTCGTAGTTGGCCTTGGAAATTGGAATGTAACGCCTGATGCACTAGGACCTGCTGTAGTTGAGAATCTAGTTATTACGAGACATCTGTTCGAATTACAGCCTGAATCTGTTGAGGAAGGATTTCGTCCTGTAAGCGGTGTGGCTCCTGGTGTCATGGGGATTACTGGGATTGAAACGAGCGATATTATTCAAGGCGTGATTGATAAAAGTAAACCGGACTTTCTAATTGTCATAGATGCGCTGGCCGCAAGTTCAATTGAGAGAGTAAACTCTACTATTCAAATTACTGATACCGGCATTCATCCAGGTTCCGGTGTAGGCAACAAGCGAAAAGAATTAAGTCAGGATACACTTGGCATTCCTGTAATTGCAATCGGCGTTCCGACTGTTGTAGATGCGGTTTCGATTACAAGTGACACGATCGATTATATATTAAAGCATTTTGGGAAAGAGTTGAGAGAAGGGGAGAAACCATCGAGAGCGCTGGCACCAGCGGGCTTCAGTTTTGGGAAAAAGAAGAAGCTGACAGAAGAGGACTTACCTGACGAATCGCAGCGCCAAACCTTTCTTGGCATCGTTGGGACACTACCGGAAGACGAGAAAAAAAAGTTGATTTATGAGGTGTTATCACCAATTGGGCATAATCTTATGGTGACGCCAAAAGAAGTAGATGTGTTTATCGAGGACATGGCCAACCTGATTGCAAATGGGTTGAATGCGGCGTTGCATGGATCAATTAATCAAGAAAACACTGGTTACTATACTAGATAGAAAACTATTATGGCTTTAAAACGCCACTATTTACTATGAAGGATAGGTCATGAAGCACGCTACACTCACCTAATCATAACGGTGGCGATGCGGAGCCGATTATGGATGCTTTCTAGAGAAGATCAGTATACCTGCTAATTAGATTGGCTATATTAATAAGTCTCAAAGCCTCGATCCTACGTCCTTCATCAAAACATGCTTTTCAACTGATAGTTCTACTCTTTCTATTAAAGTCATATTTATAGGAGACAAGCAATAGAGAGGGTGGAAAAATGAAAAGAGACCGATCAGGCGGAATAATCACAGTTGTCCACGGAGCTACAATTATTAAAGCGTTTTTGTCCGTTCTCGTCATGATGGTTTTGCTATTTTCAGTTATTGGAGTTATGACGTCTTTACGTCCTGAATACCGAATTTCCTCAGAATCTGTGAATGCAATGACTGATCAGTTTTCAGGGAAAATGTTGTATTCATTACTAGCAAATGAAAATCATTATTTTTTTTCAGCACTACCTGAGGGGAAGTCGAGTCCAAAAATCACGGAGCAAGTATTAAAACTATCAGCAAACATATCATTAGATGATCCGCGAAGTCTTCTAGGGCGAGAACTTCCGGGATTTTCAATTTTTGATAGTGAGATTCTAGTGGCAGGAGAAGGAACGAATTATACGAATATGCCGTATGAATCCTCGCCGCCAAATGATGTTCTAAATGATGAACGAGAAGCAGCCATACAGAATTTAGAAGGGATCGTAGAACCGACCAAAGATCCTGTACAAACACCAGCGGTGACGACGGATGGAAAAAAGGTTGTGTATATTTATCATTCGCACAATAGGGAGTCATTTTTACCTTACTTAAAAGGTGTTACATCACCGAACCTAGCCTATCATTCACAAATCAACATAACGAAGCTTGGAAAGAAACTGCTTCAAGATTTGGAAAGTAACGGGATCGGCTCTTCCCTGGAAACAACAGATATACAGGCTAACTTAAACAAAAAAGGACTGAAATATACTAAGTCTTATCAGGAATCACGGTCAGTTGCTGTTAGTGCGATGGAAAATAATCAAGATTTGGATTATTTAATCGATATTCATCGTGATTCTAAAAGAAAAAAGAATACAACCATTACGATTAACGGGAAACAATACGCCAAAATAGCCTTTGTCATAGGTTCGAATAATCTTAACCCCGAGAAAAATATTGAGTTAGCTACAAAGCTTCATCATGCCATCGAGAAAAAGTATCCCGGATTATCAAGGGGAGTTTTGAAACAAGGTGGCAAAGGGAACAATGGTGTCTATAATCAAGACCTCTCTGCAAATGCGATGTTAATTGAAGTAGGTGGCGTTGACAATACATTTGAAGAAATGTATTCAACTATAGATGCATTTGCCAATGTTTTTAGTGAATTCTACTGGGATGCGAAGGAAGTTCAAGGACCGGTTACGGAGAAAAAATAATAGAGAGGAGTGTCATAAGTGCTTCGATTTTCTTTGAAATGCTTCGTCCTAGTCCTCGTTTTATTTTTTGGCGTGTTGCTTGGCATGCAACAAGCGAGTACAGGTATGCAAAAAATGAAAGGGTATGATGATTCCTCCCTCTATAATGCTTTCACAGTTACGGAATCGGATAAAGGAGACATTCAAGCATCTATTCTTGGAGAAACAGTCACGAGCCATGATTTAGCCAAGAAAAAAGAAAAACTTGAAGAAATGAAAGCCTATAATTTTTTCTCATCGGTAGGAAAAGGAATAAGTGACGCTGTTTCTAGTGTTTTTAAACAAGCGTTTCAATTCATTTCGGATCTCTAATAAATCGCTAAGAAACCAAGTGAAGATTTTTTCTGAACTTGGTTTTTTTATGGAGAATAGGAAGTGACGCTAATATTTATTAAACAATCCATCCAAATTTTATAAAAAAGTAACCAAATGATACAAAAGCTGTGCATCATGGTGGAAACAGCGGTCTGATTACGTACATCAATACTTCTTTTTCAAGCTTTACGCGCTGAAATCAAATTTGTGAGCGGGAATAGCTTATTTTCGCGCCAAAATGGAAGGTTTTCGTGCCAGAATGTACACTTTGCGAGCGAGAATTGAGATTTGCGTGCCGGAGCTGACCAAGGCACTTCCGCTTTTCTTACTGTCCAGCTCCAGTGCCTAGCTTGCTGTGAAAAAGATGATTGCCCTCAAGAGGCAAAGGGCGCCTCCCAAGGTCAATCCCTATTTTCTTCGCAAGCTGACCAAGGCACTTCCGCTTTTCCTGCTGTCCAGCTCCAGTGCCTAGCTTGCTGTGAAAAAGTTGATTGCCCTCAAGAGGCAAAGGGCGCCTCCCAAGGTCAATCCCTATTTTCTTCGCAAGCTGACCAAGGCACTTCCGCTTTTCCTGCTGTCCAGCTCCAGTGCCTAGCTTGCTGTGAAAAAGTTGATTGCCCTCAAGAGGCAAAGGGCGCCTCCCAAGGTCAATCCCTATTTTCTTCGCAAGCTGACCAAGGCACTTCCACTTTTCCTACTGTCCAGCTCCAGACGCCATCGGCTCGAACATAAGCAGGCACCTTCCGCTTTTTCTTGAATCTTGCTTTTTCTCTTGTTATAATGTAAAACAGTGCATTTGTGTCGAGAAGTAGGAGTGAACGCGATGAATAGAGAAGAAAAATTAAAAAGACAATCTAAAATTAGAAATTTTTCCATCATTGCTCATATTGACCATGGGAAATCGACGTTGGCAGATCGGATTTTAGAAAAGACGAATGCCTTGCAGCAACGTGAAATGAAGAATCAGCTGCTCGATTCAATGGATTTAGAGCGTGAACGTGGAATTACGATTAAATTGAATGCTGTACAATTAAAGTATCTAGCGAAAGATGGAGAAGAGTATATTTTCCATTTAATCGACACACCGGGACACGTCGACTTTACGTATGAAGTTTCTCGAAGCTTAGCAGCATGTGAAGGTGCTGTGCTCGTAGTTGATGCTGCGCAAGGAATTGAAGCGCAGACGCTAGCTAATGTGTATTTGGCATTAGATAATGATCTTGAAATTATTCCTGTTATTAATAAAATTGATCTTCCGAGTGCTGATCCTGAACGGGTAAGAAATGAAATTGAAGAAGTCATCGGCCTGGATGCATCAGATGCAGTTCTTGCTTCTGCTAAAGCTGGTATTGGAATTGAGGATATTCTAGAACAGGTTGTTGAATTAGTTCCAGCACCACAAGGAGATCCAGATGCTCCTTTAAAAGCGCTTATCTTTGACTCCGTGTATGATGCGTATCGCGGTGTTGTTGCTTATATCCGTGTGATTGACGGTTCAGTTAAAGTAGGCGATCGAGTAAAAATGATGGCGACTGGCAAGGAGTTCGATGTCACAGAAGTTGGGGTCTTCTCACCGAAAGCTCAACTTGTTGATGAACTTAATGTCGGCGATGTTGGCTTTTTATCAGCATCTATTAAACATGTTGGGGATACACGTGTCGGGGATACGATTACGAATGCCAAAAATGGTGCGACTGAAGCGCTACCTGGTTACCGAAAACTTAATCCAATGGTGTATTGCGGACTATATCCAATTGATTCGTCGAAATTTAATGACTTGCGTGACGCTCTTGAAAAGCTTGAATTAAATGATTCCGCTTTGCAGTTTGAACCTGAGTCATCACAAGCACTCGGGTTTGGTTTCCGATGTGGTTTTTTAGGACTACTACATATGGAAATTATTCAAGAACGGATTGAACGTGAATTTAAAATCGATTTAATTACGACAGCGCCAAGCGTTATTTATGATGTCATTATGACAGATGGTACACAGCTAAAAATTGATAACCCGTCTAATATGCCGGAAGCACAAAAAATTGAGCATGTTGAAGAACCTTATGTTAAAGCATCGATGATGGCTCCAACGGAATTTGTCGGCGCTATTATGGAGCTTTGTCAAAACAAACGAGGGAATTTCATCGACATGCAGTATTTAGATGAAACGCGTGTCAGCATCAATTATGAAATTCCACTTTCTGAAATTGTTTATGATTTCTTTGATCAATTGAAATCAAATACGAGAGGCTATGCTTCATTTGATTATGAATTAATCGGCTATAAACCGTCTAAACTAGTGAAGATGGATATTCTATTGAATGCAGAGACTGTGGATGCATTAAGCTTTATCGTTCACAATGATTTTGCTTATGACCGCGGGAAAGTCATTGTTGAAAAATTAAAGAAGCTAATCCCAAGGCAGCAATTTGAAGTACCGATCCAAGCGGCAATCGGTCAAAAAATCGTTGCTCGTTCTACGATAAGTGCGATGCGGAAAAACGTTCTTGCAAAATGTTATGGCGGTGACATTTCACGTAAACGTAAGCTTCTTGATAAGCAAAAAGAAGGTAAAAAACGGATGAAGCAAGTTGGATCTGTTGAAGTGCCTCAAGAAGCATTTATGGCTGTACTAAAAATGGACGACACAACGCCAAAAAAATAAAGTGAGATTCAAAAAGAGGGTAGGCCATGGTATTTTCGGTGTCTAGCCTCTTTTTGATTTTTTATCCCGCATTAACGGAAAGTCAAGCCCCCCCACCTCAAGCCTATTAGGGACAAAGATGGTAGGTGGGGGACAAAAATTGCCCGTAAAAGCCCAATCGGGTTCGTACTGTCGATTGATCGAAGTGTGTGCTACGATCTCTTAGCGACAGTAGAACGGGACTAACCATCAGTGGGGGATGAAGGACAAGGACCCCCGCTGATGGAAGTTTCACTTTATACGAAACAAATATGGCGTTAAAACGTCACCATTTACCAGGAAGGACCTATCCTGTAGTACAAAAAAGGATAAATAACAAAGGTTGTGAACAATATGATAAAAAGCGCTTATATCCATATCCCGTTTTGTGAGCATATTTGCCACTATTGTGATTTCAATAAAGTTTTTTTAAAAGGGCAGCCGGTTGATGATTATTTAGCGATGATGACAAGAGAAATGCAATTACAGCTTGATAAGTATCCAACAGCAGGGCTTGATACTATTTTTGTCGGTGGTGGAACTCCGACATCTTTAGACGAAAAACAGCTTGCTTACCTTTGTGATTCAATTTCTGACTGGATGCCAATGAATGCAGGAGCAGAATATTCCTTTGAAGCGAATCCTGGTGATCTCTCTCGTGAAAAATTGGATATCATGTTTCAATCAGGTGTAAATCGACTTAGTTTTGGGGTACAGAGCTTTAATGATGAGTTATTAAAGAGAATTGGTCGGACACACCGAGCGAAAGAAGTGTATGAAACGATTGAAAAAGCACAATCAGTTGGCTTTACAAATATAAGCATCGACTTAATTTATGGGCTTCCAGGTCAAACAATGGCTGATTTCATTGAAACGCTTGATACAGCGCTTGCGCTTGATTTGCCCCATTATTCTAGTTATTCGCTCATAGTGGAGCCAAAAACGGTTTTTTATAATTTGATGCAAAAAGGAAAACTAAACTTGCCACCTCAAGATTTAGAAGCAAGGATGTATGAGTTGCTCATGGAAACGATGGATCGACATGGTCTCTATCAATATGAAATCAGCAATTTTGCCAAAGTAGGCTATGAAAGTCGCCATAACCTAACATACTGGAATAATGATGAGTATTATGGCATCGGTGCTGGCGCCCATGGCTATACGGCGGGCCGACGAATTGCTAATCATGGACCTGTGAAGAAGTATATGGCACCGCTTGTAGATAACGAGCTACCTGTCCTAGAAAATCATCTTGTCCCCATTCATGAACAAATGGAAGAGGAAATGTTTTTAGGGTTAAGAAAAACTGCCGGAGTTTCTTACTCTGGATTTTTCGATAAATTTCGGGTGGAAATGACAGATGTTTTTGCAAAACCGCTCGAAAAGCATATAGGTAAAGGCTTGCTTTTCGAGAAGGACGGGTTCGTCCGATTAACGAAGCAAGGTAAACTACTTGGTAATGAAGTATTCCAGGAATTCCTAGGTTTAGAAAAATGAAATACATTCTCAAAAAAATGAAGAAAGTTCTAGGTCTTAACCGTTGACATCACTACGCGCTTTTGATAATTTATTAGTATATTAGCACTCACAAGTACAGAGTGCTAACAGGGGGGATCATAGATGATAACTGATCGTCAATTATTAATCCTTCAAGCTATTATTGATGACTTTATTCGAAATGCCCAACCAATTGGATCGCGGAGTTTGTCGAAAAAAGAAGGAATTACCTTTAGTTCTGCGACCATTCGAAATGAGATGTCGGATTTAGAGGAATTTGGTTTTTTAGAAAAAACACATACCTCTTCAGGGCGAATTCCTTCTGAAAAAGGGTATAGATATTATGTAGATCATTTGTTAGCACCGGAAAGAATAAAAACAGATGATCGGCGTATTATACGCTCGATTTTTGCAGATCGGATTTATGAACTTGAGAAAATCGTTCAAAAATCGGCCAAAATTCTTTCAGAACTAACGAATTACACATCTATCGTTTTAGGCCCAAAAGTCAAAGATAACAAGCTAAAGAAGATTCAAATTATCTCGCTTACTAAAGAAACGGCGATTGCGATTATTATTACTGACACTGGACATGTTGAGAATAAGGTGATTTCGCTTCCACCGTCTTTTGATATGAATGAAATCGAGAAAATGGCGAATATTTTAAATGATCGACTTGTTGGGGTCCCTCTTGCTGAACTACGTGATAAGATTTATAAAGAAGTAGCTGTCTTGCTTAGTCAGCATATTCAAAATTATGGTACGCTCGTGTCATCTCTTGCAGAAACACTAGATATCTCTAACCCGCCAAAATTATTTTTTGGTGGCAAAACGAATATGTTGAAGCAACCTGAGTTTCATGATATTGATAAAGTATCTTCACTGCTTTCATTGATTGACCAAGAACAGGGACTTTATGAAATTATGAAGCAAAATCCAGCTGGTATTCACGTGAAAATCGGCAGAGAAAACAATAATGTATTACTCGAAGATTGCAGTTTGATTACCGCGACGTATTCTGTCGGGGAGCAACAAGTAGGCACGATTGCGATTCTTGGACCGACAAGAATGGAATACTCACGCGTAATCAGTTTGCTGGAATTTTTCTCAAAAGATATGACAGCTCTGCTTACAAAGCTGTATCAAAATTATTAGTAAAGGCAATATTTGGGGATGCGCAGGAAGTAATTCTGCCGTTCTCTATGTCTTACATATATAAAGCACCCATTTTTAGGAGGTGAGATTGTGACAGAAGAGAGAAAGAATGAACAGCCAGTAAACGAAGAAACTGTTGAAGCTATTTTTGCTGAAGAAGATGTTCAAGTTGAGCAGGCGAATGAAGAAGCTGTTACTCCTATGGACGAACTTCAAACGGCTACTGCGAAAATTGAAGAATTGGAAGCAAAGCTAGAAGAAATGGATAATAAATATTTACGTTTACAAGCTGATTTTGATAATTCAAGAAGACGTGCGAAGCTTGATATGGAAGCTGCATTGAAATATAGAGCTCAAAGCCTTGCTGGCGATTTAATTCAGTCTCTAGATAATTTTGAAAGAGCGATGAAAATCGAAAGCGATAATGAAGAAACCAAATCGGTAATTGCCGGAATGGATATGATCTACAAAGGTATTGTAGAGGCATTGAAAAAAGAAGGCGTAGAAGCGATTGAAGCTGTAGGAAAAGAATTTGATCCACATATGCATCAAGCTGTTATGCAAGTACAAGATGATAGCGTTGAATCAAATATTGTTGTGGAAGAATTCCAAAAAGGCTATAAATTGAAGGATAGAGTCATTCGTCCGTCAATGGTCAAAGTAAGCGAATAATACTACATAAATAGCAGGAGGTAAGTGACTATGAGTAAAATAATTGGTATTGACTTAGGAACAACGAACTCATGTGTATCTGTACTTGAAGGTGGAGAACCGAAAGTAATTCCGAATCCGGAAGGAAATCGTACAACACCATCTGTTGTTGCTTTTAAAAATGGTGAAAGACAAGTTGGGGAAGTAGCAAAACGTCAAGCAATTACTAACCCTAATACAATTATCTCTGTTAAACGTCATATGGGAACAGATCACAAAGAAACAATTGAAGGTAAAGATTATTCACCTCAAGAAGTTTCAGCTATTATTCTTCAATACTTGAAATCATATGCAGAAGAATACCTTGGTGAAAAAGTAACGAAAGCAGTTATCACGGTTCCTGCATACTTTAATGATGCAGAACGTCAAGCGACAAAAGATGCTGGTCAAATCGCTGGTCTTGAAGTAGAACGTATTATTAACGAACCAACTGCTGCAGCTTTAGCTTACGGTTTAGATAAAACAGATCAAGATCAAACGATTCTTGTTTTTGACCTTGGTGGCGGTACGTTCGACGTTTCTGTTATGGAATTGGGAGACGGCGTTTTCGAAGTAAAAGCAACGGCTGGTGATAACAAACTTGGTGGAGATGATTTCGACCAAGCGGTTATTGACTATTTAGTCGCTGAATTTAAAAAAGAAAACGGCATTGACTTAGGAAAAGATAAGATGGCGCTACAACGTTTGAAAGACGCAGCTGAAAAAGCGAAAAAAGACCTTTCTGGTGTTACGTCTACTCAAGTTTCATTGCCATTTATTACAGCTGGAGAAGCAGGCCCGCTTCACTTAGACGTTACGATAACAAGAGCAAAATTTGATGAAATCACAGCTGGACTTGTAGAGCGCACAATGGGACCAACTCGTCAAGCATTGAAAGATTCAGGACTTTCTGCATCTGAAATTGACAAAGTCATTCTTGTTGGTGGATCAACACGTATTCCTGCTGTTGTTGAAGCAATCAAAAAAGAATTAGGTCAAGAACCATCAAAAGGTGTAAACCCGGATGAAGTAGTAGCAATGGGTGCAGCAATTCAAGGTGGCGTTCTGACTGGAGATGTGAAAGACGTTGTTCTACTTGACGTAACTCCACTTTCTCTTGGTATCGAAACAATGGGCGGCGTATTTACGAAATTGATTGACCGTAATACAACAATTCCGACAAGTAAATCACAAGTATTCTCAACGGCTGCTGATAATCAAACAGCGGTAGATATCCATGTTCTTCAAGGTGAGCGTCCAATGTCTGCGGATAACAAAACGCTTGGTCGTTTCCAATTAAGCGACATTCCACCAGCACCACGTGGAATTCCACAAGTTGAAGTAACGTTTGATATTGACAAAAACGGTATCGTAAACGTTCGTGCGAAAGACCTTGGTACAAACAAAGAACAAGCGATCACAATTAAATCATCTTCAGGTCTATCTGATGAAGAAATCGATCGTATGGTACGTGAAGCAGAAGAAAATGCTGATGCAGATAAACAACGTAAAGAAGAAGTTGAACTTCGCAACGAAGCAGATCAACTTGTTTTCCAAACGGAAAAAACGTTAAAAGAACTTGAAGGTAAAGTCGATGAAGCGGAAGTTGCAAAAGCAAACGAAGCGAAAGACGAACTGAAAGCTGCGATTGAGAAAAACGAATTAGAAGAAATTCGTACGAAAAAAGACGCGCTTAATGAAATCGTTCAGGCTTTAACAATGAAACTTTATGAAGAAGCTGCAAAAGCACAACAAGCTGCTCAAGGTGCAGAAGGTCAAGCACAACCATCAAATGATGATGTAGTGGACGCTGAATTCACAGAAGTAGACGACGATAAAAAATAATAAACGAGATATGGCGATGGATTAACAAAGTGCCAACTCTCTGAAGAAAAGTCAAAGTCAGGTTATCTTGGCTTTGGCTTTTTTGAGATAAGATTTGTCAGCGCAGGCTTAAAAAAGCTGGGATGTTTACTACGTTCCTTTATGCGGTGGATTTGGTTGGATTTCCATGAATACGCACGTTTTTCTTATTTTCTAACTACAGCGCCTAGCTCGCTTTAGAAAACGTTGATTGCCACAAGATGGCGAAGAGCATGCCATCATGCGTCAATCCTCGTTTTCTTCGCGAGCTGCCCAAGGCGCTTACGTTTTTCTTATTGTCTAGCTTCAGCACCTAGTTTCCTGTGAAAAAGTTGATTGCCACAAGATGGCCAAAAGCGCGCCATCATGCGTCAACCCCCTTTTTCTTAGGCCCACAGGAAGTGGGTCATGCCGACGTTGCCACAGGAAGTGGCGATCTTAGTCGGCCTTCTTTAAGAGGTGCTTCAGCTTTTCTTATTGCACTATATCTTCGATGAATGTTAGAATAATCTTTATGTGAAAAGGATCGGGAGTGAGAAAGAGGAATGAGTAAACGAGATTATTATGAGGTACTTGGGGTTTCCAAAGGTGCTTCTAAAGATGAAGTGAAAAAAGCATATCGTAAGCTTTCTAAACAATATCATCCAGATATTAATAAAGCAGAAGACGCTGCTGATAAATTTAAAGAGATTACAGAAGCGTATGAAGTTTTAAGTGATGATCAGAAGAAAGCCCATTATGATCAATTTGGACACACAGATCCGAATCAAGGTTTTGGTGGTCAGGACTTTGGCGGCTTTGGTGGTTTTGAAGACATTTTCAGTACGTTCTTTGGTGGCGGTGGTGGAAGAAGAAGAGATCCGAACGCCCCAAGACAAGGAGCAGATTTACAATACACGATGACTCTTTCGTTTGAAGAAGCAGTGTTTGGTAAAGAGACTGTAATCGAAATTCCTCGTGAAGAAACATGTGACACATGTTCTGGTTCGGGAGCTAAACCAGGAACAAAGGTAAACACTTGTTCACATTGTCATGGTACTGGTCAATTGAACGTCGAGCAAAATACAGCATTTGGCCGCATAGTTAACCGTCGTACTTGTCATCATTGTCAAGGAACAGGGAAAATCATTCCTGAAAAATGTTCAACATGTAGTGGTACTGGAAAAGTTCAAAAACGTAAAAAGATTGAAGTTAAAGTTCCAGCAGGAATTGATGACGGTCAACAACTTCGCGTTACAGGTCAAGGTGAGCCAGGATTCAATGGCGGTCCAGCTGGAGACTTATATGTAGTGTTCCGAGTACGTGAACATGAATTTTTTGAGCGTGAAGGCGATGATATTTATTGTGAAATGCCGATTACATTTACTCAAGCGGCATTGGGAGATGAAATCGAAGTTCCTACTGTCCACGGAAAAGTGAAGCTGAAAGTTCCAGCAGGTACACAAACAGGTACTCGTTTCCGTCTGAAAGGAAAAGGTGTTCAAAATGTACGTGGCTATGGTCAAGGTGATCAGCATGTAGTTATTTTACTAGTAACACCGAGAAAACTTACTGAAAAACAAAAGCAATTACTCCGTGAATTCTCTGAAATCAGTGGGCAGAATGCTCCAGATGAACAAGAAGATGGTTTTTTTGCTAAAGTAAAACGCGCATTTAAAGGTGATTAATTGATTAGGGGAGTTGGTAGAAATGAAATGGTCTGAAATTGCAATCCATACAACGAATGAAGCGGTCGAACCTGTTTCCAATATACTACATGAGGCGGGTGCGAGTGGAGTTGTTATTGAAGATCCTTTGGAACTGTTGAAAGAACGAGAAAACGTCTTTGGAGAAATCTACCAGCTCAACCCTGCCGATTATCCCGAAGAAGGCGTTGTCGTTAAAGCATATATTCCTGTGAATAGTTTCTTAGGTGAGACAGTTGATGCGATTAAAGAATCCATTAATAATCTATTAGTTTTTGATATTGATCTAGGCTTAAATGCCATTTCAATTAGTGAAGTGAATGAAGAAGAGTGGGCGACTGCCTGGAAGAAATACTATCATCCTGTTAAGATTTCCGAACGTTTTACCATAGTGCCAACTTGGGAAGACTATACACCAGTGAACAGTGATGAGCTGATTATTGAATTAGATCCAGGAATGGCCTTTGGAACAGGAACCCATCCGACGACAGTTATGTGCATTCAAGCATTAGAGCGTACTGTAAAGCCTGGAGATGTCGTGGTGGATGTAGGTACGGGTTCTGGTGTTCTAAGTATTGCTGCTGCTTTACTTGATGCAAAAAACGTTCAGGGTCTTGATTTAGATGAGGTTGCAGTCCGTTCAGCGAACATCAATGTGAAACTTAATAAAGTTCAAGAACGAGTAACTGTTTCACAAGGCAATTTACTAGATGGGATCAAAGAACAAACAGATGTGGTCGTAGCGAATATTTTAGCTGAAGTTATCCTTCGCTTTACCGACGATGTGGCAAAAGTTGTAAAACCAGGAGGCTATTTTATTTCATCCGGAATTATTCAACCGAAAAAACAAGAAGTAAAAGATGCGATAATTGCGGCAGGTTTCACAATTGAAGAGACGCTTTTAATGGAAGATTGGGTCGCGTTTATCGCCAAAAGAAACCAATAAAGTGAAACTTCAATCAGAGGGGGGGCTTCATCCCCCTCTGATTGATAGTTGAACCAATCTGGCTTTTACGGGCAGTTATCCCCCACCTACGCTTCTTCGATTCCTCTAAGCCTAGAGAGGTGGGTGTTACTGCCCGTTAATGCGGGATAAAATGTTGCATACTAAAGAGATCATGAAGGTGGCAAAAGCAGTTGCCACCTGTTTTGTATGAAGGACATGGGGACTTAGGCTTTGCGACTTACTAATTTAGCCAATCTACTATGTAGTTATCCTTCCATTATTAAGATTATACTCCCAAATCCAGCACCGCTACCATTGTGATTATGCTAGTGTAGCGTGCTTCAGGATGAAGCCTTCAAAGTAAATGGTGGCGTTTTGTATGAAAGTAGGTGTTTGTTTGCAACGATATTTCTTAGAAGCGGATGCGTTTGTAGAAGGAACGATTCAAATCACTGGGGCGGATTTTCATCACATGACAAGGGTAATGAGAATGAGCATTGCAGACCAGTTGATTGCAGTTAAGCCGGATGGAGAAGCGGCATTGGCTGAGATTGTAGACGTGACAAGTGAAGCTGTACGAGCTACTGTTGTTGAATGGTTAAAAGAAGATAAAGAACTGCCGATTAAACTTGCAATTGCGAGCGGTCTGCCTAAAGGGGATAAACTGGAAGTAATCGTCCAAAAAGGAACGGAAATGGGTGCGCATGAGTTTATCCCTTTCATTGCGGCTCGTTCGGTGGTAAAATGGGACGAAAAAAAGGCTGGGAAAAAGATTGAACGCCTGCAGAAAATTGCCAAGGAAGCGGCGGAGCAGTCGCATCGCACAGTACTTCCTCATGTAACAGAACCACTGAACTTAGGAAGTCTCATCAAGCATGCCGATGAGTATGATGTGAAAATGGTTGCATTTGAAGAGTCAGCAAAACAGGGAGAGAAGGGTGCTCTTGTTTCTGCTTTGCAAAACATGAAAACAGGGCAATCCATGCTCTTTGTATTCGGACCAGAAGGTGGTTTAACAGAGCGAGAAGTCACTCAACTAACTGAAGCAGGATTTACTCTCTGTGGCCTTGGACCAAGAATATTACGAACTGAAACAGCGCCACTTTATGCATTGGCTGCTGTTTCCTATCAATTAGAATTATTGAGGTGAAGAAGATGACAACTGTCGCTTTTCATACATTAGGATGTAAAGTAAACCATTATGAAACGGAAGCCATTTGGCAATTATTTAAAAACGATGGCTATGAACGTGTTGAATATGAAACGAATGCAGATGTATATGTAATCAATACATGTACAGTTACAAATACGGGTGATAAAAAAAGTCGTCAAGTTATTCGCCGGGCGATTCGTAAAAACCCTGATGCGGTTATAGCTGTAACAGGGTGTTATGCTCAAACGTCACCTGCTGAAATTATGGCTATTCCTGGTGTTGATATCGTAGTTGGTACGCAAGACCGGTCGAAGATGCTAGGCTATATTGAGCAATTCAAACAAGAAAGACAACCGATTAATGGTGTTGGTAACATCATGAAATCCCGTGTATACGAAGAACTTGATGTACCGGCATTTACCGATCGCACACGAGCTTCTTTGAAGATTCAAGAAGGATGTAACAACTTCTGTACATTTTGTATCATTCCTTGGGCTCGCGGTTTAATGCGTTCCCGTGACCCGAAAGAAGTGCTTCATCAAGCGCAACAACTAGTAGACGCTGGTTACAAAGAAATAGTTTTGACTGGTATTCATACAGGTGGCTATGGTGAAGATATGAAAGATTATAATTTAGCGAGATTGCTTAGAGATTTAGAAACGCAAATCGTTGGATTAAAACGAATCAGAATTTCTTCGATTGAGGCAAGCCAAATTACCGATGAAGTTATTGAGGTGTTGACGAATTCCGATAAAGTCGTACGTCACCTACACATTCCAATTCAATCTGGATCTGATACCGTTCTTAAACGGATGAGAAGAAAATATTCCATGGAATTTTATGCAGATCGTTTAGTGAAGCTACGTCAAGCTTTACCGGGTCTAGCGGTTACTTCCGATGTAATTGTCGGCTTCCCAGGTGAAACGGAAGAAGAATTCATGGAAACATATAATTTTATTAAAGACCATAAATTCTCTGAATTGCACGTATTCCCGTATTCTAAACGAACAGGCACTCCAGCTGCTAGAATGGCAGATCAAGTGGATGAAGAAGTGAAGAATGAACGTGTACACCGTTTAATCTCGCTTTCTGAGCAACTTTCAAAAGAATATGCTTCTCTTTTTGAAGGGGAAGTGCTAGAAGTTATTCCAGAGGAGCTTTACAAAGAGGATCCAAAAAGCGGCTTATACGTAGGCTATACAGATAACTATTTAAAAGTTGTCTTCCAAGCTACTGAAGAAATGGTTGGCGAAATTGTGAAAGTGAAAATTACAAAATCAGGTTACCCATATAATGAAGGACAGTTTGTGACAGTTGTGAAAGATTCTGAAGCAGCAGCTGGAATTGTAGGCTAACCAAGGGCAGTGGGTGTCTAATAAGGGTCTGACCTCGCACTCTAAATCAGTAGGTAGTGTGTCATACACTTAACTTATACTGAATTTAGTTGTTGTGGGGTATGGCCCTTCTTTATTTTTATAAATATCCAGATACTTGCACACAATAATAACTATGAGTTCAAACATGTAAGTTTATTTCTTATTTCTCGTCATATTCAATTAAACATGATATGATAAAGAGGTACGTACAACTAATCGTCTTAGTTTTGAAGGGAGATTTTATATATGACACAAAATATCGCAAAATTAATTGATCATACGTTATTAAAAGCAGATGCAACGAAGGCACAAGTTAAACAATTATGTGAGGAAGCAAGTGAGCACCACTTCGCATCAGTGTGCGTTAACCCTACTTGGGTTGCATATGCGAGTGAATTGCTTGCAGGTTCTGATGTAGTCGTTTGTACAGTAATCGGCTTCCCTTTAGGAGCAAATACTCCTGAAACGAAAGCATTTGAAACGAAGAATGCCATTGAAAATGGTGCAAACGAAGTAGATATGGTGATTAATATCGGCGCCTTAAAAGATAAAGATGATGAATTAGTAGAACGAGATATTCGTGCGGTTGTCGAAAGTTCAAAAGGAAAAGCATTATCCAAAGTCATTATTGAAACGTCTTTATTGACAGAAGAAGAAAAAATCCGTGCATGTGAACTTGCTGTAAAAGCGGGGGCTGATTACGTGAAAACGTCAACTGGCTTCTCAACAGGCGGAGCGACTCCTGAGGATATTGCACTTATGAGAAAAACAGTGGGTCCAACGATCGGTGTTAAAGCGTCAGGCGGTGTTCGTAATACGGAAGATGCAGTAAAAGTAATCGAAGCAGGAGCAACTAGAATTGGTGCAAGTGCAGGGATTGCGATTGTGAATGGTTTAACGGCTGATTCTGATTATTAAGTCGAAATAACTTAGTATCCATAGCAAAGGGTCTGACTTCACACACTATATTGTATAGATGTGGAGCCAGACCCTTTCGTTTTGGGCAAAAGCTTGGTAAAAAGATTCGTCTAGTTCCGGGCTATGCGACTAATTGAAAATTTATACGTCGAATCTCAGAATTTATGCGTTTTTTTCGTATGAATTTTTAAAACAAAGCTCGCAAATTGCTTTGAGAAAGGCAACACGGCGAGTGATGTGAAGACATTAAACAAAACGCTTGCATGAGCAAGCTGCATGTCCTTTGAAGAAGTTAACGCTTGTGCGAATGTTCCTAAATAATGGATTAGTGGTATAAATAGCAAAACCCCTAGTAAATTCAACCAAATATGTGCGTACGCGGTAAGGGATGCATCCTTACCAGAGCCGATGCTTGCCATCCAACCGGTTATGCACGTTCCAACATTTGAACCAAGCATAATCGCGATTGCGCTTGCTAAAGCCATATCCCCACCTGCCAAAAAACTCATCGTAATGCCGATGGTCGCTGAGCTTGAGTGAATGATGGCTGTCATGATAATTCCTGTTAAGAGTGCAATAAAAAGATGACTGTCCATTTCGGCGAGCAAATGCTTGGTAAATGGATAATTGGCTAATGAGGATGATAGAAATTTAAAGCCGCTCATAGCTGCAAAGATAGAGCTTATCCCAATTAATGCCGTTCCCAAACTCCTTGCAAGTGTCGATGGGAGTAACCAAAATAATGCCCCACTAATAACACCTGGAATAATATATGAGTCAAGTGAGAAGGTCATGAACTCTGTTGTGAAGGTGGATCCAATATTCGTGCCAAGAATAATGCCGATCGTTTGCCGAAACGCGATGCTTCCTGAAGAAACCAGTCCGACTGTCATGACCATGACCGCTGAGCTACTCTGGAGTATTCCTGTAGAAAGGATGCCTGCCAAGAATCCTTTCCAAGGCCGATTCGTTATTTTTCCAAGCACGGTTTTTAATTTTTCTCCAGACAAATTAAATAAGCCGATTCGCAAAACAAACATACCAGTAAGAAAAATGATAATAAACAATCCGAATAAGACTAAATCCTTCACGTAGCTCACCTCTGCTAAATTGTATGGATAAGTTCCATAGGACATGCTTGTTTGATACAATATGTATGGAATGTATAATTTTTTCATAAAAATATTCAAAATATATCGCAGTAAACGACAATTAGTTTGAATTAACCAGTTGACCTGATTAGTGGCATATATTATAATGGTTTAGTACATGTATAACATGTTGACAACTTGAGTTAGTGTGTTGTTTTCGGAGGGAGGGAAAGAGATGTCTAAAACCGTCGTTCGTAAAAACGAATCGCTTGAAGATGCTCTTCGTCGTTTCAAACGTACTGTATCTAAAGCAGGATCGCTTCAGGAAGCTAGGAAGCGTGAATTTTATGAAAAGCCAAGTGTAAAACGTAAGAAAAAGTCTGAAGCTGCAAGAAAACGTAAATTCTAAGAGAGGGTGGAAAGATGAGTCTTCTCGAGCGTTTAAATAATGATATGAAACAAGCGATGAAGAACAAAGAAAAGGACAAACTATCTGTTATTCGTATGCTTAAATCTTCTCTTCAAAACGAAGAGTTGAAAAAGCGCGAAGTATTAACAGATGATGAAGAATTGACAGTGCTCTCTCGCGAATTAAAACAACGCAAAGACTCCCTCCAAGAGTTTGAAAATGCAGGTCGTATCGATCTCGTGGATAAAGTCCGTACCGAAATAGATTACGTTGAGGCATATATGCCGGAGCAACTTTCAGAAGAAGAGATTTCAGAGATTGTAAAAAATACAATCGAAGAAGTCAACGCATCATCTAAAACAGATATGGGCCGAGTAATGGGAGCGCTTATGCCGAAAGTAAAAGGCAAAGCAGATGGTTCTCTTGTAAATAAGTTAGTGCAACAACATCTATCTTAAACTCAAAAACCCAAAGCCATAGGCATTGCGCCTATGGCTTTTTGTTTGCGCACAGAAATGCAATATCTTCATGAATGTATAAGCATTACATAAGTTTGTCCTGCATTCCAGGCAATAAGACCCGAGCTCAAGCTTGTGAGGAACAAAGTAGATGAGGTGGGGAACAAACCCCTGTAAAAGCCCGATTGGTGAGATACAGTGAAAATAAAGGTATAGTTGAGGCCCACACCAAAGGATGTGGGTCACACAGACGTTGTCGCAGGAAGCGGCGTACTTAAGTTTGTGATTCAATTTCGGGTTCGTAGCGTCGCTTTATCGAAGTGGAACGGAGAAATTAGCGACACTAGAACGGGACTAACCATCAGTGGGAGATGAGGGAATACCCCCACTGAAGGAAGTTTCACTTTATAAGGGATTATCCTTGCTGATTTTAGCTTGATGGGCGATACTCAAAATAGCTGTAAAGATTCTGAAACCTTTGGGCAATACATACGTAATAAAGAGGAGAAGAAAAAATTAAAGAAAGGAGGCATCTCCTTTGAGAATATGGCGTTCCGTACTAATTGGATTATTATTCTTAGTAGTAACAAGTTTGTTGATCATTCAGCCTACTAACGTAAAAGCTGAGGATGGGATTGTTTATCTCGTTCCGATTAAAGATACGGTAGAGGATGGTTTGTATGCATTTATTGATCGGGCATTGACAACTGCTGAGGAAAACGGAGCTAAAGTCGTAATTTTCGAAGTAGATACACCAGGGGGAGCGGTTAATTCGGCGACCAGGATTGGGAAACGTATGCAAAATACGCCCGTTGCGACAGTGGCTTATGTGAATAACCGAGCACTATCGGCAGGCGCTTATATCTCGCTCAATACAGATAAAATCTATATGGCGCCTAATGCGACAATGGGATCAGCAGCTGTTATTGATGCAGCAGGTAATGCAGCGAGTCTCAAGGCTCAATCAGCTTGGGTTGCTGCAATGAAAACAGCAGCTGAACAAAATGGTCGTGATCCTATCTATGCACAAGCGATGGCTGACGTAGATATTAATCTACCTGAATATGATGCAGGAAAAGGCAAACTCTTAACGTTCACAGCTGGGCAAGCAAAAAAAGCGGGTTATAGTGAAGGAACAGTGAGTACCAAAAGTGAGTTATATAAGTTTCTTGGCGTAGAAGATGCTAGCATACAGTCCATTGATGAGAGCATCGCCGAAAAAATTGCCCGCTTTCTGACTAATCCATTTGTTATTCCAGTACTGTTATTGATTGCTGGCATTGGGATTGTGATGGAGTTATTTACCCCAGGCTTTGGTATCCCTGGTACAACTGGACTTATTGCCTTATTGCTCTATTTTTACGGCCATTTCGTAGCAGGGCTTGCAGGCTATGAAGTTTTAGTTTTATTTATCGCAGGAGTTTTATTATGTATCCTCGAATTGTTTATCCCTGGTGGGATCGTTGGTGCACTTGGTATGGCAGTGGTCATCGTCAGTCTGTTCTTGGCATCTAACAGTCCGGTCCAATTAGGGATTTCTCTACTAGTTGCATTGGCAGTATCTATACTTGTGTTTATCCTACTTGTAAAGGTGTTTGGAAAAGAGATGAAATTTTTTAGAAAAATTGTGTTGAAAGACTCAACGAGCTCTGAGCAAGGCTATATATCAAATGTGAGCAGGATTGAATTGGTTGGAATGGAAGGAATTACTCTAGTTGATTTGAGACCTTCAGGAACGGCTGAGATTAACGGTGAACGTTTAGATGTTGTTTCAGAAGGAAGCTTTATTTCTAAAAACTCTAAAGTTAAAGTTGTAAAAGCAGAAGGATCACGAATTGTCGTTCGTGAAATTTAAATGATTGTCATTTTATTTTTGAAAGGATGAATAGTTTGGACGCAAATATTATTTTTATTATTTTGGCTGCGATAGCGATTATTATCGTACTGTCAGTATTTTTTACATTTGTCCCTGTTACACTTTGGATTTCAGCATTAGCTGCTGGGGTAAGAGTCAGCATATTTACATTAATTGGGATGAGGTTACGCCGAGTTATTCCAAGTCGTGTGGTCAATCCACTAATTAAAGCACATAAAGCAGGCCTCAGCGTACAGACGAACCAACTGGAAAGTCACTACTTAGCAGGAGGGAACGTCGATCGTGTTGTGAATGCGTTAATTGCAGCAGAACGAGCGAACATTACTCTTCCTTTTGAAAGAGGCGCGGCGATTGATCTAGCCGGCCGTGATGTATTAGAAGCAGTACAAATGAGCGTTAATCCAAAGGTGATTGAAACTCCTTATATTTCAGGTGTAGCGATCAACGGGATCGAAGTAAAAGCGAAAGCAAGAATCACAGTGCGTGCAAATATTGAACGTCTTGTCGGGGGAGCTGGTGAAGAAACGATCATCGCTCGTGTCGGTGAAGGGATTGTCGCAACGATTGGTAGCTCCAAAAGCCATACAGATGTACTTGAAAATCCTGATTTGATCTCCCGTACCGTATTATCAAAAGGGTTAGATGCTGGTACTGCATTTGAAATTCTCTCGATTGATATTATGGATGTGGATATCGGGAAAAACATTGGAGCGATTTTGCAAACAGACCAAGCGGAAGCAGATAAGAAAATCGCACAAGCAAAAGCAGAAGAACGTCGTGCGATGGCTGTTGCAGAAGAACAAGAAATGGTTGCTCGCGTACAAGAAATGAGAGCGAAGGTTGTTGAAGCGGAGGCAGAAGTTCCATTGGCAATGGCTGATGCATTGAAGTCAGGCAATCTTGGTGTGATGGATTACATGAACATCCAAAATATTGAAGCAGATACAGGTATGCGTGGTTCCATTGGCAAAATGTCTAAAGGACCTAAGGATAATGACAAGTAAGACATTGGGAAGGGAGGCTTACTATGGAATCCCTCTTTGATTGGATCTTTGGGAACATCTGGGTTATCGCCATTATTTTTGGGATAATTTCTAGTATGTTTAGTAAAAAGAAAGCAACCCAGCGTGACCCTAAGAGTACGGGAACACCTACTACACCTATTAACCAGAAGCCGGTGCGTGAACAAAATCTGCCTAAGCATGATCAGTCGAAAACGATTCGCCAATTTTATGAGGAAGCTAAGAAGGCGATGGAGCCATCGCGCCCTGATACTCTTGAAATTGAAACTGATACAAAGCCAAATGCAGAAGTCTGGCTAAAAGAGCAAGAGCTTAAACAACAGGAAGCTGAGCGAAAGCGACAAATTCAACTTAAAGAGGATTTAGCCGTGAGGAAAGAGATTTCTGATGATAGCAGCCCAGTTTACCAAACGAACTTTACCATTAGTCAGCAGAAGGTACTTGATGGCATTATTATGGCTGAAGTGCTTGGTCCTCCAAGAGCTAAGAATAGACGTCGTTTGGGACGACGTAAGTAAGTATATAGGAGTGTAAAATAATGGTGCTAGAACCCCCATTCATTTCATACATTGAGATGAAAGGGGGTTCTTTTTTATGGCACAAAAATGGGGGCAGCGATTTAGAAGACTTCTTGTTAAAACAATGGATCTGCCGCAAGATGTCATGATGGACCTGCCAAGAATTACGATGATTGGTCAATTACATATTTATATTGAAAATCATAGAGGCTTACTAAACTTTACAGATACAGAAGTCCGGCTTCTTTTAAAAAATGGGCAGCTACTCGTTAAAGGACGTTCATTTGTGATCAAAACGATTTTGCCCGAAGAAATTATGCTAGAAGGTAAAATTGATCAGGTTTCGTATATTAACGAGTAAGCTTGGGAGGAGAACCATGAAGAATCAATGGACAAACTTGTACACAGGATTTGTAGAGGTTAAAGCGAGTGGGAAAGGAACGGAGCGGTTAATAAATGAACTGATTAGACAAGGGGTTTCGGTATGGGATATCAGGAGAACTGCTCCTGGTATTCTTATCTTTTGTATGGATGTAAAGGAGATTTCGAATCTGCGGAAAGCCGTTCGAAAAAATGAATGTAAAGTTACTTTTATAAAAGGAAGCGGAGGTCCCTTTTTTCTTAAAAGACTGATCAAAAATAGCGGCTTCGTCATCGGATTTTTGGCTTTTCTGATTACGATTTTCGTATTATCTAATATGGTTTGGGGAATAGAAGTGCACGAAGCAAGTCCAGATACAGAGCATGCGATTCGTAAAGAATTAGATAAGATGGGGATAAAAAAAGGAAAGCTGCAGTTCTTACTGCTTGACGTGGATGAGATTCAGCGCCGGTTAGGAGATAAAATAGACGTGTTAACGTGGGTAGGTGTAGATTTAAAAGGTACAACCTATCACTTCCGGGTCGTTGAGAAAGAGACACCGGAAGAAGTGAAAACATATTCGCCACAGCATTTGGTTGCGAAGAAAAAAGCCGTTATTAAGAAAATGCTCGTTGAAAAAGGGAAGCCTATTGTTAGTATTAATGATTATGTTACAAAAGGGCAGTTACTCGTATCAGGTCTAATTGGCAAAGAGGATCAGCCACAATTGGTACCCGCAATTGGAGAAGTTTTCGGGGAAACTTGGTATAAGGCAACAGTCGAAGTTCCTCTAAAAACGAATTTTTCTGTTTTTAATGGCGATGAATCAACAAAACACTATATTTCTATCGGCGATCTTTCTATCCCTATTTGGGGATTTAAGAACCCGGATTATCCAGCATACGAAACCGAAACAACATCAAGGCCTTTCCTTTTTTTACAATGGAAATTACCAATATCCTATAAAACGGAAACGTTAAGAAGTAAAGAAGATTTGATTCGGGAATATACAAAGAGTGAAGCTATGAAAGAAGCGAAAAAAATGGCAAAAGTAAGCTTAGAAAAAGAACTCCCAGAAGATGGAGAAATCATTGGCGAAAAAGTTTTGCACCTAGGCATAGACAATGGTAAAGTAAAACTATCAATACATTATCAAGTTATCGAAAACATTGCGATTGGGAAACCAATTATTCAAGGAGACTAACGAATGTCAGAAGATATAAAAGCGATTAACGTAAGGCTTGAATCTCCCCATGAAGCGCAAGCGCTGTTTGGTAATGGGGATGTACATATTAAGATACTTGAAGAAGAACTGCAAGTTTCCGTGATTACACGTGGTGAAGGTATTACGATTGCAGGCGAACTTGACCGTGCTGTGCTTTGTGAAGACGTTTTACGATCTCTACTTGTTATTATTCGAAAAGGCATTCATATAAGTGGACGAGATGTAATCTATGCACTCGAGCTTGCCAAAAAAGGAACACTTGAATACTTCGCCGATTTATATGAAGAAGAAGTTGGCAAAAATGCGAAAGGAAAATCCATCCGTGTTAAAACGCTTGGACAGCGTCATTACATCCATTCGATTAAGAAACATGATCTTGTTTTCGGGATTGGTCCTGCGGGTACCGGTAAAACATACTTAGCTGTTGTGATGGCCATCAATGCATTGAAAAACGGGAAGGTAAAGCGAATTGTTTTAACTCGTCCTGCAGTTGAAGCTGGCGAAAGCTTAGGTTTTCTTCCCGGCGACTTGAAGGAAAAGGTTGACCCATACTTAAGGCCATTGTATGACGCTCTCCATGATATGCTTGGCGTGGAACAGACGCAAAGAATGATGGAACGCGGTACAATCGAGATTGCCCCACTTGCCTATATGAGGGGGAGAACTCTAGATGATGCATTTGTCATTCTTGATGAGGCTCAAAACACGACTCAGGCACAAATGAAAATGTTCTTAACTAGACTTGGCTTTGGGTCAAAAATGGTCATAACGGGGGACAGGTCACAGATTGATCTCCCAAAAGGAGTGAAGTCCGGCTTAATTTCAGTAGTAGGGATATTGAAGGATGTGAAGGGTCTTTCTTTCATCTATCTTGAACAGAGTGACGTAGTCCGTCATCCACTAGTTGCGAAAATTATCTCCGCCTATGATACGGTTGAAGAGTAAAGTAGAAACTTTAATCAGTGGGGGTTACTGCCCGTTAGCGGGATAAATAAGGATTACATGAGGGTTAGAACTTGTACAATCTATACGATTTACTATGTATAGGTGATACGAGGTCTGACTCTTCTTTGTGTCTCAGATCATCTAAAGACCTAGCTTAAGATCGCTCAAGACTCTCGTACATTTATTCGCGTTAAATTTTTAAAAGGAGTTTAACTCTTTGTCAATAACCGATACTGGTAAAAGGAAAAAAGATCAATTTTCTGACGTAATCAATGAGAAGTGGATGAAATGAAGAATGAAAACTGTTATGATTTTACATAATAGCAACTGCCAATTCTTAGGTGTATATAATTAGGATGAAAAACAAAATAGGAGGGGCGATTTTTGAAACGAGTTCAAGACTATGTGCGTAAATTAAGAGAACTATTAGGCAATAGATTTGTCCGGGTTTTGTTGTTTGTACTAATCGGTGTGTATTGCTGCTTTATTATGTTTTCAAATGTAAAACCTGAAAAGATTAATATCCAATTGTTTCAGCCATCTGAACAAACGATCCGAGCCACAAAAACCGTTGAAGATACATATAAAACTGAACAAGAAAAAGATGAAGCAACAAAGCAAGTATCAGATGTATATACGTTAAAAAAGGAATATGCCCAAAATAAAGTAGATTTAATTTCATCTATTTTCGATTCTGCTTTAGAAGTAAAAAAAGAAGCAGAAGAACCGATCGGAAAAAGTGAAACTGGAAAACCGAATCCGGTTACCGTAGAGGACCAATTAGCCTTACTTAAGGAAAAACTAACAGAAGATGTGAGTCGTGAAATTGGTGACAGCGTGCTGAGTTCGCTTGTCAATGCCGACGAAGATGAGTTGAATATTACGAAGGACTTGACAATTACCGCGGTTAACAATGTCATGAGTGCAAAAATTGCCGCAAATGATGTTGAAAACGCGAAGAAAAGGGCTGAAGAAGAGCTAAGATATGCTAGTATTAGTTCAGAGCTAAAGTCTGCATCCGTTTCTTTAGCACGAAATGCAATTATCCAGAACTATTTCTTTGATAGAGATAAAACGGAGGATCAACGACGGAAGGCAGTCGAAACCGTTGAACCTGTAAAAATTCTGCAAGGACAAATCATTGTTGAAGAAGGACAACTTGTAGATCGGGAAGTATATCGACAACTTGAACTAGCAGGTTTTCTTAATAATGAAAATACGATTTATCCGTTTGCTGGATTATTTCTTCTTGTGTTCATTTCTCTAGCGGGATTTTATTATTATTTTTATCATTCCAATAATCTTGAGATAAGCAAAACCAATCAAATGTTGATTTTTGCCCTTGTGTTTATTTTGAGTATCGGAACGATGAAAATATTCAGTTTGCTTGGTGATCTAAAGTACGGGGAAATCGGCTATTTCTTTCCGGCTGCCCTGGCAGCTATGCTATTGAAAATCTTGCTAAATGAGCGATTTGCCGCAGCGATTATGATTATGCTTGGCGCGTTTGGCTCGATTATATTTAATGCAGATACTCCTGGTAATCTGAATTATACAGTTGGGTTATACATATTATTTAGTGGCATTGCCGCAATCGTTATCATGTCTCGAAAAAACTTCCAAATGAAAATTTTACAGGCTGGGCTCGTTTCGTCGGTCATTAATATTATGCTCGTGTTTGCGATTACGTCTATTACAAATGGCAACTATACGAAGATGGAGTTTATGATTTATTCGCTAGCTGCCATCGTATCTGCTTTAGGATCAGCTGTATTAACAATTGGTTTACTGCCATTTTTTGAAGCTGGTTTTGGCATATTATCGTCTATTAAATTACTTGAACTTGCTAATCCAAATCATCCTCTAATACGGAAAATATTGACGGAAGCACCAGGTACATATCATCATAGTGTGATGGTTGCGAATTTGGCAGAGTCGGCTTGTGAAGCGATTGGGGCAAATGGGTTGCTTGCAAGAGTAGGATGTTATTATCATGATATTGGGAAAACGAAACGGCCGCATTTTTTCATCGAAAATCAAATGAATAGTGAGAATCCGCACGATAGGTTGCCGCCTGAGACGAGTAAGAATATCATCATTGCCCATGCTGTCGATGGAGCAGCGATGCTTAGGAAGCATAAGTTTCCCCAGGAAATTATTGATATAGCAGAACAACATCATGGCACGACATTGCTGAAATTTTTTTATCACAAGGCCCTAAAAGAAGACGAGTCAACACTTGAGGAAACCTATCGATATCCAGGTCCAAAATCACAATCTAAAGAGGTTGCCATCATCGGCATTGCCGATAGCGTAGAAGCTGCAGTCAGATCGATGAATCATCCGACTCAGGAGAAAATAGAAGCGCTCGTTCGTGCGATCATTACCGATCGTTTGAATGACAATCAATTTGATGAATGTAATATTACAATGCGCGAATTAAATGTAGTGAGAGAGGCTCTTTGTGAGTCTTTACACGGTATCTTTCACTCAAGAATAGAATATCCCGAAATGAATAAAACTGAACAGAAGGTGAATGTATGACAATTGACATCGATTTTTTGGATGAGACAAATGAAGTGAGCGAAGCGGCAGTTGAACTTGTTGGGAAAGTGATTCAATTTGCTGCAAGCAAAGAAGGAATTGAAGTAGGTAGCGAATTATCTGTTACATTTGTAAGTAACGAAAGGATTCGTGAAATCAATTCTGAATATCGTAATAAAGATTACGCTACAGATGTGATTTCCTTTGCGCTTGAAGAGATGGGGGAAGATGAGGTGGAAATCGTCGGTGACAATCTACCAAGAGTACTAGGCGATATCATCATCTCGATTGAAAAAACAAAAGAACAAGCTTTGGAGTATGGTCATTCTTTCGATAGGGAGCTTGGGTTTCTTGCGTTGCATGGTTTTTTGCATTTGTTAGGCTATGACCATATGAACGAAGAAGACGAAAAGGAAATGTTCTCGCGTCAAACGGACATTCTAGAAGCATATGGGCTTAAAAGAGACTAAGCCAAAGTCACCATTGAATAAGAGTTTTGGTTACGCTTTTTCCGGTATTATTCAAGCGATTAAATCAGAACGTAATATGAAGATTCATGTAGTTACTGCTCTTATTGTCATCTGTTTTGGCTTTTACTTTTCTTTGTCTGGAATCGAATGGCTGTTCATCTTGCTCGCGATTTCCGGCACGATTACGTTAGAAATGGTGAATTCAAGCATTGAAAGGGCCATCGATTTGGCTACAGATCAAATTCATCCATTGGCAAAAGAAGCAAAAGATTTTGCAGCAGGGGCCGTTTTGATATATGCTATATTCTCTGTCATTATAGGAATCATCATCTTTTTGCCGAAAATAGTCGCTTAAAAATCGAGCTACTTTTATGTATTGAATAAATGACTCCATGTTTGAAAGGAAGACTATAAATGAAAACTTCTCAACTAATCACTGAAGCGAAATTAGCAAGGGAAAAAGCGTACACACCGTATTCCAAATTTAATGTAGGTGCGGCATTGCTGACTACGGATGGTAAAGTGTATCATGGTTGTAATATTGAAAATGCTGCTTACTCCATGACCAACTGTGCCGAACGTACAGCTATTTTTAAAGCCGTTTCAGAAGGAGATACGAAGTTCGCTGCGATTGCAGTTGTGGCAGACACTAAAAGACCTGTGCCACCATGTGGGGCATGCAGACAAGTGATTGCTGAATTATGTCCAAAAGATATGAAAGTGGTTTTAACGAACCTAAATGGGGATATACAAGAACTAACAGTAGAAGAATTGCTGCCAGGAGCATTTACACCGGAGGATTTGAATGGATAAATTATTTGAAGATACGCAAGAAAAAGGGTATAAATCAGGCTTTATTTCAATCATCGGCAGACCAAATGTAGGGAAGAGTACGTTCCTAAACCGAGTAATCGGACAAAAGATTGCCATTATGAGCGATAAGCCGCAAACGACTAGAAATAAAGTTCAAGGTGTTTTAACGCAAAATGATTCACAAATGATTTTCATCGATACACCTGGTATTCATAAACCGAAGCATAAGTTAGGCGACTTTATGATGAAGGTTGCAACGAACACGCTGAAGGAAGTGGACTTAATCCTTTTCATGATTAATGCTGTTGAAGGATATGG
Source organism: Bacillus cihuensis (assembly GCF_000504145.1). Taxonomy (NCBI): domain Bacteria; kingdom Bacillati; phylum Bacillota; class Bacilli; order Caryophanales; family Bacillaceae; genus Bacillus; species Bacillus cihuensis. The sequence continues at coordinate 1,477,816 of NZ_KI632495.1, read as the reverse complement.
CCGCGGCGATGAATTTATTATTGAGAAATTAAAAAATGTTAAAACGCCGGTATTTCTAGTTGTAAATAAAATCGATCAACTGCATCCGGATGAGCTGTTGCCACTGATTGAAAAATATCAAGCGCTATACCCATTCACAGGCGTTGTGCCGATTTCTGCCTTAGAAGGAAATAACGTCGAAACATTACTCGAACAGATTAAGAAACATTTGCCAGAAGGTCCGCAATTTTATCCAGCAGATCAAGTGACGGATCATCCTGAGCGCTTTATCATTTCTGAATTAATTCGTGAAAAAGTACTTCACTTAACACGAGAAGAAATTCCGCATTCTGTTGCCGTTGTAATTGATTCGATCAAAAAGATGGATAATAGTGAAACGATAAATGTTATGGCAACGATTGTTGTTGAACGAGACTCACAAAAAGGGATCGTCATTGGCAAGCAAGGGAAAATGCTGAAAGAAGTAGGCAGTCGTGCGCGTGTTGATATTGAAAATCTGTTAGGTTCCAAAGTGTTCTTAGAACTATGGGTGAAAGTTCAAAAAGATTGGCGCAATAAAATGTCCCAACTACGTGATTATGGATTTAACGAAGATGAATATTAATTAACAATATTTACGTCTTATGAAAATGGATTAAAGGGTCAAGATATAAATAGGTCAGAAAAAAAGAATCATGCTACTCACGAAAGGTGGGCTTTACGATGTTAGAATTTACCTGGGGAATGTTTAGTCAAACCGGTAATATTGATACCTATCTTCTTTTTAAAGAATTAGAGGTGGAAAAACGCAGTCGAGCCGAGGATGACGAAGAGATAGCTGAAATTGATTTTCCTGTTACCTGATGTTTGTCTTGCATTCTAAATATACATGTTCAATAGCTAAAGGCGCCATGGCTCGTGGGAGTCAGGCGTTCTTTGCGCTTTTTTGGTAATGTAAAAAGCATTACGGATAAATTGCGGTATGCCAACGCTCTTTGTCAGGGCTTCGAGATTTATTAATATAGCCAACCTACCTAGAGGGTATACTTATTTTAAAGGCTCCGCACCGTCACTGATGTGATTAGGTATAGATTGATCCTTCATGGTAAATGGTGGCGTATAATGCCATACAGGTTTGTATGAAAGGTGGTGAGCATTGCTTGATACAAAAATGTGAAGGCATTGTTATACGGCGGACAGATTATGGCGAGAATAATAAAATTATTACCCTATACACTCGGGAATTCGGTAAGATAGGCGTAATGGCAAGAGGAGCCAAAAAGCCTAATAACAGACTCGCTGCCGCCACCCAGCTTTTTTATTATGGGTATTTTGTGTTTACTCCTTCGAGTGGTCTTGGGAGCCTTCAGCAAGGTGAGACAATCGATTCGATGCGGCAAATAAGAGAGGATATCTTCGCAACAGCTTATGCATCTTATATGGTAGAATTATTGGATCGAAGCGTGGATGATCGTAAGGCTAATCCGTTTCTATTTGAACTGCTCTATCAATCGCTACACTACATAAATGAAGGCTATGATGCTGAAATTCTCAAATTCATTTTCGAAATGAAGATGTTGCAAGTGAATGGACTTAGTCCTACACTCAATCAATGTGCCAGTTGCGGCAATAGTGAAGGTGAATTCTCTTTTTCGATACGAGAAGGGGGATTTCTTTGTCACCGCTGTGTCGGAAAAGATCCGTTTCATATGAAAATTTCGGCTGCAACTGTTAAATTGCTGCGCTTATTTTATTTTTTCGATTTATCACGACTTGGGAATATATCTGTTAAGCAAGAGACGAAGAAAGAATTGCAGACGATCATAGATGCATATTATGATGAATATTCTGGATTGCATTTAAAGTCGAAGAAGTTTTTAAAACAGATGGATTCGATGAAAGAACTATTTTAGAAATATTGACAACCGAGCAACTCTTCGTTAAAATTCAAAACATAATCGAATTTAATGCGTTGAAGAAAAGGAGTACTTGATTTTCTCCATATAAGTGTGAGTTCAAATAGGAGGATAAAGAGAGCTGAGAAATTCACAAGCTTTTTATCAGACTTTTGAACAACCTAAAAAAAGCGAACCTGGGACGGTGTGAGCCAGGCTATGGACTTTCAAGGAAGGCGTTTCTGAGCATATTAGCTGCATTTGCAGATAAAAGAGGTCGTGTATGTACACGGCAATTAGGGTGGAACCGCGGGTAAACTCTCGTCCCTATGCTATAGGCATAGAGACGGGAGTTTTTTGTATTTATGTATGAAGGACATGTGGACTTAGGCTTCGCGACTTCTGAAACAGCCAGTCTACTAATGTAGATACACTTCCTTTATTAAGAAAGTAGTCCAAAATCCAGCTCCGCACCGCCACCTTTTTGATTAGGCGAGTTAGCGTGCTACAGGATGGAACCTTCAAAGTAAACGGTTTTTAGATTTAACACCATAAGAGTTTTGTTAAAAAATAATATGTAAATGGAGGAGCAGTATGAATATCCAAAATATGATTTTAACGCTGCAAAAGCATTGGTCAGAGCAAGGCTGTATTTTAATGCAAGCATACGATGTCGAGAAAGGGGCGGGGACGATGAGCCCATACACATTCCTGCGGGCAATCGGGCCTGAGCCGTGGAATGTGGCTTACGTGGAGCCATCAAGACGTCCTGCAGATGGACGCTATGGTGAGAATCCTAACCGTCTTTATCAGCATCACCAATTTCAAGTGATCATGAAACCATCACCAGATAATATTCAAGAGTTGTATTTAGATTCCCTAAAAGCACTTGGAATTGATCCACTTCAGCATGATATTCGATTTGTAGAAGATAACTGGGAAAATCCATCACTCGGCTGTGCCGGATTAGGCTGGGAAGTTTGGTTGGATGGCATGGAAATCACTCAATTTACTTATTTCCAGCAAGTCGGTGGATTAGAATGCAAACCGGTTTCTGTCGAAATCACATATGGAATTGAACGATTGGCATCTTATATTCAAGAAAAAGAAAATGTCTTTGATCTTGAATGGACAAACGGCTTTACCGTTCGTGATATATACGGTCAGCCGGAATATGAACATTCCAAATATACATTTGAAACGTCTAATCTTGAAATGCTTTTCCAATTATTTACGATGTATGAAAAAGAAGCACACGCGCAAATGGAAGCAGGACTTGTACACCCGGCTTATGATTATGTATTGAAATGTTCTCATGTGTTTAATTTGCTCGATGCCAAAGGAGCTATTTCTGTTACAGAAAGAACGGGTTATATTGCACGCTGTCGAAATTTAGCTCGTAAAGTCGCGAAAACCTTCTATGATGAACGTGAAAAATTAGGTTTCCCAATTTTAAAGCAGAAAGGAGAGAACTAAGCCATGAGTAAGCAAGATTTATTAGTGGAAATTGGATTAGAAGAAATGCCTGCAAGATTTGTTACAGCGTCGATGGAACAATTGTCTGATAAAGTGCAAAAATGGTTAACAAAAAAAGCGATTCCTTTTGGAGAGGTCTCTATATTCTCAACACCTCGTCGTTTAGCCTTTTACATCCAAGATGTGGCAACGGCTCAAGCCGATATTGAGGAAGAAGCAAAAGGTCCTGCTAAGAAAATTGCCCAAGATGCAGAAGGAAATTGGTCAAAGGCAGCAATTGGATTTACAAAAGGTCAAGGAATGACGGTCGATGATATTTATTTTAAAGAGATTAATGGTGTGGAGTATGTTCATGTTAATAAGTTTATTAAAGGACAACCGACTCTTCAATTATTAACAGAATTGAAGGAGATCATCACCAGTCTTTCATTTCCTAAAAATATGCGTTGGGCAGATCAAGAACTTCGCTTTGTTCGTCCGATTAAATGGCTGGTAGCACTGTTCGGTGGTGAAGTAATCCCATTTGATATTGCGGGAGTAGAAACAGGCCGCGTGACAAAAGGACATCGTTTTCTTGGAGAAACTGTAGAAGTCATCACACCTGATCAATATGAAAAAGTACTAGAACAACAATTTGTCATTGCTGAACCGAAAAAACGGAAGCAGTTGATTCTCGATCAAATTCAAAAGCTTGAAGAAGGGAACGGTTGGCAAATCCCTGTTGACGCAGACCTACTTGAAGAGGTTAATAACTTAGTGGAGTATCCTACTGCTTTATTCGGGAATTTTGAAGAAGAATTCTTGGAGCTTCCACAAGAAGTGTTGATTACTTCGATGAAAGAACATCAACGCTATTTCCCTGTTAAAAGTAAAGACGGCAAATTGCTGCCCCATTTCGTGACCGTTCGTAATGGAAACGCAGACCATCTTGACAATGTTTCAAAGGGGAATGAAAAAGTCTTGCGTGCACGTTTATCTGATGCAGATTTCTTCTATCGCGAAGATAAGAAAAAAGAGATTGCAACTGCTTTAGAAAAATTGAAATCAATAGTATACCATGAAGAAATTGGCACATTGGCTGAAAAAACTGCTCGTGTTCAGAAGCTCACAGGAATACTTGTCGATCAGGTAGAACTTTTCGATCAGAAAGAACTTGCCTTACGTGCAGCGGAAATTGCCAAATTTGATTTAGTGAGTAACATGGTTTACGAATTTCCTGAATTACAAGGCTATATGGGCGAGAAATATGCATTATTAAAAGGAGAACCAAAAGAAGTAGCGGCTGCAATTAATGAGCATTATATGCCTAGACATGCAGAGGACAGCGTTCCTCCATCGTCAATTGGAGCAGTATTAAGTGTCGCTGAAAAGATTGATACAATCGTTTCGTTCTTTGCGATTGGCGTCATTCCAACGGGCTCCCAAGATCCATATGCATTACGCAGGCAAGCTAGCGGTGTTGTTCAAATTTTATTAGAGAAAAAGTGGTCGGTGTCACTAGAGAAAATACTCACATACGCTTTAGATGAAATGGAAGCAAACGGACTTGTTAAACGAGACAGCGCTGAAATTTTAGCGGATCTGTTGCAATTCTTTAAAGCACGTGTGAAGCATTTATTAACTGAAAAAGGCATTCGTTATGATTTGATTGATGCACTTTTGACAAACGAGATTGGCAACGTATCAGCTCTAATAAACCGTGCTTTTGTGCTAGAAAAAGAAAAAGACAGTTTGGAATTTAAAAAGAATATCGAAGCGATAAGCCGGGTAATGAATATCGCAAGTAAATGTGAACAGAAACAAACGATCGATCCATCGCTATTTGAAAACAATGAAGAAGCAGCATTATTTGAAAAATACCAAACGGTTGCTACTAAATACGGTGAAACAGTTGATGAGGAAACTCGCTTTCAATTACTCGTGTCTCTTCAGCCGGAAATTGATCAATACTTTGAACATACAATGGTCATGGCAGAGCAAGATTCTATTCGCGAAAATCGCTTGTCGCTCATGAAGGGAATTAGTGAGCTAGCAGAAAGTTTTGCGAGCATGAATAAAATGTTATCCTTATAAAAACGAAAAAATGAGGATGTCTTATAAGGGTCTTACCTCGCACGCTAAATCAGTATGTAGTTGTTGCGGGGTCTGACCCTTTGTTTTTGGAACAGGTTTAATTTGGATATAAGGGCATTTTGGATCTTTATATTCCGTATTAAACCCTTACTGATTGAAGTATCACTTTACTGGAAAAGAAACGGAACTGATCTAGCTTGGTAAACTTGACTTGATGTTTAACCCTTATTACATAGTGTTTTCTGTGCTCTTTTCATCTAAATAGGTTATAATAAAGACTAATAGTATAGCCTAATACGTTTCTCTGCTAAACAGTAGGGTGGTGATTAAAATCGAATTAAATAAACGTCAAGAATTGATTGTTGAAATTGTAAAAGAAAATGGGCCGATTACTGGGGAACATATTGCAGAAAGGCTCAATTTGACGCGAGCTACATTAAGGCCAGATTTAGCCATATTAACAATGGCTGGATTTCTCGATGCAAGGCCAAGGGTCGGTTATTTTTATACAGGTAAATCTAGCACACAGCTCCTAACGGATAGTTTAAATAATATTTATGTGAAAGAATATCAATCGATTCCAGTCGTTATTGATGAAAGCATATCGGTCTATGACGCGATTGTAACCATGTTTCTTGAAGATGTTGGTACGGTATTCGTTGTCGATAAGCATGCTTTACTTGTCGGCGTTCTTTCGCGTAAAGATTTGTTAAGGGCGAGCATCGGAAAGCAAGAATTATCAACGATACCTGTCAATATTATTATGACAAGAATGCCGAACATAACGATGTGTACAAAGGAAGATTTAATGTTCGATGTTGCTAAGAAATTGATTGAAAAGCAGATTGATGCGCTCCCAGTCGTAAAAGAAGTGGAAAGTGGAGTAGAAGTGGTAGGGAGAATCTCGAAAACGAATATAGCTAAGGCATTCGTTTCGTTAGCTGAAGAAAGCTATTAGAGACTTTAGGGGGAATAATTAGAAATGAAAGGTTCGATAATTTTTGTAGTTTCCGATTCAATTGGTGAAACGGCAGAGCTTGTCACCAAAGCAGCAGCCAGTCAGTTTTCCGCTAATCATTTCTCAATAAAGCGAATTCCGTATATTGAAGATGAACAAGGTGTGGATGAAGTGATTGCCCTTGCTAAATTAAATCAAGCAATTATTGCGTATACACTCATAAAACCAGATATTCGGGCATATATGAAAGAACAGGCTGAAATGGAAAGCGTATTAGCATATGATATCATTGGACCACTTATGGACATGCTTCAGCAAAGAGCAGAAACATCGCCCCTCAATGAGCCGGGGATTGTACGCAGACTTGATGACAACTACTTCAAAAAAGTAGAAGCGATTGAATTTGCGGTAAAATATGATGATGGACGTGATCCACGTGGCATTCTTCGAGCCGATATTGTCCTTGTTGGTGTCTCAAGAACATCGAAAACACCATTATCACAATATTTAGCGCTTAAGCGATTTAAAGTTGCAAATGTGCCAATTGTTCCGGAAGTTGATCCACCGGAAGAATTGTATCTCGTTCCACCAGAACGATGTTTCGGTCTAAAAATCAGTCCTGAAAAGCTGAACACCATTCGTAAAGAACGTTTAAAATCGTTAGGGTTAGGTGATCATGCAATTTATGCCAATATAGAACGGATTAAAGAAGAGCTTAAGAATTTTGATAGCATCGTTTCTAAATTGAAATGTCCAATCATTGATGTGACAGATAAAGCGGTGGAAGAAACAGCTAACACGATCATTAATATAATAAATAATCGCAAATAAGTGAAATATATGTTTGCCGCTATGTCAAATGGCGGCTCCTTTTTATGGTTTGCGAATTTTTTTTTGCAAAAAAGTAATGAATACAAAGAGGATTTTGACACCGATTATTCCTACATCGGATTTTAACCATTCGAAAAAGATTTCAATTGTGTGATTCCAAGCATTTTAAGGTGAAATGGTAGCATCTTTTTAACAATTGTACTATAATAAAAAATTGTGAGAAAAACGAATTTTTAGGTTTAGAGTTAATTAATACGGAATAAACTATAAATATTAGAATGTCAAGGATTTCATCATGATAAAATTCGACAGATGTGCTTTTTCAGCAAAGAATCGAAGGAGAAAAAAAGGATTATGCAGAAAGATGTAGAATTAATACTATGGTGAAAGAAAAACCAATCATTTATGTAGATGCTGACGCATGTCCCGTAAAAACTGAAACATTGCATTGTGCTAAAACTTTCGATGTATCAGTTGTTTTTGTCGCTTCATATAAAAATATGATGAATGATCCTGAAGGCGAATGGATCTATGTAGATGCAGACAAAGAAGCAGCAGATCTTCAAATTGCAAATTCCGTAAAAAAAGGTGATATTGTGATTACTGCTGATATTGGATTAGCCGGAACTCTGCTCGCTAAACGAGTTTATGTATTATCTCCTCGTGGGAAGGAATATACAGAAGATAAAATTATGTCACTTCTTGATATGCGTTATCAATCTGCCAAGCTTCGCAGGCAAGGTAAGCATACAAAAGGACCTAAATCGTTTACAAAGGAAGACAGAAAAGCATACGTTGAAAAACTTATGGGGATTTTGTCGAACCTTGCAGGAATTAACGGATCCATGTCGAATTAAGAACAATCACCGAATTGTAAGGTGAAAATATGGCGAATGCCCGAATAGAAGATGAAAAATTAAATCAAATCCGAGAAGCTGTGGATATCGTCGATTTAATTGGCGAATACGTCCAGCTAAAAAAACAAGGGCGAAATTATTTCGGCCTTTGTCCGTTTCATGGTGAAAGCACCCCTTCCTTTTCAGTATCACAAGATAAGCAAATCTTTCATTGCTTTGGCTGTGGGGCAGGCGGCAATGTATTTACCTTTTTAATGGATATCGAAGGCTATAGCTTTATCGAAGCCGCCAAAAAGGTTGCTGAAAAAGGAAATATCCCGTTAGATGTCGAAATAAACCAAGAATCATCCCGTCCTCAAATGCCTGTTGAATCTAAACAGATTATTGAAGCACATGATCTTTTGAAAAAATTCTATCATCATCTCCTTGTTAATACAAAAGAAGGGCAAGACGCATTAGAATATTTACTTCAACGGGGATTTACGGAAGAAACCATTGATAAATTCCAAATAGGCTATTCTTTGGATTCGTGGGACTTTGTTTATAAATTCCTTACGAAAAGGGGATATGAGCCGGAGCTTTTAGAAAAAGCAGGTTTAACCATTTTAAGAGAAAGAGATGGCACCTACTTTGATCGTTTTCGGAATCGAATCATGTTTCCGATCATGGATCATCAAAGTAATACGGTTGCATTTTCAGGGAGAGCCCTCGGGTCTGATGAGCCGAAATATTTAAATAGTCCCGAAACACCGGTATTTAATAAAAGCCAGGTTTTGTATAATTTTCATGCTGCAAGGCCACATATTCGGAAGAAAGAACAAGTTGTCATATTTGAAGGTTTTGCTGATTGTATCTCTGCTGTCCGTGCAGGTGTTGAACAATCGGTAGCAACAATGGGAACTTCCTTGACTGAACAGCATATTCAAATGCTTAAGCGGAATACGGACCATGTTTTGATATGCTATGATTCAGACGCAGCTGGAATGAACGCGGCAAACAGGTCACTAAATATGCTTCTTCAAAGTGGATTTCAAGTGAAGGTAGCGGTCATGCCAGATCAACTCGACCCCGATGACTACATAAAGAAATATGGCGAAAAAAGCTTTAATTCTGAAGTAATAGGGGCCAGTTTGACACATATGGCTTTTAAAATGCTTTTCCTCCGTAAAGGAAAAAACTTAAATTATGAAGGAGATCGCATTCAATATATTGAAGATATATTACAGGAGATTTCACGGCTTGCAAATCCGGTTGAAAGAGATCATTATTTGCGTCAACTATCTTCTGAATTCTCCTTATCACTAGATGCGTTAGAGCAGCAGCAAAGGCAAGTTTTTTTCTCGGAGAAAAAGAAAGGGAATATCACTTCGCCTGCTCCTCCTAAAATGAATTCTTTACAATATGAGCGAAAGCTTAGACCCGCTCATTATAACGCTGAACGAATGATGATTGCCCATATGTTAAAAAGCAGGGAAGTCACAGCAAAAATTCAAGCACTGCTCGGAACAACCGTTTTTCATGTGGATGAACATCAAGCGATCATTACGTATTTATATGCATTTTATGAAGATGGGCACGAGCCAGATGCGAGTTTTTTCTTAACATACTTGCCTGATCAAAACTTGAGAAGAATTGTTTCTGAAATAGAAATGATGCCAGTGAATGAGGAAGTTACCGATAAAGAACTGACAGATTATCTAAATCAAGTGTTGAAATATGAAAAGATGTTAATGATAAAAGAAAAAGAAGCAGAGCGAAAAGAAGCAGAACGCCGTAGTGACTATCTTAAAGCGGCAGAGATTGGTATGGAAATTATTCAATTACGAAAATTATTATAGTTGGTTACGGGTGTAAGTCTTGGAAGGAGGGGAACAAATGGCTGAAAAATCAGCACGTTCCAAAGAGGTTGACAATAATGACTTGAATCTTGATCAGGTGAAAGAACAACTGCTTGAGTTAGGTAAGAAGAAAGGGTCTTTATCCCTTGAGAAGATTGCAGCACGACTCGGAAGCTTTGAACTAGATTCAGATCATATGGATGAGTTCTACGAATTTTTAGGTGAGCATGGCGTCGAAATACTTACTGATGGTGAGGAAGAAGACGAGGACGATCCAAATGTTCAAGAATTGGAAAAAGAAGAAGAGTTTGATTTAAATGATCTAAGTGTACCTCCTGGAGTGAAAATAAACGACCCGGTCCGGATGTATTTGAAAGAAATCGGCCGAGTGGATTTGTTATCTGCGGAAGAAGAAGTTTCCCTTGCCGAGCGTATCGAGGAAGGCGATGAAGAAGCGAAACGTCGTTTAGCTGAAGCTAACCTCCGACTTGTTGTAAGTATTGCTAAACGCTATGTAGGCCGAGGAATGCTGTTCCTAGACCTTATTCAAGAAGGAAACATGGGTCTGATAAAAGCCGTTGAGAAATTTGATTACCGTAAAGGATTCAAATTTAGTACATATGCAACTTGGTGGATCCGTCAAGCGATTACTCGTGCCATTGCTGACCAAGCTCGTACGATTCGGATTCCTGTGCATATGGTCGAGACGATCAATAAGTTAATTCGAGTTCAAAGACAATTGCTTCAAGATCTTGGTCGCGAACCTTCTCCTGAAGAAATTGCTGAAGATATGGATTTGACTCCTGAGAAAGTTCGTGAAATCTTAAAAATAGCGCAAGAACCAGTATCACTAGAAACGCCAATTGGTGAGGAAGACGACTCACATTTAGGCGACTTCATTGAAGATCAAGATGCTACATCTCCTTCTGAGCATGCTGCCTATGAGTTATTGAAAGAACAACTTGAGGATGTTCTTGATACACTCACAGACCGTGAAGAAAATGTATTACGACTTCGTTTTGGTCTTGATGATGGCCGTACACGCACACTTGAAGAAGTTGGTAAAGTATTTGGCGTTACGCGAGAACGTATTCGTCAAATTGAAGCTAAGGCGCTACGTAAACTACGACACCCAAGTCGAAGCAAACGTTTGAAAGATTTCTTAGAATAAGATATCCCTTCAAGTAGATTTTTTAAAACCTAGGGTCTGACCTAACACTATTTATACCGTTTAATGTATCATCTAAACGATATATAATAGATAGAGGGTCTGGCCCTATTTTTTGTCTTCTAGTATATAAAGGCGCTAAAGAATGAATTCATTTTGACGATATAGCAAATAAACGATTGTTTTAGGATGTGGATCCATGAACGAGATGCGAAAGAAAGTTATTATACAAGAAATTATTTACTGGAAAAAGAATAGACTGCTTCCAGATCAATACTGTGATTATTTATTAGCTCTTTACAGCGGTGGTGAAGAAGTGAAGTCTTGTACCAACCTAACGAAAACAACAAATTATCTGTATAGTATCGTCGGACTCCTTTTACTTTTAACTCTATTTTTGAATTATTTTACTCAATTGGCGGTTGGTTTGCAAATGGGTCTGACCTATTTTTTACTTTTTGCTCTCATTAGCTGTACTATATTTTTTTATAAGAAGAAATTTTATTATCATTTTCCGCTCATTGGTTCTGCAATTGTTTTATTGTTAGCAACAATTCGAACAGCCGACTTCATAGCTTCTGAACAAGTAATCGTTCTATATATCCTATTAATTGTAAATTGTTTAATTTGGCTTGTTTTAGGTAAAAAGCTAAATTTGATTTATTTCCTAGTTTCGGGATTTTTGGGATTAACAACCATTATTTACTTCATAGCTAAATTATACAGTATTTTTTAAAAAGAAAATATATTCAACAAAGCTTTTTTTTCTAAAAGTTTACAAATATTTAACGAAAGGCAGGATAATTTTGACTAAAATAAGAAATTATATAAGTTATTCTTGATTAGGTCTTTTCCTTATTTCTTTTTTCTAGTAAACTAAAGATGCTTGTATATTTATTTAATATGGACAGAATAGTAATACATAGGGAGGTAATTGTATGAAACGCAATCCAGTTATTCCATTTATTCTTATTATGGTTCTTGGAATTGGCTTGATGTTCATGCTTTCTTTCAAGGGGCTTGGTGATGCAAAAAACATTGCTAAGGAAAAAGAAGGCGGCGGCGAAAAGACAGGGGAGCAAGTTGCTGCTTCACCAGAGGAACTGTATAAAACCAAAAGTTGCATCGGTTGCCACGGAGGAAACTATGAAGGTGGAGTGGGTCCAAAATTAGCTGGGGTAGGCGAACATTTATCAGTGGATGAAGTCAAAGACATCATTAAAAATGGTAAAGGCCCAATGCCAGGTGGATTAATTCCAGAGGGTAGTATTGATGCAATGGCAGAATTTATTCATGGTTTAAAATAATGTAAGCGCGTAGCAGCATTTCTTGATAGAATGCTGCTGTTTTTTTAGGGATTTACTCTGAAACTAAAAATGTAATTATGCGTCAAATTAAAAAGAGCAGATCCCAAATAATTTTGGAAACTGCTCTTTTGACGTGGCATGGACGGTTTCAATTTAGATAAGGTCATTGCTATAATAATTATCCAATCACAGTAGAGTAAAGCAAGAATAAATTTAGACAAATAATTAATATTGCCACAATCCAAGCAATTATCGTCGTCAATCTATAGTTTGTAAGATTCCCCATAATTTTTTTATTGCTCGTAAACATAATTAACGGTACTAAAGCAAATGCGATTCCAAACGAAAGAACCACTTGGCTCATTACTAGAGCTTTAGATGGGTTAACCCCCATCATAATAATGGCTAACGGCGGAATCATCGTAATAATTCGTCTTAAGTAAATTGGAATTCTCCTTTTGATAAAACCTTGCATAACGACATCACCTGTCATTGTACCAACAGAAGAACTTGAAAGTCCTGCCGATAATAATCCAATACCGAAAAATACCGCGATAGAAGGACCGAGTAATACGCTAAATTGGTTAAATGCCACATCTAAATCCTCGACATATAAACCATTTTTATGAAAAAGAGCAGCAGCTACGATTAACATACTAGCATTAATTGCACCAGCAATGAGCATTGCTATCATGACATCAACTAACTCAAAACGAAAAATTTTCTTCCGTTCTACATCGTTTTTCCCGACAATTCTATTTTGTGTTAAAGCAGAATGTAAATAAATAGCATGTGGCATAACGGTTGCCCCAAGCATTCCAGCAGAAATTAATATACTGTCTACATTTTCAAATTTAGGCGTAAAAAGTCCAGATAGAATAGCGGTACTATCAGGTTGTGCAAAGAACACTTGAATACCAAAAGCAATCACAACAACCAATATCATTCCTGTAATAACTGCCTCTAATGTACGTACGCCTCTTCTTTGAATTTCTAAAATAGCAAATGAACCTATAGCAGCAATAATTGCAGACATTATAAGTGGAAGATCAAATAGTAAATATAGGCCGAGAGCAGCGCCGATAAATTCAGCTAAGTCTGTAGCCATAATAACAATCTCTGCTTGTATCCATAATAAGATCGAGGTCTTTTTTGAAAATCGCTCACGGGATACCTCAGCAAGATTTTTTCCTGTCGCTATTCCTAATTTAGCTGACATCGTTTGGATTAGTGCAGCCATTAAATTAGAAGCAAAAATGACCCATAGCAATGTGTATCCATATTTCGAACCGGCTGCTATATTTGTAGCGTAATTACCAGGGTCAATATATGCGACAGCAGCAATGAAAGCCGGTCCTAAAAAAGGCAGCAATCGTTTCATTCCTTTAGTATCTCCTCTTAATAAATGAGAAGCGGATTTTGTCAGTCCCTTCGAATTAGCCATGATGTTTGCAACCTCCATTTTTTTCGATTACCTGTTAAAGTTTCCTCTAGGAAACTTTGTTTGATAAAAACAATTATATTCGCTTTATGTAAAAAAAGTCAAAAATAATAATGAATAAAGGAATATGATAATTGATTTACTTACTTTGACTTAAAGAATGCTAAAAATTTATTCTCATTAAGTCCAGGATCGAGCCGGTTTTTCTAATCATCGCAGTTCTTATCGATTTTTGTTATAATTTATGTACGATGCCAATCTAGCTTGGACGTAAATTGAAAAGAGAGATGATAAAATGAACCATGAAAAACTATCGATGAGATTAGAGCGAGTTGCTACATATATACAACAAGGAAGCGTGTTGGCTGATATTGGATCAGATCATGCGTATTTGCCTTGTTATGCAGTTCAGAAAGGGATCAGCGTAAAAGCGATTGCGGGAGAAGTAGTAGAAGGCCCCTTTCAGTCGGCGAAAAAACAAGTGAAACTGACGGAATTAGAAGACCAAATAGATGTACGGTTAGGAAATGGTCTTGATGTATTGCTGCCTAATGAGGCGACATGCATCACGATTGCCGGGATGGGTGGTCTATTAATTTCCTCCATTCTTGAAAATGGGAAAGATAAGCTTGGTGCTGTAAAGAGGCTTGTTCTACAGCCGAATGTCGGTTCGAATATTGTTCGTAAGTGGTTACTTGAAAATGATTGGGAATTAGTAAATGAAGAAATTCTTGAAGAAGATGGGAAAATTTACGAAATTCTAATTGCTGAACGAGGAATACCTACCAAGCCATATGCAAATGATGCTGAATCCGCTCTGCTTTTTGGACCATTTTTAATGGCGCAGCGTCATGAAGTATTTTTGAAAAAGTGGCAGCTTGAAAAGGAACATTGGCAAAGAATCATCCAAGAGATGGATGAAAAGAGTCAGAATGCTGCAACAAGTAGTAAGCGTCAGGAATTAATAAATCAAATTCAACAAGTGGAGGTGGTATTAGGGATATGAAAACAGCAAATGGTTACCAAATCATTGAATTATTTGAACAGTTTTCACCTAAGCGATATGCAGCTATGGAAAACGATCCAATTGGTCTCCAAATCGGCAGTTTGAAAAGACCTGTGACAAAAGTATTGGTTGCCCTTGATGTAGTTCCGGAAGTGGTTGATGAGGCTATCGACGCTGGAGCTGAGCTCATCATTGCACATCATCCATTCATTTTCCGTCCATTGAAAAAAATCGATATGACGGAAACAAGTGGTCAAGTGATTGAAAAGTTAATTAAGCATGATATTACGGTCTATGCTGCTCATACAAATTTAGATGTGGCAAAAGGTGGAGTAAATGATTTATTAGCTGATGCGTTAGAGTTGCAACAAACTGAAGTGCTCGTTCCTACACATGAAGTGAAGTTAAAGAAACTTGTTGTGTACGTTCCAGTTGAGGCTGCGGATTCAGTGAGGGAAGCTATTGGAAAAGCTGGAGCAGGAGCGATTGGCAACTATAGTGATTGTTCGTTTTCGATGGAAGGAACGGGTAGATTTTTACCGCAAGAGGGAAGTAATCCGACGATAGGTTCTAAAGGAATCATTGAAAGTGTTGCCGAAGCACGAATTGAAACGATTTATCCTGAGACAATAGAGCGAAAACTTCTCTCGGCTCTGATCAAAGCACATCCTTATGAAGAGCCTGCTTTTGATCTCTATGAGCTAGAAAACACAGGTGAAGTATTGGGTCTTGGAAGAGTTGGTACATTGAAAGAAGAAATGACACTTGAGCAATTCGCCAGCCATGTGAAGAAAACACTCGAGGTTGATATGGTCCGCATGGTCGGGGACCGTCAAGATTTGGTGAAAAAAGTAGCCGTTTTAGGTGGAGATGGGAATAAATATTTCACCTCTGCGATATTTAAAGGTGCTGATGTGTATGTAACGGGTGATATGTATTATCATATTGCGCACGATGCAAAAGCGATGGGATTAAACATTATTGATCCCGGTCATAACGTAGAAAAAGTTATGAAAAAAGGAGTAGCAAATGTCATGGCTGAGAGCTGTCGTGCCAAAGGGCTAGCTGTTGAATTCATCGCCTCGGACATCCATACGGATCCATTTACGTTTATTTAATGAATAAGAGTTTGCCAAAAGTATAGGTTAACAATAATATGTTTAATTTTGTGCAATAAACACATTTAGGAGCTGTCCCAAAACGAAAGGATCAGACCCCGTAACAACTATATACAGATTATAGTTAGTATTTTACTACTAGATACTATATATAGTACGAGGCCAGGTCCTTTAGGGACACCCTTTTCTAATTTTTCTCATTTAAATACCAGTTACCTTACAAGTACTAAAGTAATAGGTTTCAGTTTGAATAAAAAATAATGTGTAATAAATGCGATTATGACTCCATTTAAAATCCCTGCAAGTACATCAAAGGGGTAGTGTACCCCCACCCATATTCTTGAAAAAGCAACTCTTGTTGCAGACGTAGCATGGTCACTCGGAAAAGAGGAATTAGCAGAATGCTCTACGAGTTGAATAATTTTATGCGAGATGAAAGGGCGTTCCTTATAAATGAATAATTCAATAAGTTTGTTATTGAATAGGCCAAAGTAAATGCAAACATAGCCTGAACAGCGATTACGCGGAAATTGCTCTTAGGAGCCAAAAGATAAAAATCAATAAGACAAAAGCATATTGAACATATTCCGCAAACAAAATCATGATATGATCGATTAATTGATATTGCTGGACTTTGTAATTGATAAATATAAACCATAAATAATCTATGTTTGTTACACTCATTTCATATTCACCTTTAACGCACTTTCCTTTTTTCAACACTTTAACAAATTATTACATATGTCTACAAATTATTGACTCGTAATCAAAAAAGAAAACCTCACACTATATCTATCGTTTATTGTGTCAATGACACATTTAAAAACGATATTTAATAGATGTGAGGTCTATTCCTTTTACTTTAACAATTATTTTAAGATTTTTGCTTAATTTTCGGCAAGATTTTCGTTAATGGTACTTTCTTAGTCGTATCCCAAGTGGATTCATCTTCTGGGTCGTATTTTTCTAAAAAGGTAATGACTTCTTTCGTAATTGGTGTTGGTGTGGAAGCGCCTGAAGTTACACCAACTGTATTTGCATCCTTTAACCAGTCTAATTGAAGTTCAGAAAGGTCCGCGATTCGATACGCTTGTGTACCAGCAATCTCAATAGACACTTGTGCAAGGCGATTGGAGTTATTACTTTTAGGGTCTCCAACAACAATCAGTACATCAGCTTCACCAGCTTGCTGAGCAACGGCCTCTTGACGCACTTGGGTTGCCATACAGATTTCTTTGTGTACTTCACAATGTGGATATTTCTCTTTGACTTTGTCCATAATATCGACAACATCCCATTGGCTCATTGTTGTTTGGTTCGTTACAATAATTTTTTCGTCTTTTAGTGTTAGTTTCTCTACATCTGCAGCTGATTCAACTAAATGAACCATATCTGGTGCTACTCCAAGTGCTCCTTCGGGTTCTGGATGGTTCTTCTTCCCGATATAGATGATTTGATAGCCAACAGACGTCTTCTCTCGAATTAAATCATGGGTAACGGTAACGTCTGGACAAGTCGCATCAATGCTAACAAGGCCTTTTTCTTCAGCTAATTTTCTAATTTCAGGTGAGACGCCGTGGGCAGTGAAAATAACGGTACCGCCATCCACTTTCTCAAGAATTTCCTTCCGGTTATTTCCGTCAAGCGTTATGATTCCATCCTCTTCAAAAGCATCTGTCACATGTTTATTATGAACAATCATTCCTAATATATAAATTGGACGTGGTAATGTTTTATCTAAAGCCGCATTCCGAGCGATAACCATGGCATCCACAACGCCATAGCAATAGCCGCGCGGTGATATTTTAATTACTTTCAATGTGGTTCCTCCTTATATGGAAAAAGAAATCCATAGATACACTTATATTATATAAGAGGTTACGAAATTTTACAAAGAATGTTCGTATGTAAAAGAGGTTATTCAATCCATGTGGTAATAATCATGACTTTCTGATAAAAGGTGAGTGTCCTAAGCAAGTTCATTCATCACGTAATAATAGTATGAGGGAAGGTAATAGATTGCTCTTTAGAACTTTGAACTTTTCTTATTTTAATGGCTCTGCTAAACTTGCTTGTTGATTTGAAGGAAAGGCGTTCGCTTTCCGCGGCCGGTCAGGGAGCCTCCTCGGCGCTGTGAGACTGTGGGGTCTTCCCTATAATATGACTCGTCTTTCTCGCAGGGTGCTCACGCCTTCCGCTACAATCAACAAAGTGCCAAAATCAACAATGAGCTTTAACATAGCCATCTTAAAAAGAGAGTGCCACATTGACACCCTCGGATTAAATATATAATTTTGGACTTGAATCACCTTGTGTCGCTCTTTTTTTTCGAGGTTTTTTTGCTGGCACTAGTTCCTCCGTGACAGTTATGTTCTCTTCTTTAGGTGAAGTATCTTCAACCGCTTCCTTTGGTGTCTCTTCGGATGAATCCGTTGAATCCGTTGAATCAGTTGACCCTGAGTTTTTTAAGCCTTGATAAATCTTCCACATGGACGGGATATTCTTAACAATAGGACCGTATTGTTGAATCATTGGTGTCACTTGTTCCGCGGCCTGTAAGACTTTTTGTGTGTTAGCTAGCATACCTGAAAGAGCGCCGGGATTTTTTAATGTTTCCAAAATTCCTCCAGCTCCTGATTGTGCTGCTGCTCCTCTAGTTGCTTGACTGGATGCAGAAGGGGGGGCGAATGGGTTTATGGACGGTTGTTTTTTATTTTTTCCTAATAGCTTGGATAAAAGTCCACCCGATGAAGGTGGCTTCTGTGGACGGTTTCCTTGACCTTGCCCGAAGCCAGACCCTGGTCTCATCGCATTTCTAGCCTGCTGTGGGGGGAAGTTAGCTGGCCCCAAAAATCCATTAGGGCCTCTGTATGGTTGTGGATTGCCGTTTCCACGGCTATGCCCGAATCCTGGGCCTTGCCCGAACATTCTATTTGGAGGCATATTGTCACTCCTTTCTAACAAATTTTCCTCTTCTATATAAATTATGCTTAGTAAGTAAAAAGGTTATCTGTTTTAATAGTGAAGTATCAAATAAGTATTTTGTATCCATTAAATCTTTTCTGTCGACGCATCATAATGATGGAAAATATACGCGCACTTGCGTATTACACCATTCTTAAACTATAATAAATAGATATGTCAAGGTTCTGATGAAGATTGGAAAGCCTGACGATTTAAAGGAGTTTTTAGATGAAGCAAAACAATTTTGAACGATTTAAGTTGGAAAGCTATATGATAGAGGCCGTAGAGTCATTAGGTTTTGATAAACCGACGGAAATACAAGAACGTGTCATACCGGCCGTTTTAAAAGGAACAAGCCTAATTGGTCAATCGCAAACAGGTACGGGGAAAACTCACGCGTATTTACTACCAATTATGAATAAACTTGATAGCACGAAAGAAGAAGTGCAAGCGATTATTGCCGCCCCAACACGTGAGCTTGCCAACCAAATTTACAAAGAAGCTCTTAAGATTGCTGAGCATTTTCCAGAGGAATCACCTTTGCAAGTTCGTGTTTTTATTGGTGGGACTGATAAGCAACGGACTATTGATAAGTTAAAAACACAACCGCATCTCGTAATTGGTACACCAGGTAGAATTAAAGATTTGGTAGCTGATCAAGCACTTCGTGTTTTTTCGGCTGATATGCTTGTTGTCGATGAGGCCGACTTAATGCTCGACATGGGCTTCATAGAAGATGTTGACAAATTTGCCTCAAAAATGGCACAGCATCTTCAAATGTTGCTCTTCTCAGCAACAATTCCTGAGAAATTAAAACCTTTCATGAAAAAATATATGAATAATCCGAAGCATGTCCAAGTCGATCCAAAGCAAGCGGCCGCGGTGAAGATTGAACATGTACTTGTTCCGTTGCGTCATCGTAATAAGACGCAGTTATTGCATGACGTTGTTGTAAACTATAATCCGTACTTAGCGATTATTTTTACGAACACGAAGAAAATGGCAGATACAGTTGCCGATGCTCTTATTGAAAAGGGATTAAAAGTCGGTAGAATTCATGGTGATTTGTCACCGCGTGATCGTAAGAAAATGATGAAGCAAATTAATGATTTGGAATACCAATACATTGTAGCGACTGATTTAGCAGCTCGTGGAATTGATATTGAAGGTGTTTCTCATATTATTAATTATGAGCTACCATCAGATCTTGACTTCTACATCCATCGAACTGGTAGAACGGCACGTGCTGGATATTCAGGAATAGCCGCCACCATCTATGACGTATCTGACGAGGATGCATTAAATCGATTGGAGAAATTAGGAATTACATTCCATGATCGCGATTTAGTAAATGGCGATTGGGTGGAAATTGATGCTCGTAATAAACGAAAAACACGTAAAAAACAAGGAAATGAAATCGACGAAAAAGCAAAGAAAATGGTGAAGAAACCGAGCAAAGTAAAGCCAGGCTATAAAAAGAAAGTTCAACGCGAGGTTGAAAGTTTCAAAAAACGTGAGCGTCGCTTACAAAAGAAGAAATAAAGCGGAACTACCCTCAGTGGGAAGTTCATTCCCACTGATTAGTTAAACCGTGATAAAAGTTAGGGGGAGACGAGGTTGAAAATAGGATCACATGTTTCGATGAGCGGAAAAAGTATGTTGCTTGGAGCGAGTGAAGAAGCTGTTTCTTATGGTTCAAATACGTTTATGATTTATACTGGCGCCCCGCAAAATACGAGACGTAAAAAAATAGAAGAGTTGAATATTGCAGCAGGGCACCAACATATGGAAGAGCATGGGATAACTGATATTGTCGTTCATGCCCCTTATATCATCAACATCGGCAACTCACAAAATCCAGCAACCTTTGAACTAGGGGTCAATTTTTTGCGAAGTGAAATTGAACGAACGCAAGCACTTGGTGCGAAACAAATTGTGCTTCACCCTGGTGCACATGTCGGTGCTGGACCGGAGGAAGGCATTAAGAAAATCATAGAAGGATTAAATGAAGTACTTGTTTCCGATCAAGAAGTGCAAATTGCACTAGAAACAATGGCTGGAAAAGGTACGGAGTGTGGTAGAAGCTTTGAAGAACTTGCGATGATATTTGATGGTGTTACACTTCATGATAAACTGTCTGTTACACTTGATACCTGCCATGTCCACGATGCTGGGTATAATATTATCGAGGATTTTGATGGTGTTTTAAATGAATTCGATAAAATCGTTGGACTTGATCGGTTGAAGGTGTTACACATAAATGACAGTAAAAACGAGCGCGGCGCACGTAAAGACCGCCATGAAAACATTGGCTTTGGCCATATCGGTTTTGAAGCGTTGCGTTATATTGTTCATCATCCACAGTTAACCGAGATTCCGAAGATTCTTGAAACACCATTCGTTGGTGAAGACAAGAAAAATAAGAAAGCTCCATATAAATTCGAAATCGAGATGTTAAAAGGGAATACTTTTGATAGCAGCCTTTTAGAAAAAATTGCATTAAATTAAGTTCAAACAGCGAATGGCTGAGGTAAGCTGTTCGCTGTTTATCGTCAATATGCAGATGTAGAAGAAACGAAACAAATGTGAGCTAAATTGAGTAATATGTATGAGTAGATTTTACAGCAAAAAAACATCTCCTTATCCGTTAAGAAGATGCTGTCCGTTCATTATAGCCATTTATCAGCCCAATTCTCAAAATAAGAAAGCGCTTTCGATAATTCGGTCCCTTTTTTAGTTAAAGAGTATTCGGTACGAATAGGTCGATCAGCAATCACATTACGAATAACAATGCCACTATCCTCGAGCTCTTTGATTCGTTCATTTAGGACTCGTTTACTTAAATTAGGGATATAGGTAGCAATCTCACTAAATCTTTTTGGCTCATCCTTCAACGTATAGAGAATTAAGCCTATCCATTTTTTCCCCAATAAGTGATAGGACTGTTCCACCTTTTCACATAGCTTCTCTTCCTGTTTTTCCTCAATCATATTTTTCACCTCATATCTTCAGTATATTCCAAATCACATAGGGAACAAATAGTAACTAATAATATTTTTAACGATAATAAATAATAATCTATGTAAACATATAATAACACATAATACTTTTAAAATGTATGTTTAATGCCATTATTATAGAATTTCGTTATAATGAGTAACGAATAAATAGGTTATATAAAATTACTATGTTATTATTAATGAAATTATTATATTCTAATTAATGTGATAACTAAAAATGCAATTTCTTTTATTATAATCTTAAACACGGAAATACGCTGAAAAATATAATGAAAAAATGTATAGTGGAAAATGTCTATAAGAAAACGATACAATATTGGTCAAATGAGATAGTAAGCGGAAGTAGATTCTTACATTGTACAAGGTATAGCTTAAAACATGATATAAGGAGCGAGAACGGTGATTGAAAAAAAAATCGTTGGTGAAAAAGCAGTTGAATTTATAAAAGATGGCATGACTGTTGGACTGGGTACTGGTTCGACCGTTTATTATACGATTATGAAACTTGGGCAATTAATGAAAGAAGGTCTTTCAATAAAAGGGGTCCCGACCTCGATTCAGACGGAACAACTAGCAAATGAATGTGGAATTCCTCTCGTTACCTTTAAAGAGATTAATCATATTGATGTAACCATTGATGGAGCGGACGAAGTAGATCCGCAATTAAGTCTAATAAAAGGAGGAGGCGGAGCTCTTTTAAGAGAGAAGATTATCGCGAGAGCTGCAAAGAGTTTTATTGTCGTTGCTGATCCTGCTAAAATGGTTGACTATTTAGGAGCGTTCCCCCTCCCGATTGAAGTAGTCCCATTTGGAGTGGAAATGACAAACAAACAGATTAGGTTATTAGGGGCAGAAACAAAAATCCGCTCTGCCAACAATGGTCCATATAAATCTGACAATGGGAATTACATTATTGATGCTAAGTTTCCAAATATACTAGATCCCGTCACATTAGAACAAAAACTTAATATGATTCCAGGTGTTGTTGAAAATGGCTTGTTTAATCAAATGGCAGATGCTGTGATTACTCTAAACACCGATAAGCAAATCGTGGTTAAAAATCGATCATGAAAAATTAAGGAGTCGGCATTAAAAACTAAATTTTTTGTTAGTAGTTTATTAATAATAACAAAGGGTTCATATAATTCCTATTGTGTTATATTCTAGGGTTAGATTTGAAAAACTTATTATATAACAGCTTAAACAAAGTTCACAAAGTAGACACAAACTACTTGACTATAAATGAACCAAGGTATAACATGGTTATATAAAGTAACTCATACAATAAAGAGTACCTGGTAAATTCTTCTTAATGAATAACAACCTCGTACGAAGAAATCAACCATGTTTTTGTTAATTAAGGGGGAATAAAGGGATGGAGTCCATGACCTTTGTTTTATTCGGATCAACGGGGGATTTGGCGAAGAGGAAAATTTTCCCTGCTTTGTATAATTTATATGCAAATCAAAAAATGCCTCAAAAGATCTCCATCATCGCTGTAGGAAGGAAAGAGATGTCAGATAGTGACTTACAAGCCTATGTGAAACAATCTTTGCAAACCTTTTCTAGAAGTATAATAGATGATGAAACTAGATTAGCAGACTTTCTTGATGCTTTTCGCTATAGCCGATTTGATGCAACGAAGATTGAAGACTATCAATCATTACGTGACCTTGTTGAACAGAGAGAAAAGGAATTACATATTCCAGAAAATAGAATGTTTTATCTTTCTGTTGGTCCTGAGTTTTTCGATCTCATTGCTTTAAATATAAAAGAAAGCGGATTAGGTTCTACAAAGGGATGGAAGCGTCTGATTATTGAAAAACCTTTTGGACATGATTTAGAATCTGCACGCCTTTTAAATGCAAATTTAACGAAAGCGTTTGAGGAAGAAGAAATATATCGAATTGACCATTATCTTGGTAAGCCAATGGTTCAAAATCTAGAAGCGTTAGCATTTGCAAACCCAGTATTGCAAGCGCTTTGGAACAACGAAAATATCGCAAATGTACAAATAACAGCGAGTGAAACCGTTGGGGTTGAGGAGAGAGCAGGCTATTATGATAAGTCTGGTGCACTTCGAGATATGTTTCAAAATCATATGTTACAAATGCTAATGATGACAGCGATGCAAAAACCAAACAAAATCAGTGCAAACGACATACGAAATGAAAAAAGAAAAGTAATGGAATCACTTCGTCCATTAAAAAAAGAAGATGTCGGTTTACAAGTAATACGCGGTCAATATACATCAGGTGAAATGAATGGGAAGCAGGTGAATGGTTATCTAGACGAACCAGGAATTCATTCTACTTCTATGAATGACACCTTCATCGCTGCTGAACTTTGGATTGATAATTCATTTTGGAGTGGAGTGCCGTTCTATATTAGAACAGGCAAACGAATGAAAGAAAAGTCTACGCGGATTGTGATTGAATTTAAAGACTCAGCAAATGAACTGTATAAGGATCAAAATGTGAAAGTGGCTCCGAACCTCTTAATCATTGAAATCAATCCAAATGAAAATGTTACATTACAATTAAATAGCAAAAACCCATTAAACGGGGAAATCGAACCGATAAAAATGAATTTCACTTCCAATCAAAAAGATGTACCTGAAGCCTATGAAAGACTCATTTATGATGCTTTTCGTGGCGATTCAACCTTCTTTGCCCATTGGAAAGAAGTTGAATTGGCTTGGGAATGGGTGCAACCTATTATTGATGCTTTTTCCGAAGGGTCTGTTCCACTCATGCAATATGAGTCCGGATCATACGGGCCAAAGGAAGCCCATCAATTATTACAAAATGTAGGCTTTAAATGGTGGTTAGATGAAGAAACTGTAGTCTCGAAAAAGGAAGCTGTGCTTGTTTAACAAAAAAAAGATCATTCAGGGGGATATTAAAATGACATATAATATTGAAACTTTAGCTGTTAATACAATTCGTACTTTATCTATTGATGCAATTAATAGTGCAAATTCAGGACATCCTGGTCTACCAATGGGTGCGGCACCAATGGCGTACGCTTTATGGGCGAATCATTTATCTCATAATCCTGCCCATTCAAAATGGTTTAACCGTGATCGCTTTGTTTTGTCTGCAGGACATGGTTCAAGTTTATTATACAGCTTGCTTCATTTAACGGGCTATGACGTTTCTTTAGAGGATCTAAAAAACTTCCGTAAATTAAACAGTAAAACACCTGGTCATCCAGAAGTGGGTCATACAGATGGTGTTGAAGCAACTACAGGTCCATTAGGTCAAGGTATCGCAACTGCAGTTGGTATGGCTATGGCAGAAGCGCACTTAGCGGCTAAATTCAATAAAAAAGAATTCCCGGTAGTAGATCACTTTACGTATGCATTAGTAGGCGATGGTGACTTAATGGAAGGTGTTGCATATGAAGCAATGTCTATGGCGGGTCATATGAAACTAGGAAAATTAATCGCGTTATATGATTCTAATGATATTTCACTAGATGGTGAATTAAACCTTTCATATGGTGAAGATACGAAAAAACGTGCGGAATCTGTCAATTGGCAGTATTTACGAGTGGAAGACGGAAACGATGTTGAAGCAATCACAAAGGCGATTGAAGAAGCGAAACTAAATCTAGATCAACCAACTCTTATCGAAATTAGAACAATCATTGGCTTTGGTAGCCCGAAAGTTGCTGGAACGAATAAAGCACATGGTAACCCACTTGGTGTTGAAGAAGCGAAAGCAACAAAATTAGCTTATGACTGGAATTATGAAGAAGATTTCTATGTACCTGAAGAAGTAAAAGCTCATTTTGCAGAATTAAAACAGGTTGGCGGCAACAAAGAAGAGCAATGGAATACATTATTTGCTGCGTACAAAGAAGCTTGTCCTGAATTGGCAAGTGAACTTTCTGATGCGATTGATGGAAAAGTATTAATTGAAGCGCAAGACATTCTAACTTTTGATACGGATAAAGAAGTATCAACACGAGTGGCAAGCGGTCAAGCAATTAACCACTTTGTTAAAACAGTTCCATCTATTTTTGGAGGAAGCGCAGATCTTTCAGGATCTACAATGACGGATATTAAAGGCGAAGCGAAATTTGCTGTTGAATCATTTGCTGGTCGCAATGTGTACTTTGGTGTTCGTGAACATGCAATGGGTGCTGCTGGAAATGGAATGGCTCTACACGGTGGAGTAAAACCTTTTGTTAGTACATTCTTTGTCTTCAATGACTATTTACGTCCAGCGATCCGTTTAGCGGCTTTATCAAAACTACCAGTTACGTATGTGTTTACACACGACTCAATCGCTGTAGGTGAAGATGGTCCAACACATGAGCCAATTGAACAATTGACTGCTCTTCGTGCGATTCCTGGTCTTACAGTGATCCGTCCAAGTGATGCAAATGAAACAGCAAGTGCATGGGCTTATGCATTACAAAACGTGGATGGTCCAGTAGTGTTAGTACTTAGCCGCCAAAACTTGCCAGTGTTTGAAGAAACAAAAGGTAATCTGGAAAACCTTTCTAAAGGTGCCTACGTTCTAACTGAAACAAACGAAAATCCTGATATGATTTTAATGGCTACAGGATCTGAAGTCTCACTTGCTGCAAGTGCGAAAGTAGAGCTAGAAAAAGAAAATGTATCGGTTCGTGTCGTAGCTATTCCAAGTTGGGAACTTTTCAAAAACCAACCGAAAGAATATCAAGAACAAGTATTACCTGCTTCAGTTACGAAGCGCTTAGCAATTGAAATGGGTATTTCTCTAGGTTGGGAACGATTTGTCGGCCAAGAAGGGAAAATTTTATCGATCGAAACGTTTGGAGCTTCAGGAAGTGGAGCGTCAGTTCTGGAATACTTCGGATTTACGACAGAAAATGTTGTCAAAATTTCTAAAGAATTATTAAATTCTTAATCAAGAATTTGCACCTGAATGATAATAAATCTGCGTTTTCTAATTGACAGTTTAATTGTGAATGAAGGAAATTAGAAAACGCGGAATTTATATATATATGCTTTTACGATCATAGGAGGCGTCATCATGAAAGTCGGATTAATCGGTTTAGGGAAAATGGGGTTAAATATCGGTCAAAATTTATTGGATCATAACCATGAAGTGGTAGCATTTGATGTAAATCCCACTGCAGTACAAGAAATGAGAAACTTTGGGGCAACGGGTACATCAAGTTATAAAGAACTTGTTGAAAATTTAGACAAACCAAGAGTTCTTTGGATAATGGTACCTCATTCTGTTGTTGATTCAGTGATTGATGAAGTGAAACCATTCCTTGAACCTGGAGATATTGTGATTGAAGCTGGTAACTCCCATTATAAGGAATCCATTCGCCGCTACAATTACTTTAAAGAAATAGGGGTAAACTTCTTAGACGCAGGTACTTCTGGCGGTATGGAAGGTGCGCGTAATGGTGCCAATTATATGGTTGGTGGGGATGCGGAAGCATGGTCGATCGTAGAACCTATTTTCCGAGATACCTCTGTTGAAAATGGCTATATTTTTACAGGTAAAGCAGGTGGTGGTCATTTCCTAAAAATGGTTCATAATGGTATTGAATACGGAATGATGGCTGCCATTGGTGAAGGATTTGAACTCCTAGAAAAAAGTGAATTTGATTATGATTATGAAAAAGTTGCAAGAGTTTGGAACAACGGATCTGTTATTCGTTCATGGTTGATGGAATTGACAGAAAATGCTTTCTCTAAAGATGCAAAACTAGACGATATTAAAGGGGTCATGCATTCTTCAGGTGAAGGGAAATGGACGCTTGAAACAGCATTAGACCTTCAAATGGCGACTCCGGTTATTGCGATGTCCTTGTTAATGCGTTATCGCTCATTAGAAGAAGATACGTTTACAGGGAAAGTTGTCTCAGCACTCCGCAATGAGTTTGGTGGACATGCAGTAGAGAAGAAGTAAGCAAGAAAAAAAAATTAATGAAAATACGGAGGTAATTTATAATGAAATTTTTTATCGATACTGCGAACCTAGAGGATATTCAAAAAGCGTATAAAATTGGCGTTCTTTCTGGTGTAACGACAAATCCTTCCTTAGTTGCTAAAGAAGGGGTTAAATTTGAAGATCGTATTGAAGAAATTCTAAAAGCTGTACCATCTGTTGAATCTGTATCTGCAGAAGTTACGCCTGCTGCTGTTTCAGCAGAAGAAATGATTGCTGAGGCAGAGGAACTAATTAAAATCAATGGTGGAGATAAAAAGGTAACAATTAAAGTTCCGATGACATTAGCTGGTCTAGAAACAACACGTTATCTTGCAGAGAAAGGAGTTAAAGTTAACGTAACTCTTATTTTCACTGTGAACCAAGCTCTTTTAGCAGCTCGTGCAGGTGCTGCTTATGTATCACCGTTCTTAGGTCGTTTAGATGATATTTCTGAAGATGGTGTTCAATTGGTATCAAAAATTGCTGAACTATTCCGCGTTCATCAATTAGATTCACAAATCATTGCGGCTTCAGTCCGTCATCCAGATCACGTAACTCGTGTAGCAATGGCTGGTGCTCATATTGCGACTATTCCTTACAATGTTATTGAGCAACTTACTAAGCACCCGCTTACAGATCAAGGCATTGAGAAATTTGCAGCTGATTGGGAAAAAGCTCCTAAAAACTAATTTTATATAAGTAAGACCATTTGTTTGGTTTTCTAGCGGGCGATAGTTTCTTTATCAAAATACCTGGAATGATTTTCTCCAGGTAATTGTAAAGAATCTATCGCCTTTTTTGTAGTGAAAATGGTATCAACAACATAAATGTATAAATATTCTTTTGGCATTTAGCTTAAATTTTTTACTATCCAAGCCTCGAATGATCCCATTATTCTGTCCATTCCCAGCAACTGCATAAAAATCACTACTCCAGTTTAACCTAGTAGTGATTATATATTTTTGGATTGCAAAATTAAAATAGTTATTATATAATGTGGAATCGGAATAAGAGTATAAAAAAATGAACTGCGAGTTCATAGGGGGAACACAAATGGATCATTCAATACAAAAGACTGATCGTCCACCGTACGGCATGATTGCCGTCTTGATGATTGGTGCATTTATAGCTTTTTTAAACAATACTTTACTAAACATTGCCTTGCCGTCAATTATGAAGGATTTAGATGTAGGGACATCGACTGTGCAATGGCTCACTACAGGTTTTATGTTAGTAAACGGGATCTTAATTCCAACGACGGCATTTTTAATTCAAAAATACTCTGTACGGAACCTTTTTTTAACAGCCATGTTATTATTTACGCTCGGTACGGTTCTTGCTGGTTTTGCACATGCATTTCCGCTTTTATTAATTGGACGAATGGTTCAAGCATCAGGTTCAGCCATTTTGATGCCATTGTTAATGAATGTCATGTTAACGAGCTTTCCTGTGGAAAAGAGAGGAGCGGCGATGGGGATTTTTGGTTTAGTTCTAATGGGAGCCCCAGCGATTGGTCCGACTTTATCGGGCTGGATCATTGAACACTATGACTGGAGAATGCTGTTCCATTTTGTAACACCCATTGCAATTGTCGTGTTGTTGGTTGGCATCTTCTTGCTGAAAGGGAAAAAGGAAAAAGTCGATATCCGTCTCGACCTATTTTCGGTTCTTTTGTCGAGTTTAGGTTTTGGCGGGTTGCTATATGGCTTTAGTTCTGCAGGTACGAAAGGCTGGGATAGTCCGCTTGTATATGGGACATTGATCATTGGGGTAATTGCATTGGTTTGGTTTATTTTACGTCAATTGAAGTTAGAAAGACCAATGCTTGAATTTAGAATCTATAAGTATCCAATGTTTGCTTTATCATCAGCTATTTCCATGACAATTACGATGGCTATGTTTTCGGCTATGATTTTACTTCCTATTTATGTCCAAACGATTCGCGGAATATCTCCTATGGATGCGGGATTAATGCTATTGCCGGGGGCAATATTAATGGCTGTTATGTCACCAATTAATGGGAAATTATTTGACAAATTTGGTGGACGTATACTAGCCGTTATTGGTTTAGCGATAACGACAATTACAAGTTATTACTTCAGTAAATTAACTCTTGATACTTCTTATACTTTCTTAATCATTTTATATTCAGCCCGGATGTTTGGTATGTCCATGGTGATGATGCCAGTTTCGACTAATGGCTTAAACCAATTGCCGGCGCGTTATTACCCACATGGTACTGCAATGAACAATACTATGCAGCAAGTTTCTGGCGCCATTGGTACAGCGTTATTGGTAACGATTATGTCGAATCGTACGGAAACGCATGCGACTGAAATAGCTGCCGATGCAATGAAACACTTGGTTGGGCAGCCAACGGCCGCACAAGCAGCAGAAATGAAACAACAAATTGCGATGCAAGCGATGTTAGAAGGAATTAATGATGCTTTCTTAGTGACTGTCGGTATTGCTGGGGTTGCTTTAATCTTAGCTTTCTTTATAAAACGGGCTAAACCAGCAGAAGATATAATCGAAAAAAAGCCATCTGGCAATAAGGTTGTAACGAAATTAGTAAAGAATTAATGATGTTGCAATTTTAGCGTTTCTGCTGAAAAACAAAATCAATAACCTATTTTAAAATCTAATGGTCAGAATTCACCATAATATGCAGGTGTTAAAAAGTGTGTTTAACACGTTAACTGTATATTTGTGTGGATCCTGACCTTTTACGATTTTATCAACTATTAATCCCTGTACAGCTTTCACTTACTTTTGTTGACAGGTAATAAATGAAGCAATTTAATTATCTTTAATTAATAATAAAATTATTCAAGATAAATGAATTGAAGTAAATGTAGATGATAGAGAAAACACGATTTATACTAATAAACATTTTTAGAAAGTAAGGATAATTCGGGGGTAATGAAGTGGAATTATTTGATCAGTTGTTAAGAGAGAGACGTTCGGTACATAATTTTTTAGACAATCATTCGATTACTGCGAAGGAACTTAATGAAATTTTTGAGCTAGTTAAAATGGGGCCATCAGCGTTCAATTTGCAACATACGAATTATCTAGTTGTAATGGATCCGGAGTTAAAGGAAGGTGTTAAAAAGGCAGCCAATGGACAATACAAAGTAGGTACAGCATCAGCTGTTTTGATCGTATTGGGCGATAAAAGAGCGTTTAAAGATGCTAAGCGTATATTTGAAGGCCTCCTTATGCTGGGCATGTTAAGCAAGCAAGAATATGATCATGAAGTTCAAGATGTCTTGTCTCTTTATGAAAGTAGAGGAGAAGTATTTCAACGAGATGAAGCGATACGAAATGCATCTTTATCAGCGATGTTGTTTATGTTGGCGGCCAAAAGCAAGGGATGGGATACTTGCCCAATGATCGGATTTGATCCAGACCAGTTAAAGAAATTGCTATCAATATCCGATCAATATGAACCAGTTCTAATGATTGCGATTGGTAAAGAAAAAATTCAGAGTAGAAAGCCAAGAGGGTACCGAAAACCAGTCGCTGAATTTGTAAAGTACTTATAATCAGTACGTTCTGTAGTGAATGGAGAATAAAGAGGCTGGACGAGAACAGAAGGGTGACCCCACATCTGCTATCAATTGTTTATATAAATAGGCATAATAAACATTGTATAGGGTGTGAGGTACACCTGATAGAATTTCAATTCAAGACCATATTCTTAAAAATTCGCTGTGAGTTGGGTAAATAGCCTTGCGATTTGATTAGCTGTTTTTGTACCAGCAATTTCTGCAATTTCGTTAAGTACAAGTTGGCGCTCCGAGGGATTAAAAACATTAATATTTCTCCCTGCCAGAATTTTGCTAATATTGTTCGCTTCGTTTTGAGTAAGTCTGACTCCGTGCTGACTGGCAATGGATTGCAATTCATGGGCCTTAATTTTATTAATTTTGTGGTTAATCATCGTTTCAAATAATTTCATCAATTGAACCTCCTTTTTGTTAACATATGGTTAACATATGATGGAAGTGAGCTGAAATGAACCATACTTTATAGATAATACAGGCAATTTTCTTAGCTAAAAATCTTAGTTCCTTTACAAGTAGCCGTATTTCTTATATACTACTTTATGTAAATCGTAACGATTCTTATAAAAATAAAATAGGTGATTAGATTGGGAAATAACAAAGGGATACCGATTATCAAGGTTGAGGATATTTCCTACAAATATTCAAAAGATCTGGTTTTAGAAGATGTCTCACTTCAAGTACCTCAAGGGGCCTTTTTAGCCATTGTTGGTCCGAATGGTTCGGGAAAGTCTACATTGCTGAAATTAATTCTCGGTGTGTTAAAGATACAAAAAGGGGAAGTTGAATTATTTGGACAACCGATCCGTCAATTTAAAGATTGGCAGAAGATTGGATTTGTGTCGCAGAAAGCTAATTCTTTTAATACTGGCTTTCCAGCAACGGTATTTGAAGTGGTGCTAAGTGGATTAACGAAAAAAATCGGTTTATTTAAAATTCCTCGCAAAGAACATAAAAAGAAAGTTGTCAAAGCGCTGGAGTCTGTCGGCATGCTTAGCTTTAAAGATCGAAATATTGGGGAGTTATCCGGAGGGCAGCAACAAAGGGTATTCATTGCTCGGTCTCTCGTCAGTGAACCGGAATTGATGATTTTGGATGAACCAACAGTAGGTGTTGATCAAAAAAACGTCCAACAATTTTATGAAATTCTTGATATGATGAATAAACAATTAGGGATCACACTTATTTTAGTTACTCATGATGTTGCAACTGTAACGGACAAAGTTACCCATGTCGCGTGCATTAATAAAACATTGCATTTCCATGGAGATGCATGTGAATACAATGAATTAAATGAAGAAGAGCTTTCCTCTATATACGGTCATGGAGTGCAGCTACTCAGTCATAATCATTAAGAGGTTGGAGGTCACCCATGATTTCGGGTATTTTGCAGTATGAATTTTTACAAAATGCATTTCTAACAGGCTTGATTATTGGTGCTTTGGCGCCCCTAATCGGCGTTTTCGTTGTGGTACGGAGAATGTCGATGATCGCGGATTCTCTTAGCCATGTCGCCCTAGCAGGAATTGCATTTAGCTTATTATTAGAAAAGAACTTTATTGCATTAGCGGGACTAAATCCATTGTATATGGGCATGACGTTTTCCGTTGTCGGTTCGTTATTTATTGAAAAGTTGAGAAATGTATATAAACATTTTAAGGAGCTCGCGATACCGATTATTTTATCGAGTGGAATCGGTTTAAGTGCGATTTTTATTTCGCTTGCAAACGGCTTTAATACAGATTTATATGGCTATTTATTTGGCAGTGTCAGTGCCGTCAGCCGAACAGACTTGCAACTTATCATTATTGTTGCTATCTTCGTTGCATTAACATTAGTCTTATTATATAAAGAGCTCTTCTTATTGTCTTTTGACGAAGAGCACGCAAAGGCATCAGGAATCCCTTCAAAAGCCATTCACTTTATTTTCATAGTAATGGTTGCGCTTGTCATTGCTGCGTCCATGCGGATTGTGGGGATCTTGCTCGTTTCATCTCTAATGACGATACCGGTTGCGGCTAGTCTTCGTTTTGCTAAAGGCTTTAAGCAAATGATATTTTATTCGGTGATCTTCGGAGAGATTTCCGTCATTTCTGGATTGTTTTTATCGTATTATCTCGACCTTGCACCTGGTGGTACTATTGTTATGCTTACTGTATTAATATTAGTTCTCTCGATTCTTATAGGAAAAATCAAAACACGATTTGCGTAAGGTAGGGTGATTATTATGAACGTAACAACAGCAATGCAATTATTAAAAGATAAAGGCTATAAGCACACGGGGAAACGAGAAGAAATGCTTCAATTATTTTCTTCAAGTGATAAATATTTAACGGCGCGAGATGTTCTTGAGAATATGAAGTCAGATTACCCAGGACTTAGCTTTGATACGATTTACCGTAATCTTTCCCTTTTTGTGGATTTAGGGGTATTTGAAACAACAGAATTAGCAGGAGAGAAGCATTTTCGTTTTACTTGTGGCCATCATTCCCACCATCATCATTTCATTTGTTTAGATTGTGGAAAAACGAAAGAGATTGATACTTGTCCAATGAATGACTTAAACGAAAGTTTGCAAGATTATGATATCTCAGGTCATAAATTCGAAATTTATGGTAAGTGTCCGAACTGTGTTACACAATAAGAGGATGTCCCAAATCAAAGGGTCAGACCGCGCAACAACTAAATTCAGTAAACACGAAATACTGATTTAGAGTGCGAGGTCCGACCTTTGTGAGACATCCTCTTTGCAATTATAATGAAACTTTTAACCAATTCTCCACCCATTTTTCCACTTCATGCCAATGGTAAACACGAATTACACCATCAGGAATGGGATCTTGATTGTACGGTGTATCGAATAATAATACTGGAATATTGCATTCTTCTGCAATAGCTACCGCATTGTCATGTTTGTCTTCAAGAAAAAGATCGACCTCAAATTTCTTCGCAGTCGCTACTTTATCGTGTGATCCAATCAATTCAATATGATTGTATTGTAATTCTTGCTTTGAAAACCAAGTTTCAGTCACATCCAACATTGCATTATTTCTAGCACTAATAAAGTAAAGATCATGCCTATTAGCCCATTTATGCAAAACATCTTTTGCACCGTCTACAAGAATGGATTCGGCATAAATAATGGGTTCATTCTCGATAAACCATTTAGAAAATTCTTCTTCGGAAATATTTACAAAAGGATTAAAATCATATTGATTCATTTCCTCATATGTAAGTGATAATTGAAAAGCCTTATTTAAATATGGAACAAATGTATCAGGTCTAGTAATTGTCCCATCGATATCAATGCCTAGTCGTTTGCGCAAGCTATTTATCCTCCTTATTACATTTAACTTCAAGTGTACCACTAGTAAATGTAACCATGCAAAGAAATAATTTTCATGAGGTTTTTGACGATTATCACATACACTATAAATGCTCCTATAAACGAAAGTGAGGGATGCACGAATGGAAGAAGATCGATATTCCAGCATGGATGATGAAAAGAGGAAATCCAAAAAGCTTGAGACAGTGGAGAATCACTTAGATACAACGGCACTGGATGACGAAGATCAGGTAGTCATATCAGACATAAATCGCAGCTATGAGACTATACCAGTAGCGACTGAGACAGTGGTGCCAGTAGTAACTGAGAAGAAAGACATTTCTTCCCACCGGTATGATGAGGAAACATCCGCTGAATTTGCTGAACCAATGGGTAACCGTGCATACTCAGTAAGAGAGCGTGATGACCATGACGGAAAAACAGGAACAGGGTTTGGTGCATTTGCATTGATAGTGTCCATTCTCTCTCTGTTCTTCATGCCAGTAATCTTAGGAATTGTCGGGATTATCCTTGGATTCATTGCTCGTAGAAGAGGAGCATCAACCCTTGGGGCATGGGCAATTGGTGTTGGAGTTGTTTCCATAATCGTCGGAATCTTTATCATGCCGTTCTTTTAAAGGATGAAATTAGGGGCAAAGAAAAAGGCCTGGATTATTCCAGGCCTTATCTTTTTATTATTTCGCAGCTTCGGCTTCAGCTTCAGCACGTTGTTTTGCATAATATTCTTCTGCAAGTAGATCGATTTCTTTTTTCAGTTCTTCTACCATTGTTTCCTCAGGTACTTTACGGACAGTTTTCCCATGTCGGAATAATAGTCCTTCCCCACGTGCTCCAGCAATTCCGATATCCGCTTCTTTCGCTTCTCCTGGACCGTTTACGGCACAGCCAAGGACCGAAACTTTAATCGGTGCTTTAATGGTTGAAATATACTCTTCTACCTCATTAGCAATACTGATGAGATCAATTTCAATTCGGCCACAAGTTGGGCATGAAATAAGTGTTGCCATGTTTGAGGCAAGACCAAATACTTTCAATAGCTCACGAGCAACTTTTACTTCTTCAACTGGATCAGCACTTAAAGAAACACGCATCGTATTACCGATACCTTTGCTTAAGATCGCACCAAGTCCTGCTGAACTT
This sequence comes from Bacillus cihuensis, assembly GCF_000504145.1. Taxonomy (NCBI): domain Bacteria; kingdom Bacillati; phylum Bacillota; class Bacilli; order Caryophanales; family Bacillaceae; genus Bacillus; species Bacillus cihuensis. The sequence goes on along the minus strand of NZ_KI632495.1, from coordinate 1,441,888 downwards.
TTTACAGTTCCAGAGAATAATGTTCCTGACTCAGTGATTCCAAGGTGAAGCGGGTAATCAAACGCTCTAGAAGCTTTATCATATGCTTCAATGGCTAAGTTTACATCAGATGCTTTCATGGAAACGATGATATCATGGAAATCAAGGTCTTCAAGAATTTTAATGTGATGAAGTGCACTTTCTACCATTCCATCAGCGGTAGGGTAGCCGTATTTCTCAATAATCCGTCTTTCAAGCGACCCAGCGTTTACACCAATTCGAATGGGAATCCCTTTTGCTTTTGCCGCATTTACAACAGCTTCTACTTTCTCACGACGACCGATATTACCCGGATTGATCCGGATTTTATCTGCTCCGCCTTCTATAGCTAATAAAGCAAGCTTATAATCAAAATGAATGTCCACGACAAGTGGAATGTTAATTTTTTTCTTAATTTCTGGTATAGCTTTCGCTGCACGTTCATCAGGACAGGCAACACGAACAACTTGGCATCCGGCTTCTTCGAGACGCAGGATTTCCGCAACTGTTGCTTCAACATCATGCGTTTTTGTTGTTGTCATACTTTGTACGATTACTTCATTGTTTCCGCCAATTGTTAAGTTTCCAACTTTAATTGGGCGTGTTTTCGTTCGATGTATTATTTCACTCACGTGGAATTCTCTCCTTTAGGAAAAAATCATATTTCGGTACGTCTTAATGACCGCTTTACCTATTGTAACAATCTTATGAGTCAGTTGACAAGGATTGAATCTTTTAGACCGCATGAACGAAAATCAAACCCACACCTAAAAGCCTGTGAGGTACAAAGAGGGTAGGTAGGGTCAAACTGCCGGTAAAAACCGGATTAACAATCATTTGAGAAAAAGTTGCCGACTCAGTGAAATTTCTATTATTCGTTATAGAAAGGAATTTTATACGTATGGCCGATTTGCATGGCTTCAGGCTTAATCCCATTTAAATTCTCAAAATCCGAAATGATGGTTTCGATGGAAAGAGGAAGTGTACCTTCCTGCTTTTTAATAATAGATAATAATGAATCTCCTGCATTTATCTTAATTTCTTTATATGGAATCGGGATAATTTCTGAAGCAGGAGCGGAACTAGTTTCTATGGATTTCACAGTGGACTTAGTAGGGAGAGTTCCATTTGTCAGATCGTAATAAATGATAAAAACAGTAAAACATATCGATAAGAAGAGCAGCATTTTTTTCATGGATATCCCCCTAGCTTGTCTTAATCCCGCATTAACGAAAAGTCAAGTCCCCTCCTCAAGGCTTAGAGTAATCGATGAAGCGTAGGTGGGGATTAACTGCCCAATCTAGTTTCGGCTCCTAGCCCCTCGAGGTTATAAGCTGTAATACTCTGTGCTGTATTCCATCCTATACTTATCGGGCTATCACAGAATGTGATGGCGTCTCCGTAGCTCACAGGAAGTGAGCAATCTTAGGAGACGTTCCCACTTCGGTCGCCTCGCTTTTTGCCATAAATGCTCGATTGCTATGACAAAGTGAATCTTACTGAGAGTTACGCAGAAGTAAAGTTTGCGCCCATAGGGAGTGGGCCACATAGACGAAGATATGAGGACTCTGCGTACTAAATCTGTGATTCATGGAATCAACAGTAGAACGACGGGACTAACCATCAGTGGGGATGAAGAAAAACCCGACTGATTGAAGTTTTACTTAATTTCATGTATATGTAAAACCATTTGTACTATGCCTAAAATTGGGCAGTTTTTTTACAAGAATTAGTTGCCGAAATATTGCATGTAGGGAAAAATCTATTAGTATGAAGGGTTTGAAGAGACTCATTTAGCCCAATGGCTAAATCAAACATGATGGTGGAAATGATAATGCATATGATGTAGATAAAGTATAGAAGCAGTATTTCCAATTAATGAGTAAGCTCCCTAAAAAAAGATAGGTGGGGGATGCAGCCCCCACTGATTGAAGTTTCACTTTATCGAATACTTTCGATTCCATCTTTGTTTTTTGGTACTTCTTTTAGAGATAAATACAACATGACAAAAGTAACGAACCAGTTAATGATAGAACCGAATGGAACAACTGTTTGGAAGGCAGCCATGATTGTAAAAAAGACGGTCGATAATGTAACACTGTAAGCTGTAATTCTCCAGAGATGACGATAGGAGAGTCCTAACCTAAGTGAATTGTTGAAAAGTAAACTAAACATAGCAAAGATGGATACTTTTATGAACAACAGTGCTGATGTAAACAGGAACATTGCTAGAACTAAAACGGTTAATGCTATAGGCAAAATGGATGAAGCTGTATCTAGCATCTTTTCAATGTCTTTATTTGAGAGAGTTTGTCCTTCAAGCAAGGAGTAAGACGCCGATTGGAATTCTCCACCTGTAGCGAAGACTAATTCATTTTGTAAAAATCCGATAGCAGTAATGGATTCTCGAGCAATTTGCTGGGCAGTTATTTCACCACTGTCATCCATATAAATCGTCATATTATCCTTCTCAATAATCACGGGATCTTTCTTAGCATCAGAAAGTACTCCATTTTTTATTGTAAATTCAGGCAAATCTTCCGTAAATGTTGACTTAATTGCAGGAATGCTTGAAGAGATTGTCGTACTGAAATAATAGCCAGAGGGAATAATGGAAACGAGTGATAGGAAAAAGATGAACAAGATCGTTTTTCCGATTCCTTGGTTTCGAAAACTTGCAATGCTCTTCGGTGAGTATAAGCTTAAAATAAATTGTTTGAAAATATTCATTCTTCACAGCCCTTTTTATATAATGGTTTCTTTATATCTTTTTCATTTTAGCGAGGTGTCACAAAGAACACAACTGAAAGTCATTTAAAGATAGGTATAGAATGAATTTGAACGAATTATTTTTACAATGATAAGCAGGTATGGGTAAAATAAGCCAGAAAGATTGTTTTTAGAAAGTAGGATGAAAATGGATATCGTATTTTGGCTCATAATAGCTATCGTGTTTATGATCGGCTTTATTGGTCTAGTCTACCCGATTATCCCAAGTGTGCTGTTTATATTGGGAGGTATTTTGTTGTATGGTATATTTTACTCCTTTGAGCCTTATAATTGGGGGTTCTGGACTATACAAATATTATTGGTCCTCCTGTTATTTGGCGCAGATTATGTAGCTAATTTAGCAGGAGTGAAAAAGTTCGGGGGTTCTAAGGCAGGCATATGGGGAAGTACAATCGGTATCCTTGTAGGCCCGTTTCTGATCCCGTTCTTAGGAATTATCATTGGTCCCTTCTTAGGAGCGGTCATTGCGGAGATGGTTGTACATCAAAAAAACCCAGTCGTAGCAGCAAAAATAGGATTTGGTTCAGTAATTGGTTTTGTTGGTAGTGTTGTAACAAAGAGTATTATCCAGCTGTTTATGGTCATTTACTTCTTGTTCACTGTTTTATAATGAGTGGGTACGTTTTGCACTAATCTTCCGATTGTCAAGTTAAATCAAAAAAATGGCTAATTTAAATTATGGTAATAAAAAATAACCAAAAAGGAGTGAGACTCCTGCGGGGGAAGCAAGTCAAAGAAGACCCCACAGGCGCGATGCCGAGAATACTTCATGACCGTTCACTAGAAGCGAACGCCTGGAGCAAAATCAACAGGAAAGTTTAACAGTGCCTAACCGATTAAGATTTTGTAAATGCTGAAGCATAACGTTTGAAACGTTACCAAAACTTTGATATTCTAATTTAAACGAGCAGTAGATGAGCAACTCTACATCGTAAAAAAACTAAAGTTACATAGGGAGGAATTTTATTATGGCATTCGAACTTCCACAATTACCGTACGCATATGATGCGTTAGAACCAAACATCGACAAAGAAACAATGAACATTCACCACACTAAACATCATAACACGTATGTGACAAACTTAAACGCTGCACTTGAAGGCAATGAAGAACTTTTGAGCAAAAGTGTTGAAGAAGTAATCGCGAACCTTGATGCAGTTCCTGAAGCGAAACGTACTGCAGTACGCAACAATGGTGGTGGACATGCTAACCACTCATTATTCTGGCAAATCATCTCACCAAACGGTGGCGGACAGCCAACTGGTGAATTAGCGGATGCAATCACATCTAAATTCGGTAGCTTTGACAGCTTCAAAGAAGAATTCGCTAAAGCAGCTACAACTCGTTTCGGATCTGGTTGGGCTTGGCTTTCAGTAAACAATGGTGAGCTAGAAGTTTCAAGCACTCCTAACCAAGACTCTCCAATCATGGAAGGTAAAACACCTTTACTTGGTTTAGATGTTTGGGAGCACGCTTACTACTTGAACTACCAAAACCGTCGTCCAGAATACATCAACGCATTTTGGAACGTTGTAAACTGGGATGAAGTAGCAAGTCGTTACAGCGCAGCAAAATAAGCTGGGTATTAAAAAAAGAGGATGTCCCAAAAGGGTCTGACCTCACACGCTATCCATCGTTTTTCGTGTCATGTTCACGACTTAAAACGATAGATAGTTGATGTGGTTCAGACCCGGGACCTCCTCTTTTTTTTGTACTTGGAGGAAAAATTTTGAAATAACCTCTCCTTTAAATAAATGTCCATTGTTTTTCAAACACTATAAAAGTAATTAAAGGAGAGTTAAAATATGGGCATTATAAAAAAATGGACTGGAGACTTGGAGATTAATCGGGATTTACGGATTTTGCTAATTATCGGCGGACTATACAGCATGAGTATTGCGCTCTCAAATACGTTTGTAAATGTATTTCTTTGGAAGCAGTCTGGAGAATACGTGGATATCGGCATTTATAATTTGTCCGTGGCACTCTTTCAGCCGTTCACATTTGTGTTTGCTGGAAGAATTGCCAAAAAGGTGGACCGGGTTATAGTTTTGAGGCTTGGTGTAATATTTTTAGCTGCTTTTTATTTAGCTGTTCTCTTAATTGGCACACAGGCCACTCATTTTCTAATCCTACTAGGTGGATTACTTGGAATAGGGTATGGGTTTTACTGGCTTGCTTTTAATGTGTTAACATTTGAAATTACAGAACCAGAAACACGTGATTTTTTCAATGGCTTTTTAGGACTGCTTACTTCTGCAGGAGGAATAATCGGACCTATTTTCGCGGGCTTTATCATTTCCAAGATGGAAAAATTTACAGGGTACACAATAATTTTCGCTGTATCATTGTTATTATTTGCGATAGCGGTATATTTTAGTTTTTCTTTAGAAAGACGGCCAGCACATGGGAAATACTTATTTTTGCGTACACTTAAAGAAAGGAAAAATAATGATAATTGGCGTCAAATTACGTATGCACATTTTTTCCAAGGTTTGCGTGAAGGAACATTTATGTTTGTCGTCTCGATTTTTGTTTTCATTCAAACGGGAAGTGAACTAGCATTAGGAAATTACAGTATGGTGAATTCAATCCTTTCGTTTATCGCTTATTATTTCGCGGCAAGATATATTAAGCAAAAAATGAGGAAGAAATCAATCTTGCTTGGCGGAATACTCTTATATGCAGGCGTGTTCTTAATTGCTTTCGATGTTACCTATGCCAAGCTGCTTTTTTACGCGGCGACGATCGCGATTGCTTATCCAATTCTACTTGTACCGTATATGTCTTTAACTTACGATATTATTGGTCGTGCATGGCAGGCTGCAGAGTTAAGGATTGAATATATTGTAGTAAGAGAACTCTACATCCTGCTTGGTCGAATTGTTTCTATTGCGAGCTTTATCCTCACTGTCATCTATTTTGACCCGGTAAAAAGCTTACCTATCTTTTTATTGATCGTTGGATCAGGACATACAATTATTTATTTATTTGTTAGAAAAATTCAGATGGACCACCCTGCTTAATATACGAATGACGAGAAAGGGCTAGACCTCGCGAATAAATAAGGTTTTAATAACATAAAACGCGAGGTCTACGCCCTTTTTACTGCTAATGAAAGTAGGCCCCACGCATTTTTAGTTCCTGCTCGAGGAAATTCAGCTCGTAATAAAACATTCTGGCACTAATAAGTACATCAATTCTAGAGAGAAGCCAAAACACCTGTAAGACAAAATAAATAAGCAGTAAATAAACTAGATATTCTCTTTCAAGTTATATAAAATAAGATAGATTACTATTTTTAGAAGAGGATGTGTGGCTTAGCGTGTCAAAAGAAAAGAAGAAAAAGACTCATGTTCCTTTACGATTAAATCTACTTTTCTTTGCTGTTTTTCTATTATTTTCAGTACTAATTCTCCGTCTTGGACTTGTTCAAATTGTTTATGGGGATGATTATAAAAGAGAAATTGAGAGAACGGAAGAAGTGACAGTGAACAATCCAGTTCCTCGTGGGAAAATGTATGATCGAAATTTAAACGTGATCGTCGACAATAAGCCATTGGACGCTATTACTTATACGAGAAGCCAGGGTACAAGAGCAACGGATATGCTAGACACTGCAGAAAAACTAGCAAAACTAATTAATAAAGAAACGGATAAAATAACGCTACGAGATAGAAAAGATTTCTGGATCCTTAAACATCCGGATGAAGCCGAAGCGAAAATTACCGATGCCGATCGAAAAAAGGTTACCGAAGGCGAACTTGAACAAAAAGATTTATACAAGCTTCAAATTGAGAGAATTACCGAGGAAGAAATCAATTCTTTTACAGATGCCGAGCTTGAAGTGCTTGCCATTTACCGTGAATTCTCAAGCGGCTATGCACTAACACCACAAATTGTTAAAAACAAAGATGTGACCGAGGAAGAATTCGCACGGGTAAGTGAAAATCTTGATTCTTTGCCAGGTGTAAACATTACAACGGACTGGGATCGAACATATACTTTTGGTCAAACATTGAAATCCGTCCTCGGTAAAGTATCATCATCAGACGAAGGTTTACCGAGTGAACGTCTTGATTATTTCCTTTCTCGCGGGTATAGCCGGAACGACCGAGTAGGGAAAAGCTATCTCGAATTACAGTATGAAGACGTGCTTCAAGGCAATAAAGCGAAAGTGAAGAATATTACAGATAAGGGTGGAAATGTTGTTGAATCCCAAATTGTATCTGAAGGACAGCGTGGGAAGGATTTAGTCTTAACTATTGATATGGATCTTCAGCAAGCAATTGATAATGAAATTGAGAAACAATTACTTCAGGCTAAAAAAGCAGGTAATACGAAATTCCTCGATCGGGCCTTTGTTGTTTTAATGGATCCGAAAACGGGTGAAATATTGACAATGGCTGGGAAGCAATATGCTATTGATAAGGAAACAGGTAGACCAACGATCAATGATTATGCACTTGGTAATATATCATCTTCCTATACAGTTGGGTCTAGTGTAAAAGGTGCAACGATATTGACTGGATATAAAACCGGTGCTATTCATCCAAATACGTATTTCTACGATACAAGGTTAAATATTAAAAACCTTTCAAAAGGTTCATATACAAATATGGGGAATATAAATGATTTAACAGCTTTGAAAAAATCCTCTAACGTATATATGTTTAGAACAGCGATTGCCATAGCTGGAGCAGAGTATGTTCCAGGCAGGGGGCTGAATATTCCCCCAAGCACTTTTGATACGATGCGAAATTCTTTTGCCCAATTTGGGCTAGGTGCGAGAACAGGTATTGATTTACCGAATGAAATGGTTGGGTACAAAGGAACTGAAACACTTCCGGGTAAATTGCTCGATTTATCAATTGGACAGTATGACACCTATACTCCGATGCAGTTAGCCCAATACGTGTCAACGATTGCCAATGGCGGCTATCGAATGGAACCACATATGGTGAAAGAAATACACGATCCTGTTGATGATAATACAGAACTTGGTGCAGTAGTTAGCGAAATAACCCCAAAAGTACTTAATAAGCTAGATATGAAGGATAGCTGGATTAAGCGAGTTCAGGATGGCTTTAAATTGGTTGCCATGGAACAGGGGGGAACTGCATATAAATACTTTGGTCATAAACCTTATACGGTAGGTGCCAAAACAGGTACGGCCCAAGCATTTTATGATGGACCAAACAAAGATAAATATAAAGAACTTCAAGCGACTATGAGCCTTAGCATGGTTGGCTTTGCACCAGCAGAGAATCCTGAAGTTGCTTTTGCAGTGGTTGTTCCTTGGGCTTATCAAGGTCATGCTAGTAATGGCTTGAATGGAAAATTGGCTGAATTTGCTCTAGATACTTATTTCGACTTGAAAAAAACTCGCCAACAGGCAGGTCAAACAGAGGCGACTTCAGAGACGAAGGTGACTAATAGTAAGGAAGTTCTACAAGAGCAGGCGGAAATAAATCAAAATAACGAATAAACATTTGGTAAAAGAAAATCTGAAAAAGGTCTGACTTCACGACCTATAGATAGTACATCGAACATTGTACTATTTATAGAGTCTGTGGTGTCAGGCCTTTTTTCTTTGGAAAAGGGACTGAACTTCGCAAAAATTAGCTCCGGACCGCCACCTTCATATGGTGACCAATTTGAGAACCTGAACTTTTTTCATCGTTGGATTGGGAGTAGACTGTCGTGCACATAAATATCTATCTGTAAAAGCGGGCATAAATAACGAATAGAATTGTTTTTTCTCGCTAATTCGACTCAATTCTTGTTGGCTGTTTACAAAATTCGTACAGAAGTTTACGCAAAATTTACAAATGGTTTAATGTTCGTTAACAGTAAGATAGTAATCTTAGTTTGTAGAAACAAACAATGAAGATATCAGGGGGAATAAGTAAATGAAGAAGTTTAAAGGTTTCGCTTTAACAGCAATGTTAACTGGAGTATTGGCTGTAGCAACAGCATGCGGCTCAGACACTACTAAAGAAGAAAGTACTTCTGGTACTACTGGGGACACAAGTGCAAAACTTTCTGGAGAAGTTATTATTGATGGTTCTTCTACTGTATACCCAATCATGGAAGCTGTTTCTGAAGAATACGGAGCAGTTCAGCCAGATGTAAGAGTATCTGTTGGTTTTTCAGGTACTGGTGGCGGATTTAAGAAATTCATTGCAGGAGAAACAGACTTAAGCAATGCTTCTCGCCCAGTGAAAGATGAAGAAAAAGCAGAGCTTGATAAAAACGGAATCGAATATACTGAATTACCATTAGCATTTGACGGGATAACAGTTGTAGTTAACCCTGATAATGATTTTGTAGACCACTTGACAGTGGAAGAATTAAAAGCGCTATGGGTAGATAACGGCAAAACAAAAATGTGGTCTGATATCCGTCCAGAGTGGCCGAAAGAAGAAATTAAATTCTATTCTCCAGGTACAGATTCAGGAACATATGATTATTTCAACGAAGTAATTTTAGGGGATGCACCAATTGTTTCAAATGCAACACTTTCAGAAGATGACAATATTCTTGTTCAAGGTGTATCAGGTGATAAAAATGCGATTGGTTTCTTTGGATATGCTTATTACGCAGAAAACCAAGACAAGCTTAAAGATGTAAGCATTGATAATGGAAATGGTCCAGTTGAACCAACTCATGAAACAATTGGAAATGGGGACTATGCACCACTTTCAAGAACAGTTTTCACATATGTATCTAATAAAGCAGTAGCTGAAAAAGAACAAGTTGCAGATTACACAAAATTCGCAATTGAAAATGCAGGTAAAATGGCAGAAGAAGTTGGTTATATCAGCTTACCTGAAGAAGATTATAAAAAAGATTTAGAAAAACTTGCTGAACTTACAAAATAAGTTTAGTTAGATAAGAATAACAAAAAATGAAAAGATGGCGGGTACAACCTGGATGAACCCGCCATCCTTTTGGCTATGATGAAAGGGGTTTTCAGATTGCCACGCGGTAACCAGAAAGAATACTCAGTGCAGCAAATGATAACAGAGAAACGATTAAAGAAAAAAAATCACTTTAATTTTGAAAAGTTAATTCCCGGACTACTTTTATTAACAGCGGTGCTATCGGTTTTGACAACGATTGGCATTGTGTTCACATTAATATTTGAAACATTTATTTTTTTTGACAGAGTATCAATTATTGAATTTTTCACAAATAAAAAATGGTATCCATTTTCTGCGACAGATGCATCATTTGGAATTATGCCGCTCGTTGTGGGTACTTTAAAAGTAACAGGAATTGCAGCGGTTGTTGCAGTCCCGATTGGTTTGGCAACAGCCATTTATTTGAGTGAATATGCTTCTGAAAAAGCACGTAGAATCATAAAACCAATTTTAGAAGTATTGGCTGGTATCCCTACTATCGTGTATGGATTTTTTGCACTGACATTTGTTACGCCAATATTAAAACAGTTGATTCCAAGTCTTGAAACATTTAATGCATTAAGCCCTGGGATTGTCGTGGGAATTATGATTACACCAATGGTTGCTTCTTTATCAGAGGATGCCATGTCGTCTGTACCACGTTCAATTCGCGAAGGAGCCTTTGCGCTTGGAGCCACTAAATTAGAGACGACAATTAAGGTCATTTTACCCGCAGCAGTATCTGGTATTACTGCATCAGTTGTTCTTGCATTATCTCGAGCAATTGGTGAAACGATGATTGTTTCAGTAGCAGGTGGTTCAACACCGAATGCTAGTTTTGACGTCACATCTTCCATTCAGACGATGACGGCGTATATTGTTCAGGTGAGCACAGGTGATGCTGGGTATCAAACGACCATTTATTATAGTATATATGCAGTAGGAATGACTTTGTTCCTCTTTACACTGTTTATGAACTTGTTTGCACAGTTCATCACACGAAAGTTTAAGGAGGAATATTAATGCAAAAGTTAGTAGATAAAGAAATCATTGCAAAACAAATGTCGAGTAGAATTATCAGAAACCAAATGTTTAAAGGATTGTTTTTCCTTTCTACATTGTTTGGATTGTTAGTACTCGGAGTATTGTTCTACAGAATTATTACCCAAGGAATTGGCTATATAGATTTGGATTTCTTCCAAAATTTCGCATCAAGAAGACCGGAAAATGCAGGAATTAAGGCTGCCTTCATTGGTACAATCTGGCTTATGGTGGTCGTGGCTCCTGTTTCGTTAATACTTGGTGTCGGAACAGCGATTTATTTAGAAGAATATGCGCAAAAAAATAAATTCACATCATTCATTAAACTTAATATCTCCAATCTTGCTGGTGTCCCTTCGATTGTCTTTGGACTACTGGGGCTTACCATTTTCGTTAGAGCATTAGCATTAGAGCGTTCTGTGTTAGCAGCAGGATTAACGATGAGCCTTCTCGTTCTTCCTGTCATTATTGTAGCTTCACAAGAAGCAATCCGATCTGTGCCGAAAGAACTACGGGAAGCATCTTTTGCGATGGGAGCTACGAAGTGGCAAACTGTTTTAAAAGTTGTATTACCTGCTGCGATTCCTGGAATCTTAACGGGGGGGATTTTGGCTCTATCGAGAGCGATTGGTGAAACTGCGCCGCTTATCGTTATTGGAATTCCGATGTTCGTCGCCTTTTTACCTAAAACAATCATGGACACATTCACTGTATTACCTATGCAAATCTACAACTGGACATCCCGTCCTCAAACAGAATTTCAAGATGTAGCAGCGGCTGGTATTCTTGTTATGCTTGTTTTATTAATCCTGATGAATTCGATAGCGGTATTCATTCGAAATCATTTCCAGAAAAGATATTAAGGGAGGAAACAGCAAATGAATGTTACATTATTAAGATCCCAAAGTGAACAGGATGAAAAAACTCAAATGACACATATAGAAAAAGAATTTGTCTATAAAACAACCGATTTGAATTTATGGTACGGAAGCACACATGCGCTAAAAAACGTCAACTTGGATTTATATGAAAATGAAGTTACAGCTATCATTGGCCCATCAGGATGTGGTAAGTCAACGTATATTAAAACGCTAAATCGCATGATTGAGATGGTTCCTGGGGTAAAAACTTCTGGTGAAATTCAATATAGAGGTCGTAATATTCTTGATAAATCATATGGAGTGGAAGATTTACGTACTCAAGTAGGAATGGTATTTCAAAAGCCAAATCCATTTCCAAAGTCTATTTATGAAAATATTGCTTACGGACCCAAAATCCATGGAATCAAAAATAAGAAGGTTCTTGATGAAATTGTTGAAAAAAGTTTACGTGGTGCAGCGATTTGGGATGAGGTGAAAGACCGTCTTAAAGAGAATGCCTATGGTCTTTCAGGGGGACAACAACAGCGTCTTTGTATCGCACGTTGCCTTGCCATTGAACCGGATGTAATCTTGATGGATGAACCTACTTCCGCTTTGGATCCTATTTCGACATTAAAAGTAGAGGAACTAATACAGGAACTAAAAAAGGACTTTAGTATTATCATCGTTACGCATAATATGCAGCAAGCTGCACGTATTTCAGACCGTACGGCATTTTTCTTAAGCGGTGAGGTTGTCGAATATCGTGATACAACAACGATTTTTTCAAACCCTACTGACAAACGGACAGAAGATTATATTAGTGGAAGATTTGGTTAATGAAAAAGAGGATGTAACGACATCCTCTTTTTTGTATTCACTATTCAGTCAGCTTTTTAACAATTTCCGTAATTTCCATATTAGGTGTAAATGTATATTGTCCGATTTGAATACGTTTGATTAATTGATTTTCTTTTAAGTATTGGAGAAACACTACACCATTTTCAAGGATACCCTCTTTTTCTAGTACTTCAGCTATTTTCTCAGGTGTCATCCCAGATTCTACGATTAACGTATAAGTAATAGTGGAAGGTTTCTCTATTGATTCAGGTTCAGCTTTAGATATAGGCTTACTAACCTGTTCGGGCTTGCTTACAAGTTCTTTTTGGTCAGATTCAGCAGTCTGGATTTTGTAACCGCTTTGTTCGACGATTCTTATAGCTTCATCAACTGTTAGATGGGTATTCTTTTCAACAGGGAGTACATATGAATAGCCTCCAACAAAAGCAGAAGTGAATATGATTCCTGCTGCAAATGCTCGAATTGTAGATTTATTCATGTTTTGATCCTCGCTTTTGTTGCTTCTTCAATGACAGTGATGACCGTATCCATTGATAAGGTAGATTGTTTGGCTATTTGCTCAAGAGATACTCCTTGGTGATATAGTGAGAGCACCTGGCTTTTAAGAATTTCATTGATCTGTAATACAGTGTTGGTTGGTTGTTGTACTGCATACGATGAAGGAGTTTCTTGAATAAGTAGTTCTTCTTCCAATATTTTTATTTTCTTTTTAATTTGATACATTTCTTGCATATGCGTAATGGCCATTTGTTCCATTTCTTCTTCAAGTTTTACATGATCTTTTTTGAAGAAGGAAATTAGTAAAAGAATAATCGAAAATGTAAAAAGACCAATTAGTAGATATTCCATACGTTCACCTCAGTATTTATTAATTGGGTCATTTGTTTGTTTAATTATCCTGATATCTCGATAAATAGACCATTCATTGAGCAAAGGATGCTGTTCAAGGACGGTAAAAACAAAGGGAATTGGCGTTAACCGTTCAGTCACTTTTCTTAATTTACCACATTTTTTTGCAAATTTGGGCAAGTTTCCGAAACATTGAGCATAATAATAAAAAATAAACCGGTATTTGTCTGAAACGTTGTCGAATTCAACTTAAAAAAAACAAAATGCTTTGTTATAGAAAAAATTTTTTACTATTTTACTTAGAAGGAAAAGGAGTCATGAAATTCGACAAAATGCGTTTATTGTACGGAATGCTATTCAGTGCTACCATTAGAGTAATAAAAAACTGATTATTCTAACTATTGAACGGACGCACAGCTTTAAGGTTGTAGGTCTCATTTTGTACTGATAGATTGAAGCGCTTACATTTATTGAAAAGGAGAGAATCATGATGAACACATTATCTGCTTACGAAACATTACCAAAGGGAAATGAGTCATATGGTTTCCAGAAGCAATTAAAAACCGGCATATGGATTGACGGAGAATTTGACTGGTATTCTGAAGAAGAAATGGCTGTCAATTCAGGGGGGAAAATGCGCTCATTGATCCAATCTTTTTCAAAACAGCATATCTCATTTGTGAGATGTACGATAAAAAATACATCTGCTTTTTTAAAATCACCTAAAATGGTATTTCATTATGAAAACATGCGGGATCCTCAAAATGTTGCCTTTTATTGCCCAGGTGAGAAGGCTATCTTACACATTGGCAAAAAGTCAGTCGCCTTGCTTGGTGGGCTTGTAAAAGGAAAGGGAATCTCGCAGTATTGTATTCAAGGGAAAGGAAGCTTGTATCAGTATGGCTGTTTTAAATCGCTTAAAGACGGAATTCTTTCCTATTCACCGCTTGCAAAAGGAGAAGTGAGCAGCATTTTTTCCTTGGAACCGGAAATTCAACCTGATGAATGTATTGAAGCAGTCGCTTGGGTCATCCATACAAAGACGAAAGAGGAAGCATTGTTTATGCATGATCAACTACTCTCTGCACTTCCCGATTAATAATAGTGTTTTGCCCGGGTTTTACAGGCTATAATCCCACACAACAGCTTTTGTTTTGAGAAATAATGAAATAATAGGTGGATGATAAACAACCTATAAATCTCCTGATGGATAGTTGAATTTTATAATGATATTTCTCAAAAAACAGACTAGCATTTGCATAGAAAAAATGCTATTATAGAAAAGTCCTATGTGAAAACGTCAATATGTTTGGAGGGAAATACACATGCGCGTGAATATTACATTAGCTTGCACTGAATGTGGAGATCGTAACTATATTTCTAAAAAAAATAAACGTAACAATCCAGATCGTCTTGAGCTTAAAAAGTACTGCTCAAGAGAAAAACGTTCAACTACACACCGTGAAACAAAGTAAGCAACAGGGTTTTCTCCTGTTGTTTTTTTTATGAAGTAAATGGTTTTGCTATGCAAAACGTAGCACAATACGAAGTTAATTAATTGAAAATTTGAATAGATCTGACAAAAACGAGCGACCTTTTTATCCCGCATTAACAGGCAGAAACATCCCACTGATTGAAGTTTCACTTTATTTATGTTAAGGATTGCATGTTGAAATAATAGAAAGGCAGGGTTATACATGACAAATATTAAGCGAAAAATCCGTGAAGAAATGAAACGTAGATTATCGAGTTTATCTACGATTGAGCATACCCAGTTTTCACGTGATATTGCACAGAACGTATTCGCGTTAAAAGAATGGAAGCAGGCAGAAACGATTGGTATTACTGTAGCGGTTCATCCGGAGCCTGAAACTAAATTTATAATCGAACAAGCTTGGCTCGAAGGAAAACGCGTAGCGGTTCCGAAATGTATACCAAGCAGTAAACAATTAGATTTCAGGTACATAACCAGCTTCTCGGAATTAGAGACGGTTTATTTTGGCTTGCTTGAGCCAGTATTGCAGACGGAGCATGCAAATAAGGAAGACCTCTCTTTATTGGTTGTCCCGGGCTTAGCATTTACTAGACAAGGGTACCGTTTAGGCTTCGGTGGCGGGTACTATGACCGTTTTCTTACTGATTATAAAGGTAAGCTACTGTCACTTGCATTCGAACTTCAGTTAATGGAATACTTGCCAATTGAGGGTCACGATATCCCTGTTGCCCAAATTATCACACCAAATCATGTGTATAGTACGAAGCGTTAATCCAGAGGCACATCCATCAAAAGAGTGTCATTCTATTGAAAGTTAGTCGTGCTGTACTGTTTTAACATCATGCTCGTATGTTTCATTAAAGTGGATATAACGGACATGACTAGGAAGCATAAATGAAGTACACAGCCGTTAGATTTAATACGAACAGTTAAACCGGGATAAAAAATCCCGATTTCGCCACACTAGGAGTAGGAGGGATTATTATGCTTCGAACAATAATGAAAATTGCGATGATTGGCACGGCTGTGTATTTTGGGTATCATTATCGGTACCGCCTGATAAATCTAGTATTAGCCAATTCTTTTTTGCGTAAATTGCTCGTTTCGGGAACATTTGGATCACGTGTTGTGCGTGAAAAGATGATGCAAAGTCTATTTAGTGAAGGGAATGGCTCCAATTATACGTAAGGAAAGTTTTGGGTCTGATTCTGTATCTCCTTAATTTAGAGGAGTGAGGATCAGCCCTTTTTTAGGGGCTAACGGGTTGAATGGCAAACTTTTCGAGAGTAAGAGTCCATCAATCTGATACGATCTAGATTTTTCTAAGTCTTTAGATTTATAAAAAGCATAACAATTCATATATCTATGTTTGTACAATTACAATTAAATCTACTATAGTGAAGAGGAAGGGTAAGCAAGACTACATAAATTAGCAGTAAGAAAGTGGGGAAAGTATTGGGATTTAAGGAGGACTATTTATATTGGTCAATCGTAAAAAAGCTTTCAGTTCAATATCATTATCGAATGGTTACGATATCTGACAATCATCAAGAAATCTGGCTTGAAACAGATAAAGACAAAGTGTTTCCTGTTGTTAGAATCATTCGTCACGATCTTGATTGGGCGAATTGGTTAAAGCGTGATATTGAAAGAGCTACTCTAATAGGTGAACAAATAAGAAAGAAACTGGTTAAAAAGCCGTTGGATGTTTTGAATATTTATATTTCAGCTTTTGAACCTGTAGATGATTATGAATTTATTGACAAGAAAAGGACGGCAAACAAAACGACTGTCACTTCACAAATTGTAAGTACAGCATCCTATTCTGCCAGAATAAATGAGCTTGATACGATGTTTACTAAGTCTCTTTTCATTGAATTATCTCCTGATGAGGAAATCGACGAACAAAAGATTAATAAGATAAAACAGGAAGCACTAGCGGGTTCTGTTCAACAGGCAAAGGAAGAACAACAGCTATTCCAAAGAGGGAAACCTCTATTTACATATTTTTTTATGGCAATTCAGCTTATCATCTTTTTACTTATGGAAATGAATGGCGGTAGTACGGATACAAAAACATTAGTGGATTATGGTGCGAAATATTCTCCTTATATTATGTCTGGGGAATGGTGGCGCTTTTTTACACCGATTGTTGTACATATTGGCTTTATGCATTTATTGATGAATACGATGTCTCTTTATTTTATTGGTACGGAAGTTGAACGGCTTTATGGAAATATCCGTTTCTTGATCATCTATCTCGTTGCAGGTTTTGGAGGATCGTTAGCAAGTTTGATCATCACGCCGTCCCTTTCTGCAGGAGCAAGTGGAGCAATTTTTGGTTGTTTTGGGGCTTTATTATATTTTGGAATAATATACCCGAAGCTATTTTTTAGAACGATGGGTATGAATATCATTATTCTGATTGCTGTTAACTTAGGCTATGGCTTTTCAGTGTCAGGAATTGATAATGCCGGGCATATTGGCGGGTTGATTGGCGGTTTCTTGGCTGCAGGAATCGTTCATCTGCCTAAACATAGACTAAACATTAAACAACTGTTATTTGCGGGAGCTACGATTATCCTTACTTATGGATTACTTCAATACGCCTATAGTGATAGGAATCAATCCATATATTTTGATGAAACGACAGCGAGTCTAGCCCAAGAATATATGACAGCTGGAGAGACTGATAAAGCATCCGATTTGTTAAAGGCTAGTATTGATAAAATGGAAAATCATCCATGGTCATCATTTGTTTTAGGAAATATTGAATTTGAGCGTGGAAATTATCAAGATGCCTCAATCAACTATGAAGAGTCTGTAAAGCAAAAACCGGAATTTCATGAAGCGTATTATTATTTAGGTTTATGCTATTATAAACTGAATCGTATGGAAGAAGCGAAGAAGCAGATTCAAAAAGCGGTTGATCTTTCTCCAAATCAAGAAGAATATCAAAAAATATTGAATTTGTTGAACGAAGCGCCATAAAGTGACCCTACGTATGCAATACGAGGAAACCTGATTGAAAATTATTAGTCCGTGTATTAAAGCTAATCCTTTTAAAAAGTCACAATAGTATCTCTGAAGGGTCTGACCACACACTCTAAATCAGTATGAAGCGTTTCATTCATGTTTGCGGGGTCTGACCCTTCTGTGATTTTGAACCATTTTTTATAAACTTTGACGAAGCAAAATAGGGGTACCGTCACTAGTTTGAAATAGAACGAGAAGCTCGCTGTGATTTTTTGCAACAAGCACAATAGGGACGGTACTGCCAATTGGATTTAGAATGCTACCGTCTTCTTTTTTGATCCCCATAACATAATTTTTATATAACCCTTCCCACAGTTTACCGATTATTTCTTCTCTCTGTTCCGGTGGAAAACTTTTAAGCAGTTCATCGAATCTACTTGCCAGATCCGTTAATGGTAAAGCGATGTAATGATTTTCTAGGATGCCAAATTGTTTTAGTGCGTCAGTATAAGCTGTTTCTACAATCGATTTTGTGTACTTGTCAAACGTATGCTGCCATGCTCTTTGCTCATTATTGCTTGAATCGTGAAACGCTTGAAAGTCCTTTTTGGGAGTGAGTATTGCATAAAGATGATCTTTACTCATTTTTTGCACACTAGTATAGGTGTTTGATTTCGGATGCACTTCTCCGTAATGATAACTAACACTTTCGAAGAGACCACTTTCTTGTTCAGTAAAAGATTTTGTTTGTAATAAATTTGCTTGATTTTGTTTCCAATCCTTTATTATTCCTATTAATCGGCCGTTTTTATATAATAAAGATATATCTTGGCGTAAATAAACCGGCTTAACTAAGGTTGATTCGATTTTCCAGTTTACTTGATATTGAGAGGTACCAGCTTGCCTTGCAAGTAAATTGGTATCAACTGTATTAAATCTGAGGTCTGGATCTATCGGAAAAAAGATAATAGTTTCTTCGACAGATTTTGATCCGAATGAAAAGAATGCAGCTAATAGAGCTGTTACTAATATAATGGCTGTATGCTTCCATTCAATTTTCATCGTTCACCTCCAAAAGATCACGGTACTCCATCTTATGAATTTAGATGGACAACTATGAAAAAAGATTTTGTTTTTCAAAGATAAAACATCCATGAGGGCCTGCTCTAAAAACCCATCGATAAAGTGAAACTTCAATCAGTGGGGGCTTACTGCTCATTAATGCAGGATAAAAAGGTTCCAGTTATATAAACTGTATCACTTTATGAAGGCGGCGGTGTGGAGTTGAATTTGCGAAGTACCGCCCCTTTTCCGAAAAAACGCTTTCACTTGTTGGTTAATCATGCATTCGCTATACTTTTAATAGAATTTAAATAAAGCTAAGTAAAGCAACTTTAGAAAGGGGAATTCATGAAAACAATATATGATATTAAAACATACTTAAAAAGATTTGGAACGTTCATCTATACGGGTGACAGAATCGCAGATCTTGAATTAATGGAAGTAGAAATTCGAGAAATGTATAAGTTAGGTATGATGGAACCTAAAGAATTTCAGATGGCTATTTTGTTGTTACGGCAGGAGATTCAGGCTGAGAATGAGAAGTAGTCAAGTTGATGCATAAAAATATTCAATATTAAAAATAGAAGGTGACTAAAATGGATAAATGGTTAATGGGCGTGGATTTGGGTGGAACTACAACAAAACTCGCAATTATTAATATGTACGGAGAAATGCTTCATAAATGGGAAATTGCCACTGATATTTCAGATAGTGGTCAACGTATTACTACTAATATAGCCAAAGCGATTGATGATAAATTAGCGGAATTAGGCGAGTCTAAAAGTAAGTTGCTGGGTGTTGGTATGGGGGCACCAGGCCCTGTTAATGCTGCTAATGGCTCAATCTATGAAGCTATTAATCTTGGTTGGAACAACTACCCGTTAAAGGACTTGTTGGAGGCGGAAACCTTATTACCAGCTGTTATTGATAATGATGCAAATATCGCGGCTCTCGGTGAAATGTGGAAAGGTGCTGGGAATGGGGCAAAAGATATCGTCTGTGTGACACTTGGAACGGGCGTTGGTGGTGGCGTCATTGCAAATGGTTTAATGGTTCATGGTGTAAGCGGTGCAGGCGGAGAATTGGGGCATATTACAGTTGTGCCGGACGCAGGTGCTCCTTGTAACTGCGGTAAAACAGGCTGTCTTGAAACGGTAGCTTCTGCCACAGGAATCGTTCGATTGGCAAAAGAAGCTTTGGAAAAAACAGACGAACCTTCCTTACTACAAGAAAAGATATTTGGTGGTGAGAGCTTGTCATCGAAGCTACTTTTCACATGTGCGGAACAAGGAGATGCGATATCACTAAAGGTTATTCAACAAGTTAGTCAGTACTTAGGCCTTGCATTAGCACAAGCAGGTAATATCTTGAATCCAGAAAAGATTGTAATTGGCGGAGGTGTTTCTAAAGCAGGTGATTTACTGCTTAAGCCAGTACGGGAATATTTCGAACTGTACGCATTTAAACGTGTTCGCAAATCGACAACCATTAGTTTGGCTACACTTGGAAATGATGCAGGTGTCATCGGCGCCGCATGGCTTGTGAAAAAACAATTTGCTAATTAAACACTTTAGATAAATTATGACAATAAACGGATGTTCCAAAACGGTCAGTCGAAGCATTTACTATCCAGTTTATCGACATTTAAACTGGATGTAGTCCTTGTAAGAGCTGGCCTTTTATTTTGGGACATCTTTTTGTATGAGGACATGGGGTTCAGGATTTCGCAACTTATTAATAAGCCTTCTATTTAGCAAGTATACTTATTTTTATAGAAAACATCTTGAAATCTGGCTTCGCTCCGCAACCATTGTGATTAGGTGAGTGTAGCGTGCTATTTGATTGGTCCTTCATGATAAATGGTGGCGTTTTAACGCAATATTTGTTTTGTACGTAAGTTAATAAAAATTTATTTTTGTGACAGTTTTTAGGGGCTTTCGTAGATATTTTGTTTTATAATGAATATCTATACCGTTAGTAAAAATAGGAGGTGTGGAGGTTGAAAAGTTTTTTAGGCCAGTAGCTTATCAATTGCTGCAGCCAAGATTTGTGGCAAATCGTTTAAACATTCGTTTAATCTTATGTATCATCTCCACTTTCCTTCTCCTATCGGCTTGTGAGGCCACGAATAATGAAGAAACACTGAAACCGGAAAAAGACTTAGAAAACCCCATCGCCGTTAAAGACAATGACGAGATACCAGAATTTCTAATCGACTCTCATGAACAGATTGAAAAAGTGTATGGTTGGCTGGATTCTTCCACCATTCTTTATGCGTCAAAACTTGATGAAAGCGATTCGTTGCAATTAATGAGTTGGAATTTTAAGACTCAGGAAAAGCTCGTTTTTTATTTACCTACCGATGATATTGTGGACGTTAGTATTAGTCCGGATCATTCATATGTGCTCGTTCGTTTAGCTCCGTTAGCCAATAAAGCAATAATTGAAGTTTTGAATCATGACGGCACGAAAGCTTTTTCAGCTTCAGTTCCATCCATTGAATTAGCGTATGAATGGAATATTCATGACCCAGGTGTATTGTTTCTTTCTAGTTTTTTTGAAGATTGGTCATTTCGAACATACATCGTCAATACGAAAGAACAAAAGATTGAAGCGATAGAGTTTCCACAGCCCTTTGTGAAGTGGGGAAGTAAGGAAGAATTGCTGTATCTTGATTGGAATGAAGATGAGCCCAATTTAAAAGCGCCGCTGATGAAGAAGAATCTTTATACTAAGCAACGGGAAAGTATCATGCTTGATGTAATTTACTTTTCTAGAACAGCACATACATTAATGACCATTCAAGATCAAAGTGAGAACTATGATAAAGCTACGTATAGCTTTTTTAATGATGAAAACAAACTTATATCTAGTTTTTCAGCTCCTCATTTAAAGAACTATTCAAATTGGCTGATTCCTTACTTTGATATGAGAGAAGAATCTTCTCAGTTTATATCTTTCATACCGGAAAAAGCTGCGAATGTTGGACAATATGCTGGGGGATTTTCTTTACAGGTATTCAACTGGAAAACGGAAAAAGAAGAAGTGATTCTCACTAAAGCAAAGAATGAACCAATAAGCTGTTCACCGAATGGCAATTGGTGCCTATATGGGAATCAATTTGAAAAAATCATTAATTTGAATAATAAAACAGTAAAGCATTTATTCCGCATTAACGGGCAGTAAGTCCTCTGCTGATTGAAGTTTCACTATATTTGAAATAAGCTAAGAAAAAAGAGACCGCCGGATTGGCAGCCTCTTTTTTCTTACGCTTTAATTGATCAGTGTACAAGTGTTGGAAAGCCGTTATTAACTAGAGTCATTACGGCAAACCAGCCAAATACGGCAGTACTTCCTCCAGCAAACAAAATTGCTAGAATGTTTTTATCTTTAAATGCACGAAGTGTAGCAGCTAGTCCTAGTAACGCGACTAGAGCGAAAATAATTACTAATCCCATGTTTTAGCCCCCTTTGTTCTTAATCTTTGCTTACCTAAATGTACCCAAAGATTAGCTAATGAACTTTAGAATATGTAATTTTGATTGCATATATTAACATTTTAATGTTTTTTTGGATGTTTGTCGAGGTTAAAAAATGAACCTTGTTTGCAAGTTCATAACGGGTTTACTTGTGGGGGAAAAAACATGGCAATTTGTTTGGCGCAATCGCAAGTTTTTCACCACTTAATTTGCGGGTTAATTTATATTTGTTATTTCATTTATGTTCTTCAATATATTAAGTGCGCACTATAAATGACATCACACTCATACCTATAATTATTTTAAGCCATTAGAATTCCAGTATGTTTTGATTGTTGTATCTTTGAATTGATTCCGTCAGTAAGTTAAATAAATGGTTTTATTTTTTCAAAAATGATAGGTTTAAAACGGTACAGCTTACTCGTGAATCTACTATTAATTGTGTAAAATGAATAATACGTATTGTGATTAGAATAGGAGTGGAAGATATTGAAGTGGAATCAGATTCCTTTAGGACCGTTACAAACAAATTGTTATGTAATGGAAAAAGCAGAAAAGTGTGTGATTGTTGATCCTGGTGGAGAAGGCAATAAATTAATTCAGTACATCCAGACGAAACAATGGCAACCCATTGCGATTTTATTAACACATGCTCATTTTGACCATATCGGGGCTGTGGATGTTATCAGAGAGTATTACCAGATTCCCGTATATTTACATGAAAAAGAAGCAAAATGGCTGGCGGATGCATCACTAAATGGCTCACAATCATTTACACCAGCGCATCCAATCGAAATAAAACCAGCAGATCAAATGATTACTAAAGAATTTGACTTATTGCTCGGTGAATTCAATTTTACTGTATTGGAAACGCCAGGACATTCACCAGGAAGTGTTTCCTATTATTTACGAGATGAAGGGATGATTTTCTCAGGGGATGTCCTTTTCCAACAAAGCGTAGGCCGAACAGATCTAAGAGGTGGCAATGAACAGCAATTGCTGAGAAGCATTCACGATAAGCTATTAACCTTGCCGGAGGATACGATTGTCTTGCCTGGACATGGACCGATTACGAATATTGCTGATGAAATGGATCAAAACCCATTTCTGAATGGATTTTAAAATAAAGAGAAATTTCAAACTGTAGGGGGCTTTTTGCTCTAGTGCGATAAAAAGAGAGTTCCCAAATAAAAAAGGGTCAGACCCCCACTTTTACTATATATCGTTTATTTGTCGTGTAATGACATAATAAACGGTGTATAGAGTGTGAGGTATGACCCTTGGCCCCTTTGCTATGTAGCACTTAATGTGCTGCCCCGCCCACAGGCAGTAAAAATACTGTGTAATAGCTGTATCCAACGAAGAAAACGGTTAAATAAGCGCCAAACACATAGATATACATACGCTCTGAAAGACGAAGATAACTTAAAAGTACAAAAAAACCAGTTTGCCCGAAGAAAAGTAAAGATAATCCATACATGTCTCCAAGGTAGAAAAAGATTGCCATAATGGCTGTCCAAAAACCTAGAACGCGATACATACGATCCACTTTAATACCCCCTTTAATTCCCAATGATGGTTACATCTAACGTAATTATAGAATAGTTGCTCACGACCTGTAAAGCTTAGTTTGTAAACACTACCAAATATGTGTTGGTTGGAAGGTTTACAACAAATAGGAATTACTCGCTTGTTCTGCCAATGCTACAATCATTTGATGTAATCTGTTTAGCATATTCCTTTTTGGGTCATTTTTCTCTCAACATTTGGTCCAATGTCTTATTTAATTTGCCCATTATTATATATGGAAATTCTTTTGGTAGTAAAAGAGTCAGCAAGTCATACAATTCAATCAAGCCCAATCAGATAAAGCCACATAGCAACAACATTTGCCAAAAATAATTAAAAAGTTTTATTTTTTAGAAGGATTTTGCCAAATGGCGTCGAATTGTACAAGTATCCAAAATAGGAGGTGATTTGTAATTGAAATCAATTGAAAAGACAGCTGATGATATTCTTTCGCGGGCTGTCCGTCTAGGAGCATCTGATATTCATATTGTACCTAGAAAAGATGGTCCTCTCATCCAATTCCGTATCGACAACAAGCTATATCCTCAGGAAGTATTAACGAAAGACGAAAGTGAACGCCTCATATCTCATTTGAAATTTCTTGCTTCGATGGATATTGGGGAAAAGAGACGACCACAAAGCGGTGCCATCACAATTGAGATGGAAAACAAAATGATTGGTCTAAGATTATCTACTTTACCCGCCACTTTTTCCGAAAGCCTTGTGATTCGCCTCATTCCCAAGCACAACATTCTCCCTATCGAACATCTTTCCATCTTTAAGAACACCGCTGACAAACTTTCAGCTCTAGTAAAACACTCTCACGGGATGATTATTCTAACTGGACCGACCGGAAGCGGCAAAACGACTACTTTATACTCGCTACTTCACCACGCAAAAGCTATGATGAACCGCAATGTCATCACTTTAGAAGACCCCATTGAAAACGAATCAGAACAAGTCCTGCAAGTACAAATTAATGAAAAAGCCGGCATTACGTATTCCGTAGGCTTAAAGGCAGTTTTGCGGCACGATCCTGATGTGATAATGGTTGGCGAAATTCGTGACGCAGAAACGGCAGAAATCGCTGTGAGGGCGGCTATGACGGGCCATCTCATCTTAACAACGATGCATACAAGGGATGCACAAGGTGCTGTTTATCGACTGCTAGAATTCGGAATTAGTTGGATTGAAATTCAACAAACACTACTAGCTGTGACAGCTCAAAGATTATTAGAACTTCAATGTCCTATTTGTGAAAGAAATGAATGTAAGGGTAAGTGCGGTATTCAAAGAAGAAAAAGAGCGAGTGCCTACGAACTAATTACCGGGAAAGAGCTGTCAGCAGTATTACGAGCAGCCAAAGGAGCAGGTAATGATGTTTCGTATCGGAAATTGAGGAATGAAATCGGCAAAGCAGTTGCATTTGGTTATGTCAATCAAGAAGAATTTACAAGATTGGTGTTTGAATATGAAACGAAGTAATTGGAAAATGAAGGAGCAATCACAATTTCTACTTAAATTAGGAGAGCTTTTAGAATTTGGTTACCCGCTTGCTGAGGCGATCCAATTTCTGATGCTTCAACATAATAAAAAGAAAGAAACGGATTTGCAGCGTTCGATTTCAGCGTTGCGAAGTGGCAATCCCTTTCACAGCGTCTTAACGATGATGAATTTTCATCCTCAACTGGTCCATTTTATTTATTTTTCTGAAGCATATGGAAACCTACCTAAAGCACTTCAGGAAGCAGGGCTGTATTGGGGACAAAGAAATGATGACATTGAGAAACTAAAAAAAATCTTTCTGTACCCGTTTTTCCTTATTTTCTTTGTAACGCTTGTATTTTATATGATGAAAACTGTGCTTCTACCAAAAATTCAACTACTCTTTCAAACGATGAATGCAGATGAAACGTTGTTGTTACAAGTCATCCTTGTATTCGTGAATTTTTTAGATTTGCTTCCTTACTTCCTCGTTTTTGCGATTATTGTCTATTTGCTACTTCACTCCTTCTATTTGAAGAAACTCTCACCCTTCAAACGCCAAAATTTGCTATTAAGAATTCCCCTTGTTGGCACTTTTATAAAATTGTATGAAACCCATTTTTTCGCAAGCCAGTTAAGTGGCCTATTAGCAGGTGGTTTGTCTATTAATGAAAGTATTACTCTATTCGCAAGAAGTGGAGTCCAGCCTTTTTATCATGATATTTGTCAATTAATAAAAAATGAATTAACAGAAGGGAAGCCACTTGACGCCATTTTTCGCGATCTGCCCTATTTTGAAAAGAGATTGGGGGTCATTACTGCAAATGGGCAGAAGTCTGGAAGGCTTGAGCAAGAATTATATATGTATAGCAGGTTTATTTTAGATCAAGCGGAAGAGAAGATGAAGGGATTGATGCAGATCATTCAGCCAACCTTATTTTCGCTCATTGGTCTTGTGATTGTTTCCATTTATTTGGCGGTTTTATTACCAATGTTTTCACTTATGAAAGGACTTTAAGGAGGAAGAAAGCATGAATGAAAGAGGTTTTACACTTATTGAAATGTTGATTGTACTATTTGTTATTTCCATCTTACTAATCATTACCATCCCTAACATTTTGAAAAATCAAAACTCCATTCAGTCGAAAGGCTGTGATGCTTATGTGAAAATGGCTCAAAGTCAGGTACAGGCGTATCAAATCGATCATAATACACTACCGAATAGTTTAGCAGAATTGAAAGATGAAGGATATCTGAAAGAGACTTATTGCAAGAAAGAAGGAGATATCGTGATGAATACGGATGGAGAAGTCAGCTTAGTAACTGGAAGTAAAGATGAAGAATGAGTTCCCGAGTACAAGTAACGAACAGGGATATACTCTTTCGGAGATGTTGCTTGTTTTGTCCATTTTTATGTTGATTGTTTCGCTTAGTGTCGGCTTTCTCCCAGGCTTTTCAAAAAGTATGGAGAATCGGCTCTTCATGGATCAGCTGATGGATGATTTGCATTATGTTCAGCATTATGCAATGACTCATAATAGGAAAACGATTTTTTCGATTGATTTGAAAAACAAAGAATACTATGGAAGTACTGAGTATAAAAAGAAAAGACTTGTTCAGCGCTCGATTCCAAATGATATTAAAATCGAAAAAGGGAGTATGAATTTAGAAATTTCTTTTTATCAAAAAGGAGCACCTAATTTGTCAGGCACTTGGCTGATTCGGACAAAGCACTCAGTGCATACACTTACTATTTATCTTGGGTCAGGAAGGATGAAAATTGAGAAACTCTAACGGGTATATCTTTCTAGAAACAATGGTTGCTTTTGTTATTTGCTTAATAATCGTCGGTACAATTTTGCCTATCGTCCATGAAATCAAGAATGATCGTGCAAATCTGAAAAATAGATCTGTTGCTCTTCATCATCTTTATGAAAAATTGGCCTCCTATCTTGACAGTGATGAAGGAGTGTCAACTGAAATAACGGACGAGTACCGTTTCAATTGGAAGAATGCGGACGGATCGGCAAAGCTAATGGGTTGTATAGAATATAAAAATGTAGAGGGTTCATATGAAGCGATTTGTGATTCAGTGGAATAATCGAGGGTTTACACTCATCGAGATGCTGCTATCTTTGTCAGTGTTTATCCTGATTGCTGCAATGATTGTTCAGCTCTATGTTGTAGTAGGGAAAGAAGTTCAGCAAGATAAACGGCTAAATCAAATGGAGTGGGAAATTTTTCTGCATCAAATTAAGGAAGAACTTTGGCGATCTAGCAGTCAGACGATAGCAAATGGTAGTATTTATCTTGTTGTAGGAGAAGATATTGTCAGTATAGAAAAATATAATCATATTTTACGAAGGCGAGTGAATCATACGGGACATCAAATCATGCTGCAAAACGTCTCTAGTTTTCATTGTAGGGTAGAAGGATATAAGCTGATTATATCTGTAACAGATTTAATAGGCGATACGTATACAACGGTGCTGAGGCCCTTTGTGACAAGTGGATTTGAACATGTTCAAGAATGAGAAAGGGGCAGTGCTGCCTGTCACACTAGTTGTAGCTACGGTTTTGATTGTTTTCACTTTCTATGGCGTAGAAAAATTCAAAATTGAAAAAATGTTTTATAAAGATGTTGAAAATGGTTTAGTACTTGATCATCTTCTGTTGTTGGCCATTCATGAGGTTCCAAGCTTGGTCGTAGATGACCATATGAATGAGGGAGTCCTTCATTATCTGAATGGGACTGTTGAATATGTGGTAATCAGCAGGGAAGAGCGTTATCTTTCGATTAAATTATCGGTATTAACAACGCAAGATCTAATAAGGAAAGTGACGATCCTTTATGACAAACAGGAAGCAAAGATATTGGAATGGGTAGAAGTATTTACTTAATGCGAATAAAGTAGTTTTGATCTCTTGCATAATTAAATCTGACTCTGTCCATACTGAAAACTAGGTGATGTCTATGTCTACAAATGATTATATTAAGTATTTAACCCAGCAATTCGTCACATACTTCGAAGTTCCGAAATCTGTTCGAAAAGAACAACGCAAACATAAAAAAGAAAATAGACCAACATTTCTGAGTCAATGGTTTGGAATTATCCCTTTTGCAATAAGCATGCTATTAAAAAGAAAATAAACGAAAAAGGTTGTCCTATTAGGGTCTGTTCTCATTCTCTATATATTGTTTATCGTGCTATGGATATATCATATAAACAAAATATAGTAGTTGAGGAGTCTTGACCTTTATGGTACAACCTCTTTTCGTTTCAAGAAAACTAAATCGCTTGGTTGGATAAGTAAAATAATCCGCCATTGACAATAGAAATGGTAATATTCGGTTCATAACGATTTTGTAATGCTTCCTTTTCGGTATAGTAGCTCTCAGCTTTGTCTTCCATATCTTGATAAAAATTTTCAAGTAACCGTAAATCATCTTCCCATCGCTCAATTGCTCTTTCAGCCCAAGTATGATCATCTCCTTCAAATGTTCGCCGAATATATGAATCAAGTCTGAGCAGACCGCTTTTTGGTTTGATGAGCGGCGATAAGGTAAATGAGTAATCTGGAATTTTCGGAGTTACTTGTATTTGTAAAAGTTTTTCATGAAACTGTTCAACGATTTCTCCTGTGATTAAATTTAAGCCTGCAGACAACAGGATATCCTTCTTGCGATCACTTTGATAGGATATTTTTGCATTGATAGAAAGCCATGGATATAAAGGATTTTGAGCAGGACCTGACTGGATAATTTCCTCGTATAAGCGGATAAATCCGGCAAGCTTTTTCGTAGACGCAAAAATCTGATGAAGTCGTTGTGAACCGAAATGGATCAATTCTCCTTTTAAGTCAGCAGGTGCCTGCTGCGGATCTGTTATAAGAGTGAGCTGAGATGGGTTGGGAACGCCACCGGTTTTTTCAAGGTAGTGCCAGTAAAAGGGACGATTCATCAATTCCTTATCGAGTTCAATTGTTAACTGAATTGTTAAATATGCAGGGTGATTTTCTATGATTTCACAATGATTCGCTTTGAAATAGGTGAGCAAAAAATCATGAATTTCCTGTTGCTGCATGAAGATTTCCCTCCTTCATTTCTTGGGCAAATTGAATCATGGACGAAAGATTATCCATTTTGATTTTCATCTCCCCTTCTGATTTTGATCCTTCTACTACATCCACTAAGTAATCTTCAATATTGCCGATATCTAATTTTGTTAAAATATCATCTAACTCGCCAATTACTTTTTCAAATAAATGAATTTTTTCATAGAGAAGTTTCAAAATATGTTCTTCCACTGTATTTTCTGTAGCGAAATTATAAATCATGACATCTTCCGTTTGACCGAGCCGATGTACCCTGCCTATTCGTTGCTCGAGACGCATCGGATTCCATGGTAAGTCAAAGTTGATTAGATGATGACAAAATTGTAGGTTGATTCCTTCACCGCCGGCTTCTGTGGCAATCAGTACTTGAATTTTATTTTGAAAAAGCTCTTTCATCCAATCTTTTTTACCACGTTTAAATCCGCCGCGAAAAGGCACTGAGCTTATGCCGTTTTGCTGTAAAAACCATTGTAAATAAAGTTGTGTAGCTCGGTATTCCGTAAAAATAATGACTTTATCATTGATTTTCTGTATTAATTCCAATGCCTTCTCTGCCTTTGAATTGCGTTCAACCTGCTTTGCTGTTTCAAAGAGACTATTCAACTTTTCTATGAATTCAGGTGCAGGATTTTCATGTTTTTGAGACATGTTTTTTAAAGTGGTAAAGACCGCTTCTTTGCTACTGCAAGCTTCTCTTTGGAGGGTTAGGCTGGAAAATGAACTTCCTGCTCCTTCAGAATGCGGTCGGAATGCAGTTATAGCATCATATAATGCCTGCTCATTAGGTGAAAACTTAATAATAATTGTTTCAACATGTCGTTTTGTCCACTCGATTCCAGTATCAGCACGGCGATTTCGAATCATGACCGTGTTCACTAGCTTCTTTAGGTGCTCATCTTCATAAATCGTCCGACCTTTTCCTTTATACTTCTCTGAAAAAAGAGCAGCATTCCCTAAATGTCCGGGCTTAAGAAGGGAAACAAGATGGAAGATTTCTTCTACCTTATTTTGAATGGGTGTTGCGGTTAACAATAGGCAGAATTTCTTTTTTAAACTTTGAACAAATTCATAGTTTTTCGTTTTATTATTTTTTAATTTATGGGCCTCGTCAATAATGATTAAATCGTATTCTTGTTTAAAAATGATGTCTCTATGTGGGTTACGCTTTGCTGTATCAATTGATGATACGATGCAATCACATGAATCCCATACATAGCTCTTTCTCTGAACAACAGCGGGAATATGAAATTTTGTATTTAACTCGAATGCCCATTGTGAAACGAGTGAAGCTGGAACGAGAATGAGTACTTTTTTTACTAGACCGCGAATCATATATTCTTTAATGATTAAACCGGCCTCGATTGTTTTCCCAAGCCCTACTTCATCAGCCAAAATCGCTTTGCCATTCATATTCTCGACAACTTGTCGGGCGGCTTCAAGCTGATGAGGAAGTGGTGTTAGCTGATTAAGGTGATGAGGTGCTTGCAATCCTTCAAATTCTGGAATGGCCAGATGTTTTTCCGCTTGAACGGCAAGCTTATACAGTTCCCAATTCGCCCAGGGACCATCATTCTCCACTTTATCTAAAAATTCTTCTGACCATTCATCATCAAATGTGATTTGAATTTGCATAAACAATGCTCCTTTCTAAACAATTAAAGGTTAAATACGAACGTTAATAGGATAAAATATAATAAAAGTTAGGATTTTACGAAAAATGATTGCGATTCAAGCATTATTAATGGTAGTATGAACGTAAGTGTTAAATTTTGAAATTTTCTATCAATAAATATAATTTTTAATTGAAAGAATCCCACTGTTTTATTACTATAGTAATAACGGTATTCTAAGTGTTTGGCGGAAGTAGCCTCATTTACTGCGAATTAAAAAAATGTGTAAAGTCGGCAAAGACCATTTTTATGGTGCAACCCTTATTTACATAGTATGTGCAAAAAAGATAATATTATATGCGGATGAAGGCTGGGGGAGAGACTACAATTGTAGCGCCGAAGGAGCAAGCTTAGCAGCGAATCTCTCAGGCAAAAGAACCCTTGTTGGACGCAACTCTGGAGAGTGTCTAGAAGCAGAAGCTTTTAAGACCACCAAAGGGGAAAGCCTTTTTAGGTAAACTTTCAGGTTTCAGGACAGAGAAAAAGCTTCTAAGGGGCTACTCTGTCTTTTTTTATGCCCTAAAAAATGTGAGGAGGCGTAGTATGACTGAATTAAAAAGGACGCCATTATTTACGATCTATGCAGATTATAGTGGTAAAACGATTGACTTTGGTGGCTGGGAGCTGCCAGTCCAATTTTCTGGCATTAAAGAAGAACATGAAGCAGTACGAACAAAGGCAGGCTTGTTCGATGTTTCTCATATGGGAGAGTTTGTTGTAAAAGGAAAAGGAAGCACTGACTTTTTACAAAGAATGATTACGAACGATCTTCTCAAGCTTGATGTGGGGCATGCGCAATATGCCGCATTGTGCTATGAAAATGGCGGTGT
The DNA here is from genome assembly GCF_000504145.1 of Bacillus cihuensis. Lineage (NCBI taxonomy): Bacteria > Bacillati > Bacillota > Bacilli > Caryophanales > Bacillaceae > Bacillus > Bacillus cihuensis. The sequence goes on along the minus strand of NZ_KI632495.1, from coordinate 1,409,882 downwards.
TGTCGATGATTTAATTATTTATAAGAAAGCGGAAGATGACTATTTATTAGTTGTGAATGCTGGCAATATCGAGAAGGATTACAATTGGCTGCACGAACACTTGATTGAAGATGTTGAACTGACAAATATCTCAAATGAAGTAGCTTTGCTTGCTCTTCAAGGCCCTGCGGCTGAAAAAATCCTTCAGAAATTAGCTGTAAACACGAATTTGAGTGAGATTGACTTTTTTACTTTCAAAGAAAATGTGGAACTTAATGGAGTCTTGGCTCTCGTTTCACGCACAGGGTATACGGGGGAAGATGGCTTTGAAATGTATTGTAAAAACGAAGACGCAAAAACTCTCTGGAAAGCGATTCTTGAAGCAGGTAAGGATGAAGGCGTTCTACCAATCGGTCTAGGTGCTCGTGATACGCTCCGGTTCGAGGCGAAGCTTCCGTTATATGGTCAAGAGTTGTCACCTGATATTTCGCCTATTGAAGCGGGAATTGGTTTTGCTGTCAAAGTTGACAAAGAGGCTGATTTCATTGGTAAGTCTGTTCTTTCTAAGCAAAAAGAACAAGGTGCACCTCGTAAGCTCGTCGGCATCGAAATGATCGAACGCGGCATACCACGTCATGGCTATTCTGTTTACTACGGTTCTGAATTGATTGGCGAAGTGACAACTGGGACACAATCGCCCACATTGAAGAAAAACGTCGGTCTTGCCTTATTGAAAAAAGAGTATACAGGGATTGGAACAGAAGTTGAAGTTGAAATTCGTTCCAAACGTGTGAAAGCGGTAGTGGCTAAGACACCATTTTATAAACGACCAAGAGGATGAGGGGGAGAAAATCATGACTAAACATCGCTATCTACCGATGACTGACAAAGATCAAAATGAAATGTTAGATGCAATTGGTGTTTCTAGTATAGATGAGCTATTCAGTGATATTCCACAGAGTGTACGTTTCCAAGGTGAATACAAGATTAAACCTGCTAAATCAGAACCCGCTCTTTTAAAAGAGCTTACTAAATTGGCTGGGAAAAACGCTGATGCAAAGCGGTATGCTTCATTTCTAGGTGCTGGTGTGTACGATCATTATCAACCAATTATCGTCGACCATGTGATTTCTCGATCTGAATTTTATACAGCGTATACTCCATATCAGCCGGAGATTTCTCAAGGGGAGCTTCAAGCAATCTTTGAATTTCAAACGATGATTTGTGAATTGACTGGCATGGATGTTGCCAATTCTTCTATGTATGATGGTGGAACTGCTCTTGCTGAGGCAGCGATGTTAAGCAGTGGACATACAAGACGTAAGAAAATCTTGATTTCTAACACGGTTCATCCTGAGTCTCGTGATGTTGTTACGTCATATGCGAAGGGACAGCGAGTTGAAGTGGTGGAAATACCTCATCGTGATGGCGTAACCGATTTGGATGCACTAAAAGAGTTAATCAGCGATGATATTGCGGGAGTCATCATTCAATATCCAAATTTCTTTGGACGCATTGAACCTTTGAAAGAGATTGAAAAAATCGTTCATGAACAAAAGTCGATGTTTATTGTTTCAAGTAACCCATTAGCGTTAGGTGCCCTAACGCCACCTGGAAAACTAGGTGCTGATATCGTTACTGGGGATGCTCAACCATTTGGAATTCCTGCGGCATTTGGCGGACCACACTGCGGCTATTTTGCAGTTACAAATAAATTAATGCGTAAAGTTCCAGGTAGACTTGTCGGGCAGACCGTTGATGAGGATGGCAAACGTGGTTTTGTATTGACACTTCAAGCTCGAGAACAACATATTCGTCGTGATAAAGCGACTTCCAATATTTGTTCAAACCAGGCGCTAAATGCTCTCGCTGCCTCTGTTGCTATGACGGCACTCGGTAAAAAGGGTGTAAAGGAAATGGCTATACAAAATATTCAAAAAGCTCATTATGCGAAAACAGCCTTACAAGCTAAAGGAATCGAAGTCGTGTTCGAAGGACCTTCTTTTAACGAATTCGTGATAAAACTTCCAAGATCATATCGGGAAATTAATGATCAATTGTTTGCAAAAGATATGATTGGCGGTTATCATCTAGGTTTAACTTACCCAGAACTGCAAGATCATATGCTTGTGGCCGTAACAGAGTTGAGAACAAAAGAAGAAATTGATGCATTTGTACAAGAATTGGGGGATAGCCATGAATAATCAGGATCAACCATTAGTTTTTGAAATGAGTACCGAAGGACGCATCGGTTATAGCCTACCGGAAATGGACGTAGAAGCGATCTCGCTTGAAGAGTTGCTTCCAACTGACTATATCCGCATTGAGGAAGCAGAATTACCAGAAGTATCTGAGCTTGATATTATGCGTCACTATACGGCTCTTTCGAATCGTAACCATGGTGTGGATTCAGGTTTTTATCCACTCGGTTCTTGTACGATGAAATATAATCCGAAAATTAACGAAAATGTAGCTCGAATTGCCGGTTTCGCTCATATTCACCCGCTTCAAGATGCCAGCACTGTGCAAGGTGCACTTGAGCTAATGTATGATCTTCAAGAACATCTTGTGGAAATTACGGGCATGGATCAAGTCACACTACAACCTGCCGCAGGGGCACACGGTGAGTGGACTGGATTAATGATGATTCGTGCTTACCATGAGGCAAACGGAGATACGAAACGTACGAAAGTCATTGTCCCAGACTCTGCCCATGGAACGAATCCTGCTTCTGCAACTGTTGCTGGGTTTGAAACGATCACAGTCAAATCGGATGAATTCGGTTTGGTTGATCTTGAAGATTTAAAACGCGTAGTAGGTGACGATACAGCTGCGTTAATGTTAACGAATCCTAATACATTAGGATTGTTCGAAGAGAATATTTTAGAAATGGCAAAAGTTGTCCATGATGCAGGTGGTAAACTGTATTATGACGGAGCAAACTTAAATGCTGTACTTTCCAAAGCACGTCCTGGTGATATGGGCTTTGATGTTGTGCATTTAAATCTACACAAAACGTTCACCGGGCCACATGGCGGCGGTGGCCCTGGTTCTGGACCAGTTGGCGTAAAGCAAGACTTAATCCCATACTTGCCTAAACCTGTTCTTGTAAAAAAAGATGGTCAATATATGTTTGAAAATGATGTACCTCAATCGATTGGACGCGTTAAGCCTTTCTATGGCAATTTCGGCATTAATGTTAGAGCCTACACATATATCCGCTCAATGGGGCCGGATGGCTTGAAGGCCGTGACAGAGAATGCGGTTCTAAATGCAAATTATATGATGAGAAGGCTCGCTGAGTACTATGACCTTCCATACGATAAGCACTGTAAGCATGAATTCGTATTAAGCGGCAGACGCCAAAAGAAACTAGGCGTGCGGACCCTTGATATTGCTAAAAGGTTGCTTGATTTCGGTTATCATCCGCCTACGATTTATTTCCCATTGAATGTTGAGGAATGTATCATGATCGAACCAACTGAAACAGAATCGAAAGAAACCTTAGATTCTTTCATAGAGGCGATGATCCAAATTGCTAAGGAAGCGGAAGAGAATCCAGAAATCGTTCAAGAAGCGCCACATACAACAGTAATTAAACGTCTAGATGAAACACTAGCAGCTCGTAAACCAATATTACGTTATCAATCATAACTGTAAAAAGGAGGGTCAGACCTCACACTCTATACACCGTTTATCGTGTCATGTTCACGTTATAAACGATAGATAGTAGATGTGGGGGTACTGACCCTTTTATGTTTCTAGAGGCAGATTTGGGTGCCATACTCGTAGCTTTTGGTGTTAAACCCTGACTGTATAGTGTATAAAGTTCGGATTTTCATAAAATTAACCAAAGGTATTAGTGTAATTGTGTTAATGTTTATTTGTAAGTAGCCTCTATTTCTTGTAGTACTGTCTCATGATAAAGAGGTAGTTTAACAAAATCACAATGATTGTCATACTGCTTTAAAAATTCTACATATTTATTTAAGGCAAGGCTGTTTTCACATACTTTGTTACTTTTCAATAATATTTAAACTAACAACCTGGTTTGATTTCCGTTGCAGGTACTCGCTTTCCGCGGGCGGTCTCAGAAGCCTCCTCAGTGCTTTGCACTTGCGGGGTCTCCCTCAATACGCTTTTCTAAGCAGGAGTCTCGCACCTTCCACTACAATCAACATCTGCTCAAATTTTTTTTGCTAATAACAACAATCTTTACGAGAAGAGCATCAGAAAAAACGGAACTTTTTGACTTTGAAATGTTTTTCTGTATATAAAAGCGAAGAAAAATAGAAAAGTTGTTCTTATTCCAATTCTAATCATCATTGAATACTCTAAGCATATCACCTATGCATTATCTTTATAATTTACCCAACATTTTTTTATAAATGGGGCGTCCTTCACGTGATAATTATCAATTGACGAGAAAAAACTTAAATGGTATTGTGTAAATGAATAATTTGTTTATTAAACAAATTAAATGGAATGTCCTTTGAAAGGGTTACCATCTTGAAAAAGAAGTGACTGAAGAGTTCTTTCCATTTTCTGATTAGTTATGTAAGATACATGTGTATAAAAAATTTATAGTAGGAGAGAAGATAATGAAAGCTGTAATGATTCCCGAAGCACATAAAATTGAAGTATTGGACGTACCTCAACCAGAAATTAAACAAGACAATGAGGTATTAGTGAAAATTAAACGGGTTGGAATCTGTGGTTCAGATATGCATATTTACCACGGAACGAATCCACTTGCTACATACCCAAGGATTGTTGGACATGAAGTGACTGGTGAAGTTATCGAAATCGGTTCCAATGTTAGTAGTTTAACAGTAGGTGATCATGTGGTCATTGAACCAATTAGCTATTGTGGTACATGTTATGCATGTAAAAGTGGCAGATCCAATGTATGTAAAGAGGTTTCGGTTTTCGGTGTCCATGAAGATGGCGGTATGAGAGAAATTGTAGTTTTACCAGAAAAACAACTACATAAAGTGGATCCAGAAATTAGCTGGGATGAAGCAGTAATGGCTGAACCGTATACAATTGGTGCTCAAGCAGTATGGAGAGGGAATGTGAAAGAAGGAAATACTGTATTTATTCAAGGTGCAGGACCAATCGGTATTTGTGTTTTGAAAATGGCTAAACTAAATGGAGCAACGGTTATTATTTCAGATATTACGAATAATCGATTGGAATTTGCTAAAGAAAATGGCGCCGACTACACGATAAATCCTACTGAAGTTGATTTAGAAAGTAAAATCTATGAAATTACTAACAACGAAGGGGCAAATATTGTTATTGATGCAGTCGGTACACCACAAACGTTTGAATTAAGTGTTAAAGTAGCCTCAGCTGCTGGTAATGTGGTTACATTAGGTTTCAATGAAAAACCATCTTCAATTGCTCTATTGCCAATTACGAAAAAAGAATTAACGATTACGGGTTCTAGACTACAAACAAATCAATTTGGTAAAGTTGTACAATTGATTAATGAAAAGAAATTAACCCATGCTGGTTTAATCACTCATAAATTTCATATAAGTGAAGCAAAAGAAGCGTTTGAATTCGTCGAAAAAAATCCTGAGAAAGTTAGGAAAGCTGTCATTATTTTTGACTAAGAAATAAGGAAGCTAAAACTACTCTAGCTGTCGAGAATCCCTCGACAGCTTCTTTTTTTTATTACCTTTAGGTTTACACTGTACAAATGTGAAGATATGCACAAGTTAAAGTAGTTTAGCTTAACTAAGATTAAGTTGAGCAAAGCTTAATAAATTTGAAAGAACAGAAGGCTTTAATTTATCCCGCTTTAACTGGCAGTACCCCCTATAGGAATCGAGGAAGCGTAGGTGGGGGATAACTGCCCGTAAAAGCCAGATTGGTTAAACTAACAATCAATGGGGATGAAGAAAACCCCACTGATTGAAGTTTCACTTTATTACCTAAACCGGGGAAGAAGTTGTGGGTGAACAAAAACTTGTGTTTAGGATTTACCTTAAAAGTGGCTATCCATAGCATAGCTATCTTTGTAAAAGGATCAACTCTATGAAATATTGCTTGACTTTTATATTTAATCAATTAGTAAAAAAATTATGAAATAAAGGGTTTACATTTACAAAATTGTATTATAGTATACTTGTATACAAGTTAATTTTGAAAATGAAATCGTTTTATCCCGTAAAAGCCAGATTGGTTAAACTAACAATCAGTGGGGGATGAAGAAGCCCCACTGATTGAAGTTTAACTTTATCTAGATAATATTATAAAAGCGTTAACTTCCGAAGTGGTAAGGTTGGCATAAATTATTTCTGGCTAGGTTGTTAGCGTTACCATATTTTAGAATAATAAAAATTATGAATAATATTTTCAATTATTAAACCACCATATAATCAAACATAATAGATTACTAATCATCTGGGTCAAAATGGCAGCCGCTGCTGGCTTGCATAAATCTATTAAATGAAACGACGGTTTACTGATGAACTAAGAAGACTTTAATTAGGAAGTATTATCCAAAAATAGCGTTAGATATTCAAGAAAATCAAAAAAAGTAAATCAAAAGGATTGTTAGGAAAGGTGAGAATAAAAATGGATACTAACAAGTATATGCTTGGTGTAGATGTAGGAACGACGAGTACAAAAGCAGTGCTGTTTCGTGAAACAGGAGAAATTATCGCTCAAGAAAATAATGGTTATCAATTATATACACCTAATGTTTCAACAGCAGAACAAGATCCAGAGGAGATTTTTGATGCTGTCGTTCTATCTATTCGAAATGTGATGAAGAAATCACATATTGATCCAAAAGATTTATCATTTCTTTCTTTTAGTACTGCTATGCATGGACTTATCGCGATGGATGAATTCGATAAACCTTTAACACGTTGCTTGACATGGGCAGATAATCAAAGTGAAGAGTGGGCAAAGAAAATAAAACGTGAACTGAATGGTCATGAAATTTATTTACGAACAGGGACACCTATTCATCCAATGTCTCCTTTTAGTAAAATTGCCTGGTTAACCCATGATCGCCCAGAAATTGCAAGTAAAACAAAAAAATATATCGGGATTAAAGAATACTTATTCCACAAATTTTTTGGCGAATATGTAGTCGATCATTCGCTTGCTTCATCAATGGGATTATTAAATCTTAAAGACCTAGACTGGGATGAAGAAGCATTAGCGGTTGCAGGGATTACAGCTGATAAATTATCAACACTTGTTTCTACTACCAAGGTTATGACTGGTTGTAATCGAAATTTAGCTCAAGAGCTAGGCATTTTAGAAACAACTCCTTTTATTCTAGGCGCAAGTGATGGTGTTTTATCGAATATCGGTGTAAACGCTATTAAAGGAGGTGAAGTAGCAATTACGATCGGTACGAGTGGAGCAATTCGTACGGTCATTCCTAAACCACAGACCGATCCAAAAGGGAGAATTTTTTGCTACGCATTAACTGAAAATCATTGGGTAATTGGTGGTCCAGTCAATAATGGTGGAATGATTTTACGTTGGATCCGAGATGAGTTTGCCGCAAGTGAAGTTGAAACGGCAAAACGACTCGGGATTGACCCATATGAAGTGCTTACACGCATTGCGAGTCGAGTGAGACCTGGAGCAAACGGTTTGCTATTCCATCCGTTTTTATCAGGTGAACGTGCACCATTATGGAACTCAGATGTTCGTGGATCATTCTTCGGATTGACTTTAAGTCATAAAAAGGAACATATGATTAGAGCAGCTTTAGAAGGTGTTATTTTCAATCTTTATTCTGTATTTTTAGCTTTGGTTGAGGCCATGGATGAGCCTGTCACTAGTATTAAAGCCACAGGCGGATTTGCTAGATCAGAAGTATGGCGCCAAATGATGGCTGATATTTTTGATCAAAAAGTAATTATTCCAGAAAGTTATGAGTCTTCTTGCTTAGGTGCTTGTATCTTAGGTTTATACGGACTTGGTAAGATTGAAGATTTCAATGTCGTAGAACAATTAATAGGTCAAACACATGAACATAAACCAAATCCTGATCATGTGAAGGAATACCGGGATTTAATGCCGATTTTTATCAATGTTGCTCGTACATTAGAAAAAGAATATGAGCAAATTGCAAAGTATCAAAGAAATATTGATGAAGAGATTTAATTAGTAAAGGCTCTTTTCGTAAAGATTGTTGTTTTTAGCAAGAAACCAATTCGAACAGATGTTGATCTTCGTTAAAGGTGCGAGACTCCTGCGGGAAAAGCGTGTTGAGGGAGACCCCGCAAGTGCAAAGCACTGAGGAGGCTTCTGAGACCGCCTCTACAACGGAAATCAACCCGGGTTATTAGTGTAAAAATGATTGAAAAGCAACAATGTATGTGAAAACAGCCTTAGTAAAAAACATATTTAGTGGGGAGAAAGAGATATGCCGTTATTAATTGTCGCATTGGGGATTATTGTTTTACTAGTGTTAATCATGAAATTCAATATGAATACATTTATTGCATTAGTAGTCGTTTCATTCTTAATTGCTTTAGCTTTAGGTATGCCAATCAGTGAAATCGTTGGATCCGTTCAAACTGGGCTGGGGAATACGTTAGGCGGTATTGCTTTAGTCTTTGGTCTAGGAGCGATCCTTGGTAAATTCATTGCAGATGCTGGGGGAGCCCAACGTATTGCAATGACGTTAATTGATAAGTTTGGTGAGAAGAAAATTCAATGGGCTGTAGTAGCAGCTGGATTCATCTTAGGAATTGCTTTATTCTTTGAAGTAGGTCTAGTCTTATTAATTCCAATTGTTTATCAAATTTCCAAACATTTAAAAATATCGTTTTTATGGCTAGGTATGCCAATGGCGACTGCATTATCAGTAACGCATGCATTCTTACCACCACATCCTGGTCCGACTGTTATTGCTCAAGAATTCGGAGCAAACGTAGGTCTAGTGTTAGTGTACGGTTTCATTATCGCAATACCAACTGTTATTATTGCTGGTCCATTATTTACAAAATTCGCAAGAAAATTTGTACCATCAGCTTTTGAAAAAGAACCAATGGGTAGCATGGCTTCAATTGGTAATGCAAAACAATTTAAATTAGAAGATACACCTGGGTTTGGAATCAGTGCGTTTACAGCATTATTCCCGGTTATCTTAATGGCACTTTCAACAATATTCACTTTATTGCATGATGCATTACATTTACCACAATTGTTTATTGATATTATCAAAATGATCGGTGCACCAACTACGGTTATGTTGCTTTCTGTATTACTCGCTATGTATACAATGGGTGTAGCACGAAAAATTTCAATCAAACAATTAATGCAATCTGCTGAAAGTTCAATTGCATCAATCGGTATGATGTTACTCATTCTTGGTGCTGGTGGTTCCCTAAAGCAAGTATTAATTGATGGCGGTGTTGGTAATTATGTAGCTGTCCTTTTTGAAGGAAGTACAATCTCACCACTTATCTTGACTTGGTTAATTGCTGCAGTAATTCGACTTGCCCAAGGATCTGCGACAGTAGCTGCCTTAACAACTGTTGGACTAGTTATTCCAATGATGGGCGGCCATGATGTGAATTTAGAATTAATGGTATTAGCAACAGGAGCAGGTAGTATCATTGCTTCACACGTAAATGATACTGGTTTCTGGATTGTTAAAGAGTCCTTTGGTTTAACAATGAAAGAGACATTCGCTACTTGGACAGTGCTTGAAACATTGATTTCTGTTTGCGGTCTTGCTTTTGTACTAGTTCTTAGCTTATTTGTTTAAAAGAAAATGCTCTTTGATTGAAAATGTAATCGGTTTAAAGAGCTAAAAGAATAGCGCTTAAATTAGTGAATAGTAAGAGTAGTGACGACACTCAGTTTGTCATCGTTGGAAAATAGAATAATGTATTACTGTTTACGTACAGTTTCATTAAGGTACAGTGGGGAGTACATACAAATGAAAGAGTAAACAGAGAAGGTTGTTTACGTGTAAAGAAAATAATAGTGGGATGGGGAATTCCTTCGAGATAAGTAAAGGGATTAAATATGTAGTACCATTGGCTTTAATAGTGAGAAACTAATAGGTTCATAAATTTTATTAATGAAAAAAAGCTGTCCGAGTATGAAAGGGTCAAACCACACATCTACTATATTATTGTTTATATGACGTGTATTTAACACTATAAACGGAATATAGAATGTGAGGTCTGACCCTTTTCTATAAAATGTTTTAATTCTCTCGCTGGAATTAGATAAGTTTGGCTGACTTCTAGTGCCAAGTCGCCTTTGTAAAACGGAAATAGTATTCAGAAAATATTAAAAAAACAAAAATGAAACTGTTTACAATTAGATATATTTGTAATAAAATGTACTTGTATACAAGTACACAACTTATTTTTGTAGGAGTGTGATCGATAATGAATTATCCTACATCTTGGCTAACCAGCATGTCAATTGGGGAGAAAATTGCTTGTGAAGTACGGTTAAAAATAATTAGGGGTGATATTTCAATAGGATCTGTTTTATCCGAAAATCACTTGGCACAAGAATTTGGTGCAAGTCGATCACCGGTGAGAGACGCATTACGTGTTCTCGCAAATGAAGGATTGATCCGGCTTGAGCGAATGGGTGCAGTCGTACTAGGCTTAAGTAAAAAGGATATGGAAGAATTATATGATGTACGGATATTAATTGAAACATATTTGCTAAAAACGATTAGTAAAACAGATCAGACGCGTCTAAGTCTTGAACTTAAAAAAGTGATAGATAAGATGACTTTAGCAATGGAACACCGAAATCCGATTGATTTTTCTTATCAGGACTTAATTTTTCACGAGCTAATCGTAATTGAATCGAAACATGAACGATTATTAAGGGTATGGTATAGTTTAAAGCCGGTCGTTTTGACTGCGCTTCTCGTCGCTACAACAAAGAGATTTGAAGAGGATTATGATGAGATCCAACAATTAATAGACAAACATACATTGATCATTGATGCGCTTCTTTCACAGGATGATGATTTAATCGAACAAACATTACTCAATCATTTCCAAGACACGAGGACAACGGTCTATGATTCTTTATGGAAAGAGGACATACAAGAATAGAAAATGAAAACGCTTAAAGGGGAGAGTCGATTAGTATGAAAGCTGGTTTGTATCTATCTGAAAAAAACGTAAGTGTTGGAGAATTACAGAAACCTGTCATTAAGGAAAATGAAGCTCTTATTAAAGTAGCTTATGCTGGTATTTGTGGAACCGATATGATGATCTACTCAGGTAAACATCCACGGGCAAAAGCGCCACTTGCAATGGGGCATGAGTTTAGTGGAATGATCGAAGAGATAAATGGTGAATCGTCGTTTAATATCGGCGATCGGGTTGTGATTGAACCAACAATCAGCTGTGGAAAATGTGACGCTTGCTTATTAGGGAATTCACATGTTTGTAAAACGTTACAATTAATCGGGATTGATTCACATGGGGGATTTGCTGAATACGTGGCTGTACCGCTACACCGTTTGCATAAAGTACCGAGTTCATTATCCGATTTACATGCAGCATTAGCAGAACCAGTTGCTGTAGGCATCCATACTGTTCGACGTTCTAACGTAAAAGTAGGGGATACTGTCGTTGTACTAGGGGCAGGCCCGATTGGTTTATTAATTGCCTTAACGGCAAAATTGGCTGGAGCAGGTAAAATATTTATTTCCGATATTAGTCCATATCGATTAGGTAAGGCGGAAGAAATGGGATTTATCGCTCTAGATGGTAAACAAGTCGATGTAGTCGAGTATGTGAAAGAGGCTACGAATGGCGTAGGGGCAGATGTTGTTTTTGAAGTAGCTGGTTCAAGCGTAACGGTTGAACAAATGATCCATGTCTGTCGGACACAAGGTCAAATCGTTGTTGTAAGTGTCTTTAAACAACCGCCAACAATTGACCTTGCAGCCATGCATTTCCGTGAATTATCTTTGACAACGACTAGATGTTACAGTTCAGCAGATTTTGCCATGGCAGTTAGTATGATGGCAAGTGGCCAAATTGATGTAACGCCGCTGATTTCACATGAACTACCATTGGAGGAAATTGAAAAAGGGTTTGAATTAATGACCAATCCAGAAGATTCATTAAAAGTATTATTTAGACCACACGTATAATTATGGAGGGATTAGAACATGTTTCGATTAGATGGTAAAGTTGCCGCGATTACAGGTGCAACGAGAGGGATAGGTAGAAAAATGGCTTTAGCTTTAGCGGAAGCAGGCGCTACTGTGGCCTTACTTCAAAGGAATACAAGTGATGATTCTGTCCAAAAAGAGATTGAAGCACTGGGACAAAAAAGTGTAATCATACCATGTGATCTGGAAAATCAGGCACAAGTGAAAGCTGCGATCCCGACGGTTGTGAAAGAACTTGGTCAGATTGATATTCTAGTCAATAATGCAGGCATTCAACGAAGATCTCCTTCTGTTTCATTCTCTGAAACAGATTGGGAGGATGTAATTAATGTGAATTTAAAATGTGTCTGGCTTTTATGTCAGGAAGCCGGTAAATTCATGGTACCTCAAGGTAAAGGGAAGATTATTAATATGGCTTCTTTATTATCCTTTCAAGGAGGTTTAACGGTCCCTGCTTATGCGGCAGCGAAAGGCGGAGTAGCGCAATTAACGAAAGCATTAGCTAATGAATGGGCGAAAGAAAATGTGAATGTCAATGCCATTGTTCCTGGCTATATTGCGACAGATATGAATGAAGCATTATTACAAGATGAAACAAGAAATCGCCAAATTCTTGAGCGAATCCCAGCAGGTCGATGGGGACAGGCAGAGGATTTTATGGGATCTGTAGTCTTCTTGGCATCTGATGCATCGAATTACGTTCACGGTCATTTATTAGTAGTAGATGGCGGTTGGATGGGAAGATAAAATAAGTTGAGTCGAATGGAATGGGCAACCTTGTTTCAACTGAAACATATTGACCTATCTAAATAAGTATAAAGGGTCTTACCTTGCTCTCTAAATCAGTATGTAGTGTTTGATACACTTATTTTATACTGAATTTTATTGTTGCGAGGTCTGGCCCTTTACTTTTGTGACGTCCTCTTTTTCTGTGCTGATACTTTCTTCATAACCATTTTTCATCAACACTCGAAATAAAACAAAGAAAGGGTCGGAGCCCACATCTACTCCATCGTTTATTTGACGTGTACTTGGCACGATAAACGATGTCTTAAGTGTAGGACCCAACCCTTTTAGGACTTTCTTTATTTACCAGTTCTTATTTTTCCAGTCCACTGTTTGAATCCACCTTTTAATTGGTAGATATCTGTGTACCCTTTTTTGCGTAAGATTTGAGCGGCTTTGCCACTGCGCATACTGTTTTGGCAGTATAAATAAATGGGCTTGTCCTTACGTAATTCTGTAAGGCGTGTCTTAATTTGTGTTAACGGGATATTTCTTGCACCTAATATATGACCGCCCTCGTATTCATTCGGTTCGCGAACGTCAAAAAGCTGTGCTTTACGATATCCTTCAATAAATTCTTCCTGACTAAGCGGTTTAACCGCACGACGCTGACTGAAAAAATTGAAAAGTGCGTAAGCAAGAAGTGCAATAAGGATAACGAGTGATATAATCCAACTCACGGTAAAACTCCTTTCTAAACTAAGCAACATATAGACATTACTTATTATATAATTGTAACGTGACATAATCAAAAGATTTTTCCTTAAATGGCAGGAATGTTTGTTAAAGTTAAAATTCTTTTGATTTTTGGTAGTTTTTGATACACTACTAACGAAAAGGATAGTAATTTACTTTATTTTATGAGAAAAAGACAAGTAGGTTATGGGAGGATTTTATGGAAAAACAAACGTGGGCATTTATTGATTCAGGGAACTGCACGCCAGCGTTTAATATGGCATTAGATGAAGCCCTGTTGAATTGGCATAGTAATGGAGAGATTCCTCCGGTTGTTAGGTTTTACGGCTGGAATCCGGCAACTTTATCGATAGGATATTTCCAAAGAGCAGAAAAGGAAATAAACTTAGAAGAGGTAAAGAGACAAGGATTAGGCTTTATCCGCAGACCTACTGGGGGCAGGGCTGTTTTACATGAACATGAACTTACATATAGCGTGATTGTGAACGAAGAGTATCCAGATATGCCTAAAAATGTGACTGAGGCGTATCGGGTGATTTCAGAGGGCATTCTAATGGGGTTTAGAAATCTTGGACTAGATGCTTATTTTGCCGTTCCTTCTACTGAGAAAGAAAAAGCAGCATTGAAAGAACCGAGATCTTCGGTTTGTTTTGATGCGCCAAGTTGGTATGAGCTTGTCGTTGAAGGTAGGAAAGTAGCAGGAAGTGCTCAGACGAGACAAAAGGGAGTCATATTGCAGCACGGATCGATATTACTCGATATGGATGATGAGAAACTGTTTAATTTGTTTAATTTTCCAAATGAACGAGTGAAGGAACGAATGATGAAAAGCTTTAAAAATAAAGCTGTTGCCATCAATGATATACACACACGAAAAATTAGTTTAGATGAGGCAAAGATTGCATTTCACAAAGGATTTGCTTCAGGATTGAATTGTAATCTCGAGCCTCTCATTCTGACAAAAGACCAAGAAAATGAAGTATACAACTTAGTGAAAAATAAATATGAATCAGATGAATGGAATTTTATGAGATAAGATGAATCATTGGAATAAGTTCATTGCTTGAGATTTAGTGATATTAGAACAGGACTAGCAATCCGTGGGGGATGAAGAATCCCCCACGGATTGAAGTTGCACTTTAATAAACTTATGTATCTTAATTTAGCGGCTACATCTCTTCAATTTTCTTTTTTCGGAAAGTAGAAGGGGTTGACCCAATTAATTTTTTAAACGTTCGATGAAAATGAGGTAAACTTTCAAAGCCACACTCTAAAGCTATCGTATTAATTTTTTCATCGGTGCTTAGTAATAAATCTTTTGCTTTTATGATTTTTTTAGTCGTAATATAATCTGAAACATTAAAGCCTGTCATTTGTTTGAATACTCGACTAAGGTGTGCTGTACTTACATTTCCAAATTGCGAGAGCTGATCAAGAGATATCCCCAAAGTATAATTTTCCTCAATATATCCTAATATGTCTATCATCCAAATCGGACCAGAAAATTCAGCTGCTTTAGCTGTGCTACTACAACTAGTCATGATTCTCCCCAAATATAATAGGAGTGCTTGAAGTTCCAAAAGAGTGGCATGTCTATAGCCTAAAGTTTCCTGACAAACTTCGAGCTGAATCGTTTCAAGAAAGTTTGCAAATACGATCTGCTCATCGATTCCATCTAATTTATATTTAAAGTTATTTAACCGAAGACTTTCTTCAAATATATGAAAATAACTAAAAGAGTCTCCTAAAATACGATTTTGGATAAGAATTGGATTAAAAAAAATAGCAGTTGAAGTTACTGGGTTTTCATAATCTGGAATGGCTCGGTGTAAAGTATTACCTGGAATAATAAAAATACTCCCTTTTTCCATACTTAGTATCGAGTGGTCTATAAAAAAAGTGCCATTCCCATCATAAACATAAACAATTTCATACCAGTCATGAAAATGATAGGGGAGTTCAACTTCTACACTTTTTGTATCTTTATATACGATTTGAAAGGGGAAAAAGTTATCGGGGTTAAATAGTTTTTGAATCGGCTGCATCGATTAAACAATCCACCTTTCTCTATATTCCATGCTTAATATAGCAAAAAAAGGTACATGAAAGCAAGATTAGACAATTTAAATTTTTTGAAAATTCGTGATAGTATAACAGATAGAAAGAAGGTAATGTTTCTATTGATCACTAATAATGGAAGCGTTATCAAACGGTTGGAATCATTAACACTCTATATTTTCATTTGTATAGGAAAGGACAATGGCAATTCGTATTGTAAATCACTAATGGGAGGGGATTTTCAGTATTTAGTTAGATATGTATATTCAATAATATGTGATTAAACATAATGAAGAGGGGGACAATCTGTATGCGAAAGAACAAAATAACTGGACTTTTATTAACTGTAGTCTTAGTAGCAGCTCTATTTTTAACGGCTTGTAGCAGTGGAGGTACTTCAACAAAAACTGGAAGTGGAAATGAAAGTTCTGGAAAAGGCAAACGCACATTGCGAATTAGTATGGGGGTAAACGAAGAAAGTCCATCATATGCCGGAGCTGTGAAATTTAAGGAGATCGTTGAAAGTAAAACGGATGATTTTAATATTGAAATTTATCATTCAAGCCAACTTGCGGATGACCGTGGAGCCATTGAAATGTTACAATTAGGAACATTAGAAATGGTTATCCCATCTACCTCACCAGTCGTAAACTTCATTCCAGAGTTTGGAGTATTCGATTTACCTTTTACAATAACGAATGAAGAGACTGCAGATAAAGTATTAGATGGACCATTTGGAGACAAGATGCTTGGGTTACTAGCAGCTCAAGATTTAGTTGGCTTAGCTTGGTGGGAAAATGGATTTCGTAATCTAACCAACAGTAAACATCCTGTCGAAACAGTCGAAGACTTAAAAGGATTAAAGATCCGTACGATGGAAAATGAGATTCATTTAGATTTATGGAAATCACTAGGGGCTAATCCTACACCAATGGCGTTTGGAGAATTGTTTGTCAGTTTACAACAAGGGGTAATCGATGGACAAGAAAATCCATATGCTTCGATCTATCAAAGTAAATTTTATGAAGTACAAAAATATGTATCTGACACGAACCATGTCTACACTCCGTTTTTACTCTTATTAAGTAAGAAAGTTTGGGATGAATTAACACCAGAACAACAAGTGATTCTAAAAGAGGCTGGAGTAGAAGCAGGGAAATATAACCGTCAAGTCAATCGGGAAGATAATGCTGAAAGTTTAGAGAAATTAAAAGAAACACTTACATTTTCAGAAATCTCTCCTGAAGAATTAGAGCGTTTTAAACAATTAGCACAACCAACAATTGAAAAATATAAAGATAAAATTGGTGCGGGAATTGTTGATGAATACATGAAGGAAATTGCAAAATAATACGAGATTTTAGCTTATGAGTGAAGTAGATAAGGATGCTCATAGATAGGGGGGAGACCTACACATCCTACATACAGTGTAATACTGTGTAGGAGTGTTGGAGTCAGCCCCTTTTTTTGGATCCATTATTTTTAATAATGAATGGCTGTTTTCACATACTTTGTTGCTTTTCAATCATTTTTACACTAATAACTCGGGTTGATTTCCGTTGCAGTACTCGCTTTCCGCGGGCGGTCTCAGAAGCCTCCTCAGTGCTTTGCACTTGCGGGGTCTCCCTCAACACGCTTTTCCCGGAGGAGTCTCGCACCTTTAACGAAGATCAACATCTGTTCGAATTGGTTTCTTGCTAAAAACAACAATCTTTACGAAAAGAGCCTAATGAATAAAGGAAGATTAAAACTGTACTCAAATATCAAAATAAGCTATATTATTGTAGTTTTACGCAATATAAGTTCGGAATATTGATGATAATATGAATATGGAAGCTAGACTAGATGAAATCTACTTTTCTGGTAATTTAGAAAGGGCTGTCCCAAATGCAAAGGATCAGATATCCGAAAAACTATAGACAGTATGAGATACGTGTATGAAACACTACAGACTGATTTAGGGTGCGATGTCAAACCCTTATGAGACACCATCATTTATTTTAGAAAGGAGTGGTAATAATGAGAGTGATAAGTTGTAAGGAGCCGAAACATTTGCAAGAGATAATTGAAGATATACCAACTGCTAGACAGGGAGAAGTAATCATAAAAGTAAAAAGAATTGGTATTTGTGGAACGGATGTACACGCATACAATGGGAACCAACCTTATTTTACATATCCAAGAGTATTAGGACATGAATTATCGGGAGAAATAGTGGATGTTGTTGGAGATGACAAGATCCAAGTAGGTGATCTTGTAACGATTATTCCATATATGGAATGTGGAAAGTGTGTAGCCTGTAGAAATGGTAAAACAAATTGCTGCACAGACATGAAAGTTTTCGGTGTACACATGGATGGAGGTATGAAAGAATATATCCGTGTGCCTGTTGATCATGTATTAAAAGTGAATAATTTAAGTTTAGATGAAGCATCAATGGTAGAACCATTAAGTATTGGTGCACATGCAGTTCGCCGTTCTAATTTAAAAGCAGGTCAGATCGCATTAGTAATTGGAGCAGGTCCGATTGGCTTGGGAGTAATGCGGCTTGCTAAGTTAACAGGAGCTACAGTAATAGCAATGGATGTAAACGAAGATCGACTGACATTTTGTAAACAATGGGCTGGAGTCGATCATATCGTTCATGCACAAAAAAATCCCATAGATCGCGTGAAGGACTTTACTAACGGTGAGTTTCCAACAGTTGTTTTTGATGCGACTGGGAATAAGTCGTCGATGATGAGTGCTTTCAATTTTGTAAGTCATGGCGGGATGTTAGTTTATGTTGGTTTAGTGAAGGATGATCTTATATTTAATCATCCTGAATTTCATAAACGAGAAATGAGTTTACTAGCGAGCAGAAATGCAACTTTAAAAGACTTTTTACATGTCATTGATTGTATAGAGGAAGGCTTAATTCAAATTGATGGCTTAATTACAAATCGTACAAACTTTTCCATGATCATTTATGATTTTGAATCATATATTAATCCAGCTAATAAAGTTATTAAAGCAGTAATAGAGATGTAATAAAATAAAGAAAAAATCTTGAGAAGGGAATGTTTCCTTCCGTTTAATAAAGCTAGGGTGTATCGGTAAATTAATCAACAATAGGAGATATAACCTCTATCACCTATTGTTGTTTATTATGGAATAATTCCTTAGTTGTTAATAAAATAATTTTTCAAAAAAAACAAAAAACATATTGTAATGGTTTTTATTTTCACTTATACTCAATTCATAAACCGATTTAGTAAATCGATTTATAAAAAAAGAAATCGGTTTAGGTAAAAGGAGCTAAAGGATGAAACGGATAACAATAACAGATGTAGCGAAGCTTGCTTGCGTGTCTAAGAGTACTGTCTCACAATATTTAAATAAGCGGTATGACTATATGGGGGAAACAACAAAGTTACGGATTGAAAATGCCATTAGTCAGCTTGGATATCAACCGAATATCGTAGCCAGGAGTTTAAAGCAAAAGCGATCTTCAACAATTGGTGTCATTGTTGCCAATATACTCCACTCATTTTCTACAAAAGTCATTCGAGCTATTGAGGATACATGCAATGAAAATGATTTTCATGTTATCGTTTGTAATGCTGATGATGATCCTGTCAAGGAAGAGAAGTATATTCAAATGTTGCTTGCAAAGCAAATTGATGGTATGGCTATTTTTCCTACAGGTGGCAATTTGGCACTTTACGACTCTATGGTGAAAATGAATTATCCAGTAGTCTTCTTAGATCGGATGATTGAAGGTGTTAATATCGATGCATTTTTATTAGATAATGAAAACGCTTCGAATTTAGCTGTAAAACATCTAGTTGATCGGGGCCATACTCGTATAGGAGTGGTGACACCTTCTATTGAAAGAATGGTTACACCTAGGGTAGAAAGACTTGAGGGTTTTAAAAAGGCTTTGAAAGTACACGGGCTGCCAGTCACCAATGAATATATCAAAAGCATGGGTGTGGACAAGCTTCAATCGGGACTGAAGGAGATGTTTTCATTATGTGAAAAGCCTACAGCCTTAGTTGCGTCAAATGATCTCACACTTTTTGAAGTTCTTAAATTTGTAAAAGAAAATGGGTTAAACATTCCGGAAGAAATAGAAGTTGTGGGATTTGATGATATTCCTTTTGCGACGGTGTTGGAGCCTTCACTCTCCTTCTTATCTCAACCAGCTTTCGAAATGGGGAATAAAGCAGCAGAACGACTTTTAGAAAAGATTGAAAAGAGAGATGTTCTATTCGAGTCCGAGATCCATCGTTTTCAACCGACTCTTTTTCAGGGGCAATTACCTAAGAATTAGCATTGGCTATTTTTCTAGTTAGAAAAAACTAGATTAGATAGATCCACTTCCCATAGGGGGTGGGAAGATGCGTTTTGTAAGCGCATTCTATATTGAGATCGATTATTAAAAGGGGGAAACACAATGTCTAAGAAGTTTTTATCACTATTTATGATTCTAACGTTAATCACATCAATACTTGCTGCATGTGGAACGAGTGGGGAGAAGGCAAGTGGTGGAGGAAAATCATCAGGTGATGCAAGGATCATCCGAGCGGGGATCGGTCTAAATGACAAGCATCCACAATATCTAGGGCTTCTGAAGTTTAAAGAAATCGTTGAAAAAGAAACAAACGGCGCAATCAAAGTAGAAACGTATCACAGCAGTCAATTAGGTGACGATCGCGCAATGATGGAAGCGCTTCAATTAGGGACTCAGCAAATGACGATTCCATCAACAGCTCCAATTGCGAACTTTATACCTGAGTACTCAGTATATGATATCCCATTTATGTTCCCAAGTGAAGAAGTGGCTGACAAAGTATTGTTAGAAAGTGATATTGCAAAAGAGCTATTAGAAAAATTACCAGATCAAGGAATGGTAGGCCTCGCATACTGGGAAAATGGATTTCGTGATTTAACAAACAACAAAGTCGCTGTATCAAATGTTGGGGATTTCAAAAACTTGAAAATTCGTACAATGGAAAACCAACTTCATCTAGAAGCGTTCAAAGCACTAGGTGCCAACCCGACTCCAATGGCGTTTGCTGAATTATTCACTGCTATGCAGCAAGGCACAATTGATGGCCAAGAAAATCCGATAGCAACGATCTATCTTCAAAAGTATAACGAAGTACAGAAGCATGTTTCTCTCACTCATCATGTCTACAGTCCATTTGTTGTGTTATTAAGCAAAATATTCTGGGATGAATCTTCAAAAGAAGAGCAAGACATTTTGGTTAAAGCAGCAAAAGAAGCTGGCGATTACTCACGTAAGCTAAACCGTGAAGCAAACAGTACATATATTGCTGAATTAGAACAAGAAGGAATGACAGTTACAGAGATTACTCCTGAAGCACGTGAAGAAATGAAAGCGATTACGGATCCAGTTGTGGAAAAATTCTCCGACAAAATTGGGAAAGACACGATTGACAGAATGAGGAAAGCCGTCGAAGAGGCAGGCAAGTAAAAAAACCGCTAAAAATAAAGGGAGGAGAGATCTTTACTTACTCCCTTTATTTTGGCACAAGTTAATAAAACAAAACCTGAATAATCTACTTTTAAGGGGGGAAACGGATGTCTCTATTAAAGAAGTTCGATCGTTACTTTGAAGAGTCCATTATTGCGGTTATTTTTTCAGGAATGGTCATTTTAACGTTTGCGCAAGTATTATCACGATTTGTATTTAACATTTCAATTGGATGGACAGAGGAAATCTCGCGTTATTTCTTTGTTTGGTTAATCTACCTATCTGCTGCTATGGCTGCCAAGCATGGCCGTCATATTCGAGTTGAAATTATTGATACATTCTTTCCGCGATCTATTTCAAAATGGTTTGGGCTCTTATCGGATATATTATGGGTCGCCTTTACGATTTTCGTTGCATTTTACGGCTATGAAATGGTCATGATGATGATGGGGCATGGACAACTTTCACCAGCAGTCCAATTGCCAATGTGGCTTGTGTATTCAATTATTCCTATCGGCTATGCTTTGATTGCTTTACGGGTATTACAAGGAATCATTGGTCGATTCCGAGGGGATGACGAATTATCGGAAGAAGAAAAATTAAAGAGAGCAATAGAGGGGTGATTTGATGTCAGTACCATTGGTATTAGGATTAGTATTAATTATCTGTCTACTTATTGGCGTGCCAATCGCTTTCTCGATGGGGATTGCAACAGTTTCAGCTTTACTAGTAGGAGGCATACCAGCTTCATTTATGGCTCAGCAAGCTTTTACAGCCGTTGATTCCTTCCCGCTTATGGCTGTACCGTTCTTTATTTTAGCAGGAGCCTTAATGGAAACTGGTGGTCTGTCAAAAAGAATTATTAACGTCGCCCAAGAAATGATGGGTAATATTACTGGTGGGTTTGGGATTGTAACCATTATTGCCTGTTCCATCTTTGCGGCGATTTCTGGTTCTAGTCCAGCTACAGTTGCTGCAATTGGATCGATCATGATTCCGGCGATGGTTGCTAGAGGATATAGTAAAGATTTTGCTTCGGCAGTTGCTGGTTCAGGAGGTGGTTTAGGGATTGTTATCCCACCATCGATTCCAATGATTATTTATGGTGTTGTGACAGGTGTTTCGATTGGCGATATGTTTTTAGCAGGATTCGTTCCTGGTATTTTCTTAGCGCTTTTAATGATTCTAGTAGTCTATCTTATTTCTAAAAGGAGAGGCTATGTTGGGACTGGACAAAAGTTCAATTTTGGCCGATTTGCTAGAACGACAAAGAATGCTTTCTGGGCTTTAATGGCACCGGTCATTATACTCGGCGGAATCTACTCTGGGGCATTTACTCCGACTGAATCAGCGGTTATTGCTGTTGTTTATGGATTAATCATTGGTTTGTTTGTTTATAAAGAATTGAAATGGAAAGACGTACCAAAGATTTTAATCTCTTCAGCGATGATGACTGGTACAGTAATGATTATTCTCGGAACAGCGACTGCATTTGGAAAGCTTATTTCGATGTATCAGGTTCCAAATCAATTGGCCGATTTAATTTTAGGAATTTCCGACAATAAATATATTGTTCTGTTATTGATTGTAGCACTCGTTTTATTTGTAGGAACGTTTATGGAGACTTTATCAATTATTATCATTCTCGCACCATTATTCTTACCTGTGCTTCAGCAATTAGGTGTGAATCCTGTGCATTTCGGTATTCTTTTAATTGTAGGAGCGGAAATTGGCATGATGACACCACCGCTTGGTGTTAACCTCTTTGTTGCATCAGGCATTACCGGACTATCGATAGAAAAAGTAGCAAAAGCTATACTGCCATTCGTCGGAATCCTAATACTTGGTTTGATTATTATGTTATTTATACCTTGGATTTCGCTAGTAATTCCAAATCTATTCGGTTGAATAGATATACCCTTTTAAAAATGACTACGTTGACTAGACTTTGGAGGTATATAAATTGAAACAGTTAGATGTAGTAACGTTCGGTGAAACAATGGTTTTATTTAATCCTGAACAAATGCTACCACTTGAATATAACCATAAATTTACAAAGCAAATTGGTGGAGCAGAATCAAATGCGGTCATTGGCCTCCAAAGATTAGGTCATCAAACAGGTTGGTTCAGTAAACTTGGTGACGATCCATTTGGGAGATATATTCACAAATTTATTCGAGGTGAAGGCGTAGATACTTCACGCTGTCTATACACAGACGAAGCACCGACTGGTCTCTTTTTTAAAGAGAAAAAATCGCCAACAAATATGCAAGTCTATTATTATCGCAAAAATTCAGCTGCCAGCTTACTATCAGCAGACGATCTAGATGAAGCGTATATCGCGAATGCGAAAATGCTTCATCTAACGGGTATTACACCCGCAATAAGTGAATCCAGCCGTCAAGCTGTTTTCAAAGCTATTGAAATCGCGAAAAAACATCAAGTTAAAATCGTTTTTGACCCAAATATCCGCTATACATTGTGGGAACAAGATGAAGCCAGAGACGTATTATCTCAAATGGCGAAAGAAGCAGATATCATCCTTCCGGGTTTTGATGAAGGTGAATTTATTACAGGTAAATCAACACCAGAAGAAATTGCAGAATGTTTATCACCGAACAAAGACAAAATAGTTGTCGTCAAGCTTGGAGCAGAGGGAGCTTACTATCAAAACGGTACTGAGCAAGGATATGTCATTGGCTTCCCAGCGCAAGTTGTCGACCCGGTAGGAGCTGGTGATGGCTTTGCCGCAGGAGTAATCAGTGGGCTATTGTGCAACGAACCGATAGCAGAGGCTGTAAGGCGAGGAAATGCGGTTGGAGCGATTGTAGTTGGCACGAATGGCGATGTGGAAGGTCTTCCGAGTAAGGAAGAGGTAGAGCGAATGCTAAAGGGCGAATCAGATGCCCGAGATGTAAAAAGATAGGAGAGGGGTTTTATTCATGGAAAAATTAGCGAATATTCAAAGATTAATAGATTCTGGCTTGGTGGCAGTAATCAGAAGACCGAAAGTTGAACAAATTTCCTCCATTGCGGATGCGTTAGTAACTGGCGGAGTTGGAGCACTTGAAATCACTGCCGATACACCTGGCGTTTTCAAGATGATTGAACAGATTAAACAAGAATTCGGTCAGCGGGTACTAGTTGGTGCAGGAACGGTCCTTGATGCAGAAACAGCAAAAAGAGCGATTGAAGCAGGATCCGATTTTATTTTTTCGCCAATCGTCGATGAAAAGACAATTGAAATCTCGAATCGATACGGAAAGATTTCAATTCCAGGAGCCATGACACCAACTGAAATCGTAAAAGCTTACCAATCCGGTGCCGATATTATTAAAGTTTTCCCAGGAAGTGTGGTTGGACCAAACTACTTTAGGGAATTAAAGGGTCCACTTGGCCAGATTCCGATGATGCCAACGGGTGGCGTTTCACTAGATAATGTTGAACAATTTTTTCAATATGGCGTAGTAGCTGTTGGCGTAGGCGGTACATTACTCAACAAGCAGGCGATTGAAGAAGGTAGATATGAAGTATTAACAGATATTGCTAGCCAATTTACAGCTTTGATCAAGAAAGCCCGTAAAGAGGGAGAAAAAAGTAAAGGAAATGAAAGTAGAAACCTTTCTTATCCCATTTAGAACGCGTCATATTGGGGAGAACTTGTACGTATTAGTTGTAGCTAGAATCATATAGTTATTGATCTAACTTGTTAGGAAGTTATTAAAATTTCAATGGTTCAAATTGGCAAATTGATACATACATTCAAACCAATTTGTCTCGTTTTGCTTATATATTTCAAGGTAACGAGTAATAGGATTTTTTCTGATTAAAGGAGGTAATATGTAGTATGGAAATAATCGCGGAGCTACTGCAAGATATCCCACTTCCGAAAATGGTGAAAGTGGAGCAGAAATTTACTGCACCAGAATTAAAAGATGTGGCTAAAGAGGTTCATACGTCGATTGAAAAAGCGAATGTTCTTACTCGAATTAATCAAGGTGATCGTGTTGCTATTGCTGTGGGAAGTCGTGGCGTAGCAGATATTCATATCTTAACAAGAGAAGTGGTCCATGCAGTAAGATCTGTTGGGGGTGATCCTTTCATTGTACCAGCGATGGGAAGTCACGGTGGGGCAACGGGTGAAGGACAAAAAGAAGTGTTAGAAGGATTAGGGGTAACAGAGGACTTTATAGGTGCTCCCATAAAATCAAGCATGGAAGTTGTTCAAGTTGGAAAGTTGCCTAATGGTTTACCGATTTATGTCGATAAAAACGCCTATGAGGCAGACAAAGTAATTGTGATTAATCGGATCAAAGCCCATACTGCATTTCGTGGTCCTGTAGAAAGTGGTCTAATGAAAATGATCACGATTGGACTAGGCAAGCAAAAAGGTGCAGAAGCAGCCCATATATATGGATTTAAACATATGGCTAAGCATGTTCCGGAAATGGCGAAAATTGTAATCGAAAAGGTGCCGATTATTTTTGGATTAGGTACGATTGAAAACGCCTATGATCGGCCAGCGAAAATAGTTGCCATACCTACCGAACAGTTTGAAACGGAGGAACCAAAACTTTTACTAGAAGCAAAAAATCTGATGGCCAAGCTGATGTTCGAACAAATTGACGTGCTTGTCATCGATGAAATTGGTAAAGATATTTCCGGTGATGGGATGGATCCTAATATTACAGGCAGATATGCAACGCCATATGCAACTGGAGGGCCAGATGTAAATCGAATCGTTGTCCTAGATTTAACTAAAAAAACTCATGGCAATGCAAATGGCATCGGACATGCGGATTTCACTACAAAAAAAGTATTTGATTCAATTGATTGGAAACAAGGTTTTGCTAATGCTTTAACGAGTACAGTAGTCAGTGTAGTGAAGATGCCGATGTTCTTAGAGACGAATGAGTTAGCGGTTAAAGCAGCTGTAAAAACTTCCAATATCAATGATATGAAAGATATTAGAATTGTTAGGATTAAAGATACTCTTGACATAAAAGAAATTTGGGTCTCCGAAGGTATGCTAGAAGAAGTGAGTGCTAAAGAAAACTTTAAGATTCTTAGCGATCCAATGAAGATAAATTACTAAATTAATAGAAAGCCTATTTGCTAATACGAATGATAGAAGTCATGTGAGATATTTATTTTAGAATAAAGAACATGGGGACTGGGCTTTGCGACTTACTAATGTAGCCAATTTACTTAGCAAGTATATGTATTTTTACCCCGAAATCCAGCTTCGCACCGCTACCATTGTGAATAGGTGAGTGTAGCCGCTACGTGATTATCTTTCATGTTAAATGGTTGCTTTTTAACGCCATACAGGCTTTGTAAGAAAAAAATATAAATGGGGAAAAGTGATGACAAAAAAATTCTTTTTAAAAATACATCCCAATGATTCCGTTATGGTTGCATTAAAAGATTTAAAAAAGGGAGATTTCGTAGAAGTTGATGGTTTAACAGTTCAAATTCAAGAGGATATTGACTATGGTCACAAGTTTGCAATCAAAGATATGGCTGAAAATGAGGATATCATTAAATATGGCTTCCCTATTGGTCATGCAATAAAGGCCATTCAACCAGGAGAATGGGTACATACACATAATGTCAAAACGAATTTAGAAGGAAAGTTGGAGTATAGCTATAAGTTTAAACAATCCACTGGAAAACATGGTGATTTACCAGGTAATCGAACATTCCAAGGTTATGTTAGAAAAAATGGTGACGTTGGTATTAGAAATGAAATCTGGATTATTAACACAGTGGGCTGTATTAATAAAACAGCAGAGATTCTTGCAAAATTAGGAAATGAGCGATTTGGCAACGGAAAGATTGATGGAGTGTTTCATTTTCCACATCCGTTCGGCTGTTCCCAATTAGGGGATGATTTAAAAAATACCCAACTATTATTAAGAAATTTAGTTCAGCATCCAAATGCTGGTGGTGTTCTCGTATTAGGACTGGGATGTGAAAATAACAATATTCCTTTTTTTAAGGATGTGTTGGGACAATTTGATGAAGAACGTGTTAAGTTTCTTGGCGTCCAATCCGTTGATGATGAGATAGATGAAGGAATCGAACTTTTGGAAGAACTAGTTCAGTATGCATCAACTTTTGAACGACAGCCAGTTCCTGTTTCAAAATTAAAAGTAGGCTTAAAGTGCGGCGGGTCAGATGGTTTATCTGGAATCACTGCAAACCCTTTAGTTGGAGCGTTTTCAGATGATTTAATCGCAGCAGGAGGAACAACTGTTTTAACAGAAGTACCAGAAATGTTTGGTGCAGAAATGATGCTAATGGAGCGAGCGAAGGATGAAGCAACATTTAGAAATATCGTAGATTTAGTGAATGATTTTAAAGATTACTTTATTAAACACGATCAACCCGTTTATGAAAATCCCTCACCAGGCAATAAAAAAGGTGGGATAACGACGCTTGAAGAAAAATCGTTAGGATGTGTACAAAAAGGCGGCAGCTCCATCATTAATGATGTACTTGACTATGGTGGAATTGTAACGAAACAAGGACTCAATCTATTACAAGGGCCTGGGAATGATCTTGTATCGGTCACTTCATTAGCTGCTTCTGGCGCACAATTGGTTTTATTTACAACTGGTAGAGGGACCCCTTTTGGTGGACCTGTGCCGACCGTGAAAATTTCCAGCAATACGGCGTTGAGTACTAGAAAGAAAAACTGGATCGATTTTGATGCCGGCCGTTTAGTCGGAGATTCATCCATGGATGAACTAAGATCGGAGCTGTTCCAATATATCATCAGTGTAGCTTCAGGAGAGACAGTTACACATAATGAAAAAAATGGTTATAAAGAGATCTCTATTTTTAAAGATGGCGTTTTCTTATAAGAAAAATTAACTAACTTCGAATTTAAATATCTTAGTTTACTTTACAAAAAAATTTCAACATAAATATTTGGAGTGAAAATAAATGAAAAAGTTTAAAGTTGTTGTTACAGATTATGAATATATCACACTTCAACCAGAGGTGGATGTTTTTTCAAAGTTGGATATAGAATTCGTTCCAGCGCAATGTAAAACGGAAGAGGAAGTCATTGAAGCTTGTAAGGATGCTGATGGAATTCTTAACCAATATGCGCCGATAACACGAAAAGTAATAGAGCAATTAGAAAATTGTAAGGTTATCGCTCGTTATGGTGTCGGATACAATACGATAGATATCGATGCGGCAACGGAAAATGGAATTGTTGTTAGCAATGTAACGGATTATTCAATAGACGAAGTATCCGACCATGCTTTTGCCTTAATGATGGCAATGGCCCGTAAAGTTGTGAAGTTAAATAAAGAAGTTAAGGACGGAGTATGGGATTTTAATTTAGGGAAACCTGTGTTCCGTTTGCGCGGAAGGACTTTAGGATTAGTGGGATTTGGGAGAATTCCTCAGGCATTGGCAAAAAAAGCACAAGCTTTTGGAATAAGAGTTGTTGCTTTTGATCCATTTATGTCTAAGCAGAAGGCGAGCTCTTTAGATGTTGAGTTGTTAGAATTAAATGACCTTTGCAGTCAAGCAGATTTTGTTTCTGTTCATTCGCCATTGTTGGATAGTACTCTAGGTATGATAAGTGATGAGCAATTCAATGCGATGAAGAAAGAAGCATTCATTATTAATACGGCTAGAGGACCGGTTATTGATGAAAAAGCTCTTATCCGTGCGTTGCAGGATGGAAAAATTGCTGGAGCTGGCCTTGATGTTACTGAGTTCGAGCCGATCCAGCATGATAATCCGCTCCTATCCATGGAAAATGTAGTGATTACTCCTCATATCGCTTGGTATTCTGAGGAATCTGAGGTTGAATTAAAGCGAAAATCAGCTCAAAATGTTGTAGATGTTTTAACTGGATATATTCCTACATATCTTGTCAACCGTGATGTGAAGGACATGGTGAGCTTAAAAGAAAAGGAATAAGCAGGACTACTAGAGTTCAAAGAAGAACGTTGGTAAGTAGGAGAGTCTATAGCTGTTAAAGTTATGGCAGAATTAGATGTTATAAAGACTACTTTTAACCCGGTTTTACAGGCTGTAATCCTCCGCAACAAATAGGTGGGGGATAAACAGCCGTAACTAATACGAAAAGGGGAGACAACTACAGTTAGATCATATTGAAGAAAGAAACTCAGCACTGGCTTATTGGGTTGGAACATAATAGATAAAATATTTATTATTCCTCTTGAAAATCAAAAAGATTTGTAAATGAAAACGCTTACTAAATAAATCGGCTGTAATACTATTCACTTATAGCTTGTATGACATGTTGTAAAAAGAGGTAGAAAATTGAATTTAAACGCCATTGATAAACAAAATATTGTCAATATTGTTTACGAGAAGTTAAAAGAAAACATCGCTAGTGGCAATTGGGCTCCTGGAAGTAAGATTCCATCTGAATCCCAGTTGACAAAAATGTTTAATGTGAGCAGAGTGAGCATAAGAAGTGCGATACAACGACTTAGGGATTTAGGGATTGTTGTCACGTATCAAGGGAAAGGAACATTTGTTACTGAGCATATTGGTAAGATCGGTATCAATGATTTTAAACCAATCTTGCATCTTAGCGAGGAAGAATTTTTAGACATGATGGTATTCAGGAAGACGATTGAATACAAATGTTTAGAATTAGCTGTGGAAAAAGCAACAAATGAGGACATAATGAACATTGAAGAAGCGCTTAATCAAATGATTCGTTATAGAGATGATTATAAGAAATATTCAGAAGCAGACTATAATTTTCATTTAGCAATTGTTATGGCTTCGAAAAACCAAGTTTTTTTACAAGTGATTCATTCGATTCGTGACATTTACTATTACTATTTAGAAGAATTAAATAGATTCATAGGGGTAAC
The DNA here is from genome assembly GCF_000504145.1 of Bacillus cihuensis. NCBI lineage: Bacteria > Bacillati > Bacillota > Bacilli > Caryophanales > Bacillaceae > Bacillus > Bacillus cihuensis. The sequence continues at coordinate 1,379,851 of NZ_KI632495.1, read as the reverse complement.
GTTGGAAAGTATCGAAGTTCATTTACAACTATTCAGAGCGATTCAAAATAGAGATGCAGAAACAGCAAAAGAGCTTCTTACTAACACCATGGAAAATAATATTGACAGTATTAAAAAACTAAAAATCCAAAATAAATAATGAGGATGTCTCAAAAAGGGTCTAACCAACACTTTATGCACTGTTTACCATGGGGGTGCTCCTTATATTATGAGACAGCAAATGTATTTTCATTAAACATGTAGGACAACTAACAAGTTTAAATGGAGGGACTTATTAAGATGTACGATTTAGAAATCCGCGATGTAAAAGTAATATTAACTGCACCAGGAGGAGTCGATTTAGTAGTAGTTAAAGTCGAAACAAATGAGCCTGGGTTATATGGATTAGGATGTGCTACCTTTACACAACGTATTTTTGCAGTGAAATCGGCGATTGAGGATTATCTAAAACCGTTTCTTATTGGTAAAAATCCTAGTAGAATCGAAGATATTTGGCAGTCAGCAAATGTAAGCGGATACTGGAGAAATGGTCCGATTGTGAATAATGCACTATCTGGAATTGATATGGCACTTTGGGATATAAAGGGCAAAATTGCTAACTTACCAGTCTACGAATTATTGGGTGGGAAATGCAGGGATGGTATTCCGCTATATCGGCATGCGGATGGGGCGGATGAAATGGCTGTCGAAGAAAATATACGAGCACTTATGGAAGAAGGCTATCAATATGTACGATGCCAAACGGGAATGTATGGTGGGAGTGGAACGACTGATAGAAGCTTAATTGCTACTATGTATGAGAAGTCTACTAAAATTGTACCTAAGCTCTCGCCAAGAAACTCAGCGCCAGGATGCTATTTTGATCCTGAAGCCTATGCCAAAAGTATTGATAAATTATTTGATCACCTCCGCTCGAAAATAGGATTTAATATGGAGTTTATCCACGATATTCACGAAAGAGTTCCACCTATTGAAGCCGTAAGATTAGCGAAAAATTTAGAGCCTTATCACCTTTTTTTCCTAGAAGATCCTGTCGCACCGGAAAATATAGAATGGTTACAAATGATTAGACAGCAAACGTCAACGCCAATTGGAATGGGAGAGCTTTTTACAAATGTGAATGAATGGAAAAGTTTAATTGTTAATCAACAAATCGACTTTATTCGATGTCATGTAAGTTCTATAGGGGGCATCACACCAGCAAAAAAATTAGCAACATTTAGCGAATTATTTGGGGTTAGAACAGCTTGGCATGGGCCTGGTGATATTTCCCCTGTAGGGGTTTTAGCTAATCTTCATTTAGATATAAGTTCCCCAAACTTTGGAATTCAAGAATGGACGCCATTTAATGATGCATTGCAGGAAGTATTCCCTGGTTGCCCAATCGTTGAAGATGGTTTTGCATATGTGAATAATCGACCTGGTTTAGGGGTGGAAATAGATGAGGAAAAAGCAAAAAAATTCCCCGCAAGAGGTGGGATTCCCTCTTGGACTTTAGCTCGTACACCAGATGGAACAGCTGTTAGACCATAAATCAATAAAATTCGGTAGGTATACACCTTCCTTTCTTCTGAAGCACCGAATTATGTCAATGGCCATTTGCTTGCGGTTGATGGTGGCTAGCTAGGACGATATGTCTCAATTTAAATTCATTGGTTAAGCTATATTAGACTGTCACAAAAAAACAAATGGGTGTCCCGTATGAGACACCCATTTTGTATTTTGATGATAAATTAATTCTTCTCTTCAAAGAATTCAAGTAAATATAAAGATTTATTTAGATAAAATACGAACAGCAAAACCGAATTACTTTATTGATCCAAAATCCGTTCTATATCTAAGGATTTGAATTTTTTGAATCTCATCAGTAGCTATAAAGTTCTTCAAAAGAATTGGCAAGAGCGTACCAATTATGTGCTTTGATTTCGTTTACTTGTTCTGTAACGACTTTTGCCAAAAAACTGTCGCTCTCATAGTATTTTGTTATTGGTTTACTATTTTTTAAGTTTTCCACTATTTTAAATAGTATCCTTTGGTACGTTTCTTTAAATTCTCTATATTTTTGTGGATATTTTTCACATAGTTCATGGTATTGCGAGACTACATAATGAATTTGGACGAAATTAAGGGGCTTATGTTCTAATGCTAATGCTAGTACATCGAAGTTAGGGAATTTTTCCATGAATTTATATAAATTATCCATTGCCTCAGGAAAATTATTTGAAGATGTCGGGTGCTCTTGATGATAGCAAAAGGTTGAAGGATCCATAATGAAGCGAGCACCATCTTTGTAAAAACGATAGCCAAGCTCCCAATCTTCTGCCCCATATCCAAGAAATGATTCATCGAAATATCCAACTCGATCAAGCTGTTCTTTGCTAACTGATACATCACCAGTTAAAAAGGCGATATATGGTAGTTTGTAACTGCTTAAATCCATTCCAAAATCATTTAACCCACTAGTTAACACCTGAGTAAAATACCAGTTCGGAAAAGACAAATCTTTATAGCGATTTTCATCAATGTCTTTTTTCGTGATAAGTGGAAATGAAGTGTTGGAAGTTTGATAATTTTGTTTATATTCCTTATAAGGAAAAATAAAATAAGGATCACGTGGAACAAAGTCATCAATATGTTCCCATTGCTGTCTATTGAGGTTAGATGTTAAAAAAGTATAAATCCCCCGATAATGCATTGCGCCTGTTACTACTAGTTTTTTATCATGTGCGTGGTGTTTATAATGATTTTCAATGAAATCAGGTTCTGTTAGCATTTCTCCGTCGAGGAAGATAATTACTTCACCTTCAGAAAGTTTGATACCTAAGTTGCGTGCACGAGATCGACCTTGATTTATGGAAGGTCTGACATATTTAAATTTAAAGGGAGGGTCGAATTCTTGAGGAATTCTAGGCGTCTGGTCATGGGAACAATCATCTATTAAGATTACCTCAAACTCAGAGAAAGCAAAAGTTTGTTTTAACAAGCAATAAAGCGACAATGAAACATATTCATATTTATTAAACGAAGGCATAATAATGCTTACTTTTATGTTATTCATTTCTTTATTCTTGACAATTAATTCGTAGTTTTCAAGCTGCTGTTTTTTTTCTAGCTTCTCATTTTCCTGTCCATATCTTAAGGATTCGTTCTCAACTTGTTGTCTATTTCTTAAGGATTCGTTCTCAACCAGTTGTCTATTTTCTAAGGGTTCGTTCTCAACTTGCTGTCTATTTCCTAGCGGCTTATATGGAACCAGTTGTCTTTTTCCTAATTGCTTTTTATGAATGTATTGTCTATTTCCTAACGGCTTATATGCATCTAGTTGTTTTTTTCCTAATTGCTTTTTATGAATGTATTGTCTATTTCCTAACGGCTTATATGCATCTAGTTGTCTTTTTCCTAATTGCTTTTTACGAATGTATTGTCTATTTCCTAACGGCTTATATGCAACTTGTTGTTCTTTTATTAGCTTAATGTTTCCAACCGGTGTCTTTTTTCCTTTTTCCTTTTGGATGAATATATTTTTATTTGTATTATTAGAGGCAATCCCCATTTTTACTTTTTCCCTCCACATCAACTGAATAGTACTATAGAGTATGATTCATTCCTTATTTTGATATTGGACCAATTCATCAGTTTTGCAAACTTTGACTACAGTAATCGAGTCTTTGTAAAAATCGATTATGATAGACGATTTATGAACTATATTGGAATTTCTTAAGCGGATTTTGTATTTTTGTTTCTTTTTCCCATGAAAGTCTTTTGTGTTTTCGGATAAAATAGAAATATTGTTTGCTTAGATGAGGTGTCTTTAATTGATGGATAATCAGGAGTTCAGTGATAATAAAGTTAGCACTTGGTGTGTTGTCAGTATGGCATCAATTCCGCTTGTAATGACATTAGGAAACTCAATGCTTATTCCGGTGCTGCCCATTTTTGAGGAACAGGTAGGAATCAGCTCGTTTCAATCAAGCATGATTATTACAAGTTATTCAATTGCATCGATTTTTCTCATTCCAGTTGCCGGTTATTTGTCTGATAAAATCGGCAGAAAAAAAGTAATATTGCCAAGTTTGATTTTAGCGTTGATTGGCGGGCTAATTGCCGGCTTTGCTTCATGGAAATTGGAGCAACCATATACGGTAATTATTATCGGCCGAATCCTTCAAGGGATCGGTGCATCAGGAGCCATGCCGATTGTTCTACCACTAGTAGGAGATTTATATCAAGCGGACGATGAAAAGACTAGCTCCTGTTTAGGAATCATCGAAACCTCAAATACTTTCGGAAAAGTGCTCAGTCCGATATTAGGCTCTCTTTTTGCGGCTTATCTATGGTTCCTCCCTTTTTTCTCAATATCTTTTTTTAGTTTCATTTCGATTGTTCTCGTCTTTTTCTTTATAAAAGATCCTAAAGAGAAAAAAGAGTCAAGAAAATTTAAAGAGTTTATGAAAAAGACAAAGCAAACCTTTAAAAATGAAGGGCCATGGCTATGTACCATTTTTATCATTGGAGCGTTTGTAATGCTCGTTTTATTCGGGGTCTTATTCTTTCTTTCGGAAAATCTGGAAAGAATCCATGTCATAAAAGGTGTGAGAAAAGGCTTTGTGTTAGCGATTCCGCTTTTTTTACTTTGTATTTCCTCCTTTTTGACAGGAAGGACAATTAAAGGACATATCGCTTTAATGCGGAAAATTGTACTGGTTAGTCTGTTTCTCTTAGCTATTAGCGTCGTTTTTGTAGGCTTTTCACGTGAAAAACTATTTTTGCTTCTTCTCGTTACAAGTATATTAGGAATAGCAATCGGAGCGATTCTTCCAGCACTTGATGCGATGATTACTGAGAATATCGAGAAAGATGAGCGGGGAACAATTTCTTCTTTATATAGCTCCGCTCGCTTTATCGGGGTGGCAGCTGGTCCACCGGCAATGTCGCTTTTAATGAAGGATTATTTAAACAGTACGTTTATAGTTACAGGAATAGTAAGTATGATCATTCTTTTTCTAGTTCTTAAGTTTATTAAGAGTGAACCAGAGAATGCATGAGTTTTAAAAAAGCCGTCTGATTACTTTCAGGCGGTTTAATTATGCCATTGTATTATACTAAGGGATGTACACTTATCATTATTCAAAAGAAACAGTAATAAATCCCTCTCTACCGGATTAAAAATGTAACAAGACCGGATTATGGGGGAGGACTTCAATGATTATTGATGGGGTATTTTCCGGTGGTGGAATTAAGGGTTTCGCTTTAGTCGGTGCTGTTCAGGTGATGGAAGAACATGGATTTATCTTTAAGCAATGTGCAGGAACTAGTGCAGGATCAATCATTGCGGCTTTGCTGACTGCTGGATATAGCGGCGCAGACATGGAAGAAATTCTGAATGAAACGAATATTAAAGAGCTATTGGATTCAAGGCGAATCTTACCTATTCCATTTGTGAAATGGCTGATGCTGTATCGGAAAATGGGGTTATTTAAAGGGGACGCACTTGAAAAATGGATTGCAACTAAACTTGCTAAGCGAGGCATTGTTACGTTTGGAGATATTCCTTATCAATCATTACGGATTATCGTAAGTGATATTACGAATGGTCAGCTAGCTGTTTTTCCAGATGATCTTGATAAGTATGGCATGAATCCGCTTGAATTTCCTGTTGCAAAAGCTGTGCGGATGAGTTGTAGTATTCCTTATTTCTTTGAGCCAGTTAAATTAAAATGGCGACAGTCGAGCAGTTTGTTTGTCGATGGCGGGATATTAAGTAATTTTCCGATGTGGCTATTTGAAACAGAGGGAGGTAAGAAAATTCGCCCAGTCATTGGTATGAATCTAAGAGGGGATGGGCTTGGCAACAAAGAAAATGAAATTGATGACGCAGTGGATATGTTTGCAGCACTTTTTAAAACGATGAGAGATGCGCATGATTCTCGTTATATTTCAAAAAGAGTAGCCAAAAATATATTGTTTATTCCGATGACAGGGATGTCAGCTACTGATTTTCATTTAACCGAAGCCAATAAAGAGATGTTAGTTGGACGAGGGAGAATGTATGCAGAGACTTTTTTGAAAAACTGGACGTATTAAGTCCTTATAAATCATCTGTGAGTATCAGATCCCAAATAAAGCGATGAAAAGGCTCGGATTCTCAAAAATACATTACCTTTTGAAGGTGGAGGTGCGGAGGAGAGCAGGATTTTGTAGTAAATGTAAATTTTCTATATACGTATGTCGCGAAGCCCCATCCCCATTTCCTTCATATAAAAAGAAAAACCGGATGCTTAAAAAAGCGCCCGATTTTTCTTTTTATTTTTTTTTCCTTCAATGACAGTCAAATGGATATCAGATTTCTTTCTGATACGATTTTTCTTTGTTGAGTTTGCAGCTTTTGAAAAATTAGCGATATTGCTTTTGCTCTTTGTTCTCTTCTTTGACTTTCTGGCAGCTTTCTTAAAAGCTCTTTGCCCAGCATTACTAGGTTTGTCTTTAGTAATCATGCGGTATATGAAAAAGATAGCTCCAGCAATAACGATCATAACGATGATATTTCGAAAAAAACCAACTGGATCATTTACGACTTTTGCAAATAACCCGAAAATTCCCAAGGCGATGATTCCGTAAATTATATAAGACAATGAACGATTCAACAAAGACACCTCCTTAAGAGCATCATGAGCAAATCTGAGTCATTTTAAACGCCCGAAGGAAAATTAATTTTCCTAAGATGGGATAATCTCTTAAACTTTACACTATATCTTCGTTTTTTAAACTTTGTTCAGTACGACTTTCCAATTTCATCAACTCGTTAAAAGAAGCAAGTGCTACTTCCACTTGTGTGTCATCTGGTTCTTTCGTTGTCAGCAATTGCAACCATAAACCAGGATACCCTAAATAGCGTAATACAGGAACATCTCTTAATTTATTTGTGAGCTGAAGAACTTCGAAAGATATTCCGAGAACAACTGGAATTAAGACAATTCGACTGATGACTCTTGACCAAAGCGGCTCAGTCGGTACAAACATGTAAACGAAGATGCCAACTACGACAGTGAAAAGAATAAAGCTGCTACCACAACGATAATGAAGACGTGAAGAAGATTGAACGTTTTCAACAGTTAAAGGCTTGCCACTTTCGAAGCAGTTGATCACTTTATGCTCTGCACCGTGATACTGAAATACTCTTTTGATTATCGGGGTTAAGGATACAAAATAGATATAAACAAGCAATAGAAGCAGTTTAAAAGCTCCTTCTATTAAAATTTGGGAAATATGACTTTGGAAAATCGGTCGAGTAAGCTCAGCTAAAAACATAGGAACTAGCGTGAAAATAAACTTACCGAACAGAAAGGAGATAATTCCAATGGCAGCGACACCTAGCCACATTGCAAGCTTGGATTCTTTTTTTGACTCCTTCACTTTTCCAGGTTCTTCTGGTGCATCTTCCTCAAATTGCTCGGTTGAAAAATTTAAGTGCTTAGATCCAGTAGCACTTGAGTCAATAATCGCTACAATACCGCGTAGAAACGGAATTTTTTTCAAACTTTGCAGGAGGGGCTTGCTTTGTCGCGGCAAGTGATAGTAGTCAATGGTTGAATCTTTCCGGCGTACAGCTGTTACGGTATGATGTTTGCCGCCAAACATAACACCTTCAACAACGGCCTGCCCGCCATATGCGGGTTTCTTTGTATCAGACATTGTAGACACCAACTTATCCTTAAATTTACTGGTTTTTCATCTAGTGTTACTCTCTTATTCATGTATGAACAGGTCGCTCTATTTATGAAGCAATATTGTAAATAAACCTGCGATTGGTTGATAAGATCAAACATCCATCTAAGAAGAAACTCCACGCATTTTGATGTTCTCTTAATCATACAAAACTAACCAGTTTTTTGCAATAACGACGTGCTTATCATGAAATAAAAAGACTTTGGAAAATACATTGAAAATAACGGTGGAATAGAATGGTTGTCAACAATGAACCTTTGCTAAAATTGATCAATTCATGTAAGAATCCAATTAGGAAACATTCACGAACAGAAGTTTCACTTTATATATTAAACAACCTCATAAAAATGGAGAAATGATTCCAGCGCTAATGGGACATACTAGTAGCGGAGGTGTTATGAGTATGTCAAATGAACCGAAACAAGTTAACGGTGTCGTGTACCATGAATCAATCTTAATGGATGTATTTGTTATTGGGATATATGGAGGTTTCCTTTGGTGTGCGGTAGGACTCGTTGCTGCCTTTTTTCATTTCATGGATGTTAGTCCAAAGTTTATTTTTACATCTTGGTCAAATGCTGCTTGGATTCATACTTGGCTTGGGGCAGTGGTGACGCTCATTATTTATAGTATTGTATCAATAGTTTTTGCGTACCTTTATTATGCTCTTTTTCGAAAAGTAAATCATATTTCCGCAGGGATCGTATATGGAGCCTTATTATGGCTTGTATTTATCCTTGTTCTCCAACCTATATTTCCCGATCTGCCTTCTTTTTCAAAAATGACAGCAGATACTGGGATTACTAGTATATGTTTATTTATCTTATATGGTGTTTTTGTAGGATATTCGATTTCTTATGAATATGGCGAACTACAAAGGGCGTTAAATAGAGATAAATCTGAGGTGGAGACGCACTGAAATTTGTAAAAAGTAGTAAGACAATTCGCAATTATGGTAGAATGTTGATGGTAAAACATTTTTTTGGGAGAGCATTCGATTGTACTTGGAAGTAAGGTGGGAGTGGGGCATGGAAAAAATATTGTTAATAAATGGACCTAATTTAAATAGGCTGGGAAAACGGGAACCTAAGCATTACGGAAATGTAACGCTAAATGATGTGGAAATGAGTGTCCGTGAATTGGCTGATGAGATGAAACTTGAACTAAGCTGTTATCAGTCTAATCATGAAGGGGAAATTATTGATAAGCTACATTGGGCAGAAGATGAGGGCTTTAATGGGATTATTATGAATCCTGGAGCATTTACACATTATAGTTACGCCATACGTGATGCAATTGCAGGAATTGATGTTCCTGTTATCGAAGTACATATATCTAATATTCATGCACGGGAAAGTTTCCGTCATGTTTCTGTAACAGCTCCAGTCACAGCTGGACAAATTGTCGGTTTAGGCGTCTCAGGCTATCTACTTGCCTTAAGAGCCATTGAAACGATAATAAAGTGAAACTTCCATCATTGGGGTGCTCCACTGATGGTTAGTTGAACCAATCGGGCTTTAATGGGAGTTTGTCCCCCGACTACCTTCTTTGTTTCTTATAAACTAGAGGTGGGGGTCTTACTGCCCGTTAAAGCGAGATAAAGGAGAGATAGGGAATGGAGAAACTTGAGAAATTTCGCTCACAGTTGGCTAAAAAAGGTTTGGACGGATTTTTAATTACGAGTACATATAATCTGCGCCATATGACCAACTTTACAGGTACGGCTGGCCTTGCCTTGATATCAGGAGATGAAGCGAAATTTATTACAGACTTCCGATATGTGGAACAAGCAGGTAACCAAGCTTTAGGGTATGAGATTGTTCAACACAAAGGGACAATCATGGAAGAAGTGGCTACTCAAGCAAAGAAGATGGGAATCAAGCAGCTTGGTTTCGAACAAGATCATATGACATTTGCTACATTTAAAGCGTATGAAACTTTGGTAAGTGCAGAACTTGTACCTGTATCAGGGATGATCGAGAATTTACGCTTGATTAAGACTTCTTCAGAGATTAATATATTAAAGGATGCTGCTGCAATTGCAGATGCTGCATTTACACATATTGTTGAATTTATTCGTCCAGGGATTTCTGAGCTGGACGTTTCAAATGAACTTGAATTCTTTATGAGAAAACAAGGTGCTACTTCTTCATCCTTTGATATCATCGTGGCTTCTGGGAAAAGATCGGCTCTTCCGCACGGTGTTGCAACCAATAAAATCATTGATAGCGGTGATTTTGTTACGCTTGATTACGGTGCTTATTTTAACGGGTATGTATCAGATATTACGCGAACACTTGCAGTAGGAGAACCAGATGCACAACTAAAAAAAATCTATGATATTGTTTTAGAAGCGCAACTACGAGGTATGGCTGGTATTAAACCAGGCATGTCTGGAAAAGAAGCGGATGCTCTTACTCGAAACTTCATTGCTGAAAAAGGCTATGGTGAGTATTTTGGGCATTCAACGGGTCATGGTATTGGGCTGGAAGTTCATGAAGGTCCTGCCCTTTCTCTCAAATCCGAAACAATTCTTGAACCAGGAATGGTTGTAACTTGTGAGCCGGGAATATATGTGCCTGGTTTAGGCGGTGTTCGTATTGAAGATGATACGATCATTACAGTGGAAGGCAATGAAGCATTAACACATTCAACAAAAGAATTAATTATTTTATAAGCATGCAGGAGGAAAAAGATGATTTCAGTTAATGATTTTAAAACAGGCTTAACGATTGAAGTAGATAACGGAATTTGGCAAGTGATGGAATTCCAGCACGTAAAACCAGGTAAAGGTGCTGCATTCGTTCGTTCTAAGCTACGTAATCTTCGTAATGGCGCTGTTCAAGAAAAAACATTCCGTGCCGGCGAAAAAGTTGCAAAAGCACATATTGAAAACCGTAAAATGCAATATCTATATGCAAGCGGTGATTCTCATGTGTTCATGGATAACGAATCATATGAACAAATTGAGCTTCCAGAAGCAAATATCGAATATGAGCTAAAATACCTAACAGAAAACATGGAAGTACATGTTATGACATTCGGAACAGAAACTCTTGGAGTTGAACTTCCGAAAAACGTAACGCTTGAAGTGACAGAAACGGAACCAGGAATTAAAGGTGACACATCTTCTGGTGGAACGAAATCAGCTACACTTGAAACGGGCATAACAGTACAAGTGCCATTCTTCATTAACCAAGGCGATAAACTAATCATTAACACATCTGAAGGTTCTTATGTATCTCGTGCATAAGGCTTAATCTGGGTATCCTTAAAGGGTCAGATCACGCACATAATACGCAGTTCATCGAGGCGATTTTCGCTTACATTGAACTGGATATTGTGTTTGCGGGTCTGACCCTTTCGTTATGTAGACCTTTTTTAAAGGCTCAGCCTATCTCCTTTACCCCGCACTAACGGGCAGAAAAACTCTACTTAATACTTCTGTAGTTTAGTAATCGAAATATCCCACTACTTTTCTTGTCATAAACTCACTAATCTAACATACATTTTAACAAATGATTAGCTGTAAATAGGAGGTTTCGGGCATGGAAACGGTGTTTACCCTATTGCCGAAGAAATTGGAGGAGCAATTTAGGAAAATTCCACTGTCTCTGGTAAATAAAGTTGAGGAACTACGGGTTCGAATTGGACGACCTCTTGAAGTGATTATCGAAGGTAGACCAACCTTTTTACCATATTTGGTTCATGATGAAGACGCAAAGCAGCTGCTGCATCACATTAGCAAATATTCTTTATATGCTTTAGAAGAGGAATTAAAGCGAGGGTATATCACAGTAAGTGGTGGTCATCGAATTGGCCTTGCAGGTAAGGTTGTTCTTGAAAATGGCGAGGTAAAAGCGATTAGAGATGTGTCGTCCTTTAATATTCGAATTGCGAGACAGAAAATTGGGACGGCTGAAAAATTAATTCCAAGTCTATACACAGGTGAATGGCATCATACGATTATCATCGGCGCTCCTCAAACAGGAAAGACGACACTTTTGCGTGACATTGCCCGAATTATCTCAACTGGATGCGAAAAGCGAAATATTCTACCTAAGAAAGTCGGTATCGTGGACGAGCGTTCAGAAATCGCTGGATCAGTTCGGGGGGTACCTCAGCTCGATTTTGGACCTCGGGTGGACGTTTTGGACGGATGCCCAAAGGTTGAAGGGATGATGATGCTTATTCGTTCCATGTCACCCGACGTGTTAATTGTTGATGAAATTGGTCGCCGTGAGGATATGGCTGCGGTGTTAGAGGCAGCTAATGCGGGAATTAAGCTTGTAATCACTGCACATGGACGTACATTGTCAGATTTAACGAAAAGACCTTATATGGTACAAATTCTCAATCAACATATATTTGAACGCTTTATTGAGTTAAATAGACATGACAAATCTGGATTTGGCTACACGGTCCTTGATGAGACTGGAAATCCTGTCACAGAATTGGAAGTGGCTAAGAATGATTAAATTCATTGGCGCAGCTCTTATCGTCCTTGCTACAACTTGGGTAGGGTATGAATTAGCCCGTGTGTTAAGACAACGACCAAGAGAATTACGACAACTTAAGTCAGCGTTACAATCTCTAGAAGCAGAAATCATGTATGGACAAACGCCGTTAACGGAAGCTGCTTTTAAACTTGCTAAGCAGTTGCCCAAACCGCTATCTCATTTTTTTGAAAGTTTCGCTGTCAAGCTGTCAGGCGGTGAGACAACAGTAAAGACTGCTTGGGAAACAAGTTTAAAACTTGTATGGAAACAACTTGCTCTTAAGCAAAATGAATACGAAATACTTGTACAATTCGGTGAAACGCTTGGTCAGCATGATCGTCTTTCTCAACAGAAACAAATTCAGTTGGCCATGATTCATTTGGAAAGAGAAGAAAATGATGCCCTCGACCGTCAAAATAAGTATGAAAAGATGATGAAGAGCTTCGGATTTTTATCGGGTGTATTGATAATCATTTTGCTGTTGTAGCAGGACTGGAGGACCTTAGATGGGCTTAGATGTTGATATCATATTTAAAATTGCAGGTGTTGGTATAGTTGTCGCATTTCTCCATACCATTTTAGATCAAGTTGGAAAAAAGGAATATGCACAATGGGTGACTCTATTTGGTTTTATCTATATTTTATTTATGGTGGCAAGCATCGTTGAAAATTTATTTCAAAAAATTAAATCTGTGTTTCTTTTCCAGTAGGAGGGATCGGCCATTGAAATCTTAAAAATTGTCGGTATCTCACTTATCGCTACTTTTTTAGCCCTAATTGTAAAAGAGCAAAAACCGAATTTTGCCTTTTTGCTCGTTGTCTTTACTGGTTGTGCCATATTTCTCGTTCTTGTTGACAAAATATACGAAATAATCGCAATGCTCGAGAAGCTTGCCGTAAATGCAAATGTCAATATGGTGTATCTAGAAACGATATTAAAAATTATCGGAATCGCCTATATCGCCGAATTTGCTGCTCAGATTACCAAAGATGCAGGTCAAGGATCAATCGCTTCAAAAATTGAGCTAAGCGGAAAAATTTTGATTCTAGCTATGGCGATCCCGATTTTGACAGTCATTATTGAAACAATCATTCAATTGATACCGAGCTGACAGGTAGACACCTGCGGCAATGATGAGGTGAATCTATGAGGCAGCGAATTTTCTACTTTTCCTTCTTGTTCATCGCTCTTTTTTCTATGCACATTGATCTAGCACAAGCCTCAGAAACAAATGAAAATACTAATGTTCTTCAATCCGATTTAGTACAAGCTCAGATGGACAGGCTCGGCATTGAAGAATTGAAGAGTTTTTGGGATAGTATCCTCACGGAATATGGTGGATTCTTGCCGGAAAGTCAAAAGGGAAGTTTTATGGACTTTGTCAGTGGTGAGAAGAAATTTTCCTTTGCTGAATGGATGAAAGGGATTGGCAAATTCGTTTTTCATGAGCTTCTTGTGAATGGGAAGCTTCTTGGGTCGCTCATATTATTAACTGTTTTTAGTATGTTTTTGCAATCACTCCAAAACGCATTTGAACAAAGCACAATCAGTAAAGTTGCATATTCCATCGTCTATTTAGTGTTAATTATTCTTGCGCTAAATAGTTTTCATGTAGCCATACAATATACCCAAGAAACGATTAATACGATGATTTCCTTTCTGATGGCACTATTGCCTATGCTACTTGCGTTAATTGCCAGTTCTGGCGGGGTGTTATCAGCAGGTTTTTTCCATCCTATTCTCATATTTTTAATGAACTCTAGCGGCATATTAATTCAATATGTTGTCTTGCCGTTCCTTTTTCTTAGTGCAGTCTTAAGTGTTGTCAGTACAATGACGGAACAATACAAAGTCACCCAGCTTGCGCAGCTATTACGAAATTGGGCTATTGGCTTACTTGGTGCTTTTATGACCATCTTTCTCGGTGTTATTTCTGTACAGGGTGTGACAACTGCTGTTGCTGATGGTGTGAGCATTCGGACAGCAAAATTCGTGACAGGAAATTTTATCCCTGTAATCGGCAGGATGTTCACGGATGCAGCGGACACAGTCATCAACGCTTCCGTCCTTCTAAAAAATACAGTTGGTATGGCTGGAGTTATTATTTTACTCTTTATTATCACCTTTCCAGCCTTGAAGATATTAATGCTTTCTTTTATTTATAAATTGGCAGCAGCATTATTACAGCCGCTTGGCGGCGGACCTGTTATTAAATGTTTGGATATTATTAGTAAAAGTATGATTTATATTTTTGCAGCACTTGCCATCGTATCGATGATGTTCTTCCTTAGCGTTACCGTTATCATCGCTGCTGGTAACATTACTTTGATGGTGCGGTAGGGAGGGGAAACTATGGAATTTATCACGAGCTGGGTAACGAATATTATCGTGTTTGTACTCCTTGCGACCGTAATTGATATGTTACTTCCGAATTCGTCCATGCAAAAGTATGCGAAGATGGTAATTGGTTTACTGTTAATTGCCGTGATTATCTCGCCGATTCTTAAGTTGTTTCAATCAGACTTCGATGAGTTATTAAATATTGCGACAAGCTCAATTGATGAAAAAACAAATCATCAGGTAGAAAATTTAACAGATTTGAAGAAAAAAGAAATACAAGCAGTACAAGATGCATATATTTTAAAACAAATGGCTGCCGATATGAGGACAGGGGTAGAAGAGGAGATGATAGAACGATATAAAATGGCAATTCAGTCAATGGAACTCGAAGTAAAAAACAAAGATCAGCCTAACCTTCCGGAAGATTTACAAAAAATTTTAATCGTCCTACACAAGACAACAGATGAAGCAGCATCGGTTGAAGTGGTTGCAAAAGTAGAGATTGACACGAAACAATCATCGCAGACATCGTCCAGTGACTTGGATCATATAAGAGAGTTCCTCGCTGCAAAGTGGGCGGTCGACGAAAAAATCATCGAATTTGCCGGAGAAAGGGGGGGCTAACAAGTTGAAAAATGACAAAGGTCCATTATCGTGGCTGAAAAACCTTTTTAAGCAAACGAATAGCGAAGAGGAAAATAAAGAGAAGAAACCTTCCAAGTATGCCTATGTATTAACTGTTCTACTATTGGGTGTCGGCATCATGATGGTGAGTAATTTGTTAACAAATAAAGAATCAAAAAAAGAAACTATTACAACGTTTAATCAAACAAGTTCGCAAAACAAAGAAATAGAGACGTTTGGCAAGGCAGAAAAACAGTCTTCACCAGCAGGCGATTATGAAAAATACTTGCAAAATGAAATGAAATCAGCACTTGAAACGATGGCAGGTGTTTCAGATGTCAAGGTTATTATCTATGTAGAAGCTTCTGAGAAAAAAGTGTTTGAAAAAAATAAAGTAACGCAAAAACAAGTGACAGAGGAAACCGACCAAGAAGGTGGCAAGCGAAAAGTTGAAGACATATCGGATGAAGAACAGCTTGTTATTCTCAAAAGTGGGGATAAAGAGGGACCAATCGTTGTCGAGACAAAGAAACCAAAAGTAAGCGGAGTACTCGTCGTTGCCAAAGGTGCTGAAAATATACAAATTAAGAAGTGGATCATTGAAGCTGTAACAAGAGCATTAGATGTACCGAGTCACCGGGTCTCGGTTATGCCTAAAAAATAAGGGGGAGTATCATTATGTTATTAAAAAAACAAACTGTCTGGCTGTTAACAATGTTAAGTTTGGTCGTTGTACTTTCGGTATATTATTTAACGGGTCCTGATCAAAATAGTTCAAATGTAGCATCTAATCAAGAAGAAAAGGACAAACAAAGTACTGAATCAACAAAGCAAAAAGAGGAAACGGCTAAAATTTCTGACAAGGAAGTACCAAAGGTCGCCATCTCTTCGTCAGATGATGAGTTTGAAGCATTACGTATTAATATTCAAGACGAGCGCAGTAAATTAAGTGAAGAACTGACAAATAAAATGGGAGATACAAGCCTTTCAGCGGAAGAAAAAAATCAGGCTGTCGAAGCGAATAACAAGCTTAGTGAAACAGCTACTACAGAGCAGGTGTTAGAATATGAAATTATGCAACTGAATTACCCAGCAGCTTTGGTACGCATTGACGGCAACAAAGTGGATGTCACAGTTAAAACTGATGAAAAATTAACAGCGTTAGAAGTGGCAGACATCATGGATATCGTAAACACAGAAATGGACGATGTAGAAGATGTGGCAGTTGAATTTAAATTAGATGAAGGAAAATAATAGCAATGATGGAGAAGAGGGAGTCTTTAAGGGACACCCTCTTTTTCTAATGTGTTAACTACTAAAATCAATGGTAATCAACGGGAAAACGTTTTCTTTTATGTGTAAAGAATTGCACATTTGTTATGATAAGATGTAAGATAGAGGAACGGCTCAAGAAAAGTCGTAAGCATTGCTAAAACATTTATTGAATTCATACTAAGTATTATCGTATGATATTAGTAGTTGGTCTTAATGATTTTTTTGGTACAGCAATGGAAAGCGTAGGCTAAGCCAGTTTGTAGTTGGATAGTTAGAGGGCTTTTATAATCAGTCAAAAAAATTTAACTTAACTTAACTTAACAATAAAATAAGACAAGGGGTGCCGAGATGTTGAAGGTACAAGAAATACAAGAGATTATTAAATTGGTCGATCAATCTAGCATTAATGAATTTGTTTTTGAACAAGAAGGAACAAAAATTACATTGAAAAAAGCTGTCCAAGAACAAGCTCCACAAGTTGTTTATCAAGCTACACCTGCTGTCCAGTCAGTAGCAGCTATGCCAACAACAAATGTTCCTCAAGAAACACCGAAACAAGTTGAACTTGTAACCGATGCAGAAGCGAATAATCAAGAAAATTTACATAAAATCACATCACCGATGGTTGGAACGTTTTATGCTTCAGCGTCACCAGAAGCAGGGCCATATGTGAAACTTGGATCAAAAGTAGGAAATGATTCGATTGTATGTATCGTTGAAGCAATGAAGCTCTTTAATGAAATCGAAGCAGAAGTAAGCGGTGAGATCGTCGAAATTCTTGTCCAAGACGGCCAATTAGTGGAATACGGTCAACCGTTATTTTTAGTAAAGCCGGAATAAGGAGCTGTTTTCAATGATTGAAAAAGTATTAATTGCAAATCGAGGAGAAATTGCTGTTCGGATTATTCGGGCATGTAAGGAAATGGGAATCGAAACCGTTTCAGTTTTCTCAGAGGCTGACCGTGAAGCTCTTCATGTCCAGCTTGCAGATGAATCGTACTGCATTGGCCCGAAGGCTTCAAAGGATAGCTATTTAAACGTTACGAATATTATTAGTATTGCAAAGAAAACGGGCTGCGACGCTATTCACCCTGGGTATGGATTTTTAGCTGAAAATGCTGATTTTGCAGAGCTTTGCCGTGAATGTAATGTCATCTTCATCGGACCATCTCCTGAAGCTATTTCAAAGATGGGGACGAAAGATGTGGCAAGGGAAACGATGCGTAAAGCAGGAGTACCGATCGTGCCGGGATCTACAGGAATTATTAAAGACTCGGATGAAGCAATTGCTCTTTCTGAAAAAATTGGGTATCCAGTCATCATTAAAGCTACAGCTGGTGGAGGCGGAAAAGGGATTCGGGTCGCTAGAACAGAAGAAGATTTATTGAATGGGATCAGAATCACTCAACAAGAAGCATTGACGGCATTTGGAAATTCCGGCGTATATATTGAAAAATATATTGAAGATTTCCGTCATGTTGAAATCCAGGTAATGGGAGATACACATGGAAATGCTATTCACTTTGGTGAGAGAGATTGCTCGATTCAAAGACGTCTTCAAAAGCTTGTAGAAGAAACGCCATCTCCTGCAGTTGACTCAGAGATGCGTGAGGAAATGGGCTCGGCTGCAGTTAAAGCGGCTCTTGCCGTTAATTATTCCGGAGCAGGTACAGTTGAGTTCATTTATGATTACAAAAACCGTAACTTCTATTTCATGGAGATGAATACAAGAATTCAGGTAGAACATCCGGTAACAGAAATGGTAACTGGTGTTGATTTAATCAAGGAACAAATTCGCGTAGCAGCAGGTAAAAAATTGTCTTTATCACAAGAAGAAGTACAATATAACGGCTGGGCAATTGAATGCCGTATTAATGCTGAAAATCCTGAAAAGAATTTTATGCCTTCTGCTGGGAAAATTCAAATGTATCTTCCACCAGGTGGAAATGGCGTACGCATTGATTCTGCTGCGTACCCAGGATATGTGATTCCGCCGTATTATGATTCAATGATCGCGAAGTTAATTGTTCATGCCCCAACACGCGGTGAGGCGATTGACAAGATGAGACGAGCGTTAGAGGAATTTGCAATTGAAGGAATCCACACTACTATTCCATTCCACAGTAAATTGATGCAGCACGAACAATTTGTCTCTGGAGAATTTAACACAAAATTTCTTGAATTATATGAGGTTATGGATTCATAATGGAAAATACAGGAGGTGCTGAAGAATGAGTGAAATGGAACAAATGCTTGAAGTGAACAATACCTATAATGGATTAGGTAAAGTGGAGATTTCCCCTGATGTAATTGAAGTCATCGCAGGTATTGCTGCTAGTGAAGTAGAAGGAGTTGCGCATATGCGTGGAAACTTCACTACTGGTGTTGTTGAAATGCTTGGGAAGAAAAGCCATGGAAAAGGTGTCAAGGTAGATCTTGCAGACGATGGTATTAAAGTTGACTTATATTGTGTCATGAAATTTGGCGTATCGATTCCAAAGGTTGCGCAGGAAGTTCAAGACAATATTCGTCAAGCTCTACTAAACATGACAGCCCTTGACACTTCCGAAGTGAATATTCATGTTGTAGGAATCCAATTTGAAACAGCAAAACAAGAAAGTGAAATTGAGCAAGAAATGTAAGGAAATCGAAGAGAATCTCTAAAATAGGGTCTGACCGCACACAAATTCCAAGTTTAAAGTGTTTACATGCACTTTTTTCAAACGGGATTCGTTGTACGGTCTGACCCTTTGATTTTGGGAAATTTCGTAAAGAACGTTTAAATACTGAACAGATGTGACATACAATACAAAAATGGTGTTTAAACCTGAAAATAGTTTCTTGCGAGAGAAAAAATAAGCGAGCTGGTAATAAACAGCCTGTAAAACCCCGATTCCCTTAGCGCTAGAGCTGTGCTAAAGGAAGTATCACTTTACTCCGCATTAACGGACAGTAAGATCTCCATGCTAGGCCTAATGGAAAGAAAAGAAAAGAGTTTGTAGTAAGGGATCCGTCCGTAAATGCCCGATTGGTGAGATACAGTGAAACTTACCGATGCGTAAGCGGAGGTTTAGTTGAACCAATCGGGTTCGTAGTGTCGCTTTTATCGAAGCGTTAGCGGAGATATTAGCGACACTAGAACGGGACTAACCCTCAGTGGAAAACCACCACTGAGGGAAGTTTCACTTTCCCCCGCATTAACGGACAGTAAGACCTCCATGCTAGTCCTAATGGAAAGAAAAGAGTTTGTAGTAAGGGATCCGTCCGTAAATGCCCGATTGGTGAGATACAGTGAAACTTACCGATGCGTAAGCGGAGGTTTAGTTGAACCAATCGGGTTCGTAGTGTCGCTTTTATCGAAGCGTTAGCAGTGATATTAGCGACACTAGAACGGGGCTAACCCTCAGTGGAAAACCACCACTGAGGGAAGTTTCACTTTACCCCGCATTAACGGACAGTAAGATCTCCAAACTAGACCTAATGGAAAGAAAAGAAAAGAGTTTGTAGTAAGGGATCCGTCCGTAAATGCCCGATTGGTGAGATACAGTGAAACTTACCGATGCTTAAGCGGAGGGTTAGTTGAACCAATCGGGTTCGTAGGGTCGCTTTTATCGAAGCGTTAGCGGAGATATTAGCGACACTAGAACGGGGCTAACCCTCAGTGGAAAACCACCACTGAGGGAAGTTTCACTTTACCCCGCATTAACGGACAGTAAGATCTCCAAACTAGACCTAATAGAAAGAAAAGAAAAGAGTTTGTAGTAAAGGGATATGTCCGTAAATGCCCGATTGGTGAGATACAGTGAAACTTACCGATGCGTAAGCGGAGGTTTAGTTGAACCAATCGGGTTCGTAGTGTCGCTTTTATCGAAGCGTTAGCGGAGATATTAGCGACACTAGAACGGGACTAACCCTCAGTGGAAAACCAGCACTGAGGGAAGTTTCACTTTAACTCAATCTTATTTTCTGTTAGAGTGTTACATATGTGATTTTTTATGATACTAATTAGCATAAGCGATACAATAAAGGTAAGTATATCTTCTTTTTAGGATAAAAACTTAATATTTATGATTTTTTATTAAATAATGTTCGTGTATGCTGTGATTTTCATATATAATAGTCGATATAGAAGGAGTCAATTTTATGAAAAGAAGAACTGCCCGTGAAAAAGCCTTGCAGGCCATGTACCAACTTGAAATTGGTAAGGGAGAAATTCAAGATGCTTTAAACAGTGTTTTGGACGGACGTCCGAGTGATGAATATCTTGAACTGTTAGTAAAAGGAACACAAGAAAACAAAGAAGAGATTGATGGAACAATTCGCGATAATCTCGATAATTGGAAGATTGAACGATTGGCGAATATTGATCGGAACTTGCTCCGCATCGCTGTGTACGAAATGATCTACTGTGAACAAGTTCCTATCAATGTTGCTATGGATGAAGCAATAGAAATCGCAAAAGTCTTCGGTGATGATCAATCAAGCCGCTTTGTAAATGCAGTTTTATCAAAAGTGAAAGATCAGCTTAATAAATAAATAGTGCATAGCATAAGTGCTAAGAAAAGAATATTTATTTTGGGTCAAGCGGTTTAAATCATTCTCACCTTGAGGCAATCGATTTCTTAAGCTAACTTTGGAGGATGATGAATGTGTCAGGGAAAATTATTGATGGAAAAGAAATTGCTCAATCTGTAAGAAATACGCTTCGTGAGGAAGTAAGCAAGCTAGAAAGTAATGGCACAGTGCCAGGTCTTGCTGTTATTCTTGTTGGCGATGATCAAGCCTCGAAAACTTATGTAGCCAATAAGCAAAAAGCTTGTGCAGAAATTGGTATTTATTCTGTTTTATTCGATTATCCAGCATCGTTGTCACAACAAGAACTACTTACAAAAATTGATGAATTAAATCAAGATGATGCGATTCATGGTATTTTGGTACAACTCCCACTTCCAGCCCATATCCAAGAAAAAGCTATTATTGAAGCTATTTCTCCCGAAAAGGATGTCGATGGGTTCCATCCAATTAATATTGGAAGAATGATGACTGGTCAGGATGCGTTCTTACCGTGCACCCCATATGGAATTATGGTAATGCTTGAGCATATCGGCTGTGAAATTGCTGGCAACCATGTTGTTGTTGTTGGAAGAAGTAATATTGTCGGAAAGCCTTCAGGACAATTGTTTCTGAATAAAAGTGCCACTGTTACGTATTGCCATTCTAAAACGAAAGATCTTGCTTATCATACAAAGCAAGCTGATATACTGGTTGTCGCTGTCGGCAAGAAAGATATAATCACCGCTGCTCATGTTAAGGAAGGTGCAGTTGTCATTGACGTTGGTATGAATCGAAATGAAGAAGGCAATCTATGCGGCGATGTTTCTTTTAACGAAGTAAAAGAAGTTGCCTCATATATTACACCGGTTCCAAAAGGCGTTGGTCCAATGACGATTGCCATGCTCCTGGAAAATACCGTTAAATCAGCCAAGAAATCGATTGCCCTACAAGATGCATAAATAGCTATTACCCTAAAAAAACTTAGCTAGGATTAACAGTCTGTAAAAAAAACACGATTGGTGAGATACAGTGAAACTTACCAACGCGTAAGCGGAGGTTTAGTTGAACCAATCGGGTTCGTAGTGTCGCTTTATCGGAACGATAGTGGAGATATTAGCGACAGTAGAACGGGACTAACCATTAGCGCACAGAGCGGCGCTAATGGAAATTTCACTTTATCCCGCATTAAAGGACAGTAAAATTTCTTATACTAGGCTTTAGTGTAAGGAAAAGTGAAGATCTTGTAGTGGACGGACTGCCCGTAAATGCCCGATTGGTTCCACTAACCATCAGCGAAAGAACGTCGCTAATGCAAGTTTCACTTTATGAAAAAGCTATCACTTGTTCTATAATGGCAAGTGATAGCTTTTTTGTTTTATAATGAAAGTATCAGGTCATCAATTCTGTGGATAGCGCTAAAAATAAAAGATCGAAAACCATATATAGCGCTGTACTTTTTAGGTAAGGAGAAAATAATGGAAGAAAAAAGATACTTAACTGTTTCAGCGTTGACAAAATATATTAAACGAAAATTTGATGCGGATCCTCATTTGCAAAATGTATACATAAAAGGAGAAATATCAAATTTTAAGCAGCATTCAAGTGGCCATATGTACTTTACGATCAAAGATGAGAAAGCAAGAGTCTTAGCTGTGATGTTTTCAGCTCATAATAAGAGTTTGAAGTTCGTTCCTGAAAATGGGATGAAGATTTTGGTGCGAGGCGATATTTCTGTCTTCGAGCAAAGTGGACAATACCAGTTGTATGTCAAGAGTATGTCGCCTGATGGGGTTGGCGATTTATATTTAGCTTATGAACAGTTGAAGAAGAAGCTTAAAGCAGCGGGGTTATTTTCGGCTCAGCATAAAAAAACACTTCCGAAATATCCCCATGCCGTTGGTGTCATAACTTCACCCACAGGAGCTGCATTAAGGGATATTTTGACCACGATTAAAAGAAGATATCCAATTGCTAAAATAATGATTTACCCAGCGCTTGTGCAAGGCACAAATGCACCTAAATCAGTTGCCAAAGCGATTTCGGAAGCAAATGCACGTAAAGAAGTTGAAGTGCTTATTGTTGGAAGGGGTGGCGGCTCCATTGAAGAACTTTGGGCTTTTAATGAAGAAATCGTTGCAGAATCCATATATGATTCAGATATTCCAATTATCTCGGCTGTTGGGCATGAAACAGATTTCACGATTGCAGATTTCGTAGCAGACTTACGTGCACCAACACCAACAGGAGCTGCTGAACTAGCCGTGCCGCATCTACAAGAAATTTACGAACGGTTATGGAACCAAAAAAATAGGTTGACAAGGACGATTCATGAGCAAGTTAATGTTGAGCAAACAAAGCTGACACGACTGGCAAAATCTTATGCTTTTCGTTATCCTAAAAAAATGTATGAGCAAAAGGCCGAACAATTGGACCGAGTGACGGAACGATTAAAACGCGAGAGTACTAAATATTTTCAAAAGAAAAACGAAATGCTAAAAAATTCATTAGCTCAATTAATAAAACAGCATCCAAACCAACAGCTAACGAATGCTAAGGATCGTTTAACTAATAGTGAAAAGATGTTGAATCGGAGTATGCAAACAACTTTAAAAGGGCACACACAAAGATTCGTCTCAGTTACCCAAACTTTATCTGCCTTAAGCCCGCTTAAAATTATGGAACGGGGCTATGGACTTATTTTTACTGAAGAAGAAACACTCGTTAAAAGCAGATCACAAGTAGAAGTCGGAGATTATATAGATGTAAGCATAACCGACGGAACTTTGCATTGTAAAATAGAAAAAATAGAGGAGCGAAAAGGGAATGAGTAAAGAAAAAGAATTGACTTTTGAGCAGGCAATGGAAGAACTTGAACAAGTTGTTGAAAAATTAGAAGAAGGGGACGTACCTCTTGAAGAAGCAATCTCCATCTATAAAAAAGGAATGGACCTATCTAGACTTTGTCATACAAAATTGAAATCTGTTGAAGAACAATTGACGCAAATACTTAGGGAAGATGGCGAACTTGAAGAATTCGCGGTTGAGGAGGAATAGTCATGAGTGTAATGTCATTTCATACGTTTTCAAAAAACTACAAACAACTCATCGAATCGAAGGTGATTGAATATGTAGAAGAATTAAAAGCGCCTGATAACTTAAAATCAGCAATGGCATATTCCTTGAAAGCAGGCGGTAAAAGAATTCGTCCTTTACTCGTTTTGGCAGTATTGGATGCCTTTGCAAAAGACTTGAACGCTGGAGTCCCTACTGCGGCTGCGATTGAGATGATCCATACTTATTCTTTAGTCCATGATGACTTGCCAGCGATGGATGACGATGATTTGCGTCGCGGTAAACCGACGAATCATAAGGTGTATGGTGAAGCGACGGCGATTCTTGCAGGTGATGCATTACTTACATATAGCTTTCAACTTATTGCAAATACGGAACATCCTTGCGTGACATCAGACATGAAGCTCAACTTAATCCTTGAAATCGCTAAAGCGGCGGGTGCTGAAGGGATGGTTGGTGGACAAATAGCTGATATGGATGGCGAAAACAAACAGCTTTCATTAGAAGAACTCCAATATATTCATGAACATAAAACAGGCAAGTTGTTAATGGCGTCTGTCCTTGCGGGAGCCATTTTATCTGGTGCTAACAACGAACAGCTTCTTTCACTTAAACGATTTTCCTATCATCTCGGATTAGCTTTTCAAATTCGAGATGATATTCTAGATATTGAAGGCACAGAAGGAGAAATTGGTAAACCTGTTGGTAGTGATACTGGGAATAATAAGAGTACGTATCCTTCATTGCTTACTTTGTCAGGAGCTAAAGAAAGGCTAGCAGAACATATTAAAATGGCTCACGAAGAGTTGGCAAAAACTCAATTAAATACGGCTCTTCTCAATGAAATAACAGATATGATCGCTCGTCGAAAATCTTGAAACGACAACAATTGTTAACACATCCTATATGTGTTATACTTTTGTTGTTTAACTAGCTTATCCTTTTGAAAATCGGTATAATATGATGAAACTAAAGCCGCCGAAATCATTGGGTATCGGCGGCTATTTTTGAAGTGTTTTGCAGAAAAATGTTGAATTATGACATCCAGAATAGTATTAAATTAGAATTTTCCATCGATAGGTCATTAATAAGGCCTGGAAATAACAGAAAGTGAGTGATCCAATTTGGATCTTCTGTCTATAAAAGACCCTTCTTTTTTAAAAGAAATGAATAATGAAGATTTAAAAGAATTAAGTGCGGATATTAGAAAGTTTTTAATAGAGAAGTTGTCGATTACCGGTGGGCACCTAGGCCCGAACCTTGGAGTAGTTGAATTGACTATTGCGTTACATAAGGAGTTCAACAGTCCAAAAGATAAATTTTTGTTTGATGTTGGCCATCAGTCTTATGTTCATAAAATCCTTACTGGACGCGCATGCCAGTTCGATACATTAAAAAAATACAAAGGTCTTTGCGGCTTCCCGAAAATGAACGAAAGTGAACATGATGTATGGGAAACAGGCCATAGCTCAACTTCTCTATCTGGAGCAATGGGAATGGCTGCAGCACGGGATTTAAAAAAAGAAAAAAACTTTGTTCTGCCAATTATCGGTGATGGTGCTTTAACGGGGGGAATGGCACTCGAAGCACTTAACCATATCGGTCATGAAAAGAAAGATATGATTGTCATCTTAAACGATAATGAAATGTCGATTGCGCCAAACGTTGGGGCCTTGCATTCTGTACTTGGAAGACTTCGTACGGCTGGAAAATATAATTGGGTGAAGGATGAACTCGAATTATTACTTAAGAAAATTCCAGCAGTCGGCGGCAAAGTGGCTGCAACAGCTGAGCGTGTTAAAGATAGCTTAAAGTATTTGTTAGTTTCTGGAGTATTTTTTGAGGAGTTAGGATTTACTTACTTAGGACCGGTTGATGGGCATAACTTCGATGAATTATTTGAGAACTTTCGTTATGCTAAAAAAACAAAAGGTCCTGTCCTTTTACACGTGATTACGAAAAAAGGAAAAGGATATTCCCCTGCTGAATCTGATACAATTGGAAACTGGCATGGAACGGGACCTTATAAAATTGAAACGGGCGATTTTGTTAAAACAGTAACAACGGCTCCTGCATGGAGTTCACTTGTCAGCGAAACGGTAAGGAAACTCGCTCGTACAGATGAACGAATTGTAGCGATTACACCGGCTATGCCAGTAGGTTCTAAATTAGAAGGTTTTGCAAGTGAATTTCCGGAACGAATGTATGATGTAGGAATCGCTGAACAACATGCAGCAACGTTTGCAGCAGGACTTGCCACGCAAAAAATGAAACCGTTTCTTGCGATTTATTCTACTTTTCTACAGCGTGCCTATGATCAAGTGGTTCATGATATTTGCCGCCAAAACCTGAATGTCTTTTTTGGTATCGATCGAGCAGGTTTAGTGGGGGCTGACGGGGAAACACATCAAGGTGTGTTTGACATCGCCTTTATGCGTCATATCCCGAACATGGTTTTGATGATGCCGAAGGATGAAAATGAAGGCCAACATATGGTTAATACAGCGTTAAAATATGATGACGGCCCGATTGCGATGAGATTTCCACGCGGAAATGGGTATGGTATTCCAATGGATGATCGCTTACAAGAAATTCCGATTGGCACATGGGATGTGTTGAAAGAGGGCAGAGATGCTTGTATTTTAACTTTTGGTACTACGATTCCAATGGCGATGGAAGCAGCAGAATATTTAGACAAGCAAGGGTATTCCATTAAGGTCGTGAATGCACGCTTTATTAAACCTCTGGACAATGATATGATGCACCAATTACTTGAGCAGAAAATGCCAATTTTAACGATTGAAGAAGCTGTTCTTCAAGGTGGTTTTGGCAGTGCGGTGATTGAATTTGCGCACGAGCATGGCTATCATGGTGCGATTATTGACCGAATGGGTATACCTGATCGTTTCATTGAACATGGAAGTGTCGATCAATTACTTGCAGAAATTGGCATGACAGTAGAGGACACGGTGCGGAACATCAAACGAATTACACCGAAAAAGCAAAAAAGGGCTTGAATGAATGAAAGCGAAAAAAGAAAGACTTGATATTTTACTCGTCGAATCTGGGTTGGCAGAAACGCGTGAAAAAGCTAAACGAATGATAATGGCGGGCCTTGTTTATGGAAACGAAGAAAGATTAGAGAAGCCGGGCGAAAAGGTTTCAACTGACTTAGTACTTACAATTAAAGGGAAGGTCATGCCATATGTTTCAAGAGGTGGGCTAAAGCTAGAGAAAGCATTGAAACAGTTTGATTTATCGGTTGAAGGGAAAGTACTGCTTGACATCGGTGCTTCAACTGGAGGATTTACCGACTGTGCTCTGCAAAATGGCGCACGGATGTCATATGCTCTTGATGTAGGTTACAATCAGCTTGCCTGGAAGCTAAGACAGGATGAGCGAGTGAAGGTAATGGAAAGAACGAATTTCCGTTATGTCACACCTGCTGATCTTGATGGGGAAATGCCTAATTTTGCGAGTATTGATGTTTCATTTATCTCGCTTACATTAATTTTACCTGTTTTGAAAACATTGCTGGTGGCTAATAGCGATGTTGTCGCACTTGTGAAGCCTCAATTTGAGGCAGGCAAGGATCAAGTAGGAAAAAAAGGAATTGTTCGTGATGTGAAAATTCACAGAGAGGTTATAGATAAAATAATCCACTTCGCAAAAGGTGAGGGCTATGATATTTATGACGCTTCTTTCTCCCCAATTAAAGGCGGCGAAGGAAATATTGAATTCCTCTTGCACCTAAAGTGGCAAGGTGCAAAAGACCAAGGTGAGAATTTCTTGAAGCAATCGGTTGAAGAAATTGTTCAGAATGCTCATCAAGAATTAAAACAAACAAAAAATGAAGAATAAGTAGTGTCCTCGTATCCTTGATACAAAACCAAATGGTGTTAAAATATGACCCATGGCTATGAAGGATCTATCAAGTAGTACGCTTCACTTACCTAATCATAATGGTGGCGGTGGGGGCCTAAATTTTAGGTACTTTCTTAAGTATAATAAGTAAATCGTAAAGTAGAATGGCTATATTAATGAGTCGCGAAGCCCCGTCCCCATAACCTTAGAGCTCCTGATGCAGAACTACCTGTTGAAGGAGCTTTTTTTACGGAGGGTAAGTTCTGAGGTGTTATTTTATGAAGTTGGCAAATCACTATGTGAGAAGCGGGTGAGTCTGGTAACTAAGATTCAGGAAGCGAGCTATATGAAAGGTTTGCGCGTCTAAATTTGTACTTTTATAAACTGGAATCAAGACTTGCGAGTGAGAAAGAGCATCTATATCAAATAAGAACCTAAAAACTACACACAATTAAAGGTATCAGAAACGAGCAGGATACGAGTGACCTTCATTTAACATACATAAAACGACGATATTAAATCAATCATTTGACATCTTTGATATCGGGGTTTCCATCCCCCTTTCAAATAAATGCTGACAGTTACAAGAAAAAATTGTACAATTTCAGCGAAATCCGCTAACATTATTTATATATTAAATATTTGTGGTACAAGTTAATTGGACCGCTAACTTAGAGGTGCTTTAAATAGATGAACAAAGGTCAACGACATATAAGGATTCGAGATATTATTACGAATAATGAGATAGAAACACAAGATGATTTAGTGGATGCATTGAAAAATGCTGGCTTTTCTATTACTCAAGCGACGGTATCAAGAGACATTAAAGAATTGCATCTCGTGAAAGTACCACTAATGGACGGTAGGTATAAATACAGTTTACCTGCAGATCAGCGCTTTAATCCGCTTCAGAAATTAAAACGGATGTTGATAGATGCATTTGTTCGGATTGATTCAGCGAGCCATTTTCTCGTACTAAAAACGTTGCCAGGTAATGCACAGGCAATTGGTGCCTTAATTGATCATTTAGATTGGGAAGAAATACTAGGGACGATTTGCGGTGATGATACGTGCTTAATTATTTGCCGTACTCCTGAAGATACTGAGGAAATTTCTAATCGATTTTTAGATATGCTCTAATGAAGACAGAGAGGTGATAAGAGTTTGTTAACAGAACTTTCTATTAGAAACTTTGCGATCATAGAAGCCCTTTCGGTATCCTTAGAAAAGGGTTTGACTGTTTTATCAGGAGAAACGGGTGCCGGTAAATCAATCATTATTGATGCGATTCATCTTTTGGTCGGCGGTAGAGGATCTGCAGAGTTTATTAGACATGGGGAAACAAAAGCGGAAATTGAAGGGCTATTTCAAATTGACGACGAACTTCATCCAGTATATCAAAAAGCTTCGGAATTAGGGATCGAGATAAGCGATGGAATGATTGTGCTACGTCGAGATATGTCGATAAGTGGCAAAAGTGTCTGTAGAGTAAACGGTAAACTTGTGACGATTGCTTTATTACGCGAAATTGGTAGAACGCTAATCGATATTCATGGCCAACATGAACATCAAGAACTGATGGATGAACGGCTTCATCTGCAGCTACTTGATCAATTTGGTGAAGAAAAAATCGCCAAAGCACTAGCAGAATACCAAAAGCTATATAAAGAATATGATCATGCGATGAAACAACTCCAAAAATTCAGTCAAAACGAACAACAAATGGTACATCGGTTAGATTTAATTCAATTTCAATATGAAGAAATTCAGCGCGCCAACTTAAAGTTAAATGAAGACGAAGAGCTGTCTGAAGAAAAAAAGAAAATCAATAATTTTGAAAAAATCCATGAAGCTCTACAAACAAGTTATTTAGCATTATCAGGAGAGCAAAGAGGGCTTGAATGGCTATCTGTTGCAATGAACAACCTCGAAGAAGCAGCAGGTCTTGATGAATCGGTAAAAACAATAACTGAGCCAGTTTCAAATAGTTATTATGTTTTAGAAGATGCAATTTCTGCAATTCGAGACCAGCTTGATGCTCTTGAATATGACCCAGAACGTCTAGAATTTATTGAAAGCCGCTTGAATGAAATTAATCAGCTGAAACGGAAATATGGGAAAACGATTGAAGAGATTGTTGTATATGGTGCAGCGATTGAAGAGGAAATTGAAACATTGCTGAATCGTGAAACACATATCACTAAACTCGAGACACAATTAAAATCAGTAAAAGCTGATTTATTAGTAGAGGCTAAAAATGTAACTGAATTACGTGAAAAATATGCCAAGCAACTGACCAAGAAAATACAACAAGAATTAAAAGAACTTCATATGCAAAAAACGGTATTTGAAGCTCGCTTTCATCAAACGGCGTATTCGTTTAATGAAGAGGACTCTAATGCCATCGGACGTAACGGATTGGATGTGATGGAATTTTATATTAGCACGAATCCGGGAGAACCGCTGAAGCCATTGTCAAAAATAGCTTCAGGCGGAGAATTGTCACGGATCATGCTTGCATTAAAAAGTATTTTTTCTAAACATCAAGGGATTACATCGATTATATTTGATGAAGTGGACACAGGGGTCAGTGGTAGAGTGGCACAATCCATTGCTGAAAAGATTTACAAAGTGGCGATCGGTTCACAAGTTCTTTGTATTTCTCACTTACCACAGGTCGCTGCTATGGCAGATACCCACCTATATATAGCAAAAAATATTAAGGCAGGTCGGACGAATACATCCGTTTTTCCATTACAGTATACAGACAAGGTAAAAGAAATCGGTCGAATGATTTCTGGAGTCGAGATTACTGATTTAACGAAACAGCATGCTGAGGAACTTTTGCAACAATCTGATAAAATTAAACAAACTGTTGGAGTATAGTCCTTATCCGGTTTAACAGGCTGTAACATCATCACACATATTTTGTTAAAGATTAAAAATATCGAGTTAAAAATAAACAGCCTGTAAAGCCCCGATTGGTTCAACTAACCATTAGCGGAAGGTCACCGCTAAAGGAAGTTTCACTTTATCCCGGTTTAACAGGCTGTAACATCATCATACATATTTTGTTAAAGATTAAAAATATCGAGTTAAAAATAAACAGCCTGTAAAACCCCGATTGGTTCAACTAACCATTAGCGGAAGGTCACCGCTAAAGGAAGTTTCACTTTATCCCGGTTTAACAGGCTGTAACATCATCATACATATTTTGTTAAAGATTAAAAATATCGAGTTAAAAATAAACAGCCTGTAAAACCCCGATTGGTTCAACTAACCATTAGCGGAAGGTCACCGCTAAAGGAAGTTTCACTTTATCCCGGTTTAACAGGCTG
>NZ_KI632495.1:1347107-1348549 GCF_000504145.1 Bacillus cihuensis | reverse complement strand
AAATAGTTATTATGTTTTAGAAGATGCAATTTCTGCAATTCGAGACCAGCTTGATGCTCTTGAATATGACCCAGAACGTCTAGAATTTATTGAAAGCCGCTTGAATGAAATTAATCAGCTGAAACGGAAATATGGGAAAACGATTGAAGAGATTGTTGTATATGGTGCAGCGATTGAAGAGGAAATTGAAACATTGCTGAATCGTGAAACACATATCACTAAACTCGAGACACAATTAAAATCAGTAAAAGCTGATTTATTAGTAGAGGCTAAAAATGTAACTGAATTACGTGAAAAATATGCCAAGCAACTGACCAAGAAAATACAACAAGAATTAAAAGAACTTCATATGCAAAAAACGGTATTTGAAGCTCGCTTTCATCAAACGGCGTATTCGTTTAATGAAGAGGACTCTAATGCCATCGGACGTAACGGATTGGATGTGATGGAATTTTATATTAGCACGAATCCGGGAGAACCGCTGAAGCCATTGTCAAAAATAGCTTCAGGCGGAGAATTGTCACGGATCATGCTTGCATTAAAAAGTATTTTTTCTAAACATCAAGGGATTACATCGATTATATTTGATGAAGTGGACACAGGGGTCAGTGGTAGAGTGGCACAATCCATTGCTGAAAAGATTTACAAAGTGGCGATCGGTTCACAAGTTCTTTGTATTTCTCACTTACCACAGGTCGCTGCTATGGCAGATACCCACCTATATATAGCAAAAAATATTAAGGCAGGTCGGACGAATACATCCGTTTTTCCATTACAGTATACAGACAAGGTAAAAGAAATCGGTCGAATGATTTCTGGAGTCGAGATTACTGATTTAACGAAACAGCATGCTGAGGAACTTTTGCAACAATCTGATAAAATTAAACAAACTGTTGGAGTATAGTCCTTATCCGGTTTAACAGGCTGTAACATCATCACACATATTTTGTTAAAGATTAAAAATATCGAGTTAAAAATAAACAGCCTGTAAAACCCCGATTGGTTCAACTAACCATTAGCGGAAGGTCACCGCTAAAGGAAGTTTCACTTTATCCCGGTTTAACAGGCTGTAACATCATCACACATATTTTGTTAAAGATTAAAAATATCGAGTTAAAAATAAACAGCCTGTAAAACCCCGATTGGTTCAACTAACCATTAGCGGAAGGTCACCGCTAAAGGAAGTTTCACTTTATCCCGGTTTAACAGGCTGTAACATCATCATACATATTTTGTTAAAGATTAAAAATATCGAGTTAAAAATAAACAGCCTGTAAAACCCCGATTGGTTCAACTAACCATTAGCGGAAGGTCACCACTAATGGAAGTTTCACTTTATTCGTAAATACTCATTATTTTTCATTGAAAAGCTATCCAAAAACGGATAGCTTTTATTTTTGCCCTGAGTTATAAATGCTTGCTGTGAGGGCTACATTAAAGGT
>NZ_KI632495.1:918713-1347097 GCF_000504145.1 Bacillus cihuensis | reverse complement strand
ACTAACCATTAGCGGAAGGTCACCACTAATGGAAGTTTCACTTTATTCGTAAATACTCATTATTTTTCATTGAAAAGCTATCCAAAAACGGATAGCTTTTATTTTTGCCCTGAGTTATAAATGCTTGCTGTGAGGGCTACATTAAAGGTGTAGCCATTTAGGATTTGGAGCAAAAACGAGGGGAGTGAAAAAGATGTACCAACAATGGATTAAAAGAATCATCGGTGGAATTCTCCTTGTTTCGCTATTAATGTTAGGATTGTATCAACCATTACGCGAGTATTTTTTAATTCCTAAAAAAATCGTCCTTTTCGAAGGTGAACAATATAGCATCCGTAATAATTTGGCTGTTCATGCGACGACTTATTCAAATGAAAATGGGGTAACGGTTCAAGATGAACCAGGTTTGTTAACACTTGGCGCAGATAAACCTGGAACGAGCGAGTTACTTTTAGATGTTGCTGGCTTCCCGGTCAAGAAAGTGGATGTTCATATATTAAAGGATTTTAAGGTGACTCCAGGAGGACAATCTATAGGTGTCAAATTAAATACGCTCGGAGTATTAGTGGTTGGACATCATCTAGTAGAAACAGGACAAGGTAAGAAATCACCTGGTGAAACAGCGCATGTTATGATAGGTGATATTATTACGAAAATAAATGGCCAAACAATTAAGAAAATGTCTGATGTAACCCCTTATGTACAACAAGCAGGTGAAAAAGGCGAACCCCTTCAACTTGTGATATCACGTGAGAAAGAAATAATTGAGACAAAACTTTTACCATTAAAAGATGAAAATGAAGGCACGTACAAGCTTGGTCTTTATATACGCGACTCAGCCGCTGGAATTGGTACAATGACGTTTTATCATCCTGAAACAAAAAAATATGGCGCACTCGGTCATGTTATTTCAGATATGGATACGAAAAAACCAATTGTTGTAAAAGACGGACAAATTGTTCAATCAACTGTAACATCCATTGAAAAAGGAAGCAACGGAGATCCGGGTGAAAAATTAGCTCGTTTCTCGTCAAATAAAGAAGTGATCGGTAATATTAACAGAAATAGTCCATTTGGAATTTTCGGACAAATGAAAAAAGAAGTCGGTAATGGGATTGCTGATCAACCACTGCCAATCACTTTATCGCATGAAGTAAAAGAAGGACCGGCAAAGATATTAACTGTACTAGAAGGATCAAAAGTAGAGGAATTCGATGTTGAAATCGTTAGTACGATACCACAGAAATTCCCAGCCATTAAAGGGATTGTTTTAAAGGTAACTGATAAGAAGTTGTTAGAGAAGACTGGTGGGATTGTTCAAGGAATGAGTGGCAGCCCTATAATTCAAAATGGAAAATTAGTTGGTGCTGTAACCCATGTTTTCGTCAATGATCCAACAAGTGGATATGGGGTCCATATTGAATGGATGTTGAATGAGGCGGGCATTGATATATATGAAAAATCTGGTGCAAAGGAGAAAGCGAGTTGAACAAAGGAGCCTTAAAACCGGCTCCTTTTCCTATTTATTAAAAGATTGTCAAATATTTCGCCCGTTTTATTCATGTACTATGATAGAATAAAAGAAGAAATAAAGAATATTCGACAAAGTTGATGCTATATAGCGAACATGGTCGAAAATAAGAGAATTTATGAGAAAAATATTGATTTTGTATAAATTTTATAAAATTAAAAGGAATTTAGTTTCCTGTGTCGAAAATTTCAATTACAATGTTTTTAGAAATATAGAAAAAATGACCAATTGTAGTTGAGGAGGAATTTAAGCGTGAAGAAAATTAAAGTATGTATTGTGGATGATAATAAAGAACTGGTTACCTTATTGGACGAGTATATTTCTTCTCAGGAAGATATGGAAGTGATTGGTGTAGCATACAACGGACAAGACTGTTTAAACCTTTTAGAAAATATCAATCCTGATATACTTATATTAGATATTATCATGCCGCATTTAGATGGTCTTGCGGTCTTGGGGAAATTACGTGAAATGAAGCGCGGTTCGATGCCAAATGTCATTATGTTAACTGCCTTTGGTCAAGAAGATGTAACGAAAAAAGCGGTTGATCTTGGGGCTGCCTATTTCATCCTCAAGCCATTTGATATGGAAAACTTAGGTGGTCATATTCGTCAAGTTGGTGGAAAAAGTAATCAAGTTACGAATACGTCTTCTCAACCAGCATATCGTCCTGTTGAGCCAAAGCCAAGAAATCTGGATGCAAACATCACCAGTATTATTCATGAGATTGGTGTTCCTGCTCACATTAAAGGATATATGTATTTAAGAGAAGCTATATCAATGGTTTATAATGATATTGAGTTACTTGGGTCAATTACAAAAGTACTGTATCCCGATATTGCTAAAAAATATAATACAACTGCAAGTAGAGTAGAACGCGCAATTCGCCACGCTATTGAGGTTGCTTGGAGTCGGGGAAATATCGAATCCATATCATCCTTATTTGGCTATACAGTGTCCATGTCCAAAGCAAAACCAACGAATTCAGAATTCATCGCCATGGTAGCTGATAAATTACGGTTAGAACATAAGGCTTCTTGACAGGGTTAGAATTTTATTATTCTTGCCCTTAAGAAGTAATCCTGATAATAATAGGCAATTTCGAGTTATCGGGCTTATCCGATATTGGCGAAGCTGCTTTTTTTATTAGTACTAGGTGACTCAAAAAACTTTATACAATTAAAGCGAACCATTATTCTATTGGGGTGGATGGTGGTAGTAATGAGAAATATTTATTATAAAAAAGCAAGCGGTTGCAAAAAAATGTCTAAAAAGATTCATGGATGGTCCCTGATAAAATTTTTGCCTCATCCGTAGCTCATGTGCGGAAGATCTTCTCCTTTTGTGAATACCCCCCGTTTTGTCGCCGTGATTCTAGCTAAAGGTGCATATCAAAATTTTATAAAGGTGGAATTATGACAGGTATGTGAAAGGCAACGAGGTGGTTGTTGTCTTTACGATGTCAATGATATTTTGTAATGTAAAAATTCGTCTGATTTTAGAATTTAAGATTGGAAAACATTAACTATTTTAATGAAAGATACCTTCTAAAGTGGTAGCATTAACTTGCATGATAAATGAATTTAACTTGGGAGGAAATAGGCATGACTCAAATATTTGCTCATCGGGGAGCCGCTGGAACGCATCCTGAGAATACAATGATTTCCTTTTACGAGGCATACAGAGTAGGAGCTGATGGAATTGAGTTAGATGTACAACTTTCTAAAGATGGTGAAGTGGTCGTAATTCACGATGAATTATTGGATCGTACAACGAATGGTAAAGGAAATGTAAAAGATCATACGTGGAATGATCTGCAATTATTAAGTGCAGGGTATAAGTTTCGGAAGCAGTTCGCAAACGCAGCGATCCCTAATTTAGAGGAAGTGCTTGCCTGGATTCAAGGGACGAATATGATTTTGAATATAGAGTTGAAGAATAGCGTTTATTCATACCCGGGCCTTGAAGAGAAAGTGATCGCTTTGGTGAGGACGTACTCAATGGAAAGTCGGGTCATTTTGTCTTCTTTTAATCATTATAGTCTTGTCCACGCATACCGAATTGCCCCAGACATTGAAACAGCGCCTCTTTATCGAGACGGTTTATATATGCCGTGGGTATATGCTACTTCAATTGGTGCAAGAGCAATTCACCCTTCCATTCATATGGCATCTGATGCAATCGTTGTAGCTTCAATGAAAGAAGGTGTAGCGGTTCGTCCTTATACGATCAATAAAGAAGATAAAATGAGACATCTTTTCGAAATTGGCATCAGTGCATTTATTACTGATTTTCCAGAGCGAGCAGTAAAATTACGAGGTACGATCGAAGTACAATAACTTAACATGTACAAAGAAAGAGGATGTCCTAAAAAGTAAGGATTAGACCGACAACTAGTGCATACAGTTTGAATGAAGTGTAAAAATCACGATAAACTGTAGGTTAATAGTTGGGTCAGCCCGTTTTTTAGGACAGCCTCTTTTTCATACTTTAAATCTTGTTTGCACCTTTTCTTTCTTTCGGTCACGATGAAGCACAAATCCTGCGATAAACCCAATCCCGCCAATGGTTAGAAGCAACCCAACTAAAAATTGAACCCAAAGGGCTGGGAAGGGGAATTGAGAGATTCCAAACACCATGTCTCTCATTATTTTAATTCCGTAGGCGGCGAGTGCGCCGGGTATGAAAAGGATAAGAAAAGCAATGGCTCGTTTCATAAGTAAAAACCCCTCAAATTGAGAAATTTGGAACTAGGCTTGTGTCTTTTGTGATTTATGTCTTATTTTATATGATAAGGGAAGCATTAGATTTGTCAAGTGACAACTAATTCATTAAAATAAGAGAGTATTTGAAAAAAATTGCGTTTTTTATTGAAGTATTGTGAAGAAAATTGCAGATATAGCCGAGGTGGATATTCATGCAGCGAGTAATGATCGTTGGGGCAGGACCAAGTGGAACAGCAATTTTGCGAATGCTACATGAAAGTCAGTTGTTTTTAGTGGCTTATGTAGTTGATATCAATGTAAATGCTGTAGGGATGGTTTATGCAAAAAAACTGTCTATTCCAACCGCTACTGATTGGACATCTGTAGATCTGGAATCGATTGATATTATTATCGAAGCAACAGGACATGAGCAGGTATTTCAAGAGATCAGGCAAGCTGGGCGGGGGAACTTTTTGTTAATTCCTAGTAAATTCGCAAATCTCTTATCTGAGCTTTTTCAAGAAAAAGAATTACGAATCGAAAAGCTTGAAAAACAATCATACAAGCATGACCTCATTTTCAATACGACAAATGATGGGATGATCGTTATTGATAAGCATGGCTATATCATTTTGTTTAACCGAAGTGCCGAACGAATGACAGAAAAGGTAAGGAATGACGTAATTGGCAAGCATATTCATGAGGTAATCCAAAATAGCAGGCTCCCAAAGATACTTCAGACAAATCGAACCGAGATAAATAAGGAACAAGTACTTGAAAATGGCCTAAAGATTATTACGACAAGAATTCCATTGCTCGATGAACAAAAAGAAGTCATCGGGGCATTTGCAGTATTTAAGGAGATTACCGAAGCTGTTGATTTAGCGGAGCAAATAACGGACCTTAAGGAAGTACAGACATTGCTTGAAGCAATTATCCTGTCTAGTAATGATGCTATATCGGTCGTTGATGAGGAAGGACGAGGGCTAATCATAAATCCGGCTTACACTAGAATTACTGGATTAAGCCGTGAAGAAATTATTGGTAAGCCTGCAACTGCGGATATTTATGAAGGCGATAGCGTGCATATGCGCGTTTTACAAACGAGAAGACCTGTCAGAGGCGTAAACATGAGATTGGGTCCCAAGCGGAAAGAAGTGATTGTCAATGTTGCGCCAATTATTGTCGATGGACGTCTGAAAGGAAGTGTCGGGGTCGTCCATGATGTCACAGAAATTCAGCAGTTAACGGCTGAATTATCCCGAGCAAGGCAAATAATTCGAACTCTGGAAGCGAAATATACCTTTGCTGATATTATTGGAAAATCAGAGGAGATGAATTTACCAATCGAACAGGCAAAGCTTTGTGCGAAAACGCCGGCGACCGTGCTCCTTCGTGGTGAATCGGGAACAGGGAAAGAATTGTTTGCTCATGCGATACATAATGCAAGTGACAGAAAGTATAATAAGTTCGTTCGCGTGAACTGTGCTGCGATTTCAGAATCACTTCTTGAAAGCGAGTTATTCGGATATGATGACGGGGCTTTTACTGGAGCTAAACGCGGTGGGAAAAAAGGCTTTTTTGAAGAAGCGAATAATGGCAGTATTTTTCTCGATGAAATTGGTGAACTGAAAACACATATGCAAGTGAAATTATTACGAGTGCTTCAAGAGAATGAAATTGTTAGGGTAGGAGGCACAACACCTATTCCGATAAATGTCCGTGTGATTGCAGCGACAAATATTAATTTGGAAAAAGCAATATCTGATGGTAGCTTTCGCGAAGATTTGTACTTTAGAATGAACCGGATGCCGATTCATATCTCGCCGTTAAGAAATCGGAAGGAAGATATTAAAGAACTGGCCATCCACTTAATTCAAAAAATCAATCAAGAATATGGTCGAACGATCGAAGATATTAGTGTAGGTGCGATTGAACGATTAAAACAATATCATTGGCCTGGAAATGTAAGAGAACTAGAGAATATTCTTGGACGTACGATTATTTTTATGAAATTAAATGAAACAATCATCGAAGAGCATCATATTCCTGATTTTATCGAATCCTATGAGAAAGCTATCCCGTTAAATAATGAACATATCCAGTCTGAGAGTCAGTCACTTAGCGAACAGATGGATCGCTATGAGCATCAGCTCATTAAACAAGCTCTGATGAAAAACTCAGGAAATAAAACAAATACTGCAAAGATGTTAGGCGTTTCGGTCCGTAATCTTTATTATAAAATGGAAAAGCATGGACTTGAAAATATTGACGCGCAATAAATTTCATGTTATGCAATGATTTGCATATTATTTTATAATGACCGTCGTCCAAATAAGATATTAACAGTCACATGAAGTTGGCATGCTTCTTGCAACTATATTGTGTTGAAATCAAGTGGAGTGTATGCGATGCGGTGAAAGTTACCCTTGTTTGCTTTAACTTACCGTTGGAAAATTCATTACGTTAGCACTTTCTATATATCAAATTCAGCTGGGAAAACCCCGTTTATTAGGAGGAACTATCATGGAAATATTTACTTACCTAGAGAAATATGACTACGAACAGCTTTTATTCTGTCAGGATAAACAATCGGGATTAAAAGCAATCATTGCGATCCACGATACTACACTTGGACCTGCTCTTGGTGGTACAAGAATGTGGACGTATGAATCTGAAGAAGCAGCTATTGAGGATGCTCTGAGACTTGCCAAAGGTATGACATACAAAAATGCAGCGGCAGGTTTAAATCTTGGAGGCGGTAAAACCGTTATTATTGGTGATCCAAAGAAAGATAAGAACGATGAAATGTTCAGAGCGTTTGGTCGCTATATTCAAGGATTGAATGGGCGTTATATTACGGCAGAAGATGTTGGCACAACAGTGGCTGACATGGACTTGATTCACGAAGAGACCGATTTTGTAACGGGTATTTCACCAGCATTCGGATCCTCGGGGAATCCTTCACCAGTAACGGCATTCGGGGTTTATCAAGGAATGAAAGCAGCGGCGAAGGAAGCTTTTGGCTCAGATTCATTGGAGGGGAAAACAGTCGCTGTACAAGGTGTTGGAAATGTGGCCTATACTTTACTGAAATACTTACATGAAGAAGGCGCAAATTTGATCGTAACGGATATTAATAAAGATGCGGTACAACGTGCAGTTGAGAATTTTGGTGCTCGTGTTGTTAATACGGATGAGATATACGGTGTAGAGTGTGATATTTATGCACCATGTGCGCTTGGTGCTGTGATAAATGATCAAACGATTCCACAAATTAAGGCAAAAGTTATTGCTGGATCTGCGAATAACCAATTGAAAGATCCTCGTCATGGTGATCAAATTCACGAAATGGGTATTGTTTATGCACCAGATTACGTGATCAATGCAGGCGGAGTCATAAATGTTGCTGATGAATTATACGGCTATAACCGCGAGCGTGCTATGAAAAAAGTAGAGGGCGTCTATAACACAATTGAGAAAGTTATTGAAATCGCTAAACGAGATGGCATTCCGACTTATCTTGCTGCAGATCGCATGGCAGAAGAACGAATTGAGAGAATGAGAAATTCTAGAAGCCAATTTCTTCAAAATGAAAAACATATATTAAATCGTAGAAAATAAACAGCGATTCGTTTGCTGAAGTTCATACTTCTTAAATTGAGCAATCGGTTTCGATGACTAGCGAAGACAGACTAACCCTTCTATTCATGAGCTTAGCAATCTGATGGGGAAAGAACACTCCCCATACAGTTTGCTCGCTTCATGTTAGTTAATAGCTTGAATAAGTTGTTTTTTGTTTTTCTTAGGAGGTTCATGATTTTGCAAGTATCTAGATATCGAATCCTTGTGATTAATCCTGCTTATACATCGACTAAATTTGGCGTATATGAAAATAATCTTCCTGTTATGGAACGAACCATTACGCATGATAAGGATAAAATCGCTGAATTTAAAACAATTAATGAGCAAGATCATTTTAGAAAACAAATGATACTTGCTGCTTTAGAAAAAGAAGAAATCAATCTTTCAAGAATAGATGCTGTATGTGGAAGAGGTGGATTATTAAGACCAATCGAAGGCGGCACCTATACGGTAAATCAAGAGATGCTAGAAGATTTAAGGAACGGCTATAATGGTCAGCACGTCTCTAATTTAGGAGGAATCCTTGCTTATGAAATCGCTAGTGGATTGAATATCCCTGCCTATATTGTCGATCCGGTCGTTGTGGATGAGTTAGAACCGATTGCGAGAATATCAGGAACTCCATTGATTGAACGTAAAAGTATTTTCCATGCACTAAATCAAAAAGCTGTAGCAAGGAAAGCGGCTACTGAATTAGGAAAAAGCTATGAAGAACTAAACGTCATTGTTGTCCATATGGGCGGTGGAATCACAGTGGGCGTTCATAAATATGGTAAAGTGATTGATGTAAACAATGGTCTTGATGGAGAAGGACCTTTTAGTCCAGCACGTGCTGGGACCGTACCAATGGGCGATCTTGTACGACTTTGTTTCTCAGGAGGTTATTTCCATGAAGAAGTAATGGATAAATTAGTCGGACAAAGCGGACTTGTTGGTTATCTTGGTACGAATAACGCCATAATGGTTGAGGAAATGATTGATAAAGGCGATGAGCATGCAGAGCTGATCTATGAAGCCATGGCTTATCAAATCGCTAAGGAAATTGGTTCAGCTGCAACCGTGCTTTACGGAAAAGTTGATTGTATAGTCTTAACAGGAGGTCTTGCCTATGGGAGACGTTTTGTTAACAGCATTTCCAAGAAAGTTGGCTGGATTGCAGATGTATCTGTTCATCCAGGAGAAAATGAATTACAAGCGTTAGCAGAAGGTGCCCTAAGAGTACTCGATGGCAGGGAAACTGCAAAAGAGTATGTAGGAAAGAACCAAAATACGGTTAATATGCATAGATGAAATGAAGGAGGACTATTATGGCCAAAGAGTATGATCTCGTCATCCTAGGAGGCGGTACAGGAGGTTACGTCGCAGCAATTCGTGCAGCACAGCTTGGCTTAACAACTGCTGTAGTTGAAAAAGGAAAGCTTGGCGGTACTTGCCTTCACAAAGGCTGTATCCCTTCTAAGGCATTATTACGAAGTGCTGAAGTATTTACAGTAGTGAAAAAAAGTGAAGAATACGGAATAATGACAGGTGAAGTGAAACTAGACTTCCTGAAAATACAAGAACGAAAGTCTAAAATAGTCGATCAGTTATATCGTGGTGTCCAACATTTAATGAAACAAGGAAAAATTGATATATATGAAGGGATCGGTCGTATTCTTGGCCCTTCTATTTTTTCACCTATACCAGGAACGATTTCTGTAGAAATGAATGATGGTTCTGAGAATGAGATGCTGCTTCCTAAAAACGTAATAATCGCAACCGGTTCAAGACCTAGAACTCTTCCAGGTCTTGAAATTGATGGGCAATATGTCCTTACTTCTGATGAAGCACTTCATCTCGAACAAGTCCCTCAATCAATCATCATTGTTGGTGGTGGAGTGATTGGCATCGAGTGGGCTTCGATGCTCTGTGATTTCGGCGCTGATGTTACAGTATTAGAATATGCTGATCGAATTATCCCAACTGAAGATGATGATGTTTCTAATGAAATGAAGCGCCTGTTAAAGAAGAAAGGTATAAAAATTGTTACAGGAGCAAAAGTGTTACCAGAAACATTAACAAGATCAGAGACAGCATCCATTTCTGCAGAAATCAATGGTGAGACTACGGAATTTTCAGCTGAAAAAATCCTAGTATCTGTAGGTAGAGCTGGAAATGTTGAAGGGATTGGGATTGAGAATACAGATATTAATGTGGAAAAAGGATTCATCACAACGAATTCATATTATCAAACAAAGGAATCACATATTTATGCGATTGGTGATTGTATCGGTGGCCTACAGCTTGCCCATGCAGCTAGTCATGAAGGTATAACAGCTGTAGAGCATATCAAGGGGGAAAATCCAGCGTCGATTGACTATTCCCTTGTATCCAAATGTATCTATTCAAGTCCAGAAGCTGCTAGTGTTGGCTATACAGAAGCCTTGGCAAAGGAAAAAGGATTTGAAGTTAAAATAGGCAAGTTTCCTTTTAAAGCAATTGGCAAAGCGCTTGTATATGGCGAATCTGATGGATTTGTCAAAATTATTGCAGATAAAGCTACGAATGATATTCTTGGCGTGCATATGATTGGTCCCCATGTAACCGATATGATCTCTGAAGCTGGGTTAGCTCGAGTTCTTGATGCGACACCTTGGGAAGTCGCGAAAACAATTCATCCACATCCAACTTTATCAGAGGCAATTGGCGAAGCAGCTTTAGCGGTAGATGGCATAGCCCTTCATCTATAATAAGTAGCCTACATCTAGTTATAAGTGAATTAATTAATGGAGAGAAAAAAATCACACCCAAACAGATCGCTGTCTGCTGCCTGCTTATTGGTTAATCAATAATAGTGGTAATGAAACTGCGAGTAAATAATTTAAGTGTCTAACTAATCACCTGGCACGCTCGGACTATCACAGGATGTGAAGGACCTTAGTAGATGTTCGATTAAAGTCACCCTTTCGCAAATCAGTGAAGATCCGTAAGACAAAATGCGTGTCTTTGGCTAATAAGTTAAAGTGAGAATAAT
This sequence comes from Bacillus cihuensis, assembly GCF_000504145.1. Taxonomy (NCBI): domain Bacteria; kingdom Bacillati; phylum Bacillota; class Bacilli; order Caryophanales; family Bacillaceae; genus Bacillus; species Bacillus cihuensis. The sequence goes on along the minus strand of NZ_KI632495.1, from coordinate 1,336,203 downwards.
ATCTTTGGGTAGCCAAGAACAGGTGACGGTTTTTCTAATGAGGAGGTAAAATTATGGTTGAAAATCGTCATAAAGAGTTAGGTCTTAGTGATGAAAAAGTACTTGAAATGTATAAGGTTATGTTATTATCACGGCGTATTGATGAGCGAATGTGGTTATTAAACCGTTCTGGAAAAATTCCATTTGTTGTATCGTGTCAAGGGCAAGAAGCGGCCCAAGTTGGTGCAGCGTTTGCTCTCGATCGTGAAAAAGATTATATATTGCCCTATTACAGAGATGTTGGCGTTGTCCTTACTTTTGGAATGACTGCAAAAGAATTGATGTTATCAGGCTTTGCTAAGGCAGAAGATCCAAATTCAGGGGGCAGACAAATGCCAGGGCATTTCGGACAAAAGAAAAATAGAATTGTAACAGGATCATCACCTGTTACGACCCAAGTTCCACATGCTGTTGGAATTGCCTTAGCTGGCAGGATGGAAGGTAAGGACTTCGTTACGTTTACAACTTTTGGTGAAGGTTCTTCCAATCAAGGGGATTTCCATGAAGGAGCAAACTTCGCAGGTGTACATAAACTTCCTGTAATTTTCATGTGTGAAAATAACAAATATGCCATTTCTGTGCCGATTGAAAAGCAACTCGCTTGCGAAAATGTCTCAGATCGTGCTATTGGCTATGGAATGCCAGGGGTTACCGTTGATGGAAATGATCCATTAGCAGTATATCGTGCTGTTAAAGAAGCAGCCGATCGCGGTCGAAGAGGGGAAGGGCCTACCCTTGTTGAGACGGTTTCATATCGGTTAACTCCGCATTCAAGTGATGATGATGATATGAGTTACCGTACTTCCGATGAAGTAGCACAAGCAAAAACGAAAGATGCAATCATTACATTTGGTGCCTATCTAAAGGAAAACGGCATATTGAATGACGATCTTGAGAAGCAAATGAATGATGACATAATGAAAACGGTCAATGAAGCAACCGATTATGCCGAAAATGCACCATATGCAAAAGCAGAAAGTTTACTAGAATACGTATACGAAAAGTAAGGTAAGGGGGAAACAAGATGCCGGTAATATCATATATTGATGCTGTAACAACAGCAATACGTGAAGAGATGGAGCGTGATTCACGCGTATTCGTCCTCGGAGAAGATGTAGGGAAAAAAGGTGGCGTTTTTAAAGCTACGAATGGTTTATATGAACAATTTGGTGAAGAACGAGTGATCGATACCCCACTTGCTGAATCGGCTATAGCAGGTGTCGGAATTGGTGCGGCCATGTACGGAATGCGACCGATTGCGGAAATGCAATTTGCTGATTTCATTATGCCCGCTGTCAATCAAATCATTTCTGAAGCGGCTAAAATTCGCTATCGTTCTAATAATGATTGGGATTGTCCCATCGTAATCCGTGCCCCTTATGGCGGAGGCGTTCACGGAGCATTGTATCACTCACAATCCGTTGAGGCCATTTTTGCCAATCAGCCTGGGTTAAAAATTGTCATGCCTTCTACACCGTATGATGTGAAAGGATTATTAAAAGCAGCAATTAGGGATAATGACCCAGTACTTTTCTTTGAACATAAACGTGCCTACCGCCTTATCAAAGGTGAAGTCCCTAATGATGACTATGTATTACCAATTGGAAAAGCGGATGTGAAGCGGCAAGGTGAAGATATCACAGTTATTACATACGGGCTTTGCGTTCATTTTGCGCTTCAAGCTGCTGAAAAATTAGCAAGTGATGGCATATCAGTCCATGTACTAGACTTGCGAACAGTTTATCCATTAGATAAAGAAGCAATAATAGAAGCAGCTGCGAAAACAGGAAAAGTACTGCTTATTACAGAGGATACAAAAGAAGGCAGTATCATTAGCGAGGTGAGTGCGATCATTGCAGAAAACTGTTTATTTGACCTTGATGCACCGATAATGCGACTCGCAGGTCCAGATGTTCCAGCTATGCCATATGCTCCAACGATGGAAAAATATTTTATGGTCAATCCGGATAAAGTAGAAAAAGCGATGAGAGAGCTGGCTGAATATTAAAGGACATCGGTAAGGAGGTAAGGACTATGACAATTGAGCAAATGAAAATGCCTCAGCTTGGTGAAAGTGTGACAGAGGGAACGATCAGTAAATGGCTAGTTAAGCCAGGAGATACTGTAAGTAAATATGAGGCTATTGCCGAAGTGATAACAGACAAAGTGAATGCGGAAATCCCATCTTCTTTTACAGGTGTGATTAAAGAATTAAAGGCTGCTGAAGATGAAACATTAGCAGTTGGCGAAGTGATATGTTTAATTGAAGTTGAAGGCTGCGAACCAGACAAAGCACAAGAAAATGAACCAATTCAAAGTGTAGATAAAAATATAGGCACATCACAAGTAGCTGCTGCTGATGTAACTATTTCAAAAGCCAGATATTCTCCAGCTGTTTTAAAAATATCACAGGAAAATGACATTGATTTGGAGCAAGTTAAAGGAACTGGAAAAGAAGGCCGCATCACAAGGAAAGACCTATTAAAGCTGATTGAATCAGGTAATATTCCTAAAGCAGATGCAAGAAAGCCAGCTTCAAATCAAGTGCTAGATCCTGTACCAGATTCAAAGCAAGAGCAGCTAAACACTATGCAAGCAAAAGCAATTCAATCGGCTGTAGGAGACATTGAAATTCCTGTAACAGGTGTCAGAAAAGCTATAGCGGCAAATATGCAAAAAAGTAAGCACGAGGCACCGCATGCTTGGATGATGGTAGAAGTCGACGCAACAAACCTCGTTCGTTATCGTGAATCAATTAAGCAAGAGTTTAAGCAAACAGAAGGTTATAACTTAACGTACTTTGCATTCTTTGTAAAAGCGGTAGCACAAGGTTTGAAGGAATTCCCGGAAATCAACTCGATGTGGGCAGGAGATAAGATTATTCAGAAAAAGGATATTAATATCTCGATCGCTGTTGCGACAGATACAGCTTTATTCGTGCCTGTAATTAAACATGCTGATGAAAAAACAATCAAAGGCATTGCCCGGGAAATCGCAGAGCTTGCTCAAAAAGTTAGAACAGGTAAGATAAAATCAGATGAAATGCAAGATGGTACGTTCACAGTCAATAATACTGGCTCATTTGGCTCGATTCAATCAATGGGTATTATTAACCACCCGCAAGCAGCGATTCTTCAAGTTGAGTCAATTGTTAAACGACCTGTTATTATTGATGGGATGATTGCCGTTCGAGATATGGTAAACCTTTGCTTATCATTGGATCACCGTATACTCGATGGTCTCGTTTGTGGCAAGTTCCTTGCACGGGTGAAGGAAATTATTGAAACTACGACACCGCAAAATACAACTATTTATTAATCATTAAAGTCGGTTCAAGAAACATTTGAACCGACTTTTTTTGTGCCAGATTTATTTATCAACTAGGTGGTGAGAGCCCGCTTTGGGATATATAAAAGCCAAATAATAGGGACATCCAATCGTATCTGGATTTTACGATCTTTATTAGAACATACCTATAAAAATTTCGTTCAAAGTATTTGTCGATTCGTCTATTCTTGTCGAAAAATCGCTATATCGCAAACTTCGAAGATACGTTTTATAACCTGAAGGTAGTAACCTTAGCTACCTAAAGAAACTTGTAGAATATTTCCTCGATTGATAACATATTCCTTCTATTTGACTACTAGGCTAATGACTTTCCTAAAAAAGGCTATCGTTATCGAACTTTTACTCATACCTAATTTTTGCTCATCAAGATTAACGAGTATTATTCCTCTCACAAAAGTTAGAAATATAATCTATTTTTAGCGTCCAAAAATCCCGTAAAGAGGGCTTCCATACCACTAGTTCACTCGATTCTCCATTACTCACTGTATTCATGATATACGTTCGATTATTCGAAATTGCATTGCATGGATCCGCTCGGCTCATTTTCGCTCTCCACTTTCAACAAGTCATAATCTAAAAAATCCAACCTAGAAATTATGGATAAAATTTAGATTATATGGAAAAAGCTTATCACTATCCCCAGGATTGTTGACTATTAACTTGCTGAAACATATCGTTAATGGGGAGAAAAATTGGAAGAAGGAGATTGTACATGAAAACTGCTATTGGCATTGATATTGGAGGAACAAAAATAGCGATTGGCGTTGTACAAGAGGATGGAAACGTCCTAACAACACATGAATTTCCTACCGAGGTTGAAAATGGTCCAGATTACGCAACAGACTTGATTATTTCGTGTGTGAAAGAATTCATGCAACAATTCCCAACCATTAGAGGAATAGGTATAGGAGCTCCGGGGCCGCTAGACTCGAAACAAGGAATCGTACTAAATCCACCCAATCTAAAATCGTGGCATAGTTATCCAATAGTACATAAAATTGATAGCGTTTTCCGATTGCCGGTAAGAATTTTGAATGATGCCGATGCAGCCGCTTTTGGAGAGTACTTTTTTACGTATAGAGATACATATAAACATGTCCTCTATGTAACAGTTAGTACTGGAATTGGTGGGGGAATCATTATAAATGAATCGTTATATGAAGGTGCCCTATCTGGTGCTGGTGAAATTGGGCATAGTGTAATTCGGCCGGAAGGTCTTGTCTGTGGTTGTGGCAAACAAGGATGTTTGGAGACACTTGCATCTGGAACTGCTTTGAGCCGTATTTGGAAAGATAGAATGGCAGCAGAAGGAAAGCCAGTAGATCCTAATTGGAACAGTAAAGATCTCTTTGCTCAATTCCATGAAAATGACCATATTGCCCAATCGGTTATTGAGGAGGCCACTACTCATTTAGCTATGGGGCTCAGCCAAGCAATACAAGCACTGAATCCTGAGCTACTCATATTAGGTGGTGGTGTTATCATCGGACAGCCAGTATTTTATAAAATGGTTAGTGAAAAACTACCAAATTACCTTTTAGACCAACATAGTCAATTACTAAAGATAGAAAAAGCCAGTCACGGTGCATTAGCAGGAGTAAAAGGAGCTGCGGCTACTATCCTGTCGAAGGATTGAGATATAGGAGGGAAACAAAATGGAAACTAAGACTACTGCGCATATTATTTCTCACTCTCATTGGGATCGGGAATGGTATATGCCGTTTGAAAAGCATCGGTACTACTTAGTGAAATTGCTAGATACACTTATCCAATTGTTTGAAAAAGGAGTAGATTTTCAGAGTTTTCACTTGGATGGACAAACGATTATTTTAGAAGATTACTTCAAAATTCGTCCTGATAAAAAAGAAGTAATTAAGAAGCTCATTCAAGAAAAGAAACTTCATATTGGTCCTTGGTATGTGTTACAGGACGCATTTTTAACAAGCTCGGAAGCGAATGTCAGAAATATGTTGTACGGAATACAAGATACAAAGGAATACGGTGCTGTGTCAAAGATAGGGTACTTCCCGGATACATTTGGCATTTACGGGCAAGCTCCTCAATTACTTCAACAAGCTGATATTAAAACGGCTGCGTTTGGGAGAGGTGTAAAACCAACCGGATTTAATAATATGGTAAGCGATGCGAAAACATTTGAATCGCCATATTCAGAACTTAAGTGGGAGTCACCAGATGGCTCGGCGGTGCTTGGTGTATTATTTGCGAATTGGTATTCAAACGGCAATGAAGTACCTGTAGATCGTGAGAGTGCGAAAAAGTATTGGGAAACAAAACTAGCTGATGCTAAGAAATATTCTTCAACACCAAATCTTCTTTTCATGAATGGTTGTGATCATCAGCCTGTTCAAGTAGATCTAGGTGAAGCGATCAAGGTTGCTGAAGAACTTTTTCCAGATATCACGTTTATTCACTCTAATTTTGATGATTATATGGAAGTACTTCAGCATTCATTACCAGAACAACTCCAGACGATTTCAGGGGAACTGCGAAATCAACGTACAGATGGATGGTCAACTCTTGTAAATACAGCCTCTGCCCGCATTTATTTAAAGCAGATGAATCAACTGTGCCAAACACTTTTAGAAAAAGTGGCTGAGCCGTTATCAGTGTTTTCATATTTTCTGGGTAAAGAATATCCACGTGATTATTTACGATATGCATGGAAAACTTTGATGGAAAATCATCCACATGACAGTATTTGCGGATGTAGTGTTGATGAAGTACATCGAGAAATGGTAACTCGTTTTGAGAAGGTCGAGCAGACTGCTTCAACGATTATCGAGGAAAAGGCTAATGAAATTGTATCTCATATTTCTACGAAACAAAGTGGTGTTGACGATGATATGATTCCACTTGTAATTTTTAACACATCAGGAAATACACGAGATGTGGTAGTCGTAAAGGAAATTGAACTAGAAAAAATCTTTTTCTCGGATATGTATTTTTCAGACATTCCAGATTTTCTTCGTTCGAAGGATTTACCTAGTATCAATTTGGTAGACAAAAGTGGCACAGAGCATGTTTACAAAATGGAAGTTCTTGGTATCCGTTTTGGATACGAATTACCAGCTGATGGTTTCAGACGTCCTTATTATGCAAGAATTCTCAAACTAACTTTCTTAGCTAAATCTCTCCCAGGCTATGGATATAACACGTTTTACATCAAGCCAGCCGAGGAAACGAAGTTGCATGAACAGCCATCGATTAAGCGAAGTGATCGTGAATTGGAGAATGAATATGTCCATTTATTTATTCATGATAATGGCTCGTTTACGTTGACTGACAAAGAGACTGGGAAAGTATTCGAAAATCTAGGAATCTATGAAAATAGCGGGGACATTGGTAACGAATATATGTTTAGGAAACCAAATGGTGAAGTTCCTCTTACTACGAAAGATTTGAAAGCACAGATAAGAGTAGTTGAAGATCATTCATTACGTTCCGTTATAGAACTTGTTCATGAGTGGGAGATTCCAAAAGAGGCCGATGAACAGTTTCAACGAGAAAAAGAACGATTAGTTTGGCATAAGGACAGACTTTCAGGACGATCTTCAGAAAATGTAACCATTCGTTTAACTACAAATATTCAATTAGATCAAAAGGCAAAGGGACCATCCATTAAGGTTACAATTGAAAACCAAGCAAAGGATCATCGTTTACGTGTGCTTTTCCCTACTAATCTAGCTACGAATGAACATTATGCAGATAGTATATTTGAAGTAGTAAAACGTCCTAATACACCTGAAAGAGAGTGGGAGAATCCCAGCTTTGATCATCATCAACAGGCTTTTGTAAGTGTAACAGACGGAGAGCATGGGATGACAATTGCGAACAAAGGATTACATGAGTATGAAATCCTTGAGGAACAACAAACTATAGCCGTTACGATTCTGCGTTCAACATCTGAGTTAGGCGATTGGGGTCTATTTCCGACACCAGAGGCTCAATGTATCGGAACGTACCAAGCGGAGTGGATGGTTATCCCTCATAAAGGTACGGTGGTTGATTCAGAGGCATTCAAAGAGGCCTATGACTTCCAAGTGCCTGTGATTGTTGTGCAAACAGATGTACATGAAGGGTTACTACCAACTGAAAAGACATTTTTTAGTTGGGAAGGTAAATCGTTAGCAATCTCTTCTATCAAGTTAGCCGAGGAAAGAGATGATGTAATTGCTCGATGGTTTAACCCATCTGAAAAAGAAACAATGGTTATTGCTCAACCGATGCAAGGTACAAATAGCTATAAGAGCACAATTGTTGAGAGTGTGAAAGAACAATATGAAAATACACAAGTTCAAGAAAAAGTAAAACCATTTGAAATTATTAGCCTTGGTTGGCAAGTGAAGGAGTGAAGGAATGATTACTGAGACAACAATCCCACAATCACTAACACAATTAATTGATAAGGTTAAGGAGCATTTTCCTGAAGATAAAAAGCTTCAGGAAATGTTTGAACAATGCTTTGTGAATACGTATGAAACAACATTAAAGCCACAAGAAGATGGAACAACATTTGTTATTACAGGTGATATTCCTGCGATGTGGTTAAGAGATTCTGCTGCCCAAGTACGTCCATATCTACTTGCTGCTGAAGAGGATGAAGAAATGGCGAAACTAATTGAAGGTGTTGTCCGCCGTCAAATGAACTATATCGTTCATGACCCATATGCAAATGCTTTCAATGAAATAGCTAATGGAAAAGGCCATCAAGAGGATAAAACGGATATGTCCCCAATGACATGGGAACGTAAATATGAAATTGACTCACTTTGCTATCCGATTCAACTTGCTTATCTTTTATGGAAGTCAACTGGAAGAACGTCCTACTTTGATGACACATTTATTAAAGCATTAAATCAGATTTTGCGTGTTTGGAAAGTAGAACAAAATCATGAGGATGAATCATCATATAGCTTTGAAAGAATGGATGTAAGACAATCAGATACTCTGAACAGAGATGGAAAAGGATCTAAAACTGCGAGAACAGGAATGACTTGGAGTGGATTTAGACCAAGTGATGATGCTTGTCTATATGGTTATTTAGTACCTGCAAATATGTTTGCGGTAGTAGTACTAGGTTATGCGTCAGAGATTTGTAAAGAAGTTTTAAAAGACGAAGGTCTTGCAAAGCAATGTGAGCAACTAGCTTCTGAGATAAAAGAAGGAATAGAAAAATTTGCCGTGTTAGATCATCCGATTTATGGAGATCTATATGTCTATGAAACAGATGGAATGGGTAGATGTAATCTTATGGATGATGCGAACGTTCCTAGTTTACTAGCAGCTCCATATCTTGGCTGGTGCCAATTTGATGATAAAACCTATCAAAATACTCGTAGCTTTTTATTAAGTAGGGATAATCCATACTTTTATGAAGGAAAAGTGGCCAATGGAATTGGAAGTCCCCATACACCGGATCATTATATTTGGCATATTGCATTAGCAATTGAGGGGATGACATCTACAGATGCTTCTGATAAAAAGAGAATTTTGGAGATGATGAAGCAGTCAGATGGTGGAACTGGATTTATGCATGAGGGCTTTAATGCAGATCAACCAGAAGAATTTACGAGAGAGTGGTTCTCATGGGCAAATTCGATGTTTAGTGAATTTGTATTAAGTTTATGTGGTTTTGCAGTTAAAGGTAGTCCTCTCTATAAGAAGCTACAAGAAAACAGCATTTAAGTTAAGAAACATTACCGCATCTTGGTTGTTACAGAGGTTGGAGAAAATTATCTTAATAACAGGAGTGGAAATTTGTTGAAAATTAGATATGGTCTTATCACTGCGTTCTTAAGTTTGCTTATAGTTTGTGTACTTCCGATTACAGGTTTTGCAAAACAGCCGGAATCATCTTATTGGTATCCTGAAACATTATTAAAATGGAGTCCAGAAAATGATCCTGACGCTGTATATAACAAAAGTACTGTTCCATTAGCTGATAGAGAAGTTGTTTCCAGTGTAAATGAAACGTCACAGTCAGAAGCTAAATTGGTTGCATTATCGGCATTAAATCCCAACACGAGTGGGGTTCCATCTCAAGGTGGAAATAAATTTTTTGCCAATACTTTTAGCTACTGGCAGTATGTTGATTTAATGGTGTATTGGGCGGGTTCTGCTGGAGAAGGAATTATTACTCCTCCAAGTGCTGATGTAATTGATGCTTCTCATAAAAATGGCGTTCCAATCTTAGGGAATATTTTCTTTCCTCCAACCCATTACGGGGGACAAGCGCAATGGGTAGACCAAATGCTTGTACAGCGTGAGGATGGATCATTTCCTGCTGCTGACAAACTGTTAGAGGTTGCTGAATATTACGGATTTGACGGCTGGTTTATCAACCAAGAAACAGCAGGTGGAAATAAGGAAACTGCTCAAAAAACGAAAGAGTTTTTAAAATATCTTCAAGACAATAAGCAAGCAGATATGCACATTATGTGGTATGACTCCATGGTAGAAGACGGAGCAATTAGTTGGCAAAATCACTTAACAGATCGTAATAAAATGTTTTTACAAGATGGTAATGACAAAATTTCCGACAGTATGTTTTTAAATTTCTGGTGGACGAATCAACAAACTTCTCATGATAAGGCACTAGAAATTGGTAGAAGTCCATATGAACTATATACTGGCATTGATGTCGAGGCAAATGGAACGAACACAAACATTCCATGGAAAGGCATTTTCCCAGAAGGACAAAAACCATTGACTTCATTAGGGATTTACCGTCCAGACTGGGCTTTTAAAACAACGGAAACAATGGAAGCATTCTATCAAAAAGAACAGGAATTCTGGACTGGAAAAGCTGGGGATCCTCGCAAGACTGGTGAAAATGGAGACTGGAAAGGGATGGCTCACTATTTTGATGCAAAAACGGCCATTCAAGAGCTTCCGTTTGTGACCCATTTTAATACAGGTAGTGGGAAATTCTTTGCAGTAGATGGTGCTATACAAAGTAAAGAAGAATGGAATAATCGTAGTTTACAAGATATTTTACCTACATGGCGCTGGTTAAAGGATAGCAAAGGAGAGCCTCTAGATGTTGACTTCGATTGGGATACATCATTTTACGGTGGAAGTTCTTTGAAGGTTTCTGGAAACTTAACGAAAGAAAATGCGACACATGTGAAGCTTTATAAAACGAATCTACTAGTTGAAAAGGATACAGAGATCTCTGTAACTTACAAAACTGATGTGAAAAATCCTAATATGAAGCTTGGTGTAAGCTTTGTAGATCAGCCTGATGATTTTGTGTTTTTTGATGTTAAGAAAAAGAGCGGAAATCAATGGATGAAAGAAACAGTGAAATTAAACAAGTATAAGGGAAAACAAATTGCAACGATTTCTCTATTCTTCGAGAGTGATAAAGCAATTGAAGATTATCAAATCAACATTGGAGAAATTAAAGTTACAAATAAACATCAGGGTAAAGAAATCCCAGCTGCACCAAAGAAAGCTCAGGTGAAAAATCCAACTTTCACTGAGGGACTATATACGGATTTAGAATTATCATGGGAGTCTGTGGAAGATGATATTCAGCATTATGAAATTTATCGCACTCTCCCTGATAAAGAAAAGGAATTCATCGGAGCAGTTCCAAACGATGCTTACTATATTTCGAACTTACGAAGAAGTGGTAAGGAAACATCAACTACCCTAGAAATTGTAGCTGTAACTACAGATTTTGTTCGAGGTGAAGCTGTGAAGGTCAAGTTTAAATGGCCTGCATACCCACAACCAAAGGCAGACTTTAACGTAAATCAAACAGTTGTAGCACCAGGTGAAAAAATCCAATTCTTTAACAATTCATCGGAAGCGACAGAGGAAGTTCACTGGCAGATTGAAGGTGGTACACCGACAGTAAGTACTGAGAATAATCCAGTTGTAACTTATGAAAAAGAAGGAGTGTACTCCGTTACCCTAATCGCTAAAAATAGCGAGGGAGACGATGTTCTTACAAAAGAAGGATTTATTACAGTTTCAAAAGATGCAAAAAACATTACGAACGTTGCATTGAATAAAACCGCAACTGCTAGTGGACAATGCTCACCATCTGAAGGAGCAAAGTACGCGATTGATGGAATCGTTACGAATAATAGTAAATGGTGTGCCATTGGTGCAAATCATTGGTTAAAAGTTGATCTCGGTACCGCGTATAATCTATCGAAGTTTGTTGTCAAACATGCTGAAGCAGGCGGAGAGCCAGCCGCCTTTAATACGAGGGCATTCACAATTGAGGTAAGTCTTGATGGGGAAAATTGGACGAAAGCCGTGAATGTCACAAATAATACAGCTGCTATCTCAGAACATTCCATAACAACGACAAAAGCTCAATATATTCGCTTTTCTGTCCAACAACCAACACAAGGTGGGGACCAAGCGACTAGAATATTTGAAGTCGAAGCATATGGATATTAAGTAATATGATAATCGGAAAGGGGATTGTTTCCCCTTTTGTTGAAAATGGGCGGGGCTTCGCAAAATCAGCTCCGCACCGCCACCTTCATTAGGTGATACAGTTTTTAGAATCTGAACCTTTTTCATCGTTGGGTTGAGATCAGATGCTCAAGGATGTTTCTTACCATAATAGTAGGGGATGAAAAACATGGGGAGAATGTTACAAGAAGTAAGTGAATGGATTGTTAGGTTAGTATGGACGAATATTCTTTGGTTTGTATTTATCGTGGCTGGACTAGGTGTTTTTGGCATTATGCCTGCGACTGTTGCGTTATTTGCTGTGACACGAAAGTGGAAGATGAAGGAACTAGATGTTTCCATATTAAAGATATTTAAAGAAACCTTTAAAAAAGAGTTTGTCCGTTCAAATTGTATTGGGTTGATTTATGCGGCGATTGGCTTTTTTTTATATGTCGATTTAAGAATTGCTGAAAACATGGAAGGAACGTTTTCCGTTATTCTTTATGTTTTTATTAGTTTTATCATTCTTTTATATTTGAATACTATTGTTCACTTTTTCCCTGTCTATGTACATTATCATTACTCAATAAGGGAGTACATCAAACAATCCTTTATTATTTCACTTATTAGTCCTTTTTCCACAATATTGATTGGTATTGGTTTGTTTTTTATTGGCTATTTAATTACGAATATCCTGGGACTTCTACCATTTATTTCAGGTGTACTGCCTGCATATTGGATTATGAATGTTTGTATAAATAGATTTAATACTCTAGAACGGCAGCAATCACAAGTAAATAAACAAATGAAGTTCAAGGAAAGCGTAAATTAATATACGAATGGGGGATTTATATGTTTTTAGTAGAAAGAAAGCTAGAAGCAAGAATACAAGAATTGGCGCAGTTCCGTTATCGAGATGGCATGGAGATTGGTCAGTTTCGTACAATTGAGGATGAAGGTAAAGTAGGTACATATCCACCTATTGAAAAGGGTGAATCAACTTTACAACTAAGAGACCAATGGACGGGGAGAGACCGGTATCTTTGGTTAAGTGCAGATGTTCAACTTCCGGCAGAATGGACTGGTAGAAAAGTAGTAGGTTTATTTGACTTTGGACGTACTGGTGGAGGAAACAATTCTGGCTTCGAATCATTATTATTCTTAAATGGAAATCCATACCAAGGTGTGGATTCTAACCATCAGGAAGTATTTTTCCCACCAACCGAAATAGGAAGCAATGTTCAATTAGATTTCAGACTTTGGTCTGGACTTGAAGGCGGTGGAGAGCCGAAAGAGCAAACTTATACACTTGAGGTGGCCAAAGTAGCTTGGTTAGACGAGGCTTGCGATGATTTATATTATACATCCTTAGCAGCGTGGCAAACCATTAAAGAACTTGGTGATGACCAACCAGAAAAGCATGCAATTGTAAAAGCATTGAATCAAGCTTTTATGAAAATCAATTGGAGTAAACCAGGTGATGACGTATTTTATCGTAGTTGTGAGATTGCTAGTGAGGAATTGAATAAGAGTCTTAACGAAATCGAAAAACATCATCCTGTGACCATTCATTGTGTTGGACATACACATATTGATGTTGCCTGGCTATGGCGCTTAAAACATACACGTGAAAAGGCTGCTCGATCTTTTTCTACTGTTTTAAGATTAATGGAACAATATCCTGAATATTTATTCCTACAAACACAGCCACAGTTATATGAATATATTAAAGAAGACTATCCAGAAATCTATGAATCAATTAAAAAACGTGTAAAGGAAGGCCGTTGGGAAACTGAAGGTGGAATGTGGTTAGAAGCAGATTGTAATATTCCTAGTGGGGAATCACTAGTAAGACAAATTTTGTATGGAAAAGAATTTTTCAAGAGGGAATTTGATGTAGATTGCCAATATTTATGGCTACCAGATGTATTTGGGTATAGCTGGGCACTGCCACAAATCTTGAAAAAATCAGGAATCGATACATTTATGACTACAAAAATTAGCTGGAATCAGTACAATCGTATGCCAAATGATACGTTCCAATGGCGTGGAATTGATGGGACAGAAATCCTAACTCATTTTGTAACCACTCCAGAACCTTGGAATTCGGATGATTCATGGTTTTACACATATAATGGGCTGATTACTGCAAAAACTGTAAACGGCGCATGGAATTCATACCGAAATAAAGATGTTAACCAAGATTTACTTCTTTCTTACGGCTATGGTGATGGTGGTGGTGGAGTCAATCGAGAGATGATTGAGCTTCGTCGCAGATTCGAAAATATGCCAGGACTACCAAAAGTACAAACGACAAAAGCTGGAGATTTCTTCCGAAAATTACACGAAAATATTGAGAACACAAATGAGTATGTCCACACTTGGGATGGAGAATTGTACCTTGAATATCACCGGGGAACTTATACAAGTCAAGCATTCGTAAAAAGAATGAATCGAAAACTCGAGTTGAGTTACAGGGAATCAGAGTGGTTGTCTGTGTGGAACTCTCTATTATCTTCATGGGAGAAGTATCCGAAGCAACAGCTTGATGAAGGGTGGAAGATTATTTTACGAAATCAATTCCATGATATTATTCCTGGTTCATCCATTAAGGAAGTATATGAAGATGCAGCAGTGGAGTATAAACAAGCAGAGGATATCCAACTTGAAATGGATCAAAATAATTTCAATGAGTTTATTGAATCTAAGTATGGAACGTATACAGTCTTCAATGCAACTAGTTGGCAAGATGCCCAAAATGTATTCATCCCATACGATCAAACGAATGATGTAGCTGGTGGATGGACTTCAGGTTCAGGCGAAAAACTAAATAGCCAACGAACTGAAGATGGTTGGTTCGTCGATTTAGACAAGACCAAACAATTTGGTGCAGTAGAAATCCAATTCACACAAGATTCTATGCTAGAAAATAATACACCTTTTCTTATTAAGGAGAAGTTGCTAGAAACACCTTTTTATCTAGTCGAATGGAATGACTCCCTTCAGCTGACTCGTATTTTTGATAAGAAAGCTAAGCGTGAAGTACTAGCACAACAGGAAAAGGGAAATATCCTCCAAATTTTTGAAGATAAGCCTTTGGCACACGATGCGTGGGATATTGATTTGTATTACCAAGAAAAAATGGAGGAAATCCGTGAAGTAGTATCAAGTGAAGTTGTTGAAAACGGTCCACTTCGGGTTGTCATTCGGACGAAATGGAAGTACCAAAATTCATTAATTGAACAAGATATGATTTTCCATGCTCAAAATAGACGGATTGACTTTAAAACAAAAGTGGATTGGCATGAACAACGCAAGTTAATGAAAGTAGCATTCCCAGTTGATATTCGTTCAAGCGAAGCAACGTATGATATACAATTTGGTAATGTTAAGAGACCGACACATTGGAATACAAGCTGGGATATGGCACGATTTGAAACAGTTGGACACCAGTGGGCAGACCTTTCTGAAACAGGGTACGGAGTGAGTTTGTTAAATGATTGCAAATATGGGTATGACATTAAAGACCAAACGATTCGCTTATCCTTACTAAAAGCAGCAATCTACCCTGATCCAACTGCAGATCAAGGAGAGCACGAGTTTACGTATTCATTGCTACCTCATCAGGGAGATTGGCGAGTTGGACAAACAGTAAAGCAAGCTTGGTTTTTAAATAATCCATTGAAAGTAGTAAACGGTGGATTTTTACCAGAAGAAAGCTCGTTTATGAATCTTACTAACGATCATGTTAAGGTCGATGCGATTAAGAAAAAAGAAGATGAGGATGCAGTCATTATTCGCTTACATGAGTATGAAGGGCAACGTGGAAATGTTTTGATTGAATTCCCGAGAAACGTAAAAAAATGGTATGAAACAAATTTGATGGAACAATTTGATAGCGAGGAACAAACTCAAAGTATTGATTTTGAAATAAGACCATATGAAATTAAAACAATATTAGTCTATTTTTCTTGATGAAATAAGATCATACATGATAAATAATTTATCCAGCTGTCGGAAAAGTGGAATTAATTCACTTTTCCGACAGAAAATATAGTAGAATAGTAGTTGGGCAAGTAAGTCTGCATGGGAGGATCTAAGGAATGTTCTTGAGTAATATGAAGAAGCGGCTAACGAATAAGGTGTTTAGCAAAATATTAATCACTTATTCCACAACAATCCTTCTTACAATGTTTCTATTACTACTTGTATTATCACGCTATTATACAGAAGTTATTATTCAGAAAGAAATGGACGCAAGTACACGAACACTAGAACGGGTTGAATCGTATCTCCAGCGAAAAGATGAGTATACACAAAATGTTATGCAAGACTTATATTTAAAAACAGATCTGATTTTTAATGATATTGCATTTGCGTTGCAACATGATTATGATACATATCTATCGTATCGACTAGATAAGTACAGTGAGAACTCTTCATTTGTTCCGAATAATCTTAATACATTTTTCCAAGCGTATTTTAGCCAAGACCCTGATATCAATGCAGTGAGTTTAAAAAGTGCAAGCCCTGGTACAGAGTATGAATATATTTATAACCATCATAGGTGGAATAAATATATGACTAAGAAAGTAGATTTGGAAGGCAAAAGTCTTCATCCTGAAGACTTACAACTCCAGAATGTTGAGTGGGAGCAAGAACGAAGTATCTTCAACAATATTCAAATTTCTCGTTCAATTAATGATCCAGCGACCCTTAAGAAATTAGGAGATCTTACAGTTTTTTATGATACATCAGGAATTCAAGATTTGATTCGATTACGGAAATCCCAATTTAAAGGAAAAGTCTATATATTTCAACGTGATGGGGATTATCTATACTCGTCAGACAATAGTAATATTCCAGAACCATTGAAAGATCTATCATTTAGAACGAGCTTTAAGAAAATAAAGTGGGATGGAAAAATTTATTATATTAATACATTAGCTGATGACCAGATGGGGTATATGTATGTAGGATTCATCCCTGAAAATGATATTAAGAAAGTAACAATTGTACATAGGTATATGTTATTATCTACATTTATACTTTCCGGAATAGCAATTGCTGTAACCTATTTTGCCATGAGATCTTATTCTAGAAGAATTCATAAAATAGAAACGGCCATTCACGAAGTTCGAAATGGAAACTTGCAAATTAGAATCCCAGATAGTAGAGAAAAGGACGAGTTAACAACCATATCAGAAAGTTTCAATGATATGTTAGATGATTTAAACATGTATATTAAGGACGTATATGTTTTAAATATTCGCCAAAGAGAGGCTGAAATGGAAGCGCTTCAGTCGAAAATACAACCACATTTTCTATATAATACATTAGAAGCTATTCGCATGAAAGCTATAGCTGACGGATCTAAACCAGCTAGTAATATGATTTATAGTTTAGGGCAATTATTTCGTTATTCTTTAAGTAGTAGGGAAATCGTTCAAATCTCTGATGAAATCCAACATGTTAAGGAGTATATAGGTCTAAATCAGATTAGATATCCTAATCGTATAAACGTAACGTACGAGATTCAAGAAACTTGTTTAGATGATAAAATGCTCAAATTTACCCTTCAGCCGCTTATTGAAAATTATTTGATTCATGGCTTTCGAAAAGAAACCATTCATAATGAATTACGAATAAAAGTTCAAAGAATTCATCGGGACATTGAAATTATTATAGAAGACAATGGGAAAGGTATTTCACAAGATAAATTATTGGCTATACATACTAAATTATTAGCAGGAACTACCACCTCTGAGGGCTCAATAGGGTTAAGTAATGTTCATCAAAGAATACGATTAAAATATGGACAAGAGTATGGAATTCAGATTAGTAGTATTGAGGGAGAAGGAACGATTGTAGAAGTTAGAATTCCAGCAGCTAGGAGTGAATAATTACAACATGTATAATGTTTTTTTAGTAGATGATGAACCATTTATTATTGAAGGCATGAAAGCCTTGGTACCATGGGAAGATTATGGACTTAAAGTTGTTGGTGATGCTTCTAACGGCAGTGAAGCTCTACAAAAGTTAGAAACATGTCATGTTGATCTATTATTAACAGATATCATGATGCCATTAATGGATGGATTAGAATTAATTAGTAAATTGAAAGAACGTCAACCACATACAAAATTTATCGTTTTATCTGGATACGAAGAATTTGAATATGTGAAAAAGGGAATGAAGCTAGGAATCGAAAATTACCTTTTGAAGCCAGTCAATGAGCAAGAACTCATTTCAACATTGGAAAATAGTGTAGAGAAACTTGAGAAGTCAACAAATAATGAAGAAGCATTTACGATATTAAGAGATAATACGATTTGGCGATGTCTTAATCAAGACATCGATGCAAAAGAATGGCGGGAACGAGTAGACTTATATAATTTGGAGTTTGATGGTCAAAAATTAGCTGTTGTTTTAATGCAAATATCAGATGAGATTGAGCATGAAAACATTTCCTTTTTTAGAAAAAGGGTAGAGGAACTATTTCAGTCTGTCTGTATTATTAATCCAGATGGCGAACTTATCCTTTTAGTTTCGTCTACATGTGAAAAGGAATTTAAGAAAAAACTAGATGAATTGAACGAGCTATTTGCTGGTTATGTTTCTTGTAAGTATCATATAAGTGTTGGATCATTTGTTTGCTCCACAAATGATTTGTATAAGAGCTATCAACGTGCAAAAGAGTTATCTAGCTTTCGATTAGTACTCAAAGAAAGTGGGCTCATAACAGATGAATCAATCATGCAGTATACCCACGCAAACTTTTCTACTTCGTATGAATTGGATGATCTGAAGAGATATATTGTTGGTTCAGAACAAGAAAAGGCGTTTTTGTGGATCAAAGGTGTCTTTGCTGTGATTAATAAATCTACTAAAAAGGTTGCTCCTACTATTATTAGAGGATTCGCTATCGATATAGTTACGTCCATACAAAAAGATGTATCTTCACATGCAAATGATCAAACAGTAGGTATTGTAAAGCGTATCTTAGAGACCTATTCAATGGAACTTTTAGTTGACATTCTTATTGATTTTATTGAAGGGATTTTTAGAACATTAGAGCAAAAAACACAGCATGGAAGTCCTATTATTCAAAGCGTGGTGCAATATATTCAAGAACATTTTCATGAAGAACTTTCTTTGAAAACTTTAAGCTATAAATTCCATATAAACTCCATTTATTTAGGCCAACTTTTCCAGAAAGAAACTGGCTTAGTATTTTCTGAGTATATGAACCATTTAAGACTGGAAAAAGCTAAGCAATTGTTAAGAGGCACACATTTAAAAGCTGGAATAATTGGAAAACAAGTGGGTTATTCGGATTCTGCTTATTTTTATAAACAGTTTAAGAAGGTGGTGGGGATTACTCCATCTGCTTGGAGAACAATGAATATCCAGTCATGATATCCCGTTATTCGGGATTTTTTCTGTTGTAGAGGGCCATATCTCGGCCCAAAAGAATCAACAAATATTAAAAGTGGTGGATGAACTTCGGAATGTTTAATAAGTACAGTAAATCTTAATATTGTTAACTATATACATTTTTGACTTTTCTTTAATATAGAGATGTAAAGGTTTTCATTATAAGAGAGGAGGGGCTTCGTGAATCGTATCAAGAGTTTTTTTCAAGATGTTTATAAAAATCGTGTGTGGCTTCTCATGGTTTTACCAGGAACGATTTGGCTATTGTTATTTGCATATCTTCCGATGTTTGGAACGGTCATTGCTTTTAAAAATTTTCATTATGATCCGAATGGATTTTTTGCAAGTATCCAAAATAGTGAGTGGGTTGGTTTACAAAACTTCGAGTTTTTATTTAATACAAATGACGCCTGGATCATTACAAGAAATACGATACTATACAATTTAGTATTTATCGTATTAGGGCTTATTTTAGCAGTATTTGTAGCAATTGTTTTAAGTGAACTCGCAAATAAGAGGCTGTCTAAAATATACCAAACAGGAATGCTGTTTCCACACTTCTTATCGTGGATTGTTGTTAGTTATTTCGTTTTCACGTTTCTAAGCGTGGATAGAGGCCTGTTTAATAATATACTAAGCTGGTTTGGAGTAGAAGACCCTATTTCGTGGTATAACGAAGCAAAATATTGGCCATTCATTATCGTTCTAACAAGCATGTGGAAGGGTATTGGATATGGCAGCATTGTATATTTAGCTGCCATAGTCGGGATTGATAAAAACTATTATGAAGCTGCTATGATTGATGGTGCAAATAAGTGGCAGCAAATCCGTAATATAACAATCCCGATGATAACACCGCTTATTGTTATTTTGACCATTTTAAACGTTGGTAAAATTTTCAGTGCAGACTTTGGTCTGTTTTACCAGGTTCCTCGTGATTCCGGTACGTTATATTCAGTAACAAATGTAATTGATACGTATGTATACCGTGGGTTAACGACAATGGGGGACATTAGTATGAGTACTGCTGCTGGTCTTTACCAATCACTTGTAGGTTTTGCATTAGTCATGCTGACAAACTATCTAGCTCAGAAGGTCGATAAAGAATATGCTCTATTTTAAAAAATCGAGAGAGAAAGGAGGGCGGCCGCAGTTTTGTGGCAAAATACTATGAAAATCAATCAAAATAGCTCCCCGCCTACTCCGTTACATAAAGGGAATGTACAAAATCCACTGAATCAACCGAACAAAAAAAGTAAGCGTATGAAAAAGTACACACCACATGGTCTAAGTGGGTTTCCTAATCTTTTGATGAATATATTGTTAGGATCGTTTGCTTTAATGTGTATCTTTCCATTTCTATATGTAATCATCATCTCTTTAACTGATGAGAAAACCTTAGCGCGAAATGGTTATCAGATTTTACCTGAAATTTGGAGTTTTGAAGCATACCGATACTTGTGGCAAATGAAGGATCAATTGCTTCAATCTTACACGATTACGATAGTCGTAACAGTGCTTGGTACGGTCTTCAGTGTAGTAATGATTGCATTATATGCCTATGCTATTTCTAGAAAGCAATTCAAATTCCGCGGTTTCTTTACTTTTATTGCCTTCTTTACAATGCTCTTTAGTGGAGGACTAATTCCTTTCTATATCGTAGCAACACAGTTTTTACATTTACGTAACTCTATTTGGGCATTGATCTTACCACTTGCAATGAACGCATTCTACATATTAATTATGAGAACCTTTTTCCAAAGGTCTGTACCTGAATCCATTTTGGAATCTGCTAGAATTGATGGAGCAAGTGAATTACGAATCTTTGCACAAATCGTTGTTCCACTATCGTTACCAGGTCTTGCAACCATTGCCCTTTTTAGTACATTGGGTTACTGGAATGATTGGTTTAATGCCCTATTGTTTATTGATGAACCGAACTTGGTTCCACTGCAGTCCATGTTGATGAAAATTGAAAACAACATAGAATTTTTAAGACAAAATTCGTTAGCAGGTGGAGCACAAAATGATTTATTAAGCGCAATACCTCAAGATGCTGCAAAAATGGCAATGGTTGTTATTTCTACTTTGCCAATAGCGATTGCCTATCCATTTTTCCAAAAATACTTTGTTAGTGGATTGACAATTGGTGGCGTTAAGGAATAAATACTTTTTGAAATAGATTACTAAAAGGGAGGAATTACCATTAATAAGAAATTTGCTTTTATGATTGTACTATTATTCAGTTTATCAGCATTGTTAGCTGCATGTGGTGGAGATAAATCAGCTAATACGAGTGGAAGCGGTAAAGCCGATAAGAATAAACCGTATGAAATTATGTGGTACACGATTGGTACACCCCAAAAAGATGTTGAAAAAGTAATGGAAGAAGTAAATAAATACACAAAAGAGAAGATTAACGCAACCGTTAAATTGAAACAAATCGACTGGGGTGATTATGATCAAAAGATGCAATTGATGATTGCTTCAGGTGAATCGTTTGATATTGCCTATACTGGTGGTGGAAACTATGTGTTGAATGCACAAAAAGGAGCATTTAAAGACCTAAATGAACTTCTTGATACGCATGGAAAAGAATTAAAAGCAGCACTTGATCCAGCGTTCATAGAAGGAGCTGAAATTGATGGGAAGCTTTATGGTATTCCTTCTAATAAAGAAGTTGGACAGCAAAGTGTGTACGTTTTTAATAAGAATTTAGTCGATAAATACAAAATGGATATTTCAAGCATTAACTCGCTAAAAGACTTAGAACCGTTATTGAAAACAGTTAAAGAGAATGAGCCAGATTTTACACCGATCGCAACTTTTAAACCGTATTTACCATTTGATTATATATTAGAAGATGAACTGCCATTCGCGATTTCTTTAGAAGGAAATAAAAATAAGGTAGTTAATATTTTTGAATCAGATATTATGATGGAAACGTTAAAAACAATGCACAAATACTATAAAGCTGGTTATATAAAAGCCGATGCTGCAACAAGTACAGATCCATGGCCGTTAGAAGTACAAAACTGGTTCTTACGTAAAGAAATGTACCAGCCATATGCGGAATTAATATGGTCTCGTTCAGCAGGTTATGATGTAGCAGTTCAACCAATGCATAATCCGATTACATTTAACAACTCTGTAACAGGGGCTATCCAAGCTATTTCAGCTACTTCAAAAAATCCAGAGAAAGCTATGGAGTTCTTAAATCTATTAAATACAGATCCATATCTTCGTAACTTAATTGATCGTGGTATCGAAGGCGTGCATTATGAAGAGAATGATAATGGTAAAATTAAAGACCTTCCAGCTCGTGTTGAAAGCTATAACATGCCAACTTACTCTCTAGGAAACCATTTCATTCTTAAGTTATATGAAAATGATCCTGACGATAAATGGGAAGCGTTCAAAAAATTCAATGAAGCTTCTGTAGAAGCACCAACCTTAGGTTTCTATTTTGATACGAATCCTGTTCGTACAGAAATCGCAGCAATTTCAAACGTTGCAAGTGAATTTGCACCTGCACTATTAACGGGTAGTGTTGACCCTGAAGTATATCTACCAAAAGCTAATAAGAAGTTTAAAGATGCAGGATTAGATAAAGTGCTTAAAGAAATTCAAAAACAATATGATGAGTGGAAGAAAAATAACTAAAAGATTCCGTACAAATAACAAAGGAGACAAAGTCGGATGCTTTATTTTCCGACTTGCTTTCTTTTTAATGGGAGGCAGGTTATTTAAATGAGTACAGATGTAGAAAAGAATAAATACATATTTCCGAAAGACTTTTGGTGGGGATCTGCATCATCTGCAACACAAATGGAAGGATTTTCAGGGGCAGAGGGAAAAGGAAAGAATATATGGGACTACTGGTATGAAACAGAACCGAATCGTTTTTATCAGGGAATTGGACCTGATAATACTTCACAGTTTTATACGAAATTTTTTGAAGATATTCAACTCATGAAAGAAACAGGACATAAAAGCTTTCGCTTTTCTATCTCATGGTCCCGCATGTTTCCCATGGGTCGTGGAGACATAAATCAGAAGGCCATTGACTTTTATAACACAATTATTAACACTTTACTAGAAAATGAGATTGAACCTTTTGTAAATCTCTATCATTTTGACATGCCAATGGCTATGCAAGATGAGGGTGGTTGGGAAAGCCGCTCTGTAGTTGAGGCGTATGTGGAATATGCATCTACTTGTTTTGAGCATTTTGGAGACCGTGTACTTAAATGGTTCACACATAATGAACCAATCGTACCTGTAGAATGCGGTTATTTATATGGACATCATTATCCCGCACTTTGTGATTTTGAAAAGGCTGTTCAGGTTGGATTCCATTCTGTATTAGCCTCTGCAAAGGCAATTCAGGTATACCGTGATAAAGAGCTTGGAGGAAAAATTGGAATTATATTGAATGTTACTCCCTCCTATCCAAGGAGCAATCACCCTGCTGACTTAGAGGCTGCAGAAAAAGCTGATTTGTTATTTAACCGTTCCTTTCTAGATCCATCAGTCAAAGGCGAGTTTCCAGAAAAGTTAATTGACATGTTACGGGTAGAAAACTTTTTACCTAAATATGAAGCTGAAGATTTGGACATAATCCGTAAAAATACGGTTGATCTATTAGGGATTAATTACTATCAACCGCGAAGAGTTAAGGAGAAGGAAAATATGCCAAATCCAAATGCTCCATTCATGCCAGAGCGGTACTTTGATAATTATGACATGCCAGGGAAAAAATTGAACCCATACAGAGGCTGGGAGATTTATGAAAAGGGTATTTACGATATTTTAAAAAACATACAACAAAACTATGGGAATATTGAATGCTTCATTTCGGAAAATGGTATGGGAGTTGAATCAGAAGAACGCTTTAAGGATACAAATGGAGTGATACAGGATGATTACCGAATTAACTTTTACGAAGATCATTTAAAGTGGGTACATAAAGCATTAAACGAAGGTGCCAATGTAAAAGGATTTCATGTATGGACCTTTACGGATAATTGGTCTTGGCTAAACAGCTATAAAAATCGGTATGGTTTAATATCAGTCGACTTACAGAATGACTATAAGCGAACAATTAAGAAAAGTGGTTATTGGTTCAAGAAGTTAGTTGATAACAATGGGTTTTGAAATGAGGAGTATGTTATGAAAAAGTATCTAGTCTATGACGTTGGTGGAACATCAGTTAAATATTCAGTTATGGATGAACAAGCTAATGTATTAGAGAGCTCTTCAAGCCCAACGCCTCCCCAAGGAGACGGACAAATATATAAATTTATCATTGATACGACGAAAAAGTATAAAAACAAATGGTATCTTAGCGGGGTTGCATTAAGTATACCAGCTGCAGTTGATGTAAAGACCGGTTATGTTCATTATGCTGGTCAAGTAACTGATTTTATCGGAAGAAGTATTAAGGAAGAACTAGTTGATATAGGCTTGCCTGTTGAGGTTGAAAATGATGCGAATTGTGCAACTTTAGCCGAAAAGTGGAAAGGAAATGCACAAGAATGTAATAGTTTCATATGTATGACAATTGGAACTGGCATAGGTGGAGGAATACTTCTAGACGGAAAATTGAGACGTGGAAGAAAGGGGATGGCTGGCGAAGTAGGACTCATGATTATGAGTTCAACCCAATCATTAGATACTCTTGTTGAAACGAGTACGTTTAGTAGATTAGGATCCACTTGGAATTTACTGAATCGAGTATTTCTTAAAACAGGTGAAAAACTGACCGGTGAAGAATTAATCGATCGTTATAATAAAAAAGATCATAGTGTACAAGAAGAAGTAGAATCATTTTTTGATGCAATAGCAATAGGAACTGCTAATTTAATTCACACGTTTGCACCTGAAAAGGTTTTGTATGGGGGTGGAATCAGTGAACAATCAGGATTCACAAACCATATCAACAAACGTCTAAAGAAAATTCGTCCGGAAAT
Source organism: Bacillus cihuensis (assembly GCF_000504145.1). Taxonomy (NCBI): domain Bacteria; kingdom Bacillati; phylum Bacillota; class Bacilli; order Caryophanales; family Bacillaceae; genus Bacillus; species Bacillus cihuensis. Next base: position 1,310,968 of record NZ_KI632495.1, on the reverse strand, counting down.
CGTTGAAATTACTGAGATTGATGTATGTAAATTTAGAAATCTTGCAGGGCAAGTTGGTGCCTTATACCATTTTCAGAATAGTCAGTAAGATAGATGTGAAGCAATGAAAGTTTCTATAGGAATAATCTATCACTTTATATAGTGATAGGTTTATAGAAATTTATATAAGTAAGATCTTTCGTGTACATATGAATTTACATTTTTTGTTAAATATGTATGGATTTTCATGTAAAAATAATAATTAGATAATGAAGGAAGTGGCTTAATTGAAACAACCTATTTTTTTACTTCCAGTATTTCAAGAAAGAATTTGGGGTGGAAAAAAGCTTAAAACAGAATTTCAATATGATATCGAATCTGATTTGACTGGAGAGTGCTGGGCAGTCTCCGCACATCCTAATGGTCAAAGCACAGTAAGTGATGGTACTTATAAAGGGAAGTCTCTTAGTAAACTTTGGTCAGAAAATCGAGAATTATTCGGGAGTCTCAAGGGTGAAGTATTTCCGTTACTAACCAAGATTTTAGATGCAAATAATGACCTTTCTGTTCAAGTGCATCCTAATGATGAATATGCCAATAAAAATGAAAATGGAGAACTAGGTAAAACGGAATGTTGGTATGTGATTAACTGTGAAGAAAATGCTGAAATAATCTTTGGGCATAGAGCGACTTCAACAGAGCAGTTTGTTGAGTTGATTAATAACGGAGAATGGGGTAACCTACTGCGTCGTATAAAAGTAAAACCGGGTGATTTCTTCTATGTACCAAGTGGAACAATCCATGCATTATGCTCAGGCGTTCTTATTTTAGAGACGCAGCAGAGCTCAGACACAACATACCGTGTATATGACTATGAGCGTATTGACAAGCAAGGTAACAAGAGAGACTTACATATTAATAAGTCAGTTGATGTCACAACTATCCCACATCGTGATATTTCTGTTATACCTACTACAGAAGAAATCACTGGTGGCACAATTACAACCTTCGTTCAGAGTGAGTATTTCTCTGTCTACAAATGGGATATTGAGACAGTAGCTACGTTTACACAAGATAAACCCTTTTTAATAGGTAGCGTTATAAGTGGAGCGGGTGCGATTGTTACAGAAAATGGTAGCTATTCATTCGAAAAGGGTAGTCATTTTATTTTACCAAATGGCTTAGGAAAATTCCACATAAACGGGTCAGCGGAAATGATTATTTCTCATCCGTAAGGTGCTCATATCCCTATATTGATTTCATTGTAAGTATGTACTATCTAAATCAAAAAGGCGGCAATCTAAATATCGACTAATATTATCAATGCTAGTTAAAAGAGATAATTCTTTAGGAGAAATATTAACTCCTTTCGAATAGTGGCCATGCCAGTGCTCAGCTTTCAAAAAAATTTTAAGACCTTGATTGGCTTATTGCCCTTTCAAGGCATTCTTTAGCATGGAAGGAAATTAACGCAAAATATTAATCATTGATTTGTTTATTTTCGTCAACGTATAACTTAGTTTTTTAGCAACAACGTCTTCATTTTTACCTTTTTTCATGTCCGTGTTTATCGGGAAAGGACGTTATAGGATATGCATATGAACAAATCTAACAGATTGGTTAACTAATTTTACTATTCCCTCAGTGATTTGTCTACCGAATTATGAATATTCAATTTCATAAGAGGGTATAAAATACTAGTGTAATAAGGTGGTTATATATCTTTATTCATAAAGAAAAGGATAAACACTATTCTACAGTTTTATCTTACAGCGGATCACAACTTATGATTCTTAAAATATTAGAGTGTAATTATTCATAAAATAGGGTCTATTCCTGCGTTTTTGGGGATTGGAAATGACTATAAAAGAGTAAAGACTAAATTAATTGAAATAGATCAATTTTGAATAAACGTAGGGATGTTGGTGGAAATATTAGGACTGTGTAATTCAGTTATGAAACTTAGACAAACTTAATCATTTCTTAAGTTAGATTTGTTAGAGCATTAAGTTTTTTTTGATATTATCGAAGAGGGCAACTTTCTTTACTTATATATATGAAGAAACACAGTACAAATTTAAGAGAATGTTTTTATTACGACCTTTGGTATGTGCGTTTCCATACTTGATGGAGGGAGATTCCAGAATTGTGGAATATGATTCAGCGTATTTCAGGAAAGAAGGGAGGTCACAAGTGAAGGAATGGTAATAAACATTAATGAATGATCAGCTTCGACTGTTGTTTTATGGGAATCAACAAATAAAAACAAGCCAAGTTATCGCCGCTGATGATAAAACGGAAACAAAAGTAGTTCATACTGAGTATCAATCCTTTTTATTAAGATAATCTCATCTTTCAAAAAAAACGGATAGCAGAAGTTCTGCTATCCAAACAGGGAATAGGGAGTGGGTCTAGATTACTTATATGTTTCCCCGTTTGAAACAGTTTGAAACCACTTTATTATGCTGCATTAACACTCAAGGCTTAGAGGAAATGAACAAGCATAAATGGTAGGAGCGTATGAAACCAATTGGTGAGATCTACTGAAACTTATTGATGCGTGAGTAGAGGTTTATATGAACCAATCGGTTTCTTACTGTCAAATGATCGAAGCGAAGATCTTAGCGATAGTAGAACGGGACTAACAACAGCAAGGTGATGAAGAATCCCACACTGATTGAAGTCTCGTATACATTTGAACACTTACCATAGGTAAAAGACCTTCTCTAATTTTTGCTTTTCCATTTCATGCTTGTCTTTTGGTTTGAGTAGGTAAAAAGATTGAAACACTACCGTGCACTTGATATGATGGAAGAGTAGTTGAATAATGGAAGGGGAATGAAACATGAGCATGGATTTTAACTTTTTTATGAATGATGTTGTCAGCCAAGCGCGAACTGAAATAAAGGCTGCTGGATATACAGAATTGAAGACACCTGAAGAGGTGGAAGAGGCGTTTGCCAAAAAGGGTACGACATTGGTGATGGTTAACTCAGTTTGTGGATGTGCTGGCGGAATTGCGAGACCGGCAGCTGCTCATTCGGTTCACTTTGATAAACGCCCAGACCAACTAGTTACCGTTTTCGCCGGACAAGATAAAGCAGCAACGGAAAAAGCACGTGATTATTTTGAAGGATATCCACCTTCATCTCCTTCCTTTGCTCTATTGAAAGATGGAGAACTCCTTACAATGGTAGAACGTCATGAAATTGAAGGGCATGATCCAATGTCTGTCGTGAATAAGCTACAAGGCTACTTTGATCAATATTGTGATGAAGTTTAATATTTTATGAAAAGACTCGTTTATCGGGTCTTTTTTTGAAAGCAAGTGTATTTATTAATTCATTAAGATGGACAACCCCTTTTTATTAATCTAGCCTTTACTACAAGTCTACTAGCACCATCATTTGTAAAGTCCGATAAAGAAAATGAATGGAATATCCGATCTATATAAATTAGAGAGATAGGAAGTGGCTTCCGTATATAAACTACAAGTTTTAGTTTTACCAAAATAAAATTGGACCAGCCAGAGAAATAATTGTGGCTAGAAGTTGATAGAAATTTGTCACACTAAAATCTTGAAATTACCTAAATATTCTAAAAATATTATTGACTTTGAAAAAATGAAAGTGTATTATACTTAGAAAGTGGTACTAACGTCAGTACGTCAGGATGTTAGTTTTGCTCAGATGTTCAAAATAAACTCAATGGAGGAGGAAAAAATAGGACAACATAAGGGCTTGAAAATCGATTCAACTCATTCAAAGAAATAAAATGAACACTATCTATCATTTGTACGCTGGAAATATTGATTGAATATTTAGTTTAATGGCGATAAGAATTTAATGATTATTTGAAATAATTATGGATCTATAGGTATGGAAAAAATCAGATTAATTATTTGTGTAATGTGTTCTTAGCTTAAGTGCCCACCTAATGTAAACGCTTACTTATTGGTAATTCCAAAAAAATACTGAAAGTTGGTGGAAGTTTGGAACATCAACAGGAAGAATTAAAACCTGGTCTTAAACAAAGACATTTAACAATGATATCTTTGAGTGGAGTCATTGGTGCTGGTTTATTCGTAGGAAGTGGTATTATCATTAGCCAAACTGGTCCCGGAGCTATTTTGTCTTACGTATTTGCAGGCTTAATTGTTGTTTTAGTAATGAGGATGCTTGGGGAGATGGCTACAGTAAACCCAAATACGGGATCTTTTGCTGTATATGCAAGGGAAGGGATTGGTGAGTGGGCAGGCTTTGCTACAGGTTGGTTATATTGGTTTTTTTGGGTAATTGTAATTGCACTTGAAGCAACTGCTGGAGCAGCAATCATACATGAGTGGCTACCTTTAGTTCCAGTTTGGTTAATAAGCCTCACATTAATTATTCTATTAACACTTACAAATATTTTTTCCGTTAAGTCATTTGGTGAATTTGAGTATTGGTTTTCTATTATTAAAATAGGCAGTATTATTGTCTTTTTATGCCTAGGAGTAGCAGTAATTCTAGGGATCATTCCAACTTTAGAGTCACCTGGTACAACTAATCTTATAAACACCGGTGGTTTTATTCCTAATGGGATAGGTTCAGTTCTTGTTGGTATAGCGATTGTTTTTCATGCTTTTGTGGGAGTCGAGATCCCCGCTATTGCAGCTGGGGAGACAAGTGATCCAGTGAAGTCAGTAAGAGGCGCTTTAAATAGTGTAGTTTGGCGGATTCTCATTTTTTATATCGGCTCAATTGCTATAGTTGTGACTATTTTACCGTGGAATTCAGCATCCTTGCTAAAAAGTCCATTTGTTGCTGTTCTTGAAATACTAGGAATCCCCTTTGCTGCTCTTATCATGAATATAGTGGTACTGACAGCGTTGCTTTCTTGCTTGAATTCAGGACTTTACACGAGCTCTCGGATGCTTTATTCTCTTGCCCAAAAGGGTGATGCGCCCAAGCTGATTTCAAAGGTGAGTAAAAAAGGCGTCCCTGTTTTTGCTGTAATAGCGAGTACGATATTTGCCTTTATCAGCACGATTTTTAGTTATACCTCTCCTGACAAAATATTTTTCTTTTTAGTAAATTCTTCTGGTGGAGTTGGAATTCTTGTCTATTTAGCCATTGCGATTTCTCATCTACGATTAAGAAGAAAAATGGAAAAAGAGAATCCTGGTGTTTTCAAAATTAAAATGTGGTTATTTCCGTATTTAACGTATGCAACCATCATCGGTATGGTATCGGTATTAACATTAATGGCTTTTATTGACTCACAACGTCCGCAGTTTATTTTCACAATGCTATTTAGTTTTATCGTTATTTGTTCTTACTTTTTCATTCGACGAAAAAAAGAGAAATATATAGAGAAAGAATTAAATATTGTTACTAGTCCTCCAAATTCTGAGAAGTTCTAACTGGAATATTACACTATCAAAATCTAATTAAGAAGTCTACACGTTTGCCATTCACCCAACTACATTGAACTAACTCCTTCAGAAACACTACTTCATCACAACAAAAAATCACATCATGCCATAGGTCTGTTTTATAAAATAAAAACGGGAATGAAAAAAGTAATTTTTTAGCCAATCATTTGAGGGTGTACGAATTTCATAAGTGTGGAGCCATACTCTTAAAATAGGATCGACAACTTTAAGTCTCTACCAAGTTGTATCAAGGGCTCATTAGGGTTGTTATGTGCGAAAGTTGAGTGAAAATATAATTGCAACATTTTGTATTCAATCTTTTGTGTGGTTCTTGCATAAGTAAATCTATAGTGATATAAAACCTATACTTTTGAGATGGATAAAAAACGAAGTGATTTTCATTCAAAAAAAATTAGAAATGGGGGAGTACAATGGCTGTACTTGATTTGCCACGGAATATTTTGATTGAAAATGGTGCCATTAATCATTTGGATAAAATCGTAGCTTCAAAAGGTGGTAGTAAAATATTTATTCTTATGGATTCTTTCTTAGCTAAATCTCCTATAAACCTTCATCAAAAAGTAAAACAGATCTTGATGAATAGCGGTTTGGAAAGTAAGGTGTTCACAGACTTTTCAGGAGAACCGACAACAAAAAATGTGGAAGATGCCCTAATTCAACTAAATGCCTTTCAGGGTGACTGTGTCATTGGGATAGGGGGTGGAAGTGCTATTGACTTGGCAAAAGCATTGTCTGTTTTTGGTGAAAATAAGGATATGGAATGGGATACCATAACGCAATATCAAAGGTTGGATCGACTGCCACTATTTGCCGTACCTACAACATCAGGAACTGGTTCAGAAGTGACAAAAGTTATGGTGATTACCAATCTTGACACAAATATAAAAATGAATCCTAGTCATCCGAACCTTGTCCCAGATGTGGCAATTTTAGATCCAGAATTAACTTTAAGTCTTCCACCCAGTTTTACGGTCTACACAGGGCTTGATGCTTTGTCCCATGCTATTGAAGGATTTCTATCGAACAAAGCCTCAATAATGACCAATCTATTTTCCCTTGAGGCGATTAACAAAATAGGTAATGCACTCCCTAAAGTTTATGAAAATGGCGCTGATATTGAATCAAGAAGAGATATGATATTGGCCAGTTGTTATGCAGGTATCGCTTTTTCGAATGCTTCCACAAATTTAGCGCATGCAACTGGAAGAGCGTTAGGCGCTCGTTTTCACATCCCTCATGGGCTAAGCGTAGCCTTACTAATGCCTTTTGTCATGAGATTCAGTCTAGATTCCTGCAGGGATCAGTTGGCAGAAATAGCAATGGCTTTAGGCGCAAACCCTTCATTAGGGGAAAATGATAAGGCATTATACGTAATTAGAACCCTTGAAGATTATAATGAACAGTTTGGAATATGGCGTGATGGACTTAAATATATGGATTCCCAACAGTTGATTGTTGAAATGCCAACTTTGGTTACCGATACGTTATCAGGAAATGGTATAGCGACAAATAGGAAAGTTCCAACTGAACATGACATTCAGGTGATTTATTACTTATTGGCTGAAAAACTTTCTAAAACGGATTCGCAAACTGAACCAGAAATTATTAATAAATAAACGAATCCCAAAAGCTTTCACTAGAAGGAGAATTAAACGAATGATACTACAATTATAATACAAAGTTAATAATGACATCAACGAAGTGAAGCAATTGTTGAAATTTTGTATGAAGGACATGGGGACGGGGGTCCGCGACTTACTAATAGCCCTAATCTACTTAGCAGGTATCCTTTTTTATCGGAAAAGCATCCGAAATCCAGCTCCACACCACCACCATTGGGATTAGGTGGATGTACCGTGCTACAGGATTAATCCTGCCTGGAAAACAGGTTTTGTATGTAGAGGGCATCAATCTAAGTTATGGATTTTTAGATTTTAGGTACCGCTTTTATGAAATTGCTCGATCTTACCCCACTAAAATAATTAAATGTAGCCCTGTCAAGTATGACCTAAATGAAACTCAAAAGGGAGAAACTTGTATACTAGTGAAGGGGGAAGCTGAAGTAATTCCCAAATATGCCAAAATGGATATTAGAAACAGTTAAATAAACGTTATATTTCTAGATAGGGAGGTCAAACACTTGGTTGGCCTACTCCTTCTTAAGATAAATAAAAATTACATTTGGTATCTCCTACAAGTATATTAATCATTTATGTTTGAAATTCGAATCTCTTATTTGATTAAATCACGATATCGGGGAGGGGAAATATTGAAAAAAGTAAAAGGAAATATGCTCTCACGTGCGGTAGGAGCTAGTCTCATTGGCTCTACGATAGAATGGTATGATTTCTTTTTATACGGTGTAGTAGCTGGAATTGTATTTAATAAACTATACTTTCCTGCAGAGGACCCGATTGTATCTACCTTGTTAGCCTATATCACCTTCGCGGTAGGATTTGTGGCTCGTCCAATAGGTGGCATTATATTTGGACATTTCGGCGACAAAATTGGTCGAAAAAGCATGTTGATAATGACCTTAAGTATTATGGGAGGAAGTACGGTATTAATTGCTGTAATTCCTACTTATAACCAAATTGGCATTTGGGCTCCTATCTGTTTGCTTTTTTTGCGTATCTTACAAGGGATTGGGCTTGGTGGTGAATGGGGTGGGGCTGTATTAATGACCTTTGAGCATGCTCCCCATAAAAAAAGAGGTTTATATGCAAGTATTCCACAAATTGGGCTGTCGATGGGTCTTTTACTTTCATCAGGTATAGTAGGACTTCTTTCTTCTACGTTATCTGATAGCCAGTTCATGACATGGGGATGGCGTATTGCATTCGGACTAAGTGCCATATTGATATTCCTAGGTTTATGGATTCGTCTAAATGTTTCGGAATCACCGGAGTTTCAAAATATTAAAGAACGAAATAAAGAATCAAATATGCCTATAAAGGACATGTGGAAAAATAATACCGGTAATGTCCTAGCTGGAATGGGCGCACGTTTTATAGACGGTGTTTTCTTTAATGTTATGGGTGTGTTTTCTATCACCTATTTAACAAGTTCCCTTGATTTGTCACGCACAGATGCTTTACTTGGCGTTTCCGCAGCAGCGTTTGTTATGTGCTTTTTCATTCCTCTCTTCGGTCATGTATCTGACCGTGTCGGAAGGACTCGTACCTATTTGATTGGTAGTCTAGTAACAGGGTTTTCAGCGCTTCCTGCTTTTTGGATAATGTCGAACAGTGAGGGTAACATTCTTTTGATCTGGTTGTCAATCATCATCCCTTTTGGAATTTTTTATGCTTCCATCTATGGTCCTGAAGCTGCATTATTTGCAGAGTTATTTGATGCGCCGGTTAGGTATACTGGAATGTCTTTTGTTTATCAATTTTCAGGAATTTTTGCAAGTGGACTAACACCAATCATTGCTACTGCTTTGTTGGGTTATAATAATGGCTCTCCTGTCTTGCTCACTTTATATGTTCTATTTGCCGGTGTAGTAAGTGCAATTTCAGTCTGGTGGATCGGTAAGAATAAAGTTAAAGTGACCCGAAATCAAAATAATATAAAATCAGAAATAAATTCAAGAAAAGCTTAGTTTCCAGGTTATTGGATATTATAATTTACTTAATAATATAAATATTCAAATTATTTCATTGACTTTTTTAGGAAGGGATTGTAATATAAAAAATATAACTGGTACGGACGTTCCAACGTCATTATCAGAAATAAATCAAGTTAGGAGAATGTACAATGGCCGAAACAAAAACGTTAAGAGGAACGAAAGTAAAAATGACACCAAGTGAAGCAATTGTTGAGACGTTAGTCGCAGAAGGGGTCAAACATATATCTGGAATTTTAGGTTCCGCTTTTATGGATATGCTTGATTTATTGCCAACAGCTGGTATTCGTTTTATTGGAGTTCGTCATGAACAAAGTGCCGCGCATATGGAAGATGCCTATTGCCGGGTTTCGGGCGTTGCCGGAGTTGTGATCGGACAAAATGGGCCTGGAATGACCAATATGGTGACTTCGGTAGCAGCAGCCAATCAAGCACATACTCCTATGGTCGTAATATCTCCTTCTGCGGGAACACCTACTGTCGGATGGGATGGATTTCAAGAATGTGATCAAGTTTCCGTTTTTAAAGCAATTACTAAAGAAACAGTGAGAGTGACTCATCCTGGCCGAGTAGCAGATTGTTTACGAACCGCTTTTAGAATTGCTTATGCGGAAAGAGGTCCTGTATTATTCGATATTCCACGTGATTATTTCTATGGTGAAGTGGAAGATCAGATTCTTAAGCCTCATCAATATCGAGTCGATTCACGAGGATGTGGTTCATCTGAATCCTTAGATCGAGCAGCGGAAATCTTAGCTAACGCTGAGTATCCTGTCATTATTTCCGGTAGAGGCACAGTTGATTCCGACGGTATTGAAGAAATTAGAGACATCGCTGAACATTTAACAGCTCCTGTGGCTGTATCATATATGCATAATGATGCATTTCCAGCTGATCATCCTTTAGCGGTCGGGCCAATTGGATATATGGGATCAAAAGCTGCTATGAATACTTTAAAGAAAGCGGATGTTATTTTAGCAGTAGGCACAAGATTATCCGTATTTGGCACATTACCGTGTTATGACATTGATTATTTCCCTAAAGACGCACAAATCATTCAAATTGATATAAATCCAAGACAAATTGCCAGAACTCACCCAGTGGAAGTTGGGATTATTGGGGATGCCCGCGAAGCTAGTCGAGAAATTATGAAGCGGTTAAAAGATATTAAACCTAACCCTAAACAAGAAAATCTGCGTTTGGGAGAAATTACAAATGAAAAACAAAAATGGGAACAAGAACTAGTAGATCTTGCTATGATAGATGGCACACCAATTAATCCCCGTCGTGCGCTGTTAGAATTAACAAAAGTATTGCCTGAGAACGCGATCGTTACAACTGACATAGGTAATGTATCATCTACTGCAAACGCTTACTTAAAATTCAATCGAAGCCGTAGGCATATCGCTGCACTTACTTTTGGGAACACTGGTTTTGCATATCCATCCGCTCTTGGTGCCAAATTAGCAGAGCCAAATGCTCCTGTTATCGCTATCGTTGGAGATGGAGCATGGGGCATGAGTTTACATGAAGTAAGTACAGCAGTTGAAGAAAATATTCCTGTCATTGCTTGCGTCTTTAATAATAATGCATGGTGTGCAGAGAAGAAGAACCAGGTCGATTTTTATAATAACCGTTTTGTCGGGGCCGATATCCAAAACCCTGATTTTGCTGAAGTTGCCCGTTCTATGGGTGCGGTTGGAATTAGAGTGGAAACCCCCGAAGAATTAGGTCCAGTTATAGAAGCAGCTATAAAATCAAACAAACCAACAGTCATTGATATTCAAGTTGATGGAACACAATTAGCGCCTCCGTTTAGGAAAGATGCGTTAAAGATGCCTACTCGATTATTAGCTAAATACTCTCATTTGGATCATAAAAATTGGGATAAATAATGGTAAAGAGAAGATCTAACTAAAAATGTAGGCTCGATACCTTAATACATGAGTTATCGAGTCTATATTAGACAATCAGACATTGTGAAAAATGGTTGATTCACCTGGTAATGTAAGAAAGAAAATACCAAAATTTATCCCTCATAAACGGGCAGTAAGATCCCCCCCTCAAGGGCTTGGAGGAGTAGGAATCAAGAAGAGCAGGTGGAGACAACTGCCCGTAAAAGCCCGATTGGTTCAACTAACAATCAGTGGGAAAAACCTCCACTGATTGAAGTTTCACTTTATCATCTAATAAAATTGAAATGAGTGATAGAGATGATTATAGGTGTTCCAAAAGAAATTAAAGATAGTGAGAATCGCGTAGGTATGACCCCTGCAGGTGTAACGACATTCAGAAATAGTGGACATGAGATTTGGATTGAAAAAGGTGCTGGATTAAACAGTGGATTTACAGATGAAGAATATCTCCAATCAGGAGCTAAAATCGTAGAATCTGCAGAGCAATCCTGGTTAGCTGATATGGTCATTAAAGTAAAAGAACCCCTTCCAGCTGAATATAAATTTTTTCGAGATGGATTAATTCTCTATACCTATCTCCATTTAGCGGCAGAACCAGAGTTAACTCAAGCCCTAATAGATAATAATGTAGTAGCAATTGCTTATGAAACTATTCAATTAGAAAATGGATCCCTACCATTATTGACGCCGATGAGTGAAGTAGCGGGACGTATGTCCATTCAGATTGGCGCCCAATTTTTAGAAAAACCAAAGGGTGGAAAAGGAGTTTTAATTGGTGGTGTCCCAGGTGTATCCCCTGCTGAAGTCGTGATTATTGGCGGCGGAATTGTCGGAACGAATGCAGCTAAAATGGCACTTGGATTAGGTGCAAGTGTTACCTTGATCGATATTAATGCAAATCGTCTCCGTCAATTGGATGACCAATTTCAAGGCAGGTTAAAAACATTGGTGTCCAACAGCTTAAGCATTGCCCAAGCGGTGAAAAAGGCAGATTTACTAATAGGTGCGGTTCTAATTCCTGGAGCTCGTGCTCCACGTTTAGTAACTGAAGAAATGGTAAAAGACATGCAGAAAGGTTCTGTTATTGTTGATGTAGCCGTTGATCAAGGTGGCTCGATCGAAACTATTGATCGAATTACGACACATAAAAGCCCAACATATGTAAAGCATGGTGTTGTTCATTATGCAGTTGCTAACATGCCAGGGGCTGTATCACGTACTTCTACAATCGCTTTAACGAATGCAACTGTGCCTTATGGGGTAGAAATTGCAACGAAAGGATACAGGCAGGCTGCCCTTGATAATAAGCCTTTAGCTAAAGGGATTAATGTTGTCCATGGAAAGGTAACATATGAAGCTGTGGCCATTGCTCATGGTCACAATTATCATTCTCTTGACTCTGCTATTTCCAAGGATCCTGTTACGACATAGAAACTAAATGATTTCCGTATGAAGGACAAGGGGACGGGACTTCACGGCTTACTAATACAGCTATTCTTCTTGGTAGATATACTTTTTAACATTTAGAATGTACCTTGAAATTCGGCTTAGCAGCGCCACCATTGGGAATTAAGTGAGTGTAGCGTACTCTATGATTAATTCTCATGGTAAATGGTGGTGCTTTAACCCCTTATTTATTTTGTATAGTAATAAATTTTTGAGGAGGGCTCTATATTGAAGGTAGAAACTGAAACGAAGGACCTCGTACAAATGGATAAAGATCATTTATGGCATGCGATGCATCGGTATAGCGAAAAGGCAACTCCTATGATTGCTGCGGAAGGCAAAGGCTCTTGGTTTACCGATACAAAAGGTGATAAATATTTGGATGGAGTATCAGGATTATGGTGCTTGAATCTAGGGCATGGTCGAAAGGAAATTGCTCAAGCAGCTTATGAACAAATGATGAATTTATCATATTTCCCACTTACCTTAAGCCATAAACCTGCTATTGAACTATCTTATAAAATAAGTGAACTTCTAAAAGGATCCTATACGACCTTTTTTGCAAACAGTGGCTCGGAAGCTAATGAAACGGCTTTTAAGATTGCTCGGCAATACCATTCTCAAAATGGCAACCCGGGAAAATATAAATTTATATCCAGATATCGAGCCTATCACGGAAATACATTTGCTGCATTAAGCGCAACCGCTCAGGCAAATCGAAGAGTAAAGTACGATCCAGCCGTTCCGGGCTTTCTCCATGTGCCACCACCTTATAGTTATCGAAGCCCATTTGGAGAAAATGTTGAGAATTCTGACTTGTTAGCAGCAGAGTATATAGACCAGGTTATTAATTTTGAAGGTTCTGAAACGGTAGCTGGCGTGATTCTTGAACCATTCATTTCTGGAGGGGGAGTACTTATCCCTTCCAAGGAATACTTGAAAAGAGTAGCAGAAATTTGTAAGAAGCACGATGTTCTTTTAATTGTAGATGAAGTGGTTTCAGGTTTTGGAAGGACTGGTAAGATGTTTGGATTTATGCACTCAGAAGGGGTTCAACCTGATATTGTCACAATGGCGAAAGGTTTAACAAGCGGCTACCTCCCTTTGGGAGCAACAGCTGTGAACTCTAAGATTTATGAGAAATTCAAGGAGAATGGAAAATCAAACCATTTTAGACATGTTTCTACGTACGGAGGTCATCCAGCATCCTGTGCTGTTGCCCTCAAAAATATTGAAATAATAGAAAACGAAGAGATTGTCAAACGGGTATCAGAACTTAGTAAATCCACTTTGAGTGAACTCTTTGAGTTAACTGCTCTTAATAAAGTAGGAGAAGTGCGCGGGATTGGGTTCTTATATGGAATTGAATTAGTAGAGGATAAAAAATCAAAAGCACCTGTTTCTGACGAGTTTATGGGAAGGGTTATAGGGGCTTGTAAAGAAAAAGGACTGATTATTGGCCGGAACGGTGATACTGTTCCTGGGTTTGGGAATGTATTAATCATTGCACCTCCACTTTCTTCTACAGTTGAAGATTTACGCTTTGTCATAGAAACTGTAAAAGCTGTTTTGCATGAATTTTGTTAACAAAATAAGCTTGAATCACTCATTTAAATAATCTATTTCACACTTAAAATAACATGGGTATGATTCGTCTGGATATTTCGGAAATCATGCCCGTATTTTTATTATAAGATGGTAAAGCAAATGTTAATACAGCGGTAGAGAGGGGGAAGAAAGGCAAATGGAATTAGAAAAATATAAGCATCGTGAGGAAATGAATGAGGGGACGGAAATCGAATATTCCAACTTACCTGGTCAACAAAAGAAATCGAGTTTACTAATGTGGATAAGCGGCATTGCTTTTACATTTTTTATCGCTCTTTTAGGTTTAGGATTGTCGAAAATTACTGGGTTTGATCGGATAGGTCCGCTAGCATGTTCAATAATTATTGCGATCATGTATCGGCAAATTGCTGGATATCCAGAGAAATTCCGTCGCGGTATTGAATTTTCAGCTAAAAAACTCCTTCGATTTGCTATCATTTTATATGGTTTGAAATTAAACATTGACGTAATTTTTAATCAGGGCTTGCCTTTGTTGGTTCGTGATATAGGAACAGTGGTTTTTGCTATTATAGTAATGGTTCTGCTAGCGAAATGGTTAAAAGCTGACGCTTCGATTTCCCTTCTTCTTGCAGTAGGAACTGGGGTGTGCGGTGCAGCTGCCATCGCGGCGATATCTCCTATTGTGAAAGCAAAAGAAGAAGACACTGCCATAGGGGTTGGGATCATCGCTTTAATCGGCACCCTTTTTTCTATTGTTTACACTTTGTTACGGCCGATCCTTCCAATGTCTGCTATGGATTACGGTATATGGTCAGGAGTCAGCCTACATGAAATTGCTCATGTCGCATTGGCAGGGGCTCCTGCGGGTGAGAATGCTCTTGCCATTGCTCTACTTGCAAAATTAGGACGCGTCTTCTTACTAATCCCATTATGTTTTATATTTATGTTTTGGATGAAGAGACGCTCCTCGGACAAATCGGGTCTAGAAGCGAAAGTCGATTTTCCATGGTTCCTCATAGGCTTTATTATTATGAGTTTAATAGGAAGTTATATACTAGGGACGTATATTCCCGTGTCCCAGATTGTTATGGAAGGTGTATCTACTACTAGTACATTTATTTTGACGATGGCGATGATTGGCCTAGGTCTTAATGTTAGTTTCCAGGCACTTCGTACAAAAGCTATGCGTCCTCTTGTGGCCGTAACCATTACCTCTTTGCTCCTTTCTGTCATCACGTTCTTCATTATCTAAAGAGTGAAAAATGAAAACCTAGGCAGTAGCATCTTTATTGCTTCTTATTAACTCAAAGGATGATTGTAAATCTTGCATAAGACACATACATTATGTTTCAAGAAGAGAGATGTGGTCTGGCTCTTTATTAACCAATCTGAATGTAATAGTAGTTGGCTATAAAGTGGTTGCTGTTATCAATTTTTTAGAACCGTTTTCCATTGTATGTAAATGAAGGGAAATAGAGACGGATGTTTACCCTAGTTGATTAGGAATTGAAAAAACAGTCTGTTTGAATATTATTAAAATTTCGCTTATACTAATGGAACTGATACGAACATCACTATGTTTTTTGTTTGGAGGAATTTTTATGGAGTTAGACTTTAATAATCCAATTCCATTACATGCTCAATTAAAAAATATTTTAGAGGATCAAATTTTACAAGGGTATTATAAGGACAAAATCCCGAGTGAAAGAGAACTTATGGATATGTATTCTGTTAGCAGGAGCACTGTAAGAGAAGCGGTTTCTATTTTAGTTCGCGAGGGAATATTAGAAAAAAGGCATGGAAAGGGAACTTTTGTATCTCTTAAACCTGTACAAGAATGGCTTAAAATGATTAGTTTTACTGAGACTACCAAAAAAATGGGGATAAAATTACTAAATCATGGACCTGTATCCACTCCTGAAAATATAGCAGATGCACATGGATTTGAGGATGAGTCTTACTATATTAAGAGATTAAGATTACAGGATGATATACCAATTGCGATTGAATTGCATTATTACCCTATCGAGCTTGGACAAAAAATAGCAGAATTTGATTTAAGTACGACTGTTTTATACGATGCTCTCGAAGGTGAACTCAACATTGACTTTTGCGAAGCGGAACAAATCATTACATGCGGCTTTCCATCAAAGGAAGATGCGGACCATTTAGGTGTAACCGATACAATGTGCTTGTTAATAACAGAACGTATGATTTTTGACTCTGATGGAAACATGGTGGAATACTATAAAGGGTTATTTCGATCGGATATGTACTCATTTAATATGAAAATGTCTCGGAAAAACAACTAACGATCTTTTCAAGTGTCAAACAAGTTCATGTATTACAGACCACATTAAATAATCCAAGTCTTTCTATGTTCGTAGGAAGGCTTGGATTATTTGCTTACTAAATCCTTAAGTTTGATCAGATCCTATAGCCCCAAGTATGTTTATTCTTTTTTACTTGTAATAAAGAAAAATTTTACAGGCTACAATTAATATTAATGTAAATGATGTTCACAACTTATATATATAACTTTATAAAATGAAAAATGACCTCAATTGATCTCCTATCCACTTAGAATTGCTCTAGAATCCGTAGTTTACTTCGATATTTAGAAAACTGAACAGAAAGTTGTAAACATGAAAACGATTGTTGCCCTTATTCGAACCTTCCATCCTTAAGATTCTACATACTTCTTTCGAGTGAAATCGTACCAATGTAATCCTAAAGACATACAGAAGAAATCAATAATGAAGATCAAAGCTTAAATACTTATTTCATATATCAGTTATAAACGAGCTGAAGAAGATCGACAATAAGATTACCGAGTTGACACAATATCATCTCATTTTAACCATTTAATTCATTTCTGGGCCATTGAAATGCCTAAGATTAAAAGTAACTTGAACGAACCGGAATATATACAATTACAGTTGAATTGTGCGTATCCACCAGTTCTCAGTTATAGAAATTAAGAAGACAAAACTTCAAATTACTTATTTTGATGCTATTTGTTTGAACAGAAAGGTGGCCAATTTAATGAGGGATATTATTAAAATTATTGTAGGAAATATTTCGATGACTTTTGCCTATGCTTACTTAATCGTACCAAATGAAATTATTAATGGTGGTGTGACGAGTTCTGCCTTACTAATAAATGCGTTATCTGGGTATAACATTGCTATGCTTGCTAATTTTGTAACAGGGCTTTTATTAATCATCTGTTTAATTTTCCTGGGAAAAGAATACTTCTTTAAATCGATAGTAAGTAGCATTTGTTACATGCTGTTTTTTAATCTTTTTTATTCATTGAATATAAGTATAGATATAAATATCGTAATAGTGATTCTCATTTCATCGATTTTGATCGCAATAGGCTACTATTTATGTATAACAGCTAATGCATCTACTGTTGGCTTTGATGTAATAGCGCTAATTTTAAATTATAAAAATAAAAAGATAGATATAGCAGTAACCATAAGAATTATTAATCTTATTGTTTTATCACTTGGTTTGCTCGTTTACGGTTATACTTCCATTATTAAGGGTGTTGCGTTTACGTTAATCTTTTCATTCCTATTAAAGAAAATGCTAAAAAGAAAACAGAAGAGTGTAATGATAGAGAAAACGGAAGAGAGTCGGAAAATAAACCTAAAGTGAAGACATAGTACCTGTCTCGTCGATGCTTTTTTTTGGAAATAATGTTTAATTAATTACTGAAAATTATAACTGAGTGGCAAGTAAATGGTTATTCTTCCTGGTAACATCTTAAATTGAAGGTTCATCACTAGTTGGAGCAGTATGGTCACAATAGAAATGACTCATAGAATATCAATAAATACAATACATAAAATCTAGCTACTGTAAGTATTAGTTGACATAATAAGGCTAAAAAAGATGAAAAAAGCTGACAACATCTAAAATCTGTTTTTGCAATTATTTAAAAATTCTAAAAATGTTTTGACAATGATGAGAAACGATATATAATAAATTTAAGTTTAAATTTCAAAACGATGTTTTATATTATAAAACAACTAACTAGTGGATATTCAACATTGCTTAATGTTGAGATAACGGAAGGATATAATGACAGCGTTTACAAAAAACAAAGAGGAGGATTTAAATGAAAAAAGGAAAAGTGTTTGGACTTGCTTCAAGTGTGACAATTGCAGCGTCATTACTTCTTACAGGCTGTGGAAACGAGGGTGAAAAAACCAGTGGAACTGGAAATGAAACGAAAACGATTAAAGTAGCTCACTATTTTGCTGAAAATCATCCTCAAAATATCGCTTTAAAAGAAAAATTTAAAAAGATCGTTGAAGAGGAAAGTGATGGACAACTTAAAGTTCAAATTTATGCGAATAGTACGCTAGGTGCCGAACAAGAATTTTATGACGGGGTGAGAAATGGCACAATAGAAATGGGTGTTCCAGGACTGATCATGCAAGCAGATATTCCCAAAATGGGAGTTCCGGAATGGCCGTTTCTGTTTAAAGACTTTGACCATGTAAAGACAGTCCTTAACGGCCCTATTGGCGAAGAACTAACTGAAGATTTAGAGTCTAAACATGGTGTAAAGCCACTAGCATGGAGTGCAAATGGGTTTAGAATGTTTTCTAGTAATCAACCAATTCAGAGTTTGAAAGATTTCAAAGGTCTCAGACTAAGAATGCCAAACATCCCAAACTATATTAAGCTTGGTGATTCTCTTGGGACAAACGTTAGTCCATTACCTATTTCTGAAGTATTTTCAGCACTTGAACAACATGTAGTCGATGCTCAAGAAAATCCTATTGCTACTTTGAGATCCTCTGGTTGGTATGAAGTTCAAAGTGACGTACTTGAATCTAAACATATGTTTAGTCCTAATATTTATGTGATTAACCATAAATTCTGGGAGCGACTTTCAGCAGAACAACAAGATATTATTGAAAGGGCATCAAAGGAAGCGGCAGCATATGAATTTGAGCTATTAGAGGATAGTTATGAAGAAGATAAAAAGTTTTTAGAAGAACATGGAATCAAGTTTACCAAACCTAGTGAAAGTTTTGTAACAGATATGGAAGAGGCCTCAAAACCTTTATATAACGAAATATTTAAAAAGAATGATTGGGCAAAAGAATTGTTTGAAAAGATTAAAGCAGAGTAATGGAATAATTATATTTATTTGGATGGAGGAAGAAGTGTGAACAAAATCTCAAGAATTTTGGAAAATGTCTTGAATATTATTATGGTCTCTGCTTTAGCTTTAATGGTGATCCTTGTTTTTGGAAATGTCATTCTCCGCTATTTTTTTAACTCAGGTATAACGTGGTCAGAGGAAATGTCGCGATATTTATTCGTATGGCTTACATTTTTCGGTGCAATAGGAGCTTACAAAAATAAAGAACATCTTGGCGTAGACTTAGTAGTTAGACGACTGCCAAGAGGGGCAAAGAAATTTGTGAACGTAATTAGTGATTTGATTATTCTGTACATCCTGTATCTAATTTTAGATGGAAGCTGGAAGATGACACTGATGAATATGGATAGTGTAACGCCTGCAATTGGTATGTCGCTTTCACTAGTCTATGGAACTGGTATTTTAGTAGGCGTATCTATGGGGGTTATTACTCTTCATAATCTTTATAGAATCTTATTTAATAAAGTGACGGACGAGGAATTAAACCCGGTTAGCGAATCTGAAGAAATATTAAGTATGCATGCTGCTAGTATAGAAAAGGAGGAAATACAAGGATGATTGGAGTATTTGTTGGATCTTTACTTGGAGCAATGGGTCTAGGGATTCCAATTGCCTTTGCTTTATTAGTCAGTAGTGTAGCTTTAATGTTTTTTCTAGGCATATATGATAGTCAAATTATTGCGCAAAACTTAATAAATGGCGCGAATAATTTTCCACTTATGGCCATCCCATTCTTCATGTTGGCAGGGGAGTTAATGAATGCTGGTGGTTTGTCTAAACGTATTGTTACCATGGCCATGACGATGGTTGGCCATATTAGAGGGGGACTAGGATATGTTGCAATAATAGCGAGTATTTTATTCGCAAGTTTATCTGGGTCCGCTGTTGCAGATACGGCAGCTCTAGGGGCGATCTTAGTTCCGATGATGGTTAAAAGTGGCTATAATATTAACCGCTCGAGTGGTTTAATCGCAGCTGGTGGAATTATAGCGCCAATTATCCCACCAAGTATTGGCTTTATCGTATTCGGTGTAGCCAGTGGTGTTTCAATAACAAAATTATTTATGGCAGGTATTGTTCCAGGGATTTTACTTGGAGTTGGTTTAACGGTTGCGTGGACAATCATAGCGCGAAAAGAAAATGTACAAGTTCAACCGCGTAAATCGACAAAGGAAATACTTCGATCACTACGTCAAGGAATATGGGCACTCTTTCTTCCGGTTATTATTATTGGGGGATTGAGAGGTGGATTGTTCACTCCTACAGAAGCAGCAGTAGTCGCTGCAGTTTATGCATTATTTGTAGGAGTCGTAATCTATCGAGAAATAAAAATTAAAGATTTATATAATGTGTTTGTGAATGCAGCAAAAATGACAAGTGTTGTTATGTTTTTAGTTGCTGCAGCCCTTGTATCATCTTGGCTAATAACTGTTGCGAATTTACCTACTCAAATAATTAGCTTATTAGAACCATTTATGGATCAGCCGATGTTATTGACGTTTATGATTGTTTTCTTAGTCATAATTATTGGAACATCGATGGATATGACGCCTGCCATATTAATCCTTACACCTGTATTAATACCAATTATTACACAAGCAGGGATCGATCCAGTTTATTTTGGTGTAATATTTATCCTTACTACTGCAATTGGCTTATTAACACCTCCAGTTGGTACCGTATTAAATGTTATCTGCGGGATAAGTAAAATTAGTATGGAAGATATCATGAAAGGAATTTGGCCTTTCTTACTAGTTGAAGTCATAGTATTAATTCTATTAATTTTATTTCCTTCTATAGTATTGGTCCCTCTGGGATGGTTTACGTAAATTAAAGTAGAATTTTTAAAAAATAATTGTAAGGAAAAAAGAATGAGGGGGAAGAGATATGAATAAGTGGTTGAAACGAGCTGTGATGGCGATGGTACTCCCGAGTATGCTAGTTATAAGTGGTTGTGGTACAGATAGTACAAAGTCAGGAGGGAAAGTGAAAGAAGGCATACAGACAAGGACGATTAAAGCAGGGATTGGCAACAGTGAAAGTCATCCACAAGGTCAAGGGATGGTTAAATTTAAAGAGTTGGTTGAAGAAAAAAGTGGAGGGAAAATAAAAGTGCAAAATTATTTTGACGCCACTCTTGGAGATGACCTGAAAATGACGGAAGCCCTACAGGCAGGGATGCAAGAAATCACTGTACCATCGACTTCCCCTTTAGTTGGTATCATACCGGAATATGGGATTTACGATTTTCCATTTGTATTTAAAGAGGAGGAAGAAGCATATGCTGTACTCGATGGAAAAATAGGACAAACACTTTTAGACAAATTACCAGAGCACGGCCTAATCGGACTTGGATATTGGGAAAATGGATTCCGTCAACTGACCAATAGTAAACACCCAGTCGAAACAGCAGATGATTTTAAAGGACTAAAAATTAGGACGATGCAAAACGAGGTTCATTTAGATGCTTTTAAAGAACTAGGAGCAAACCCTACACCAATGGCGTTCTCTGAAGTGTTTACTGCGCTTGAAAGTAAGTCAGTAGACGGACAAGAAAATCCACTAGCTACAATTGTTACTCAAAAATATGATGAGGTTCAATCCTATTTAAGTCTTACCAATCATGTGTACACACCATTCATATTATTGGTTAGCAAAAAATTCTGGGACGGCTTATCCGAAGAAGAACAAAATATTCTTCAAGAAAGTGCACAAGAGGCAAGAGATTATCAACGCGAGGTAAACCGTAAAGATAATGAGCTTGCCATTAAGAAGTTAGAAGAAGCTGGGATGAAAATTAATGAAGTATCTGAACAAGAGTTGGAAAACATGAAAGAAATTATCCAACCAGTAACTGACAAATATGCAAAAAAGTTTGGGAAAGATCTTGTAGAAGAAATGAAGGCAGAAGTAGAGAAAGTTAGAGCGAATTAATTAGCTTAAAAGCCCGATTGGTTCAACTAGCAATCAGTGGGGATGAGAAAACCCCCACTGTTTAAGTTTCACTTAAATAAAATGCCTTCCGAAAAACTGAAGAGGAGTGCAAAAATGACTTACTTATATCCACTTATTGATAATGATGTAAACCCTTACCGAGATAATGTACAGGGAAAAGCAAATGAACCGATTACGGTTGCCGGTCTACTGGATCGCGCAAAGCTAACCCTTGGTTCTACATATGAAGGTGGTAAGCCTGACTGGACGTTGGAAGAAATTTATCTGCGACTAGAGAGGAATGCGCCGCGTATCGCGATAATTGGTGGCTCATCTGATCACCCAGCACATATTATGGATTATCAAACGTCTGCTAGGGCAGCGATTCGCATATGGCAAAATGGTGGTGTACCGTTCTACTTCTCGACACCGGTTATGTGTGATGGAACTGCTCAAAGCAATCAAGGGATGAGCTACTCATTGCAAAGCAGAAATGCTGTTGCGCAAATGGTCGTCAATCAGATTGAGGCACACAGCTACCATGGCGCATTCGTTATTCAAGGATGTGATAAACAGCCACTTGGAGTTGTAAGCGCGCTTGCACATGTCGATCGTGTACGCCGCGACCGGGGGGAAGCGCCTTTTTTCGCAACATTTGCACCTGCTCACGTATTAGAAGGCGGCTCAATTCCAGATGACGTGATTGAAGAATTGGAAGTGCTGGCGAAAAAAGCAGAAAGTGATGGCGCTGCGGATATAGCGGTTGATTTGCGAGATACGATGGCGTACATTTTGCAATGTTCATCCAATACAGCTTTTCAAGGCGTGTTTGAGCGAGCGTATGAACGTGGTATTTTGACGAAAGAACAACATAAATATTTTGAAATGCGCTTAGCTGTTGCAACATGTGATGGTCAAGGCGGCGTATGTGCCTTTAACGGAACAGGCAATAGTTCACGCCATTTAGTCGCAGGAATGGGACTCGTTCATCCAGCGGTTGAGTTATTGACAGATCCACCAACACAACGTCAGATTAATGCCGTTCTCGACAGCTTTGCTCTGATGATCAATGACGAAAAATATGGGGTCGCAAATATTGTAGCGGCGAATATTAAAAATGCAATTCGGATCCACAGTGCGTCTGGTGGCTCAACAAACTTGATGATGCATATTGTCGCAGGAATGCTATATGCTGGATACAAATTCAGCTTATGGGATCTGGATCGTATTCATCATGAGCACCCGATTCCTGATTTGTTTGATTATAGTTTGACAGAAGGACGAGATATTTACTCGTTGGCGATGCAGTGTTGTAGTGGAACGAGTCGTGGGATGGAAACGCTCTTTTATGAATTGCTTGAAAATGGTGTACCGATGGATCAAGATGCACCGACAGTTGCAGCGAAGACGTGGAAAGAGCGCCTGGTTATTACACGCAGTTTGCAAGCGGTTCAAGTTAAAGAAAATCCGGTTATTTTATCTACACCGCGTCGCGCATTTAGCGGAGTCGATGTATTACAAGGAAACTTTTTTGAAAGCGCGGTTGTGAAAATTAGTGGTATGCAAACGCCTCAGCTTGAACAGTTCGATGACAAGCTTGCGTTCGTGCTTTATTTTGAAAATGAAGAAGAGGCGAATCGGAGTCTGCTAGATACAAGTTTACTTTCCCAAATTAAAGAACAAAAGTTGTTCTCACATGAGCTTCTGCTCGCGACACTTAAGTACAACAATGAGCAAGAATGGCTGCGTTTAAAAGATGCTTCATATGATGAATTGTTCGAGGTGATGTCAGAAGAAGGAATATTGAAAATTGCGGTCATTATCGTGGGCCAAGGTCCAGTAGCTTTTGGCATGCCAGAGATGTTCACTCCCATGCAATATATTAACGCGAACCGGGTGATGAAAAAATTAGCCGCAATTATAAGTGATGGTCGCTATTCTGGTGTTACATATGGAGCTGCAATAGGTCATATGACACCTGAAGCATATGAAGATGGAGGCATCGGTTTTCTTGAGACGGGTGATGTTGTTCATCTGCAGTTACGCGGACGACGCATTGATTTTGTCAATCCAGAAAAACTTCAAAAAGGTGAAGTCGTTCATGATTTCTCGGATAGCGTGAAAGAAGAAAGACGCCAAATTGTGAAAGATCGTAAACAGCGAATGAAATCCCGTCAAAAAATGGTCGCTGCGAGTAATCGGATGTACGGTCACACCGATGCTGCAAAAGGTGTCGTGCCATTGGCGGTTGTAGAAGATGCCGTGCTTGATTATGAACAAGATGTGATACTGCAATCAGAAAATTCAGGAATAAAACAGGGCGCTCACTCAAAAAGTCGGGTATGATTAGACTAAATGAAGATTAGGAGTGAAGTACTATGCCCATTATTCAATCTGTGGAGCGCGCACTAAAAATATTAGATTTATTTGATGAGCGCGACCGTGAGTTAACGATTACTGAAATTAGCAAACGGATGAACTTGCATAAAAGCACCGTTCATTCATTATTAAAAACTTTGCGAGAACAGCGTTACATTGCACAAAATGAAGAGAATGAAAAATATTCTCTTGGGCTGAAGTTGTTTGAGAGAGGTAATATGGTCGCAAGTCATCTCGATTTACGTAATGTTGCAAGAAAACATCTTGAAACGCTGTCACAAATCACAAATTTAACGACTCACTTAGTTATATTAGACGGCCAGGAAGGTTTATACGTTGATAAAGTAGAAGGGAGTGGTGTAACTGTTTTATATTCCCGCATCGGCCGTCGTATACCGATTCACACGAGCGCTGTCGGGAAATCACTTGTCGCTACAAAAACAGACGGTGAATTAAATCAACTTCTAGAAGGCTATAAATATACGAAACAAACAGAAAAATCAATTAGCTCTAAAGAAGAGTTTTTAACGGAAATTGAACAAGTCCGCATCAATGGGTATTCAATAGATAATGAAGAAAATGAACCAGGGATTGTTTGTTTTGCTGTACCTGTCAAAGATTATTCAAGTAAAGTGGTTGCAGCAGTTAGCATGTCAATGCCAGCATCCAAGGTTAATGACGAAACGAATAAATATTATGTTGAACTATTAAAAGAGTGCTGCGATAAAATTTCTAAAGATCTCGGATATGGATATCAAAAAATATAAAAAATGACTACGCGTCAATCAGGAGGAATGGAAACATGAGAATTATTCGCTATGTAAAAGAAAATGGTAAACAACTAGCAGCTGTTACGAATGAAAATGAAGTATTTGATATTCCGTATGAAGATTTTATGTCGTTGATTGAAGCGGCACGAAGTAAAAATAAAACCGCGTTTGATATTATAAAACAAATTGCTGAAGTTGCCGAAAAACAACCGATAGATAGTCTTCAATTAACAACACCGATTGATGCACCGGAAGTATGGGCGGCCGGCGTGACGTACAAAAAAAGCAAAGAAGCACGAAACTATGAAGCAACACAAGGTAAGCTCGACCGTGATACGTTTTATGATAAAGTGTATGATGCAAAACGTCCAGAAATATTCTTCAAATCAACAGCTGCCAGAACTGTGGGTCCGAATGATCCTGTTTACTTGCGCTCTGATTCTAACTGGCAAATTCCAGAGCCAGAGCTTGGACTTGTAATTGATAGAGATGGTACAGTACTCGGTTATACTGCTGGAAACGACATGAGCTGCCGTGACATAGAAGGGGAGAATCCGCTTTATTTGCCTCAGGCAAAAGTATGGAAAAATTCATGCTCAATTGGTCCTGCTATTCTGTTAAAAGAAGCAGTGAGTGATCCGTATGAATTAAAAATTATTTGCCGTATTTACCGCAACGACGAAAAAGTATTTGATGGTGAAGCGCAGGTTAACCAGTTAAAACGGAAACTGGATGAGCTCGTACATTACTTAGTTCTTGATAACGAAATTTTTGACGGAACGGTTCTGCTCACTGGGACATGTGTCGTTCCACCAAATGAATTTACTTTAAACGACAACGACCGAATTGAAATTGAAATTCCGGGAATTGGTATCTTACAAAACCCAGTCATCCAAAGTAAAACCGTACAAACCATTTAGTAGCTAATAAAATGAGCGAATACAGTCAAGAAATATTCGTGGCAGCTATCGTTTAATTAAGGAACGATTCTGAATTAGCAATGAAAAATCTTTATAGTCGTTTATGAAAAAGGGACTTTGGCATAACAGAAAAAACTATTAAGAAATTCGAACAGGTGTCGAATGTAGTTGATATGCGAGACTCCTGCTTAGAGAAGCGTGTTGAGGGAGACCCAGCAAGTACGAAGCACTTGAAGGCTCCCGAGACCGTAGCCAGTATCTGTAAAGGAAATAAGCCCAGGATAGTTGTGTGAAAATTATTTAAAAGCAATATAGTATACGAAAACAGCCTTTTAAAAAAAGAAGGAGGAAATCAATGACTTTTCATGGTATTATTCCACCGATTGTCACACTGTTTGACGAAGCAGGAAATTTAGATTTAGCGTTGAACAGAAGGTATATTGATCAGCTGATTTCACGGAATATTGACGGTATTCTGTTAATGGGGAGTTCAGGCGAGTTCTCATCACTTACAACAGAAGAGCGTAAATTATACGTCAGGGAAATGATTAAGCATATTAATGGACGTGTGCCTATTATGGTTGGCGTCGGGCATACCGCTTTAAAAGAAGTACTTGAATTAACATCTTATGCAGAAGAGCACGGGGCTGACGGTGTCCTCGTCGTTAACCCATATTATTGGAAGCTGTCAGATGATCAATTATTCCGTTATTATTCCATCGTCGCGAATCATACAAAACTACAAGTGTTTATTTATAATATTCCGCTATTAACCGGACAGAATTTATCAGTCGACCTGATAAAAAAATTAGCAGAAGCTTATTCAAATATTGCTGGTATTAAAGAAACTGTCAGTGACTTCGGTCACATTCGTCAAGTGCAAACAGAAGTGAAAAAAGTGCGAAGTGACTTCAGTGTCTTTTCTGCATTCGATGAGCATATGCTCCCAGCGCTAATGATTGGCATAACTGGCAGTATTAATGGAAGTGCTGCCTTCATTCCGGAAATATCTGTTGATTTATATAAATCATATCAAAGAGGTGATCTAGCTGAAGCTCAGAAAAATCATCAAAAGATTTCAAAGCTAATGGATGTGTACACATATGGACCGACATTTTTTTCAGCCATGAAAGAAGCCGTTCATCAGCGCTGGTTTGATGTGGCAGCTGGGCATCGTGCTCCTTGTGACATCATTTCGGATGATTTGCGTAATAATGTAGCATCTCTTTTAAGAAATAATGCAATAAATGAAGGCGTCCAATCATGAGCAAAAACATGCGACTTGATCGAACAAAAAAGCTAACGACTATCAGAAGGTCGGTTGTACAAAAAAAACAATATAAAAAATGTTGAAGTAATGGCAGAGCTTATAGTAGAAATCATTCTGAAACAAAACATAGTGTCAAATTGTTTGTTTTAGGAATTTTATTGAAGGAGTGAAACCAAATGGCTTTTAAAGTATTATTAACTGATTATGAATTTGAGAATTTACAATATGAAGAAGCCGTGTTTCAAGAAAGTGGATTGGATATTGAATTCATTAAAGCACAATGCAAAACAGAAAAAGATGTTATCGCCCAAGCGAAAGAAGCAGACGCAATTCTAAATCAATACGCTCCTATCTCTCGCCGCGTTATCGAGTCACTTGAAAACACGAAAATCATTTCCCGCTACGGTGTTGGGGTTAATACGATTGATCTCGATGCTGCGAAAGAAAAAGGGATTACTGTCGCCAATGTACCGGACTATGGCATGGAAGAAGTATCAAATCATGCATTGGCGCTTTTGCTTTCATGGGCGCGTAAAGTGCCGTTACAAAACAATGAAGTGAAAAAAGGCAACTGGGACTTTAAAGCATCTGTGCCGATTCATCGCTTTAATAAACAAACGATTGGTGTTCTCGGCTTTGGCCGTATTCCGCGCCGTTTCATTGAAAAAGTGAAACCGCTCGGCTTTAAAACTGTTGCATATGATCCATTCGTAACAGAGGAAGAAATGACTGCTGTGGGCGTTCACAAAATGGAGCTTGACGATATTATTTCAATAGCCGATTATTTGTCAATACACGTACCACTTAATAAAGATACGTTCCATCTCATTAACGACGAGCGGCTTAATCAAATGAAGAGAAACGCAGTCATCATTAATACAGCACGAGGACCGATAATCGATGAGAAAGCTCTTATTGATGCATTAGAAAAAGGAATTATTGCAGGTGCCGCATTAGATGTGACAGAAGTAGAGCCAGTCACAAGTGAAAGCCCGCTCCTCAATATGGACAATGTCATCATTACACCGCATAGTGCCTGGTATTCAGAGGAAGCGATGATTGAACTGCGTCAAAAAGCAGCCAAAAACATCGTTCACGTCTTAAGTGGTGAAAAATCACCATATGCGTTGACTTAAGAATGGGGCAAATGTTTTCTGCTCTTGTCACTCGCTACATAAAATTTAAATCGCAAATATAGTTAACTTTATCAATATTGCGAAGAAGATTAATATTTTTTTCCAAAAGAGGCTATCCCATAATGAAGGGTCAGACAACATCACTACTATATCGTTTAAATGACGTGTATATGACACGGTAAACGGTGTATAGACTGTTGAGATCAGACCTTTGGGAGTTGTCTCTTTTTTGCCATTATTTGAGAGATGCCCGAGGAACTATGAAGGGAGTGACATCTCATGCAACAAAGGCTATAATAATTTGGATAGGGATTTTACATAGGAATCAGATGGTTAGAAAGGAATATGCATGGTGATATCTTTACAAAATATAAGCAAAAGCTATCAGCAGCACCAATCAATTTTACAAGCCGTTCACTCGGTTTCGCTAAATATCGACAAAGGCGAAATACATGGAGTGATCGGTGCGAGCGGTGCGGGTAAATCTACACTGCTTCGTTTAATGAATGTGCTGGAAACTCCAGATCAAGGAACAATTGTGGTTAATAATCAAACGTTAACGACGCTACCAAACCGTAAACTTCGCGAAGCAAGACGATCGATTGGCATGATTTTTCAGCATTTTAATCTTGTTTCGAATAAAACGGTATTTGATAATGTTGCAGTACCACTTGAACTAGCTGGCTACTCAAAAAAAGCTAAGGTAGATCGTGTCAATGAATGTTTGAAATTTGTTGGCCTTGAGCATAAAGCCGAGCAATATCCGGCACAATTAAGCGGAGGACAAAAGCAGAGGGTTGCAATTGCAAGAGCGCTTGCAAACAGGCCAGCTGTTTTATTATGTGATGAGCCAACTTCTGCTTTAGATCCACAGACAACAGCAGGCATTCTAGACGTATTGAAGACCGTGAATCAAGAATTTGGTGTCACGATTGTCATCGTCAGTCATGAAATGGATGTTGTGCGAAGTATTTGCGATAAAGTAACAGTTATGGATGGCGGAAAAATACTCGAAACAGTTTCAATTGAAACAGAGCCGTATATGATTCCTGACAATGATCCAAAATGGTTTCTTGAGCAATTAACTGAAAAAGAGAGGAATTCGAATGCCTGACATTATTTTAAAGTATCAAGCTGAAATTTGGCAGTCAATCGGGGAAACATTTGTGATGGTTGGTCTATCCATTGCTTTTGCTCTTTTAGTCGGATTACCTGTCGGTACATTACTATATCTTTGCCGAAAAGGACAATTGCTAGAAAATAGATCGATATATTCTGGACTAAACATATTTGTCAATATTGTTCGGTCGTTTCCGTTCTTATTGCTTGTCGTATTCTTAATTCCTTTTACAAGATTTATTGTCGGAACAGCAATCGGTACAATGGCAGCTACTGTCCCACTTTCTATTGTGGCAATTGCTTATTATTCTAGATTAGTAGAACAGGCTTTGCTTGAAATTCCGCGTGGTATTATTGAGTCTGCGGTTTCAATGGGTGCTTCAGTCTTAGAAATTATTTTTAAGTTTTTGTTCGTGGAAGCACGTTCAAGCCTTGTACTCGGATTAACAACTTCAACGATTAGTTTTATCTCTTATTCAACTGTAATGGGGATTGTCGGTGGGGGCGGTGTTGGTGATTTTGCGATTCGCTATGGCTACCAGCGATTTGAAACCGAGTTAATGATTTATATAATCGTTATGATGATTATCTTTGTCCAAGCTATTCAGTTTACTGGCACAACCATCGCCAAAAAATTAGATAAAAAATAAAAGGAAATTTTTCATCGGGGGGGGGATGTTCTTCATCCCCACTTAATAGTTCGCCTTTATCTAGGATTGCTATCTTGAAAAGCAACAGTACGAAATAATCGAATATAGAAGAAGTATTGCTTCCTGAGGTAACGTCTGTGTGGCTTTAATCCTGTGGACCTCAACTAAATCTCTACTTACACATCATTTCGCTATATCGCACCAAACAAAGGATATGGGCTGCTTATCCCACTTTACTCAAAGTTCCCAGAAATTCGAAGAAGGTGTTAGGCAGCTTGTAAACTAGGATAACATAATAGATTGAGAGGTAATCAACAATGAAAAGACTCATTATGCTATTAGCCTTAGCTATGTTCGTATTGTCCGGCTGTAGCGACAATGCCGAATCTACTCCTGAAGAAAAGAAACAAGTGGACTTAAAAGTTGCTTCATTGATTCCACCTATGACGGATATATTAGAAATTGCTAAGCCATTAATGAAAGAAGAAGGAATTAATCTAGAAATCGTCGTGTTAGGCGATAATATTCAACCAAATAACGCTCTTGCTAACAAGGAAGTTGATGCTAACTTCTTCCAACATATGCCTTTTATGGAGCAGTATAATGAAAGCAATGGAACAGAACTAGTACGAGTAGAACCAATTTATCACGCTATTTTTGGAGCTTATTCAAAGAAATATAAAACAATGGATGAATTGCCAGAAGGTGCAACAATCGCGATACCGAATGATCAAATAAATTTAGCTCGTTCACTTGTTATGTTTGCTGATCAAGGAATTATCAAGTTAAAAGACGGTGTGGGTCTTAAAGCAACCCAAGCAGATATCGTTGAAAATGTGAAAAACTACAAGTTTAAAGAGGTAGACTTACTTATGCTTGCTAGGATGATGGACGATGCTGATCTCGTTACATTGTACCCATCTTATGCCGAGCCGCTAGGCTTAAAACCAAGTAAAGATGCTGTGATTACAGAAAATGTGAACTCGGCATTTGCTATCTCTTTAGTTGCTCGCAAAGACAATGCTAAATCAGAGGCCATTCAATTATTAGCAGAAAAAATGACAGGACCTGAAGTAAAGAAATTTTTAGAAGAAAATTTTGCAGATACATCTTTACCAGCATTTGACTAATTGTAATTATCACATTTTTTTATGAAAATGTCCCACACTGTATCCATCGTTTACTAGGTTATATTAGCGATGGATATGAAAGTGTTGGGATTTTTTATATGATATTTAACGAGCAGTAAGCCCTCGAACTAAAAGCTAGTGGGGAACAAAGAAACGAGTAGGGAGAAACTTTACTGTGAAGGTCCGATTAGTAAGATACAGTAGTAAGTAGAGGTTTAGTTGAGATCCATAGTTTGTGATCGATAAATCGGATTCGTGGCTTTCCGATTTATCGATACGAAATCGTGAAGAACGACCTTAAAAAGCAGTGGGATGAAGAATCTCTTTTTTTGTATTTGCAGATTGTTAATTTGAGATATTTTTCACAAATTGTTCATAGCTTTTTGTAAGCGCTTGTATTATAATAATCTCATAAAGAAAACGTTTACTTTTAAGTGAACACAACTTTTAGTAAGTAGATGTATGTATCTTTGGTAACGGATGTAAACGCATACATTATTTTTATAAAAATAACATAAACTTTAAGAGTGTAATTAAAACTCAACTAATAAAATAGACATCAAAGGAGGACTACATCATGAAAGATTATATTTTTATCTTAGATAACCAAATAGAAGCAGAAGAAATAATTATAGAAGCTAGTGGAATGATGGACGCATTTATGAAGGCAAAGGAATTGCAAAGAAAGAGGAAAATCGATAAAAAATCAAATGTAAACTTACTATTTAAAGGGATTAGTTATTAATTTAACTTTAGTGATAACACAGTAGTGAATCGGTAAATTTTACGATATTCTCTAAATAGCGAAGCGACAAATTTTGGAACGTTTTTTTTATTAATACCTAAATTTGTCGCCTCACGGTTAAGCTTTATCTATCCAATTACTTATTTTAATTTTACTGCGATAACATCCTTTAAAAATATCAATTGCTTGCTTTGTAATTCTCTATTTAAAGAATAAAGTTAGCAAAGACATATAATATGATCATACTATTGACAATACAAATATTCGCTAAAGTACCAATTAAGCGATGAGTAGGGTATTTAAATTCATGAGCAAAAGACAAAACTGATAGTCCGACTGGTAGTAATAATGCAATTAAGATAGTGGATCGGAACATTTGATCGAATGGAAGTAAAAAGTAAAAGGCCAAGCCAAATACAAGCCCAAAACCATATCGGAAAAGGACATATTTAATAGTTGGTCTTAAATATTGTTTTTCAAAATTGAAGTTTAAATATAAACCTAATAGTATGAGCGATAAAGGCAAGTTCGCTTTAGATATAATTGTAGCTAAATCAATGAATCCACTTGGCAAATGGATATTGCTGAAACTTAAAATGCCCGCAATAATGTATGTCATTAATGGAACGGATTTGCTGAATTTTTTTACGACTCCAAGTGGTTTCAGGACTAGTCCTTCTTTTGAGTAATAGCTTCCCGCTATATAAGAAAGTCCAAAGACAATAAGAGAATTTCCTATATCGAACATTCCGAAATAAATGAGACCTTTTGCGCCCCAAATCGCTTCAACGAGTGGGAAGGCAAATAAGCCTACATTATATCCTGTAGCCATCATCATTAATGTTCCTTTAAGCATCCTCTCTTCTTTTCTAAATACAAAAAAAGCGAGAAAAATAGAAATAAACCCAATTATAAACGCTATTACAGGTAACATGATTAATGAAGGTTCAATTTTAACAGAATCAAGAGAAACAATAACGAGAGCAGGTAAGGTAATATTAAATATAATTCTAGAAATAGTTTCTCCATCTTTTTCTTTTAATAGATTAATACGTTTTAATAGATAACCAATACAAATGATGATTATTATATAGAGAAATTGTTGATTCATACTTGGTGATCTCCTCTGAATGTAGTTAAGAAAAATATATCATACTATTATAGTATTTATATACCTACAGATTTTAAAAAGATTTCTTACGTTTAAAATAAGGAAGATCTGTAACTTCTTTAGCAAAATTTTTTCATTCAAAAACCACTCGAATCTCTAGCCTTATGGCGAGACTTGAGTGGTTTTTTGATGCATACTTTAACCCTGCCAACGGGCAGTAAGACTAAGCATACTAAAAGAAAATAGGTGGGGACCAACTGCCCGTATAGGTCCGATTGGTTCATCTAAACCTTTGAAGATCACTAAGGTAAGTTTCACTTTATCTAGCTGAGCTCGTATGATTGGCTGTTCTTAATTGTTGTTTCTTTTTCTCACCGTTTGCCCATTTGATGCAAATAAGTAAGGTCACAATGATGATAATTGCACCAAAAATATAAGGGAGCCCCATGTTGATATCAAATAGTGCGCCAGCAAGTGCAGGGCCGACCATGTTGCCGATACTCATATAAGCATTGTTCATACCAGCTGCAAAACCTTGTTCGCTTCCAGCCATTTTTGATACGGTCGTATTGATAGCAGGACGAACCAAAGATGTCGCGATAAAGAAAAAGGTGGATACAATCAATACAGAGACAAAACCAGTTGCAAACAAAAGACTGATTAAGGAAATCGCCGTTACGACAAGCATCGAATTCATAACGCGAACTTCACCAAATCGATGAAGTACTCGATCGAGAACAAACGCCTGAACGATGACCCCAATCGAACCGCCAACGACCATTAACATGGATATATCAAATGGACTGAACCCAAATTTTACATCTGTAAATAAGCTGATGGTTGACTGGTAATTTGCCAATCCGAATGAAAGAGTAAACATCATGAGTAGAAGGATGAAATACGGTTTTTTTACGGAAACAGCCAATTGATTGATTAGTGAAGTTCGTTTGGCTGGTTGTTCGGATATGGCTGAACGGGTTGGTTCTTTCAAGAAAAAGAGGGACAAAATTACGGCAATAGCGGCAACAGCTCCTGCAATGAAAAATGGCGCTTTCACTCCAAAAGCAGCTAAAAAGCCCCCAATACCAGGGCCGACAACAAACCCTAGTGACATCGAAGCTCCTAGACGTCCCATTCCTTTAGCCCGGTTCTCTACAGTTGTTATATCTGCTACAAAGGCCATCATGGATGGAATTAAAAAGGCTGCCCCCATCCCTCCAATCGCCCGTGAAATAAAGAGCAGGATGAGCTGTTGAGAAAAAGCAAAGATAAATTGCGATAAAGCAAAAAGAATCAAACCGAATACTATAATTTTCTTTCTGCCAAACCGGTCAGACAAATCACCGGCAATAGGCGAAAAGATAAATTGAGCTAAAGCGAATGTAGCAATTAAGAAACCAAAGGTTTTCCCGCCAGCTCCAAAATCATGGATAATCGTCGGCATAATCGGAATAACGAGTCCGATTCCTGTCATGACGATAAACATATTGGCCATCAATATGAGAAGGGGAAACTGTTGTAAAGTTTTTTTGGACATATATGAACCTGCTTTCTTTATACGTTCTATTTATTTAATGTGGTAATAGGCATTTGATTTATCGTTTTTTCCAGCTCTGTTGCAAGCTCGAAAAGGGTACTGCTTGCTTTCAAATTGTGGATCATTCCTGATAAAACAGCGGCACGTGGTTTTATTTCTAAAAGTTCTTTTTCTAAAATGTCCACAGATTCAATAAGAATATCTTCTGTAAAAGAGGCGATCGCTTCTTTCATTTTCCTGACAATATACAGTGGGTGAGTAGTTTCTTTTGGCTGTAATTGCAAAGGCGAGGTGATAAAAAACGGGTTAGGTTTTTTATCGATGAATGTGTGAACAATCGCATCAAGTTGGAGAAATAGAAAACGAGCAAGTTCATTAAGGTCACACTTCTTTCCATGCTCAATAATCCCGCGTACATAAGTAATTAACATACCTTTTAAAGTGGCCGTTAAATCGGTCGCATATGGTGCTACTTCTTGCCCAAAGACTAGCACGATACCTTTTTCTGTTTTTTGGAGCAGTTTGGTATGTTCTTGGTGTACAAATTGATTGAGTGATGGGTCCTCAAGCCCTCTAACTTCATTCATTTGCATTTTAAAAAACTCGTGAAATTCACAGTAATGTCGAAGTCGAATAGCAATTTCACGAATAAAGGCTTCTTTGGCTGAATCAACTTTCGTTTCTTCTGCAGCCATTTGTTGACTTAGCACATGATAATAATATGAAAAAATCTCCGACAAGAGTTCTTCTTTTGATTTGAAATGAGTATATAAGCTTCCTTTGGAGACTCCGCAAACGTCAGCAATTTGCTGCATGGAAGTTTGGTGAAAGCTTGTTTTTGAAAAAAGTTTCATTGCAGCGATTAATATTTTTCGTTTCTTTTCGTTCATCCCGCACCCCTATTAACCATTTGGTTTTTGAATTGACCAATTGGTCATCTCTTATTAAATTCTAACACAAATCTCAAACACTTTCACCTGAATATTTTCGTATAGCGAAATTTTTAACACACATAATTTTCGTCATACAGAGAAGTTCTTGTTTATCATGATCAGTCTAAGGGAACAATCCAATCATGCGAGAAGTGATCAGTAATGGTGATAATTAGCTTAGTTTTTTATGAAGGTAGTGGGAACGGAGCTTCGCGACTTACAAATTAAAATAATCTACTTTCCCAGAAATGCTTACTATATTAAGAAAGTATTTCCAAATCAGGCTCGGCACCGCCGCCATTTTGATTAGGCGAGTGTAGCGTTCTTCTTGATAGATCTTTCATATTAACGTCATATTAGTTTTGTATTGAAAATGAAAGTTGGAGAAATAATAAAAAAGGGAGCTGATTCATACCATTCACCAGATTTTGAACATGGATTTATCATTATAAATACTATTGAATAAATATAAAAATGTGTTAAAATACATTACAGTGCATGAATATTGAAAGAGAAAATTATATTTTCCTATAATAAATGTATGGAATGTTGATAGGGAAAAATCTATGAATAAGCAATCGGAGGAATATGGAATGAAGAATAGTAAACAACTTATGCTAATGTTCGCCATGATTATGATGATGACCATTTTAGCGGCTTGCGGTACATCAAATAATGATTCAGCAAACGATAAAGAAACTGCTAATGGTGATGAGAAAAAAGTATTAACGATGGGAACTTCAGCAGATTATCCGCCATTTGAATATGTTGAGACATCAAAGAGTGATGAAATCATTGGCTTTGACATCGATGTAGCCAAAGCAATTACAGAAAAACTTGGCTATGAATTTAAAGTGAAGGATATTGATTTTAACGGTCTGGTACCTTCTTTAGAAAATGGAACAGTAGATTTTGTACTTGCGGGGATGTCTCCTACAGAAGAACGGAAAAAAACGGTAGATTTCAGTGATATCTATTATAAATCCAATCATATGATCGTAACGAAAGCAGATAGTAAAATTAAAGGTGCAAAAGATCTTAAAGGTGCTACTGTTGGTGTTCAATTAGCATCTATTCAAGAAGGAATTGCAAAGGACCTAAAAAAAGACGGTATCGACCTTACAATTGAAAATCGTAATCGTATTCCTGATTTAGTTCAAGAAATCAAAGCTGGTCGTTTTGATGCAGCCATTATTGAAGATACAGTTGCAAAAGGCTATTTAAAAGATAATCCAGATCTTGCAGGGTACTTGATTGAGTCAGATACTAAAACAGAAGAAGCGGGATCGGCGATTGCTTTCCAAAAAGACAGTGAACTAACTGAAAAATTTAATACTGAATTGAAAAAAATGATGGAAAACGGTGAATTGGAAAAACTTATATTAAAATGGTTCGGTGGCGAAACGGCTGAATAAATGAGCAAAGAAACGTTCAAAAGGGTACGTATTCTCTTTTGAACGTTTTTCCGCGCTTTCTCGTATACGAACTAAAGAGAGGATGAATGTGGTTTGAACTTGGATTTTGAAAGAATTATACCCTCCCTTCCTTATATTTTAGAGGGGATCCCAATGACATTAAAAGTTGTTGCAGTAGCAGCAGTAATTGGGATAATTTTAGGAATTATATTATCGTTAATGAAAATTAGCCGTATTAAGCCATTAAATTGGATTGCGGACTTTTATACGTCAATTTTCCGCGGCACACCGCTTGTCTTGCAGCTTATGTTGATTTATTTTGGGTCTCCACAATTGTTCGGTGTGCAAATTGAAGCATTTGAAGCTGCTTTCTTGTCGTTCGGATTAAATTCCGCTGCTTATATTTCAGAAGTCATTCGCGGTGGAATTAATGCTGTTGATAAGGGACAAAGAGAGGCAGCACTTGCACTTGGTGTTCCTTATTCGAGTATGATGATAAGCATTATTCTGCCTCAGGCCTTCAAAAATATCTTACCAGCCTTAATGAATGAATTTATTACGTTAACAAAAGAATCAGCTATTGTAACAACAATTGGACTAGCAGATATTATGCGCCGTTCTTACATTGTTGGTGGTGACACATATAAATTCTTCGAGCCGATACTATTTGCTGGCTTGATTTATTATGTGATGGTCATGATATTAACAGTGATTGGCAAGTTGATTGAAGGGAGAATGAAACGTAGTGATTAAAGTAGACAACCTCCACAAAAGTTATGGAAAA
Source organism: Bacillus cihuensis (assembly GCF_000504145.1). Lineage (NCBI taxonomy): Bacteria > Bacillati > Bacillota > Bacilli > Caryophanales > Bacillaceae > Bacillus > Bacillus cihuensis. Next base: position 1,272,973 of record NZ_KI632495.1, on the reverse strand, counting down.
CTGGACGTCCTTAAAGGAATCAATACAAGTATTAAAGAAGGCGAAGTTGTAGCCGTTATTGGTCCATCAGGATCGGGAAAATCTACATTTCTTCGCTGCTTGAATTTACTAGAACAGCCGACTGAAGGGCAAATCTGGATAAAAGAGACGAATATTACCGATAATAAAACAAACATTATGAAAGTCCGTGAACATGTAGGGATGGTGTTTCAACATTTTCATTTGTTCCCGCATAAAACGGTATTGGATAATTTAACTTATGCACCGATGAAGGTGAAAGGACTTTCCAAACAAGAGGCACAGAAGCAAGGTAGGGAATTACTAAAAAAAGTGGGTCTTGCTGATAAAGAAAAGCAGTATCCTAATAAATTATCAGGGGGACAAAAACAGCGGGTTGCTATCGCCAGAGCGCTTGCAATGAACCCTGATGTTATGCTGTTTGACGAGCCTACTTCTGCACTCGACCCAGAAATGGTTAAAGAAGTGCTAGCTGTTATGAAAGACCTTGTTCATACAGGAATGACGATGGTCATTGTCACACACGAAATGGGTTTTGCACGAGAAGTAGCTGACCGAATTCTTTTCCTTGATGGTGGGAATCTTGTTGAAGATGCACCGCCAAGTGAATTCTTTTCGAGTCCAAAAAGCAAGCGAGCACAAGACTTTTTGGAAAAAGTATTATAAGACAAACGAATATGGCGTTTAAACCCATTATTTAAAATAGCAAGCTACACCCACCTAATCTTAACGGGGGGTGTGGAGCTAAATTTTGTTTTTTTTACAACAAATATAGTACACCTGCAAAATAAATTGACTATATTAGGAGGTAGCGGAGATCCGTCTCCATATCCTTCATACTAAAAAGACGACATGATTGTTGTCTTTTTTTTTACGGAAAAATGTGAATACTTTAATTATGATAGTTGACTGTGCTTTCACTATAAATTGGTCGCGTTTGTTGGTAAGATGGGTATTATTATAAGAAAACTGGGTGATCTCGTTATGTTAAAAATCGGATATCGGACAATGAAAACGGCAGCAGGTACGACGCTCGCCATTTTTCTAGCACAATTAGCGGGGTTGGATAGTTTTCCGTCTGCAGGGATTATTACGATTCTCTGTACGAAGGTAACGAAGAAAAAATCTCTTGGGGCCGCCTATTCGCGATTCATAGCTTGTTTAGTTGCGATGGTCTATTCCACCATCCTGTTTGAACTAATTGGCTATAATCCAATGATCATTGGCATTATTTTATTACTTTTGATACCAACAACGGTTGCTTTAAAAGTAAATGAAGGCATCGTAACAAGCGGCGTCATTATCTTACATCTATATACAGCTGAACATATCACGCTTGATCTCTGGCTGAATGAACTAGGCCTCATCATAATTGGAATTGGCTCAGCCTTATTAATGAATTGGTATATGCCGAGTCTTGAGAATAAATTAATCGATTATCAGAAAAAAATTGAAGGTAATTTCAGCATAATTCTTATGGAGCTAGTAAATTATTTGCATACAAATGTAAGTAACTGGGATGGGAAAGAAATTACTGAGACACCTAAATTATTAGCTGAAGCAAAGACGTTAGCATTTCGAGATGTAGAGAATCATTTTTTGCGTGATGATGACGTGTATTATCATTATTTTAAAATGAGGGAAAAGCAATTTGAAATTATCGAGCGTATCTTGCCGCTCGCTACGAATATTCCGTCAAAAGTTAAGCAAAGTAAGATGTTAGGAGAATTTCTCATTGAACTAAGTAACAACGTCCATCCGCAGAATACCGCGATTATCTACTTAAAGAAGCTTGATGACATGGAGCAGGTTTTCAAAAAAATGGAACTACCTGTGACCCGTGAAGAGTTTGAATCGCGAGCAGCATTATTACAGTTAATGAAGGAAATCGAGCAGTATTTACAGCTTAAGCATTCATTTAAAGGGCTACCAGAACCAAAAAAACAGCATGAAAAGCTAAAGATGGGTGAAAACTAACGGAAAATGAATGGAAGGTTTGATCAGATGAAGATATTGCTTTCCTTAATCCTTACAAGCATATTATTGTCATTTGTAACGATGACCGCTTCTGCTGTTGTTGGAAAACCCTTTGTCATCGTAAATAAAGCAACTAACAAGGTGGCATTCATTGATGATAATAAAGTCCAGAATGTCTACCCTGCTGGTACGGGGAGAAGCAATGAGCTTACACCAGAAGGATTATTTACCGTTAAAGTGAAAGCTGTAAATCCGTATTTCCGTAAAAAGAACATTCCTGGAGGAGATCCTAGAAATCCTCTAGGTACGAGATGGATTGGCTTTGATGCATTAGGAACCGATGGGAGAATTTATGGACTTCATGGTACGAACAATCAAGCTTCTGTTGGAAGATATATCTCAAATGGATGTGTCCGCTTGAGAAAAGTCGACATCGAGTCTTTATATGAGCGTGTACCAATTGGAACAAAGGTTTTTATCACCCATTCGCCAAAAGACTTTGCAACATTGGCTAAAGAGCAGGGATTTATGAAATAAGAATGGCGAATTGCCTTAAAAAAATGTTAAAAAAAGGGTCAGACCTCACAGTTACTATCATCGTTTATTAACAAATAAACGATGATAGAGTGTGGGTCTGCCCCTTTTTGAATGATCTTTTTTATTCCGCATTAACGGGTAGTGAAGCCCCCACTGATTGAAGATTCACTTTATTGTAGAAAGAATGCAATGCCAGAAAGTAGACTCGTTAATAACATGGAAATAATCATTAAATAAACAACGATTTTTCTCGTTTTCTTGTTTTTCATTTTAATCTCTCCTCTATGTAAGGAGTATAGAATTCCTTACAGCATGCGTATATATATAGTTTAACTCGTCCATAGTAGAATCTCAAGGATATATTGTAGTAACGAATATAAGCAAGAATCTATTTGAATTTATTTAATATTATTATTCAACAATATTAAATGGGGGCTTTACATGATAAAGAGAATTGATCATATAGGTATAGCTGTCACATCAATAGCCGAAGCTTTGCCGCTTTATACGAATGTATTTCAATTGGAACTGGAAGGAATTGAAATCGTAGAGGATCAAAGAGTAAGGGTAGCATTTCTAAACGCTGGCAATACAAAGTTGGAATTAGTGGAAGCATTATCTAAAGATAGCCCAATAGCCCAATTTATTGAAAAACGAGGCGAAGGTATTCATCATATAGCTTTTAGTGTGGAAAATATTTCATCTCGAATTGAAGAAATTAATAATGGAGGCTTACATATGATTGATAAGACAGCAAGAATTGGTGCTCATCAAGCTCAGATTGCTTTCCTTCATCCAAAGTCAGGTGGAGGCGTTCTATATGAGTTGTGTGAGCATGACGAGGAGGAGGAAAAATGACAGACATCTATGAACTTATCAATAAGTTGTATGATCGACGGCAGGAAGTAGAGCTTGGCGGTGGAGATGAGCGAATTTTGAAGCAGCATGAAAAAGGTAAGTTAACAGCAAGAGAACGAATACATCTTTTGGTCGACAAAGGGAGTTTCGTTGAACTCAATCCATTTATCGAGCATGGCTGTGTTGATTTTGGCCTAGATAAAATCAAAGGACCTGGAGATGGCGTAGTTACAGGATATGGAAAAGTGAATGGGCGTCCGATTTATTTATTTTCTCACGACTTTACAGTTTTTGGAGGAGCTCTCGGCGAAATGCATGCAAAAAAAATAGTAAATGTCATGGATTTAGCCGCGAAAAATGGTGCTCCGTTTATAGGGTTAAATGACTCTGGAGGAGCTCGAATACAAGAGGGGGTTGCTTCTCTGGATGGATATGGACAGATCTTTTATCGAAATGCAATTTATTCGGGGGTTATCCCGCAAGTTTCGGTTATTATGGGCCCATGTGCCGGCGGAGCCGTTTATTCACCAGCTATTACCGATTTCGTTTTTATGGTAAAAGATACGAGTCAAATGTTCATCACTGGACCAAAAGTGATTGAAACGGTGACAGGAGAAAAGGTTAGTGCTGAAGATCTTGGTGGTGCAATTGTACATACTAGCATTAGCGGAAACGCCCATTTTCAAGCTCAATCAGAAAAAGAAGTATTGGAGATGGTACGTCAGCTACTCATGTATTTACCGCAAAATAATGAGGAAAAACCACCTCTCTATGCTGTAGATGATAAAGAAGATTACCGACCAACACTTACAGAAATTATTCCATTTAATGGTTTGCGTCCTTATGATGTTCGTTTAGTAATTGGTGAAGTCGTAGATACTGATTCGTTTATGGAAATCCAAAAAGATTTTGCGAAAAATATTGTGATCGGCTTAGCGAGAATGAAGGGCGAGGTGGTCGGACTCGTCTGCAATCAGCCCAAAGTATTAGCTGGAGGGCTTGATATCGATTCTTCAGACAAAGCAGCACGATTTATTCGTTTTTGCGATTCGTTCAATATTCCACTTATTACCTTGGAAGATGTGTCTGGATTTTTCCCTGGAGTTAAGCAAGAGCACGGTGGAATCATTCGCCATGGTGCAAAAATCCTTTATGCTTATTCTGAAGCGACAGTACCAAAGTTAACAGTCGTTCTCCGTAAAGCATATGGTGGTGCTTATGTAGCGTTAAATAGTAAATCAATTGGTGCCGATTTTGTATTTGCCTGGCCTAATGCTGAAATTGCCGTCATGGGGCCTCAAGGGGCTACGAATATAATATTTGCAAAAGAAATTGAAACGAGTGAAAATCCAGAGCAGACACGGGCACAGAAAATTTCCGAATATCTTGAGAAATTTGCAAATCCGTATGTAGCAGCAAGTCAAGGAATGATTGATGATGTCATCGATCCCCGGGAAACGCGCATTAGATTGCTCCAATCTCTAGAGATGTTGCGTAACAAAAAGGAATCTAGACCATTAAAAAAACATGGGAATATTCCTTTATAATGGTGAAAATGAATCATGATTTCTTGCGGGTACCGAACTATTAGCGATATACTAGGGATGTGGAAGTAGTTAGACTTCATCAAAGGGGATATTTATCCCACTCTTGACGTTGAGCACGCTATGAGAAGATTGATGAGGATCAACTGTCCGTAGAGTCGATTTATCTACACTGCGCGGAGATATTAGCGGCTCTAGAACGGGACTAACAATCAGTGGGAGTACGAAGAAAACCCCCTACTGATTGAAATTTCACTTTATCTTCCTAAACTGATCGATCGTTAGCTAGGATAAAGTGAAGATTTCTCATCGGAATTTTACCGATCACGAAATGGATCTAAAATCAGGTTTATACATATTGGAGGTTTTGTAGGAATGGTGAACGAAGAACGTATTATAAAGGAATTTATTGAATTAGTCCAAGTCGATTCGGAAACAAAGTTTGAAACGGAAATTGCTAAAGTTTTAAAGGAAAAATTCACGGCATTAGGTGTAGATGTTTTCGAGGATGATACTACCGCTATTACAGGTCATGGAGCAGGCAACTTGATATGCACGCTGAAAGGCACGAAAGAAGGAGTGGATACGATTTATTTCACTTCACATATGGATACGGTTGTACCAGGCAAAGGAATTAAACCGTCCATTAAAGACGGCTATATCGTTTCTGATGGAACTACGATTCTTGGAGCGGATGACAAAGCAGGTCTTGCAGCGATGCTTGAAACAATCCGGGTATTAAAAGAAGAAAATATCCCCCATGGTACGATTGAATTCATCATCACGGTAGGCGAGGAATCTGGTCTTGTTGGGGCGAAAGCTTTAGACCGTACCCTCGTTACAGCTAAATACGGCTATGCACTAGATAGTGATGAAAAGGTAGGAAATATTATTGTGGCAGCGCCAACTCAAGCAAAAATCTTTGCAAAAATGTACGGCAAAACAGCTCATGCAGGAGTTGCCCCTGAAAAAGGAATTTCCGCAATTACAATGGCAGCAAAAGCGATTGCGAAAATGCCGCTTGGAAGAATTGATGAAGAAACAACAGCGAACATCGGCTATTTCAGAGGTGGGCAGCAAACAAATATCGTTTGTGACTTTGTGGAAATCTTGGCGGAGGCACGCTCTTTAATTCCAGAAAAAATGGAAGCTCAAGTTGAGAAAATGAAACAAGCGTTTGAATCCGTTGCATCTGAAATGGGTGGAAGAGCTGAAGTTGAAGTAACGGTTATGTACCCTGGTTTTAAATATGGCGATGGTGATCATGTTGTTGAAGTAGCCAAGAAAGCAGCAGCAAAAATCAACCGTCCATCAAAGCTACTTCAAAGCGGCGGTGGAAGTGATGCGAACGTCATTGCTGGCTTCGGCATTCCAACAGTAAACCTTGCTGTAGGCTATGAAGATATCCACACAACTAATGAAAAAATTCCTGTTGAAGAATTAACGAAATTAACGGAAATGGTCCTAGCCATTATCGAAGAAGTTGCAGGAGAATAATCGAACGAAATATGCCTGGAATTTAAAGAGATTTATATATCAGATATAGAATTTGATGTGACAATTAAAAAGCAATAGCGTGGAATTGAACTGCACCCCCCATTGTTAGACACGATCTAACAATGGGAGGTGCATTTTTTTATGACTAAATTTACATTGAATCCAAAAAATAGATGCTGTTGTAAGATAAAAGTGCAAAATTATTGGGAGCGAATTATAAAGTCGTTCGAATGTGGGGGAAGCAGTTGAATATCACGGAATAAGTGCTTTTGAAAAAAGCTATACAGTTTATTCAATGCAGTATAAATCAGACGTACTTAACTATATTAACTATATAAATGAAAATGGAACGTCTCCGAATGAAACCGCCGTCATTTTTAATATTTCATCACCTGCATGGATTAGAAAATGGCGATTTCAACTAATTACAAAAGGAATTGAGTCCCTAGAATCAAAGAAAAAGGGATGTTCACCGATGAAAAACTAAAATCAAGAATACATTAAATTTGTAAAATATCATGGATGTGGGAGCAAAAGGTGTTGCAGTTAGTCGAAATATTAAACAGAATCAAATCCTTATTGGAGTAAGTGCTGGTTTAAATACTAATATTCATAAAAGTGGAACTGGAAAAGAGGCTAATAATGTTTATCAAATGTAAAACATCCATTATTAAAATATTTTAAATATTTGGAAAAGTATTGAAGAAATAAAAATGAATGATAAAATAATAAACAAGTTAAATATAGAAAATAATTACAAAATAAAGATAAATTGGTATTTTTGGTAGTTTAAAGGGAGGTGGTGAAAAATAAGTTTATATGTCACAGCTCAACGAGGCAATTTGATTACGACAAGGAAATCAGATTATTTAGATTGTATTATCGCTGAAGTGAGCAAAGCTGGTATTAAAGGGGTTGATGTTCAGATCGCTTTGTTAGAAGAATATAAGAACTCGAACTCACAAGAATGACTTAAGGAATAAATGGTTAGTAAGGAAATTGAATTAGCAACTTTGAATTTACTATTTATCTGGGAAAATGATAAAAATTCGAGGGTGAGGAAGAGAAGGGAATGGAATGGCGGATTAATATATTAAGTATTCGAGGCAATTTCCTAATGCTCTATTGAATGTACTAGCAAGGGGCAGGCCTAATCGGAATACTTTATTGAAATGGCAAAGAGAGATAATTAGCTGTGCAAATGCACTAGGGAAATAAAGGAGTAAACGGTTTGAACCTTCATTTCTAGTGCCAGAAGTCTATTAGCCTATAAAAAATGAAAGGGTTTTCAATTCTAGTTTGATAGAGAAATTAGTTGAATAAGGTAGTTATCGTTCTTTCAAGATCAGTGATGGATATGCTAAATAAGAGAGTTATTAACAATTCTGTTAGAAGTACTTCAATTAATCAGATAAAAATATATATTTCCTTTTTAGTTACAAAATTGTGTTGACATTAACAAGTGAGCGTTCATTAGGAATAAAGTTTCAATATTTCAGGGGTATCAACTATAACTCTCAGAAGCACCTTGTTTTAGTTAAATTTGGATTGTGATTTATTATAAGAGGAGGAATTATTATGGAGATGAACACCGCCCCAAGTTTGCCGACACAAACAACTCAAAAGAAATATCGTTATACAGTCTTAATTTGGTTGTTAATAGGTGGAATGCTCAATTACTTAGATCGTTCTATTCTCTCCATTGCGGCTCCGAAAATGATGCCGGAACTTGGATTAAGTGTAACGGATATAGGTTTACTTGGCGCTTTTTTTTCTTGGTCGTATGCTATTATGCAATTGCCCTCTGGATGGCTTATTGACAGATTTGGTGCTAAAAAACTTTATTCGATAGGTATTTTAGTATGGAGTGCATCAGTCTTTTTTAGCGGAATGGCCAGTGCGCTTTGGGTATTCATTTTATTACGAGTTATTTTAGGGGTTGGTGAAGCACCTTGTTTTCCAACATCAGCAAAAATTACAGTTAACTGGTTTGCGAAAAAAGAGCGAGGACTTGCTGCGAGTATCTGGGATTCGTCTTCTAAATGGGGACCTGCGATTGCCCCTCCAATTTTAATTTTTATCATGATCACATTTGGATGGCGGGAACTATTCTATTTTGCAGGGGGCATTGGGATTATATTTGGATTTATCTTTTTGAAGTTTTACCAAAATCCAAATGATAGCAAGAGACTATCAAAGGAAGAATTAGAATATATAAAAGCAGATGGAGCCGGTGAAGAACAGAGTAATAAGAGTTCAAATATCAAATGGCTTTCCTTATTTAAGTACCGTAGTGTCTGGGGAATGATTTTGGGATTTTTTTGTACGATTTGGATATGGAATATCTTTCTCGTTTTTTTACCTTTATATCTCTTGGATGAATATCAAATATCATTGGCACAAATGGGGATTTATGCAAGTATCCCATGGATAGGTGGAGGAATAGGTAACCTTACAGGTGGATTTATGACAAAAAAAATGGTGGAGTCGGGATTCGCTTCACCAATGAAATCAAAGCAGATTTTAATTAGTATTTGTGCTGTTATGGCAGGCATTTCTGTAATTTTATTACCCTTTGTTAACAATATTGCTTCAACGATCGTACTTCTTACATTTGCGTTATTTTTTGTATCAGCGATTACGGGGAACGCATGGGCATTGGCCACAGATGTTGCTCCTTCATCAATGGTAGCGTCCGTTGGTTCAATACAAAATTTCGGCGGATACTTCGGAGGAGCCTTCTCACCAGTGGTAGCAGGGCTAATTGTACAATCCACCGGTTCATATTCGTTAGCTTTTATTAGTGGTGGTATTATAGCATGCTGTGCAGCTATTTGTTATTTGTTTATTGTGAAAAACCCAATTGAAGAACCAGCAAAGGCATAAATTATTGAAATTAGCTCAATGAAATAAAGTGAAATAAACTATTACATTTAAGTAAAAAGATAGGTTGGTATGCATGTGTAAACAAAATTCCTAGAATCATCCACTAGTAGAAGTAGATAGTTTATAGATTTATTAATCGACACTAGGAGAATAATTGAATAAATATGACTGGAATCTGAGATATCTTAGATTCCGTTTTTTTGTGTGGGAAATATTCTGGGAAATGGGGTCTGACCCCTTATTATGCTACAATAAGTATATCTGCTGTTTGTAAGGAAGTGACAGTTGAATGGATGAGATGTATCCTAGAAATGGAAAAGTAATTCTTCATGTGGATATGAATAGTTTTTTTGCTTCTGTAGAGATGGCGTATGATGCTGGACTTAAGGGGAAGCCGCTTGCAATCGCTGGGAATGTTGAGGAGCGCCGTGGAATTATAATCACGTGTAGCTATGAAGCAAGGAAATTTGGAGTGAAAACGACGATGCCGATTTGGCAAGGGAAAAAGCTGTGCCCTGAACTTATCATATTAAAGCCTAACTTTGATCGATACCGGAAAACTTCCATTGCCATTTTTGAACTGATGAGACAATATACAGACCTAGTAGAACCGGTTTCAATTGATGAAGGATATCTAGATATCACAGGTTGCGCGGAACTAGGTTCTCCAATTGAAATTGCCGATAGTATTCAAAAGCGGATTTTTGAAACGATGGATTTGCCTTGTAGCATCGGAATTGCCCCGAATAAATTTCTAGCTAAAACCGCTTCAGATATGAAGAAACCGATGGGCATCACGATTCTCAGAAAAAGAGATGTTCCGTTGAAACTTTGGCCTCTTGAGGTTGGTGAAATGCATGGAGTCGGCAAGAAAACAGCAGAGAAGCTTAATAGTATCGGAATTGAAACAATTGGCGATCTCGCTAAAGCTCATGATGTAACACTCAGGCAAGTTCTTGGTATTAATGGGCTAAAATTAAAGGAACGAGCGCAAGGAATAGACGGGAGAGCAGTCGACCCAGAATCCATATTTGATCATAAAAGCATTGGCAACTCAACGACATTGCCAAAGGATATAACGAATCAGAAAGAATTAATCGATATATTAGAGCAACTTTCAACAAAGGTAGCTCTTAGGTTGAAAAATAAAAAATTAGTAGGGCAAAAGATTGGTGTTACCATTCGTTATAAAGACCGAAGGACGATAACGAGAAGCAGAATTGTCGAAAATCCTTTTTTCGAGAAACCTGAGATTCATCAGCTTGCAGTCGATTTGTTTAAAAAGCATTGGAATGGAGAGAAAGTGCGTCTACTTGGAGTGACCGCTTTCGATGTAATGGATAAGGAAGCTGCCTATAAACAGCTAGATCTATTTTCTTATGAAGAAGATGCGGAAAAAGAACCGCTTTACTACGCTATGCAAAAACTGCAAAGCAAATATGGCAAGGAAATCATCAAAAGAGGAGTCGAAGCTGCTGAAAAGAAAGGGCAAGCGGAGACGAGTTTCAGCAAGGATTTTCTTGATAACTTGCGATTAAAGGAATAATAGAGCAGATAATAATTGTTTGGTTCAGGAACAAATAAAAGGGATGTCATAAGGGTCTGACCTCGCACTCTAAATCAGTTTGTAGTGTTTCATACACGTATCTTACTCTGTATTTAGTGATTGTGGGTCTGACCCTTTGTTTTTGGGACACCCCGGTTACCTTTGTTGTGAATCAGACTTTAAAACTTAACCTATTGATTTTCAAGATCTGTTTTGATGACTTTTAATCTTTTTCATTCTGATTTTCAACAATATGTTTAAGGATAGATAACTTGTTATGCCAAAATTGTTCGAAATAGGAAAGCCATTGTTTCAATTCATCCAATGAATCTGGTTGTATTCGAAAACGTTTTTCTCTTCCTATTTTTCGTCCATTAACTAGTTTTGCTTCTGAAAGAATATGAAGATGTTTTGCAATAGCTGTACGACTCATTGGGAAATGCCCGGTTATTTCTAAAATAGATAATTCTTTTTCAGCGAGTAATTTGAGTATATCTCTCCGAGTAGGATCCGCAATAGCTTGGAAAACATCATGCTTTTGTGCTGAAGCAGACATTAATTAGTCACAATCTTTCTCAACTTTTCAATAATTCCTGTCCAACCTTGACTCATCCGGTCACGAATAATGGAGCTTTTCTCGTTCGGTTTCGGAAGGATGTAATCAGGGTTTTTCCATCCTCCATGAATAAGTGTAAACTCTGTCTTACCATCTACCTCTTTTAAGATAAAAGAAACGACCCAGCCATCTTCATCCCATGAAAAAGAAAGTCGATTAGGTGGATCTAATTCAGTGACTTTGCAAGGCGAAGGTCCGAACGGTGATTGTAAATGGAATTCCTGTCCTACTTTCGGTTGAAAATCATTGGGCATGAACCATAAGGCAATTCCTTCTGAAGTTGAAACTGTATCCCACACTTTTTGAATGGGCGCATCAATAATGACTGTTTGCTTAATATCTTGTAATGTAACCTGATAATTTTCTACCAAAATAATTCTCCTTTTTGTATAAATATAAAACCAGATGGTTTTGTTTTTATAATATATAACACCTTTTGGTTTCGTGTCAATGGTAAAAGAGGCTGACCCGTAATGATAGGGTCAGGCCTCAAAATTCTTTTAGTACGTTTATAAAATTGTATAAAGCGTAAGGTCCTCTGTTAATGTCGATGCTCTACAAGATCAATAACACCGAGAACGATATGTGCTAAACCGAAGCGAAATAGAGTGTTGGCGACCATTTTGTTGGACTTCCTATTTTGTTTCATTGCATACCCAGTTGCCGTTACCGCTGTGCCTAGAGCAGTAGGGATTAAGCCTTCTCGAATGTGCATCATGTTATCCCTCCACACAAGCGAAATTTGATGTTACATCAATAGTTTAACCTCTTTGATAGTCACAAATCAGGTAAAAACAGGAGTAAGTACCTAGTATGAATTAGGGATTTTGGAATTTGAAAATTTTGGTGTATGTCAGATAATGTAATCAATATAGTAGCGAGGCAGAAAGAGTAGATTAGATCATTCAAGGAGGGCGTAATAAATGAATTCTAGCTGGATTTTTGGAGTGTTATTTTTATTTTTCATTGCCTTGGAAACAGGAATCGCTTTTTGGCTTAACTTAGGAAAAGGGGAGTATGTAGACCGAGAACAACATGAATAAACAAGGCTGATTCTTAAGTGAAAGAAGTCAGCCTTGTTTTTTATCTATCTTAATTATCGATTTCTAGATTTTCAACTGGCCACCAGAAATGACCGTCTTTTTCCAGTAGGTTATCTGCACATTTTGGACCTATGCTTCCAGCAGCATAATTCGGGAAGCTTTCATCTTTCGTGTTTTCCCATACTTCTGAAATGATGTCAACAAATTTCCAAGATAGAGCGACTTCATCCCAATGGGTGAAATTGGTGGCATCTCCACGCATACTGTCGAATAATAATTTTTCATAAGCTTCTGGAGTATTCATTCGGTCAATGCTTGTATTGGAGTAGGAAAGTCTAACTGGTTTCGTTTTCATTTGGTTGCCATTTTTCTTAGCGTTTAAGAGTAGGGTGACACCTTCTTCTGGCTGGATATGGATGACAAGCAAGTTAGGATGGACGTTTTCTTCTGGTTCTTTGCTATAGTATAAATTCATCGGAATATCTTTGAATTGGACAACAATTTTCGTTGATTTAACATCCATCCGCTTCCCTGTACGAATATAGAACGGTACTCCTGCCCAACGGAAATTATCAATGAGTAACTTACCAGCTACATATGTTTCGGTATTGGAGTTAGAAGCGACAGATGACTCATTTCGATAGGCAGGAAGTAAGGAGTCGGAAACAGTGCCTTCTCCATATTGGCCTCGGACAAAGAAAGCGTCGACCTCTTCTTTTCTCATTGGGCGCAATGAGCGCAATGCACGTGCTTTCTCACTACGAATTTCTTCGTCAGTTAATTTGATTGGCGGTTCCATTGCAAGCAATGCAACCATCTGCATCAGATGATTTTGGACCATATCACGAAGCGCTCCACTGGTTTCGTAGTAACGACCTCGTTCTTCAACGCCAAGCGTCTCACTGGAAGTCACTTGGATATTAGATATGTATCGGTTATTCCATAGCGGTTCAAACATTGCGTTTGCAAAGCGAATCACTTCAATGTTTTGGACCATTTCTTTTCCAAGGTAATGATCAATTCGATAGATTTCATCTTCAGAAAAGGCTGTACGAATTTGTTCATTAAGTTCTTTAGCTGATTCAAAGCTAGTACCGAATGGTTTTTCAATCACGAGTCTTTTGTATCCTGGCGTATCTGTTAAACCTTGGGCTTTCACTTGCTCAGCAATTGTACCAAAGAATTCAGGTGCCATAGCTAAATAGAAAATTCGATTGCCTCCTAAATCATATTGTTCATCCAGCTTATCTGCTATGTTTTTTAATTCAATGTAAGATTCTGAACTGCTCACATCATGGGAATGATAAGAAAAATGTGAGACAAATTCATCGACATTTTCATGGCTGTCAGCAAAAGTCTGAACAGAATCTTTAACATTTTCTTGAAATTCAGCGTTTGTTAAAGGTCTTCTGGCTACCCCAACCACTGCGAATTTCTCAATATTTTTTTTTTGAAACAATCGATAAATCGACGGAAATAGTTTCCGTTTGGCCAAATCTCCGGTGGCCCCAAAAAGGATGATTAATGCGGTCGGTTTATTCGTTGATATCACTTGCATAACCTCACTTTTCATAAAAAATAATCTATTGTTCATATATTTAACTATAAAGATACATGTAAGTGAACGCAATATTCTTGCACTTTCATTATTTAAGGATACCCATAACTTGACTATTGTATTTAACCCAGTTTAACAGTTGTAAAACCCCTTTGGTGAGATAAAGTGAAACTTACCTTTGTGGTTTTCAAAGGTATAGTTGAACCAATCGGGTTTTTAATGTGTCTATATCGAAGTGTTGGCCTTCGATATAGAGACACTAAAACGGGACTAACCATAGGCGGGGAACTACACTCACTTATGGAAGTTTCACTTTATGTTATAATAAAAAAAGGAAATGATACAACGGAGGTAATATTTTGGATTTTGTTTTTTTAGGAACTGGTGCAGGTATACCTGCCAAGGCAAGAAATGTATCGGCAATCGCGCTTGAATTGCTGGAAGAGCGAGGAGTGGTCTGGTTGTTTGATTGCGGTGAAGCTACCCAACACCAAATATTAAAAACATCAGTTAAACCACGTCGAATTGAGAAGATTTTTATTACGCATTTACATGGTGACCACATATTCGGTTTGCCTGGTCTACTGAGCAGCCGCTCTTTTCAAGGAGGAACTGAAGACTTAACTGTATACGGTCCTAAAGGGATTGGAGACTTTATTCAAACAAGTCTTGCCATAAGTGGCACTCATCTTAAATATTCTCTATCCATAGTTGAAATAGAAGAAGGTATCATCTTTGAGGATGAGCAATTTACTGTTTCAGCTTTAGTGCTTGATCATGGAATCCTTTCTTACGGTTATCGGATAGTAGAAAAAGACAGACCTGGGACCTTGCTTGTCGATAAGCTGAGAGATGAAGGTATAGCACCTGGCCCTATCTTTAAAGCTATTAAAAACGGTGAAAATGTTACATTGGAAGATGGACGAGTTTTAAAGGGATCTGATTATTTAAGTGAACCAAATAAAGGAAGAATCCTAGCGATCCTCGGTGACACGAGGACATGTGAACAGGCTATTTTGCTTGCGAAAAATGCGGACTATCTCGTTCATGAAGCAACTTTTTCCAAGGAAGAAGGAGAGATGGCATTTGATTATTTCCACAGCACGACAGCGCAAGCAGCTGAAACAGCAAAACTAGCTGGTGCCCATCAGTTAATTTTGACACATATTAGTGCTAGATATATGGGAGAAGACATTGCTGTACTGCAAAACGAAGCGTGTGAAATTTTTCAAAACACGTTGATTGCAGAAGATTTACTCCAGATTAAGGTCCCTTTGTACATAGAAAAACAAAGAAAGACGATTATTGAATAGACCTTTTTGTATGGTATGATAAAGTGAAACTTCCATAAATGGGGCGTATTTCCCCCCTTATGGTTAGTTAAACCGGGATAAAGTGTAACTTCCATCAGTGGGATGAATTATTAAAAAAATGAAAGTTGTACATAAAAAAGGAGCTTTAATATGAGCGAAGAAAAAGATTTACAAAAGAAGGCCCATGATTTTTTAGTGCAAACGAGCCGAACCTTTGTTATTCCAATTAGCCAGCTTCCTTCTGGATTACAGGAAACCGTGGGGGCAGCGTATTTATGCATGCGTGCAATCGATGAAATTGAGGATCACCCCTTACTTCCAGCTGAGATAAAAAGTAAGTTACTAAAAGAAATCAGCAAGTTGTTGAGAAATGGTTACAATCGTGAGGAGCTGCTGAAAATCCTCCTTCCTTATGAAGCTTCCCTTCCTGACGTTACGTTATTTCTCAATGACTGGATTGCAATCTGTCCTGAAACGGTCGTAGATAAAGTACTTGATGCTACGGCAGAAATGGCAGAAGGAATGGCAAAATGGGTTGAATTGGACTGGCAAATTCAAAATGAAGAGGATTTGAGTGAATATACGTATTATGTGGCTGGACTTGTCGGAACGATGCTATCGGATCTTTGGAATTGGCATGACGGTACAGAAACAGATAAAGAACTAGCCATTGCATTTGGTCGCGGACTCCAAACCGTCAATATTCTTAGAAACAAAGCAGAAGATGCGGAAAGAGGTGTGAACTTCTTCCCGGAAGGCTGGGAGTTCGAAGATATGCTTCAGTATACTGAACAGAATTTGCAACGCGCTAATTTATATTTGGCAGATATTCAAACAACATCCATCCGCCATTTCTGTGAAATTCCATTAGCATTTGCCCATGCTACTGTTTCGGCGTTAAAGGATGGCAAAGAAAAAATAAATCGAAAAACTGTTACCGACATTGTAACAAAAATTGTTGGCAGTTAATTATTATAGAACCGTTTAAAAAAGTGTATTTCACTTTTTTGAACGGTTTTTTTGTTTATTTTTTTAAAATATTATCGGAAAAATTAGAATTGTATTGTAATTGGTCTAGGTATTTGGTTATAATTTATTTCAACAAAGCATAAAAGCGATAAAGGAAATAGGGGGATATATTCATGAGAAACACATGGTTTAAAACTGCAGCGGTCGGTTTAGCGGCAAGTGTATTGTTAGTAGGGTGCGGAAGTGATACTAGTAGTTCCGGTGACTCTGGAGAGACGTCAAAGGAAAAAACATATCAAATTGGTGTTTCTCAAATCGTCCAACATGCTTCACTTGATGAAGCATACAAAGGGTTTCAGGAAGCATTAAAAGATAAAGGAATCGATGCAAAATATGACGAGCAAAATGCACAAGGAGATCCAAATAACTCATTAACAATTGCGCAAAATTTTGCTGGGAAAAATGTTGACTTAATCTTTGCTAATTCTACGCCAAGTGCAATGGGAGCATTAACTGCAACAAAAGACAGTAATAAGGACATCCCAATTGTCTTTACATCTGTAACTGATCCAGTAGCAGCTGAATTGGTCGCTTCGCTTGAGGCCCCAGGTGGAAATATCACTGGTACGACTGATGCACACCCTGATGCAATTGCTAATTCAGTGGAATTTATTGCAAAAGAACTTGGAGCGAAAACGATCGGAACGGTCTACAACTCAGGAGAACAAAATTCAATTGTTCAGATTAATATGTTAAAGGCGGAAGCGGAAAAACAAGGAGTTAAAGTAGTTGAAGCTTCTGCTGCGACGTCTGCTGATGTGAAACAGGCAACTGAATCACTCGTTGGTAAAGCGGATGCCTTCTTTATCGTCACAGATAACACGGTTGTTGCAGCACTTGAATCGGTTATTATGGTTGCCAATGAAAAAGATATTCCATTGTTTGTTGGAGAGTTGGATTCTGTTGGTCGCGGAGGGTTTGCGGCATATGGCTTCAGCTACCACGATATCGGATATGAAGCAGGGGAGATGGCTGCAGACATTTTATTAAACGGAAAAAAACCTGCAGAGCTTCCGGTTCAATATCCGCAAAATCTTAAACTTGTCATAAATGAAAAGGCAGCAAAGGAAATGGGAATCGAATTGAAGGAAGAATGGAAATCAGAAGCAGAACTTATTAAATAAAAATAAAAAACATCTAGAATAAGCTTCTAAGAAAGGGATGAAAGGATGCCTACAGCAATCTTTAGTTCATTTGAATCGGGACTGATTTATGCCATCATGGCACTTGGCGTATATTTAACATTTCGGATTCTTGATTTTCCAGATTTAACAGTTGATGGCAGCTTTGTAACAGGAGCAGCTGTCACAGCAATTATGCTTGTAAATGGCTACTCACCGATAATCTCAACGGGCGCAGCCTTACTAGCTGGTTTTGCAGCTGGTTCGATTACAGGCCTCTTGCATACAAAAGGGAAAATCAATCCGCTACTATCTGGAATATTGATGATGATTGCCCTATACTCGATAAATTTACGAATTATGGGTAAATCTAATATTCCGTTATTTTCTGAATCAACGATTATTACGAGTGTTAAGGAAATTTGGTCAAAAACAGGACTGGATTCCTTTTTAAATAAAGGAATGGAACTGTTAGGACTTGGAAATTCAGTGCCAAGCACATGGGCAATTATTTTTATTATGCTCGTCATTTCACTAGTCATTAAATTTGCATTATCGCTTTTCTTAAAAACAGAAATTGGTCTGGCTATCCGCGCTACTGGTGATAACCAATCGATGGTGAAAAGTTTTTCCACCAATACTGATAACATGAAGGTACTCGGACTTTCAATTAGTAATGCACTAGTTGCTTTCTCTGGTTCACTTATTGCCCAATACAATGGTTTTAGTGATATTGGCATGGGGATAGGCATGATTGTCATTGGGCTCGCTTCTGTTATTATCGGGGAAGCAATCTTTGGGGCAAAAACGATTGCACGAGCTACCCTGGCTGTAATTGGCGGTGCGATTGTATATCGAATTGTCGTTGCACTCGCGCTTCAAGTTCAATTCCTACAAACAGGGGATGTAAAATTAATTACCGCAGCGATTGTTATCGGTGCATTAATCATTCCGCAGATAAAGGATAAGCAGAAAGAAAAAAGTATGAAGAGGAAACGTTTAAAAGAATTGCAAATGCAGCAAACATTGGTGAAGGGGGCGAAAGAGGTTGCTACAGCTAAATCAAATTTATAAAGTGTTTAACCAAGGAACTCCAGATGAAAAGCTAGCGTTAAAATCTCTCGAGCTTACCCTTGAAAAAGGTGAATTTGTGACCGTCATCGGTAGTAATGGTGCCGGTAAGTCAACACTGATGAATATGATTTCCGGTAAGTTGATTCCTGATGCAGGTTCAGTGATCATAGATGGTAAAGATGTTTCATCCGTCGATGAGTATGTACGTTCAAAAATGATTGGCCGTGTTTTCCAAGACCCAATGGCTGGAACTGCTCCACATATGACGATTGAAGAGAACTTGGCAATTGCATATGGCAGAACGAATAAAAGAGGCTTGAGATTAGGTGTCACGAAAAGTCGACGTAGCTTTTATAAAGAAAAACTCGAGACTTTGCACCTCGGATTAGAAAATCGGATGAATGCGAAAGTAGGTATGCTTTCAGGCGGTGAACGGCAGGCGTTGTCGCTATTGATGGCGACCTTCACGAATCCGAAAATTTTGCTACTTGATGAACATACAGCAGCTCTCGATCCATCACGAGCCGACCTTATTACTAAACTTACAAAAGAGATTGTTAGTCAAAACAATCTTACGACATTAATGGTCACTCATAATATGCAACAAGCCCTTGATCTTGGCACCTCCTTAATTATGATGGATAAAGGTCAAATCATCTTTGAAGCAAGAGGCGAAGAAAAGCAAAAGTTAACCGTAGAGAAGCTTCTTCATGAATTCCAACGAATTAAAGGGGAAAAAATGCTGAATGATCGAGCTGTATTGATTTAAATAAGGAAGATTGTTTTTATTACATTTTTTAGAAACATATATTGACGAATATAGAAGCAGTGAGATAATTATGAAATCTCACTGCTTTTTTATGATGATCTCAAATGGTTTAGTTGGATGTAAGTAATCTATCAGTGCAACCTTGCTAAATATCCTTTGAATAAGATTTTTGTATCAATAAGTCAGCGCCAGATCATTGAAGATATCAAATCCCCTTAACTGCTCCATAATATCCTCCTAGAAGTAGGATGACAAAATATAATATGAATACAAGATCATGTTTAGAAAAGCCGATTTCGTAATAATATGTCCGGTCCCGAGTGTCGGAAAATCGCTTTGCTTCCATGGCTATAGCAATCCGGTGTGCACGTCGGATACTCCCTGATAACATTGGGATGGAATAAGCTTTCATTTTAAAAAAAACGGACCGTATACCTGTTTGTCTGACCACACCACGCACTTTCATAGCATTTTGAATCGTTTGAAACTCCTCCAGCATAATCGGAATTAATCTCAATGCTGCCATAAAACTATAAGCATATTTTGGCTTGAGTTTGACTTGTTGCATTAAAGAATAGAACAGATAGACGGGTCTCGTAGTTAAGGCAAAGGTTAATCCTAGCACTGCAAATAGCAAGGCGCGAAAACCAACGAGTAGTCCCCTAAAAAAGCTTTCTTCGGTAATATGAATGAGCCCCCACTTAAACCAAGTGGTGTTTCCTTGTCCAAATAAAATCATCGAAGAAGAAGTCGATAAAAATACAACAAAAAAAGGGATAAAGAGTAATAAAATTCGTTTGAGCGGCTGTCCTGTAAAACACAAAAATAAAATCAATACGATTATCGTGAAGTTTACCATGAAAAGTAAATTATGAACTAATAACACAACTATACACAACATAATTAATACGAATAACTTAAGGCTAGGATTAATTTGGTGTAGCCATGTTTCTTTACTCGAAAAATCTAATTGCATGACGTTCCTCCATTACACGGATACTAATTCAGAATTAATGCTTATACTTTGTGTTTCATCGCTGATCACTTTCCCAGCCTCTATTGTCCAAATTCTTGTTGCAAAGTTGTTTGTAATCTGTTCATCATGGGTAATCATGATAATCGTCGTACCTTTCAGTCTGAGTTCTTCAATCCATTCAAGTAACGCAAAGGTGTTTTTGGAATCTTGACCAAAGGTAGGCTCGTCTAAAAGAATGAGTTTTTGTTCATTTACAATCGATGCAGCTACACTTAAACGACGCTTTTGTCCCATTGATAATTGATAAGGGTGCTTATCCCGATGGTCTACTAATCGGAACCATTCTAGAAGTTCTTCGACTTTTTTTTCTATTTCTCGAGAATCCTTTTTGTCTACTTTTAATGTGTAGGCGATTTCTTCATAGACTGAATTTGCGACAAATTGAAATTCGGGATTTTGAAACACGAATGTCATGAAATCTGATTGTTTTTTCACTTTTTTAATAGCAGTCCCTACTAGCTCACAATGTCCTGTTGTTTTGATGAATTGCATGAAAGCATGTAAAAGTGTACTCTTGCCAGCACCATTTTCTCCTTTAATAACAATCCATTCTCCAGAATAGGCTTGCAATTGATCTACTCGTATTTTTTCTTCCTTTTGCCTAAATCCCTTAAAGTTTTGCACATCTAATATTTTCTCCTTTTTTTCAAAAGGCGTCCTCAAACGAAGCAGGGGGGTGGTATCTAGATACTCTTCCCAAACACCTGGAAACCAGATACCTTGTTCCCTCATTTCCTCTTGATACGTTGACAAGATGATTTCTTTTGGTCCATCGGCTATAATCTGACCAGCTTCATTAAAAAGAATGATTCGATCAATGAATTCTAGGACATGATCAATTTTATGTTCCACTATAATGACTGTTTTTTCTTGGCCGACTTCTTTTAATACATTCCAAATCTCTTTTGTTCCTTTAGGATCAAGCATTGCTGTTGGTTCATCTAAAAATAATACATCGGGTTTTAGGGCCAAGACCGATGCTATCGCTAAGCGTTGTTTCATGCCCCCAGATAGTGTTTGAATGCTAGTATGAATATTTGGTAAATGTAAGCCGACCTGCTGTAAGTGATGATGGATTCGATCAATCATTTGTTGTTTTGGAACGTTAATATTTTCAAGGACGAATGCAATTTCTTCATCAACAAATGGCATGCAAAACTGACTATCTGGGTCTTGAAAAACATACCCAAAAGAAGGGGGACTTACTAATTCTTCAGCTTTCATAGGAACTTCAATGGAATGAGGTATTAAGCCGCTTAAAACTTGTAAAAGCGTTGACTTCCCGCAACCTGATGGTCCGAGCAGGAGGACTTTTTCCCCTTTATAAATTGTAGAAGATAAGTCCTTAAATAATAAGGAAGTATCTCCTGGGAATTTCAATCGTAATTTATCTACATGTGCAATTCGTTCCATAGTTATCAACCCTTACTTTTGATCCAGTTCTGCATAATCTTTACTTGATGCTGGACGAACAAGATTTGTTACGCCTGTCGCTTCTAAAACTCTCACTAGATAGTAAGCAAACACTCCAGCAAAAAGAATAGACCCGAGAAATCTAGCAATCATAAATAATGTTAAATTCCATGCCGCAAGTTTGCCGATTTCTCCATAGGCGAAATCCATAAGTACCGATCCTAAGCAAGCAGCGATAGCCGATAATATCGCTACTGAAATATGAAATCGTTTATATTTGAATGCCATAAAGACAAGCTCTGCAAACAATCCTTGGACAACGCCATAAAGTAGTACGGTTAGCCCCCATGGTGAACCTAAAAGAAATTCACCAGACGCCGCTGCGATTTCGGCAAGCAATGCAACGCCAGGTTTACGGATGATCAAAAAGGCAACAGTAGCAGCAATAAACCACATTCCATACATAAATTGATCGGCATGTAAGCCAATTGGTTTTAGAGCATAATACACCGAGCCCCATAGAATATAAACAATGCCAAATGCAATGGCAATCACAATCGTCACTAATATGTCTGTCAATTTTAATCCCTTTGTCATGTTACGAATCTCCTTTATTGAGAATTTGCTAGCCTTTATACTTCCAATATTTCTTTTTGAACCGGCCATGTTTCTAACCGATACGCCATCTCCCAAAAAGAGTATTCATATTGACTACTAAGGATGAAATGCTCTTTCATTCGTAGTTTATCCTCCTCTGTCACTTTTTTCGCAATCTCATCGATTCTCTTAATCTGTTCTTCTACCAATGTCCGGAACCAATCGCCTCCATATGCAGCGATCCACTCTTGATAAATCGGTTCTTCTGGTGTACATTCTTTTAGTCTTTCACCGATTTCATAATACAACCAGTAACATGGCAGAATCGCCGCAATTACGTCACCTAAATGTCCTGAATAGGCAGCACGATACATATGTGATGTATATGCATAAGCGGTAGGTGCAGGCTTAAAATTTTTCTGTTCCTCTTCGGTAATGCCCAATCGTTTGGAAAAATTCTCATGCAGCGATAGCTCAGCTTCATACGTTCCTTGTGCATGGCTGGCAAGTCGACTCGTTGTGTATAAATCTGTGGCTTTTACTGCCCCTAAAGCTTGTACTCTAGCAAAATGAGATAAATAATAAGCATCTTGCATCACATAATAGCGAAAATTGACTAGTGGAAGTGACCCATTTCCAATTCCTTCAACAAAAGGGTGATGAAAGCTTGCTTCCCAGATGTGATCAACTTCTTTACGAATTTCCTTTGAAAATGTCATATAAATTGCCCTCCATTTTTTTAATTATTAGACATAAATGAAAATAATGATTCGGTATCATCTTTTAAAATAAGTTATGTTAAAGCTCATTGTTGATTTTGGCACTATGTTGATTGGAGCGAAAAGCCAACGCCTTTCGTTTCAATCAACAGAAATGTTTAATAGAGACACAACATAAAAAACCACTTCCTTTTTAGCATAAGAAAGTGGTTTTGATCGATTACAAAATAGGTATCTTCGTTAAGACGCCCCCACTTCCCTACGCTGGTATAATCCAGATCAGGTTCTAAGGGTCTTAAAGTCTCACTTTAATCTCAGCCTTTTCGGTCTACGAAGCATCAAATATCTTCTTCAGCTTCATATCCCATTCAAGAGGCACCCCTAGTGGTAAAAATTGTTTATTTAATTGGTATTTGTCTAAATACTATCATTAAATTTATAATTGTCAACCTTTTGTGAAATAAGAGTGGTATATTCCGTTTAATATAACGTAACGGATAGCTTCTCCAAGCCCATTTTTTGTTCCTCTTACCCAACTCATAATTTATCCATAAATGGAAACTATATAAGCAATGGTAGAAATGAAGGTGATGAATCAATGAAAAAAGGTTGGTTTCAAAATAAAAACGGACAAGGGGATACGGAACAAAAGAATGCGACACAAACATTAGCAAAATCAAAAGACTTTACTAAAACTTGTTATTACAATCAAAAAACTAATATTCATTTTTGTTTAACATATTTAACTACTTTAGTTGACGAAAAAATCATTGAGCAAAGTATTCTTTCATCTTTATTGGCAGGTGATTTTCATTCGATTGATGATATTAAGAAAATCATGCCTCTTTATGATGTTCAAATTTGTAATGATCCTTCTAAAATTGAGGAAAATTTATGTAGCGGTTATGTGCTACTGACGATTGAAACTGAAGAAAAGAATTATGGTTTGATTGCTGCCAAAAAGGAAATTGTTCGTGCGCTATCACCTCCAGAAGTAGAAATTTCCGTTGTTGGCCCAAAAGAAGCTTTTGTGGAATCGATTGCGACAAATTTAAACTTAATTAGAAGAAAATTGCCTGTTAAAGAATTAGTCATTGAAGAATTTACAATTGGTAGATTATCTAAAACAAAAATTGCTATCTTACACATTGAAGGCATTACAAATCAGGAAAATATAAACACCGTCAGGCAACGTTTAAAAGACATTGAATTTGATGATATATCTGACAGTTCTTACATCGTGCAAATCATATCCGATAATTCGAATTCACCATTTCCCCAGTTACTCGATACAGAAAGGCCTGACAGAGTCGCTGCAGTTTTGGCTGAAGGAATGATCGCCATTTGCGTTGATGGTTCACCACAGGTTTTAATTACGCCGACTACGTTAGTTAATTTTTTTAGTTCATTCGAAGATTATTATTTAAATTGGATAATTGCTTCATTTTTTAGACTGCTTAGGATGTTTGCGGTTACTTTTTCGATCTTGATCACGCCCCTCTATGTGGCGGTACTTACTTATCATTATGAAATTATTCCACATGATTTATTAAGTACATTGATTACATCAAGGAGAATTGTTCCTTTTCCACCAATCTTAGAAGCAATAACGTTGGAATTAACGATTGAATTGTTAAGGGAGGCTGGGGCGAGACTACCGACAAAAGTTGGCCAGACAATTGGTATCGTAGGAGGTATTGTTATTGGAACCGCTTCGGTTGAAGCAGGTCTAACAAGTAATATTCTGCTTATTCTCGTCGCACTGGCCGCTCTTGCTTCTTTTACGACGCCCGTTTATAAAATGAGCAATACGATTCGCTTACTTCGCTTTCCTTTTTTGTTGTTTGCTCAACTTTGGGGATTAGTTGGCATTGTCTTTTGTGTTTGTATTGTATTAACCCATCTAATCCGCCTTACTTCCCTTGGTAGGCCGTTTTTAGATCCATTCTATCCACCAAGGTGGCAAGACTTAAAAGATTCCTTGCTCATGTTACCGTTCAAAGAGCGATCGATGCGTCCACAATTTTTAAGAACGGAAAATCCTTACCGCTTCAGTAAGAAAAAAGCAAGCGTCAAAAAAGATATTGATGAATGAAAATGATGATAACGAAAAGTAGGTGATGACTCAGTTATGCAAGAGCAAACCATTCCTGATAGACTGAAAATTTCTCCTTTTTTAATTTTTTATGTGATCATGGCCATGCAGATAGGACTCGGTGCGTTGGATTATCAGCGTATAATTGCCAAAGATGCTGGTTACGACGCATGGATTTCGATAGTGTTTGCCGGTACATGCCTACATATTATTGTTTGGATGATATATAAAATTGCTAAAATCGTGAATGGAGATATCGTAACGGCTCATATGTATGTTGCTGGGAATCTCATTGGGAAGGTTTTAAGTTTTCCATTTATTTTCTATTTTCTTTTGCATTCCTTGGCTTCTCTTCGTACATTATTCGAAATCCTCCAAGTTTGGATATTTCCTACTTTGAACCTTTTCTGGTTTTCACTAGGGTATATGTTGCTTTCAATGTATGTTGTTTTTGGCGGATTGCGGACAGTTGTTGGAATTGCCTTCTTTTCCTTGGTCTTGCCAGCTTTTCTTGTATTTACATTTTTTCCTAATTTATTGTATTCTAACTTTGAAAGTTTATTGCCAATTTTTGACCATTCGGTAAAAGATTTGATAAAGGGTTCCTTTCACATGTCACTTCCCTTTATCGGCTTTGAAGTCGTACTGTTTCTATATCCTTTTATTAAGGAATCACAAAAGTCGGAAAAATGGGCCCATCTAGGGTTACTTGCGACAACGTTTCTTTATACGATTTTGGCGATTTTAACCTTTGCTTTTTTTTCGGAAGGACAGTTGCAAAAAGTAATGTGGCCAACATTAATGATGTGGAAGATTTTTAAATTATCGTTTGTAGAGCGTTTCGAATTTATCGGCATTGCATTCTGGAATTTAATTATCCTACCTAATGTTTGTATATCAATCTGGATTGGATCCAGGCTAGTGAAAAGAATTTTTAAGATTAGGCAGAAAAAAGGGGTGTATTTGTTGATTATCGCCCAATTGGGGATGATCACATTCATTCATACACGGGAAGAAATTAATTTATTAAATAGCTTGATGGCGAAAGTAGGGTTTGCTTTTACGATGCTGTACATCCCTCTATTATTCATAGCTGTCTACATAGTAAAGAAGGTGAAGAAAAAATGAAAAGTCTTATGATGTACTTATGCATACTGTGTCTACTGTCAGGTTGTGTTGAAACGAATACGATTGATGATATTAATATCATACTTGCTGTCGGATTAGACCAATCTGATCGTAAACAAATGATGGGTACATTTCTTACTGACAATTTCATGCCTGATAAAAGTATCACAAATAAAACGTATACATCTAAGGCACCTTTAAGAAGAGATCTATTAATCAAAGCGAATCATCAAGCAGCACAACCACTTGTCATCGGCGGAGTAAGGGTGACAGTGATTGGTGAAAAGCTCGGAAAGCAAGGAATTGATGATATCTTAGATATTTATCAAGGAGATGTGACCATTGGCGCCAGAAACTTTTTCGCAATATCAGAAGGAACTGCTAAGAAGATATTACAAGGTCAATATGGGCCGGAAGGAAATGGGACTTATTTATATAATCTTTTGGATAACAAAATCAAGAGCAAGGAATTACCTGAAACGAATCTCCATTTTTTATTACGAGATTATTATCAAAAAGGAAAAGATATTTATCTTCCTAGACTTAAACAAATAAGCACGAATCAAATTGAAATAAGTGGGGTTAGCCTTTTTAAAAAGGATAAAGAAGTAGATGTGATTCCTAGTGGAAAATTGTTTTATTTTAGATTGTTGGTGGATAAGCACAATAAAGGTTTTTTTTTCGTCCCTAAAAATAAAAAAGAAGCGGCATCTATTAAAGGTCTCAGTTCCAAACATGAATTTATCCTATCTAAAAAAAAACCAACTGAGGTTACTGTTCAAATTACGATAAAAGGAGCCATTCAAGAATATACAGGTAAAAATTTAGGAGTGAAACAAGTAAAAGAAATACAGAAAAATTTAGAAAAGAAGGTAGAAAAGGAGTGCCTTCAGCTAGTAAAGAGTTTTCAAAAAAACGATACTGATCCGATGGGATTAGGTGCATTTTATAAAAGTAGGAATCGAGGGTTTGACTATGAAAAGTGGGCAGAAAATTATAAAAATCTGAATATTAAAGTAGTCTGCCGGGTCACAATTGAGGAACCTCTTATTATCTAAGGGAGGTTCGCTAATCTACGAAAAATAAACATATAGAATTGTGCGTTTTTTTGAATGAAGGACATGGGGCGGGGCTCCGCAATCCTATAATATAGCTCATTTTTTTTAACGGATATACTTTGTTATGATAGAAAGTCTTCCAAAACCCAGTTCCGCACCCCCACCATTTTGATTATGTGAGTCTAGCGAGTTACATGATTGATCCGTTATGGTAAATGGTGGCGTATATCGCTATATGGGTTTTGGATGAATGTTTGCTAAATTTTAGTCTGATTAGGATTTTAGCTTTTGTGCTGAGATTGAACTAACTTGCTTTTTTAGTGTATCGCTTTCAGAATACACTTTGTACCTAGACTCCTTTTGATGTGAAAAAGTGCGTGAAATGAGTAGAAAACAAAGTGGTTATTTGTGTGAAAGGCATAAAAATTCGAGCAGTTGATTCTGCTCGAAGCTTGGTTAGCCGAATAAAAATTGGAAAATATGTCGCTTTTTCTTGCTTCCATCAATGTCAAAGGTTGAACGTTCATTCTCGTTATTTCTCCCGGTTTCAAGCACTTCGATCCGATTGGCCATGCTTTCGATCTTTTTGTTTAGATCTTCAATTTCTCTTCGATGTTGAAGGAGTTGGTAAGATGCTACACCATCCGCTTTATCGTCCAGCCGTCTTTCTAATTCTTGAACCGATATCAGCAGCTTCTCTATGACATTCTGATTTTCAGGAGATTGAACCATGGGTAGGATTGTTCCTTTCCTAGTCTTTTTTTCTCCTAACGCGACTTGATGGAGCACAAATCCTTCGTTCAATTGTTGTTGTATTTGTTTTAATTGCTGTATGTTTTCATCCGTAAATAAATAGTGACCATGTGAATTACGCTCAATCTCCATATTGCATACTGTGACCCAACGCTTTACTGTACTTTGAGAAATTCCTAATTCATTTGCTACTGCTCCCGAACTTTTCATTAAAAATCCCTCCTCTTAAGTTAATATAATTCTTCCTTAATCATGCATATCCTTTCCCTATGACAAAACAAGTTTCAATTCGGCAAAGAAAGTGCATTTGCAACGTCTTTTTTAGTAGATGTCGATTTTCGATTTCCTAAAACCGCTCAATAATACGAAAGTGAGTAGGGAGGAGATAATGAGAACTCAACCAATTTTAATGTCTTATCAGCCTTCGGTGATAAAAGTTTGTTCAGAAAACTATAGACATTATTAAATGAGCGGTTATAATCCAGTTATATAATGAATATTCTGATAATTGGTAGATAAGGAGGTAGAATTATGAATAATGTGTATGTAATTGAAGGAGCAAGAACAGCATTTACGAGTTTTGGAGGATCCTTTGCGTCAGTTTCAGCTGCCGATTTGGGGGCAACAACAGCACGGGAAGCATTAAAACGAGCAAACATAGCGCCAACAGATATAGATCATGTCATTTATGGGAATGTTATTCATTCCTCTACGAATGCATCTTATTTGGCGAGACATATCGGCTTAAAGGCGGAGGTGCCTTTTGAGATTCCTGCGTACACTGTAAATCGTTTATGTGGATCAGGTGTACAGGCGGTTGTTTCTGCTGCGCAACATATTTTATTAGGAGAGGCCCAAATCGTACTTGCTGGTGGGGCGGAGAATATGTCAATGTCTCCATTTGCTAATTTTAATGCACGATTTGGTGGCTTAAAATATGGAACGCTTGTTTTTGACGACATGCTGCAATGTTCATTAACGGATGAGTTTGCAGGCAGTGGAATGGGCATGACAGCCGAGAGATTGGCATCCATGTACTCGATTTCTCGTGAAGAACAAGATGCGTTCTCTTTATTAAGTCAACAGCGGGCAGTAAAAGCGAGAGATAATGGTGTATTTGCTAAAGAAATTGTTCCTGTAGAGATTCCACACCGGAAAGGCACCAAGTCTATTTCCGTGGATGAACATATAAAAGGGGATGTAACAGCTGAAAAATTGGCATCATTAAACCCATCGTTTAAAACAGATGGAACTGTTACACCAGGAAATGCGAGTGGGATCAATGATGGAGCAGCTTCTGTTGTTGTTGCAAGTCAAAGTACTGTCGACGAAAGAGGCATACAACCACTTGCGCGAATTGTTTCTTGGGGAGTTGCCGGCGTGGATCCAGCAATTATGGGAATCGGCCCCGCTCCTGCAATCCGCCAAGCATTGGAGAAAGCTAAATTGACGATTGCAGAAATGGATGTAGTTGAAGTGAATGAAGCATTTGCTGCGCAATATATATCAGTTGAGAAGGAGCTTGGACTCGACCGTGATAAAACAAATGTCAATGGGGGAGCGATTGCACTAGGTCATCCAGTCGGTGCGAGTGGAACGCGTATCCTATTATCACTAGCGTATGAGCTCAAACGGAGGGGCGGACATTTTGGAATCGCAAGCCTTTGTATTGGTGGTGGACAAGGAATCGCTGTTGTTTTAGAAAACGTCTAAAGGTTGTATCATAAAAGCCCAAGTATCTAGAAACTAAAAAGGGGGATTTCCCCCATTTAGGAGAAACGAAATTGAGGTTAGAAACGGGGGAGCCTTTAAAAGTAAGTCTATTTAAAGGCTCTTTTCTAAAAGATTGTGGCTAAATGGATAATTATATATATATATAATATTATCAACAAAATAGAATGCTGTTTAAATAGTTTTAGGAGGTGCTTATAGATGAAATTAAAGTGTTTTATTGTTACCTTCTTATCGCTTGTATCAACAACAGTTATGCTTTTGTTAATTGGTCATTTGTTTTCTATCCCTTGGTTAATGTTTCACCTCGAGTATATAAATAACGCAAATGGATTTATTATTTCAACAGGTTCATTCGTTCCTTTAATAATTGGTTTGATTGTAAGTTTTTTTGCAGAAAAGATTTATGTTAATAAATACCGACAAAAATTTGATTGATAATACCAAGTTTTTATAGCCTCTTATTTTTGCACCGCTTTTAAAATTTACTCGTTGACAAGAACCTAGGAGCATTTCGCTAACAATGAATTCTTGTTTCGAGCTAAAGTAGGCTAACTGTAGGAAATCAAAAACAAGCAATAAATATGGAGAGAAAACGATCCTCCATATTTATTGCTTGGATTATGTTAGGTTGAACAAGATACTTGGGATTTTGTTCTTACCAGCCTCTTTCATACTGAACGGGTGGTGTCAGTTCAGCGTTCAGTTCTTGAGCTGCTGTTCGCGGCCAATACGGATTTTTAAGCAGCTCCCTTGCAAGAAAAACAAGGTCTGCTCGGTCATTCTGGAGGATTTCTTCTGCCTGAATGCTCGAGGTGATGAGGCCAACTGTGCCTGTCGCAATTTCTGCACCGTGTTTAATCGTTTCACTAAATGGTACTTGGTAGCCTGGATACGCATGAATGTGGGCAGGAGCTACTGCGCCAGAACTTACATCGATTAAATCAACGCCATCTTCCTTCATCCATTTGACAATTTCGATATACTGTTCTGGAGTCATTCCGCCTTCTAAATAATCATAGGCTGAAATGCGAATGAATAGTGGTCCATCCCATACTTCTTTGACAGCAGTAATTGTTTCCTTAACGATTCGGTAGCGATTTTCAGCAGAACCGCCGTATTCGTCCGTTCGTTTGTTACTGATTGGTGAAAGAAATTGATTGAGCAAATATCCGTGCGCTCCGTGAAGTTCAATCACTTCAAAGCCTGCTTTCTTGGCACGCTCTGCTCCTTTTTGAAAAGCAATGACTGTTTCTTGAATATTTTCTTTGGTCATTTCTTTTGGAGTTTGATATCGATCATTAAACGCTATAGCAGAAGGAGCAATAATTTCTTCTTTAAGTTCAGCTTTACGACCGGCATGAGCGATTTGTATGCCGGTTTTTGCTCCTTGTTCTTTTATGAGTGAAACTAGTTCAGATAATCCCGATACATGTTCATCACTCCAAATACCTAGATCATTCGGAGAGATTCTACCTTGTTCAGTTACAGCTGTAGCTTCAACGATAATTAAACCTACACCTCCAACTGCACGGCTTGTATAGTGAGTTTTATGCCAGTTTTGGACAATTCCGTCTTCAGCAAAACACGAGTACATGCACATTGGTGACATAACAATCCTGTTTTTTAAGGTAATATTCTTAATTGTATAAGGTGAAAATAGCTTAGAACTCATTTTGCTCAACTCCTCGGATTATGTTATGGCTAGTATATCAACTTCTTTTTGATTCTGCCAAAAATTTGATTATCCTTAGAAATTAAGACTGGAAATCTCCTTATTAATATCTTTCGAAATTTCATCACCCATCCGTTTTGCTTGTTTCGTAGCTTCTTCAATACAAGAAATAAAAGCACTCTTAACTTGATAGTCGTCCAATACTTTAAGTCCTGCTTCTGTAGTACCTCCAGGGGAAGTTACTTCTTTACGGAGCGTTGCTGGCGTTTTAGGAGATTGATTAAGCATTTCTGCTGCTCCTTGAATCGTTTGGATAATTAATTGCTTAGCAGTATCGGAATCTAAGCCTAATTCTTGGGCGGATTTTTCCATGGCCTCCACTACGTAGTAAATATAGGCAGGGCCACTACCTGAAAGCCCAGTTACCGCGTTCAATTTGTTTTCCTCAACAACCGAAACTGTACCGATGGATGAAAAGAGATCAATTGCCAATTGTAGCTGTCCGGTTCCTATTAATGAATTTGCGGAAAGAGCAGTTGCTGATAAGCCGACAGCAGCAGACGTATTTGGCATGGCTCGAACGATCGCCATTTTTTTGTCAATAATATTTTCGAGGTTTGCTAGATTAACACCTGCTGCTACGGAAATGAGCAGCATATTTTCTGTTAAATAGGGGCGGGCCGCCGATAATGCAGCTAGTACGTCTTTAGGCTTCACCGCAAGAAAGACTACATCTGCATTCGTTAGAGCTGCTTCAAGAGATGTATATCCATGTACCCCATATTGTTGTTGTACATACGCTAACCGTTCTTGATTCGACTTGTTTGCTACTCTAATTTGTGTAGGGTTGACTCCACCTCTTGCAATTATGCCTGATATAATCGCTTCTGCCATTGAGCCGATGCCAATATATGCGATATTCTTCATTTCATTCGCTCCTTTTTTAGGCTTTTTTAAACTTGCCTGTTGATTGCAATGAGAGGCGTTCGCTTACCGCTGGCAGTCCGGAAGCCTCATCGGCGCTGTGCGCCTGTGGGGGTCTCCCTTTGACTAACTTTTCAAGCAGGAATCTTACGGCTTCCGCCCCAAACAACAATGTGCCAAAATCAACAACTAGATTAAACAAGCCTTTTTAATAAAGTGAAACATCAATCAGCGGGGGTTACCGCCCATTAATGCGGGATAAATAAAAAAAGCCTTTCATCCAATAAAGGACGAAAGACATTGCTTCCGTGGTACCACCTTCGTTCATCTTTCTTTGAAAGATGCAGCTCACAATCCGTTATCGCCAGATAGACGTCAGGTTTTCCTGATGGCTCATAAGGAAGGTTCGATAAACAGCGGGTGGTGAAGCCTTGCAGCCAACGAGCCTCACTCTCTTGCACCATAATTTATGTACTGGTCTTATTCATCGCCTATTATTTACATTGTGGGATGTAACTTTAATCGATTATAGTCAATCCGCTATGGATAAATTATGATGGAAGTTTCAACTTGTTGTCAATAGCCATATCTATAATTTTCTGATTGTTATGCGAAAATAATGACAATGATTGAGCCAGAATGTAAAATATAGACTATATTATGATATTTACGATTCGAATGATTTTATTAAAGGTGGAATCCACATGACAAGATATGACGCGGAAATTGAAAAACTATCAATCCCAACTCCTTATGCTGTTGGTGATGTAAATGTTTATGTGATAAAAGGGGAAGCACTTACACTTGTGGATGCTGGACCGAGAACTCCTGAAGGCAAAGAAGTATTAGCGAAAAGTCTTCGTGATTTAGGGCTCTTAATTAGTGATTTTGATCAAATTGTGCTGACACATCATCATCCTGATCATGCTGGTGGTATTGATTTTTTTCCTGAGCAAACAAATGTATTTGGCCATGCCAACAATCAAAGATGGTTAGAACTGACGGATGAGTTTAAAGAGTCGCTCCATCTGTTTTATTTAGGTGTCGGAAAGGAATTAGCTGTACCCGAAGAGATGGTCGCTTCGATGAATAACTATCGTGGAGGATTTATTAGTAAGCGTAATGTGCAAACTTTATTGCAAGAAGGAGATGAAATCCCCGGTCTATCTGGCTTTCAGGTCATTGAAACGCCTGGGCATGCTCAAAGTCATATTTCTCTTTACCGTGAAAGTGATGGGGTTATGATTGGTGGAGATCATCTATTGGACAAAATTTCACCAAATCCTATCTTGGAACCACCGATTTCACAAGATGTAAATCGGCCTGAGCCGTTAAATCAATACAATAGCTCACTTAGGAAGTGGCTCGAGCTGCCCATTTCACTTACCCTTTCAGGTCATGGTGATGATATTTCCGATACGCATGAATTGATTAGGCATAATTTTGCTCGACAGCATGGTCGTGCTATGCAAGTCAAACAAATGCTAGAAGTTAAGCCTCAAATTGGGTTTGAGATCTGTAAACAGCTTTTTCCAAGAGTTTATGAGAGGGAACTTGGCTTAACGATTTCTGAAACAGTCGGCCAACTTGACTATTTAGAGCTTTTAGGTGAAATTAAAAAGGAAGATCAAAACGGGATCTATATGTATTCAGTAAATAGTTGAAAAGAGTGGTGGCTAATGAGTAGATTACATAAAAAATGCGTCGTTGTTACAGGTGCTTCTGGTGGAATTGGTAAAGAAATTGCTAAGAAAGCAGCAGAGCAGGGAGCACGTGTCGTTCTGCTTGCCCGAAATACGGATAAATTAGAGGAGCTAAGGAATGAGCTAAACAACCAGTATGGCGATGTAGCTTATGCATATGAATTAGACGTTTCAAATATGAAACAGATTGTTGAAGTATTTACAGATATTTATACAAATATTGGCGAAATCGATGTTCTCGTAAATAATGCTGGGTATGGAACTTTTAAAGAAGTCGACGAAACTAATATCGAGGAAATCCAAGCCATGTTCAGTGTGAATGTAATTGGCTTGATGGCTTGTACGAAAATGGTCGTTCCTTCGATGAAAAGGCGGAAATCTGGTCATATCATCAATATTGCTTCGATGGCAGGGAAGATTGCAACACCAAAATCTACCTTGTACTCTTCAACGAAGTTTGCAGTAATTGGCTATTCCAATGCGTTGCGCCTGGAAGTAATGCGTGAGGGTATTCATGTAACTACTGTTAATCCAGGACCGATTGCAACAAATTTTTTCGATATTGCTGATGAAAGTGGAACTTATGTGAAGAATATCGAAAAGTTCATATTACAGCCAGAATATGTGGCTGAGAAAATTGTGTCCGCGATGCTTACGAAAAAGCGCGAGATCAATTTACCACGGTTCATGAATGCGATTAGTAAAATGCATACACTTTTTCCTAACACGGTAGAAACGCTAGGGAAAAATGCGTTTTTTAAAAAGTAAAGGCGGAAATTTGATACAAGACCAGTTTGATTAATCACTGGTCTTATCGCTTTTATTCACTTCATTTTTAGGTATAAATCCTCCTCTATAAGGGTCCCATTGTTTTCAGCTTTCTTTTCTCTAATTCCATAGATTGTAAACAGACGTAATGTCAAATCCGTAATAAAGAAGTCAAGAAATAACAGCAAAACTAACCTGTATCCATGCAGAACACCATGGTGGAATAAATGGCGTTTGACGTAAAAATAGTCCAATAAAGTAAAACTTCAATCAGTGGAGGTTCTCTTCATACCCCACTGATTGTTAGTCCCGTTCTAGAGTCGCTAATATCACCGCTCCACTTCGATAAATCGACTCTACGAACCTGATTGGTTCGACTAAACCTCTGCTCACGCATCGGTAAGTTTCACTGTATCTCACCAATCGGGCTCTTACTGCCCGTTAATGCGGGATAAAATACAAGACGGGAATCAAAATCAATGCGTCTTGCCGAATATAGATTATGAAAAAATCCATCTGGCAATCTTTCCTCTCGAATGCTTCTTTTTTTCATTTCTTCATGAGTTATCTCTGTCGATGTACCCAAAATAATGTGAGATTATTAGCGGGAAAATAAAAAGCGTGAACGTATTAAAAAACATATGCCTATTCTTAAATGTATGGGAGAAGGATTAATTACAATTTATGTATTTCTGTACAGAATTGATATAGGTATTACATGTATAAAAATGGAGATCAGCAATTTATTTAATCTTGGCGCTCTACTATTGTAAACGCTTTCCATTTGAATGATAAAATCATTCATATATTCGAAATGTACATGCATATCATAATTGAGGAGGGATACTTATGGCAGATAATGTGAAAATTGGTCTTATTCAAGCCTCTAATGATGTCGATGGAAATCAACCTGTAGAAGTTCACAAACAACGAGCAATTGAAAAGCATTTGAGGCTTGTAAGAGAAGCAAAGGAAAAAGGTGCACAAATTATCAGTTTACAAGAGATTTTTTATGGACCTTACTTTTGCTCAGAGCAAAATACGAAATGGTATGATGCAGCAGAAGAAATTCCGAACGGCCCGACGACAAAACTATTCCAGGAGCTAGCAAAAGAACTATCTGTAGTGATTGTTTTGCCAATCTACGAGAGAGTAGGGATTGCTACATACTATAATACTGCAGCGATCATAGATGCAGATGGATCGTATTTAGGTAAATATCGAAAACAACATATTCCCCATGTAGGAGTAGGCAATGAAGGCTATGGGTTTTGGGAAAAATTCTATTTTAAACCAGGAAATTTAGGCTATCCAGTGTTTGACACTGCCTTTGCAAAAGTAGGGGTTTACATTTGCTATGATCGTCATTTTCCTGAAGGTGCGAGAATACTAGGGTTAAAAGGAGCAGAGATTGTATTAAACCCTTCTGCGACAGTAGCTGGACTTTCCGAATACTTATGGAAGCTTGAACAACCTGCGCATGCTGTAGCGAATGGCTACTATCTTGGCGCCATTAATAGAGTAGGAACAGAAGGGCCGTGGAATATGGGAGAATTTTACGGACAATCTTATCTTGTTGATCCAAGGGGGAACTTTGTCGCAATGGGAAGTCGCGACTGTGATGAAGTAATTATTGGAGAAGTGAATAAAAAAATGATACGAGAAGTTCGTGATACATGGCAATTTTATCGAGATCGAAGACCAGAAACGTATCAGGAAATGTCTGAGTTATTGCCTTAATAAACGGATTTTTTTCAATGGGGACTGTCTCATATAGACTATTGTATATTGTTATCTGGTGTGTAAAAGTCACAATGATCGGTATATAGAGTGGGGGGGCGGCACCTTCATCTAGAAAGTTTGGCTCTATTGAACTTGCCTGTTGATTGGAAGGTAAGGCGTTCGCTATCCGCGGGCAATCGGGAGCCTCATTGGCGCTGTGCGCTAGAGAGGTCTCTCTTTTCTGCAAGAAGGAGTCTCACGCTTTCCGCACCAATCAAGATAGTGCCATAATCAACAACAAACTTTAACATAGTTTAACACGGAGCTAATAAAGATCGTCTCTAAAGGAGGATGTTTATAGTGAGTAGTGTAAAGAATCCAAGAATCTCGATTGAAGATTTAAGTGGAAATTTCCAAGAAGTTTATCAAGGGTTAACGAAACAGGAAGCAAATGAAGAATCGAATCGTTGTCTCTATTGTTACGATGCTCCTTGTATTACAGCATGTCCAACTAGTATTGATATTCCAACCTTTATTAAAAAAATTGCATCTGGCAATCTGAGAGGGTCAGCTAAGACGATTATGACAGCAAACCCAATTGGAGCAAGCTGTGCCCGTGTATGTCCAACTGAGGAATTATGTGAGGGTGCTTGTGTTTTAAACCATACTACAAAACCGATAATGATCGGAAATTTACAGCGCTATGCAACAGACTGGGCGATACAAAATGAGCAGATATTGTTCCATCCAGGAAAGAAGAACGGTAAAACAGTCGCTATTATTGGTGGAGGTCCGGCTGGTTTGGCAGCTGCTCGAGAATTAGGTCTATTAGGCTATGATGTGACAATTTTTGAAGCAAATGAAAAAGCGGGAGGTTTAAACACGTATGGCATTGTTTCATTCAGACTGCCAAAGGAAATCTCTTATTGGGAAGTGAAACAAGTTGAAAGCTTACAAGTGTCTATTCGTACAAATACCCGTGTAGGTAAAGATATTTCAGTAGAAGAAATCCTTGAAAACTATGACATTGTGATTCTGGCAATTGGCATGTCTAGTGTTCCAAATTTGGGAATTAGTGGGGAAGAACTAGCTGGTGTGTATGATGCGATTGAATTTGTAAAAGAAACGAAAACAAAACCTATTTCGAATCAGTTTCTCAAAAAACGGGTCGTAGTAATCGGAGCAGGTAATACAGCAATTGATGGAGCTACTTGTTCGGTACGCCTCGGTGCTGAAAATGTAAAAATTTTATACAGACGTACAATTGAAGAAATGACAGCTTACGAGTTTGAATATGAATTTGCGAAACAAGATGGTGTTGAATTTAGATGGCTTACTGCTCCAAAGCGGATTATTGGCGATGAACAAGGGCATGTAAAAGCAATCGAATGTATCAAGATGGGATTAGGTGAGCCTGGAGAAGATGGCCGACGTCGTCCGGTTCCAATTAAGGGATCTGAATTTACACTTGAAGTAGATGCGGTTATTAAAGCAATTGGACAATCAAGATATATAGATCTAATTGAGGAATTTGCAGTAGCGCATAATGATGGCGTTGTACAAATTGATCCACACACCTTTCAAACCTCCAATGAGAAGGTGTTTGCATGTGGCGATGTAATTTTTGGAAAAGGGCAGGGCGAAGCAATGGTTGTATCAGCTGCACAACAGGGGAAAGAGACAGCACATGCCATTCATAAATTATTGTTTAATCCTGTTTCAGAAACGGCATAATCAAAAACCTATTTTACGAATTAGGAGGTAAATTTATGGCTGATTTACGTATTAACTTTGCAGGTATTGAATCGCCCAATCCATTTTGGCTAGCCTCTGCACCGCCAACCAATTCAGGGTATCAAGTCCAACGTGCATTTGAAGCGGGGTGGGGAGGAGCTGTTTGGAAGACATTGGGCGACCCTATATTAAATGTTACATCGCGATTTGCTGCAGTTAGTTTTAATGGTCAAAAAGTGGCGGGTTTTAACAATATTGAATTAATCACCGATCGACCGTTGGAAGTAAACTTAAAGGAAATTTACGAAACAAAAAAGCTTTTTCCTAATCATGCGATCATTGCATCATTGATGGTTGCGCCTAGCCAAGAAAAATGGCACGAAATTGTCAAAAGAGTAGAAGATGCGGGAGTGGATGGATTAGAACTGAACTTTGGCTGTCCGCATGGTATGGCTGAAAGAGGTATGGGTTCTGCTTCAGGTCAGGTGCCAGAATTAGTTGAAAAACAAACGTATTGGGCAAAGGAGGCTGCCAAAACGCCTGTAATCGTTAAGCTAACACCTAATATAACTGACATTACGGTTACGGCTGAAGCTGCTGTAAATGGAGGCGCTGATGCGATTAGCATGATCAATACAATCAACAGTTTAGCAGGGGTCGATATAGATTCTTGGAATACGATTCCCCATGTCGGTGGGAAAGGGGCCCATGGTGGCTATTGTGGACCGGCTGTAAAACCTATTGCTCTTCATATGGTTGGTGAATGTGCGAGAAATCCTCTAATTCCTATCCCGATATCAGGAATAGGTGGCATATCTAATTGGCAAAATGCTGTTGAATTTCTTTTAATGGGTGCAACGGGCGTGCAAGTATGTACAGCGGCTATGCACCATGGTTTTCGAATAGTAGAAGATATGATTGAAGGATTGGATCATTATTTAGATGACAAAGGAATCGCCTCGGTTATGGATTTGGTAGGAAAATCTGTTGTGAAATATTCAGATTGGGGCAATCTTGATCTTAATTATAAAATCGTTGCGAAAATTAACGCTGATGTTTGTATTAATTGTAATAAATGCCATATAGCCTGTGAAGATACGTCACACCAATGTATCGACATGTTGAAAGATCTCGCGGGAAACAGCCAATTAAAAGTTAGAGAAGAGGACTGTGTAGGTTGTAATCTATGTTCCATTGTATGCCCAGTGGATGGGGCAATTGACATGATTGAAATACCAAGTGGTCTTCCGCCAATGACTTGGAATGAACGTCAAGCAGCGCTAGGGGTAGCTTCATGTGATTCAGATAAATAAATCTGAATATTCATACTCTTTAAATAGGAGGATATCTATGAAAAAAGTGATAAAAAACGGCACGATAGTCACGGCAACGGATACGTATCAAGCAGATCTATTGATTGATAATGGGGTGATTAATCAAATTGGCAAGCATCTTCCACTTGATGACGCAGAAATCATTGATGCAAAAGGTTGTTATGTGTTCCCAGGAGGCATTGATCCACATACTCATTTGGAAATGCCGTTTGGCGGGACGGTAACAAAAGATGATTTTGAAACCGGTACAATTGCTGCAGCCTTTGGTGGTACGACATCAGTTATTGATTTTTGTTTAACGAATAAAGGCGAAACATTAAAAAGTGCGATTGAAACTTGGCATGCAAAATCAAAACATAAAGCGGTGATTGATTACGGTTTTCACCTGCAAATTGTCGAAATGAATGATGATGTATTACATGAACTGCCTAAAGTGATTGAGCAGGAGGGGATTACATCATTTAAAGTATTTATGGCTTATAAAAATGTGCTGCAAGCTGATGATGAAACACTCTTCCGTACGCTTATTTCGGCAAAAGAACTTGGAGCGCTCGTCATGGTACATGCAGAAAATGGCGACGTCATTGATTATTTAGTGAAAAAAGCATTAAAACAAGGCAATACCGATCCAATATTTCATGCTTTAACAAGACCTTCTGAAGTGGAAGGGGAAGCGACTGGAAGAGCAGCGATTTTGACAGGACTAGCCAACTCACAACTTTATGTTGTTCATGTGTCTTGTGCAGATGCTGCGAGAAAAATTGCTGAAGCAAGAAATAATGGAATTGATATTTGGGGCGAAACTTGTCCGCAATATTTAGTGTTGGATCAGTCCTACTTAGAAAAGCCGAATTTTGAAGGGGCAAAATTCGTATGGTCCCCGCCTTTACGTGAAAAATGGAATCAAGACGTGTTATGGAATGCTCTAAAAACCGGACAGTTGCAAACAGTAGGCTCGGATCAATGTTCTTTTGACTTCAATGGACAAAAAGATCTTGGCAAAGGGAACTTTTCAAAAATCCCGAACGGGGGGCCGATTATCGAGGATCGTGTTAGTATCTTGTTCTCAGAAGGTGTAAAAAAGGGAAGAATCACATTAAATCAATTTGTAGATCTTATTTCAACAAGAGCAGCCAAATTATTTGGATTATATCCAAGAAAAGGCACCATCGCTGTTGGGGTGGATGCGGACATTGTCATCTTTGATCCGACAGTAGTGAGAACCATTTCCGTAGAGACCCACCATATGGCTGTTGATTATAATCCATTTGAAGGAATAAAAGTAACAGGAGAACCTATTTCCGTCTTATCTCGAGGCGAATTTGTCATCCGAGATAAGAAATTTGTAGGACAATTAGGTGCCGGTCAATATTTGAAACGAGGGAAATATGGTGCAAGCGATCATTCAGGAACAACAAATCTTGTATAACTTTCAACAGGTTACAATGTTCTTTGTGCCTTTCTTCAAAAATCAATTTTTAACGATATAAAAAAATGTAACAAGATGATTAGGTAGAGGCGTAAATATTTCATAGCCTCTCCTTCTTTTCTGTGGAAAAGAGGCGGGCTTTTAAAAAATCAGCTTCTCACCGCCACCCTTATCAGGTGATGCAATTTGAGAACTTGAACCTTTTTCATCTTTGAGTTTTAGAGGAGACGCTCATGGATGTTTAATCTCAAAAAAATAGCGAACGTGTCAAGTGTGATAATGACCCAGAATATAATAAAAACAACGAAGAAAAGGGGTACTTCAATGAAAAAGAGTGGGAATTATCTCAAGTCTACAGATTTATTGCCAATTTCACATGGAGATAGAAACATAGGGACGAAGGGTTTTGCAGTAATTTGGGTAGGGATGGCCGTTGTTTTAGCCGCTTTTGCCATTGGTGGTGCAGGCGTACAAAGTTTATCGCTAGGATGGGTGATTGTTGCAACGATTATCGGATCTGTTGCGATTGGGATATTCATGACCATTATTGGTGATATCGGGATTGAACACGGTCTTTCCTTTCCTGTCTATATGAGAGCGCCATTTGGTACCATTGGCACACATATTCCATCTTTAGTACGTGGTGTAACCGCTGCTTGTTGGTTCGGTATCAACACGTTTTTTGGAGCAACTGCCATGAATGGAATCTTGAATATCCTCTTTGGATTCGATAATTGGTTTGTTTGCTTCTTACTATTTGCAGCCGTTCAATTAGTAAATACAGCACTTGGGATCAAGGCAATTGAGCGTTTTGCCGATTTAGCTGCGCCGACGATTATTCTTATTTCAGCATGGATGTACACCTCCCTTTCTGATCAAGCAATGGAGCAAGGAAGAGAAATCTGGACTTGGGTGGAGAATCCTGTTGTTGGCAGAGCCGCCATAACCGCTTTTATGGTCGTAGTCATGAGTAATATGGGCTTTTGGGCAACATTGGCAGCTGATATGCCTTCTCTATCCAGATTTTTTAAAGCTCCAAAAAATGAAAGGAACTGGTTTAAACGAAATAAATCACAAATTGTAGGAAGCATTATTGTCATGCCGATTGTAAACACATTTATGATCCTTATCGGGGCCGTTTCCTACATCGCAGTCTCCAATTTTGATCCTGTAGCTGCACTTCAAGAAGCAGCAAGTGGCTTTATCTTAGGAATTCTTTTATTGATGATTGTATTTGCACAATGGTCTACGAATACGTCCGCCAATGTCGTTCCTGCTGCTACGATTTTCTCCAATGTTGGTGGTCCAAAGGTGCCGTTTTGGGTAGGGGTTATAATAGCTGGTATCATAGGCATCGTCGTACAACCATGGAGTTTATTTGATGTTATTATCCCGGCTCTACTTGTTATTGGAGGAATCTTGTCTTCGATTGTAGGTATTTTATTTACGGACTACTATGTGCTTCGTAAGAGACGAGTAAATGTGCATGAACTCTATGAAGATCATGGCCAATTTAAATACATGAATGGATTTAACCTAGCTGGAATGATTGCGTGGGTCATTGGCGGTTTTGCTGCCTATTGGTTACCGGCTTATTCATTTCTCGTTGGCTTTGTAGTTGGTGCTGTTATTTACTACTTTTTAGCAAAATATTGGTGGTTTAAGAAATATCAACAAGCAGAAATTGCAGATCCGAGTGATGAAAAATATTTGGGAATTACAGTTGGCCGTGATTGGGTAATTGAAACAAGAAGCGAAACGGTCGTTGTTCCTGAAAGTGTTGACCCACAATTATAATCATATTTGGTCTTTGTCCGCTTTTTTTGAATATATTCTTGATAAAGTGAAGCTTCCATCAAAGGGGATTTTTTTCCTATGATGGTTAGTCGAACCAATCGGGGATTTACAGGCTGTTTATCCCTTACCTATTTATTTCTTAAATATCTCACAGGAATTGAGGTAGGGGGGATTACGGCCTGTTAAACCGGGATAAAGGAGAGAAAGCAATGTCCGAGTACCAACAGTTCTTACAAGAGCGAGATCGAATCGATTTCCTCCTACAAAATGAGTATAAAATTAAGAAGATTACGGAAAATTTGAGTGGTGCTTTTGTAGAATTTGAAAAAAAGAAACATCATAAGGATGAGAGTGAGTATGCAACAATCCACATTACAACCCCAGAAGCTCGGAAATATTTTTCCGTTATTTTGATCAAACAACAAAAAGAAGATGCATAAAATTGTAGGTTGATTATTAATAAAGAAAGCAATGGGGCAGTCCCATTATTAATTAATTTGAAAATTTAGACAAATGAAGGGGGGCTACTTATTCATGGCTGGAACCAAAAAAGAAACCGTAGTATTGAAAAATTATTTGAACGGAGAATGGGTAGCGGCACAAAGTACGGAAACAGTAGCTGTTTTAAACCCAGCAACCGGAGAAATATTAGTAAGAGTTCCTATTTCTACAAAAGAAGATGTCGATCAAGCGGTAAGTGCTGCTCATCAAGCATTTAAAACTTGGAAACATACACCGGTCCCAAAACGAGCGAGGATTTTATATAAATATCATTATCTATTAACGGAGAATCATGAAAAACTAGCTAGACTTGTTGTGGAAGAGAACGGGAAATCATACAAGGAAGCGTACGGTGAAGTGCAAAGAGGGATTGAATGTGTAGAATTCGCAGCAGGTGCCCCAACCTTAATGATGGGGGAAACTTTATCAAATATTGCTGAAGAGTTGGATTCAGAAATGTTCCGATACCCGCTTGGTGTAGTTGGCGGAATAACGCCCTTCAACTTTCCAATGATGGTGCCGACTTGGATGTTCCCACTGGCAATCGCTTGTGGGAATACATTTGTATTGAAGCCCTCTGAAAGGACGCCGATTTTGGCAAATGAGCTCGTTCACTTATTTACCGAAGCGGGGGCTCCAAAAGGGGTATTAAATGTCGTTCACGGTGCAAATGATGTTGTAAATGGATTGTTAGACCATAAAAATGTAAAAGCCATTTCATTCGTTGGCTCGCAGCCGGTCGCTAAATATGTATATGAGCGAGCAGCTGCAAATGGAAAACGTGTTCAAGCACTATCTGGTGCGAAAAATCATCACATTGTTATGCCTGATGCTCCGATAGAAAAGGCTGTTGCTAATATTATCAGCTCCGCATATGGAAGTGCGGGTCAGCGTTGTATGGCA
The DNA here is from genome assembly GCF_000504145.1 of Bacillus cihuensis. Classification (NCBI taxonomy): domain Bacteria; kingdom Bacillati; phylum Bacillota; class Bacilli; order Caryophanales; family Bacillaceae; genus Bacillus; species Bacillus cihuensis. Next base: position 1,228,567 of record NZ_KI632495.1, on the reverse strand, counting down.
TGTAGTGCTGTCGTCGTTGTAGGAAACGGTGATGAGTTTGTTAATCAGTTAAAACAAAAAGCAGATGAGCTAATGATCGGAAACGGATTAGATGAAGATGTGTTTCTAACTCCAGTAATTAGAGACTCTCATCGTGAGAAAGTATTGCATTATATAAAAACAGGCTTAAAGGAAGGAGCATCATTAATCCGAGATGGTCGAAAAGAAATGACTGAAATGAAGGAAGGAAATTTCTTAGGTCCGACCATTTTTGACCATGTAACACCCGAAATGACAATAGCCAAGGAAGAAATATTTGCTCCTGTTCTAAGTTTGTTACATGCAAAGGATTTAGATGAAGGACTTGAATTTATTCGCAAGTCTCGCTATGGGAATGGTGCCACAATCTATACGAATGATGCAAAAGCCATTAGACAATTTAGAGAAGAAGCAGATGCAGGAATGCTAGGGATAAATGTTGGTGTACCAGCAACGATGGCTTTTTTCCCGTTCTCTGGGTGGAAGGATTCCTTTTACGGAGATTTGCATGTGAATGGAAAAGATGGAGTAAACTTCTATACTCGGAAAAAGATGATTACCTCGAGATATGACTATTAAAAGTGAAAGGGTGGAACTAAATGGAAAATGTTAAACGAAGTGGCGATATCCATGCGTTAGACCAAGAGTATGTTTGGCATTCGATGAAGCCATATAGCCCTGGCTCCACAATGGTTATTGAAAAGGCGGAAGGATCTTGGGTAACCGATCATACGGGCAAACGCTATTTAGATGCTATGTCTGGTTTATGGTGTGTAAATATTGGTTACGGAAGAACTGAATTGGCTGATGCTGCTTATGAGCAGTTAAAAGAAATGGCATATTTTCCGCTTACACAAAGTCATACTCCGGCAATTAAATTAGCAGAAAAGTTAAACGAAATGCTAGACGGAGAATATGTCATCTTTTTTTCCAATAGCGGATCAGAGGCAAATGAAACGGCATTTAAACTAGCAAGACAGTATCATCAACAAAAGGGTAATCATGCTCGTTACAAATTTATTTCTCGGTATCGAGCCTATCATGGGAATTCAATGGGCTCTTTAGCGGCAACAGGTCAAGCACAGCGCAAATATAAATATGAACCATTGGCCCCTGGATTCATTCATGTTGCACCACCGGATTTATATCGACAGAAAGACCATGCTGACTGTACACCTTCAGAATTAGAATCCGTGAAAGATATTGATCGAGTGATGACTTGGGAGTTAAGCGACACAATTGCTGGTGTCATCATGGAACCGATCATTACGGGAGGCGGCATATTAGTTCCGCCTGATGGTTATATGGCCGGTGTCAAAGAGGTCTGTGAAAAGCATGGGGCTCTTCTTATAGTAGATGAGGTAATCTGCGGCTTTGGCCGTACAGGGAAACCCTTTGGCTTTATGAATTATGGAGTTAAACCAGATATTATTACAATGGCCAAAGGGATTACAAGTGCTTATCTCCCTTTATCAGCAACTGCCGTGAAAAAAGAAATCTATGAGGCGTTTAAAGGCTCAGAAGAATATGATTATTTCCGCCATATTAATACATTTGGCGGGAATCCAGCTGCTTGTGCTCTGGCTATAAAGAACCTTGAAATTATGGATGATGAAAAATTATCTGATCGATCAAAAAAATTAGGAGAATACTTGATACAAAGCTTATCAACTCTTACAGAAGGGCATCCATTTGTCGGCGATGTAAGAGGCAAAGGTTTGTTAGTTGGGATTGAACTTGTCAAAGATAAAGCAACGAAAGAACCGCTGGAAGCTGGGTTAGTCAATAAAGTCATTGCAGGCTGTAAACAAAAAGGACTCATTATCGGGAAAAATGGAGCAACTGTTGCAGGGTATAATAATGTGATTACGCTAGCTCCACCATTAAATATTTCAGAAGAAGATTTAAACTTTATTATTAAAACTTTAATAGAAGAGTTGAAAGCTATTTAGAATGTGATCTGAGATGGGGGGAGAATGTAAAACGTAATGCAAACTTTATCAATAAACAAAGACCGATTAGAGCAAAAAATAAAGGACCTCTCGCAAATCGGCAAAATTGCAGGTACAGGAGTGTGTCGGCTTACACTGTCAGACGAGGATAAACTAGCAGTTCTGACAGTGAAACAATGGATGGAAGAGGCTGGATTAACGGCAAGAATTGATCATTTCGGCAATCTAATTGGCCGATTAGAAGGAGAAAATCCAGAAGCGCCGATATTGATGCTAGGTTCACATATCGATTCACAGCCATATGGCGGAAGATTTGATGGTGTCATCGGAGTACTTGGTGCACTTGAAGTTGTTCAAACGATGAAAGAGCAAAACATCTTACCAAGCATGCCTATTGAAGTCGTAGCGTTTTCGGATGAAGAGGGATGCCGGTTTAATAAGGGGTTATTTGGGGTTAGAGGCATACTTGGAAAACTAGAAGACGGTGAATTAGAACGGACTGACAAAAACGGAATGACAAGAAAAGAGGCATTAATTCATTTTGGGTGTGACCCGACAAAGCTGAAAGAGTCGGAATATTTAGATCGTAGTATTGCTGCGTTTCTTGAGATGCATATTGAACAAGGGCCTGTTCTTGAAGCACAGAATACACCTGTTGGCATTGTTACGGGTATTTCAGGACCATTATGGTTAACGGTAGAATTAGAGGGCTTTGCCGGTCATGCCGGCTCAGTGCCGATGCTAATGAGAAAGGATGCCCTCGTTGGAGCAGCGAAAATTATTGTAGCGCTCAATGAGCTAGCTAGCGCAGACTCTTCGGCCCCTACAGTTGGTACAGTAGGAAGTATGAATATCTTTCCAGACTCACGCAACATTATCCCTGAAAAGGTGAGTTTTACAGTTGATTTAAGAGATATTGATATCAACCGTAGACATACAATTGAAAAGCAATTAAGAGCTAGAATAGCAGAAATCACGGAGGAGCATCAATTAGTTTGTAAAATCTCAGAAGACACCAATAGTGAGCCGCGCTACTGTTCCGAAAGAATTATGAATGTAATGAGGGAAGAAAGTGAGCAAATCGGCTTAAATCCAATTGAATTAATGAGTGGACCATTCCACGATTCCCTCGCTATGTCGTATGTTTGTGAATTTGGGATGATCTTCGTTCGCTGCAAAGATGGGATCAGCCATAATCCAAAAGAGTTTTCTTCCATTGAGGATATTTCATTAGGAACGGAACTGTTGTACCGGACGACTATTAAGATGGCGAGTGAATAACTTTTACCTTTAAATTGTCGATTGAATTGCTTTCTTTACGAAAACTATGTACAGACAGAGGGTAAATTTTCGATCCGGAACTGAGATTTACAAGCCAGAATGAGTAATAATCGATCCGGAACCGAGATTTACAAGCCGAATCGTTTTATTGTGAGGAATAGATATGAAACACCTGCTTTCAGTGGTTTAATGATGCCCCCAAAAAGCAGGTGTTTTTATCTTCCATACGAGTACTACACTACGGAAAAAAGATTTATCAGCTCGCCCCATGTGCCAAAATAGCCATTTTCTCTTCATCCATCGGACCAATCACCCTTTCTCTAATAATGCCCTCGCGATCGATAATATAGCTTGTTGGGATTGAAATCGTTTTGTAGAGCTTTCCAACAGTATCCTTTTTGTCTAACAAAATCGGGAATGTTAATTGATAGTCTACAACAAAATCACTGACCGCTTTTTCATTTTTTTCTTGAGCAGTTAAATTTACTGACAACAGCGTAATATCGGAATTTCGACTTTTTTCATAAAAACTTTGCATTTCCGGCATTTCCGCTTTGCAGGGCGGACACCATGTCGCCCACAAGTTTAGTATCACGACTTTGCCTTTATAGTCCGAAAGTTTTACTTGCTTTCCTGATAATGTCGTTAATTCGAAATCCGGCGCAGGGCTGCCTATTTTAACAACAGGTCGTTCTTGTATGATTGTTGTTAACCCATTAGCACTGGTGTTTGAGCCTCCTGCTATTAACCAAACCCCTATAAATAGGATGGTATAACATAATTTCCTCATTAACATTCCCTCCTTTTTTACATCAACTTCTCTTAATTTTCCCTGAACACTTGCAAATATGAAAAGTAGTAGTTGAATTACAAAAGAAAAAAAGCGATCTAGGCTGGAAATCTCAAAGACCAAGCAGAGGAGTCAGGTGGAGGTCTTGATTTAAATTGTTGAACAATGGACAAGCATACATGCAAAAAAAAGATAACCGAATAAATTATCTTATATGTAAATAATAGAGGTGATCTTTTTGAGTTCATGTAGAAGAGATTGTTCATGTAACCTTTGCAATCCATGTTTTATTCCAGGACCGCAAGGGCCTCCGGGACAACCAGGGGCTCCAGGACAACCAGGACCTGCGGGACAACCAGGACCAGGGGGAGCTTTAGCCTACGGTTCACTATACAATGTGTCGAACAATTTTATTAGGCTGTCTCCACCCTCTTTCCTTATACCAGGGCCGAAGGTTATTTTCGGTGGCCCCCCTGGACCCTTATTGGGCACAACTCCTGTTGGTACTACCGATCTTCAGGTTTTGAGTGATGGCGTATATGAAATCAGTATGGACCTCACAGTCGCACTTCTTGCCCATAACGACGAGGTTTTTGGTTCGGCAGTGGCATTTGGCTTGTACATCAATGATACACTTCCAGTGCCTGGAAGTATTTTCTGGTCCTCAAATACAATTGGCAGTAGTACATCCATAGGGTCCGAGACGCAAAACACAATAGGAAAAACAATACAGCAGCGATTAAATGCAAATGATCGGCTAAGTATCATTCCTGAATTTGCACTTGGAGATGTAAAATATTTATATCCTTCGTTAGTGGTAACAAAAATCGCGAATTAACTCCTAAAAAATGCCCCAAAGGAGAGCGAAAATCTGTCAAGTTTGTGCTCCTTTGCTCTCCTAAGACAAACCAAATCCTTATTATGTCTAAAATATGCCACAATTTCATAAATTGGTGTGAATAGAGAACTCAATCTATTCCATAAAAATAGAGTAGTCGAAATGACTACCCAGTTTATGAAAGCTTTTTTGTCTGGAGACGGGGCTATACCCATTTCTATATTATGTATAAATTTAATAAATCAGCTTATCTTCATTAAACATATAGGTAAAAACCCAACCACATCATTATTTTAAACATACAATAAATTAGCTCATGAAAGTACCTCCTTAAAAAAAGGAGTTGTAAGTATATGTCAGGTTGTGGTGTTGATGGCGGCTGCGGATTTGGTGGAGGATTTGCCTTATTAATCGTATTGTTCATCCTCTTAATCATTATTGGAGCCAGCTTCTGCGGTGGATTTTATTGATAGTAAATAACAAAAAGGATGGCCATTGATGGTCGTCCTTTTTTATTTATAAGATTACAAAAGAACCATTAATTATAGATGAAACAAAGAATTTCCTCCTATTATTGGAGGGTTTTTTATATTCTTACTAATGTTGTAAAATTCAAGTATGTTACTCCACGAAAGGGCCAGATTGTTGAATAACATTCTTAAAAGAACTTTACTAACATTTGTTGAAATATTTCCTTTAGCTTTTATATTTAAGTGGGTTATGAAGAAATTTCAAAAATTATATTGACAAAATATTTTTTTTCTGTAAAATGAAAAACAATTCAAAAATATTTGTATAGAACAAAGGCTATGAAAAGAAATAGTATCAATTATTTTTACGAACAGAAAGTAACCGGTTGATGAGAGGTGCATGTAAAACGATTGAGAATTCATCTTGGAGCTGTGTACCGAAAAGATCATTCTAAGTAGGCTACGCCGGTAAGCACCCGTAATCATGTGCGAGAGTATCGTCAAATGACCGTACTTCATAAGGTAAGTAATGTGAATTGCTTATAAATTAAAGGTGGTAACACGAGTTGAATCGTCCTTTTGGTTAATCCAAAAGGGCTTTTTTTTATTCCTTTTTTGAGCAAAGTATTTGAAAATCTAAACGTATTAGGAGTATGACATTATGAAAGACAATCATCAAGATTCACAGCTAAAGCGCGGATTAAGTACTCGTCACATGCAATTAATTGCACTTGGTGGATCCATTGGGGCCGGTTTATTTTATGGCTCTAGTTCAACAATTCAAATGGCTGGGCCATCTATTTTACTAGCTTATTTAATTGGCGGATTAGTTATTTTCACAATTATGCGTGCATTAGGCGAAATGGCAGTAGAGGAACCTGTATCAGGCTCGTTCAGTACGTACGCGAATAAATATTTAGGACGTTTTGCTGGGTTCTTATCTGGTTGGACGTATTGGTTCATGTGGATTGTCGTTGGCATGGCAGAATTAACAGTAGTCGGTGTATACATTAACTACTGGTTCCCTGATATTCCACAATGGGTAACTGCCCTTGTAGTACTTGTTATTATGACGCTTGTAAACTTAGCAAATGTAAAAGCTTACGGAGAATTCGAATTCTGGTTTGCGATGATTAAAGTTGTTGCGATTATCGGTATGATCGTTCTAGGATTAACCATTATTTTCTTCGGTGTTGGCAACCACGGTGAAGCAATTGGCTTCGATAATTTATGGGCACACGGTGGCTTCATGCCAAACGGTTTCCATGGTATTTTAATGTCACTAGTATTAGTTATGTTCTCATTCGGTGGGGTTGAATTAGTTGGTATATCTGCAGGAGAAGCAAAAAATCCTAGCAAGTCAATTCCTTCAGCTATTAACAACATCGTTTGGCGTATTTTAATTTTCTACATTGGTGCATTAGGCGTTATGATGGTTATTTATCCTTGGAACGAAGTTGGTTCAGAAGGTAGCCCGTTCGTTCAAATTTTCGATTACGTCGGCATCCCTGCTGCGGCTCACATTATTAACTTTGTTGTAATTACAGCAGCAATGTCTGCATTTAATAGTGGTTTATACGGTTCAGGACGTATGCTACACAACTTATCGATACAAAAAAGTGGTCCAAAATATTTTAAAACAGTAAGCAAAAACGGTAGTCCGCGTAGAGGGATTTTATTTTCTTCAGCGGTTTTATTAATTGCGGTTGTCTTAAACTATGTAGTACCTGAAAAAGTGTTCATCTATATTTCTGCTGTTTCGACTGTTGCAGTCATTACAAGCTGGATGATTATTTTATTAGCACAATTGAAATTTAGAAAGTCAAAAACCAAAGAGGGAGTAGCCGAACTGAAATTCAAAATTCCGCTTTATCCACTTTCTACGTATATTGCCATTGCATTCTTATTAATGGTTATTGTGTTAATGGCGTTTATTCCAGATATGCGTGTTGCCCTATATGTCGCACCAGTTTGGTTTTTAATCTTATTTGTTGGATACAAAGTAATAAATGTTAAAAAGTAGTTAAATCATTTCATTTAACTGATACTTCTTCAACGAAGGCATATGTTAAAAAGTCCTTTTGGTTAACTCGATTGGTTACACCTATCTCAAGATTAATAATTTTTATACACTAGTAAACGTTAATAACGTTCCCAAATGAAAGTTTGGAAAGAAACCGAAATCCAAGAAATGCTGTTAAACCAACATTTCTTGGATTTCCCTTTGAATATTGCCTATACAGCTTTTTACGCAAATATATAAACATGGCTACGTTAGTACTTTTCAGAATTATTCAGAGTTTGTTATTTGAATAAAAACCTGTAAAATTGACGCTTTAAACCTACATTTTTTAATCGTTCCTATACTTCAATTACAGGGGCTTTAGTTGAAAACGATCTTCCACAAAACGGGATCATTGTCCCAACCAGCCTGAAACATGCTTATACAAGTAGGGAGTGAACAGTTTTGCTGACGGGATCAAGTCCCACGGGCGCTACGTTCTACTCCCACTACCGCCATAATAAAACCAAATAAAAAAAGCTCAACTAGTAAAAACTGGTTAAACTTATATTACGATCGGGCGCTTTTCTGTAATAAGAAACAGCGCTATTTTCATTATATGGTCACTTGGTTAAATAAGACAGTTTTAACAGTTAAGATGAACGGAATATACATTCGCTGCAAGGAGGAACTCATGAATACATACTGTATAAGTGCATTAAATCAAATCAAGATAGCATTAACAAAAACTATCGAGATAATGGATACGTTAGATGAGACTGATTTAGATTATAGACCTACTCAAGATAAACATTCAATTGGTGAACTATTAGTGCACATAGCATCCATTTGTAAAGCGGATTTACTTATTGCTAACGGGGCAACACAGGATGAGATGAGTGCATTTTATTCTTCTGTTAAATATGGATCCTTAAGTGGGATAAAGACTGGTCTTTTAGACAATTTTCAAATACTCGAAGAAAGCTATTTGAACTATATAGAGGCAGAACTTCAGCAAGAAATTACTTCTTTTTGGGGTGTAACCTACTCAAGATATGAGTGGTTGTTAGAAATATTGGCACACATTTATCATCATAGAGGTCAATTACATGCTATACTTGTACACTGTTATGCCAAGGACCTCAAAGTATTAATGTTTGAATAGTTATCTAATCTAATAGTAGCATAGTATCCAGGAAGGAATTAACGTTCTTTCTATAGACTACTAAATTAAAGGGTTGCTCACTTTAATAACGATCTTCCACAATCCTGCGCGATTCTTCAATAAAGAAGATCGTTTTTTTTTCATTATAGGGCCAGATTGTTGAAGTAAACTTGTCAGTTGAATTGGATATTTATGTTAAAATTTAGATAAGGTTGTGAAGAACTGTACTTAATAAGGATAATTGAAGTACGGTTTGAATTGAGAAGGAGTTTTGGGGTGCTTAAAGTGGAGATAAGAAGGCCAAGAATTGAGGACATAAAAGAGTTAAATTCATTTTTTAGAATAGTGATTACTGATACGTTTATTAAAGAAGGTTTAGGCGAGAAGTTGAATGATATTAATGATGAAGTCGAAGTTAAGGAAAAATACTTAGAAAGTGATTTTGAAAGCAATGGTGAGAAACGATATTTTTTGATTGCTTTAGATGGGGATAAAATTATTGGTTCAATTGAATATGGCCCAGCAAGTGATCTCATATGTAATTGTACAAATAACACTTTCAGAGAGCTAAATGAGATAGGTACAGTATTTGTTCAGCCGGACTACCAGAGAATGGGGGTAGGGAATTTGCTATTGAATACAATGTATTTTACTTTACAGAGTAAAGGCATAGAAGAATTTTGTTTAGATAGTGGATATATTAGTGCGCAAAAAATCTGGAAAAAGAAATTTGGAGACCCTAATTATTTGTTAAAGGATTATTGGGGCAAAGGATTCGATCATATGATTTGGAGGATCAAGATCAGATTGCTCTTAAACAACGGTTTTAGGGACATTTTTGATTAAACTTTTTTCGTGCGAGGAATTCTAAAGTGATGGGGGACCATCTCTGTAAGTTGTAGTGGTGCCAGTTTTGATTTTCCTACTGGTTTTCATAGACAAAGAAAGCTTAATGAGCCAACCAATCATACAATGGAAATTTTTTATGCTGCATGGGAACTATTTTTAAAATTTTGGAATGATCAGCCTATCAGAAGAATTGGAATAAGCATAACAAACCTTGTGTCTGATGAGGTTTGGCAGAGGATTAAAGGGAGCTAGATTATACAATCGATGATCTAAAAAAACGATTTGGAATGACGGCTGTTATTCGTGCTGCATCCTTGAAGCCGGCAAGTCAAGTATTTGAGAGGTCGTAAAAAATAAGAAGGGGAAATAAATTATGGGAATCTAGTTGAATGTTTTTACCCGAGCATAAACAAGCATTAATGAACAGGAAGCTCAAGCAAAAAGAATTCCAACAACCATTTTTGGACCAGGACCACTATGAAAAACTTAACAGGATTATTATGGACTCTATTAAAAATGAACAATCTATTACGATAACATATTCTGATACGTATGAATACCGTCAATTTTGGGGCTGGATTACGAAAATAAATCAACATGAAAACTGGCTGAAGATCATGAATGATGAGGATGTTCTAATTTTAAACTTAGAGAGGATTTTAGATGTGGAATGAATGTTTAGGTTAGAAAACGACGCGTTTTCGTTATAAGCTTAACCAGAAGAGAAGACTAAAGATAAGGTAGGAGTATAAACGAAAAAGCCTGATATCAGAACAACTCCATTGATACAGGGGAAGATGATCAAGTAATCCTGCTTGGTAGATGGGTGAGAGTTTAGCCAGCTGCATTAGCTGGAATAGTGAAATTTAGATCGCTCGTTTCTAATTTAAGATCACTAGACCAGCCCATGCTGAAAGAGTACCTATAATAACAGAAGTGATCACATAAATGACAGCTAATTTTATGTGATTTGCTTGAATTAAAGTAATTGTTTCATGTCCAAAAGTAGAAAAAGTCGTATAGGCACCACAGAAACCGACACCGAAAAATGCAAAAACCAAGTCACTGATTTGATATGTCTGATGCAAACTAGTAAGAACTCCAAGTAAAAATGAACCTGTACAATTAATTAACCATGTACCTATTGGGAATGGATACACTCTTTGCGTTTTGTTCGTAATGAAACGACCTAATAAAAATCGAGTAGCAGCTCCTAATGAACCGCCTAGTCCAATTAACCAAATCATAGTAGCTCTCCTGTTTGTTGGTGTGATAATGCTAATTTACGACCTATATAAGCGAATAGTAAGCCGAGTATTGTCGAAGCAAAAACATAAAGCAATGCAAGAAAAAATAGTCCTTCTTGGAATAAATGAATAGTCTCTACTGAAAAGGTAGAAAAGGTCGTAAAAGAGCCGGTAAACCCTGTTCCAATCAACGAAGTAACTTCAGGTCTGATTGTTTTCTTTTGACCGATAAATGTTAGAAACCAGCCTAGGAATAGGCACCCAAATAAGTTTATGATGAATGTACCTATAGGAAAACCGTGTTGTGCAGGGAACCCTATTCCTACCCCGTACCTACATACAGCACCGAAAAAACCGCCAATCAAAACTGCCAATAAATGCATCATAATCACCTTTCTCTATTCCTAAGGATTAGTAACTAGAGGAAATAATCAATTTAAGAGCAGAAATTCCCAATTATTCCTACCCACTATTGTAGTATTTTTAATTGTAAAGGAAAAGAACCTTACCAAGCTATAAGTAAATATGTGCGTTTCTATTTTACAAATCAAGACACCTGAGAATTGCATACTGATTAATCGGCTTATAAGCAAAATAATTAACGCAATAGAAGAGATTCGGTATAATAGGGCACGATAAGGAGTGGAAAGTATGAAAATTGAATGGACAGAGACGGCTCAACAGAAAATAACGGAAATGCTTAATGGTCAGGAAGGCTATATGAAAATAAAGTATGATACAGAAGGCTGCGGCTGTGTGATGAGTGGTGTAACGGCATTATGGCTAGTGTCAGAAACTGAAGCAGATGACGTGCAGATTGACACGAATCTTATGCCTGTATATATAGAGCGTACTAAAGCCGTTTTCTTCGACGAAGTAATGAAAATTGATTTTGTACCGGAAGTGAATAGTTTTCAGCTAAAAAGCCCAAATGGTATGCTGAATCCGCGATTAAGCTTTCATAATAAAGTGAAACTCCCATAAATAGGGAAAATTACTATTTGTGGTTAATTGAACCAATCGAGATTACGCCTGTTAAACCGGGATAAAGCAGTATGAAAAAAAGCCGTTTTGCGGGTGAATTCCTACAAAGCGGTTTTTTCGTTATTAGCTAATACATATTTATCAAGAAAATCATCAATCACCTGCTCATACTCTTTGCGGTTTTCATTATAGCTTTGAGCATGTGCACCTTTAACCGCTAAATATAATTGCTTCGGCCCTTGTTTTTTTTCAAATAAATCAACAGTCATCGAAGCTGGTATGAACGAATCATTTTGACTATGAATGAACAGAACGGGTTTCTTAATATTTTGTACAAAGTCAATTGGAGAGATTTCACTCGTCCAATAATGGTCGCGAAGCTTGATAAAAGCACGCCCAATTGGAAGTACTGTCCAGGCAGGCAAAGGGATTTCTTTTGTAATCTGATACTGTAACTGCTTGTCAAAATTAGAAAACGGACAATCGGCAATATAAAAATCAGCCCCATCATCAATCATTCCGGCATACAAAAGTAAAGTGGCCGCACCCATGGACTCACCATGAATACCGATTAGAAGATCATCACCTTTTTGTTTTTTTAACTCAGCAATTACCGCTTGTAAATCGAATTTTTCATAATGACCATAGCTACTCGTTTTACCGCCAGATTCTCCGTGTCGGCGATGGTCATAAATAACAGTATTAAAGCCACGTTCAAGAAATATCGAACTATATTTAATAGAGTTCACCTTATTTTCCGTTACGCCATGGCAAATAATTACCCATTTATTTGATTCATGTGGCTCTATAAAAATACATTTCAATCGATATCCTGATGGTGAATTGACCCAGCTTTCCATTTTCGGCAACCCCGCAAAATCTTGAGGATTTAAGCGTTTTGCTGTAATTTCACGATTTTTAATAAATTCAACTTCTTTTTTCTTCATAAACATCACTCGATTGGAAAAATAGATGCCGATTCCGATTATGTAAATTAGCACCCCGACTAACGCAAAAAAAACTTTTTTCATCTTACATCCCTCGATTTCCATGAAATACCATCATTATATAGCTGGCAGAATCAGATGACAAATGAATCCTAACAATGAAGCAATCATGATATACTAATAGGTACGAATTTAGAGGAGGTTTTTAACGATGAAGAAAAAGCAAACGAAGCAACAACATCCAAAAAGAGAGAAAGACGATTCGTTAAAACTTGGCGATTTAATCGGCGGGGATATTATGGCTCAGCTTAAAAGCAAACAGAAAGAGCTAACAGAGGCTCAAGCGGCAGAAAAAGCAGCAGAAGAGGCGAAACAAAAAGAAGAACGAAGATTACGGGAGAAAAACAAGTCGTTTGAAGAACTGCTTGGTGAAAGTGATCTTAATTGGAAAAATTATAAATAAGTACGAAAGGGACAGACCTCGCACACTATGAACAGTTTAAAGCGGTACTTACGCTTAATTTTAGCTGGTATAGTTGCGAGGTCTGCACCTTCCTAGTTAATCACGATGGCTGTCGTAAATTCCTGCTTTCGTCAGTTGTTTTAGGAATAGAATTTCTTCTTCAGAAAGTGGCGTGCCACTAGCAGCACGGCAGTTTTCACGAAGTTGTTGTACGGAGCTTGCTCCTGGAATCACTGCCCCGACTTCTGGATGGGACAGAACATATTGTAATGCCGTTTCGTTCAGATTGCGTGGAGATAGTTTTTCTTTTATATGCGGCAGAATGAGTTCTAATTCTTTATAGCTATAATCTAAGTATCCGTTCTGTCTCATCTTTTCAGAAGCTTTCTCTAACATTTTTTCGCTCAGAAGTCCTTTGGCAACGGGGCCCCGGGCAATCAAGCTGATATTATTTTCAGAAAGAAGCGGTAGCCATTCTTCAGGTCTGCGATCAAGCAGGCTATACTGCATCATCACAGATTCGATGGTGGAATTCTTTGCAAATTCTTTAATAACATTCGGGCGAATAGAGGAAATGCCGTAAAAGCGGATGTACCCTTCTTTTTTTAATTCTTCGAAAGCGTCAATTGTTTCCTCGATATTATCTTCCATCGTGCCTCCGTGAAGCTGATAGAGATCGATATAGTCCGTCCCCAGACGATGTAGGCTATCTTTTACTGCTTTTTTTATATAATCTGCGGAAGGATCCCATCTCCAACTGTCATGACTCTCATTCCAGCGATTACCAACCTTTGTGGCAATCACCACATCAGCACGGATTGACTGAAGCGTCTTACCAACAATCTTTTCATTTTGACCAAAATGATATAAATCTGCCGTATCAAAGTAATTAATGCCTTCGTCAAGCGCAGCCATAATAATTTCTTTTGCATGGTTCTCATCTGTTCCTAACGACATACAGCCAAGACCAATCTTAGAAACTTGTAGGTCAGAATTCCCTAACTTTCTCTTTTCCAATGCTCTCACTCCTTATCATGACTGTTTCAATTGAAAATTTAATATAAATCAATTGTAATGGAGGAAGGCGACTAACTCAAAGAATTACCATTATCTGAATCGAAAGTTTTCGTTCGCTTTAAAATAATCAAGTAATAGAATGTCTTTCACTTAATACGAGTAGGCGTTGATTCTTTTTTCGGTGTGTGAATGTCGTTAATCCAATCACTGACAAATTCATATTTCACTTGAAATTCTTTAAGTTTTTGCTTAATTTCCCAACTCTTACCTGTAAGAACAATTGCTTTTTCCAAGATATACACCTTCATAAAAATCACTCCCCAGCATTAGAGGTTGTTCAAAAAGTCCGGTCAAAAGAGCTGTCAAATATCTTCATCTCTCCGATCCTCACGTATGAATTCAAACTCGTTGACTTTTTTGATCCAGCTTTTTGAACATGCATTATTATGGTAAAATATATGAACCAACATGCTAGAAGTAGAACAAGGAGGGGACAGAATGAAGAAATTTGAAGAAAGAACACTAACGTCACAGCCTATATTTAAAGGAAAAATCATCAGCCTACAGGTTGATGAAGTTGAATTGCCAGACGGGAATACGAGCAAGCGGGAAATTATTAAACATCCAGGAGCGGTGGCTGTTATTGCCGTAACCGATGAAGGGAAGATTATTATGGTCGAGCAGTATCGCAAGGCCATGGAAAGAAGTCTTGTAGAAATTCCTGCGGGTAAGCTTGAACCAGGAGAGGATCCTGCTGCTTCTGCTGCACGGGAATTAGAAGAAGAAACTGGGTATGGATGTGCCGAAATGGAACATCTTACATCTTTTTACACATCACCTGGATTTGCTGACGAAATTGTACATATGTATGTGGCTCACGGTTTGCAAAAAATTGAACAGCCAGCCGAGACGGATGAGGATGAATTTGTAGAACTAATGGAACTAACCTTAGAAGAAGCTATCCAGTATGAGTCAGAAGGAAGAATCAAAGATGCAAAAACGGCATATGCAGTTCAATATTTACAATTACAAAAAGCGATTGGCAAGTAAATGAATGAATATTATGCAGACCTGCATATTCACATCGGCCGGACATGGACCGGTAAAACAGTTAAAATCACTGGTGCCAAGTCCTTAACATTATCTGAAGTGTTAATGGTATCAAGTGAACGTAAAGGGTTGGATATGATTGGTGTTATTGATTGTCATTCACCAGAGGTCATTGAAGAGATTACTGAGTTAATGAGGCAGGGAAGTGTAACTGAATTAGCAGGAGGCGGTTTGCGGTTTGGCAAAACGACCCTCATTCCTGGATCAGAAATCGAAGTGTACGATAGCTATTGTCAAGGTCCGGTGCATGTGTTAGCTTATTTTCCGACAATAGATAAGATGAAACTGTTCTCAAATTGGCTAGAACAACATGTAACTAATATTCAACTTAGCTCCCAACGTGTTTATTGCGACGGCAAAACGCTGCAGTTAAAAGTGAAAGAACTAAATGGTTTGTTCATTCCAGCCCATGTGTTCACCCCCTTTAAAAGCTTGTATGGAAAAGGAGTCACAGAAAGTCTAACGGAAGTATTTGACCCGTTACTTATTGACGCGATAGAGCTAGGATTAAGTTCGGATACAAGTATGGCCAAAGAAATAAATGAGCTGAACGATTATGTATTTATTACGAACTCTGATGCTCATTCACTCGGAAAAATTGCTAGGGAGTATCAAAAACTGGAATTAAAAGAACCGAGTTTCTCTGAGCTTAGAATGGCGCTTCAAGAAATCAATGGCAGAAGGGTTGTCACGAATTATGGTCTAGACCCGAAGCTAGGCAAGTATCATAATACAGTTTGTGCGAAATGTTTTGCGCCCGCTGAGGCAAATACGAAAATATGTTTGAAATGCGGAGCTAAAGCAATCGTCAAAGGTGTTGCAATTCGGATTGATGAGTTAGCGAATATAAATAACATCCATAATGAACGCGAACGACCTCCATATATTCATCAAATTCCACTCGATTTCATTCCAGGACTTGGACCGAAAACAATGGACAAGCTTTTGGATTATTTCGGCTCGGAAATGAATATTTTGCATGAAACAACCTTTGAACAATTAAATCAAGTCGTTCCTGATAAAATCGCACGTTATATTGATATGGCACGTAAAGGTCAATTGGTGATTGAGACAGGTGGCGGTGGAAGATATGGCAAGGTGAAAGCTGAAGAGTGATTTCATTGAAGAATCATTCGCAATAAATTGAATGGTGGCTATGTTAAAGCACGTTGTTGATTTTGCCACTATGATGATTGGAGCGGAAGGCGTGAGACTTCTGGTGGAAAAGCGAGTCAAAGGGAGACTCCACAGGTGCATAGTGCCGAGGAGGCTCCCGGACCGCCCACAGTAAGCGATCGTCTCTCGTTGCAATCACAGGCAAGTTTAACAGTGAAAAACACTAAAACAAGGAACAAAGATTACGGCGATACTATATAACTGCAGAGAAAGAGGATGTCTTAAGAGAGTTTAACCCAACACTCATCACAGTTTATTTAAACTATGGGTTGTAGTTGCGGGGTCTGACCTTTCTTATGGGACATCCTCTTTTTTATTTTGTGATTTTCGAAAAAACACAAGTATCCCGTACTGATTTTCCATCTACGCTTATACTATCGTTTCGAAGAATAGCTTCCAGAATAAAGCCCAATTTCTCAGGGATCCGTCTGCTATTTAGATTGCTCGGGTCACAGCGGATTTCAACTCGCTTTGCTTGGTAATAGTCAAATGCGAAATCGGTTAAAGCGCAGACGGACTCTGTGATATAACCTTGTTTGCTATGGCGAGTATCAATCCAATAGCCGATTTCAAATTTAGGAACATTCCAGTTGATTCTGTGAAGTCCAGTTGAACCGATGAAAGCATCGTCCTTCTTTCGGTAGATATGTAACCGAATATCTTCCTTCAAAATAAAATCAGCATAAGCACTGCGGATATTTTCTTCTATATTTTCTAAAACAGGCTCATGGATTGCAAAGGGAAGCCATTCTTTTAACTGATCGCGTGAATGCAAAATGGCCCGATGGACCTCATACCCATCTCCTGGCCGACAAGGTCTCATATAAAGCCTCTCTGTTTCAATTCTCTCTGGGAAATCCTTTAATATCGCCTTCATTTCATTACCTCCTTAGATGCTTACTGATCGACGGCCATTGGCGCCAAAAAAATTCATCCTATATATCTAAAAGTTTAATTGGAAAATTATATCACGAAAGATAACCGTTGTCTGAAAAAAAGAATAGATGTATATATTCAAAAAAATCCAGAGTCATAATAAACACGGTTCGTCATACAATCTACTAAGCAATAGTCAGGAGGAAAAAAGATGAAGAAAAAATCCGTCGTACAAAACGCAGCAATTAATCATATCAACGAACATTCCTCATTGTATGTGTTTATTACTGTCCTATTTTTAATGGGAGTCATCTTTGGGGCCATTCTTGTAAATAGTTTGAGCTTTACTCAGAGCGATGACTTATTTTACTATTTATCACAATTCTTTGGACAAGTATCCGAGGCGAAAATTGCAGCTGATTGGGACATGTTTACCCAAAGTGTTGCGCATAATGTGAAATATATAGCGTTTATGTGGATATTAGGAGTGTCAGTAATTGGCCTGCCTGTGATTTTGGTGCTATTGTTCTTAAAGGGTATGGTAGTCGGATTTACGGTTGGCTTCTTGGTTAGTCAAATGGGGTGGGGGGGCTTCTTGCTTTCGTTTGTTTCGATTTTGCCGCAAAATATTATTATCGTGCCTGTATTTATCATTATCGCAGTCATTTCCGTTTCGTTATCTGTGAAAATGATTCAAAGAATTCTCATGAAACAAATTCGCGAGCCTTTAAAACCGATTATCATGCGCTATATATTAGCATTGACCGTATCGATCGTCTTTTTAGCTTGCGCAGGTGCAATTGAAGCCTATGTATCTCCTTCTTTAATGAAAAATGTTGTTAGTTTACTAAATAGATAAAGTGAAATTTCAATCAGTGAGGGCTTCATCTTCCACAGGTTGTTAGTCCCGTTCTACTGTCGCTAAGATCGCAGCGACAGCTTCGATCAATCGACAGTACGAACCCGAATCAATGAATCACAGACTAAGTACGCCGCGTCCTCATGTCTTCGTCTGTGTGACCCACGTCCTGTGGGCCTCAATTATACCTTTGAAAAATCACATCGGGCTTTTACATCAAAAAGCGAGGCGAATGGTGTGGGAACGTCTCCTAAGATCGCGCTTACTTCCTGTGATAGTCCGACAAGTATAAGATGGAATACGGATTGGCGTAGTTTGCCACAGAGTATTACAGCTTATGACTTCGAGGAGCTAGGAGTCGCAACTAGATTAGACAGTTATCCCTCAAGCTTCCTCGATTCCGCTAAGCTTTAAGGTGGAGGGGTTGACCGTTAATGCGGGAAAAAACACCCGTGAGCGCTAGCTCCCAATTCGATGATGAAAAAGGTTCAGGTTCTATGACGATATCACCTAATAAACGTGGCTGTCCGGAGTTGGTTTTGCAAAGCCCTGCCCCTTTTCTACAGAAAAAATAAGCAAATGGTGATTTTCTCTTTTGACAGTTTTCCCTCTTTTGATATAATAGAAACGATACGGCGCGGGAGGGAAAAGTATGGAGACCAGAATCGATCGAATAAAAAAGCAGTTGCACTCGTCCAGCTATAAATTGACGCCTCAGCGAGAAGCGACCGTTCGCGTTTTACTTGAACATGAAGAGGATCATTTAAGCGCTGAAGACGTGTACCTCCTTGTCAAAGAGAAGTCGCCGGAGATAGGCTTGGCAACTGTATATCGTACGCTTGAATTGCTTACTGAATTAAAAATAGTTGATAAAATTAACTTTGGTGATGGAGTGTCCCGATACGATTTAAGACAAGAGGGCGCAGCGCATTTTCATCATCATCTTGTATGTGTTGAATGCGGGGCAGTGGACGAAATTCAGGAAGATTTGCTTGAAGATGTAGAAACGATCGTTGAACGTGATTGGAATTTTAAGATAAAAGATCATAGATTGACCTTCCACGGAATTTGCCACAGATGTCATGAAAAAACAGAAGATGATAAAGCGACTGAATGAGTTACGCAGCCTTTTCCTATCCTTAGGAGAAGGTTTTTTTGCATATTTCCCTTAAATAAAGTGAAAATCCGTATAAATCCTTTCTTACTTGGCATAGATTGAAGTAAGACAAGTTATTCGAACTGTGTACGAACGAGTGCATCTTGAATAATGAGGGGACGGAGGGAAGAAATGAAGACATCATTTTCCATGTTACTTCATACTTTAAAGGTACTGCTGCTCTTTGTGAGCTTTACTGTTCTTTTTTATAGCGGCATGGTATGGTTAAATCAAGAGTTTGAAGGGTATCATCGCTATGATGAACCGAAAGGAACTGCAATTAAAGTAACAACAGCGGAAGATCCAGAAGAAGAGACCTGGTTTAGCAGACTTATGCTGTTTTATTTAAATGGGGAGTAATGCCAATGGAAGACCAAATAAGAGATTATATTCACTTTCTGACTATAGAGAAGGGGCTTGCTGCGAATACCCTTGTTTCCTATGAGCGAGATTTGAAATCATATCGGACTTACTTAAAAAATGTCTGTCAATTGGCTAGTTGGAATGATTCTCGCAGAACGAACATTATCCAGTTTCTTGCTCATTTAAAAGACCAAGGAAAATCCTCGAAAACAATTGCTAGACATATTGCATCGATACGGTCCTTTCACCAATTTCTCATTCGTGAGAAAGTGACAGACCAAGATCCATCTGTACATATTGAATCACCACAGCCAGAAAGAAGCCTTCCAAAAGTGCTAAGTATGGAAGAAGTAGAATCATTGCTAGAATCTCCAAAGCTTATCGAACCTTATGGATTTAGAGATAAAGCGATGCTTGAGCTGTTATATGCAACAGGAATGCGGGTAAGTGAATTGATTAATCTTAATTTATCTGATGTACACTCGACAATGGGCTTTGTGCGTTGTGTCGGTAAAGGGAATAAAGAAAGAATCATTCCGATTGGAAAAACAGCGCTTTTCGCTATTGATCAGTATATAGTTCAAGCTCGCGGAAAATTTGTAAGTAAAAACTATAAAACTGATTCTTTATTTCTGAATCATCATGGAAATCGGTTGACTCGGCAAGGTTTTTGGAAAATTTTAAAAAGATTAGCAAAAGAAGCAAACATTGAAAAAGAACTGACGCCACATACATTACGGCATTCGTTTGCAACGCACTTAGTAATGAATGGAGCAGATTTACGGGCGGTACAGGAAATGCTCGGGCATGCTGATATTTCAACGACGCAAATCTATACCCATGTGACAAACGTTCGTTTGAAAGATGTGTATACAAAGTTTCATCCAAGAGCTTAATAGAATGATAAGGAGTATTTAAGGTCTTGACTTTGCACATTATTAACACCAATTATCCCGGTTTAACGGGATGGCTTTGTAGATTCAAGAGAAAGGCAGCCCGTATAATACCGGTCGCTTCAATTTTGCAATAAAACAAAATTAGGCGAGTTACAATGCTACCTAGATTTAATAAAGAGAAAGTTTGACTAAAGACATAGACATGACCATGCGTCGAATTTCGTTATTTGTTTATTGAATGGGTTCGTAGTAATACTCTAACGAGGCTTTAGCGCTAATCAAACAAGACTAACTATCACTGGGGGAGGAAAAACCCATGCTGATGGTTAGTCTTATCAAGTTAGATCTATGTCATATAACTAAAACATGAGTGGTTACCGGGTTTAAGAAGATAAAATCATTGTAAAAAAGATCAAAAATCGTTTACAATGTAGTGGTCAGACTTCTGACTTCAAAAACGCTTACATATTAAACGGTGATTTAATCAATATTGTTACGGGTAATATAAAAAATAGAGGTAAAAAGCTAGGAGGAATAAACATGAACCAAGAATCTAGATATAAAAGAATTTTCTTAGTTGTAATGGATTCAGTTGGGATTGGCGAGGCACCGGATGCTGACTTATTTGGTGATGAGGGTGCGGATACACTCGGTCATATCGCTGCTGAGATGAACGGATTGAAAATGCCGAATTTAGGTAAATTGGGACTAAGTAATATTCGGGAGATTCAAGGTGTGGATAAAGCGGACCAACCGCTAGGATTTTTCTCTAAAATGCAAGAAGCATCAACGGGAAAAGACACAATGACAGGTCACTGGGAAATAATGGGTTTGAATATTACGAAGCCTTTCCGTGTCTTTCCTGACGGGTTTCCTGAGTTGCTCATTCACGAATTAGAAGCTAGAACAGGTCGCTCAATCATCGGAAATATTCCAGCAAGTGGAACAGAAATTCTTGACCAGCTTGGTGAAGAGCACATGAAAACAGGAGCGCTGATTGTCTATACATCTGCTGATTCTGTTCTTCAGATTGCCGCACATGAAGAAGTCGTCCCACTAGATGAATTATATAAAATTTGTGAAATTGCTCGTGAATTGACATTGGCTGATGAATATAAAATTGGACGTGTTATTGCCAGACCATTTATCGGTGAACCAGGCGATTTCAAAAGAACAGCGAATCGCCATGACTATGCATTAAAACCGTTTGAACGAACCGTTATGAATGAATTAAAGGATGCAGGTTTGGACGTTCTTGCTGTCGGGAAAATTTCTGATATTTTTGATGGGGAGGGTGTAACTAAAAGCTTGCGAACAGTGTCTAATGTGGACGGAATGGATAAATTACTGCAGACTTTAGACATGGACTTTACTGGGTTAAGCTTTTTGAATTTAGTTGACTTTGATGCATTATACGGGCATCGCCGTGACCCAATTGGATACGGAAAAGCGTTAGAAGAATTTGACGCACGTATGCCGGAAGTGTTAAGTAAGTTGAAGGAAGATGATTTATTAATCATTACTGCAGACCACGGGAATGATCCTGTCCACGCCGGAACAGACCATACACGTGAGTACGTGCCACTGCTAATCTATTCACCCCGTTTTACAAAGGGTAAAGAATTGCCAATCAGTCAAACGTTTGCTGATCTTGGCGCAACAGTAGCAGATAATTTTAAGGTGAAAATGCCGGAATTCGGAAAAAGTTTATTGGAATATCTTCAATAAAGATGGCTGATATTGGGCGTTTTCCACGAATAATATAAAGAATAAAGGGAGTAGTGCAGAATGTACGAGAAAATTGAAAAAGCAGCATCGTTTATTAAAGAAAAGTTTCAGGATACACCAGAAATCGGTTTAATTTTAGGATCAGGTCTTGGTGTTTTAGCAGATGAAATTGAAAATGCGGTGAAAATTCCATACAGTGAGATACCAGAGTTTCCGGTGTCAACCGTTGAAGGTCATGCTGGGCAGCTTGTACTTGGCGAACTAAGTGGAAAAAAGGTTGTCGCTATGCAAGGACGTTTCCATTATTACGAGGGCTATCCTATGGAATTGGTCACGTTCCCAGTTCGTGTTATGAAGCTTCTTGGTGTGGAGAAAATGATCGTAACGAATGCTGCCGGTAGTGTGAATGAAAGTTTTGTTCCCGGTGATTTAATGCTGATAACTGATCATATAAATTATACAGGTACAAATCCTTTGATCGGGCCGAATGATGAGCGCTTTGGTCCACGCTTCCCGGATATGTCCGAAGCATATAGTAAGCAGCTTCGAGCAAAAGCGAAGGAGATTGCTTCAACTCTTCAAATCGATACAAAAGAGGGAGTCTACTTAGGATTTAGCGGTCCAACTTATGAAACACCAGCAGAAATCCGTCTCGCAAGGGTAATGGGAGGAGACGCAGTAGGGATGTCAACTGTACCAGAAGTTATCATCGCTCGTCATTCAGGGATTGAAGTGCTAGGTATTTCTTGTATTACGAATATGGCAGCTGGCATCTTGGATCAGCCACTATCACATGAAGAAGTGATTGAAACGACGGAAAAAGTAAAAAGTAGCTTCATGAGCTTTGTAAAAGAAATTGTTAAACAAATGTAAATTTAAAATTTTTTAAAAAGTGGTGATTTCAATGAGAATGGTTGATCTAATTGCAAAAAAACGTGACGGATTTGAGCTATCAACAGAAGAAATTAACTTTATTATAGACGGATACACAAAGGGATCGATTCCTGATTACCAGATGAGTGCATTTGCAATGGCTATATACTTTAAAGGCATGGCTGAAAAAGAACGTGCTGATTTAACGATGGCGATGGTCAACTCAGGAGAAACAATTGATTTATCAGCGATCGAAGGTATTAAAGTGGATAAACATAGCACTGGTGGTGTGGGTGATACTACAACACTTGTGCTAGGACCTCTTGTTGCTGCAGTAGGTGTGCCTGTTGCGAAAATGTCAGGTCGCGGTCTTGGTCATACTGGTGGAACTATTGATAAATTAGAAGCGGTCAAAGGCTTCCATGTTGAAATTGAAAATGAAGAGTTTATCCATCTTGTTAACAAAAATAAACTCGCTGTAATCGGCCAAAGTGGGAACCTGACTCCAGCCGATAAAAAGCTTTATGCCCTACGTGATGTTACAGCAACAGTTGACAATATCGCGTTGATCGCAAGCTCGATTATGAGTAAGAAAATTGCCGCTGGTGCTGACGCTATCGTCTTGGATGTGAAGACAGGAGCGGGTGCATTTATGAAAACAGTTGAAGATTCGGAGCAGCTGGCTAAAGCGATGGTAAACATCGGGAATAATGTTGGCCGTAATACAATGGCGATTATTTCAGATATGAGTCAGCCACTTGGCTTTGCCATCGGGAATGCATTAGAAGTAAAAGAAGCGATTGATACATTAAAAGGGGAGGGACCTGAAGATTTAACGGAGCTTTCTTTAACACTTGGTAGTTATATGGTTTATTTAGCGAAGAAAGCGGAATCTATTGAAATGGCTAGAACAATGCTTACACAAGCAATCAAGGACGGCTCGGCACTAGCTTCCTTTAAAATGTTCCTTGAAGCACAAGGGGGAGACGGATCGATTGTTGATCATCCTGAAAAGCTTCCACAAGCACAATACAAATTCGAGCTTGAAGCAAAAGAAGATGGATATGTTTCTACAATCGTAGCAGACGAAATAGGAACAGCCGCAATGCTTCTAGGAGCAGGGCGGGCTACTAAAGAATCTGAGATTGATTTAGCTGTAGGTCTTATGCTAAATAAGAAAATTGGAGATCGCGTTGTCAAAGGGGAGTCCCTTGTTACGATATACAGTAACTTTGAAGATGTTTCTGCAGTTAAAGAAAAACTGTATGCGAATATCACAATTTCTTCTGAAAAAGTTGAAAAGCCAACGCTTATATACAAACAAATTACAGAATAATTTAGATGACAATAAGGTTGTCCTAAAGGGTCAGATCTTCACACTCTATACATCGTTTATTAGCTTATGTTCACGACTTAAACGATATATAGTAGGTGTGGGGTCTGACCCTTTCTTATGGGACGG
Organism: Bacillus cihuensis; assembly: GCF_000504145.1. NCBI lineage: Bacteria > Bacillati > Bacillota > Bacilli > Caryophanales > Bacillaceae > Bacillus > Bacillus cihuensis. The sequence continues at coordinate 1,204,045 of NZ_KI632495.1, read as the reverse complement.
CTTTTTTATACTTTGTTGCTTTTCAACCTATATGCACACTAACAATCTGGGGTGATTTCCGTTTCAGGTACTCGCATTCCGCTCGAATTGTTACTTGCTAAAAACAACTATCCAATAAAATAACTTCCTCCTTTTCCTTTTTAATTAACACAACTTGTATATTAATGATAATTTTGGAAAAAATAAAATTATCAAGAATAGGAGGGGTTTGCAGATGAAGCGGATAGTAAGTATATGCGCAGCTATTCTATTGCTAACAAGCATGAGCATTCCACATAGTTTTGCTGCTGAGAAAAATAGTGTTGAATTAGCAAAACAGGCGAAATCAGCCATTTTAATTGAAAGAGATACAGGCACTGTTTTATATGATAAAAACGCAGAAGAACAGCTACCACCTGCTAGTATGACAAAAATTATGACCATGCTACTCATCATGGAGGCACTTGATAAAGGTGAATTAAAGCTAAATGAAAAGATTAGCACAAGTGAATATGCCGCATCAATGGGTGGATCGCAAATCTTTCTAGAACCTGGAGAAGTCATGACGGTTGAACAAATGCTCAAAGGTATAGCGATAGGATCAGGAAATGATGCGTCTGTTGCTATGGCTGAAAGACTGGAAGGTTCAGAAGAAGCATTTGTCGCGAAAATGAATGAGAGAGCAAAAGAATTAGGAGCAACGCACACGAAGTTCCAAAATTCCACAGGACTTCCAGAGTCTGATCATTACAGTACGGCACATGATATGGCAATTATGGCAAAGGAATTATTGAAATATGACTTAATTACCCAATTTACAGGGACATACGAATCGTACCTTCGTGAAAATACCGACAAGAAATTCTGGCTTGTTAATACGAATAAGCTTGTAAAATTTTATCCAGGTGTAGATGGATTGAAAACCGGGTTTACAAATGAAGCGAAATATTGCTTAACAGCGACAGCGAAAAAAGGCGATATGAGGGTCATTGCGGTCGTAATGGGGGCCCCGTCACCGAAAGAACGAAATGCACAGGTGACGAAAATGCTTGATTATGCATTTTCACAATTTATGACCCATCCATTATATAAGCGTGGGGTTGATCTTAAGACGGTTTCTATCAGTAAAGGAAATAAAAAAAACGTTACGGGTGTAACGAGTGAGCCGATCTCTGTGTTGACGGCAAAAGGCGGGTCTGCAAAAGATTTTACAAAAAAAATCAAGCTTGACAAACATATAAAAGCACCGGTTATGAAAGGCGAGAAAATTGGAACACTTGAAATCATGAAAAATGGAAAAAAAGTGACGAGCTCACCCATCGTAGCTAAAAATACAGTGAAAAAAGCAAGCTGGTGGGACCTATATAAACGTTCCTTTGGCATGTTTACAAAAACGGAGTAGCGTTTTGTGTCAAAATCAAACCTATTTTTTCTAATTTAGCCGAAAAACCACTAGTTTTGCTGATAAGAAGGAATTGACCCTCTAAAAGTAGAAATTCACTCCTTATACGACAGATAAGGAGGCATGAAGTTTGAGTCTGATAATTGAAATTGAAACGAAAAATCAAGTCTTATGTATCCGCCTAAGAGGAGAATTGGATCATCATACAGCTGTTGAGCTAAAGCAGCAGGCTGAATCAGTGTTGGAGAAACAGGAGATTAAACATATCGTGCTTAATCTAAAAGAGCTAACATTTATGGACAGCTCAGGGCTGGGCGTCATTCTTGGCCGATATAACCAAATAAAGAAGAACGACGGTGAAATGGTCGTATGTGCAATCTCCCCATCTATAAAGCGCTTGTTTGATATGTCAGGATTGTTTAAAATTATCAAGCTTGATATTTCTGAAGAATATGCTTTACAAAGATTGGGGGTTGCCTAATATGAAAAATAAAATGGAATTGGCATTCTCGGCACTCAGCCAAAATGAATCGTTTGCGAGGGTGTCTGTCGCATCATTTATCGCGCAATTAGATCCGACTCTGGATGAATTAACAGAGATTAAGACCGTCGTATCTGAAGGGGTAACGAACTCCATCATTCATGGATATGAGAATGACCCAACCGGTGTTGTTTATATTTCTGTTGTCCTAGAAGACGATATGATTGAATTGGAAATTCGTGATGAAGGCCTTGGAATTGAAGACTTAGACGAAGCACTTCAGCCACTTTATACGACAAAGCCAGAACTCGAAAGATCGGGAATGGGTTTTACGATTATGGAAAATTTCATGGATGAAATGCATGTCATTTCCCATAAAGGCGAAGGAACCATCATTCGACTAAAAAAGCACTTAACTAAAACTAAAGCTTTGTGCAATTAAGGGAGACACGCCTATGGATGTGGAGGTTAAAAACAAGAAGAACCAGGTCCATTTAAAAGATGATGAGTTACGGAGTTTAATCCGACGCAGCCAGAGCGGGGACCAAGAAGCTAGGGACAAGATTGTAAATAGTAATCTAAGATTAGTTTGGTCGGTTGTGCAGCGATTTTTGAATCGAGGCTATGAGCCAGATGATTTATATCAAATCGGCTGTATTGGTCTTCTAAAATCTGTTGATAAGTTCGATCTATCGTTTGAAGTGAAATTTTCCACGTATGCGGTTCCGATGATTATTGGTGAAATCCAACGTTTCATTCGTGATGATGGGACCGTAAAAGTAAGTCGATCGTTGAAGGAAATGGCTCATAAAATCCGTCGTGCCAAAGAAGAACTATCGAAAATATATGGGCGAGTCCCAACATTAACGGAACTTGCCGAGCATTTGGAATTAACCCCTGAGGAAATCGTCCTTGCACAGGAAGCAAGCCGTAGTCCTTCATCAATCCATGAAACCGTATATGAAAATGATGGAGATCCAATCACCCTGCTTGACCAAATTGCAGATACCAATGAAACCAAATGGTTTGATAAGATCGCTTTAAAAGAAGCGATTCATGGACTGGACGAACGAGAGCGATTAATAGTCTATTTGCGCTATTATAAAGATCAAACTCAGTCAGAGGTGGCTGTTCGTTTAGGTATATCGCAAGTGCAAGTATCCCGTTTAGAAAAGAAAATTCTTCAACAAATGAAAGACCATATGAATCAATAATTCATATGGTCTTTTGCGTGTAAAAAAAGAAAAAATATAATAGTTAAGTTAGATGGTAATTTTTAGTCATCACGATTCTTTCGTATGCTCCTTTGATTTCCAATCCATACTACAAATATAAGGAAAATAACGTGCGGGGTGAGTGAAATGGAACTAATTTATGTACGAATGCGAAACCGCGTACAAGTCAAATTAAATCAGGAAGTGAAGGTTAAAGATGTAGTAAAAGTAATTGGTCCCAAAGATTTAGTAAGTAAGCTTGAGGACATTACGCTTTTGAAAGTAAAAAAAGAGGACAAAAATATCATCATTATTGATCTAGTTCAGGTTATCCAGGAAATGGGAAAAATGGATAGTGAGCTTGAAGTACAGACGTTTGGTCCTGCTCAAACAATCGTTGAAGTAGTCTATGAAAAAAGAAAATTCTCGTTTTTATTTTTCATCGGAGTATGGATACTTCTGTTTTTAGGAACAGGAATCACGATTATGAACTATCATGTCGACGTGAGTATGCAAGAAGTCCATCAAAAACTATTTAAGCTTATTACAGGCAGGGAAGACAAAAGCCCGTTGTTAATTCAAATTCCTTATAGTATTGGCTTGGGACTAGGGATGGTCCTGTTTTTTAATCACTTTTTTAAAAAACGATTCAACGAAGAACCGAGTCCACTTGAAGTGGAAATGTTCAATTACCAGCAAGATTTAGACCAATACGTGATTATGAATGAAAATAAGGAAAGCATCCGTCAAATCGATGACAGGTAATTTGATTTTGGTTGCCGTTCTTGGTTTTGCAGGCGGACTTTCTGTCGGTGCTGGATTCGTTGCATTCTTAACTGTTCTTGGACTGATCCCAAGGCTAACTCAGCTGACAAAAACGATGAAAATGATTCGCTATTACGAATGGGCTGTAGTATTTGGTGTACTTGCTGGAACTTGGCTTAGCCTACAAGGAACTATTTTGCATTGGAATCAATACGTATTGCCGATTATTGGAGTGGCAAACGGTGTATTCAACGGAATGCTAGCGGCTGCATTAACGGAAGTGCTAAATGTGTTTCCTATCCTATCCAAACGGATTGGAATCCAAGATAAAATGGTTTATTTAATCATGGCAGTTGTTTTCGGAAAGGTAATTGGATCATTGTTTCAATGGATCTATTTTGTAAACTTGTGAAGATTAACATGTGAAAATTTCTAATAACCGACAGATGGGAGTTCACTTTATATAGAAAGGATCCCTTGAATGGACAATAAACGAAAAGTAGTCCTCATAACTGATGGTGACGAATACGCAAGAAGGGTGGTTGAGATTGTAGCTAAGGAGATTGGAGGACGCTGTATTTCTATGTCTTGGGGCAACCCAACCACTCTTTCAGGCAAGACCATTGTTAGGTTAATTAAAAAGGCCCCCTATGACCCCGTATTAGTAATGTTTGATGATAGCGGGATTGTAGGAGAAGGTGCAGGAGAAACTGCTATGCGGTATGTAGCCAATCATGCGGATATTGAAGTATTAGGCATTATTGCTGTTGCTTCAAGAACGCGACATGCAGAGTGGACGAAAGTGGACGTCAGTATTGATCGTGACGGTAACTTAACAGGAAATGGTGTCGATAAGTATGGGGCGGAAGAATTTGAACCAGGAAAAATTACTGGAGATACCGTTTATTGTATTGATCAGTTACATGCACCAATTGTCGTAGGAATTGGCGATATTGGAAAAATGTCAAAAAAAGATGATTATGTAAAAGGAGCTCCCATTACCAAGCTTGCCATTGAACTTATTTTAGAAAGGAGCGGCTATAGTGACGAACAAAAAAGAGCACAAGATGCGACCGATTCCTGAAAGAGTGGAAGAAATAGAAGCCTTTATGAAGGAGAAGGTTGGCCTAGGAGAAAGTTTTGACTTAGGTGTTAGAAAACTAATTATTTTGAAAAAACAGGTCCATATCTATTATGTGAATGGATTGACCGACTCGGAATTTATAATCGAAATTTTGGACCAGCTCGTCGATCAAAATGATACTGAAAGACATACACAAAAGGTATTTGAAAAAGTCTATAATAGTATAGTTCACCCATCAGTCGAAGAAATTAAGACTCTTGATGAATTAGTCGATCAAGTACTTTCCGGTTTGATTGTTATAGTAGTGGATGGGACGCCAATTGGACTTGTTGTCGATGTTAGAAGTTATCCAGGAAGAACACCAATAGAACCGGATACAGAGAAAGTGGTTCGCGGTTCAAGAGATGGCTATGTGGAAAATATTATTATCAATACAGCACTGACCAGAAGGAGAATCCGTGATGAACGACTTCGATTCGAAATTATGAGGGTTGGAGAACGATCAAAAACGGATATTGCGATCGGATATATAAAAGGGCTCGCTGATCCTGACTTAATAGATATTATACGGAAAGAATTATCTAATATAAAAGTGGACGGATTGACAATGGCGGATAAAACGGTAGAGGAATTTCTCGTCAAACAAGGATATATTCCTTATCCGCTCATCCGGTATACGGAACGGGCAGATGTCGCATCCACTCATTTGATGGAAGGGCATGTCATCATTTTTGTAGATACTTCTCCAAGTGTCATCATTACTCCATCAACGATTTTTCATCATATGCAGCATGCGGAGGAGTATCGTCAGGCACCGGCTATTGGTACTCTTGAAAGGTGGGTTAGATTTTTAGGAGTTATTGCTTCTATTTTACTATTGCCGGTTTGGTTCTTATTTTGTGTGGAACCATCGTTATTGCCGGAACAACTAGCATTCGTAGGGCCTAACGAATCAACAAATATTCCAATAGTCTTGCAAATCTTTATAGCGGACATTGGAATTGAATTTTTGAGGATGGCGGCCATACATACGCCAACCCCACTCTCAACAGCAATGGGACTAATTGCAGCCGTTTTAATTGGCCAGATTGCTATCGATGTTGGATTTTTCGTACCAGAAGTCATTCTCTACGCATCAATTGCTACAGTAGGAACATTCGTGACACCTAGTTTGGAATTAGGAGTTGCGAATAAAGTCTCACGGTTAATTATTTTACTTATTGTTGCAATATTTAAGCTACCCGGCTTAATCATAGGCTTAACATTGTACATCATTTTGCTAGCTAGTATAAAAACCTTGAATACGCCATACTTATGGCCTCTTATCCCGTTTCGGCCAAAAGCACTATCGCATATTTTGTTAAGAAGACCTTATCCAGGTTCTAGAATTCGTCCGAGTATTGTACATCCTCAAGATCGATATCGTCAACCAAAATAAAGTGAAACAGCAGTCAGTTGGGGTCTTGCTGACTGTATTGTGAGATAAATGAAAAAACTAAGATTGCTCACTTTGATTGGTTGTCTAACCAACTGTTAGTTCTTATATGTGATACTGCGGTATTACACCTTTATCTATGTTAAAAAGCTAAAATGAGTAGTGCAGCTTCATTAAATAGTTTCACATAAGTGTTGCTGTTGTCGAAAAGTTGTGGTAATTTAACTTTATTCTAAAAATCAATAGCTAAAGCTTTGAATAGCTATTTGAAAGAAAAAGATTCCACAAAGAGTTTCTCCTAAAAGGGTCAGACCCCACATCACTTATATCGTTAATACAATTTGTACAAGATTAGTGGAGATCTCAGACCCTTTTGGTGGGGAAATTCTCTTACAAGAACTGCGGGAATTGGCTTCAAAGACAGGAAAGGGAGAGGCGTATATGCACTTTTATGGAACAGGAAAAGTAAATGATGCAAGACATCTTGAAATAGGCGGAGTAGATACTGTACAACTTGCAGCTGAATACGGAACACCTCTATACGTATATGATATCGAATTAATTAGAGAAAGAGCGAGAGGATTCAAACAAACATTCGAAAATCTGGGAATCTCTGCACAAGTAGCATATGCTAGCAAAGCGTTTTCTTCAATTGCCATGATTCAATTAGTGAAAGAAGAAGGACTTTCTCTTGATGTTGTTTCTGGTGGAGAACTTTATACAGCGTTAAAGGCTGAATTTCCTGTAGAACGAATTCATTTTCATGGCAATAACAAGAGCGAAGAAGAACTAATGATGGCACTAGAGCATAACATTGGATGTATCGTCGTAGATAATTTTTCCGAATTAGAATTATTAGAAGAGCTGTGTGTGTTTAAAGAACAGAAGGTAAATATCTTACTTAGAGTAACGCCTGGAATTGAAGCTCATACACATGACTATATCCTGACAGGGCAAGAAGATTCGAAATTTGGTTTCGATTTGCTAAATGGCCAAGCAGAGCAAGCGTTAAAGCAAGCTTTAAATTGTAAGTGGATGAATGTACAAGGACTTCATTGCCATATCGGTTCACAGATTTTTCAAACGACAGGTTTTGTCTTAGCTGCGAAAAAGATAATCGGACAATTAAAGAAATGGAATGAAGAATTCGGCTATCAACCTCCAGTGCTAAATTTAGGAGGAGGTTTTGGGATCCGCTACACTGAAGAAGATACTCCCATTCCTGCTTCACAATATGTAGAGGAAATTGTTCGTGAAGTTCAAAATGAACTTCAAGGAACAGACATTCCAATGCCTGAAATTTGGATTGAACCAGGGCGTTCCCTTGTAGGGGATGCGGGGATTACTTTATATAAAGTGGGCTCTGAAAAAGAAGTGCCACAAGTTCGTAAATACGTTGCGGTTGACGGTGGAATGAGTGATAATATTCGTCCAGCACTGTACGAAGCAAAGTATGAGGCTGTACTAGCGAATCGACCATTAGATGAAGTAGAAGAGACTGTTTCAATTGCCGGCAAGTGCTGCGAAAGCGGCGATATGCTTATTTGGGATTTGCCTTTGCCAAAGTCTGGCCGCGGTGATCTTCTAGCGGTATTTTGTACAGGAGCGTACGGGTATTCGATGGCTAATAACTATAACCGGATTCCACGTCCAGCAGTAGTCTTTGTGGAAAATGGTGAGGCGAAACAAGTGATTAAAAGAGAAACATATGAAGATTTAGTCCGTTTGGATTTAGAATTAAAAGAAATCGTCAAAACGAAATAAAGTGAAACTTCCATCAGTGGGGGTCTTGCTGCCCATTAAGTGTGGGATAAAAAACGAGGCTGTCTAAAAGGGGCTAACCTCACCCTCTATATACAGTTTAAGCGTAATGCTTAATTTGTATATAGAGGGTGAGGATTTGACCCTATGGTTTTAGGACAGCCTCGTTTTTTCACTATTAAGAGAAGAAGGATTTTATCGCATCAATTAAACTGCTAAAAAAGCTTTTAAGTTTATCGAGAAAAGATTGGCCTTCTTCTGATTGGAGAAAGGTAGACAATTTTTCTTTAGCTTCTGTCAATTGGTTACCAACAGCATTCCAGTCAATATTTAAATCTTTCAACTTATTAAACAAGTCGATGAGGCTTTGGATTTGTTGCTCGTTTAAGGTAATTCCCAGTTCTTTTGCCGCAGACTCAATGATTGTTCGAACGTCTGCTTCTGTTTTCGGAGGATCTATTGCCATTTTTTCTTTTATCTTTGTAATAAGGGCAGCGGCTTCCTCTGTACCGACCTGATCACCGAGTTGAGCGGTTTTCACCATCTCCTCATTTGCTGCTTGTTTTACTTCTTCAGGTATCGCTTTATCTGATGAAAGTTCATAGGCTTTAATTACACCAGTTAAAGCAGCCGTCCCTGAAACGGGAATCGGAGCTGTTACATGTACGGTAGCATCTTTGACACCAGCAGTAGCAAGTGCATTGGCATACATCTCTTCTGTAACCCAGTTAATATTTTTTGAATCTACTTTCAATCCTGTGCCTGCTTTTTCCAATGTAATGGAAGAAGAAGAGATTGCTTTCGTTCCGATTAATCGGCTTGCAATATAATTTCCTAAATAATCGTGTTCTTCCTTATTAGTAACTGTTAGAATTTCAGCGTCAGCTGGTGCACCCATTTCTGCAAGTAACATTTGTTTTTGTTCTGCTGTGAGATTTTCACCAAGTGTAATAATCATGTCGCCCACCGCAGCATCGGCAAATGCACGAATTGGTACGAACATACAGAGTATTAGGGCTAATAAACCCCATTTTATTATTCTTTTCATAGTATTTCCTCCTTCAATTAATAGACGAACGTTTTGAGAAAAATATTCATAGTATGAGAGGAACTATCACTCATTAGCTATAGAATGTTCAAGGGATGCTTGAAGTTTCACTTTATAGTATAAGCAGATTGTAGAAAAGTTTCAAAATAAAAGTGGTAAAGCATCTGATTTTATGGTAATAAATTGAAATAATATTGTCAGAAAGTAAAGAGTGTAGTAAAATGAAGGCATAAACAAATAAAGAACGGTTGTGCTATGCATAAAATAATACTTTTTGTACTAATGATTGCGGGTTGTGGGAGTTCGTAAATGAGAAATAATAATCTAACTCTAATCTTCATTTTGATTGCACTAGGGCTTATTTGGGGCATTGTTTACTGGATATGGATCGTATAAAGCTAAATGGTCCTCGATGGGTCAATCTATTTTTAGTAAAAGGAATTATGGCGGATGTTGAAACAAAAGAAGTTTTTATGTATGATAAATATCGGTTCAATTATTAAAATACAACGTTCTTTTAGTAACGAGGGATATTATGTTAATCAAATATAAAAAAGCATACGAGAAATTTGCTATGGGTCTATTGTCGTTTATGCCAGAGGAAAAGGATATTAAAAAATTGCAAACCACGATGAAAGAGTACGAAATCAATGATAATATGCAATTGTATCTTTGGAAGGACGAGGAAATCCTCGGTGTGATTGGAATCGACCTTTCACTTTCTGATGTAATTATCATTAGGCATATTTCTGTTAACCCTTCTTTTCGCCAGCAAGGCATTGGAAAGACTATGATAAAAGAAGTTCAAGAGCTTTTTCCTAATAAAGAAATTAGACCAAATGAAAATACCGTTTCTTTCTTTGAAAAATGCGATTTTATCAAAGAAGTTGAATAATAAGAAGAACGTAAAAGATTTACCATGTAAATATATAAATAATTTATAAACAGTGGGCGTCTCATAAATGTCTGACTTCGTATTCTAAATCAGTATGAAGAGTTTCTTACAAGTATCTTTAACTGTATTTAGCTGTTGCAGGATCTGACCTTAGGCGCCTCTTTTTCCCGCATTAACGGGCAGTAAGACCCCCACCTCAAGGATAAGAGGTGGGGGTCTTATTTGCCTTTTTGTTTCTAACCCTACTTAAGGTCATAAGCTGTAATACTCTGTGGCAAATTACGCCATAGAGTATTACAGCTTATGCTTGTCGGACTATCACAGGATGTGGGTGACATAGAGGTAAGACTAAAGGACGCGGTGCACTTTGTGATTCATTTAGATCCTTCGACAGTAGAAAGGGACAAATCAGTGGGGAATGGAAAAAAACCTACTAATTGAAGTTTCACTTTATTGTAATGTGATCATTGAAGATTAAAAAAATCAGTCACTTTTCGTTTTTCGCATTTGCAGCTGTTTATTACGTTCTGTAATGACCTCTGAACGATCACGTAGTGCATGTCTGTTAATCAAAAGAGAATCATTAAGATTGCTTTCCTTCATCCACTGATAGCCGGCTTCACGGCAACTAGTAAGGCAGTCTTCCGATAATTTTTCGTCGAAAATTGGCAAATTCACACTTTGATAAGGTTTTTCTAAAATCATTCTTTCAGTAAGATCATCGATGAGTTTCATTAAATCATTGTAATCTATTCCAAGCTGGCTGATCTGCGCGGGCTTCAGTTGAAGAATATTACCTGCTTTTCGAATGGACTTTCTAGCACCAATAAGATTTCCCCGACGGTAATGATAAAGAGCTACAGCTAGTTGGATAAATCCGACCCAATAGGAGTCTCTTTCACGAGGTGAGACCTCTTTCCAATATTCTTCTAAAATTTCATGGCATTCGAAATAATCTCTGCTAGCATGAAAATGAACTAAATATGACACATACTCTTTTGGGTAGCCCAATTTGTTCACTCCTTGTTTATTCAATTGTTACCGTCATTGTAGCATAAGCTGGATTTAGAAGTGCATAAAGCTTTAGTAGGGGAAAAGTACAAGGAATAGTTTATAGGAGTGCTCTTTATGTCATAAAACATATTAATTAAAAGGCCCTTTTCGTAAAGATTGTTGTTATCAGCAAGTAACAAATTCGAGGAGATATGGATTGTAGTGGGAGGTACTTATCCCAGGAGAGTAGTGTACATATAATTTAAAAGCAACAAAGTATGTGAAAACAGCCAATTAAAAAGAGGATTTGACTCTTTCGTCAAATCCCTCTTTGTATAAGTTTAATTATATAAACGAGGAAAACCAATTCGAGTTGTTCAATTATTTTGTTTAGTGGCTAAATTAGAGCCTCCTAGTCGCCTTTTTAACAAGGCTTATGAGCTAAAAATTAAAACCAAGATGCACCTACAATAATTAACAAAATGAATAATACGACAATCAAAGCGAAACCTCCGCCGAAACCAAATCCTCCATCGCCCAAGTTAGTACCTCCTTTAATTCTAATTTCTTTACAGTGTCAGAGTATGCACTTTTGAAGAAAAGTGTTTGGGCAGAAACCTAATTTAGAAAAATGTTCCTAGAAAAAATGGCTTCTTTATTTTATGTACTATTGGATAACAGCTGAAAAATCCACTATACTATAGTGTGGCGTATTTTAGAAAAAGGTAGAAATAACGAATGAAGTTCGGCTTGCCTTAGGATTTGTAACCGAAAACGATGTAATGGGGTTTTGAAATGGCTTATAATATTAAAATTGATGCTTTTGAAGGGCCGATGGATTTATTGCTTCATTTAATCAATCGGCTCGAAATAGATATTTATGACATTCCAATGGCTGAGATAACAGAACAGTATCTTAGTTATATTCATACAATGAAGCATCTAGAATTAGATGTGGCCAGTGAATATTTAGTAATGGCTGCCTCGCTACTTGCCATTAAAAGCAAGATGTTAGTACCAAAACATGAAGAGGAACGTTTATACGATGAAGAAGGCATGGAATATGAAGAAGATCCTCGTGATGAGCTCGTAGAGAAACTGATTGAATATAAGAAATATAAACTAGCAGCCAATGAATTAAAGATGCTTGAAGAGGATAGAAGTTTAATGTTCATGAAGCCGCCAAGTGACTTGGGGGAATTTGTAAAAGAAGCAGAAATGGATCATCAAGATCTCAATGTAAGCTTATATGATATGCTCGGCGCTCTACAAAAATTGCTTCGCAGGAAAAAGCTCCAGAAGCCGATGTTTACAAAAGTAACGAAACAGGAAATATCTATCGAAAAACGGATGAATCAAATCATGGCTGACTTACAAGCAATTCGGGGAAGAAAAAGCTTTTTTGAATTATTCCCAGAGCCTGAGAAAGAGCATATTGTCGTTACTTTTTTAGCAATATTAGAGTTAGTGAAGCTAAATGAAATCTTTCTCGAACAAGAGCATAACTTCGCAGAAATATTTGTTGCAACTAAGGAAGGTGTAAGAGCAGTTGGAAGTGATTAATTGGAAAGGTATCGTTGAAGCATTGTTGTTTGCAGCTGGAGATGAAGGATTATCTCTAAAGCAATTAACTTCAGTACTAGAAATGGCTGAACTTCAGACAAAAGAAGTTCTTCAAGATCTTAATGAATACTATGAAGAAAGTGATAGAGGTTTGCAACTAGTTGAAATGGCGGGCGTTTATCAATTAGCGACTAAAAAGGAACATTCGGATTATATTAAAAAGCTTGTAGAATCACCTGCATCGGGCGGATTGTCTCAAGCTTCTCTAGAGACACTGGCCATCGTTGCATACAAACAGCCAATAACGAGGTCTGAGATTGATGAAGTCAGAGGCGTGAAAACAGAAAGGCCTTTGCAGACGCTTATTTCTAAAGCGTTAATTAAAGAAGTAGGTAGAGCGGATGGAGCGGGAAGAGCTTATTTATACGGCACAACGAAAGAGTTTCTCGATTATTTTGGATTGAAAACACTTGAGGAATTACCCGCGCTCGAAGGCTCATCCGAGGAAAACTTTGAACAGGGTGAAGCGGATCTGTTTTTTGAAAAATTCCAGGAAACACTTGACTGACAATATTATCGTAATTGTGATAATATACTAATAATAAATCTATCCAGCCCATAATACGTTTTTAGAATCGAAAACGGATTGGCGGATAAAATTCATTAGGGGGGTTCGCTGTGGAAAGTTCAACGGTTCAGTCTCAGTTAGTTGATGTACAAAACTTTTTAGAGAATACGGTAAGTACGCTTGAGGTATTTCTAAATGAAACGACAATGCATGAGTTGACGCAAGAAAAACAAGGCGATGAAACGTATTATAAAGGTCTTTTATCAACCATTCGCCGTTTGTTGGTAAACAGTGAATATTGTTTGGAAGAGTGTCAGATCATTTTGCAGAAAAACAATTTTAATAAAGAGATAGCTGAGAAAACTTTATATCGAATATTTCATGGGTGTATAGAAGAATTTTTTACTCCCAGATCAGATGTTTGGTATGAAGATAGCCGATCTGCTTATACCGGTGCACATGCGATTAGATTCCAAAAGGATGCCCCTGATAGTGTAGACCGCTTATTGAAAAGTCTAGAAGGCAATTTTCAAAGAATGCGTGAAGAACTAGATTATTATGAAAATGATTATCGTACGAAAATGATGCAGTCTAATTAAATGTAACCAAAAGCTGGTTTGCGAAAAGATCCTTTCGTAAACCAGCTTTTTGATTACCCAAAATATCCTCATATCATGCTAAATTTTTCATAGGATAGTTCAGAATGGGCAAAAAAAGAAGATTTAGTGATATTGGGGGAGAAAGAAAATGATAAATAAACAATATGTAGAAGACGTTATAGAATGGCTTCAGGGAGTAAGGAGTTTTCTTGACAAAAGATCGGATGATTCAAGTGATCTACATGATGAAATCGATCAACTATTAGAGTGTACATCGGAAATAAGTGAAGATGAGCTATCTGCTTCTGAAATCGAACAGCTTCAGCAACGTATCCATATCCTCCATCATAACGTAACCAAACTCTCGCAAAAGCAGCCACAAGATCTAAATGTAAACAAATCCGTGCCGATCGGAAAACATACGCTTCCGCCGCTCCCTTACCCCTATAATGCATTAGAACCAGTTATTTCAGAAGAAATTATGAAATTACATCATGATAAACACCACCAAACATATGTAGATGGGCTTAATAAAGCTGAACGAATGATGCAAAAAGCTCGTGAAACTAATGATTTTTCCTTAATTAAGCATTGGGAAAGAGAAGCTGCTTTTCATGGATCAGGACATTACTTACACACATTGTTTTGGGAAAACATGGATCCAAGAGGCGGTGAAAAACCAAAAGGGAGTTTGTTAAAGCAAATCGATCATGACTTTGGTAGTTTTGAAGCTTTTAAGAAACATTTTAGTGAAGCGGCAAAAGCGGTTGAGGGGATCGGTTGGGCAATACTTGTTTGGGCACCTAGAGCGAAGAAATTAGAAATACTTCAGTCGGAACGACATATGATTTTAACCCAATGGGATACGATTCCCTTACTTGTTTTAGATGTTTGGGAACATGCCTATTATTTGCAATATAAAACAGATCGAGCAGCCTATGTAGATAACTGGTGGGAAATCGTGAACTGGCCTGAGGTACAATATAGATTTGACAAAGCAAGTCAGCTTACATGGAAAACTCAATAAAGGCTTTTTTTACACATTCAAACTCATGATGTAGTTTGAAATTAGAATATTATAAAAGAGTCCATGCGCGTCTGCGCCAAAGAAAAAAATCAAAATGGCTTGGATATTGACAATTTCAGAGTACTAAACACCGCTTCTTTACATCAAATAAAACGAAATACAAAAAGGTGCAGGCCTCGCACTCTATATCCTCTTTTAAGTGTTCTTAAAACGATATTTAGTAGATATGAGAGTCTGCACTGCATATTTACTGAAGCTTTGTTGTCAGTGATTATCCTAGACCAGTAGATCATCGCTAGTTTGTAAAACAACTAAGCGCTATCCGCATTATAGCGTGAAAAGAATTCACAAGTTTGTAGTCGAACGCTGGTGGCAGCTTTTCTTATCATATCCCTTTACTTTATGCATAAACTTGTACAAAACCATAAAGGGACGAGGGGACTGCATGCGTTTTCGATATCGAGTTTTGCCATGCATCTGCATGGTGATGATCGCTTTTACATTCTTTCCAGGCCAAGCTAAAGCTACCCTTCCTGTAAGCGCCCATAGTGCGATATTAATGGATCAGGAAAGCGGACGAGTCATTTATGAGGAGAATGCACATGAAAAGAGCCGTATTGCTAGCATAACCAAAATCATGACAGCAATCTTAGCAATAGAATCCGGTAAATTAGATCATACAGTAACAATTAGCCAAAATGCCGTTGGAACGGAGGGTTCTTCTCTTTATTTAAAAAAAGGAGAAAAAATTACGTTGGAGAACTTAGTTTATGGCTTAATGCTACGTTCCGGAAATGATGCAGCTGTAGCCATCGCTGAAGAGGTAGGCGGCAGTTTTGATGGATTTGTCTGGATGATGAACCAAAAGGCAGAGGAAATCGGCATGACAAATAGTCATTTTTCAAACCCACATGGACTCGACAACACGGAAAACCATTACTCGACAGCCTATGATATGGCGCTATTAACACAATATGCCATGAAAAACGAGACATACAGGGTGATTTCAGGCACGAAAAAGCATCGAGCTTCGAATTCAGAAGAAGACTGGGACTATGTGTGGAAAAATAAAAATCGTTTGCTTACTGGGTTATATGAATACACAACAGGTGGCAAGACAGGCTTTACAAAGCTAGCAAGACGGACACTTGTTACAACAGCAACTAAAAATGACTTAAATTTGATTGCGGTCACACTTGATGGTCCGGATGACTGGAACGATCATATTTACATGTATGAACACGCTTTTTCGGAATATAAACCAATTAAGCTGTTAAAAGCAGGACCTGTTAAGGATGTAGGTATTAAGCAATATAAAGGGAAAATCTACCTGAAGCATGATTTTACGTATCCGCTTTTGGATGAGGAAGAGGAGAACGTAGAAGTGAAAATCAAACTACTCAAGCCGAAGGGCGAGTGGAGAGAAAAAAAGAGCATTCCAGATATTGTTGGAAAAGCAGAAATATTTTATGAAGAGAAGTTAATTGGTACTCGAACAATTTTTTTTGGTGAATCTAAAGAAACGTTTAGTGATCAAAACTGGCGTAGGGTTTGGAAGGATCTCATTCAGTCTTTTGCAGGGACCGGTCGTCATGATTAATTATATATGGGTTGGGATGACTTTGATCGGTGTCATATTTGCCATGGTAAATGGAACAATGGACGCTGTTAATGAAGCATTGTTTAAAGGGGCGAAAGAAGGAGTTACCCTGTCTTTAGGTTTAATGAGTATCCTTGTATTTTGGCTGGGCTTAATGAAGATTGCACAGGATTCTGGTTTGTTGGACAAATTATCTGCACTATTTCGTCCAATTATCAAAAAGTTATTTCCGGAAGTACCAGCAAATCATCCTGCGATGGGTTATATCTTATCCAATATGATGGCTAATTTCTTCGGTTTGGGCAATGCTGCGACTCCGCTCGGAATCAAGGCGATGGAGCAATTAAAAAACTTAAATGGCGACAAGAACACAGCGAGTAGATCGATGATAACGTTTCTTGCTATTAATACGTCAAGTATTACCCTCGTTCCGACGACCGTTATCGCAATACGTATGACGTATAACTCAGCCTCACCAACTGACATTGTTTTTCCTACTATTATTGCAACGGCGATCTCTGCTGTAGGGGCCATATTAATTGACCGTTACTTTTATAGAAAACGTGTCCGTAACGGGAGGAGGTAGTTAAAAATGCAGTGGATGACCGTAATATCGATTTGGATGATACCTTTTATAATTTGCGGTATTTTGTTATACGGAACATATAAAAAAATTCCCACCTATGAAACGTTTGTTGAAGGTGGGAAAGAAGGGATCCAGATGTCCTTTGCCATCATCCCTTATTTAGTCGGCATGCTTGTCGCTATTTCTGTGTTTCGCGCTTCTGGGGCACTTGAATTTTTTGTTCAATTTCTGCGACCTTTTCTTGAATTTCTCCATGTGCCTGCTGAAATTGTTCCGCTGGCCATTATCCGCCCCATTTCAGGTACAGCAGCTCTCGGGATGACTAGTGATTTAATAGCTGTTTATGGCCCAGATTCATTTATCGGCAGACTGGCAGCGACGATACAGGGAAGTACGGATACAACGTTTTATGTGTTAACCGTTTACTTTGGGGCTGTTGGGATTAAAAAAATGGGTGATGCGTTGAAGGTTGGATTGTTGGCCGATTTAGTTGGTCTAATAGCTGCAATCGTTGTAGTTACATTTGTTTTTGGTGTTAAATAATGATGTAGGCGGGTGAAATACTATCCGTCTTTTTTTGTCTCCTTTCGTTAAGATTGTTGTTTTTTGCAAGTAACAAATTCGCGAAGATGTTGATTGTAGTGGAAGGTGCGAGGCACCTGCTTAGAGAAGCGTGTTCAGGGAGACCCCGTAAGTGCGAAGCACTGAGGAGGCTCCTAAGACCGCCCGCGGAAAGCGAGTACCTGTAACGGAAATCAACCCAGGTTAAAAGCAAAAAAGGATACGAAACCAGCCTTTTTTATGAAGGAAACAGGAACTGGTTTTCGTGAATTTGCTAATGTAGCTATTCTGTTTAGCGAGTGTGTATATTTTATGAAACACTAGTGAAACGATAATAAATAAAGGAATTTTCGGTAAATTGTAATTTGTCGAAATATCGTCAACTTTTTTTGGCAAGGTACCGAATGACTGTGGTAAACTCATATAGAATTAATCTCCATTTTTAAATGAAATAATTGTCAAAAAATATTCATTATCTGAAAAAGTAATTGCTAGTAACTGCTCATTTTTAAAGTGAAATCATCTCTTTTCATTAAAAACTTTCATTCACCTTCTTTTTTTCGGTACAATGTGTAATAATTGTATGATTGCGTTATTCTACAAACATGTTAAACAACATTTGATGAGGTGAAAGATAGATGGAAAGGTTACAAAAAGTTATTGCACATGCTGGCATGAGTTCAAGAAGAAAAGCAGAAGAGTGGATTCAAGAAGGCAAAGTGAAAGTAAATGGTAAAGTCGTAAAAGAATTAGGAATTAAAGTAGGACCGAATGATAAAGTTGAGGTAAATGGTGTCCCGCTTGAAAAAGAAAAACCTGTTTATTTCTTGTTTTATAAGCCGCGTGGCGTTATTTCTGCTGTATCGGATGATAAAAACAGGAAAGTCGTAACAGACTATTTTTATGAAATTGAGGAGCGTATTTATCCTGTAGGTCGTCTTGATTATGATACGTCTGGCTTGCTGTTGATGACTAATGATGGCGATTTTGCTAACGTATTAATGCATCCGAAGCACGAAGTAGATAAGGTGTATGTTGCAAAGGTGAAAGGAATACCACTACGTGAAAGTTTGAAGAAGCTTGAAAAAGGAATCGTATTAGAAGATGGAAAAACAGCACCTGCGAAAGTGAAGTTTCTCTCGAGTGATAAGAAAAAACAAACATCAATTATTGAGATTACGATTCACGAAGGTAGAAACCGTCAAGTAAGAAGGATGTTCGATGCAATCGGTCACCCCGTTCAGAAACTGAAAAGAGAGCGATATGGATTTTTAACATTACAAGGGCTTACTGCAGGGGATGCTCGTGAATTGACGCCTCATGAAGTGAAACAAATGAGAGCATTAGCTACTACAGATGGGAAGAGCAACAGACTAAAATAAAGGAAATTTTCTATCTAAAGTAAAATACTTTGTTATTTCGAGATAATGTCAATATGTGTAACCTGCAACAATGAAATCATGAATGAAGCATGTAGGGGGATGGTTATGGATAAAAAACAGCGCCGGCTTATTATGAGATCTGCAATTCTTGCTCTTTTAGGTGCAGCATTAGTTTTTTCATTATATGCGAATTTTACAAAAGACAAAGTAGAAGCCGTTCAAAAAGGGGACATGGCTCGAGATTTTGTGTTAACTGATCTAGATGGAAATACGCATAAACTTTCTGATTATAAGGGGCAGGGAGTGTTTTTAAATTTCTGGGGTACATGGTGTAAGCCTTGTGAATATGAAATGCCGTTTATGGATAATCAATATCAGATCTATAAAGAACAAGGGGTGCAAATTTTAGCAGTTAATGTTGGAGAATCCAATTACTCTGTTAAGAAATTTGCTGAGAAGCATCAATTAACATTTCCGATTATGATTGATAAGAATAAGCAAGTGCAAACGGCTTATAAAGTAGATCCACTACCTGTTACCTTTTTAATAGATAAAAATGGAAAAATTGTGGATACACTAACAGGCAGTCTAAGTGAGGAAAGCATTCAAAAACATATGGAGCGAATTAAACCATAACATTGGGGAGATTTTGACATGAAAGAAGTGGTGAATTGTGAGTGTGGCCATGTGAATCCACATGGCACGATTCTGTGTGAATCTTGTGGTCGGGTACTAGATGATGCCCAAAAAGACTCAAAGATGATCGATATGCGTTATGAGGGGAGCGCACGTCGATCACAGACTTATAATAAATCGATAATTGATAAGATATGGAATTTCTTCTCATCCGTAAAGGTAGGCGTCAGCTTGATCGTGATCTTGCTCATCGCTTCTTCAGTGGGGACAATTTTTCCTCAAGAACAATACATACCGCCTACTGAATTACCTGAGGTTTTTTACGAAAAAGAATATGGTTTTTCAGGTAAATTGTATTATTTATTAGGTTTTCATAATTTATACAGTTCTTGGTGGTATTTAATTTGTATCGCGATGCTTGGGACTTCTCTTTTGATTGCAAGTATTGACCGTGTTGTTCCTCTTTATCGATCGTTAAAAAAACAGAAAATCGCAAGACATGAAGGTTTTTTAAAGAAGCAGCGTCTCTTTGGGATAACGAGTACAGATAAACAAGCTAGCGATTTTGAAGAAATCAAGAAAAGCCTGGAATCCAGAAGATATAAAGTCAAAGAAGAAAACGGCAACATTCTTGCGGAAAAAGGACGATTCTCTAGATGGGGGCCGTATGTCAATCATGCTGGGCTTATCATTTTTTTGATTGGCGGAATGCTTCGATTTTTACCAGGCATGTATGTCGATGAGGTTCTTTGGCTACGAGAAGGCGAAATGAAAGAAATTCCCGGAACTGAAGGTCAATATGCACTGAAAAACAATCAATTTAAAGTAGAAGTGTATGATAAAGAGGAAGACCAAACATTCAGTGCTGCCATTGATAAAGTAGGAACAATCGTAAAAAATTATCAAGCTGATGTAACCCTCTATGAAAAAGAGGGCAATACTCTTCCTGGAGAAGATGCAAAATTTCAAAAAATTAAAGACCATTCTATCAAAGTGAATGTTCCATTAAAACACGATCATTTTGCATTCTACCAAGTCGATTATAAACTGGATGAATTGAGTGAAATGACATTTAATTTAATGAATAAAAGTACGAAAGAAACGTTTGGGACGATTACTATTTCTTTGGACGATCCAAAAACCATGTATAAATTGCAAAATGGTTATTCGGTTGAGTTAATGAGCTATTTTCCTGATTTTGAATTTGATGAAAATCAGGAACCTGTTACTAAATCACCAGTTCCAAATAATCCAGCTTTTATTTTTAATATGAAGACACCAGATAAGCCAGAAGGTGAAGTTAGTTTTGTTGCCATTCAACAAACGCTTGAGCCATTAGGAGAAAATACGTATAAGATGGCATTTGCTGGGGTAGATACACGAAATGTCACAGCACTAACTGTCAGAAAGGATCTAACATTATGGATTTTCTTTGTTGGCGGTGGCATATTCATGATTGGTGTTATACAAGGTGCTTATTGGAATCATCGACGTATTTGGATTCAAAGAAAAGATGGGGAAATTTGGCTGGCAGGACACACAAATAAAAACTGGCATGGATTAAAACGCGATATTTCCATGGTGCTGGAAGGTACGAATATAACAGAGCCAAAAGATCAGTTGGAAGCCAAAGAAGTAGGCGAAAAAGAGAAATAAGGTGGGGTATACGTGGCAGAATTAAGCGGTAACTTGTTATATGCTTCTTTTGTCCTTTATTTAGTCGGTACCTTTTTTTTCGGTGGTGCTATAAAGGATAAAAAAGGGGAAACTGAAAAAAAACAAAACAAATGGGCAATAATAGCTATTGGGTTAACAATATTAGGATTTGTTGCACAGGTTGGCTATTTTATTACAAGATGGCTAGCAAGCGGACATGCTCCAGTAAGTAATTTATTTGAATTTACAACTTTCTTTGGAATGATGCTTATAGCTGCATTTATTTTGATTTATTTTATCTACAAAACACCTGCATTAGGATTATTCGCTTTACCGATCGCTCTACTGATCATTGCCTATGCAAGTATGTTTCCTCGGGAAATATCACCACTCATTCCAGCACTTCAGAGTGATTGGTTGCATATTCATGTTACGACGGCGGCTGCTGGACAGGCGGTATTGTCCATTAGCTTTGTGGCGGCGATTTTATATCTTATAAAATCAGTTGATCAGTCAAAAAGGAACAAGAAGACGATTTGGCTTGAAGTGATTATGTTCACCATGGTAGCAACACTTGCTTTTGTCATCATCACGTCGACTTTTTCTGCATTGGATTATAAAGCAAACTTTACATGGATGAATAAATATAATAAAGAAGACGTGTTTGAATACCATTTACCTGCATTAATAGGTCCACATGAAGGCGTTTTATTGACAGAAGGGAAAATGAAACCTTTCGTAGAAATGCCTGCAATTATCGATGCAAATAAAGCAAATACAGTGATCTGGTCTCTATTTTCTGGATTAATTTTATACGGTTTACTTCGCCTGATTTTCCGTAGACGAGTGGCGGCCATTTTCAAACCGCTAGTTAAGAATGTTAACTTAGATTTAGTAGATGAGATTAGCTATCGATCGATATTAATTGGCTTCCCAATCTTTACCCTTGGAGCCTTAATCTTTGCAATGATTTGGGCACAGATTGCCTGGACACGTTTCTGGGGATGGGATCCTAAAGAAGTATGGGCTTTAATTACCTGGCTATTTTATGCAGCATTTCTTCACTTACGTCTTTCAAGAGGCTGGCATGGGGAGAAATCAGCATGGCTTGCAGTAGTAGGTTTTGCCATCATTATGTTCAATCTGATCGTTGTGAACTTAATTTTAGCTGGACTTCATTCATATGCATAACTAATTTAAGAGGCGCTTTCCATTCGTTAGAAAGGATCGCCTCTTTTCTGTATCCTAGGCTAGCTCGGTAAAAAACTGTTTAATAAAAGTATTTTGCTAAAAGGCGTGTAAACTTACATTCGAAAGAGATAATATTCTTTTTTTATGAGATGCTGCTATATTTTAATGAAACAAGCGCATGAATAAGTGAAAGATTTGTGACAAACATAATATTCATTCGTACAAAAGCAGAAAGAGAATAGAAATGCTCGCTTTCATTTTGTAAAATAGAGGTAAGAAAGGGTGCTTACATATATGGGAAATCCGATTAAAATATTAGTTGTAGATGATGAAGCGAGAATTCGTCGCTTATTACGAATGTATCTTGAAAGGGAAGACTATGAAATTGATGAGGCGGAAAATGGTGATATTGCGCTCACAAAGGCAATCGAAACAGATTATGATTTAATTCTTCTAGATATTATGATGCCAGGTAAAGATGGAATCGAAGTGTGCCGGGAATTAAGAGAAAAAAAGGCGACACCAATTATCATGTTAACGGCAAAAGGGGAAGAGGTTAACCGAGTACAAGGCTTTGAAGTAGGTACAGACGATTATATTGTAAAACCATTTAGCCCTAGGGAAGTTGTCCTAAGGGTCAAAGCATTGTTACGCAGATCCTCAAGTACAACATATGTACAATCCGAAACAGCTACGAAAGATATTATCGTCTTTCCTCATTTAACGATAGATCATGATGCACATCGAGTAACTGCTGATGGAGAAGAAGTATCTTTGACACCAAAGGAATATGAATTATTATATTTTTTGGCTAAGTCTCCTGACAAAGTATTTGACCGTGAGCAGTTACTAAAAGAAGTGTGGCATTATGAATTTTTTGGAGACCCTCGAACTGTAGACACCCATGTAAAACGACTGCGTGAAAAATTGAATCGCATATCGGAAAACGCTGCTAAGATGATAACAACCGTATGGGGTGTTGGGTATAAGTTCGAAGTTATACAAGAATGAAGCTATGGAGAAGTGTAGTTGGTAAGTTATGGGCTACCATTTTATTATTGGTTTCCCTCGTATTAATAATATTAACAATTTTACTCGTCGAGTTTTTTGGGAATTTTCAAATTGATGAAGTTGAAAATAATTTAATGAAAACTGCAAAACGAATTGTTGAAATAGCCAATACCCATGCTGACACCGATGAAGTATTACAGATTGCATCTGAAATGATTGGAATCGAAACTAAAATGCTCGTTTTGAATGATAATGACATTATTTTCAGCTCAGAATCAATGGAGAAATACGGTGTTAATCCAGAATTTCTTAAAAATGACCCTAGTCTAAACAAAGTATTCACAAAAAGGGAAATGGTAAAGAAAGAACTGCTTCTCCCACTGAAAGTTGGTAATCAAGAGATTTCAGCAATAGTTGTTGGGGTTCCGCTTGATTTAAACGGTCAACAAGATGAAGTCTTTCTCTTTCAATCACTAGAAACAATGGAAGAAGCCATTACATCTACTACAAAATTTATTCTGCTTGCAGCAGGTGTGGCAATTATCCTAACAACAATATTTGCTTTCTTTTTATCTACGAGGATTAATGCCCCATTAACAAAAATGCGGGAAGTAGCATTTGAAGTGGCTAAGGGCAAATTTGATACGAAAGTACCGATTTTGACAGGTGATGAGATTGGGGAATTGGCGATTGCTTTTAACCAAATGGGCAAACAGTTGAAGAATAATATTAGTGCATTAAACCAAGAAAAAGAGCATCTAGCTAGCATTTTAAGAAGTATGGCTGATGGCGTGATTACCTTTAATAGAGATGGAACGATATTGCAAACCAACCCGCCTGCGGAACGTTTTTTGCATAGCTGGACTTTCGAGAAACTTGAAAGTAATAGAATGGTTCCATCTGTACTCATGAATTTATTCGATCGCTCAGAACTACTTGATAAAGAACAAATTGGTGAAATTTCTTTGCAAGGGCATGATTGGGTGTTAATCGTCAGTCCTTTATATGGGAGTGAGAGCATCCGAGGTGCAGTTGCGATTATCCGTGATATGACGGATGAAAGGAAAATGGATAAACTTCGTACCGACTTCATTGCAAACGTCTCCCACGAGTTGCGAACACCGATTAGTATGCTTCAAGGGTATAGTGAAGCAATCATTGATGATATTGCCGAAAGTGAAGAGGATAAAAAAGAAATGGCAAAGGTGATTTATGATGAATCGCTTAGGATGGGACGTCTCGTTAATGACTTGCTTGATTTAGCCAGACTAGAATCGGAAAATATGCAACTTTGTTATGATTCGATACCATTGGAAGATTATTTAGAAAGAATCGTCTATAAATTTTCCGGACTTGCTAAAGAAAATGACATTATTCTGTCAACTTCATTGAAAAATCCAGAACTTAACTGGATGTTTGACCCTGACCGTATTGAACAAGTATTGACGAATTTAATTGATAATGCTATTCGTCATACCCCAGTTCGTGGAAGGGTTGAAATAATTCAACGACTAGATGAATGTCAAGGGTTGATAATAGAAGTGAAGGATTCAGGTTCGGGGATTCCAAAAGAGGATTTAGCCTTTGTGTTCGAACGCTTTTATAAAGCAGACAAGGCTAGAACTAGAGGTAGTTCAGGTACAGGACTTGGGCTTTCTATCGCTAAAAATATTATCAATGCTCACGATGGGGAAATCTCGGTTAACAGCTTGCTAGGAATTGGAACGACCTTTACCTTTATTTTGCCACGAAAAATGATAGAAAATGAATAATTCCAGAATAGTTTGCCAAAAAATCTTGTTTCATAAGAAACGCCTATGGCATGAAAATAATACTATTTACTAAGAAGGATTCATACCTTAACACCCTAGCTTCACCTAATCATGGTGGCGGTGCGGAGCTGGATTTTGGAGTACATTTCTTAATAAAGTACGTATTTCTGCAAAGTAGATTGATTTTAGTAAGTCGCGAAGCCCAATCCCCATGTCCTTAATACAAAACGCCTTTACTTAGTATTATGGTAGGAGCGTTTCTTATAAAAATAGCCCATTAAGGACCCGCTGTCACCAAAAAGAATAATGTAATTGGGGATTCAGTATAGTAAAAAAATTGTGTATTTAAAGTTCTACAAATCGGTCATATCTCATACAAATAGAGAGTTGATGAAATTTTGTGTGAGGGGATAGATATGCTGGATTATGGAAAACGATTATTGATTGTCTTGATTTTTGGGATATGTATCAGTTTGATGTTTATTGGCGGGATTGGGAAGCGTGAAGTAGACGAAGGTTTTTTTACTAGAAAACTTAACGAAAATGTGAGGCATTACTACGAACACTATATGTGAATTTTTCCTCACTTAGAGAAGCATTACCAAATGAGTCATGAACAGGCAAAAAGGGTCACCTCACACACTATATACCGTTTATCCCGCATTAACGGAAAGTCGAAAGTAAGCCCCCATCTCGAAGCTTAGAGGTGGGGGCTTACTTTCCGTAAAATCCTGATTAGTGGAGAGACAGTGAAACTTGCCTTTGTGGGTTTCAAAAGGAAGTTTAGGCCTATAAGATATGAATCATACAGATGAAGCCATAACGAGCGGCGAACTTAGTCTGTGATTTATTGGAATATAGTAAATGTGGGTTCTGATCTTTTCAAATAGAACAGCCTTTTAGATCATTAACTGATAGTTAGCTAACTTCCATGTAATGTGATTCTGTATAAAAACGTAATATCATCAAGTTGTTTAAGTTTTCTTAATATGTCATCACTTAATGGATTATCAAATGAGAGTAACATGATGGCTTCCCCACCAGCTTGTTTACGGCCAACTTGCATAGTCGCAATGTTCTCCCCGTGGTCACCGAGTATTTTACCGACACGGCCAATTACACCAGGGCGGTCCATATGCTGAACGTATAGCAGATTTCCTTCAGGATGGAAATCAATTGTGAAATCATTTAAACGAACGATACGTGAGCCATAGTGATCTACATATGTTCCACTAATGCCAAGTTGTTTGTTATCACCTTTGGCTGTAACGGTAATGAAGTTACTATAGCCAAAGGTATCGTGTGAAGTTTTTTCGCCGATTGTCAGGCCGCGCTCTTTGGCAATCAAAAAAGCATTTACTTCATTGACGGGCACATCTAATCTAGACTTAAAGAACCCAGATAACAAACTTTTTGTTAATATACTTGTATCAAAATCCAACACTTCACCTGCGTAATTCACCGTAATTTCATGAATTCCCTCAGGCATACTTTGACTGACAATAGAGCCCATCTGTTTTATTAGTTCATAAAAAGGTTGGACTTTAGCAAAAACTTCTTTGGATATCGCAGGAAGATTGATAGAACTCGTGACAGGATTACCATTAAGGAAAGATAAAACTTCTTGGGCAACTTGGGTCGCTACATTTAATTGGGCTTCTTTCGTTGATGCCCCAAGGTGAGGTGTTGCAATAACTGAATCAAGTTCGAGTAACTGATGTCCAAGTGGTGGTTCTTCTGCAAAAACATCAATGGCAGCTCCAGCAATATGCCCCTTAATAATTAATTCGTACAAATCTTCTTCATTTATAATGCCGCCTCTAGCGCAATTTAATAGATATACCCCTTTTTTGCATGTTAATAAATTTTTTTTATTAATTAGGTTTCTGGTTTCTGGTGTAAGAGGGGTATGTACCGTTATAATATCAGCCAAGGTTAATAGTTTTGCCAGCTCAAGCGATGTCACACCCATTTTCTTCGCTCGATCAGACGTTAAGAATGGATCATAGACGAGCACATCCATGCCGAAAACTTTGGCGCGTTTAGCTATTTCACTGCCGATTCTACCCATTCCGACAATTCCTAGATTTTTTCCGTATAGCTCTGTTCCTATAAATGAAGATCGTTTCCATTCTCCATTCTTAAGTGAAGCTCGAGCTTGAGGGATATGGCGCATTAAAGCAGCCATCATGGCAAAAGTGTGCTCAGCTGTCGAGATTGTGTTCCCGTCCGGTGCGTTGACAACGACGATACCGCGTTTAGTAGCAGCGGGGACATCGATATTATCGATTCCGACCCCAGCCCGAGCGATGATTTTCAGATTTGGCATAGAAGAAATTAATTCTTCAGTCACAGTGGTTGCGCTTCTAACAAGAATTGCATCGATTTCATGAAGTTGATGTTTTGCTTCTACTACTGTTTTTTCAATGAGATGGACCTTTGGACTTTCTAATAATGGTCCGAGCCCTTCTGGTTTAATTGCATCTGCCACTAAAATCTGGTACAAAACCAAACACCACCCATCCTGTATAATTCACTTAATTTTCAGTTAATTTTACAGGATGGGTATACGAGTGTCAATTTGAGATAGATGTAAAAAATATGTAAATCTTTAGTGTTTCTAAAAATAATGTGGTTTGGTAGAAATAAAAAAGCAAGAAAAAGATTATATCCCGCATTAACGGAAAGTCAAACCCCTCACTAATTGAAGTATCACTTAATAAGTAAATTAGATGTTTCTCAAGTAAAACGAACAAGGTTTTTATCATTTATCACTTATTTAGTCATATTGCAAATTTAAATCCTTGCTTTTTTTTACGTTCAATGATAAATTAATACCAATTAAGATAGTATGAATATGTGAGAATGGATGTGAAATAGATTAGTAGCAGCTTGTTATCAATCTTAAGATAGGTAAAGGATGCTAATCTGATCACATAAACTTTTACTTATGTCGTACTGGTTAATTACTTTTTCGGATACGAAAAAAATTGAATAGGTCTATCTTCGGGGCGGGGTGTAATTCCCCACCGGCGGTGATGAAGTAAATCTTCAAAGCCCGCGAACCTTCGGGTTGATTTGGTGAGATTCCAAAGCCGACAGTATAGTCTGGATGGGAGAAGATGGAGGTCTCTTGAGAAATGTTCAAATTCACATGACTTGAACGTTTATTTGCTGATACCTTTAAAGCTCCCTTTAGTTCTTTGAATTAAAGGGTATTTTAATGGATGCAAATCATTTCGATGGAACCAATCCTCTTTTTCGTGGGGTAGATCACAAAAAAGAAGGAGAGAGATCTATGAAGGTGTACAATGTAAAGAAACTGGTAATTTTGGCGATGTTAGGGAGTATTTCTTATGTGTTAATGTTATTGAATTTTCCATTCCCAGGTTTACCACCATTTTTAAAGATTGATTTTAGCGATATTCCAGCGATAATAGCTGCGCTTATTTTCGGTCCTGTTGCAGGGATTATTGTTGAATTGCTTAAAAACGTATTGGATTTTGTTATGATTGGAAGTCCGACGGGCGTTCCTGTAGGACATATTGCTAACTTTGTTGCTGGGGTATTATTCGTTCTGCCAACATATTATATTTTTAAGATGTTAAATTCAAAACACGGTATGACAATTGCTTTAGTTATGGGTACTATTATCATGTCATTGTTTATGAGTGTGCTAAATTATTATGTGATTCTTCCGGCGTATACGTTATTTATGAACTGGGATGCCATGTCATCTCAGGAAACAAGACAATTTGTTACAACTGCAATCCTTCCATTCAACATTTTGAAGGGTGGATTGATTACCATCGTATTTACGCTGCTTTATATAAGAATGAAAACGTGGATTGAAAAACAAGCATTATCACACAATGTTTGAAGTGAATAGTTGAAAAAGGATGAAGGTATCTCAAAAGGGTCTGACTCTTTTGAGATACCTTCATCTTTTTTTATAGATGCAGTAAAAAGAGCTATCCCGTAAAAAAAGATCGGACCTCATACCTAGAATTAGTAGAGGCCAGACCTTTAAGGATAGCTCTTTGAATATCAAGTTAATTATTACTCAAATTTAGTAGCGTCCCCATCAAATGGTTCATCTGCAATTTTGATGGAATCTGTTGGACAGCCTTCAAATGCGTCCATCATATCATCTAAAAGAACATCAGGAACTTCAACTGTTCCCTCATTATCATCTAGTATAACGAAAGCAATGCCTTCATCATCATAATCATAAATGTCAGGCGCCGCAGCTCCACAAGCACCACAAGCGATGCAAGTATCCTTGTCAACGATTGTATATTTAGCCATTACAAAACTCCTCCCGGTAAATCCGAACTTTTCTACTTCTAAATTGTTTCATGTATTCATACTTCCTTATTGTAAAACTGAATGTAGAAATTTTCAATATAAATGTAATGAAAACACTATTTGTACTAGGTCTTGTCAAATTAAAATATGCATTTGTGATATAAATCCGATTGATTTACAAAAAAATGCTCATTTTTTATAAATCAATCGGGTTTCATGACCTATAAACTTCAATGATTTGGTACAATGGTAACAAAGATTATAACAAGGTTGTGAATATAATACATGCAAAATTACTTTGACATGATCGTACTCGATTGTATTCGTATTATTAATGGAGAACGCTCCGTTTACGCTATTTTGCATATGCTAAAGGGGAAAAAATCGTCTCAAACGATTCAAGATGTTCATCTGTTTGGACTAACCAAGCTGTTAGGTACACTACCTGATTTGACAAGAAGACAGCTTGAAATAACTGTTGATTATTTGCTTCAATCAGGGTTGATTAGTACTTTATCTCAGAATGGCTATTATATGATAACCTCAATCGGTCAGGAATTGTTAAAACAACATCTGGACAAGTACCCATTTCCAGAAACTTTGAATGGATTTAGATTTCAAAATCGTACCCAAACGTATTGGAGTAGATTAAGCCTTCTTATTCAAACTATATCACATATTATTCACAAGCAAAATCGATTTTATCCGATTCAACGGAATTTTCAAACCCAAACATGGGTCAAGCGGTATCTAGCCCTAAATCGACAAAATCGAGCGGAAATTGGCCGACATTTATTTGATGAATTATCGATGCTTTTAGAGAAAAGACCAGAAAAGGAAAGAGATATTTTTGTAAAAAGATTAACAGGTATTGATCGCATAGGAAGTACTTATTCGCAAATCGCCAAAGAATTAGATGATGACGAGTGGCATGTACGGTACTTATTTCTCGGTACAATTCATTTTATGTTACAAAAAATGGATGACACATCCGGGGAATATCCTTATTTAAATAGTGTGGGTAAAGATATTCAAGGCAATTCTCATATTCAGTTAACGAACTCGACACAGATGACATTAAAGTATTTAAAAGCAGGAAAATCATTAGAAGAGATTTCCTATATTAGAAAATTGAAGCGAAGTACAATTGAAGATCATATTGTGGAATTAGCTTACTC
The DNA here is from genome assembly GCF_000504145.1 of Bacillus cihuensis. Taxonomy (NCBI): domain Bacteria; kingdom Bacillati; phylum Bacillota; class Bacilli; order Caryophanales; family Bacillaceae; genus Bacillus; species Bacillus cihuensis. The sequence continues at coordinate 1,173,350 of NZ_KI632495.1, read as the reverse complement.
TGATCCTCAGTTTAATATTTCACGCTTTATGACTCCAAAAATTGCTGAAGAAATAAGAGTAGCTTCTAAAACGAGCCGAACGAAACAATTACGAGCTATTAAAGAAATCGTGGACAATAGTGAAATTAGCTATTTTCAAATTCGTCTTGTCCTGGCGAAAGTAGGTGATGATTCATGAACTTAGAAGACATTTTACTCAAGCAATTCGGCTTTAACACGTTTCGACCCGGCCAAAAAGAAGTTATCGAGTCGCTTCTAAGAGGGAAAGATACATTAGCCATGCTACCGACTGGTTCTGGGAAATCATTATGCTACCAGTTTCCAGCTTATGTATTAAAAAAATCGGTTTTAATCGTTTCACCTTTGCTATCCCTTATGCAGGACCAAGCGGAACAACTAAAAATGCGAGGTGAAAAAAGCGTAATCACATTGAATTCATTTTTAACCTATGAAAAGAAAAGGGAAGCAATTGAGCATTTAGACTCGTATCGCTTCATTTACTTATCACCAGAAATGCTTGCAATTCCGCGTATCATTGAGCGATTGCAAAAGCTTGAGATTGGATTATTCGTCATTGATGAAGCGCACTGTATTTCGCAATGGGGGTATGATTTCAGAACGGATTACTTGAACTTAGGAAATGTAAGGAGTATATTGAACAATCCGCTTACGTTGGCATTAACGGCCACCGCTACAAAAACGGTTCAAACAGATATTAAAGACAAACTAAAGCTTGAGCAACCAAAAGAAGTCATTACTTCAGTGGATCGTAGTAATATTGCCTATATGGTCGAGGAATTTTCTTCATATGATGAAAAGCTAAAAAGGCTGATGCAACTGGTGAACAGTTTTGATGGCGCAGCGATCATTTATTTTTCGAGTAAGAAAGCAGCCGAATCTGTTGCGACCTTTTTACAGGAAAATGGAGTTAAAAATATAGATTATTACCACGGGGGGATGGAACAAGAACAAAGAATGCTGATCCAGCAGCAGTTTCTTCGTGGGCAATTACGTATCATATGCGCGACCTCTGCATTTGGGATGGGCGTGAATAAAAATAATGTAAGAGTGGTTATTCATTTTCATTTACCACAAGGAATGGAAGCTTATTTACAGGAAATAGGCAGAGCAGGCCGTGACGGGTTGCAAAGTGTAGCCATTTTATTGTATTGTGACGGCGATGAAGGTTTACCACTACATTTAGTAGAGCAGCAATTGCCAACAAATTATCAAATTGAACAAACTTGTGCATCACTTCATGAAGTAGGGATTTGGAATATTGAACCGAAACTAGAAATAGACTTAAGAGAAAAGTTTACACTGACAGATGTGCAGTGGAGATGGATTACACATTATGTAAAAGAATTTGAACAAGAAGAGCCATTATTGATAACTGAGAAGTTAAAGCAGATCGCTCAAACGAGAAGGGTTGAAAATCAAACGAAACTTGAACGTTTTTTTCGTTGGATAGCGGTTGAAGACTGCAGACGGGAAAATATTCTGTCTTACTTCGATGTTATGCTAACAGAAAAAAATCAAACATGCTGTGATCGTTGCGGAGTGGTGACAGAAGAGCTATTAGAAATTTTACCTCATGATGAACAAGCCGGTAGAGCGCTAAAGAAAACATGGAAGCAAGAATTGGCAGCCATATTGATAGGAGAAGCAAAAAACATTGAAGAACAAACAAGCTGAACTCATTGGACGACTTAGCAATCGTGAGCTACATATGCAGTTATTTTTCACACAGATTTTGCTTTTGGTCATTTCTGTCATACTTGGGTTTTGGTTATTTGATGATTTTTCATCCTTTACGAAAATCTTTCACTCGGAATGGAAAATTATTTATATTGGAGTAAGTGCAGGACTCATTGTCGTTCTGTTTGATTTAGTGTTGATGAAACTCCTCCCAGAATCTTATTATAATGACGGGGGAATTAATGAAAGAATCTTCACGAGTTTGTCATACCCGATGGTTGCCGTTGTTGCAAGTATGGTTGCTGTAAGTGAGGAACTTCTGTTCAGAGGAGTTTTACAAACCCATATTGGCTTACTATGGACAAGTGTTCTCTTTGCCCTTGTTCATTATCGCTATTTGTTTCACCCATTTTTATTCGTTAATATCATAGTAGTCAGTTTTTTTATTGGCTTTATATTTGAAATGACAGGGAATTTATATGTAACAATTAGTATGCATTTCACGATTGATTTCATTTTAGGGCTAATAATTAAAGTGAAAAAAGGAAAGAACCTAGATAGAAAGAGGGAAGATAGATGAATCCCGAGAATACACCAAATGAGTATCAAAAAAATCATGTAAACATGAACTCGAAACCTTTGCCGAGCAGGAGTGAGATACGAGCGAAAAAGAAAAAAAAACGAAAGAATAAGTTTCTGTTAATTAAGCTATTAGCTGCTTTTTTTATTGCCATGCCGATTGCCATATTTTTTCTTTTACCGTTTTTAGAAAAACAAAAGCCGATTTCATTATCTCCACAAAAGCTAGTAAGTGGCTTTGAAACGGTAGAAGTAACAAAGCACACGGATGGTATAAAATCAAATGAAATGACGGAAGAAAAGCAGGGAAAAACGAATGATTCAGAAACGATACCTGCTAGTGCTAACCGACCAATAGAGTCTGAAAAAACTCAAGAGAAAGCATCTGTTATAGAGAGAAAAGATAAGAAACAGGAGTCAAAAGATGGGTATCAGATTGTTTACCATACCGTTTCGCCAAATGAAAGTTTATTTATTATTTCTATGAACTATTATAATTCAGGTGATGGTATTGACTTCATAAAAGAATGGAATCATATACAGGGAGATGAAATACAAGTAGGTCAAGTTTTAGAAATCCCATTAAAGGAAAAAGAATAAGAGATTTCTATCATTTTATTTGGACAAGTGCATATAGTGATGGTGTAGACGCATTGGAGGGGAAGCGAATGGAGTCAGCCATCCTATTATTAGACGATAATACTGATCAGGCGACGAAACAAATGCTGCAACATGTAGTAGAAAGAAAAAGAAAATATGAGGCATTGAAAAAAAAACATCTTAGAACAATATGGGCAACCATTATTTCCGCAGGATCATTGTTTGCCTACCTATATATTGCTATAATTATTCCTTATTCTTATTCATTTTTCACAATGTTTTCTGTGTTCGTTGATCAGTTTGCACATATGTTATTTTTATTAATAACAGCGGGATTGTACGGCTATATGGGTATCATGAAGAAAAAGGTTGATAAAGCAGAACTTGAATATCATACGATGCGAAAAGAAATCATTCATAAAAGCAAAGAGCTATGGAAGGCTGAACTGAAATGGAAAAATCGCCATAAGGTGTTCGAAATGATGAAGAAAAATTATGATATAAATCTGTATCATGAAAGTAAATAAAGACAACATATACATGCTGTTTCTGCATGATATGTAAATTGTTTAATTAGGGGGGCATGACTCTTTGACTTTGAGTCAGCCTATTTTTTTTATGAAGGACACGGGGACAGGGCTTCGCGACTTAACAATACAACAAATCTTCTTAGCAGGTAAACTAATTTATATTGAGAAACATTCCGAATACCGGCTGCGCACCGCCACCATTATGATTAGGTGAGTGCAACTTGTTAAATGATTGATCCTTCATGGAAAATGGTTGAGTTTTACCCCATACAACTTTGTTAATCAAATGGTAAGTGATTAGAAGGAAGGCAGACAATAGATGATATTAAACGGAGTAATTTTAGGGATTGCCATAATTGTAGTCCTTGTCTTGTATATGTGGCGAATGGCATTTTTAAATAGAATTTTAGTACAAACATTGAACTTTGAAGCTTTTGAGTCGTCTGATCCTATATCTTTATTTTTTATATCTGATATTCATAGAAGGAAGATTTCTCCTAAACTAATTGATTTTGTCCGTAATAAAGCGGACTTTGTCATCATTGGTGGTGATTTAAGAGAAGGTGGCGTTCCGATAGAACGAGTGGCTGCGAATATTGAAAAATTAAAAGAAATTGGGCCTGTCTATTTCGTTTGGGGAAATAATGATTATGAACAAAATGAGCAAGAATTATTAAATAAGCTTGAGGAACAAAATGTGATAATCCTTAACAATAAATCAATGAGAATTAACGTGTCTGAAAATCAAAAAATCACACTGCTTGGCATTGAAGATATCGGTGAAAAAAAAGCGCGATATGATTTGGCTCTTAGAGATGCTGATGAGCATGATTTCAGAATATTAATCAGCCACAACCCACTAATTGCTAAAGAGGTTAAAAGTGAGCATAATATTCAGCTTGTTTTATCAGGCCATACTCATGGAGGACAAATTAGATTTTTTGGTATTGGTCCATATGAGCTCGGAGGGTTATCTAAAGCTGGAAAATCGCTTTTTTTAACGAGTAATGGATATGGAACAAGCACGTTACCTTTACGTTTAGGAGCAAAACCAGAGACGCATTTACTAACACTTAATGGAAACGGTTCGGAAGATCACTCAAAAGTCATTGAACTATAGTAACAACAATCAAGTTGATTTCAAAAGTGAACGAACAAAATGGTATGAGATTGAGGAATCAAAATAGAAGCGAAAAAGGATATGCACCGTGAATAATCGTTTACATATGATGTATGAAAATGGTTATTCAGGGGGCATTTTTTATGAAGCTGGAGCGATTGACGAATAACAAGATAAAAATATTTTTAACATTCGATGACTTGTTTGATCGAGGAATAACCATAGAAGATATTAAAGCTAATTCTCTAAAGGTTCACAAACTTTTTCAAGAAATGGTGGAAGAAGCTTGTGAGGAAATGAATTTTAAAATGAGCGGATCAATTGCGGTTGAAATTTTTTCCTTACAGGCACAAGGGTTAATTATTGTTGTGTCAAAAGACGAGGAAGACAGTTTGACAGAGGAAGATGAGTACTTGGATTTAGAAGTTCGGATTGGTGAGCATCCATATATTCTATATATGTTTGCCGATATTGAAGCAGTAATTCAACTTGCATATTGTATCAAACATATGGATGTTTGTATCACCCTTTATGAGTTTGAAGGTCAATATTATTTTTTAATTGAAAAGGTATCTAAAGAATCATATGATACAATCATTTCACTTGCTGCTGAATATGGCTATGTGTCTACACTGACTATTTACAGATTAAAGGAATATGGAAATTGTATTATACCTGAAAACGCACATTTAATACTTACGAAATATTTTTCTAAATAAACATGCAATTAAAAAGGTAAAGAGCAATAGCTACAAAAACAAGACTTAATTGCTCTTTCCTGCTTTTTAAATCACAAGTCTACTTGTTATCTACAAAAGTAGTGATGAGTTAAATGATATCGCTTTCAATAAATTTGTGATTAATCTTCTTTTTCCAACTATAATGCTTTGCAGAAGTGATACAAAGGTGTATACTCTTGTATGAAGGACATGGGGACGGGGATTGGATTTACTAAGGTAGCCGATCTTTTTATCAGGTATACTGATTTATCAAGAAAGTCCAAAATTCCGGCTTCGCTACCGCCACCTTTGATTTGGCGAGTGTAGCGTACTTCATGATATATCCTTCATGGTAAATGGTGGCGTTTTTTTGTAAGATGACCTAAAGTAATTACTGAAGATTCTAGGAGGTATACAGATGGTAGCCGAGAAAGGTACTGACCATACTAACCAAGAACAAGAATATGACGTGCTGAAGTCTACTCAGACTGTAATACATAAAGCATTGGACAAACTTGGTTATCCTGAGGAAGTTTATGAGCTGCTTAAAGAACCATTGCGTTTGCTAACAGTGAAGATTCCAGTAAGAATGGATGATGGTTCAGTAAAAATATTCACTGGATATCGTGCTCAACATAATGATGCGGTAGGTCCTACTAAGGGTGGAATCCGTTTTCATCCAGATGTGACTGAAAAAGAAGTGAAGGCATTATCTATTTGGATGAGCTTAAAATGTGGAATTGTTGATTTACCATATGGAGGCGGAAAAGGCGGTATCGTTTGTGACCCTCGCAATATGTCGTTCCGTGAGCTAGAAAGATTGAGCCGCGGTTATGTGCGGGCGATTAGTCAAATCGTTGGACCAACGAAGGATATTCCTGCACCTGATGTATTTACCAACTCTCAAATCATGGCTTGGATGATGGATGAATACAGTCGAATGGATGAATTCAACTCCCCTGGTTTCATTACAGGTAAACCGCTAGTCTTAGGTGGTTCACATGGTCGTGATTCAGCTACAGCAAAAGGGGTTACAATTGTTATTCATGAAGCGGCTAAAAAAAGAGGCATCGATGTAAAAGGTGCGCGTGTCGTTGTTCAAGGATTCGGTAACGCTGGAAGCTATCTTGCGAAATTTATGCATGACGCAGGTGCGAAGGTCGTGGGGATTTCTGATGCTTATGGAGCCCTTTATGATCCGGATGGACTGGATATTGACTATTTACTTGATCGCCGTGATAGTTTTGGCACGGTTACTAAGCTATTTAAGAATACGATTACAAATAAAGAGTTGCTAGAGCTTGAATGTGATATCCTTGTGCCAGCAGCTATTGAAAACCAAATAACAGAAGATAATGCTCATGATATAAAGGCGAAAATTGTTGTAGAGGCAGCTAATGGTCCGACAACAATGGGAGCTACACAAATCTTAACTGAACGCGGCATCCTACTTGTACCAGATGTACTTGCCTCCTCTGGCGGCGTGACTGTTTCTTATTTTGAATGGGTTCAGAATAATCAAGGGTATTACTGGAGCGAAGAAGAAGTAGAAGAGAAACTAGAAAAAATCTTGATAAAAGCGTTTAATAATATTTATGACACTGCTCAAACAAGACGTGTTGATATGCGATTGGCTGCCTATATGGTAGGTGTAAGAAAAATGGCAGAAGCTTCGCGTTTCCGTGGTTGGATTTAAGCCTTAAGCTTTATTAATTGATGAAAATGAAAAAATCTCCTATTCTAAATGAAAAGGAGATTTTTTTTGCAATTATTCTTGAAATATAAGGAATGGTATTTAATAATAGGCACGATGCACGATTGGTTTGAGATCAAAAGCCAATAAAGTGATACTTTTATCAGTGGGGGGTTCCTGCACGTTAATGAGGGATAAAAGGATGCCGTGTGCTTTGATAATAAGAAAGAGGGTATAACAATGATTCATGAAGAAGTGATTATAATTGGTGGGGGACCTTGTGGGCTTAGTGCTGCAATAGCTTTAGGGAATGAAGGAATTCAGGCGCTCGTTATTGAAAAAGGTAATATTGTGAATTCCATCTATAACTATCCAACCCATCAAACGTTTTTTAGTACGAGTGAAAAACTTGAGATTGGCGATGTTGCTTTTATTACAGAAAATAGAAAACCAGTCCGAAATCAGGCTCTGGCGTATTATCGAGAAGTAGTAAAGAGAAAACAATTACGAATTTCATCATTTGAAAATGTAACGAGTGTTGCTAAAGCCGAAAAAGGTACATTTGTTGTAACTACTTCTAAGGCGACGTATTCAGCGAAAGCCGTTATAGTCGCAACTGGTTATTATGATCATCCGAATTATTTAAATATTCCAGGTGAAAATCTTCCCCACGTATCGCATTATTTTAAGGAAGGTCATCCATTCTTTGATAAAGATGTAACCGTGATTGGTGGAAAAAATTCAAGTATTGATGCTGCGTTGGAACTCGTAAAGGCGGGTGCTAGGGTTACTGTCCTCTATCGTGGCACGGAGTATTCGAAGAGCATTAAACCATGGATATTACCTGAATTTGAATCACTAGTAAGGAATGGGACAATTACTATGGTATTTGGGGCTCATGTTGATGAAATCACTAAAGAACAAGTAATCTACCATACAGCAGAGCGTGCCGAAACGATTAAAAGTGATTATGTGTTTGCTATGACAGGGTACCATCCAGATTATTCTTTTTTAAAAAAAATGGGCATTCACATTCAAGAAGAAAGTGGCAGACCACTATTTAACGAGGAGACAATGGAGACGAATGTAACTGGAATATACATTGCTGGGGTGATCGCTGCTGGAGATAATGCGAATGAAATCTTTATTGAAAACGGTCGTTTTCATGGTGGAATGATCGCTACGGATATTGCTTCTAAAATTTACTAAATTGCAAACTAATAGAGCGGGTGTCCCAAAAGCAAGAGGTTAGACTAAAAAACAACTAAATACAGTATAAGATACTTATAAGAAACACTACATACTGATTTAGAATGCGAAGTCAGACCCTTATGAGACGCCCTCTCGATTTAGTTTTCCGATGCATTTGTAAAGACATTCTTACAAAAGTTGAAAAAATTATTGAAGGGGTGATTCAGATAAAGTCACAAGTAGCTAACCACGCAAAATTGAAGCGATTCATTTGGCTTTTTCCGCTCCTTTATTTCATTTACGATTTGGAAGAAATTTTGACTGTAGAGACTTTTCTTTATAATCATTCTGAAACGATCCCTTTTACTTTAACAACAAAGCAGTTTACGTTTGCCTTTTTACTTTTATAGATTATATCAGTCAATGGAAGCTATATAGCATTAAAGAATCGAGTGTTTTTAGGAATAGAGCCACTTACATTCTTTTCATCCTTAGTACCAGGTCTATTATTAGCTAACGTTGTCAGTCATTTCATTCAATTTATTATATTAAAAGACTATGTTCTAGGCATATTTACCTCAATGATTGTTCATCTATCCTTATTCTATTATAACGCTCAAATACTTGTTCAATGAGAAGTTAATAACGGTAAAAAATTTATATGGTTTCTATGATTAGGTTTTATTTTACAAGTTCCTTTTGCGCTTTTATCCCATTGGATTGCAAAACTATTGTTTTAATATAGGGCTAATTTTCTTTGAATCGAGTATTTGTCGACCTTTACAGAGAAAACATTCGCTGAATTTCTATATGAGATTCTGTGTTATGTAGAGCGATCAATAATTTAATCCGTGCTTTCTGACCGTTAAGACCGTTTGAGAAAATAATCCCCATATCTTTCAAATGCTTTCCACCACCGTTATATCCATACACATCCTGTACGATTCCATTAAAGCAGCGAGACACGATCACAACAGGAATATTTGCTGCTAAGAGTCCCTCGATTCCTTTTAATGTCTCAGGAGGCATATTACCTTGGCCAAGTGCTTCAATGACTAATCCATCGATATTTATATCCTTTAATGCATAAAATAAGGCAGAATCCATTCCGGCGTGTGCTTTAAGCAAAGTTACTCGTTTTGAAACGCTTTTCATCTGATACTTTTCTCGATGTATAGGCTGATGATGAAAAAAAACTGCACCCTTTGTCACAATTCCAATTGGACCATATTGGGGACTTTGAAATGTGGACACATTGCTAGTATGCGTTTTTGTGGCGTTGGCGGCTGTATGAATTTCATCATTCAAGACAATGAGTACGCCTTTGTCTATAGCCTGATCACAAGTTGCGACTTTAATAGATGAGATAAAATTGTATAATCCGTCAGAGCCGATTTCATTACTTGAGCGCATAGCACCTGTGACAACAATGGGAATATTCGTCTGAATCGTCAAGTCTAGAAAGTAAGCTGTTTCTTCAAGTGTGTCTGTACCGTGAGTGATTACAACACCATCGATTGATTGCTTTTGGATCGATTCTTCAATTAGTTTCTTAATCGAAAGCATTTCAATAGCAGTGATATGTGGCGAAGGCAAATTAAAAGGCTCTTTAACGATAAAATTTGCCATGTCGCGTATTGTTTCAGATGTTTTTTTTATTGGATTTTCATCGGCTAATTTTACGGAGCCGGCCGAATCCTCCATCATAGAAATTGTTCCACCTGTATGAATGATTAACACATTTTTTTTCACAATTCGTCACCTCCGGGTTCTTTTTAAAACCAATAACAGAATTTAAGCTGTCATTTTCTTTTTCCTTATTACATGATACGATTAAATAAAAGATATGAAAAGGGGTCAGCCATGCTGGTCATTTTAACTGCAGGCATTGCACCAGGTTTGGCATTGCTATGTTATTTTTATTTGAAAGATCAATATGATTCTGAACCGGTTTCTGCTGTGTTAAAGACGTTTTTATATGGGGTTTCTCTTGTGCTACCGATTATGTTTCTTCAATACGTGTTGCAAACAGAAAATGTCTTTACATCACAATTTGGCGAAGCATTTCTAAAAGCGTCACTGTTGGAGGAATTCATAAAATGGTTTTTTCTTTTGTATATTATTTATCCGTTTGCAGTATTTGATGAACCGTACGACGGGATTGTTTATGGTGTTTCTGTTTCATTAGGTTTTGCGACGATGGAAAATATTTTATATTTAATTGCAAACGGAGTCGAACATGCATTAGGTAGAGCGATACTCCCTGTGTCCAGCCATGCATTATTCGGAGTAATAATGGGGTATTATCTCGGCAAAGCTAAATTCTCAAACACACATAAAAAACTATTTTTGTTCTTATCCCTTAGTGTAACTGTGTTTCTTCATGGTATGTACGATTTCATACTCTTGACTGATCGATTTTGGATTTATTTAATTTTGCCATTTATGATTTTTCTTTGGTGGTTAGCATTGAAAAAAGTAAAATCTGCACGACTTTTATCTGAATTTCATGAAACAAGAAGTTTTTAAAACATGTAAAACAACGGTTTCAGACGAAGTGAATCATTGTTTTTTGCTGTTTTCGCATACTTTGTTGCTTTTCAATTATATTTACACTAACAACCGGGGGTGATTTCCGTTGCAGGTACTCGCTTTCCGAGGGCGGTTTCAAAAGCCTCCTCAGTGCTTTGCACTTGCGAGGTCTTCTTCAACACGCTTCTCCCGCAGGAGTTTCGCACCTTCCACTACAATCAATCATCTGCTCGAATTGGTTTTTTGCTAAAAACAACAATCTTTACGAAAAGAGCCTTTTTTATATCTCAAATTATTTAAATGTGAGTTAAGAGGGAGACCATTTGGTTTTCCTCTTTTTTCTATTAAGGCTTTTTCTACTTATCTTGGAATAAAAACGGCCCTTAAGAAGAAAATAGGACTACATTACATCATAAGAAAAAGAGGGTGTGTAGTTGATGAAAGGAATTTCGTCAAAATGGAAAGGGGTAATAGCGACAGGTTTAGCTGTTTGTTGTCTAGCATTTTCTGATATTCATGCTTCGGCCTTTACGAGTCAAGTGATTCAAAAAGGTGCGGTCGGAGACGATGTCATTGAGCTTCAGGCTCGTTTGCAAAACATCGGCTATTATCATGGCAAAATCGATGGGGTATATGGGTGGGGGACATATTGGGCTTTGCGAAATTTTCAACAAAGCTTTGGATTACCTATTGATGGTTTAGCTGGGTTTACAACGAAAAAAAAACTTGCAGATGCATCGAATTTTAATGCGAAATTCGTCCATACACAAATTCAAAAAGGTAACGAATTTACGTATTATGGTGGGGTAGATATTGCAAAGCAAATAAAACCGAATACAAATAAGAAGAATACGAAAACTACAGGGAAAACTAGTACAAATACTAAACAAGCTACCAAAGGCAATCAAAAAACGAATACTGCATCGAATCTCCCAGCTGGCTATTCTCAGAATGATATTCAATTATTAGCGAATGCAGTGTATGGCGAAGCAAGAGGTGAACCTTATATAGGACAAGTAGCTGTTGCTGCGGTTATCTTAAATCGTATCGATAGTCCTTCGTTTCCAAATACGATTTCTGGGGTTATCTTTGAACCTGGAGCGTTCACGGCTGTAGCGGATGGTCAAATCTGGCTGTCTCCTAACGAAAGAGCAAAAGAAGCGGTTATTGACGCAATTAATGGCTGGGATCCGAGCGGAAATGCAGAGTATTACTTTAATCCGGCAACTGCCACAAGTAAATGGATTTGGACAAGACCGCAAATTAAACAAATCGGCAAACATATTTTCTGTCATTGAGAGGTGAATCAAATTGATTAGAAACGTAGTGATTGGTGTTTTAGTAGCAGCTGTTGCAGGTACGGGGTTTTGGGGCTACCAAGAACATAAGGAAAAAAATGCAATCTTGATTAATGCTGAAAATACGTATCAACGTGCATTTCACGATTTATCGTATCAAGTAGATATATTGCAAGATAAGATTGGTAATACATTAGCAATGAATTCTCGTACTTCACTTAGTCCTGCACTTACAGATGTTTGGAGAATTACGTCTGAAGCACAAAATGACGTGGGTCAACTTCCATTGACATTACTCCCATTTAATAAAACCGAAGAGTTCTTGTCAGATATTGGTGATTTTAGCTATCGAACTGCTGTGAGAGATTTGGAAAAAGAACCGCTTAATGATCAGGAATATGCTAGACTTGAATCTCTTTATGGGCAAGCTGGAGAAATTCAGAAGGAACTAAGAAAAGTCCAATATCTTGTCATTAAGAATAATCTTCGTTGGATGGATGTTGAAATGGCTTTAGCATCTGGGAAAGAGAATGCAGATAACACGATTATTGATGGCTTCGAAACGGTGGAGAAAACAGTATCAGGTTACTCAGAAGCCCAAACAGGAGACCCTACGCATACGAGTACTAAACAAGAAAATAAAAACTTTCAAAACTTAAAAGGTGAGGTTATTTCGAAACAAGAAGCAATTCAAAAAGCAAAGAAATATGCAAAAATGACAGAACCGATTGAAGTCAAAGTTGTAGAAAATGGCAAAGGTGCGAAATACGGATTTTACAGTATAAGTCTTGTTGAAACAAAGACAAATAATGAAGTAGATATGGATCTAACGAAAATAGGCGGATATCCAGTATGGTATATAAACAATCGTGACATTCAGAACAGTAAATTAGATTTAAATCAAGCGAGCAATAAAGCGGTTCAATTTCTAAAAGAAAATGATTTTGAATCACTAGATCTATTTGAAAGTGCTCAATATGATCATGTAGGATTATTTAACTTCGTGACTTTACAAGATGGTATTAGGATCTATCCAGATTCGGTAAAAATAAAAATTGCACTTGATGATGGATCAGTGCTCGGCTTCTCAGCTGATGACTTCTTTCAGTCACATAAAAAGCGTGATATACCTCAAGCTACACTATCTGCAGAAGAAGCGAAAACGAAAATCAATCAAAACGTACAGATTATGGAGGAGAGAAAAGCGTTAATTGTTAATGATCTCGACCAAGAAGTTCTTTGTTATGAATTTTTAGGTACGATTAATCAGGATACGTATCGGATTTTTATTAATGCTAATTCGGGAAGAGAAGAAAAAGTGGAAAAATTAAAAAATTCCGAACCTGTTTATGAGAATATTTTGTAACGCAATTGATGTAAACTACGAATAGGATGGGTGTGTCCCCCTCTATCTATTTTAGGGTTTTTAAACATTTAGAATGTTTTAGTGGCATATTATAATAATTACTAAAAAGGAAGAGTACCTTATGTGCTTTTCCTTTTTTTGTTTTCATGTAATAATAATGGAAATAAAGATAGAAAAGGCGATGTTCAAGAATACAGTCAAAGCGGTGGAAGGAAGAATATTTGAACAAGTTATTATAGGGAAGTGTGAAGTAATGATTAATATCGGGGACGCTTTATTAATAAAGCCAAGGTTTTCTATGACTGAAGAAACGTATAAAGCAATGGTAGTTGAAATAGAGGATGGCGGTTTATTTATTGATTATCCAGTGAATGTTGAGACTGGTAAGATTGCGTTTTTGCCAGATGGTATGCAATTGGAGATTACAATTACTGATTCGGAACAAATGGTTCATATTTTTGATTCTGAAGTGCTGGGGAGAATTAGAGCAAGAATTCCAATGATTCAATTATTATTACCTCCAGAAAATACCTTCATTCGAATTCAGAGGCGACAATTTGTAAGATTAGATGTCTCAGTAGATGCAGCCGTACATCCAGAAAAGAATGAATTTTCACCTTTTAAAACGATCACGGAAGACATAAGTGCTGGAGGAGCAGCAATAAGGCTACCAAGAAATATAGAGATTAAAGCGACTAGCAACGTAAAAATATGGCTTTGTTTGCCCTTAAAATCAGGTGAAATTCATTATCTATGCTTGAAGGGGAGGATTACTCGCTTTAATGAACAATATAAAGGGAAAAATATCCTTTCGGTTCAATTTTTCGAAACAACAGACACGGATACTCAATTAATCATGCGTTTTATATTTGAAAAACAGATGGAATTAAAGAAACGTGGTCTTATCTAATATTTTATACATAAAGCGTTATTACTAAAATATATTATTTCTATATTTTGAAAAGTAATTGAATGAATTTTAAATCATTTCTCCATACTGTTAATAAGTACAAAGTAGCAAATGGAGGGTTTTTAGTTATTTTGAAAACGGTGGAACGAATTATAATTAAATTAATTTGGATCCAATTGATTTTCTTACTGGTATTTCAACTTTTTTTGAATCGTGAAGAATCTTTTGGTCAATTAAAAAAGCTTGCTCAGTATGAAGGAGTCAATAGCAATAATTATACAAAAGTTATTGAAACATTCGAAGATTTGCAAGACTAAAAAAGGCGAATTTTTCGCTTTTTTTATTGGCTAAATATTTGACGTTTAAGAGATTATGGATGTGTTACTACGGAATTTGAAATCTATTTCACTTGTATAACAGATTAAATATCTCGACTTCAATTTTTTGGTCGTAGAATCAAAAAGTTGAGATGAAAATAAACAACGATTGAAGTTTCACTTAATTAGGGCAAAAGTATTTCTGTTTCATTAAGTGAATGTGATAAAATAAAAGGGATAGGATATTACAGCAATTGATTTGGATTTTAGGAGGATTTATGAGAAAGAAAATATCTGTTGCCATCGATGGTCCTGCAGCAGCAGGGAAGAGTACTGTGGCAAAAATAGTGGCAGAACATTTTAATTACATTTACGTAGATACAGGAGCAATGTACCGCGCATTAACATACAAAGCTTTTAGTGAAGGAATCAATCCAACGGAAGAGCAGCAACTTTTTTCGTTGCTGACACAAACGGAAATCGTATTAAAGCCAAGTGAACATGGACAGCTTGTATTTCTTGATGGTGAAAACGTCACTGCTCAAATTAGAAATAACGAGGTGACAGGGTCAGTATCTGAAGTATCGAAGCATCGTTCGATTCGAGAAGAAATGGTTAGAAGACAGCAACAGCTTGCCAAAGGCGGCGGTGTTGTCATGGATGGACGCGATATTGGTACGCATGTACTCCCAGAAGCGGAAGTAAAAGTGTTTTTAATTGCATCAGTAGAAGAACGTGCGCAGCGTAGATATCAGGAAAATGCACAAAAAGGATTTTCAGCTGATATAGAGAAATTAAAAGAAGAGATTGCTTTACGTGATAAGCTGGATTCGGAAAGGGAAGTATCACCATTAAAAAAGGCGAATGATGCCATAGAACTAGATACTACCTCGATGACGATTGAACAAGTAGCAAAGAAAATCACTTCGCTCATAGAAGAAAGGATAAGATGAATTTGAATTTTTACACATTTGCAAAAAACGTTGTAAAAATTGTTCTATTGCCGTTCTATAGGGCTAAAGCGATCGGAATTGAAAATATCCCGAACGAGGGAGGAGTACTAATTTGCTCCAACCATATTAATAACCTAGATCCGCCGATCGTTGGAATTGCATCGAAAAGAGATATTCACTTTATGGCTAAAGAAGAATTGTTTCAGATTCCTATTTTGAAGGGTATCTTACCTAAAGTTCATGCATTTCCAGTAAAGCGGGGTCTCAGTGACAGGGAGGCGTTGCGAAAAGGACTAGCGGTACTTAAAGAAGAACAAGTATTAGGGCTTTTTCCAGAAGGAACACGAAGTAAAGATGGTTTATTAGGGGAGGGATTAGCGGGTGCTGGTTTTTTCGCTCTTCGTTCAAAAGCTGCGGTCCTTCCATGTGCGATCATTGGTCCTTATAAAATGTTTAGACCTGTAAAAATTGTCTTTGGTAAACCAATAGATTTCGAAAGAATACGCGAAGAGAAAGTTTCAGCAGATGACGCAACGAAGGCTATTATGACAGAAATCCAAACATTGATAAATAACCATAAATAATTCATCTTACTTGACAATTTAACGTTTTTATTAGAATTTATATAAATAGGGGATTAATTCCGAATTATGAATTAGTATGAAATCTTTATTCACTCTAAAGGACAGGCAAGCTAACTTATTCTTAGATCGAAAAAGAGCCTGGAATAGAAATTCTGCAGTGCAGTCATGGGTTAAGGAGGAGTTCGTAATGACAGAAGACATGAACCAAGTTGAAGTAAATAATTATGAAGTGGGAGACAAGGTGAATGCAACGGTTTCCAAAGTTGAGGAAAAACAAGTCATTGTAGCTGTGGAAAACGCGAAAACCGATGGTATTATCCCTATAAGTGAATTATCTAGCTTACACATTGAAAAAGCATCTGATGCGGTAGCTGAAGGTGATGTACTAGAGCTTGAAGTAATCAAGGTCGAAGAAGAAGCTCTTATTCTATCAAAAAGAAAAATGGATGCTTTAAAAGCTTGGGATACACTTGAACAAAAGTTCGAGGCTCAAGAAATATTTGAAGCTGAAGTTCGTGACGTTGTAAAAGGCGGTCTTGTCGTTGATTTAGGAGTAAGAGGATTTGTTCCTGCTTCTTTAGTTGAAGACTATTTTGTAGAAGACTTCTCAGAATATAAAAATAAAACATTAACGTTTAAAATCGTTGAACTTGACAAAGAGAAAAACCGTTTAATTTTATCACATCGAGCTGTTGTTCAAGATGAAAAGAAAAAACAAAAATCAAATATTCTTGATAAAATTGAAAGCGGACAGGTGATCGAAGGAACCGTTCAAAGGCTTACAGATTTTGGAGCATTCGTAGATATCGGCGGTGTAGACGGTTTAGTTCATATCTCCCAACTTTCTCATGACCATGTAGATAAAGCATCTGATGTTGTTTCCGAAGGCGATCAAGTAAAAGTGAAAGTTTTATCGGTTGATCGCGATAATGAAAGAATCTCTTTATCCATTAAAGAAACATTACCTGGACCTTGGGAAGGAATTGCAGAAAAAGCTTCAAAAGGATCTGTACTTGAAGGGACTGTTAAGCGTCTCGTTTCTTTTGGAGCATTTGTTGAAATTTTCCCGGGAGTAGAAGGTCTCGTGCATATTTCGCAAATCGCTCATAAACATATTGGCACGCCACATGAAGTTTTGCAGGAAGGTCAACCTGTTACGGTAAAGGTACTTGAGGTAAATGAAGAGGATCAACGCTTGTCCTTGAGTATTAAAGATTTACAAGAGCAGGATTCCTCACAATATGAGGAGTATGAATTGCCTGAAGAGACAAAAGGGTTTCAATTAGGTGAAATTCTTGGGGATGCATTTAAAAAATTTAAATAATAAATAATCATTAAGGGGGTGAACACCCCCCCTTAATAGAAATTTCACTTTTTTTTAGAATGTTCAATTGAGTCAGAACTCTAGAAGATCCCCAGTTTAATACGATTACACACAAATTAAACTGTACATCGGGAATTAGAAGATCTCGACCTTTTATTAGAACAGCCTAACTTTTTTAGTTTCATGTAATTTAAAAACAGAAAACTACTGTTTATTTCTTCTTCTTGCCTCTTCAGGCCCTTCTAATCTCGTTGCACCAGAATATTTAAGAGACTGATCACGGTCTGATTCCACCCTTTTGCTCATTTTTAATTTTTTCTCTTGCCGATCTTTTCCCATTTATAACACCTCCTCTTTTTAACCTAACTAAAGGGACCTTCATTTATTCATAGCAAACTAATATAGCGTTAAAACGCCACCATTTACCCTGAAGGCTAATTCATCTATCACGCTACACTCACCTATTCGCAATGGTGGCGATGTGAAGCCGGATTTTTGTATGCTTTCTCGATAAAATAAGTAAACCTGCTATACAGATTGACTATATTGATAAATTGCGAAGCTCCGTCCCATGTCCTTCATACAAATTATATAAATTATGACAAACGAGATAGGACTAGGTTTAACCTCTGAATAAAGCAGATATACTGTTTTTAGAGGAGTGTTGTAAATGGAAGGATTGATTTTTTATTGGATTGCCTGGATTGACTGGGTCATTATTATGTTCTTTTTTTCAAAAACACAAGTGTATCGGTTTCAATTATTATTTCATCTTTTAGCTGTAATAGGAATGGCCGAATACTTTCTTCATATTGGGAGGTACTCAATTGGGCTAGCTGGAATTTATTTATTATTTGTCGTCCTCATCTATCATCGTAGACTTTCCTTATTGCAGTTTGTCTATTTTATGCTGTCTAGTTTAATAATTGCATTAGGTTATGCTTCTTTTCAGTTATTTTCCATACTTGATCCGCTTTGGGTCTTTGTCAATCCTACGTGGTTAGCTGCTGTAATGATTCATTTTTTAACATTATTTTTATATAAAAGCTTTAAACAGCGAATAAGTAGCATCTTAATCGGGATGATTTGGGGAGATGGTATTTTTATGATTGCAATGGTGCATAATTCACTTCCCTATTCAGCTACATCTTACATATTGCTTGATATGATAACTATATCATTAACTGCAAGTCTTATTTGGTCAGGTATCGAATGGCTTAGCGTTTTTGTAATGAACTATATGCAAAGCAAATTTCAGACAGGCCAAAAACAATTATAGAGATTTTGAAATACTCAAGCGGATATAACTAATAAAAATACTCAGAAGGGTATTTAACGGAAGTATATGTCCAATTTTTATTAAGTCACTTACTGGTTGAAAATTGTGATTGTTTTTCTATATTGTTGATTGTTGAAAAGTTTGATACTATATGATAGTTAGTGGAGGCTTCTTTAAAGCTTTGCAGATTACGAATGAAGAACAATTAGAGCGTATGCTAAGAAGGTTGTCTTCTTTAAGAAACCTGTCAATATTTTATGAAAGTTTGTGGACTCATTTCATTAAAATATATTTGATTATCTATAAAGCAGGGTTTAATACGAAATAGTGAAACTTCAATCAGTGGGGGTCTACTGCCCGTTAATGCGCAATAAATGGAATGGATTCATGAATGTAATGATGGAAGCGATACATGGTAAAAGAGAGGATGACATACAATATGCCAAAACCGGTAGTTGCCATAGTTGGCCGCCCAAATGTGGGGAAATCAACCATCTTCAATCGAATTGTTGGAGAGAGAGTTTCGATTGTAGAAGATGTTCCCGGGGTTACGAGAGATCGAATATATAGTTCAGGAGAATGGCTAACCTATGATTTTAATATAATTGATACAGGTGGAATTGATATCGGAGATGAGCCTTTCCTAGAACAAATCCGCCAGCAAGCTGAAATCGCTATTGATGAAGCGGATGTCATTATTTTTATGACAAATGGACGTGAAGGAGTCACTTCTGCTGATGAAGAAGTAGCAAAAATCCTTTATAAATCAAAAAAACCTGTTGTTTTAGCCGTAAACAAGGTGGACAACCCTGAAATGAGAAGTCAAATTTATGATTTTTACTCACTCGGTTTTGGGGATCCATACCCAATCTCTGGATCACATGGTTTAGGTCTTGGTGATTTACTTGATGAGGTTGCTAAGCATTTTCCGCAATTTGATGGCAGTGATTATGATGAGGGTGTCATTAAGTTCAGTTTAATTGGACGTCCAAATGTCGGCAAATCATCACTCGTAAATGCTCTATTAGGTGAGGACCGAGTGATTGTCAGCGATATTGAAGGAACGACTAGGGATGCAATTGACTCCCCATATAAATTTGATGGTAAAGAATATGTCATCATTGATACGGCAGGGATGCGGAAAAAGGGGAAAGTATATGAAAGTACGGAGAAATACAGTGTACTAAGAGCTTTGAGAGCGATTGAGCGTTCCGATGTTGTTCTAGTAGTCTTGAATGCGGAAGAAGGAATTCGTGAGCAGGATAAGAAAATTGCTGGATATGCTCATGAAGCGGGCCGTGGTATCATCATTGTTGTCAATAAATGGGATGCGATTGAAAAAGATGAAAAGACTATGAAGGAATTTGAGGAAAGTATTCGAGCACACTTTTTATTTATGGACTATGCACCAATCGTATATTTATCTGCGTTAACGAAAAAACGGATTCATACGGTTATGCCAATCATTGATCAAGTCAGTGAAAGTCATGCGTTAAGGGTTCAAACAAATACCTTAAATGAGGTACTAATGGATGCAATTGCTATGAATCCAACGCCAACTCATAATGGTGCTCGTTTGAAAGTGTATTATACAACTCAAGTTGCAGTTAAACCGCCAACATTCGTTGTTTTTGTCAACGATCCAGAACTTCTTCATTTTTCTTATCAACGATTTTTAGAAAATCGAATTCGAGACGCCTTTGGCTTCGAAGGAAGTCCTATCAGGATGTTCGGTCGCCAAAGAAAATAACGAAGGCGGTGTAATTATGTCAGAAGTCAAACAAAAAATCGCAGTGATTGGCGCTGGGAGCTGGGGGACAGCTCTTGCTATGGTATTAGCCGACAACGAGCATCAAGTTCGTCTTTGGGGCCATAATGAAGCGCTAATCACGGAAATTAATATACATCACACCAACTCAAAATATTTACCTGAAATTGAATTGCCACCCAATATTGTTGGATACCATTCACTTGAAAAAGCCGTAGAAGGTATTGAAACGATTATTATGGCAGTTCCAACGAAGGCAATTAGAGAAGTGCTGAATGATATTGTTCCTCTAGTAAAACAGCAAGTGACCATTGTTCATGTGTCAAAAGGTATCGAACCTGATTCACTTTTGCGCATATCTGAAATGATTGAAGAAGAGGTTCCGGCATCAAAGCTTCAAGCGGTAGTAGTTTTATCTGGACCTAGTCACGCTGAGGAAGTTAGTCTGCGTCAGCCGACAATTGTGACGGTTTCATCAGAAAACATGCGGGCTGCAGAGAAAATTCAGGATTTATTTATGAATCAAAACTTTCGCGTCTATACAAATCCAGATATTGTAGGTGTTGAAATTGGTGGAGCGCTGAAAAACATTATCGCTTTAGCTGCTGGAATTACGAATGGATTAGGATATGGCGACAATGCCAAAGCAGCTTTAATCACACGAGGGCTTGCTGAAATTTCAAGGCTAGGGACTGCGATGGGAGCGAATCCGCTAACATTTTCCGGTATTACAGGGATTGGCGATTTAATTGTAACTTGTACAAGTATTCATTCGCGAAATTGGCGGGCAGGTAATATGCTTGGCAAAGGAAAAAACCTTGAAGAAGTGCTTGAGAATATGGGCATGGTTGTAGAGGGTGTAAGAACAACGAAAGCAGCCTATCAACTCGCCGAAAAGGTCGGAGTTGATATGCCGATTACGAATGCCTTATACGGCGTTTTATTTAATGAACAAAACGTGAAAGATTCGGTGGATTCATTGATGACGCGAATGAAAAAAAACGAAATGGAAGAGTTATTTAATGCTTGGGGCGACAAACCAAATCAATAACATAAATATTTATCCTAAAATAGGCGATAGACGGTTCGAGTCTATGCACAACTGCATACAATGCTACGACAGTAAACTAGCAATATGGCTTGGTTTTAGGTGGATTTAGTCAAATGGCAGAAAATGAAGAGCTTCTTTATTTTCTGTCTTTTTTTTAGGCTCTTTTCGTAAAGATTGTTGTTTTTAGCAAGAAACCAATTCGAACAGATGTTGATTGTAGTGGAAGGTGCGAGACTCCTGCGGGAGAAGCGTGTTGAGGGAGACCCCGCAAGTGCAAAGCACTGAGGAGGCTTCTGAGACCGCCTCTACAACGGAAATCAACCCGGGTTATTAGTGTAAAAATGATTGAAAAGCAACAAAGTATGTGAAAACAGCCTTATTTTATGTTAGTTTCAGATTGGAAAAAAATTTACGCATTTTTTCTTTTATATCAATAAAGTGAAACTTCAAATCAGTAGGGGTTGCTTCATCCCTCACTGATGGTTAGTCCTGTTCTACTGTCGCTCAGATCTTCGCTTTCGCTTGGAACAATCTATAATAAGAATCCTGCTTCACCCGTCCTTTAGTCTTACATCTGTGTGAACCACTTTCAATGGGCGCAAACTTAACTTCTGTGTAATTATCGGTAAGTTTCACTTTCCTCACCAATCGGACCTTTATGGGCAGTAAGACCTCCACCTTTTTCTATGTCCCTCATAAAGCTTGAGGTGGTGGGTCTTACTACCTGTTAAGCGATGGAAAAATAATATGTTTGCAAAATACTTATGGTTCTAAGCCATAAGTAAATATCGATTGTTTCAATTAATTAAAGTAACTTTTAAGGTATGGCATTGACTATAGATTTTTACATTTTCAAATAATTCTAAAGGAATCGTTAATTTCCTCCCATTGCTGGAAATTCATATGATATAATGATTCGGAAAAAGGAGAGGATAAATAATGACACCAGCACTGCAGAAAATGTGGATTTCGTTTGTTGCCATGGGATTTATGGCAATCTCCATTTTTTCTATTTATTTTAGCCGCTATAAATTAAAGGGGATATGGCGCATATTAACCGCAATTATTGCATACATACTAATGGTTTTGGCCGGTCTGATTATTTTTATAGTAGTTGTCAGTGGACCGACTAATTAAAGAGGGGACCAACATGAAATCGATAAAAAAATTCATAACTATTTGTACCATACCCCTTCTTTTATCAGGATGCTTATATCCAGCAGAAAAAAAAGTAGAAAATCAGACCCCATATAAAGAGCAAATCCAGTCCGTGCAAAGTGCAGTAGATCAGTTTCAAAGTGAGCAAGCGGTTTTGCCGATTTTAACAAAAGAGAATGATACGCCTATTTATCAGAAATACGTAATTGATTTTAAGAAAATAGCTCCAAGATATATGGCTGAAGCACCGGGTAACTCCTATGAAGCAGGAGGTGTGTTCCAATATGTTCTAGTCGATGTGGAAGAAGATCCGACTGTAAAATTAATAGATGTTCGTATGGCTCAACAAATTCAAGATTTAATGATAAGGATAACCCTTTATCGTCAAAGCAATGGATATCCGCCATTCGGTGAGAGAATTTCCGACTATGTGTATACGCTGAATTATAAAGAACTAGGTATGAAGGAAGCGCCTACAGTAACAAGCCCATATAGTCACAAACCGCTTCAAATCGTTATCGATACAAATGGTGAGCTGTTTGTTGATTATACGCCTGATTTATACGACGTCTTACAAGCTGATGAAGTAATTTATAAGCCTGGTGATGATATCCGTGATCTTCTAGTGAAAAATAGTGAATTTGTCCCTGCTTTTTCATTGCCTTATACTTATGATGCAAAATCAAAGGTTCCAATTTTCTTGACAAAATAGTCATAACCCTTTCCCTGCAAAATATATTGTAGGGGAAGGGTTATTTTATTTTCCTCTATTATCCATAAACATAAATGCCTGCCCTTATAGAGTAAAAAAACAGGTATATTCTTTTAGGACAACATCATACATTTATATTGTCCTAGAAATAAAATCGGATGAAGTTTATCCCAAAGACTTGAATTCAGGAGGGGATACCTTGGAAAAGGTAAACATTTTTAAAGATATTGCTGAACGTACCGGCGGAGATATATATTTAGGTGTCGTCGGTGCAGTAAGGACAGGAAAGTCTACATTTATTAAGAAGTTCATGGAGCTTGTGGTGATCCCTAATATCGCAACTGAAGCAGATCGAGCACGAGCACAGGATGAGCTTCCACAAAGTGCAGCAGGAAAAACAATCATGACGACAGAGCCGAAATTTGTTCCCAATCAAGCCGCGTCCATTCATGTTACAGAAGGTCTTGATGTAAATATTCGGCTTGTCGATTGTGTTGGCTATACAGTACCAGGAGCAAAAGGATATGAAGATGAAAATGGTCCCCGAATGATTCACACACCTTGGTATGAAGAACCGATTCCGTTCCATGAAGCAGCTGAAATCGGTACAAGAAAAGTGATTCAAGACCACTCTACATTAGGCGTAGTCGTTACTACGGATGGTTCCATTGGAGAAATTCCTCGCAGTGATTATATTGAAGCCGAGGAACGAGTAATTGAAGAGCTTAAAGAAGTTGGTAAACCGTTTATAATGATTATTAATTCTGTGCAGCCACATCATCCTGACACTGCAATTTTAAGGGAAAATCTCCAAGAAAAATATGATATTCCCGTATTGACGATGAGTGTTGAAGGTATGAGAGAAGCTGATGTACTCAGCGTTTTGCGTGAAGCGTTATACGAATTTCCAGTACTTGAAGTAAATGTGAATTTACCAAGTTGGGTAATGGTTTTAAATGAAAACCATTGGCTAAGAGAAAGTTATCAAGAAGCTGTAAGAGAAACGGTTAAAGATATCAAAAGGCTTAGGGATGTGGATCGTGTCGTCGGTCACTTTAATGAATTCGAATTTATTGATCGAGCAAGTCTAGCGGGAATTGAAATGGGCCAGGGGATAGCAGAAATTGATTTATACGCTCCTGACGAATTATATGATGATATTCTAAAAGAGATTGTCGGTGTTGAAATCCGCGGGAAAGATCATTTACTCGCACTGATGCAAGACTTCGCACACGCTAAAGCAGAATATGATCAAGTCTCAGATGCGTTAAAAATGGTGAAGCAAACGGGGTATGGTGTGGCAGCCCCTTCCTTACAAGACATGAGCATAGATGAACCGGAAATTATCCGCCAAGGTTCTCGATTTGGCGTACGGCTTAAAGCAGTAGCTCCATCAATTCATATGATAAAAGTAGATGTTGAATCAGAATTTGCGCCAATCATCGGCACGGAAAAGCAGAGTGAAGAACTTGTTCGCTATTTAATGCAGGATTTCGAGGACAATCCAATGTCAATTTGGAATTCGGAAATATTCGGCAGAAATTTAAGTTCGATTGTACGAGAAGGGATACAAGCCAAACTTTCACTTATGCCTGAAAATGCGAGGTATAAACTGAAGGAAACGTTGGAGCGCATCATTAATGAAGGCTCTGGAGGTCTTATTGCGATTATTTTATAAAATGGAAAAGAGGATGTCATTTAAGGGGCTGACCTCGCATTCTAAATCAGTATGTAGTGTTTCATACACTATCTTATACTGTATTTAGTTAATGCGGGGTCAGCCCCTTCTTTTGCTTTTGGGATACCCCTTTTTTTGAATTAGGCTCTGTTACTTGCTTGTTGATTGAAACCAAAGGTGTTCTACTTTCCTCGGCGCTGTTCACCTGTGGGGTCTTCCTTTGACTCTCTTCCACAGCAAGAGTCTCACGTCTTACGCTCCAATCAACATACTGCCAAAATCAACAATGAGCTTTAGCATAGCTTTGAATTAAAAACGCCGTAGTTCGTATTTTTGCTTTCGGGAAATGGTTATAGAGTTGCACGAATTAAAAAGCATACTTTTTATTTGCATATTTTTCTAGGATGAAGTAGAGTATGAAAAGCTAGTTCTATGCGAACCTTACTCTGGCAACACATTCGGTGTTTATTATGGGTAAATAAGGGAAATGATGAATGATAAGCAGGCAAATTTATACTATATGCATATTCTCATGAAAAGATTCCCATTATTTTATGAAATTCCTTGCTATCTGAATAGGATTTGTGATAATCTACATTAAGAAAACGCATTGCAAAGCCATTCTTGCAGGTTTAGGGACCTTTTCTGAACGTTCCGGTGAGCTGCAAATCCATCCGGAATTCCTCGAGGTATTCTTAAGAAGAACATCAAAAGTGTGAATTTTTCAACTAGGTAACAAATCACTATTATAGTTTGTAATAATGATTTTTTATAAAGATCCTTTTGGGAGGAGGTGAATGGCATGAACAAAACGGAATTGATTAACGCAGTTGCTGAAACAGGTGAGCTTTCAAAGAAAGACGCTACGAAAGCTGTTGATGCTGTTTTTGATACAATCTTAGACGCTTTGAAAAGTGGAGATAAAGTACAACTAATTGGATTTGGTAACTTTGAAGTTCGTGAGCGAGCTGCTCGTAAAGGGCGCAACCCACAAACTGGCGAAGAAATCGAAATCGCAGCAAGCAAAGTACCAGCGTTTAAACCTGGTAAAGCTCTTAAAGACGCTGTTAAGTAATTACATAACGGTATTTGAGCATAAGAAGAGAGGATGTCCCATAAGTAAAGGGTCAGACCCTGAAACTACTATACAGTTTACATAAAGTGTACGTAACACTATTAACTGTGTGGTGAGTTCTGGATCAGGCGCTTTGGGACATCCTCTTTTGCCTATTTTTTTCCGAGTATGTTACAATTGAAGAAGTTGTGCTTATCTTAAGTTATCTTTTCACAAATTTAATAATACGATAAATGAAATATAATGACATACATAGAATGGATATTACTGAATCTTTGGAGGAAAAGAAATGACAAATGTGAACCATGCAAAAATTGAAGAAGCTGTAAGGATGATTTTAGAAGCGGTTGGTGAAGATCCTGAGCGAGAAGGATTGTTGGATACACCGAAACGCGTGGCAAGAATGTATGAAGAGATATTTGCAGGGCTAAACCAGGATCCAAAAGAGTATTTCGAAACGGTTTTTGGAGAAGATCATGAAGAGCTTGTTTTAGTGAAGGATATCCCATTTTATTCAGTATGTGAGCATCATCTTGTCCCCTTTTACGGTAAGGCACACGTAGCTTATATTCCGAAGAATGGAAAAGTGACCGGTTTGAGTAAACTAGCACGAGCAGTAGAAACGATTTCAAAACGTCCTCAGCTTCAGGAGCGAATTACTTCTACAATTGCAAGTTCAATTATGGAGAAATTGGACCCGCATGGTGTAATGGTTATTTTGGAGGCAGAGCATATGTGTATGACGATGCGCGGAGTGAAGAACCCTGGCGCCAAGACAGTTACGTCTGCAGTAAGAGGTGTGTTTGCTGAAAACCACAGTACAAGAGCAGAGGTATTATCGTTTATTAAAAATTGATAAAATGAGGCAGGGAATAGTATGGACGAGAAAACGTTTAAAGATTACATTGTAATAAAAGCAATTGAAGATAGTGTTAATGTAATTGGATTAACGAGAGGATCAGATACGAAATTTCACCATTCTGAAAAGCTCGATGCAGGAGAAGTGATGATTGCTCAGTTTACTGAACATACTTCAGCGATAAAGATCAGAGGTCATGCGATGGTTTATACGCCATATGGCGAAATCGAGAGCGAATCGAAAAAAGGATAAAGCGAAACTTAAATCAGTGGGGACTTCATCTCCATTGATTGGTAGTCCTGTTCTATTGTCGCTAATACCTCCGCGCAGCTTAGGTTATGCTACCCTAAGAACCTGATTCAAAGAGAACTCAGACTATGCTGGGTCTAGGGCAACGTCTGTGAGATCCAGATCTTGTGGGCCTGGAACTATACCGTGGAAAACCACGAAGCTGAGTTACACGTATCATACCAATCGGGCTATTACGCCAAGTTTCACCATCTTAGTTTCTTCGACTCCTCTAAACCCTGAGGTGGGGGAGGTCTTGACTGCCCGTTAATGCGGGATAAATAAAGCTCGTTTACATATTACATGAAAGAGCTTCATTCTAAAACAGCTCGTGTACTACGATAGCTTGATTTTAGAAATTTTATAAACTAAATTTACGAGTATTGTAATAAAAATAAGGCGTACAAGGATATTTCCGATTATTTTTATGTTATAATAATTTGTGTTTCTAAACCGAGTCAAAATTGGAATAGAACGTCAATATTATCTTACGGGATACAAGGGTGATCTCAATTGTTAAACATAGACGATCTTTTGATTGAACTGAAAGAATCTACCGAGTCAACAGCTTATCATCCGTACTTGCTTAAGTATCTTGATAAGCCTAATATCGATTTTGATAAAATACTCTTGCTTTGGGGAATGTTTAATGAGCTTGAGATTCCGAAACAAGAACGAAATACGTATATTTTGGCTACATTGCTTGTTCAAAGTGCTTTGGATACACATGAATTAGTAACGAATACAAATGAAAATGATAATAGCAAAAACGGCAGAATGCTTAAGGATCGTCAGTTAACAGTGCTTGCGGGTGACTATTATAGTGGTCTCTATTATCAATTGTTGGCTAATTCGAATAATATTCGATTAATCAGTATTTTATCGAATGCCATAAAAGAAATAAATGAACATAAAATTATGCTTTATCAAAAAACGATTACTAATGAAGTTGAATTAATGAGAAGCATACAAGTCATTGAATCTTCTTTAATTGGTAAAGTTGCTGATTATTTAAATATGCCTTTTTGGAAAGAAATTTCAGGAGCGTTACTTTTATTAAAAAGGCTTCATTCAGAGAAGTTGAACTATCTAGAGAGCGGTGAATCTATCGTAGTTAGAGCGATTCAGTCAATAGACACACACAACAATCCTCTACCTACCAACCCTGGTGGAGAATCAAAGCGGATCGTCGATATAATTGATCAGCATATTTTACAAGTGCATCAGTCTGTAGAACGAACAGTCCAGCTGTTTAGTTCCCCAAATAAATCAGTTAACGATCGAATTCATCATATTCTCGAAGAAACAGCCGCCCATACAAATACATTTGTGGAAGAAGGGTGAACATGGAACAAACTAAAGAACAAAAAGTTCACCATGTTTTTGAAAAAATATATGGGAACTATGACAAGATGAATTCTGTCATTAGTTTTAAACAACATATCAAGTGGCGTAAAGTAACGATGGATCATATGAATGTAAAACGAGGTTCTAAGGCATTGGATATATGCTGTGGAACTGCAGACTGGACCATTGCTTTGGCTGAGGAGACGGGTAGTGAAGGGGAAGTAATTGGTCTCGATTTTAGCAAAAATATGTTGAAAATCGGTGAAGAAAAAGTAAAAAATATTAAGCAAATTACACTTCTTCACGGAAATGCCATGGAGTTACCGTTTGAAGACAATACCTTTGACTATGTGACGATCGGTTTTGGCCTTCGTAATGTTCCTGATTATATGCAAGTACTAAGAGAAATGCATCGTGTTTTGAAACCTGGGGGAATGGCGGTTTGTCTTGAAACGTCACACCCGACAATGTTTGGATTCAAACAAGGCTTTAATTTTTATTTTCGTTTTATTATGCCAATGTTTGGGAAAATATTTGCAAAAAGCTTTAAAGAATATTCTTGGCTTCAAGACTCGGCCCGTGATTTTCCAGGAATGAAAGAGCTTGAAAGAATGTTTAGTCAGGCTGGTTTCGCTAAAGTGAGCTATAAAGCACATACTGGTGGAGTAGCTGCCACACATTTTGGCTACAAGCTTGAACAATAGAAAGGGTTAGTGACTACAAAGCTGGGTGGAATGTATGAAATTTAAAATGTTGTATTCTTTTTTGAATACGGATCTTCAATTAATTGAGAAAGAATTGGAAGCTGCTATCCAGGCGGATTCCCCTGTACTTAGACAAGCATCACTGCACTTACTTCAATCTGGAGGGAAACGCATTCGCCCAGTCTTTGTATTATTGGCTTCTAAATTTGGCAATTATGATATTCATGTTATTAAACATGTTGCAGTAGCTCTTGAGCTTATTCATACAGCATCGCTTGTCCATGATGATGTTGTAGATGATGCAGATTTACGAAGAGGTTCGGCTACAATAAAATCAAAATGGGATAATCGTGTCGCCATGTATACAGGCGACTACATTTTTGCACGTGCACTTGAAGTCATGTCTAATATAAATAATCCGTCTGCTCATCAAATCCTTGCTAAGACAATGGTTGAACTATGCTTAGGGGAAATTGAACAAATTAAAGATAAGTTTAATTTTGAACAAAATTGGCGAACTTATTTCAGACGAATTAAACGAAAAACGGCTTTATTGATTGCTTCAAGTTGTCAATTAGGTGCAATTGCTTCCAGTGCTGATAAAGAAGTGTGCCTGAAGCTTTATAAGTTCGGATACTATGTTGGTATGTCTTATCAAATCACAGATGATATTCTTGATTTCACTGGTTCTGAAGCAGAATTAGGCAAGCCTGCAGGTGGAGATCTTCGCCAGGGCAATATTACATTACCTGTACTAATTGCAAGGGAAGATCCAAAACTTAGAATGTTAATCGAAACAGTCCATGAATCTATTTCAAAAGAAGAAATGAATATCATTATTAAAGCGATAAAAGCTTCAGGGTCGATTGAAAAAGCAGCAGAAGTAAGCAATATGTATCTTAAAAAAGCATTTGCTGAGCTTGAAGGACTTCCTTCTAACCAGGCGAGAAAAACTTTATCCCAAATTGCGAAAAATATCGGCAAGCGGAAATTCTAATAATTACATATTAAGCTGGGGGAGGATGATTCCCATAGTGGATGATCTAACTCAGCTATTAAAAAAGACAAATATCTACTTCAATGAGCCTTCTCTTTTCTAATTGTACAGGAATTAGAAAAGAGAGAGTTATCTGTAGCTCCGTAAATCTTTTTTTAATAGGACTTACATTTTTATAAATATGTATGCGTTTGCAAAAAATAGTTGCTATATTATTGGAAAAGTGATAATATTTCGATGGATAGACAGACAAACAGATGATACATAGTGGGAGTGGGAGAAATGGAACAAACATTTTTAATGGTTAAGCCAGATGGGGTACAACGCAGTTTAATTGGTGAAATTGTTAGCCGCTTTGAAAGAAAGGGTTTTCAACTAGTTGGTGCTAAACTGATGGTAGTCACTCAAGAGCTTGCCGAACAGCATTATGGCGAACATAAAGAGCGTCCTTTTTTTGGTGAACTTGTAGATTTCATTACTTCAGGTCCTGTCTTTGCAATGGTTTGGGAAGGTGAAAACGTCATTGCAGCAGCGCGTCAAATGATGGGTACGACAAATCCTAAAGATGCAGCAGTTGCGACAATCCGCGGTGATTTTGCAATGACGGTTGGTAAGAATATTATTCATGGTTCTGACTCATTAGAAAGTGCAGAACGTGAAGTAGCATTATTCTTCAAAGATGAAGAATTGGTAGCTAGCAATAAAGTAATCAATGAGTGGGTTTATTAATTCTTTGCAAAATAAGTATTCGAAAAGCCTAGATGATGAGTGAATTCACTCTTCATCTAGGCTTTTTAACTATTAGTTTGACTTACTGTAATCCCACTTTTAAATTTCACCAACTAGTCAGAGTAAAGTATTAGAGAACAACATGATGGCAGTGACCATTTAATTATTAGAATCAGGTTGAAAAGTACCATTCTTTTCCGATAAGAATAAGAGATTGTATAAAGTAAAACATCAAATAGTTGGGATTTTTCTTCATCCCCAGGCTGATTGTTAGTCCAGTTCTACTGTCGCTAAGATCTTCGCTTACGCTTCGATCAATCGACAGTAAGAACCTATACAATGAATCGCAGTCTAAGTACGCCGCGTCCTTTTAGTCTTTCGTCTGTGTGACCCACATCCTGTGGGCAACGTAGACGCCATCACATCCTGTGATAGTCCGACAGCTTAAAAATGGAATACTGGGTGGCGTGGTTTGCCCCAGAGTATTACAGCTTATGACCTTAAGTAGGGCTAGGAGCCGCAACTAGATTAGGCAGATGTCCCCCACGCACTTCTTTGATTCCTCTAAGCCTTGATGTGGAGGTCTTACTGCCCGTTAATGCGGATAAAAAATATTTAAATGTTACGGGGAGTCGTTAATAATGGTACAGGAATACGAACAATTTATTTTAAAGGTAAGAAAACTAACTGGGATAGATTTATCTTTATATAAAGAAGCGCAAATGAAACGGCGTTTGACTTCCCTTTATGAAAAAAAGGGGTATCGTTCATTCGAGGCATATTTTCAAGCAATACAACAAGACACAAAGCAACGAGAAGAGTTCCTTGATCGGATGACGATTAATGTATCGGAATTTTATCGCAACGCAAAGCGTTGGGAAGTGTTAGCAGAGAAAATTTTACCTCGGTTGCTTACTGCTAATCAAAAACTGAAAATATGGAGTGCCGCCTGTTCGACCGGAGAAGAACCATATACGATTGCAATGGTGCTATCTTCTTTTCTACCTCTGCATCAGATAAAAATATATGCCACTGATATTGATGAAAACGTCCTTGCACGAGCGAAGCTTGGAATCTATCCGGAGCGTTCATTAAATGAAGTGCCTGCCGAGGTGAAAAAGAAATTTTTCATTAAAGAAGGAAATTTTTATCATATAGCGGATGAAATTAAGAAAACAGTTACATATAAAAAACACAATTTATTATCTGAACCATTCGACAAAAACTATGATTTAATTATCTGTCGAAACGTGTTAATTTACTTTACTGAAGAAGCTAAACATCTTCTATACACAAAGTTTAGTCAAGCATTAAAAACCGACGGTGTGTTCTTCGTTGGAAGTACAGAACAGATTTTTAACGCAAACCAATATGACTTTGAGGCGGAAGATACTTTCTTTTATAAGAAAATATAAAGTGAAATTTTATTCAGTGGGTGTTTTCTTCACCCCCACTGATTGTTAGTCCCCTACTACTGTCGCTAAGATCTCTCCTTTCGCCTCGATAAAGCGACAGTACGTACTCGATTCACTGAATAACAGATTAAGTGCGCTGCGTCCTGCGGCAACGTCTGTGTGACCCAACATCCTGTGGGCCTCAACTAAACCACTGAAGATCACAGCAGTAAGTTTCACTGTATCTCACCAATCGGGCTTCTACGGGCAGTTAACTCCCACCTACGCTTCTTCGATATCTCTAACCTTTGAGTTGGGGTCTTACTGCCCGTTTATGGGGGATAAAGTTACTGTTATTTTAAAATTATTTTGAACTATAATAAAAAAATGTATCTCTATTAATTATGAATAAGAGGTTGTTCATAAAAGGGCCTGATTTTAACATCGGTCATAATATTCTATTCATATAATTAATTTGTAGATGAGGGATGATGCCTCATAAGTAAAGGGGCAAGTTCTTTTGGATACTCACTCGAAAAGATTTTTTTAGAATTCATTTGGCCAGTGGAATAGGCTGAAAAAAGATAGAAAAATGATGATGAGAAAAACATCTTTATTTTTCTAGAAATCAAATTCCCATTTTTCATAAAATTGTGGTATATTGTTACTTAAATCAAAATCCTTTAACGGTTTAAATGGGGGCAGAGAAAATGAGATATTTAACAGCAGGCGAATCGCATGGTCCACAATTAACGACAATTATTGAAGGACTTCCAGCAGGAATGCCGATCACAGCCGAAGATATTAATAATGAATTAGCTCGTCGACAAAAAGGTCATGGTCGCGGCAGAAGGATGCAAATTGAAAAAGATGAAGCATTTATCGCATCTGGAATCAGACATGGCAATACACTTGGTTCTCCAGTAGCTCTAATTGTTGAAAATAATGATTGGAAGCATTGGACAAAAATAATGGGTAGCGAACCTATTTCTGCAGAAGAAGCGGATGAGGTCAAACGAAAAATTACAAGACCACGGCCAGGACATGCAGATTTAAATGGTGGGATTAAATATGGTCATAGAGATCTGCGGAATGTTCTCGAGCGATCATCAGCAAGAGAAACGACAGTCAGAGTGGCTGCGGGAGCAGTTGCCAAAAAACTTCTTTCTTTGTTAGGGATTGAAGTTGCCTCACATGTGCTTGAAATTGGTGGAATTAAAGCAAAACCAACTCCGTATTCTTCAGTCAAAGAATTACAGCAAATCACAGAAGAATCCCCAGTTCGCTGTTTGGATAAAGAAGTGGAACAAAGCATGATGGATGCTATTGATCAAGCTAAGAAAAATGGCGATTCTATTGGTGGAATAGTCGAAGTAATTGTCGAAGGAATGCCTGCAGGGGTTGGCAGCTACGTACATTACGATCGTAAATTGGATGCTAAATTAGCTGGAGCAATCGTAAGCATTAATGCCTTTAAAGGTGCAGAAATCGGAATTGGCTTTGAAGCAGCTCACCTATTTGGCAGTCAGGTTCACGATGAGATCGCATGGGATTCAGAACAAGGATATTATAGAAAAACAAATCGTTTAGGTGGTTTTGAAGGCGGAATGACAACTGGAATGCCGATTGTCGTACGTGGTGTTATGAAGCCAATACCAACATTATATAAACCATTAAAAAGTGTGGATATTGATACTAAACAAGAGTTTGAGGCAAGTGTTGAGCGTTCGGACAGCTGTGCAGTTCCGGCAGCTGCTGTAGTTGCAGAAGCTGCAGTCGCATGGGAATTAGCATGTGCAATTGTAGAGCAGTTCCCTTCGGATCGTTTTAGTCAATTATCTGAATATATCGAGCGATACCGACAAGAAGTAAAGGAGTTTTAATGATGGAATCGATTGACATCAAAACACCATCCAAGCAGTACCCTGTTTTTTTAGGAACACAAGTAATTGAGCAACTACCATTTTTTATAGAAAAAAATTATTCGGATATTACGAAAATATTGATTATCAGTGATGAAAAAGTAGCAAGCATTCATTTGCATACAGTGAAGGAATTGGTAGAAAAAACAGGAAAACAAGTATTGGAATATATTGTTCCTGAAGGAGAACATGCTAAGACATTTGATGTCTTTTATCAATGCCAAAGCTTTGCGCTTGCGAATGGGTTAAATAGAAAATCGATGATACTAGCTTTGGGTGGCGGAGCTGTCGGTGATGTTGCTGGATTCGTTGCAGCGACATTTATGAGAGGGATTCCGTTTATCCAACTTCCTACGACATTGCTTGCTCATGATAGCGCAGTTGGTGGCAAAGTTGCGATCAATCATCCTGAAGGAAAGAATATGATTGGTGCTTTTTATCAGCCGGAAGCTGTTTTTTATGAATTATCTTTTTTACATACGTTACCAGAGAAGGAAATTCGATCAGGTTTCGCAGAGGTCATTAAACACGCACTGATTCAAGATCTGGATTTTTACAAATGGCTAATTTCTGAAATTCAAGATTTAACGGCAATCACAGATGAACAATATCTTTATATGATCAAAAGAGGCATTGAAATTAAAGCATCGATTGTCCAAGAAGATGAGAAGGAAACTGGAGTACGAGCTTATTTGAATTTCGGGCATACATTAGGTCATGCTGTGGAAGGATTACTAGGTTACGGAAATTTCACGCATGGTGAAGCTGTTTTAATTGGCTGTGTGTACGCTTTGAAACTTAGTCAACACCATGTGAGATTAGACTTTGATGTAGTCGAATTTACGAAATGGGTCCAATCATTAGGCTACAAAACCTTCATTCCTAAGCAGCTGGATCATGCATCATTAATTCAGAAAATGAAAAAAGATAAAAAAACGATTTCCGATACGATAACATTTGTATTGTTAAACGAGGTAGGATCTCCAGTATTAGTAGAAATCGAAGACGGCCACATTATGAAGCAGATTGAAGAGATGGTATAAAGAATAAACAGAAAAATAAACAACTGAGGAGTGAACGACCATGATAAGAGGGGTTAGGGGAGCTACGACAGTTCTACACGATGAAGAAAAAGAAATTATAGTAGCAGTGGAAACACTTCTAACTGAAATGATTCAGAAAAATGAGATTCATCCTGAAAAAGTAGCGTCCGTTTTCGTATCGGTTACAAAGGAGTTGCAGTCAACTTTTCCGTCAAAAGCGCTTAGAAATATTGAAGGGTGGAAATACGTTCCAGTTGTTTGCATGCAGGAAATACCAGTTGAAGGATCGCTTCCATACTGTATTAGAATAATGTTGCATCTAAATACTGATAAATCGCAGCAAGAAATTGAGCACGTATACCATGGGGAAGCTATTGCATTACGTCCTGATTTAAAGAATTAATATGCTCATATAAACGGAGGCATAAGAATTTCTATATAAAAAAATGAGGTGTAAGATTATGAAATGGAATCAATCGGTATTATCATTAAAACCATATCAACCGGGAAAATCAACTGATGCAGTAAGAAGAGAATATGGTCTGGATGAAATTGTGAAGCTTGCTTCTAATGAAAATCCATTTGGTTGTTCCAAAAGAGTAAAACAAGTATTGTCCGAATTCGCTTCATCATTAGCAATATATCCGGATGGCTATGCGACTGCGCTTCGAGAAGCAGTGGCTAAACACACAGGCGTTAACGAAACACAGCTGATTTTCGGGAATGGTTCAGATGAAAATATTCAAATCATTTCAAGGAGTTTGTTAAGTGAAGGAAAGAATACAGTAATGGCAACACCTACATTCTCCCAATACAAGCATAACGCTGTCTTGGAACATGCTGAAATTCGTGAAATTCCTTTAATAAACGGGGATCACGATTTAGAAGGCATGCTTAGTGCAATTGACGAAAATACGGCAGTTGTATGGCTGTGTACACCTAATAACCCAACAGGTACATATATTGGTGAAAAGCAGCTTCGTGAATTCATTGAGAAAGTTCCTGGAGATGTTCTTGTTGTCTTGGATGAAGCATATGCAGAATATGTTGTGGCAGAAGATTATCCGAAGACGAATGCATGGCCAAGTATATACAAAAACTTAATCATTTTACGTACATTTTCAAAGGCGTACGGAATAGCGAGTATGAGGATTGGTTATGGTATAGCAGATGAAGATATCATACAGAAGTTAGATCCTGCAAGACAACCTTTCAACGCAAACACATTAGGTCAAGCCGCTGCAATTGCCGCTCTTTCTGATCAAGACTTTATTTTGCACTGTAGCAAAGAAAATCGCAAAGGTCTTGCTCAATATATAAGCTTTTGTGAATCCGAAAACTTATCTTTTTACCCACCACAAGGGAATTTCATATTAATTGATTTTAAAGTGGATGCTGACCTACTTTTCCAACATTTATTAGAGCGCGGTTTTATCGTACGTTCTGGAAAATTCCTTGGTTTCCCTACTTGTCTGAGAATTACAGTCGGCACGCAAGAACAAAATGAGGGAATGATTGCTGTTCTAAAAGAATTTACTGCCTCACAAGCAGCCGTTCTAGGCAAGAATAATTAAGCGAATAATTGACATGAATGAATAGAAAAGGTGGGCACTGTGCCATAACGAAAAGATGGTAAGGCTCACCTTTTTTATAACATGCTTTTTGAAATGGAAGATTGGATTTTAAAGAATGAAGCAGGTGGTATGAATGAACGGAAATGTATGTGTTATCGGGCTTGGTTTAATAGGTGGATCGCTTTCGATGGCAATTAAACATGAACATCCGGAAGTAAATATTATTGGTTATGACCGTGATGATAACAACGCTCATTTGGCAAAGATTTTGGGAATTATTGATGAAATGACCCCATCAATTGAAATGGGCGTACAAGAAGCTGACCTAATAATTCTCGCCGTTCCCGTCAATGAAACGGAGCGAATTATTGCTGAACTGGCAAATATGAATTTGAAACAGGACTGTATTGTGACCGATGCTGGTAGCACTAAAGGTTCGGTTACAAAAGCGGCAAAAAAACTGCTTGATATGGGAATTACATTTATTGGGGGACATCCGATGGCCGGTTCCCATAAAAGTGGTGCTGGAGCTGCCAAGCTTCAATTATTCGAGAATGCCTTTTATTTATTAACACCGACGGAGGAGATTCTTGATGCGGATATTAATAGGCTCAAGATCTGGTTAAAAGGTACAAAAGCAAACTTCTTACTAGTAACACCGGAAAACCACGATTTATTAACAGGAGTTATCAGTCATTTTCCACATATTATTGCTTCAGGGCTTGTCAAACAAGCAGAACATTACAGTGAGAGAAATCCGCTAGTTTCACGTTTAGCGGCAGGGGGATTCAGGGATATCACTAGAATCGCGTCAAGCAGTCCGGAAATGTGGCGGGATATTCTTCTTCATAATAAAACCGTATTAATTGAATTAATGGATAACTGGATCGATGAAATGGTTCAAGTGAAAGACTTGATCGCTGCTGCGGATCGTGTAGGAATTTATCAATTTTTCCAG
This sequence comes from Bacillus cihuensis, assembly GCF_000504145.1. Taxonomy (NCBI): domain Bacteria; kingdom Bacillati; phylum Bacillota; class Bacilli; order Caryophanales; family Bacillaceae; genus Bacillus; species Bacillus cihuensis. The sequence continues at coordinate 1,135,400 of NZ_KI632495.1, read as the reverse complement.
GAAGCCAAAGAGTTTCGCGATGATCTCCCTGTCCATGGAAAAGGGGCGATCCCCGCTTATTATGACTTATATATTGATGTTCCAGACTACCCAGGTGTAATTTCAGAAATTACAGGATATTTTGCGAAAGAAGAGATAAGTATTACCAATATTCGTATTCTCGAAACAAGGGGAGATATTTTTGGTGTCTTGGTCGTTAGCTTCCAAACAGATACTGACCGAACAAAAGCAGCTGCATGTATAAAAAAATATACTAGTTTTGATACGATTCTTGTCTAATGTCAAATAATTACAAAGGAGACCTATTGATGGATACACAAACTTTACAAACAAACATTGCTTCGCTTAAAGGAACCATTTCTATACCTGGGGATAAATCCATTTCACATCGCTCGATCATGTTTGGGGCTTTGGCCGAAGGGGTTACCAAAATTGAAAACTTTCTCCCTGGTGCCGATTGTATTAGTACGATCGATTGCTTTTCTAAATTAGGTGTTAGCATTCAACAGCATGGTGACAAAGTTGAAGTAACCGGTAAAGGTTTTTCAGGATTAAAAGCACCAAACGAAGTACTTGATGTTGGTAATTCCGGTACAACGATTCGACTAATGCTAGGGATATTGGCAGGTCAGTCATTTCAGGCTGAGTTAATTGGCGATGATTCAATTGGGAAGCGGCCCATGACTCGAGTGGTGAATCCCTTGAAACAAATGGGGGCAGATATTGAAGGGAGGAATAATGGAGAATTTACGCCACTTTCAGTTAACGGTAGTAAACTTAAAGGAATTAGATATGAGCTACCAGTAGCAAGCGCCCAGGTGAAGTCTGCAATCCTTTTAGCTGGCCTTCAAGCAGATGGAACGACAATCATTGTTGAACCTGAAAAAACACGTGATCACACTGAAAGAATGATTGTTCAGTTTGGCGGTAAGGTGGAGAGAAAGGGAAATGAGATAAGCGTTGAAGGCGGTCAAAGATTTCAAGGCACTTCGATTTATGTTCCTGGCGATATATCTTCTGCAGCCTTTTTCATGGTGGCCGCTGCTATTACACCTAATAGTGAAGTGAAGCTATTAAACGTAGGCTTAAATCCTACCCGTACCGGAATTATTGATGTGCTAGAAAGAATGGGTGCAGATATCGAGATTGAACGTGTAAATGAAAATGGAGAGCCGTATGGTCATATCACAGTACGATCATCTAAGCTTAACGCTATTACGATTGAAGGTGATTTAATCCCACGTTTGATCGATGAAATTCCTGTTATTACACTGTTAGCGATTAATGCTGAAGGAACAACTGTAATTAAGGACGCGGCCGAATTAAAAGTAAAAGAAACGAACAGAATTGATACAGTTGCAGACGAGCTATCTCGACTTGGAGCTGAAATCAAGCCAACGGAAGACGGCTTAGTTATTAAAGGAGGTACACCTTTACATGGTGGTCAAGTTTCGAGTCATGGAGACCACCGCATTGGCATGATGCTCGCTATTGCAGGTTTAATTGCAAATGAAGAAATAATCCTCACTGATTCAAAAGCGATTGAAGTTTCATATCCACAGTTTTTTGACCATTTATCAGCACTAATAAAGTAAAACTTCAATTAGTGTAGTGCTTTACATCCAGTGCTAATTGTTAGTCCAGTTCTAGTGTCGTAAATACCTCCGAGAAGCGTAGGTAAAGCGACACTATGAACAAGGGTTCAAAGAACACAGACTATGTACGCTGCGTCTTTCGTCTGTGTGACCGACAACCTGTGGGCGCAAACTTACCTTTGAAAACCAAAAAGGTAAATTTTACTGTACCTTTTTCAATCGGCTTTTATGGCAAGTTTCACTATCTATGCTTCTGCGATTCCTCTAAGGTTTAAAGTTGGGGGCTTGACTGTCCGTTCAAGCTGGACAAAATAAGTAATCGTGATGATTCAACCTAATAGGCCTTCAAAATGAAGAAGGTCATAAAATTGGGGTGAATCATCTTTTTTTAAACCTATCTTTATTTCAACGAACATAACTCTAGCCTCCTATTCATAAGCTGATCATAAGACAAGACTTGGGAGGGGTTGCATGTCGAATTATATCATGGATCATGTAAAGCTGTTTCAAAATGACGAAATATCCATCAAGTCTATTGTAGTGAAAGGAAATAAAGTAGATTCTATTCATAACTCCGTCAATCAATTGCGTATGATGAAACAAAATCTTGATAATTTTATAATGAGCCCTATTACAACGACAGTCTTTAATGAGTTAAATTTGCCCGCAAAACTTTCACTTTATGAACAGCATGTGTTAAAAGGAATTGGGGTGATTTTGATTCCTGTAACGATTGCCTATGAATATCGTCTCACTTCTCGTCTAGAAGAAATACGCAAACTTATGAAAGTCTCACCTCTTGATTATCTACTTGCAATCAAAGTTTCCCAAAAAATAGTATCCCCTAAGCTAATGCAACGTTGTAAAAAAGAACGGATCCCCGCTGTATTTGTAGAAATTACGGATTTAGATGAATTAACGCAGCTTCCGTGGAGCTGGATCCGTCAATATTCATTTCCATTCAATCCAACTTTTATCCCCATATTCAGATTAGAAACTGCAATTGAAAAAGCAAAAGAAATTTGGAGTAAAATTATGATCGATGCTAAACTTTCACATAGTAAAGAGCCGCTTATTGAAGGTGCTCCAATTGCAAACCAGACATTAAAAAAAATAGGTCTGTACCCGATTAAAGGATATTTACGTAATAATGGAGAATTAAGTTATAACCTATTCCACTCTTCGCACATTGCAAGTGACTTCAATGGAATTTCTGAAGGGGAATATGATAAACTGATTGTCACCATGTTAAAAGGAAAGGTTGTTAGGGCAGGGACAAGAATATCCCTTTCCGAGACAGAAGGATCTGAAATAAAAATCAAGATTCCTGGATTTTTAATTTGAAGAAATTGTTTGCAGGGGGAAATCTTAATTATGAACACAATTGAAAAAGTGCTCAGCAATCTAAAAAAAGGCGAATTAGAAGAAGCATTTCTACATATAAATCGAATAAAATCATCTGAAGCAATTGAAGAGATGCTCCTTTTAGCGGAGGAATTATTACAACTAGGTTTTATGGAGCAAGCAAAGGATTTATACGAACATTTACTTAAGCTGTTCCCTAATGAAGGAGAGCTACTCGTTACACTCGCTGAAATTCTCGTTGATATGGATCGAGAAGAAGAGGCATTCCTGCTGCTTGAAAAAATAAGCGAGTCAGATGACATGTATCCGAGTGCCCTGCTCCTTTTAGCGGATTTATATCAAATGCAGGGAATGGATGAGGTCAGTGAACAAAAGCTTAAACAAGCAAAGGAACTGCTACCGACAGAACCATTAATTGATTATGCTTTAGGAGAACTGTATTACCAGCAAGGGAAGGATCATGCTGCTATAGGGAAGTTCAAAGAGGTGCTTATGCAGCAGAAGGAAATTGGTGGGGTTAATATTAACCAGCGCTTAGCACAGTCTTTAAGTAATTTGGGTGAGTTTGAAGAAGCCATTCCTTTTTTTGAGAAGGCGTTGGAAGACAAACTCGAAATCAACACATTATTTGAATATGCATTAACTGCCTACCAAGCACAAATGTTCGAAACGGCAATTCAAAGATTTACTGAGCTCAAAGAATTAGACCCAGAGTATCATTCCCTATATTTGTATCTGGCCAAGTCTTATGAAAGTCTTGAACGTCTGGATGAAGCCTTAGAAACGGTAAGGGAGGGGATTCATAAGGATGAATTTAACAAAGAGTTGAATCTTTTCGGGGGTAAAATTGCATTGAAAAAAAATCTGACTGATGAGGCAGAATTGTTTTTCAGAGAAGCTCTTGCCATTGATCCGGGTTATTTAGAGGCCACACTTACATTAATTAAGTTGTTGATGCATGAAGAGAAGTATGAGGATATTATTGAAACAATTGAAAGCGTTAGGAAATATGGTGAGGATGATCCGCAATTTGAATGGATGCTTGCTGTGAGTCTACAAAAAAACGAACGTTATAATGAAGCATTAGCAAGTTTCAAAAAGTCGTATGAATTTTTTGCAAATAACCAAGATTTTTTAGAAGATTACGGATTCTTTTTAATTGAAGAAGGAGACAGAGCTACCTCTAGAGAAATATTTAATAAGCTTCTCGAGCTGGATCCGGCAAATGATGAATATGTGCTGATTTTGGATCGATTAGCTGAGGAATAAAATAGGTATAGGATGCTGATTGATACAATATCTGTACAGAGGAGGGAACTTATGGTGGCAGCCCCTGTATCTGTTAACGAAAAGAAAGACTTTATTCGCTGGTTCTTAAATCATTATCAGTTGAAGCGCAGGGAATGTGTATGGATTTTAAATTATTTAATGAGCCATGATCAATTAATGAAAAAGGTTCATTTTGTGGAAAGTGCTCAATATTGCCCACGAGGTTTAATTATGTCAACGCATTGTGTGGATGAGGCACCATTCCGATTTTATAAATCCAATATCATGACAACTGACGCAGAGAAGTCGTTTCATGATATTCGCCTGAATCGGGATGAAGATATCTATATCCAATTAAATTTTAAATCAGCTTACTCATCCTACCACTATGCTGCGGTTTTAGAAGAAAATCCATTTATGCCAAAAAGTACAGGAAGTAATGAGAGAGATAAACTCATGGCAGAGAGGTTTCTAGAAAATTCGTTGGCGACATTCCAGAAAGAGCGGATCTTGAAAGCGATCGATAAGGCACTAGACCAAAATGATAAAGAATCTTTTTATTCTTTAACAGAAGAACTGAATAAGCTGTAATGCGATGTTTCAATTAAGTTATGTTTATCATTATTTGTGTTTAGCTATTTAAAATAACTTTTCAAGTTAATTGAGGGACATGTGAAATCACTTTCCACACTAATTAGTTTAAATCCTTTTTAGCATCAATTATGTATAACATAGCCTTCAACTAAAAAGAAAGAAGTTCTCTAAAAAAAGGGCCTGACCTTACAATCTATATATCGTTTATTGTGTCAAGTACACGCTGATAGACGAGATATAGAAGTTGTGTGGTCTGGCCTTTTTAATATGGGACAGCCTATTTTTCTTTGAAAACGCTAAAAACTTTAAATTGGGATTGTGTAATATGATAATTACCAACTCCGGCTGATGTGAGATTTCGAGCATGCCATCATTTATAATTCGAGAAAGTTTAAATATGCCAAGATAGGATTAGATGTTCTAAAGTCAAATTTATACAAATTCTAATTAATGAATATTTTGTTAAAAAGAAGGATTACTGGTAATGATATATGAAACAAGACTTAATCATGATAAAATAATAAGGAGTTGATTGATAATTGTAAGGAGTGAGTAAGTTGAAATGGACTTTTAAAGAAACTGGGATGTATGAAGAGTCGAAGGAATATGTCGACAGTTTAATCATTCCTGTGAATCCGATTACATTCGGAGCGCAGATGAAACAATTTTCATCCATGCATGAATTTATGACAATTTTAACGATGGAAGTAGAGAAGCAATTGAAAGGAAGACTTCTATTAATGCCAGCGTTAACATACTGGTCAGAAGGTCAAGAGAAAGCGGGTCTTATAGATATTTGGAAAGTAAAATTGGCGGAAGCGGAATTCAAACATATTTTTTGGATTACATCGGACAGTGAGTGGAAAAGATATGAAGATAAGCTTCCAGGTACACTTTTATGGATACCCGCAATTGGGCTCGAATATTTGGAAGAAGGTCAAGCAAGGCAGATGATGAATGATCAAGTGCGCCAAATTATTGATATGCTTACCCAAAGCTGGAATAAATAGCATTGGTTACATAGGTAATATACCACATTGTTGCCATCATTTAGGACCATCATATATTGACCTTGACGGAATATTGAGATATCATTGTAATGTCCTAGTTTTATAGTGTTGCTATTTATTGGTTAATTGGTTCAGAATAGTAATAGAGGGGGGGAAAAGCATGAGTAAGCGTAATGTTTCACGACGTCAATTCCTTAATTACACTCTTACAGGTGTAGGCGGTTTCATGGCTGCAGGAATATTAATGCCAATGGTTCGATTCGCGATTGATCCAGTGTTAAAAGCGAGTGCATCGGGGGGGTATGTAGCAACAAGTCAGAAAGTTTCGGAATTGACAGCGGAACCAATCCGAGTTGATTACACATTCGATCAAATCGATGGTTGGTATGAGTCTCAGGTGACGAATACGGCATGGGTATATAAAGCAGATGATGGTAAAATCGTTGCTTTATCACCTGTATGTAAGCATTTAGGATGTACTGTTGCTTGGAATACAGACAAAGAACATCCGGAACAATTTTTCTGCCCTTGTCACATGGGTAGATATACAAAAGACGGGGTAAACGTACCAGGTACTCCACCGATCAAACCGCTTGATGTTTATGAAACGCAGGAAAAAGACGGAATCCTTTATTTAGGGCTATTAAAACCGCATGAGGGGGCGTAATCATTGTTTAACAAGATTTATGATTGGGTTGACGAACGTTTAGACATTGCGCCCATTTGGCGGGATATTGCCGACCATGAGGTTCCTGAACACGTAAACCCTGCACACCATTTTTCAGCTTTTGTATATTGTTTTGGGGGATTAACTTTCTTCATTACTGTTATCCAAATTCTTTCAGGTATGTTCTTAACCATGTACTATGTACCTGATATTGTAAATGCATGGGAGTCTGTTTACTACTTACAAAATGAAGTGGCATTTGGACAAATTGTACGAGGAATGCATCACTGGGGAGCAAGTCTAGTTATCGTAATGATGTTTTTACATACTCTACGGGTCTTCTTTCAGGGAGCTTATAAAAAACCGCGTGAGCTTAACTGGGTTGTAGGAGTACTAATTTTCTTTGTCATGTTAGCTTTGGGCTTGACTGGTTATTTATTACCTTGGGATATGAAAGCGGTTTTTGCTACAAAAGTTACATTAACAATCGCCGACTCTGTTCCATTGATTGGTCCGGCTATTAAAACGTTAATTGCTGGAGATCCGACGATTATTGGTGCACAGACATTAACTCGTTTCTTTGCAATTCATGTTTTCTTCTTACCAGCTGCACTTTTGGGGTTAATCGCAGCTCACTTTATAATGATCAGAAAACAAGGAATTTCAGGTCCGTTGTAAGAAATCTGGAAGTACTATATCTAGTTGCTTTAACTGGACAAGCTTCTGATTCAAAGAAGTTGAAGGACATAGAAACATTTTATCCAGTAACCTAAATAATAACCTTTTCATAAAGGAGGGGGATTGTTCAATGCATCGTGGAAAAGGTATGAAATTCGTAGGTGATTCTCGAATCTCAGCGAATAGTAAACCGTTTATTCCGAAAGATTATTCGGAATATCCAGGTAAAACTGAAGCGTTTTGGCCGAATTTCTTATTAAAAGAATGGCTAGTTGGAGCAGTATTCCTTGTTGGGTTCCTTTGCTTGACAGCAGCACATCCATCGCCGCTTGAAAGAATTGCCGACCCAACAGATACTGCATATATTCCGCTTCCTGACTGGTATTTCTTATTTCTTTACCAGTTACTGAAGTATACGTATGCGTCAGGTCCGTATAATATTGTTGGATCAATCATTATTCCAACACTTGCATTTGGAGGACTATTGCTTGCACCGTTCCTTGATCGTGGTCCAGAGCGTCGTCCCATGAAACGTCCATTTGCAACTGGCTTCATGCTACTAGCAATCGCGGGAGTTGTCTTCTTGACTTGGCAATCTGTTTATTATCATGACTGGGATAAGCAAGCTCAACAAGGGAAGATTGTTGAAGGCGTGGCAATTGATAAAGAGGATGCTGGATACAAAGCCCTTGAGGCAAACACTTGTCTTTCATGCCATGGTGCTGAATTAACAGGTGGAGCAGGTCCGGCTCTTATCGATACAGGACATACTGCTGATGAAATTAAAGATATTGCCAAAAATGGTACTGGTGGAATGCCTGCTGGTATTTTTAAAGGTTCTGATGAAGAACTTGATGCTCTTGCTGAATTTCTTGTGAAATTATCAGCTAAATAATGTATGAAGAAAGAGGATATCCCATAAGTAAAGGGTAGGTCCAGCAACCATTACATACAGTTTAGTATAAGTGTAAGTAGCACAGTAAACTGTATGGTGGTAGCTCGGCCAGACCCTTATCAGGGACATCCTCTTTTTTCTATTTCATTTTTAAGCTTATTATATTATCCCCCATATACGGAAGGTCAAGACCCCCACTTGAAGAAAGGTAAGAATAAATTACCTGTTAAACCAGATTTGTGAGATACTGTGAAACATACCATTGTGGTTTTTTAAGGTTGCGTTCACCGGATGTGGGTCACAATGACGGAAGACTAAAGGATACGCGTGTTTAGTCTTTGTTTCATTGAAACTTATCCTCGTAATATCGCTTTATCTATGCGGAGTGAAAGTATTGGCGATACTTGAATGGGAATAACAATAAGTGAGGGCGAGGAGCACTTCACTGATTGAAGTTTTACTTTATTAAGAAAGAGGTACAAATATGAGCATGTTCTATCCGTATTTGGCAAATAGAAAGTTTATCTTACTTTTACTAATCATTAATATATTCGGAACCATATATGGTTATATATGGTATGGAAGTCAACTTGCGGTTACTCCAGTCATTTTTCTTCCTTTCGTTCCGGATAGTCCAACTGCTTCTTTGTTTTTTGTCTTCGTTTTACTCGCATTTTTACTGAAAAAAAACTGGGGACTTGTAGAAGCACTTGCGATTATGACGCTTTTTAAATATGGAATGTGGGCAGTGGTAATGAATATACTGACATTATTTACGACAGGAGAACTTGCTTGGCAAGGTTATATGCTAATAGCGTCTCATTTAGGAATGGCGATTCAAGGGATTTTGTATTCTCCATTTTATCGAATCAAGCCATGGCAGTTCATTATCGCAGCAATTTGGACTTTACATAATGATATTATTGATTATGTTTTTAATATGATGCCGGTTTATCGAGACTTGCTTGTATATATGCATGAAATAGGCTATTTTACTTTCTGGCTCAGTTTGATATCTATAAGTATTGCCTACTATTTTGGATATAGAGAAAAAAGATTTACGTTATCCCTTTGAAATTTTTATGAAACATTGGTCTACTCCAACTTTCCTTCTCATATTGATTAGTAGAGAAATAAGGAGGGACAAGGAGTATGGTGAAAAAAATCCTGGTGCTTGCACTACTGCTAATAATCACTGTTTCTTTTTATCAAGTTCGTGCTGAGCCTTCTGAAAGTATGAGGCAGTTGGATTCCATCTCCGACGAGGCACTCAGACTTGTGGAAATGAAACGATATCAAGAAACAGAGAAAGTTCTTCAAAAATTTTCAGAACTTTATCTACTTTCATCTAAAGAAAAAGAAATCTTTAATATGGCTGAATTAAGAGTCGTTACCGTCGCTTATAATGATGCATTAGAGGTAGTTCAAACAATAGAAAAAACAGATTCTGAAAAAATAAATGCAGTAACAAAATTTCGCTTAGTGCTGGATGCTGTCAGTTCGAATAATCAGCCTTTATGGATGGCTTTAGAAGATCCAATCATGGATGCTTTTTATGAAGCCAAAGAAGCGGTCAAAATTGGTGATTCAGAACGATTTAATCAAAAGTTGAATGATTTGTTATTACATTACAATATCATCTATCCGAGTTTAAAAGTTTCGGTGCCTTCTGAGAAACTGCAACAGCTTGATGCTCGTGTAACTTATATGGATCAATATCGTCCAGCAATGTTAACTATGAAGACTAACGAACAAGAATGGGTTGCAATGGAACAAGATTTAAAGTCTTTATTTGATGAACCCAATGAGGATGAAGCAGATCCATCATTATGGTGGGTAATTATATCAACAGGAAGCATTATTATCTTGACATTATCTTATGTAGGCTGGAGAAAATACAAAGGAAATGAGAAGGCAGAAAAACCACGGAAAGATCACAATGTTTGACAGAGATGATTGCTACTTTTACAATTGAAATAATCAATCTTTTAGGAGGAAACAATGTTTTTACTTTACTTTGCGATTATCATCTTAGTCCCGTTATTTGCTCAAATGAAAGTAAAAAGTGCATACAAAAAATATTCTAAAGTATCTGCTTCATCTAGAATGTCGGGAGCAGAAGCTGCTAGATGGATATTGGATTCAAATGGTTTGTATAACGTTACGGTAGAAGAAACTCGAGGGGTTCTTAGTGATCACTATGATCCACGTTCTAAAACAGTTCGACTATCCTCTGATAATTATCACGGTCATTCTGTGGCAGGAGTTGCCATTGCAGCTCATGAGGTTGGTCATGCCATTCAGGATCAGCAGAATTATTCACCGCTTCGTTTACGTCACACATTAGTACCAGTTGCCAATATTGGTTCGAATTTTTCATGGATTTTAATCATTATCGGAATGTTAGCAGGTTTGAGCAACTTCGTCTTACTAGGAATTCTTTTCATGGCAGCGGCTGTTGTATTCCAGATTGTAACACTCCCTGTAGAATATAATGCATCATCTCGTGCGATGGATCAAGTTGTTTCTCTTGGAGTTATCCGTAATGATGAGGAACGAGAAACGAAGAAAGTCTTAAATGCAGCTGCATTAACATATGTTGCAGCCGCCCTCGTAGCTGTACTTGAATTACTGCGACTAGTTCTAATATATACAGGAATGGCTAGAAATGATGAATAGAAAGTGGATATCACAAAAGGGTCAGACCTCGCACACTATACACAAGTATAGAGTAATTGCGGGGTCTGACCCTTTTGCAAAGGGACAGCACCTTTCTTAATTTATAAAATGCAATTATGTATGGTTGTATTATTAATACCCAATCATTGCATTAAAATGAATAATTTGAATTACCGATGGATTGGATTTTTATTCTCATCTAATGTAAATCCTTCGCCAAGTACATCGTGAACTTCGCTGACTGATACGAATGCATGTGGATCTACAGAAGTAATAATGTTCTTTAAACGAACAATTTCCGTTTTTCCAACGACACAATACAGTACTTCTCGATCTTCCTTTGTAAATGAACCATACCCCTTTAGGACGGTAATCCCCCGCTCCATTTCCAACATAATTTTTTCGGCAATTGCTTCATTATTGCTACTTATGATCATCGCGCCTCGAGCAGAATATGCGCCTTCCTGCATAAAGTCTATGACACGAGCAGCAATAAAGACTGCAACGAGAGTGTACATCGCTTCACGATATTCAAGATAGGTTAAAATGGATAGCAGGATAACAACTGCATCAAATAGAAACATCGTTCTGCCCATATTTTGCCCCCAATAGCGATTGGCAAGCCTTGCGATTATATCAACACCTCCAGTTGTTCCTCCATAACGAAAGATGATGCCAAGACCTACACCGATAAAAACACCGGCAAATAAAGCAACAAGCATTAAATCATTTCCGAGAGTTAGTTTAATTTCATTTCTTTCAAAAAACCAAAGCCAGAAGGATACGCCAACTGTGCCAATAATTGTATACAGAAACGTGGTTCGACCGAGAAATTTCCAGCCAATGAAAAATAATGGTACATTTAAAATTAGGTTTGTATAGGCTGGGTTAATATTGGCTAATTGATATATAATCAATGTAAGTCCTGTGAAACCGCCTTCAGCTAAGTTATTTTGCATATTAAAGTGTACGAGACCAAAACCAAAAATAGCCGCGCCTAATAGTATGAACAAAATATTTTTAAATCTCAAACCGTATATCAAGCGTTTGCCCTCCAATATCAATTATAATAAAGTGAACCCGATTCAATTAATCACAGACTAAGTACGCCAGGTCCTTTTAGTATTTCGTCTGTGTGACCCACATCCTGTGGGCGCAAACTATACCTCTGCGTAAGATAAGTTTTACTGTATCTCACCAATCGGGCTTATACGTCAAAAAGTGAGGCGACTGCTTTAAGGATCGTCTACTAAGATCGCTCACTTCCTGTGGGCAAGGTAGACGCCATCACATCCTGTGATAATCAATGAGCATAGACGGGATACGGCATGGCGTAGTTTGCCACAGAGTATTACAGCTTATGACCTTGAACAGGGCTAGGAGCCGCAACTAGAATAGGCAGTTATACCCCATCTACGATTCTTCGGTTCCTCTAAGCCTAAGGTAGGGGGACTGCCCGTAAATGAGGGTTAAAGTGAATCTTACTCAGAATATGCTTTGAATCCTCTTAAACTAGATTAGTTTGTTTAAGAGTGCTCTTTATTATATCGAATTCTTATGTTAGTTACAAACATTGGAAAATTATCGAAAATCTTGTCATATAAGTGACTTTTGGCTAACATGGATAGAGAATACTGATAAAGTTGTTAAAACTCCAAAAAATTTCAGCGTAAAAGAAAAATATTTTCTTTAGGCATTAGTAAGCACAGAAGATTTTGAACATGTCAAATTTGACGATTGTTTATGCAAGATACTACTGCCACTCTGAACTGAGATTGATGAGATTAGTTAGAAATAGGTGAGAAAATGGAACAGAAAAAAACAATGCTAGATCTTCAAAACGAAGTAGATCAATACATAAGTCAATTTAAGGAAGGCTATTTTAGCCCTTTAGCCATGTTAGCCAGATTGACAGAGGAACTTGGTGAGCTTTCTCGAGAGGTCAATCATTACTATGGTGAAAAGCCTAAGAAAACGACTGAAAAGGAAAATACTGTAGAAGAAGAAATAGGAGATCTCCTATTTGTCATCATTTGTTTTGCTAATTCATTGAACATTGATTTAGCAAAAGCTCATGATCTTGTCATGCATAAATTTAAAACGCGAGATAAAGACAGATGGACGAAAATTGACGAAGAGGAAAGAGGAGAATAATAGTTATGGAAACAACTCGAATCATTGTGGCAGGACCTCGTGGAAGAATGGGAAGTGAAGCAGTCAAGCTCGTTTTAGAAACAGCGGGCTTTGAATTGGTAGCAGTAATTGACCGAAAACATGATGGGGATAATTTAGGAAATCTTGATGGTTTCCAAGGGATAGATGTACCGATATTCTCAGATATTGAGCATTGTTTTTCCACAATCAAAGCAGATGTATTAATTGATCTAACTACTCCTGAGGTAGGTATGTTACATACAGTTGCCGCTTTAAACCATGGAATTCGTCCAGTAGTTGGAACGACTGGTTTTAGCACAGAAGATTTAGCGAAATTGGAAGAACTAACAGCAGAAAAAGGTCTAGGCTGTATTATTGCTCCGAACTTTGCTGTAGGTGCAGTATTAATGATGAAGTTTTCCCAAATGGCTGCGAAATACTTCTCAGATGTGGAAATTATTGAAATGCATCACGACCGCAAACTCGATGCTCCATCAGGTACAGGGGTAAAAACAGCAGAGATGATTAAAAGTGTTCGTGAACCAAAAATCCAAGGTCATCCTGAAGAGAAGGAAACGTTGAATGGAGCTCGGGGTGCAAACATAGATGGCATGCGTATCCATAGCGTCCGTTTGCCAGGATTGGTTGCTCATCAACAAGTGATGTTCGGTGAAAAAGGTCAAATGTTGACTATTCGCCATGATTCATTCGACCGAGTGTCTTTCATGTCGGGTGTAAAGCTTGCTGTTGAATCTGTTATGAAGTTAGATGTTCTTGTATATGGATTAGAGAATATTATCGAATAATTGAAGGGGAGAATACCGATGAGAATTGCATTAATTGCCCATGATAACAAGAAGGAAGATATGATACGCTTTACAACAGCATATAGAGACATTTTTGAGCAACATGAGTTATACGCTACTGGAACAACTGGTAGCAGAATTAACCAGGAAGTATCACTTCCTGTTCATTGCTTTAATTCGGGACCGCTTGGGGGAGATCAAGAAATCGGCGCACTCGTATCACGTAATGAAATGGATATGATAATCTTCTTTCGTGATCCGCTCACTTCTCAGCCTCATGAACCTGATGTGAATGCCTTAATTAGACTTTGTGATGTATATCAAGTGCCACTGGCAACGAATATGGGAACTGCAGAAGTAATTATTAGAGGACTAAAAGACGGCTATTTAGACTGGAGAAAACTAGACGAAACAAAAGGTGAGTAAAATGGAAAACAATATAGATATATTAGCTTTTGGCGCCCATGCTGATGATGTTGAAATTGGCATGGGAGGTACGCTAGCTAAATTCGCAATGCTTGGAAAAAAGATTGTCATTTGCGATTTAACAAAAGCGGAATTGTCTTCAAATGGGACAGTAGAGTTACGTCAGCAAGAAGCGAAGAAAGCAGCGAAAATCCTCGGAGTTAAGCGAATTTCGCTAGACTTACCAGATCGAGGCTTACAGATGAAAGAAGAATACATACAAGAAATTACGAGTATGATTCGTAAATACCGACCTAGTTTGGTATTTGCGCCCTATTTAGAAGATCGTCATCCTGACCATGGCAATTGCGCACGACTAGTAGAAGAAGCCGCTTTTTCAGCAGGTATCAGAAAATATATGGAAGAAAAAGGTCAGTCTGCCCATAAGATTGCTTCTCTTTATTTTTATATGATTAATGGCTTTCATAAGCCGGATTTTGTCGTTGATGTAACTGCAACGATGGATACAAAGCTTGAAAGTTTACGGGCATATGCAAGTCAATTTCAACAAACGGATACAGCTTTTGACACACCACTTGTAAATGGTTACATCGAAACGGTCGAGGCAAGAGAGCGTCTCTTTGGAAAAGAAGTAGGTGTTACGTATGCGGAAGGGTTTCTCTCGAAAAAACCATTATTACTTTCGGCAGACCTAATAGGAGGATAACATGAAGTTGAAAATTGGTATTACATGTTACCCAACGGTCGGTGGGTCTGGAGTCGTAGCTACTGAACTTGGGAAACTGCTAGCTGAGAAAGGGCATGAAATTCATTTTATTTCATCGAGTCTTCCTTTCCGGTTAAATAGAATGTATCACAATATTTATTATCATCAAGTTGAAGTGAATTCATATTCTGTTTTTCAATATCCACCATATGATTTAGCTTTGGCAAGTAAGATGGCAGAAGTCATCACTCGAGAAAAGTTAGATGTTTTACACGTCCATTATGCAATACCTCATGCCGTCTGTGCGATACTTGCTAAACAAATGGCGTGTCATGATGTAAAAATTGTTACAACATTGCATGGAACTGACATAACAGTCCTAGGGAATGATTCATCCTTAGCTGAGCTTATTAAATTCGGAATCGAAAAATCAGATGTAGTAACGGCCGTATCAGACTCATTATCACATCAAACGAAGGAATTATTAGCTCCAGATAAAGAAATAAGCACGGTTTACAACTTTATTGATGAACGAGTGTACCATAAAACAGATTCTTCTAATCTACGTCATGAATATGAAATAAAAGATGACGAAAAAGTAATCATACATGTGTCGAATTTTAGGGCAGTAAAACGGGTAAAAGATGTGATCCATGCATTTGCTCAAATTAGAAAACAGATTCCTTCTAAGCTCATGCTTGTAGGGGATGGTCCTGAAATGTCAGAAATCATCAAATTGATTAATTGTTTAGGACTAGAAAAAGATGTACTTTTGCTCGGTAAGCAGGATAATCTTAACGAGTTGTATTCGATTAGCGATCTTAACTTATTACTTTCAGAAAAAGAGAGCTTTGGTCTTGTTCTGCTGGAAGGAATGGCTTGCGGGGTTCCTGCCATTGGAACGAATGTAGGGGGCATTCCTGAAGTAATCATAGATGGAGAGACAGGCTTTATATGTCAGGTTGGTGATATTGAAGCGGTTGCGAAAAAGGCGGTTTTACTATTACAAGATGACAAGCTTCACAATCAATTTAGTAAAGCTGGAATAAAGGCAGTCGAAACGAAATTCCACTCCAATACGATCACTAAACAATATGAAGCGATATACACTAAACTGTTAAATCGGTAGGGGGTGACAATCAACTTGGATCAATTATTCACAGAGGCGCTGCCGATTATCACTGCGATTGAAGATGCAGGATATGAAGCTTATTTTGTAGGGGGATCTGTCCGTGATTCCCTAACAGGAAGAATGATTAATGATGTAGATATTGCAACATCGGCTACTCCCGAAGAAGTAAAAGCGATTTTCCCCAAAACGGTAGATGTAGGAATTGCACATGGGACGATTCTTGTCTTGCATGATTCAGGAAATTACGAAGTGACAACTTTTAGAACAGAAAGTGGGTATTCTGATTTCCGTCGACCTGATGAGGTAAACTTTGTTCGTTCATTACGAGAGGATTTACAACGGCGAGATTTTACAATGAATGCGATTGCGATGGACCGTAACGGAAAGTTAATCGACCCCTTTTATGGCAAAGAAGCGATTCAAAAAAAAGAAATCGTGACGGTCGGGAATCCTGATGAACGTTTTACCGAAGATGGACTTAGAATGATGAGAGCACTTCGATTTGTAAGTCAGCTTCGCTTTGAATTAAATCCTGATACATATGCTTCATTAAAGCGACATGTTCGGTTAATGGAACATATATCAGTGGAACGAATTCTTGGTGAATTTGAAAAGCTATTATTAGGAATGAATCGAAAGAAAAGTATGGAGTTGGTCATTGATTCTGCTTTGTATTACTATCTTCCAGGCTTTAAAACATATAAAAGCCAATTAGCGCAAGTTAGGGCATATGATATCGAGCAGCTTAATGCGAAAGAGGAATTATGGGGAATTCTCCTAGTTCTATTAGATATAGAAAACATTGAGTCTTTTTTAAGAAACTGGAAGATGCCAATGAAAAATATTCGTTTTATTCTATCTGTAGTCAGATTGGTAAAACAGGAGCCCTATTTTCTGCAAGATAAGCTCCTCCTTTTTAAAGAAGGCGAAAAGACGGCCATATCGGCGGCTTCTGTAAGAGCAGTCTTGGAAAATACCGATGTACAAGATGCGATACGTACTGTGAATGAAGCTTATAAAGACTTGAAAATTAAATCGATGTCTGAGCTTGCTTTGACAGGGCATGATTTGCTCGCATTTGCATCTGACCGAAAACCTGGACCATGGGTAAAGGAAGCGATGGACAGTACTTTGCAAGCGGTATTGACGGGAAAAGTGAAGAACGATAAAGCAGCAATAAAGGAGTGGCTAAGCACGTGCAATCTGATGTGAGGAAAAAAATAATTGATGCTTTCTCAAATGCATTTGGCAGCTTTGTTTCTGGTCAAGAAATTGCGGATTATGTCGGCTGTTCCCGGACAGCCGTTTGGAAGCATATTGAAGAATTAAGAAATGAAGGCTATGTAGTTGAAGCGATTCGGAATAAAGGTTATCGAATTATTTCAGCACCTGGAAATGTAACGAGCAACGAAATTCAAATCGGCTTACAAACAACTGCGTTTGGTCAAAACATTCACTATGAAGAGAGCGTAGATTCTACCCAAAAAATCGCTAATCGTCTTGCTAATGAGGATGCAGCCGAAGGAACGATCGTAATTGCTGAAGAACAAACATTGGGTAAAGGACGGTTATCCCGCAATTGGCATTCGCCGAAATTCACAGGAATCTGGATGAGTTTAATTCTAAGGCCAAATATCCCCTTCCATGAAGCTCCACAATTGACCCTACTTGCGGCAGTTGCTGTGGCTCAAGCAATCGAGGATGTTACCGATCTTACCCCAGAGATCAAGTGGCCGAATGATTTATTGATTAAAGGAAAAAAGGTAACAGGAATATTAACAGAACTTCAGGCGGAATCGGATCGAATTCATTCTGTAATTGTTGGTATGGGAATAAATGTTAATCAGAAGCTTAGTGATTTTCCTGAGGAACTACAGAATACTGCGACTTCATTGTTCATTGAATCAGGAAAAAATATCTCGCGATCAGCTTTAATTCAACAAATCCTTCTTAATATGGAAAAACTGTATCATACATATTTGCAACATGGATTTAATCCGGTAAAACTTCTATGGGAAAGCTACGCAGTGTCACTTGGGAAAGAACTAAAAGCGACAACTGTAAATGAAACGATTATCGGTAAAGCGCTCGGTATTACGGATAGTGGTGTTTTACTTTTAGAAGACAAATTGGGGAAAATTCACCATATTTATTCAGCAGATGTTACGATTCCGTATAAATAGGGAGAAGCACGTTACTATAGAATATATTTAACAAAGTTGATATAATCCTAATGGGCAGTATCATTCGAACTGCACCTGCACGACCCAATTAATAAACTAAAATTTCTGCCTTGATCCAGTAATGGACGGGGACGGAGGGATGAATTTTCTGATGAATTTAAAGAGACGAACTTTTATTTAGGGAAAAAGGCTATTTGAAAACTTGGCTGGGACAATGGGTCCTATTTCCTTTAAAGCTCGTCTCTTTTTTTGTTATATGCCTATCAAGAAAGATTTTTCATCTCCTCTAACATAAGGAGGATATTTGAATGAAACTTTCCGGACAGTTTTTGAAAATGAAAAAAAATGATGAGAAAATTGTTATGCTTACTGCGTATGATTATCCAAGCGCTAAGCTAGCAGAACTTGCTAATGTGGACATGATACTTGTCGGGGACTCCCTTGGCATGGTTGTTCTAGGTTATGAATCGACAATCCGAGTAACAGTTGATGATATGATTCACCATACAAAAGCAGTGAAACGCGGAGCACCTAATACGTTCGTTGTTACTGACATGCCATTCATGAGCTATCATCTTTCATTGGACGAAACACTTAAAACCGCTGCACGCATGATTCAAGAAGGTCGTGCTGATGCTTTAAAACTTGAAGGAGCTGGTCAAGTAGCTGATAAGATTGCTGCCTTAACAAAAGCTGGAGTTCCCGTTATTGCTCACTTAGGATTAACACCGCAGTCAGTAGGTGTGCTTGGAGGGTATAAGGTTCAAGGGAAAAGCGCAAATGATGCTGAGCAGCTATTAGATGAGGCAAAGCAATGTGAAGCTGCAGGTGCGATAGCTGTTGTACTTGAATGTGTGCCATACCAAGTAGCAGAAGTGATTACTGAAAACCTTAGCATTCCAACAATCGGTATTGGCGCAGGGAAAGCTGTAGACGGCCAAGTACTTGTCTATCATGATGTAGTGACTTATGGAGTCGATCGCGTCGCTAAATTTGTAAAAACATATGCAAATGCTAATGAATTAATAAGCGGAGCGCTATCACAATACGTGAGTGAAGTAAAAGAAAAGCAATTCCCAACATTAGAGCATAGCTTTACGATGAAAGAAGAAGAAGTAGCAGCGTTATACGGGGGTAAAGCATGAAAATCCTTACAATTGCAAAAGAGATACAGCAACAAATAGCAGTAGAAAAGAAGAATGGAAAAACGATAGGATATGTCCCGACAATGGGGTTTTTACATGAAGGTCACGTAAGTTTATTGGAAAAAGCACGCCAAGAAAATGACATTGTTGTATTGACGATTTTTGTAAACCCGCTTCAATTCGGACTAAATGAAGACTTTGACAGTTATCCACGGGATATCGAACATGATGAAAAAGTCGCACAATCGGCGTTAGTAGACTATTTATTTTATCCATCCATTGAAGAAATGTACCCGGATGAAGTATCCGTTAAAGTAACTGTTCAACAACGAACGGATGTTCTTTGTGGTAGGAAAAGACCTGGTCATTTTGACGGAGTAGCTACAGTCCTAACGAAGTTTTTCAATATTATTAACCCAGATAAAGTATATTTTGGCTTGAAAGATGCTCAGCAAGTAGCTGTGGTGGATGGGTTAATTACGGACTTTAATTTTGATATTGATATTGTACCGGTCGAAACGGTTCGTGAAGAAGACGGTTTGGCAAAAAGCTCGAGGAATGTTTATTTACTTGAAGAAGAGCGTGCCTGCGCCCATGAATTGTATAAAAGTTTAAACCTTGCACGAGAGGCAGCGCAACACGGCGTAGACAATCCAGAGAAATTAGTCTCGCTCATTTCAAATCATATTAAGAACTATACAACTGGCTCGATCGACTATATTGAAGTATATTCTTATCCTGATTTAAAACCAATCGAAAAAGTATCAGGAAGCGTCATTATTGCATTGGCTGTTCAGTTCTCAACAGCCAGATTAATTGACAATGTAACATTTTTGGTTCATAAATAAAGGCTCTTTTCGTAAAGATTGTTGTTTTTAGCAAGAAACCAATTCGAACAGATGTTGATTGTAGTGGAAGGTGCGAGACTCCTGCGGGAAAAGCGTGTTGAGGGAGACCCCGCAAGTGCAAAGCACTGAGGAGGCTTCCGAGACCGCCCGCGGAAAGCGAGTACCTGCAACGGAAATCAACCCGGGTTATTAGTGTAAAAATGATTGAAAAGCAACAAAGTATGTGAAAACAGCCTAAATAAACGAACTAACAAGGAGGAGCTTGTATGTTCCGAACAATGATGAATGGGAAGATTCATAGAGCCACTGTAACAGAAGCAAACTTAAACTATGTAGGTAGTGTAACAATAGATGAAGATATTCTGGATGCAGTTGGAATCCTTCCAAATGAGAAAGTAGCTATTGTTAATAATAATAATGGCGCAAGACTTGAAACGTATACAATTGCAGGTGAAAGAGGAAGCGGTGTTGTTTGTTTAAACGGAGCTGCAGCAAGACTCGTACAGCCTGGAGATATTGTCATTATTATTTCGTATATCATGATTGCAGAAGAATCTGTATACAGTCATAAGCCCAAAGTTGCTCTTATGAATGAAAATAACGAAATCATTGAAATGATTTCTCATGAACCAGAGGCAACAGTTTATTAAAAAAAACAAGATTTCTGCAACCTAAAAATCTCACTTAATCCTATAAAGCTACTCATCAGTGAAAATGAAGTTCCACTTTAGGAACGACTAATTCTCTAAATGAGTGGCTTTTTCTTTAAATAACTTAGAACTACGTTCATTTTCCTTATTGGTTTAAATGTGGTATAAACAAGGAAGAACAACAAACGAACATACTTGTGTGAACGGGATTTAGAGGTGTTTTATATAATGGCGCAACGCTATGTAGTAGTCGATTTAGAAACAACAGGAAATTCCCCTAAAAAAGGGGAGCGTATTATTCAATTTGCAGCAGTTGTGATAGAAGAAGATCAAATCATTGCTGAATATTCTACTTTTATTCATCCTGAACAGGAAATCTCGATATTTATCGAAGAGCTTACAGGTATTGATAATGATATGGTAAAAGATGCTCCTATATTTGAAGAAGTGGCTGAACATATTTCTGCTTTATTAAAGGATGCGGTCTTTGTAGCGCATAATGTATTATTTGATTTAAATTTTTTAAAAGAAGAATTAGAACGATGTGGAATGGAAGCTTTCTACGGCTCTACGATTGATACTGTCGAACTTGCTAAAATCATGAAACCAACCTCAGATGGTTATAAATTAAATCAGCTTGCCAAAGCAGAGAAGCTTGATCACTCTATGCCACATCGTGCTGATAGTGATGCATTTGTCACGGCCCAACTTTTTCTTGAACTAAAAAAGAAACTTTATAAGCTACCACTTCTTACCATGAAACATCTATACCGACTTTCATACTCTTTAAAAAGTGAAATTTCGGAGCTTATTCAAGAATGTATAGCAAAAAAACTTTCTCGACCAAGTGAGTATGATGCAACGATTGAAGCATTTCAAGGCTTAGCTTTTAAGAAAATGAGCACAAAACATGCTCAAGCTACGTGGAAAATGGCTTATCCAAGCGATAGACAAGAGAAATTGGAACTTATTCGTGAATCATTGCCCCATTTTGAAAGCAGAGAAGGCCAGCTTGAGATGATGGATAAGGTATATGATTCGTTTGAAAATGAAAACCATACGATTATTGAAGCTGGTACAGGTATTGGTAAGAGCTTGGCTTATTTACTACCGGCAGCCTATTTTTCTGTGAAGCAAGGAAAACCAGTGGTCATATCAACGTATACACTTCAACTTCAAGAGCAGCTACTTCAGTCAGAAGTGCCAAAATTAAAGAAGATGCTTCATTTTCCACTTTCAGTTGTTCTATTAAAAGGACGAAGCAACTACCTTAGTCTTGCAAAATTTGAGCGAGCAATCAGGGAAAAAGAAGACAATTATGAAACTGCACTTACGAAAATGCAAATATTAGTTTGGTTAACAGAAACGGATACTGGTGATAAGGATGAATTGAACTTAACAAGCGGAGGTGAGTTATTCTGGGAAAGGCTACAAAGTAATTCATTTACTAAAAAGGGGTTACAAAAGCCTTGGCAAGTAGTCGATTTTTATGAAAGAGCCAAAGCTGTTGCACTTAAAGCAGACATCATTATTACCAACCACGCGTTTTTAATGGCTGATTTAGTATCTTCTGATCCTTTAATTCCAAATGACGGTTTTTTAATACTTGATGAAGCGCATCACCTTGAACGGGCTGCAAGCAAGCATCTTGGACGAAGACTTGATTATGTTTCAGTAAAAACTCTTTTAAATCGTTTAGGCCATTCGGATCAAAAACAATTACTATTTCGGTTGGAAAAGATGCTCCTCCAATATTCTTTAGAAGCAACAACTAGACAATCGAATATAGATCGAACTTTGCTTGATTTTTTCTATGAATTTGACCAATTATTTTTTCAATTAGGGGCAATTGCAAATCAGCATGAAAGGTCTGGTAGTCCAAAGCGAATATCGATTTGTTTAAAAGATGAAAAATGGAAAAAAATCTCTATGGTTGCAGAAAGATTGGTTGATCAGCTACAAACGATTTTGTCAGGACTAACAGAAAGAATTTCGTTACTAACAAGCATTGAAACTTTAAGTAAAAATGCCCAATTTTATTTGAATGATTTTGAACTGATTTGTTATCAAATTAATGAACTTAAGAAGACTCTTACTGATTTCTTTATCACTCAAAATACCGATTTTATCTATTGGATGGACTATACAAAAGCAAATCCACAACAAGGAATCTCATTAGCTTCTCAGCCCATTACAGGAAGCAAATTGTTATGGTATACATTCTTTTCGAGACAAAAAAGCATCGTTATGACATCGGCAACACTTTCTGTAAAAAAGTCATTTCACTTTTTTATGAATCAGATCGGGATGCAGGATATACCAGTGAAAACGTTTAGCTACCCTTCACCATTCAGCTATCGTGAACAAGTGCGAGTACTTGTACCAAAGGATATTCCAGATATTCAGAGCGTATCAAAAGAAGAATTTGTCTTTCACGCAGCACAACATATTATTCATACTGCAGAAGCTGCCAAAGGGAGGATGATGATATTATTTACCTCTCATGAGATGTTAAGAGCTACCTATCATGTAATAAAAGAGCTTCAAGCGTTACAAGAGTTTACATTGTTTGGTCAAGGGATAACAAGTGGCAGTAAAACAAGGCTTCTAAAAAACTTTCAAAGCTTCGATAAAGCCATCCTATTTGGAACGACTAGTTTCTGGGAAGGGGTTGATGTGCCAGGAGAAGATCTGTCCTGTCTTGTTATTGTTAGACTGCCTTTTTCGCCCCCTGATGATCCGATAACGGAAGCAAGATGCAACATCATCAGAAATCAAGGCAAGAATCCATTTTCAGCCTATTCACTTCCTGAGGCAATTTTGAGATTTAGGCAAGGATTTGGCCGATTAATTCGAACAAGCACAGATAGAGGTGTGCTCGTTGTACTTGATCGAAGAATTATGACGACTATATATGGCGAAGCTTTCAGGCAAGCGATACCTCCAGTTGATTGGCTGCAAGTATCAAAAAATGAACTTGTCAAAGCGATTGAAGAATGGATTTAAGTTAACTGATTAAGTTAAGTTTAAATAAGATAAACACCGTGTTAAATCGTCTCGCCAGTTTGTGGAATAATCTGGTATCAACGGGTGAATAGACTCAAAAAAATTTGGTTATAGGGCTTATCTCTTTGTTTATTCCTGTAAATGAATTAATTCGAAGAATAGCAAAAAATTGATATGGAAATGTTCAACAAACTGGTATAATGTGAAAAGAAGTCAAACATATAAAACCTTGTTATCCCAAGGTTTTTATATAAAAATTATTGTTAAGGGGGTGCTTGGAAATGGAAAGCAAAATAGAAGTGATTTCAACTGTAAAACTTGCGCATTCCCCTGATTTGTATAAAATAGTTGATTCTTTAAACCGTAATCTAAAGGAAAGAAATCTTATGTTTGGGCTTGCGCTAGATTCAGAAGATCAGGAAAAAGCGATATTCACGATTTATCGTACATAGAAAGAGTGACTGTATTTGAAAAAGTGGCTGATTATTACTTCGGTTTTCGTACTTTGCTTCATTGTTCTTGTAGCGGGGGCTTATATTAAAGCGATGTCGCCAAGACAAGATGCATCTGATATCGCTTTTGCCAAGGCGAAGCAGGAAAGAGACCTAGTTACACTTGATGAATTTTATCTTTACCATGGACTTGAATCTTATTCTGTTGTTGTCGGAAAAAATGTGGCTGGTGAGAAACTAGTTGTTTGGATTCCTGAGAACAAAGATTTAGATATTGTAACAGCTCAATATAAAAATGGTAAGACAAAGAAAGAAATCATTCAGATTGCCAAGGAACATCTGAAATCTCATGAAATTATTTCAGTAAAACTCGGGATGGAAAACAATGTTCCACTCTGGGAAGTAACTTCTCTGGATGCTACAAAACATTATAATTATGAATATTATGAGTTTAAGTCAGGCGAAATGATTGATTACTATCGAGGTATTTAGACAGATAATGGAGGGTTTATTATGACAAAGTTAGCAAATCGCGTACAAGCATTAACACCATCATCTACATTAGCAATTACTGCTAAGGCAAAAGAGCTTAAAGCTCAAGGACAAGATGTTATTGGTCTTGGAGCAGGCGAACCAGACTTTAATACTCCGCAGCATATTATCGATGCAGCTTTTAAATCTATGAATGAAGGTCATACAAAATATACCCCTTCAGCCGGTTTGCCAAAGTTGAAAGAGGAAATTATTAACAAGCTTTCAAAAGATAATGGTCTCTTATATCAACCAAATGAAATTATTGTTGGCTCAGGTGCGAAACATGTGCTTTACACATTATTTCAAGCGATTTTGGATGAAGGGGATGAAGTGATTATCCCTATTCCATATTGGGTCAGCTACCCTGAACAAGTTAAATTAGCTGGCGGAACTCCAGTATATGTGAATGGTACAGAAGAACAGTCGTTCAAAATTACAAAAGAGCAGCTTAAAGAAGCGATTACAGATAAAACGAAAGCATTTCTTATCAATTCACCTAGCAACCCAACAGGTATGTTATATACAGAAGAAGAGTTGCGCGAGCTTGGGCAAGTTTGTTTAGATCATGATATATTAATTGTTTCAGATGAAATATATGAAAAACTTATTTATGATGGAGCGAAGCATGTTTCAATCGCATCTATATCAGAAGAATTGAAACAACAAACAATTGTCGTCAACGGTGTATCAAAATCTTATTCAATGACCGGTTGGAGAATTGGCTATGCAGCTGGAAATGCTGAGATTGTAAAAGCGATGACGAATTTAGCAAGTCACAGTACTTCAAATCCAACAACAACAGCTCAATATGGTGCAATCGCTGCTTTATCAGGACCGCAGGACAAAGTAGAAGAGATGCGAGTCGCATTTGAGGAGCGGTTGAATATCATTTACGATAAACTTACAGCTATTCCTGGAATCACTTGTTTGAAACCTCAAGGGGCATTTTACCTGTTCCCTAATGCAAAGAAAGCGGCAGACCTTACTGGTTTTGATAATGTAGATGCATTTGCTGGTGCCCTGCTTGAGGAAGCACTAGTAGCAGTTATCCCAGGATCGGGATTCGGAGCTGATGATTTTATTCGCTTATCTTATGCAACATCATTAGATCAATTGGAAAAAGCTGTTGAACGCATTCATTCATTCGTTTTATCAAAAATGGGCTGACTTGCTAACTTACACTGTTGAGTAACCAGATAAAATACATTTATTTGTATCGTGTTTGCCACTACAATGAAGTACATGTATAATGAAAATGTTATGCACGTATAATATTTTTTATAAGTTTTATTGTTTAGCGCTAGTAGTCTACCTCCTCTAAAGTATTGTGGTTCATGTTATCTAGAGAGATAATTGCTTTCGGGCTTAATGGGGTGGGTAGGTGCTTGCGCTTTATGATTTGGAGGGAAATGTATCGTGAAAATTACGATATCACAAGTAAGTAAATATGTAGATCAAGAAGTGACGATTGGCGGTTGGTTAGCTAATAAACGTTCAAGCGGAAAGATTGCATTTTTACAATTACGGGATGGATCAGGGTATATACAAGGTGTTGTTGTGAAAGAAGATGTTGGGGAAGAGATTTTTGCCCGTGCGAAATCGATTACACAAGAGTCTTCCTTATATGTTACAGGTATTGTACAAACAGATGAGCGTTCTCCATTTGGCTATGAGCTGCAAGTGAAGAATGTTGAAATCATTCATGAATCAGTGGACTACCCAATTACACCTAAATCACACGGAACAGACTTCTTGATGGATCACCGCCATTTATGGTTACGTTCGAAAAGACAGCATGCTGTTATGAAAATCCGTAACGAAATCATTCGTGCTACATATGAATTTTTTAATAATCAAGGTTTTGTTAAGATAGATCCGCCAATTTTGACTGGAAGTGCTCCGGAAGGCACAACGGAATTATTTTCGACTAAATACTTTGATGAAGATGCATTTCTATCACAAAGTGGACAGTTATATATGGAAGCTTGCGCAATGGCGCTTGGAAAAGTATTCTCTTTCGGTCCAACATTTCGTGCTGAGAAGTCAAAAACTCGTCGTCACTTGATTGAGTTTTGGATGATTGAACCAGAAATGGCGTTTTACGATTTTGAAGACAGTTTAAAAGTACAAGAAGATTATGTTTCTTATATCGTTCAATCTGTATTGCAAAACTGTAAGTTGGAATTGAACACGCTAGGACGAGATGTCGAGAAGCTTGAAAAAATTAAAGCACCATTTCCAAGGATTACGTATGATGAAGCACTTAAATTCCTTCATGAACAAGGTTTTTCAGATATTCAGTGGGGAGATGATTTTGGTGCGCCACATGAAACAGCAATTGCCGAAAGTTATGAAAAACCTGTTTTCATTACGCATTACCCAACTTCATTAAAACCATTTTATATGCAGCCAGACCCAGAGCGTGAAGAAGTTGTATTATGTGCCGATTTAATCGCGCCAGAAGGATATGGTGAAATTATTGGTGGATCAGAACGTATCCATGATTTCGAATTGCTTGAAAAACGAATTGAAGAACATAAATTAAGCAAAGATACGTATAATTGGTATCTCGAATTACGGAAATACGGTTCGGTTCCTCACTCTGGTTTCGGACTTGGGCTTGAGCGTACTGTAGCGTGGATCAGTGGAGTAGAGCATGTACGTGAAACGATTCCATTCCCACGTTTATTAAATAGACTATACCCATAATTACATGAGAATATCATAATAAGGGACTGACCTCGTCTTCTACAACGGTAGCAAAGTGTTGTGTACACTTCTAAACTTTATGTTGTGATTACGGGGACAGTCCCTTTTTTTATCGTGCATTAACGGGTAGTAGGCCTAGCGACGCTAGTACGGAACTAACCATTTGAGAGAAGTCAGAAAAAAAACCACTGATTAAAGTTTCGCTTTATAAGGCTATATAGAAAAAGCTTTTAAAATAAATTTATTTTTATTTTTGGTAATTATTTTCCAAAATGTTTTATAGTTAATGTCGAACCTTGTTTCATGTTATACTTATAATGAGGTGTCAAAGATATGAAAAATAACTTATATGCATGGTTTAAAGAAGGATCGATGACGATTCCTTCATTTTTATTTACTCATTATAAAAAGATAGGCTTAAATGAGCAAGATGTTATGCTACTGCTTCAACTTCAACATTTTATTGAAACGGGAAATGATTTTCCCGCGCCATCCCAGCTAGCAGAGCGAATGACTCTACAGGAAACAGAGTGTTTGTTTTTAATACAGCGTTTAATTCAAAGAGGGTATATTAAATTAGAAGAAGATCAAGGACAAGCAATTGGAGATGAAAGGTATTCACTAGATCCATTGTATGAGAGATTAATTGATTGCTTCTTACAGGCTCAGAAACAAGAGAAAGCGGAGCAGGCATTAAATGAGGGAGAAAGCCTCTATACAGTATTTGAACAGGAATTTGGCCGGCCGTTGTCGCCGTATGAGTGTGAAACACTAGCACTATGGATGGACGATGATCATTCACCTTCAATCATAAAAGCGGCATTGCGTGAAGCTGTTATCTCTGGTAAATTAAATTTTCGCTATGTTGATCGTATTTTATTTGAATGGAAGAAGAATGGCATTAAGACAATTGATCAGGCAAAGGATCGTGGTCAGCAATTCAGAATGCATCAAAAGCGAGAAAAGAAGCAGGTTACACAAACTCCAATTAAAGATGTGCCTTTTTATAATTGGTTGGAGCAATAGTTATAAATAGTTCTAGGTAAAAGGAGTCTATTATGCTGAATAAAACGCAGATTCGTTATTGTTTGGATACGATGGGTGAGATGTTTCCAGATGCACATTGTGAATTGAATCATTCTAATCCATTTGAACTCGTCATCGCGGTTGCACTGTCTGCTCAATGTACAGATGTTCTTGTAAACAAAGTCACAAAAACATTATTTCAAAAATACAAAACTCCAGAGGATTACATAAATGTCCCCATCGAGGAGCTTGAACAGGATATTCGCTCAATTGGATTGTACCGAAATAAGGCTAAAAACATCCAAAAGCTTTCCAAAATGCTGATTGAAGAATATGGTAAAGAAGTTCCGAGAGACCGGGATGAATTAACGAATTTGCCAGGTGTCGGTAGAAAGACGGCAAATGTTGTTGTTTCCGTTGCATATGGTATTCCGGCCATTGCGGTGGATACTCATGTTGAAAGAGTGAGTAAACGCCTTGGAATATGCAAGTGGAAAGACAGTGTTCTTGAGGTGGAAAAAACTTTAATGAACAAAGTTCCAAAAGAAGAATGGTCCGTTACCCATCATCGCATGATTTTCTTCGGTAGATACCATTGTAAAGCTCAAAATCCACAATGCCCTGTTTGTCCACTTCTTGATGTATGTCGCGAAGGGAAGAAGCGAATGAAAAGAGAAGCAGTTAGATGATTGTAAAATTACCACAAAAACTTTTACATGAAAAGTTCTTTTTTAGTGATATGATTGAAATCGATCATTCTAGCTTTGATAAATGGGATCCGAGTTTTAATCCAGCCCTTTTTGTGTATGATATGCTGTATTGGAGTGGGGGACAAGGATTTCAACCTTGGCAGCAGGGACACTTGACCATACCAGTTCTTTTTGAAAAATGGAAAGAGATAGCTAATACTTGCAAGATCATCATTGATGAGCGCAGGCAAAAAGATGCTGAACTGTTCATGAAAAAGGGGATGGCTCTTTTTTTTCAAGCTTTGTTTTGGATCAATGAGCAACCTGTAGTGCTCTATAATTGGTATGAGTCTGTTGACAAGCTTTCAATAAAACCGATTAATGTTGTTGAAAGACTTTCATTTGTCGAATTGCGTATGACTCATTATGTTTCTTTTATTCAACTATCAGAATTATTTCTTGAAGCCGAAAAACAATATTATAAAACGATAGCAATGAAAAAAAGATATCAAAAATAAGAAGAGGCATCCATATGGATGCCTCTTACTTTATTTGAGAAGTTAAGGATTGGTACCTTCAGCTGGTGGTACCGTGTTTTCGGCATCAATTGGAGGTTCTGGTGGTTCAGTAGTTCCGCTATTGCCGCCAGTGCCTCCAGTGCCGCCAGTGCCGCCAGTGCTGTTTTCAGCACCATTACTGTTTCCATTACCTGGATTTTTATTGCCGTTATTATTCCCTTTGCCAGGATTGTTATTATCACTATTGTTACCATTACCAGGATTATTATTGTTTCCATTGTTATTGCCGTCATTGCTATTGTTATCATTTGAATTATCTTGCCCTTGTTCATTCTGTCCAGTGTCATCTGTCACATCAGGGTTATTTAAGTCAGGTTCAGGTGCGATCGGTTCTTCCTGAAGTGCAGTGACTTTAACACTGGCTGAAGCTGATGCACTTTTCTGGCCGTTAATAATCGCTGTGACAGTGAATGTATAAGTTGAACCAGGGTTAGGTTGTTGGAGTGTTAATCCCATCGTACTCGAACGTGCGAGTACTTGAGAGGCTCCCCCATCAATCGATACTTTAACCTCAAATTCTGGTGTCTTACTACCTGTTTGAGGGTAGTTCCATTGAAGATTAATGGAATTGCTCGCTTCATCATAGCTTGCGTTTACTCCAATAGGAGCAGATGTCTTATCATATTGCTTGGTTACTTTTGTTGGTTCATGTCCTCTTATGAAATATTCATAAACAATCTGGTCTTTAGGTGTGTACTCACTTGCTTTTACAGCAGGGTTCGATCCTTTAAGAATGCCAATCTTTACAACGTTTTTCGGCTGTTTAAAGTCTTCTGTTTTACCTTTATGAACATGTTGCATTAATTCTTTAACCATCTTTTTCGGAATCGTTTGCGATTCTTTTCCAAGGTATTCGCTTTTTTTATCATATCCAATCCAAGCAGCGACCGTATACTTGGTCGTATAAGCTGTCATCCAACTGTCTGGAATCCCTTCAGAAGGGATGTTATATTTCTTCTTATCTGCAGCAGTGAAATTGGAGGAGCCGGTTTTACCAGCCATTTCTAGACCTGAGACTCTCGCTCGTTGTCCAGTTCCATGGCTTTTATCAATAACTCCTTTTAACATGTCAGAAATCATAAAGGCTGTTGATTCTTTCATAACAGCTTTTGATGTATATTTATTTTCAATAGTTGTCTTATCTCGTAAAACAATTTTTGTGACGGTATGTGGTTGATTATAAATTCCGCCGTTTCCAAAAGCACTATACGCGCCAGCAATTTGCATGGACGATACCGATTGTGTTCCGCCAATAGCACCAGACTCATAATTAGCTTTAGGGATCGGAATTCCTAATTCTTGCGCAAAAGCGTAACCTTCTTCAACGCCAACCTCTTGAAGTGCCTTAAGTGCTGGGATATTTAGGGATCGCTCTAAAGCCTCACGCATACTCACATCACCGCGATAACGACCACCTGCATTTTTAATTGGTGTACCATTTGAATATTCATATGGTTCATCGGTTAGTTGATGATAAGTAGACCAATTTAATTTGTCAATTGCAGGAGCATAATCCATGATCGGCTTAATCGTAGACCCTGGTGAACGCTTTGCTTCAGTTGCGTAGTTAAATACCCGTTTACCTTGAATATTTCTACCTCCACCGATTGCTCGTATTTCACCGTTTTGTGTATCAATCAGGGAAATTCCGGCTTGCAAGGATTTACTCGGATATTGGATGATCTTCTCGGTATTTAACATGTCATAAACATATTTTTGTGCATCTGTATCGATGGTTGTGTAGATTTCGAGTCCATCTGTATACGGATTGTAATCGCCCATACTTTGAACTTCTTCAATTACTTGATCAATAAAAGCATCGTATGGTGTTGTATCAATTTTACTCGTATCCTGTGATTTTAACGTTTTAGTTACTGGAATGCTTTGGGCTGCTTTCATTTCTGCTTCGGTAATAAATCCGTGACGATTCATTAAGTGAAGCACTAAATTTCGTCTTTTTTCTGCCCGGTCTGGATGTTTAAAAGGATTATATCTGCTCGGACTTTGCGGTAGCCCAACAAGCATCGCTACTTCATCGAGTGTAAGATCTTTAAGCTCTTTTCCATAATACGTATCTGCAGCAGTGGCAATTCCAAATGCATGGTTAGCATACCAAATCTTATTCACATACATTTCAAAAATTTCTTCTTTCGTATATCTTTGTTCAAGTTTAATGGCTAACCAAGCTTCTTGAACTTTACGCTTAATAGTCTTTTCATCGGTTAAAAATGTCCGCTTAACGACTTGTTGAGTTAAAGTACTAGCACCTTGTGAACCAAAGCCGTTGGTTACATTTCCGATCACAGCACTCCCTAGGCGGAGAAAATCGACTCCACCATGCTTAAAGAACCGGACATCTTCCGTTGCTAATACAGCATTTTTAATAACTTCAGGAATATCCGCATAAGCTACATATTCTCGCTTTTCAACGCCTTCCTCGGTAAGTAGTTTACCATCTTTATCATAAAATTTTGAGGAAAGGGGGTCTTTTAAGAGCGACTCGTCAATCTGTGGTGCATCGCTGATGAAATAGGCTACTGTTGCACCACCCGCAACGACTCCAATAATACAGAGCGTTACGAGAACAAGAAAAATCTTTTTAAATAACCCTCTTGGTTTTTTGTGACCCTTTCCTTTTTTATTAGAGTTCGCCTGCTTTCGGCGTTCCTCTCTTGTATTATATTTTTCAGCCAAAATAGCTTACCTGCCTTTCATAATGATCCAATTGGAAATTATCCTAAGATGGAATCTATTACTTTAATATAATCAATCCTTGGTTGAAAACCTAGTGGAATTCGTTTTGAAAAAGATTCCACTTCTTTTTTTGTAATTGATTTTCTTCCGCCTTCTTTCATACGGTTCCAGAATTTTGTTAAATGCCCTGACTCCATTAAGTAAATTTCATCAGTTGCAGAAAATCGGATGATGACAAAAGCGATCCCGCCTTGCTGATCGATGCTTTTCATATGCTGGATTTGGTGTTCGTGAAAATTATTTAGTGGAAACGAAGTTGGATTTTGTGTTTCCTTTGCTTCGAAATCTAAATGCTTACCCTTATACACACCATTATAATCTGTAGTAGACGCTTGCTTGAAATATGCTTCTTTTATTACTGCTGCACTTCGTTTTGGATAATGTACATCTACAATTTGAATAGGAGTAGGCTTCTTATGGACGACAGCTATACCATTTGCTACATAATATTCGTTCGAATCGTTTAAATCATCCTCCAACGTTTTCCCTCGATTACTGAAGCTGTTTTTTTTCATGGGACGTTGTATGGCTTCCGAGCTTTTAGAAACATATTTACGCCCATTGGGGTAATGAAAAGCCAAGT
Source organism: Bacillus cihuensis (assembly GCF_000504145.1). Taxonomy (NCBI): domain Bacteria; kingdom Bacillati; phylum Bacillota; class Bacilli; order Caryophanales; family Bacillaceae; genus Bacillus; species Bacillus cihuensis. Next base: position 1,102,267 of record NZ_KI632495.1, on the reverse strand, counting down.
GAATCCCCCCTTATTTTCACTTATCATATAATAGCAAAAAAACAAGTGAAGTAGTGAATAAAATGATCTTTTTCTTTTCGATCTAACTATGTATTTTATCATATTTAGATTGAATTGGGTAATAGGATTGACATAGTACACGGATAAGTGTTGTTCTGTATTAATTTTTTGCATTTATATACTTTAAAACAGAAATCAGGAAAAGCAAATAAGGAAAATATCACAATAATAAAAAGTAGATAAGATTTCTAATAGTACCTTTTAATTCAATTCTACTATTTAAATAGCCAACAATAATCTTGAAAAAATGATTTTTTCCCGCAATAACGTGCAGTAAGACCCCACCTTAAGGTTTAGAAGAATAGAAGGTGGGGAAACCGCATGTAAAAGCTGGATTGGTGAGATACAGTGTAACTTACCTTTGTGGTCTTCAAAGGTTTAGTTGATGCTCACAGTATAGGGGTCACTCAGACGTTGCCGCAAGTTCCGTTTTATTCGACTAGTGAATAGGGCTAGTTCTTCTTCAACATATACTATGCAAGTGATGTGAATAGAAAATTATTCTCCATATTTTTCTGGAAATTAAGTAATTAATTTGAAGAAGATATTGAAGTTGTAAGTAAGCAACAATGGTTGGGTGAAGTTCGGCTGCTTATATTGATATAAAAAAAAGTAGCTGTCCCACACAAAAGAGTCAGCACCTATCACTTTATATCGTTCATAATGAGTGTTTTTTCATTATAAACCCTGAATCAGTGTTAGGATCAGCTCAGTTTGTGGGACAGCCGTTTTTTACAAGTATATTTGGCTTGTTTAAGTAGAAGGTCGATCAGGTCCAGTTAATTTCGGGTTACCAATTGCAGCTTTAGTACTAACGCTCTTTTCATTTTTCTTTTTTTGCTGTTCTTTACTCTCGTTTGTCGTCATGATTTACCACCTCCTAATAATAGTTTTATCTCAATTTTTCCGCTCATTCATAAGAATTGTCGAAAGTTTGAAAAATCCCCATTTATTCCACTTTCTTTGCCGATTTACTTCTAGTTTTGTCAGACGTGAAGGGCTTTTGGCAAAAACAAAGAATAATACAGGTTAAAGAAATAAGGAGGGATTTTTTATGGGAATCAAACTTGTGGATGTAGAAGAAATTCTAGGGTTGATGGAAGAAATCAATGAGCGTTTGGAAAGTTTAGAAACATCATTATCTGTTTCCTTTGCCACGGAACGCAACAAGCTATGGACTAACCAGCATCACATGGTCGATTCCGCGAGTATGAAAATTAACGAAACTGACTTTAGATGGTTGATGATGCAACATCAAAATCCAGAGTTACGCGATATCGATAAGAATCGAAATACCATTCTTTCGATGAAGCCAAAACTTGGCTATTAATTTGTGAAGGAAGTTTACAAATCCGGCAGTCAAGCTGTACGGGTTTTTTTTAGCATTGATATCATGATTGAGGTATTAGAGACAGCAATTTCATATGAATGAACCATAATTTGTTTTTTTAAGACAAGCTTGTTTACCATTCCTTTTTTATATAAATGATTTATAATTTGGTTATTAAGGATGTTCAAATAGTCCGAGAAAACATAACCGTCGAATGTAGCAAAACCCTGTCTCCTCGTTTTTCACGTATTAACTGTGTAGACTATTAAGCTAATCAACTAAATTTCTCGGTCATTTTGAATACACATTCATACATAAATAAATGGGGGATTAGATGCTGGATAAGAAATATATGGAAACACTTACTGTCCAATTATTACAGTTTACTGAAAAAGCGGATGAAGTATATGAAGCAGTTAGGGAAGAAGGTAAAGATAGAGATTTTTATCTTGAAGTGAAACCATTTGTTGAAGAAGTGGACGCTGTCTTACAATTATGGACACCTAACATGAGAGATTGGATGAAAGAAGAAGACTTTACTCACTTGTTTCCACAACAAATTGAGCAAACTGCAAACAATCTTGCCGATGTGGTTGTACAGGCATTCTTTCATAAAACAAGTTATAAAAGATTTAAAAGTCACATTCAATCCGTACGATTTATTTTGCAAAATGTGTTAACAGAAATTCAACTTAAAATATAACCGTTTTCTCAGATTCTCACCAAATATACTTCTGCCACATATAATAAATCAGCTAATGACTTTATGGGGGGAGTATACATGAACACGTGGGGGTCCTACTATGAATGGGATCACAGAAACAACGGAGCCTACTTTAATGAGATGAGCGGGTTTGTGAATGGGTATCATATGCAGCAACCGTCTTATCAGGCTCATCCTCAATACGTACAAATACAAGGGCAGCAAGCGATTGGGCCTATACCTCAACATGGTCAGCACCCTTATCAAATGGGTGCCTATCATCCTTTTATGCACCAACCCCAGCCAAGCGAGCCGGTATCCGGATATTACGGGCAACACCCGATGCAATATTACCAACAGCCGGTGCAGGGGATTAATCCATTTGAAAATCCATTGTCTAAAGCAAAAAACAAGAAAGGGCAAATGAATAATCTTCAAATTGGCTCCAATCCGTATCCAAAGCAGCAATTTATGCAAAAGCAACAGCCAACAGGTGTTCAATCGATGCTCAATCAATTTAAAACACAAGATGGATCGATGGATTTAAATAAAATGGTGAACACAGCCGGACAGATGATGAATACGGTGAATCAAGTGTCTTCGATGATTAAAGGGGTGGGGGGAATTTTCAAAGCGTAAATAATAAGGGTCAGATTCTACCGAATAACGACAGGACGGTAAAATCTGACCTTTTAATATGATTAATTAAAAAGAATATGACATGATTTAATCATCGACAATAATTGTTTTCCCTTTGATTTTTGGAATGGTCAGTCGGAGGATTCCATCACGGTGGTGAGCTGTTACTTTTTGTTCATCGATAGGTTTGGACAAACTAATGGTTCTTGTAAGAGAGGTTGATTGCTTTTTTCGTGTTGAATAAAAATCTTTGTTTGCAACAGTTTGCTGTTTGTCTCTGAGAATCCGGATTGTGACAGCTTGAGGGAGGATTTCTATATCAATATTTTTTCTACGGATTCCTGGCAAGGAAGCACTAATGAAATAATCACTTTCCGTCTCTGATACATCAACTGGAAAGCTTCCAGAAGAAACAGAGCCGAAAAATTCATTCATTGATTGGAGCATTCCTTTTGCTGGTTTGTCAGCAAAAAGACGATCCATTTTATTGAAGAAATCGTAAACACCTTCATGACGAAATGGTTTTTTCCTTTTTTCAGAGTCAGACATGGTTCATACTCCTTTCGAATTCATTCATGGAACAACCAATCACTGTTCTTAAATGGAGGAAAGTAACGTTTATAAAAATGATTCATCGTAGCCAACCATAAGCTTGCTTCATCATTATTTTTTTCACATCCTGTGGTCGTAAAGATTGTTGTTTTTAGCAAGAAACCAATTCGAACAGATGTTGATCTTCGTTACAGGTGCGAGACTCCTGCGGGAAAAGCGTGTTGAGGGAGACCCCGCAAGTGCAAAGCACTGAGGAGGCTTCTGAGACCGCCCGCGGAAAGCGAGTACCTGCAACGGAAATCAACCCGGGTTATTAGTGTAAAAATGATTGAAAAGCAACAAAGTATGTGAAAACAGCCTTTTGTAAAGAATCTGTTTTGTATTAGCCTATGTATTTCTGTCTAATTATGTGACAAAAATGGTGTTTGATTATTTAAGATAAACTAAACAAGAAAGAAAAAAGGATGACGATCGTAAGCAATTGTCCAATTGGAATAATTGCCCAATCAATCAGTTGATTGAATTGATCATCATTTCCAATGATAGTTAGAGAATACACAGACTAAGTGCGCCGCACCCTATAGTCTTTCGTCTGTGTGACTCACATCCTGTGGGTGCACATACCTTTTGAAAACCACAAAGGCAAGTTTCACTTTATCTCACCAACAGGGCATATAGGGACAGTTCGTCCACTTACGCTTCTTCGATTCATCTAAGCCTTGAGGTAAGGGGACTACCAGTTAATAGAGGATAAAGGAGTCGGGAATCTCATTCCATTTAAAGGGAATGAGATTTTCCTTTTGTATAGAACGCTTATTCGGTAATATAAAGAGATGAGGTGGTTTTATGAGACTGAGAAAGAATTTACAAGAAATCATGGCTGAATTAAAAAGCAGCGAAGAATATAAATTTAATATTGCTCACTGGCATACAATTGAGGAGAAATTAGCAAAAACAGCACCTTTTCCAGCTCGTATGCATGAGAAGCTTCAGGCTGCGTTAAAAAGACGTGGAATTAGTGAACTGTATACACATCAATCAACAGCTTTTGATACAGCAGCTGAAGGTCGAAGTTTAGTTGCTGTTACTCCCACAGCTTCTGGAAAAACACTTTGTTACAATCTTCCAGTATTGCAATCTATTCTTGAAAATGAAAAAACACGAGCTTTGTATATATTTCCAACGAAAGCACTTAGTTACGATCAAAAGAGTGAATTACATGAAATGATTGACGAAATGGATGCTTCCATTAATAGTTATACGTATGATGGAGATACACCTTCAAACATCCGACAAAAAATTAGGCAAGCAGGGCATATTGTTATTACGAATCCTGATATGCTCCATTCTGGAATATTGCCTCATCATACAAAGTGGGTTTCTTTGTTTGAAAATTTAAAATATATCATCATTGATGAATTGCATATATACCGTGGAGTTTTTGGTAGTCATATGGCAAATGTGATTCGAAGGTTAAAGCGAATCTGTGCATTTTATGGCAGTGACCCTTTGTTTATTTGCACATCAGCAACGATTGCCAACCCTCTTGAACTTGCTGAGGAATTAACAGAAAAAGAAATGGTGCTCGTTGATAATAATGGCGCTCCAAGCGGAAGGAAGCATTTTGTTTTTTATAATCCTCCGATTGTGAATAAACCACTAAATATTAGAAGAAGTGCAGTACTTGAAGCAAGAAAGCTTGCTCTTGAGTTCCTAGCTAACAAAATTCAAACAATTGTGTTTGCAAAAAGCCGCGTCCGAGTGGAGATTTTATTAACTTATTTACAGGAGCTAGTGGCAAAACAGCTAGGACCAAAATCGATTCGAGGCTATCGTGGCGGATATCTACCAAAGCAGCGCCGAGAGATTGAAAAAGGGTTACGAGACGGTTCTATTTACGGAGTGGTTAGCACGAATGCACTAGAACTGGGAGTGGATATTGGACAATTACAAGTTTGTATAATGACGGGATATCCTGGTTCGATTGCAAGTGCTTGGCAGCAAGCGGGAAGAGCAGGGAGACGGCATGGTGAAGCGCTAATTATTATGGTAGGTAGTTCAAATGCCCTTGATCAGTATATCGTTTTACATCCCGAGTACTTTTTCACGAGAAATCCCGAAACGGCACGCATTAATCCTGATAATCTCGTCATTCTAGTCGATCATTTGAAATGTGCCGCGTATGAGCTACCATTTAAAAAGGGAGACTTATTTGGTCAAACTGAGATTATGGATGTGTTAGAATTTTTAACCGAGGAGAGAGTACTTCATCAAAACGGCGATAAATGGTATTGGATGAATGATGCTTTTCCGGCACACAATATTAGTTTACGATCGGCTTCACAGGAAAATGTTGTCATCATTGATCAAACAGAATCGCCTAATCATCAAGTTATTGGTGAAATGGATACGTTTAGTGCTATGACATTGCTTCATGATGAAGCGATTTATTTGCACCAAGGCACCCAATATCAAGTGGAGAGGCTTGATTGGGAGGAAAAGAAGGCATATGTACGCGAAGTAAATGTTGATTATTATACAGATGCTAATCTCGCTGTACAGCTTTCTGTATTGGAAATAGATAAACAAAAAGTGTTTGCACAAACAGAAGCGACCTTTGGTGATGTATCAGTCAGGGCGATGGCAACTATTTTTAAAAAAATTAAATTTGAAACGCATGAAAACATTGGCTCAGGGCCGATTACGCTGCCAGAATCTGAACTGCACACAAACGGTGCGATGCTATCAATAAATCATAATGCATTTGACTGGGATGAAAATCGAATGGAGCAAGGCCTGATTGGAGCATCACATGCATTAAATTACATGGTACCACTATTCGTCATGTGCGACCCGAATGATATTCACGTATATCCTCAAGTGAAAGCAGCCCATAATGAAAAACCGACCATTTTTATCTATGATAAATATCCAGGTGGTGTCGGATTAAGTGAAAAAGTTTACCAAAATGCTGAGAATATTCTAAAAGAAACGCAAGAAATGATTGAACGCTGCCTTTGTGAAAAAGGCTGCCCTTCTTGTATCGGAACAGACACAGCTTCAACGACTGCCAAAATAGATGCTGTGAATGTGTTAAAAATATTCCGCTAAACGTTGTAAATAGAGGTGCTTGAATTGTCATTGAAGAATAAATTAAATCGCATGAAAACACATATGGATTTGCCTGATTCAGAGAAAAAGGAAAGTGTAGTAGAAGTCATAAAAAAGGAGCTTCATGAAAAAGTTGATGGCCATCGAGAACTTCCATTTGCAGAAAAATGGCAGCAATTCGATACACAACCATATAGGTTTGATGACTCCTATTGTTGGATTAGGGAAGTACGTTATCCCATCGAGATGAAACATGGTGATTATTCGTTTGCAGAATTGCAAACTGTTATGGATGTGTGGCAGAAAAGCGGATTAAATCACCCATTAACTGCTGCAGGAATTGGTACACAGGATTTGTTTTTCTTTGATACAGAAACAACCGGTCTTGGCGGAGGAGTTGGGAATACCATTTTTATCCTCGGTTATGCAAGCTTTGAAAAAGATGAAGTTGTTGTCAGACAGCATATTTTGCCCCAGCCTGGGGCTGAGGTCCCGTTATATCAGAGTTTCTTAGAAAAAGTGAACTATGAAACGCTTGTTACCTATAATGGCAAATCATTTGATTGGCCTCAATTAAAAACAAGACATAAACTTATCCAACAACATGTACCGAACTTACCAGAATTCGGGCATTTTGACTTATATCATGCCTCCCGAAGACTCTGGAAAAATAAATTAGAAAGAGTGAAACTATCGATTGTTGAAACTGAAATTCTCGGATTTAAGCGAGAAAATGATATACCAGGCTACTTAGCACCGATGATTTATTTTGATTTTGTCGAGCGTCAGGATCCAGAAGTATTATTTGGTGTCCTCAAGCATAATGAATGGGATGTCCTTTCATTAATTACCTTGTATATTCATCTTTCTCGGCAAATTCTCCAAGTAGATGGATATGGGGATGAGTCACTTGAAGTCGCACGCTGGCTACATGATCTTGGCACAAAAGAGGAGGCATATAAAACGTACGAACGTGTGGTCAAAGAAGGATCAGCAGATGAAGTCCTTCTTGCCAAAAAGGCACTAGGCTTTGCAAAAAAGAAAAATAAACACTTTATTGAAGCATATTCTATCTGGAAAGAGGTTTTTGAAAAGGGGAATGGCATGTTAAAAGTTGAAGCGGGTATTGAATGTGCAAAACTGCTAGAACACCAATTCAAGGATTATGAACAGGCAAAGAAATATACGGAAGAAGCGCTGACTATACTTTCCGGTATATCTAAATATAATGATTCATTGAAAGAAAATGAGTTGACAAAACGTCTATTACGACTGCAAAGGAAATTAAAGGTTGATATGCATATCCTTTAATATGGAAAAATGATAAAAAATTCCTATTTTTACATGATAAGAAATGATTGTGACAGCCCGTGAAAGCGTGTAATATTGAATGCGGATGAAATGTCCTAAAATATGATAAATGAGGTCGTACGGGAGATGTACAAAGCAATTTTAGTTTTGTTTTTCGTTGTCTTATGTTTAACTGCATTTTTGTTTTCTGCTTTTGGGGATACATTCTATACCTTTTTATGATAAATTAGGTTTTTGACTAGTACATGAACTCCCCCTTTGTCATAGTCTGTAATTGAAAGCGATACTTTGATGAAAGGGGACAAAATGCGATGGAATTTACAAAGAAAAATGTCGACTATCATAAAAACGTTGACTATCATAAAACTGTGTTAGGTGCGAAACATGGTTATGGTCATAAAGTAATGGGTGCACAAACAGGTCCAGGTTACTCACCTGCAGTTATGGGTGCACAAACAGGTCCAGGTTACTCACCTGCAGTTATGGGTGCACAAACAGGTCCAGGTTACGCTCCTGCAGTTATGGGTGCTGCAGTAGGTCCAGCACCAACACCTTATCCTTATGTTGGAGGCGCACAGATGGGGCCGGGGTATCCAGCACCTGGATATGGCGTAAGTCCAGTAATGCCGACAAGTGTTGCACCATCTCAAGTATCACCAACGACAAATACGGTCAATGCTAATGTTATGAAGACGATTGTACCTCATATTCACCCGTCTCATAACACAACGGTTAATCAGCATGTATTCCAGCATCAACACTATTTTCCACATACTAATTCAGTAGTCAACGAATGCTTTAACCAACACTTAGTTTGCACTGGGCCGCCACCAATGCCGGCATATAATCCGTGCTGTGGACCAAGACCAAGACCATTCGGTTATTAACAGATAGAACAAGGGCTAATACATGCCCTTGTTTCTTTTTAATTGATTTTTATAACAAGAATAAGTGTTTAGAGTAGGAAAGATGTTATACTAAATAATAGTATCAATGATGGAGAGAATAAGATGAAAGTTCTATACATAACAGGCTATAAGGCCTATGAATATGGTATTTTCAAAAAGGATCACCCAGGTATAAAATATATTAAGAAGGTTCTTAAACAAAGATTAACATCATTCATAGAAGATGGGTTAGAATGGATCATAATTTCTGGGCAACTAGGGACAGAACTCTGGGCTGCGGAAGTCGTTTTTGAATGTAAAAAAGAATATGATGTAAAGCTTGCGGTGATTACGCCATACTTAAACCAAGAAGAGTCATGGAATGATGAAAATCGTGAGTTTTATCAATCAATTATAGCTAAAGCTGATTTAGTAGAATCTATTTACAAAAGCCCATACGAAAGCCCGAGTCAATTGAAAATGAAAAATATGTTTATGATTCATAAAAGTGATGGTATGATGATTATTTATGATGAAGAAAAAGAGGGTTCGCCTAAATTTGCTATGGCTGAAGCGAAGAAGTATAGGCTAGAACATGATTATTTGATCTTTCCTCTAACATTTGATGATCTCGAAGCGGCTGCACAAGAAGAACAGTGGTCTGATTAATAAAGATTCATTGACAAATCAAGGTTTTTTTGAAAAAATAAATGAAAAGTCGATGTATGGAGAAAGTGTAGAGGTGAGTCTTATGCTATCTGACAAGATAAAATTGACTGGAAAAGACATATTGGAAAAAGATTTCAAAACTGCAATGCGTGGATACAAACCTGAAGATGTGGACCAGTTCTTAGATATTGTTATTAAGGATTATGAAGCATTCTATCAGGAAATTGAAGATTTAAAACAAGAAAATCTAAAACTGCGCAAACATTCTGAAGAGCAAGTTAAGCGCCAAAGCCAAACGAATACTGGGCCAATGCCTGGAACGACGAACTTCGATATTCTTAAAAGGTTATCGAACTTGGAAAAGCATGTATTTGGCAGCAAACTATATGACTGATGTGTTTGATTTACGTATCTCATATCGTTGCAGAGTGCTGAAAATTGCTTAACTAACAACAGAAAATCAACATAATACTTCAATTTTGTATTGCTATCCAAAAATAATAATAATTACTTCTTGCTTTATAGTGAAAAACAATGTAGAATGATTTCTTGTGTAATGACGTTTGGGTAATTGCTGCAGTTGCTTAACTGTAGAGGAAAGTCCATGCTCGCACAGACTGAGATGTTTGTAGTGTTCGTGCCTGGCGAAAAAATAAGCCACGGCAGCAGAATTCATTCTGCTGACGGCCGGGAAAGTGCCTAAGTCCATTAGGATATGGCATGAATACCTATAAAAGTGCCACAGTGACGTAGCCTTTTCAGAAATGAAAAGGGTGGAACGCGGTAAACCCCACGAGCGAGAAACCCAAATTAATGGTAGGGGCGCTTTCTTCCTTGGAAATGAACGAGGAGAAGGACAGAGGCTATTGCCTCTGTAGATAGATGATTACCACCTAAGTACGAGATGAAAAATCGCTTGCAGTACTACGGTACAAAACATGGCTTACAGAACGTCATTATACAAAACAAAACTCTCCTTATTCAAATAAGGGGAGTTTTGTTTTGTATATAGATTTGTCAATTACTATTGGTATGGTGTAAACATTTAAAATTAAACGTAATGGTAAGGGTAATTCGGTCTTTGTGAAGTCAAATATATAACCTTTTGAAGGATTTTGTATACTTTGTAAGATAATTGATAAAAGTGGTAACATACCTTTTTTGCTGATTGAAGTTTCACTTTATTAATCAATTCCACAACGACAGTGTAGGTAGCCAGTTGGTAGAACTGTAAGAGCGATCATGACAATGCTTAAGAGACTGAGACACTAAAGAAATGATGCGTAAATTAGTGACAATGAATCAATTAGGCATTACACTATCTATTGATGACTTTCAAAACCTAAGTTATTTATATCGTTTGCTGACTGATATCGGACCGAAGTCTGATCTGACATTTACATATGCATCGTAATGGGGCTACTGTAATAAACACGATAATCATAATGACCAAGACTATTTATGTGATATGGTTGAAAAACGTGTGAGAAATACCAAGATTGTACGAAAACTAATAAGATATAATATCACAAGAACAAATCTTTAATAGGAAGATGGGTTCTTGAGTTGTTAATAGGGAAGCTGGTGTAAAGGTTGAAACAATTTGATATTATTGCCACTTCGGCAATGGGGCTTGAAGCTGTTGTTGCAAAAGAAGTGCGCGCACTCGGTTATGAGTGTGAAGTAGAGAATGGAAAAATCATGTATAAAGGCGATGCTTCTGCCATTGCTAGATCTAATTTATGGCTTCGAAGTGCCGATCGAATTAAAATTAAAATCGGTGAATTCAAGGCGACTACATTTGACCAATTATTTGAAAAAACGAAAGCGTTGAATTGGGAAGATTATCTCCCGGAGAATGCAGAATTTCCTGTGAGTGGAAAATCCGTTAAATCTACTCTGTTTAGCGTATCGGATTGTCAAGCGATTGTAAAAAAAGCAATTGTCGATCGAATGAAGAAGTATTATAAAAAAACATCATGGTTTGAGGAGAATGGTGCGCTATTTAAAATTGAAGTATCAATCTTGAAAGATATTGTAACTCTTAGTTTAGATACGAGCGGACCGGGCCTTCATCGTCGAGGGTATCGGACAGATCAAGGTGAAGCGCCTTTGAAAGAAACACTTGCTGCGGCACTAGTGATGCTGACCAATTGGTATCCTGATAAGCCGTTTATTGATCCGTTTTGTGGTTCAGGGACGATACCAATTGAGGCGGCATTAATCGGTCAAAATATTGCCCCAGGCTTCAATCGCGACTTTGTTTCAGAAACTTGGGATTGGTTTGATCAAAAAGTGTGGGATGCAGCAAGAGTGGAAGCAGAGGATCTTGCAAAATATGATCAACCACTTGATATTGAAGGCTATGATATTGATCACCGGATGATTGAAATTGCAAAAGCGAATAGCTTTGAAGCTGGTTTTGGTGATCTCATTACTTTTAAGCAGATGCAGGTAAGTGACCTAACTACTCGTAAAGAATATGGGGTAATAGTCGGGAATCCCCCATATGGAGAACGACTAGGTGAAAAAGAGCAGGTTGAAGACATTTATAGAGGAATGGGTCAAGCGTTTAAAAAGCTTGATACATGGTCTATCTATATGATTACTTCGCATCCTGAATTTGAAACTTATTATGGAAAGCAAGCAACGAAAAAACGCAAGCTGTTCAATGGATTTATTCGAACTGATTATTATCAATACTGGGGGAAACGTCCACCTAAGCAACCTAGAACAGAAGAATAAGCTTGAAATAATAATAGTTGATTTGTGAACATTATACTTATTTTCTGGTTAAGCTTGCTTTTACCAGGACTATCTGTTATTCTGATAAAGAATTATTTTTGTTCGATATGAAAGAAATAGCTGTTGTATGACGCGTTATTTTCATTATCACCAGGGCAAGGATAGTAATACACTGTGTGCTATCACATTAGGAGGCAACAACAATGGAACAAGGTAAAGTAAAATGGTTTAACGCAGAAAAAGGTTTTGGATTTATCGAACGTGAAGGCGGAGACGACGTATTCGTACATTTCTCAGCTATTCAAGGTGAAGGTTTCAAATCTCTTGATGAAGGTCAAGAAGTTACTTTTGAAGTAGAACAAGGTCAACGTGGACCACAAGCTACTAACGTAAATAAAGCATAATAAGATTGATCATATATAAACAGGCTCCCTTTTTTGGGGGCCTGTTTTCATCTGGGATGAACCGACTTCAGTAAAATCATACCTTGTAGCCATAATAATTTCTTGACGGTCAACGAGAAATAAAGGATAATGTAGTTTTGTTGATAATATGAATTTGAACGTGCGGTATTTAAATAAAATACTTAATTAAGCTAAAATGTTTTACCCTTTTCGTTAGAAATCATATAGTAGATCAGGGGAAATTTACCATTAAAAACGTAAACGGTCGTGAACAGAATAAATGAAGTTCATTTAAAAATATTATTATTAAATGTCTAGCTAGAGCACCTTAACAAAGGCGCTTTTGCTTTTATATTAGGAGGAAATTGATGATTCAGTCGCTGCCTTTTCCGATAACAAAAGAAGATTCCTTTTACGATAAGCTTTCTGAGTGGATAGGAGATGTCTTTTATGACATTTTACCAGAGAAAGGCTTTGAATTAAGAGATGAACAAATATTTATGGCTTTCCAACTGGAGAAAGCTTTTAAAGAAAAACAAGTAATGTTTGCTGAAGCAGGAGTAGGAACTGGTAAGACACTAGCTTACTTGCTGTATGCCATTTGTTATGCGCGCTATACGAATAAACCAGCGATCATTTCTTGTGCTGACGAAACGCTCATCGAGCAGCTAGTGAAAGAAGAAGGAGATATTCAGAAGCTTAAAGAAGCACTCGGATTAACTGTTGATGTACGTTTAGCAAAATACCATGATCAATATTTATGTCTTAAAAAGTTGGAGCATGCCGTTAATATAGTGGATTCGGAAGGGATTGATCAGGTTTATGATTCCTTGCCAAAATTCGTACATGGCAATGAGTCTATGTCGGCATATACAGCTTACGGCGATCGAAAGCAATACCCGTATTTAAATGATGAAGAATGGTCACAGATAGGCTGGGACCAACTGCAAAATTGTTTTACATGTGATGTACGGCACCGCTGTGGTCAGACACTTTCACGTGACCATTATCGTAAATCCAGCGATTTAATTATTTGTTCCCATGATTTCTTTATGGAGCATATTTGGACAAAGGAAAAGCGAAAACGAGAAGGGCAGCTACCATTATTACCTGAATACAGCTGTGTCGTTTTTGATGAAGGTCATTTATTGGAGTATTCTGCTCAAAAAGCACTCACGTATAAAATTGGTGAGGCGACGTTAGCAACTGTACTAGAGGCACTAGTTGCAAATGAAGTTCGTGAAGAAACGCTTTATATGATAGAAGATTTAATCGATATGAGTGAAAATTTCTTTGCCGTCCTACATGAACAATCAATACCTGTTACTGGTTCAAATCGCTCTGAAATACCAACGTCAACTGAAATTCATTCATTAGCAGTAAAGCTCCATAAAAAAGTGGAAGAACTTGAAGAAAGTCTCGTATTTGAAGCAGAGCTTTATACAATTAATGAATATGACTTGAAGGTGACGGAAGAGTATTTAGAGCAATTGAACTATTCCTTATCATTATTTCTTAAAAATAAACAGGCGATTACGTGGTTTGAGCAAACTGAAAATAGTAAAACATTGGTCATTATGCCTAGACTTGTTCAAGAAATTTTGTCAGAAGAAGTGTTCACGAAGAAAATTCCGTATATTTTCTCATCAGCAACCCTTTCAAATGACGGTTCATTTAATTATATAGCTGACAGTTTAGGAATCAGTGAGTCTAGTCATTTTTCAGTTTCATCACCGTTTGAATATGATGAAGTGATGGATATTAAGTTGCCTGTTTTTGCAACAGATGATGCTGATGCAAAACTAGCGTATACAATTAACAGCATCAAAGAAACAGAGGGTAGGACATTAGTACTTTTCAAGTCAAAAGAAGAACTCCAGTGGTTTAAAAGACAGGCTGTATCAACTCCTTATTCGTTCTATTTTGAAGGAGATATAGAAATCAGTGAGCTAGTAAAGAAATTTCAAGAGGAAGAAACTTCTGTTCTGTTTTCTTACCATTTGTGGGAAGGATTAGATATACCAGGCGATTCACTACGGAATGTCATTATCTTTTCGTTACCTTTCCCGCCGCATGATCCTGTTTTCCAGGCGAAACGTGAAGCTTGTGCTGATCCATTTGAACAAGTAGATTTACCGTATATGCTGTTACGTTTGAGACAAGGAATAGGACGATTAATTCGGACAAATGAAGATTCAGGTACGGTTCATATTCTTACTGAGAAAAATCTTTCAAAATCAACTCTTGATAAAATTGTCGCTGTTTTACCGACATCATTAAAGTGAATTCATATAAAACGCCATCATTTTACTATGAAGGATATACCATGAAGCACGCTATACTCACATAATCTCAATGGTGGTGGTGCGGAGCTGGAATTTTGGATGCTTTCTAGATTAAAAAACCTTGGCTAATTTTTGAAAAAAATAGGGAAGTTTTACAATCTCCAGTCGATTAAAAGAAGAAGTGAAATTTTTCTGTTCAAATTGAATTACAACTGATATAATTTTATTACAATAATAATTTTCAGCTACACTCATATAATTGCAGGGATAGGGCTTGCTAGTTTCTACCGGATTACCGTAAATGATCTGACTATGAGTGAGTCACATATACTTGTTGCTAATCATGCAAGCCGGTTCTATTTCTATTTTCGCTTGCCTATGGTAAAAGCTCAAGAGTCGTTGTCTCACTCTATTGTTCAGAGTCAGGGGATGATTCTTGGGCTTTTTATATTCTGAAATTACATGGGTAATGAGTGAAGAGGGCTTAACGAATTGGAGGAGCAAAGACATGCAATTATTAAAAACTAAAATTCTAGAAGAGGGACAAGCTTTATCCGATAACATTTTGAAAGTTGATTCTTTTTTAAACCATAGAATGGATCCCGTTCTGATGCACGAGATGGGTAAAGAATTCAAACGGAGATTTCAAGATGAAAAAATCGATGTTGTTCTTACTATTGAATCATCTGGGATTGGGCCTGGTGTGATGGCAGCTCTTGAACTTGAAGTTCCAATGATTTTTGCTAGAAAACGGAAATCAGTGACGTTAACCGATGATCTTGTTACAGCTAATGTATATTCGTTTACAAAAAAAGAAGCAAATGAAATTGCTATCTCTAATAAGTTTATTAATAGTGGGGACAGAGTACTGATCATTGATGATTTTCTGGCGAATGGGCAGGCGGCTTTAGGATTAATGGAAATTTGCCATAAAGTAAATGCAACTGTAGTAGGAATTGGGATTGTAATTGAAAAAGCATTTCAAGATGGTGGAGAAAAATTGAGAGAACAAGGCGTACGGGTTGAGTCACTTGCAAGAATTGAAGCACTTAGTCTTGGTGAAATTACATTTGTAGAAGAGCGTGAGGGAGCAATCCATGAGTAATCATCCGCTTAAAACGGCGTCACTAGGAATTCAGCATGTTTTAGCCATGTATGCTGGCGCTGTAATTGTGCCTCTTATTGTTGGTGGAGCGTTAGGTTTAAGCGTAGAACAATTAACATACCTTGTTTCGATTGATATCTTCATGTGTGGAATTGCGACCATATTACAAGTTTGGACAAATCGCTTTTTTGGAATCGGCCTTCCTGTAGTGCTAGGCTGTACTTTTACGGCAGTTGGCCCAATGATTGCAATCGGCGGACAATACGGTATTACATCCATCTATGGTTCTATTCTTATCTCGGGTCTCGTCGTGATGATGATAGGGAAATCATTCGGGAAACTCGCCCGTTTCTTTCCGCCGATTGTGACTGGTTCTGTTGTTTTGATTATAGGGATCACACTTATCCCAGTTGCGATGAATAACCTAGCTGGGGGACAAGGAGCAAAAGATTTTGGCTCGTTAGAAAATATCGTACTTGGATTTGGTACACTTCTATTGATTATCATTTTGTATAAATTTTTTACTGGATTCTTACGATCTATTTCTATATTAATAGGTTTGTTAGTAGGAACAGTAGTTGCTTCGTTTTTTGGGAAAGTTGATTTTTCACCAGTAGCAGATGCATCTATTTTTCATATGCCACATTTGTTTTATTTCGGCATACCAACTTTTGATATACCAGCTATTTTAACAATGGTTTTAGTCGCTATTGTCAGTTTAGTTGAGTCAACTGGTGTTTATTACGCATTAGGTGATATTACAAATCGAACTATCAGAAAAGAAGATTTAACGAAAGGATATCGTGCTGAAGGGTTAGCGATTGTGTTAGGTGGCTTGTTCAACGCTTTTCCTTATACTGCTTTCTCGCAAAACGTAGGGCTAGTTCAGTTATCTGGTGCTAAAAGCAAGAATGTTATCTATACTGTAGGGGTCATGTTAGTTGTGATTGGACTAGTTCCAAAAATGGGAGCTCTAACCACAATAATTCCTACAGCCGTTCTAGGTGGAGCCATGATTGCCATGTTTGGGATGGTTATTGCATCTGGAATTAAAATGCTGAGCCAAGTTGATTTTGCTAGACAGGAGAATTTATTGGTTATTGCTTGCTCTGTGGGAATGGGGCTTGGTGTAACTGTAGTCCCTGATATTTTCTTGAAATTACCGGAAAGTTTACAGATCCTTACAAGCAATGGAATCGTAGCAGGAAGTCTATCGGCTATTTTCCTTAATATTTTATTCAATATGATTCCATCAAAACGAAATATCAATAATTCTGTGGTACTTGAACAAAAGGCTTCTTAACCTACAGTCTAAATAATGAAGAAGAGGAGGGTGTCTTACAAAAGTTATTTTTAGGGCAGCCTCCTTTTTCACGCATTTACAGGCAGTATCAGTTTCGTTTCCATTTCACTTTATTTCAATTAAAATAAAGTGAAGTGAAGTGGAAACAATTACCACTCTCATTCATATCTTATAAGAATAAGTATACGAAAGAGAGTGGAGTATGTGGAAAAGAAATACTGCAAATACTGCAGAACATTGTTAACCATAGAATCAATTTGCGAAAAATGTGGGAGAAATGAGTTTCAAGACATCATCATTGAAGTTCAAAAGCAAAATCGCAGGTTTAATTCAGAAAATCAGCTTTAGTTTCTTGGCACTATTTTTCACACGTGAGTGACACCGTCTGTTGCTTGCTTTTTTTGTATTGGCTATGTTAAAGCCCATTGTTGATTTTGGCATTTTGTTGATTGGAGTGGAAGGCGTGAGACTGCTTCGTGAAATACGAGTCAAAGGGAGATTGCACAGGCAAACATCGCCGAGGACGCTCCCGTACCGCCCCACGGAAAGCGAGTGCCTCTCGCTGCAATCAACAGGCAAGTTTAACAGAGTTATTGTATTAAAAAACAGACGAAATTAAAATTCGTTTGTAATCATTCATTCTTTTAAAGGAAGTATTATGATTCAATCATTAATAGAATGTGAATCGATCTATCAGCCTCAATCGTTATTGGTACATGTATGGCTTTTTCAATGCCGTACATTTTTGTTTCACCAACTAACACAGTTGGCGGGGAGATGTCCATAATGATATTGTCAACTGTTAGTTGGGTAGATAAATTTCCAGCAATCATGTTTCCAAACTCCGCAGCAAAGGATTCAAGCATTTCTCCTTCTAACGTCATTCCGAACATCCTTTCACCAATTAGACTAATTGCGTCTGAATTTCCTTCGATTATTAACCTGCCACGGACATCGCCTGTCATTCCAATTATGACACAAATGCCCTGTTGTAAAAATGGTTCAGTAACTAATAGTGGTTTGTTCATCTCGAGATTGAGCGGGATAATCGACTTTACTGCTTGAATAGTCCCATTTAAAACGGACGTAATCTGTGTGGTAACACTCATCTTTTTTCCTCCATAACACAATATAATTCATGATACCATTCTGATAGGTATTTGGAACTGAAAATTTTACAAAAAGCAAGAATTTTGAATAATAATAAAGGATTATGTCGTATTTTTAGTTCTAAAGAATGATTGTTTTTTAAATAATGATACCCAACGCTAGGAATAGAGAAAGAATATTTGGGAATGATAACCATCATCCTTGGAGGTGGAAATATTGCCATATATTCTATCAACATCACATATCCAACTTCCTTATTTATTTGCTCAAGAAAAATTAATGGAATTTTCACGTGAAATATTTGGTTCTTCTTTTAAAGACATTGATCGATTATTGAGAGCTTTTAAAAATGGACAAGTTGATAGCCGTTATTTTATTAAAGACCTAGAATGGTTTAAACGAGATCACTCATTCGAAGAAAGAAACAATGCTTTTATTGAAGGTGCTGTGACATATGGAACTAAAGCAATTCAAAGCTGTTTATCTAATGGAACTTTTTTAAAACACGAAGTAGCCGTACAAGAAATTGAAGCGATTTTTTTCGTAACAAGTTCAGGCATAGCAACACCAACTATAGACGCGAGAATTATGAATAGACTCCCCTTTTCTCCTTATACGAAGAGAATACCACTATGGGGATTAGGATGTGCTGGGGGTGCGTCAGGGCTGTCTCGTGCTTTCGAATATTGCAAGGCATTTCCAAAAGCAAAAGTGCTTGTTTTATCTGTTGAGCTATGCAGCCTGTCTTTTCAGAGAAATGATCGGTCGAAAAGCAATTTAATCGGCACATCCTTGTTTTCGGATGGAGTAGCCTGTACGTTTATTTGCGGTGATGAAGTTGCACGTAAAAGTATTAGTAAAGTAAAACGAGTTCCCAAAATACTGTCTACACAGTCCACATTAATGCCAGATTCATTAGATGTCATGGGCTGGGACGTAAGAAATGAAGGTCTTCATGTTATTTTTTCAAAAGATATACCGACGATTATTAGCAATTGGTTGAAACCGAATGTAGAGGTTTTTCTCGATAAAAACGATATGAAGCAAAGTAATATTCGTCATTTCATTGCCCACCCAGGTGGTAAGAAAGTGATTGATGCGTATTGTGAATCATTAGGTTTTCATGAAGAGATGGTGAAGATTTCAATGGAAGTGCTAAGAGAGTATGGCAATATGTCTTCTGCTACTATTCTATACGTGCTGGAGAAATTTATGGAACAAGATATAAGCGAAGGGGAATATGGGCTTGCGGCTGCATTAGGTCCTGGCTTTAGTTCAGAATTACTATTATTGAGGTGGGAAGAATGACATTTCTGATATTGATAACCCTGCTCGCGGTACAGAGACTGAGCGAACTTGTGCTGGCGAGATATAACGAAGATCGTTTAAAGGCGAAAGGGGGACTTGAGTTCGGCAGTTCACATTATCCTTGGATTGTGCTTATGCATTTGGGGTTCTTTTCATCATTCATTGCAGAGGTCAATCTTTTTGATAAAGATGTCTCGGTATTATGGCCTTTTTGGCTGTCGATTTTTTTATTAGTTCAAATCGGCAGAGTCTGGGTCATCACGTCGCTTGGACCTTACTGGAATACAAAAATCATCGTTCTCCCAGATGCTGAGGTTATTGTAAAAGGACCATATAAATATGTGAAACATCCTAATTATATCATTGTAGCAACAGAGATTCTTGTCATTTCACTTTTATATAATGCTTATTTCACTGCCGCACTGTTCACATGTCTAAATGCATGGGCAATGTCAGTTAGAATTCCAATCGAAGAACGTGCATTGAAGAATTTAACAAGTTATTCCGCCGTTTTCCTAAAAGATAAAAAATAATTTAAAATCTTATTGAAAATGATTATCGTTCGTGATAGTATTGCTTTAATAAGATGAAAATGATTATGATTATCAATTGAGACAACTATAAATTTTAATAAACTTTATTTTTAAGGATGGTGTATAAGATGGTATGGTTTTTTGTTTTGCTAACAGTTGTTACATATAGCTTTGTAATGAAATATGTGTTAAGTTTTATTGCAAGCCCTCAGAAAGCACAAAAAAATCTAGCACAGAAACATATCGTAACAAAAAATAACCAAGCGTACATCCCAACACCGACAACCAGGTAATATACTTGGTTGTTTTTTTGTTGTTTAGGATAAGAGATATTATTTTATTGATATATATCTTATGCTCTTTTGTTCTTAATCCTCTATTTAATACTTATCCAAATATATGAATAATGGACAAAATCGTTTACAATAAGAGACATGCGTAAATCGCAATTTCCATTTGATGATACATAGAATAAAGTGAAACTTTCATCAGGGGAATGTAGGTCCCCCTGATGCTTAGTCCCGTTCTAGTGTCGCTAAATTGCAAGCTAACGCTTCTTTAAAGCGACACTGCGAACTAAGGTTCAACGAACTCAGAATAAGTGCCGCGTCCTGCGGCAACGTCTGAGTGACCCACATCCTGTGGGCCTAAATTAAACCTATGCTCTAGCATCGGTACGTTTCACAGTATCTCACCAAACAGGGAATTACAGGCTGAATATCAACGCACTATGCGATTTAAAATAAAAGTGTGGATATTAAAGCTAATTAAATCGGGATAATTTGAGTTCATAAAAACGATGTTTAAGGGGAAGAGATGAATGGCGTACACTGATACAAGACAGACTTACAACATAACGGACTTAATGAATCTATACGAAAAACTTTCTGAAGAGGGAGATCGAACAAATGCAGAGAAAATAAAAGAACTAATCCTAAAATCTCATAAAGAAGAGTTTGTGATAGCGTTCTGCGGTCATTTCTCAGCCGGAAAATCAAGTATGATTAATTTTTTATTAAATCAACATTTGTTGCCTTCAAGCCCAATTCCAACAAGTGCAAATACGGTGAAAGTCCAAAAAGGTGAAGACTTTGCAAAAATTCATTTTCGTAAACGTAAACCGGTAATATTTCCTGCTCCATATGATTACACTGCCGTTAAGACATTTGCAAAAGATGGTGACGCTGTATCTTCCATTACTATTAGCTCGCAGGATTTTCCTTTACCTAATACTTGTGTGATTATGGATACGCCTGGTATCGATTCAACAGATGACGCTCACCGAATTTCAACTGAATCCGCTCTTCATTTAGCGGATGTCGTTTTTTATGTGATGGATTATAATCATGTTCAATCAGAAGTGAACTTCCTTTTTACTAGAGAACTGACTGAAGCGGGTAAGTCTTTTTATCTTATCGTCAATATGATCGATAAACATGATGAAAACGAACTCAGTTTTGAAGCATTTAAACAGTCTGCTCGTGATGCTTTTGCAGCTTGGGACGTAATATTCGATGGCATGTTTTTCACATCCATCCGCGATTTGACGCATTCTCAAAATGAAATTGAAAACGTCCGGCAATTTATTGATACATTAGTTCAAAATAAAGAAAAAAATCGAGAGCATTCACTTTGTGTATCTACAAAAAGGGTCATCAATCAGCATCTTAGCTGGTTAAAGAATAAGTATGAAGAGGCACATTCAGTAGAACTTGAGTCGTTATATAGCCTTACTGATACCGAAAGATTAGCGATCACAGATGATGTAAATCGGCTTCTTGAGGAAAAATATCAATTGGTCCGTAATATAGAACGCGTGAAAGAAAACTTTGAAAAAGCAACACAATCCATTGTCAAAAATGCTATTCTTATGCCTGCAGCAACTCGTGACTTAGCCAATCAATTTCTCGAATCCACACAGAAAGACTTTAAAATGGGTCTGTTTTTTACAAAGAAAAAAACAGACCTTGAGCGTCTAGAACGTAAAAAAGTGTTTCTAGCGGATATACAGGAAAAAGTTAAAACACAGATGGATTGGCATATTAAAGAGCTCGCTGTCCAAACTGTAGCAGCCTCTGGTCTACATGATGTGCTCATGGAACAAACTGCTCAGAGCCTACAAGTAGAGGTTCCAGAAACTTTATTAACCAGCTTACTTAAGGGGCAAGTCCAAATTACGGGTGAATATGTACTAAATTATACAGATGAACTTTCTGAAACAATAAAGAGAGATGCAAGAAGATCATGTGATCAATTTATGGATCAACTTACTCAAAAAATAATGGAACAGAACGAACAGCGAACTCAGGAATTAGAGAATGAATTGAAGCAGTTTTCGTCGTATCTATATGCGTTAGAGTTAGTCAACATGATGGAACGAGAGCTCCAAGAAGAAAAAGACCAACTTGCTGACATACTTGCAGGTAAAGCAAACGAACAAACTCAGGTAGAGCAAATACTGACAGCTTGGCTGAAAGAAGAAAATGATGTAGAAAGAAAAATCATCGTTCAAGAGAAAAGCAAACAGCAGAATCGGGCTGAAAAGAAGAAAGAAACTGAAGAAGTTT
Source organism: Bacillus cihuensis (assembly GCF_000504145.1). Classification (NCBI taxonomy): domain Bacteria; kingdom Bacillati; phylum Bacillota; class Bacilli; order Caryophanales; family Bacillaceae; genus Bacillus; species Bacillus cihuensis. The sequence continues at coordinate 1,079,645 of NZ_KI632495.1, read as the reverse complement.
CTATAGATCAGGTAGAATTGCAAACAGTAACCAAGCAAATGAGCGCAAAAGATAAACTACACCAAACGGCTGTCAGTTTATCTGAAGTTGCAGATTTGATTTATCCTTTAAAAGGGTTTCAATCTTTATATAGTGAATTAAAGGAAAAATCCAAACGACTTGAAAATCAAACGTTTACTGTTGCCCTATTTGGTGCTTTCAGTGCAGGGAAATCGTCCTTTGCCAACGCATTAATGGGTGAAAGTGTACTTCCTGTTTCACCAAATCCAACGACAGCTGCGATCAATAAAATAATGGCAGCAGATCCTGTACATAAGCATGGGACTGCTGCTGTCAAGCTTAAAACAGAAGCGATGCTCCTTGAAGATGTGAACGTTGCACTTACTGTCTTTTCAGAAAAAGCAGCCAACTTGGAGGAAGCACATCAGCTATCTGAAGATATTATCCAAAGAAGTAGTAATTCTGAAACAGGTAAAACACAATTATCTTTTTTACGCGCTTTCCACGCGGGGCTTCCACTATACAAAAGTGAGCTTGGTACGACATTGACTGTTGATTTGGATGGCTTCCGTCAGTTTGCTGCCCAAGAGACGAAATCGTGTCTTGTTGATTTAATTGAATTATATTATGACTGTGATTTAACAAGGCAAGGCATGGTATTAGTTGATACACCTGGTGCAGATTCGATTAATGCCCGACATACCGGAGCAGCGTTTGAATACATTAAGAACTCTGATGCGATTCTTTTTGTTACCTACTATAATCATCCATTTTCAAAAGCAGACCGTGAGTTTCTCATCCAACTTGGCCGTGTGAAAGACTCTTTTGCAATGGATAAAATGTTCTTTATTGTTAATGCGGCTGATTTAGCAAATTCAAAAGAAGAGGTCATAGAAGTCAAAGACTATGTAGAAACTGAATTGGCGAGTTTTGGCATCCGTTTTCCGAAGCTTTTTGCACTTAGTAGTAAAGGGGCTTTAGGAGAAAAGCAAAAACAAAGTTCGTTTTCACATGCTTTTCTTCCAGACAGTGGCATCGCCCAATTTGAGGCGCAGTTTAATGCGTTTATAGAGCATGACTTAACGGATCTTGCTTTGCAGTCGGCTAAAGCTGCCATGGTTCGGACTGAGGAGCTAATGATGGATGTAGTAACTACATCCAAGCAGGATAAAGAAACGAAGCAAAAGGCACTGCTCGCTTTAAAAGAGGATCTTCAAAAAATTAAACAAATTGTGCAGGATATGAACGGTGAAACCGATAAAAAACGTTTGAAAAAAGAAATCGATGAGCTCACCTTTTATAGCAAACAACGCGTGTTTTTCCGATTTGCTGATTTTTTCAAAGAATGTTTTAACCCTGCTGTGATAAAAGATGATGGTCAGGATAATAAAGTCGTCTTGAAGCAATCCTTAAACAGTTTATTAGAATCAATCGGTTTTGACTTTGCTCAAGAAATGCGTGCAACTGCTTTAAGAGCAGAATTATTTGTAACAAAGCTAGTATTAGAAAAGCAAAGCTCGATATTGGAACAAGTCCAAAAAGTAAAGAAAAACATTGCTTTAAAACCATATGAACCACAAAATGGTCCGATTATTACTTTTGACAAAGCGTTTACTGAATTAACAGCAACTGAATTTAAAAAAGAACTTTCATTATTTAAGAACCCGAAAGCCTTTTTTGAGAAAAATGAAAAAGTCAAAATGAGTGATGCGTTAAAAGAAAGTCTGGATAAACCAGCTCTTGATTATGTAATTGAAAAAAGTGAGCAATTATATGAAAGCTACCAAGAACATCTTATGCAACAATTGGTTTCGTTGCAAAAAAATAGTGAAGCTGAAATAGCTGAAATTTTTGCAGGATTACAAGCAGCTCTTGAAGAAACGATTGATATTCCCCACTATGAACAACTTGCAGAAGAGATTAAGCTTTTAAATCAAAAATAAAGAACATGTAATGGTCTTTTCTTGTGTCCTTTTACTCTATTTAGCTTTATACAAGTAAAAATTTTTGGGGTTGTAAAGGTCAGAATTAGTACAAATTTACTTCATTAATAAATTTAAGCTTAAGAAAGTTGCGAGGGTCTGACCCTCGGAACTAATTAAAGGAGAATACGAAAAATGTCTTATTTAATTGAGCCAAACGAATTATTGAAAACATTACAAAATGAAGAGGTTAGAATTGTTGATTGTCGGTTTAATCTCGGTGATCCTTCGTGCGGTAAAGACCTTTATGACCAAGAGCATATTGCTGGCGCTGTGTATTTCCATCTTGAGGAAGACTTGTCTGGCAAAGTTGGAAACCATGGTGGCAGGCACCCACTCCCTAATCTAGCTGAATTTAAACAAAAGCTTGAAGAAGTAGGAGTATCGAATAACACAAGAGTGGTCGCTTATGATGGTGGGGAAGGAGCTTTTGCCTCAAGATTTGTATGGTTGCTTTCCTATTTAGGACATAAACATGTGCAAATTCTAAATGGTGGCTACTATGCATGGAAACAAGCAGGGGGAAAAGTGGACAAAGAAATTCCACATTATAATCGACAAACTTTTCATGTCTGTATTGATCCAACCATTCTTGCTACCTATGATGAAGTGAAAGAATATGTAATTCTCCAGCCAAAAGATGTCACTCTACTTGATTCACGAGAGGAAAGACGTTATTTAGGAATAGAAGAGCCTATTGACCATGTTGCAGGACATATTCCATTTGCACGAAATAAAATGTGGAATGAAGGTATAAAAGATGGTTCATTTATATCAGCTGAAAAACAAAGAGAAAGATTTGCTGAATTAAGTAATTCACAGAAAGTAATTGTGTACTGTGGTTCAGGAGTAACGGCTGCACCAAATTTTATCGCGCTTAAAGAAGCTGGGTTTGATCAAGTTAAGCTTTATGTTGGGAGTTTTAGTGATTGGATATCATATGAGGAAAATGAAGTTGTTACGAAAAGCTGAGATTTCCATATATCCCGCATTATTGGGCAGTAAGACCCCTATCTCAAGCTTATTAGAGGTACAATGAAGATAGGTGGTGGGACAAACTGCCCGTAAAAGCCCGATTGGTGAGATACAGTGAAACTTACTTTTGTGGTCTTCAAAGAAGTTAACGCCCACAGGATGTGGATCACTCAGAGGAAAGAAAAGGGCGCGACGTACATAGTCTGAGTTCGTTGAACCTTAGTTCTAGTGTCGCTTTACCTTCGCTACGTGGAGGTATAGCGACACTAGAACGGGACAAACCATCAGTAGGGGATGTAGCAAGCCCACTACTGATGGAAGTTTCACTTTAAGATTACCAAACGATGAAACTAGTAATTATATTGAAATAATAGTAGAGTAGTGTATGAGGTGATTGTTTTGGATATAAAAGAAAGAGAACAGCTGCCATCCTTTTTACTTGTTGATGGAATGGCACTTTTATTTAGAGCATTTTATGCAACAGCAGTAACGGGGCAATTTATGATTAATTCAAAAGGTGTTCCAACGAATGCAGTTCAAGGATTTCTTAAACATATGCTTATGGCCATTGATCATTTTTCACCAAGCCATGTAGCAGTTTGTTGGGATATGGGAAGTAAAACCTTCCGTAACGATTTGTTTCCAGATTATAAGGCAAATCGATCGGAAGCACCAATTGAGATGGTGCCGCAGTTTGAGTTGGCAAAGGAAGCTGTTGAAGCATTTAACATTCCTAACATTGGGGTTGCTGGATATGAGGCAGACGATTGCATTGGGACCATTGCGAAGTCAGCTATGAATGAAAGTCATGTATCGATTTTGACAGGTGATCAGGACATGTTGCAGTTGATTGATGATCGCATTTCAGTTGTACTGCTAAAAAAAGGATATGGCAACTACGAAGTCCATAATGGCGCTAGCTTTTTCGAATGGAAGGGTATTACACCAAAGCAAATGATTGATTTAAAAGCATTGATGGGGGATACTGCGGATAATTATCCAGGAGTAAAAGGGATTGGCGAGAAGACGGCATTGAAGTTGCTCATTCAATATGAAAATATTGAAGGGATTCTTAATAACATTGCATTACTTACAAAAGCGCAACAAACAAAAATTCAAGCTGCAGTTGACATGCTTCATTTATCAAGACTGCTTGCAGAAATCAAATGTGATGTCCCTGTATCATGTGCTCTTGAAACGAGCGTTTATAGGTTTGACCACGAAAAAGTTAGAAGGCTTGCAGAAGACCATGAGTTCAAAACAATACAACGAATTATCTAAAAAAAAACCGCAATCTTAGCCTGTGCTGGATTGCGGTTTTTTATCTGTTAACGGGCAGTAAAATCTCCCACCTCAAGGCTTAGAGGAATCGAGGAAGCGTAGGTGCGGGATAACTGCTAGTAAAATCACGATTGATGAGATGCAGTGAAACTTATCGATACGCGAACAGAGGTTAAGTTTGGCTCCAAGGCGATGTGGGTTACTCAGACGAAAGACTAAAAAATGCGGCGTACTTAGGCTGAGTTCGTTGAACCATAGTTCGTACTGTCGATTGATCGAAAAAGCGAAGAACTTAGCTACAGTAGAAAGGGAATAACAAGCAGTGGGGGATGAAGAATCCCCCTCTGCTTGAAGTTTCATCTTATTAAGAGATTATTTATGATTTTCATTCTTTGCTTTTTGTTCTAATTGTGATTTTGGACTTGTGTCGCCCTTGCCTCCACCAGAGTAACCTTGAGGATTTACGCCATGACCACGGTTGCGATTTTTGCTCAATGAAAACACCTCCTAGCTCTACTATTTCCAAAAACTTCGATAATAATTTGGCAACTTTTGTCGAAAAATGGATAGGCAAAAAGGTTGAATTAAGGTAATATGTAGAATGGATAAGGATGGAGTGGATGTTTGTGGGGAAAACGGTGGAGGAATATGTTTGTTTTCTAGAAGAAAAAGGCTTCTCATTTGGCGAAGATGCCATTGGCTTTATTTATTTTGGACAGCGTTATACAGAAGCAAGCGATTTCCTTGTTAATACAGCTATCGAAATAACTTTAAAAGCACAAAAAAGTTTCGACGGTAGCTTTTATATTTCATTGCTGGAAACCTTGAAGAGAAATAAGATAAATAGTCGCTCTAAAGCGGAACGATTTGCCCGTGAACAAGGATTGTTAAATTAGAATGGTAAAAATAAATAGAAATAATAGCGAAGCCGCCCTATTCAAGTTGGGCGGCTAATTTTTTTCTTGGAGGTAGCTCGGCACAGATCATACCAGTGAGAATGAACAAACAGCCAATTAGAGACACCGTAGTAAGACTTTCGCCGATTATAACAAATGATGTTAGTGCAGCAAATACAGGCTCCATTGCAAAAATCAGTGCAACTCTCGTTGGAGAGGTATAACTTTGAAAATAGGTCTGGGCAAAGAATGCAAAAGCTGTTGCAAAAAAAGCAGTAACTAGTAAAGCGCTCCAAACATCAGGTTTTAGTATGATGGCTGGATTCATTAGAACAGAAAAATCTTCGAATAAAAGGGCAGAAACAAAAGAAAGTATGGCTACTGCCGAGACTTGGATAATCGTTAATGGCAGGGCTGGATGAGACTTTGCATATTTTGCGGTCATAATGATTTGCATAGCAAAACTGATGGCGCAGAAAAATACGAGCACATCTCCCAAGACAATTGAAGAGCCTTTTGCAGCCGTTAAAAAGTATAATCCAAAAGTCGCTAATAGAACTCCTAGAATAGTTGGCAGTCGTAATTTTTGCTTCAATAACAGCAAAGAAAATAGCGGGACGAGTACGACACTTAAGCCTGTGATAAAACCTGCTTTGGCAGGCGTAGTCGTTAATAAACCAACCGTTTGAAAGGCATAGCCCAAAAATAACCAGATGCCGATTTTAATACCAGAAAAAAATAAAGATCTTGTCCAAATCGCATCGGTTTTTTTAAAATAAAAAATTCGAAAACCAATGATTAACACAATAGCTGCAATAAAAAAACGAATTGCATTAAATAAATGTGGTTCTAAGAAACCAATCGCATTTTGAACCATAACGAATGTTGAACCCCAAATGAAAACGACAAATAATAAAGTTAAATCAGCTACTGCCGCTTTTGTCATGACTCTGTACCCCCACTATTCATTCGAACAGCTCGTCTTGCTAACTCATCAGCTGACTTATTCTCGCTACTTGGAATCCATTTTAGAAAAAATAACTCCAATTTACTAGATAAATGGAGGATCTGATCTAATAATGGAGAATACCTTTTATTTTTTACAAAGCCTTTTTCAACGGCTTGATTAATGAGTTGCGAATCTGTACGAAATGAAACGACCTTATATTGGTTGCTCAAACAGATTTCCAACGCCTTAATCAATGCCCAGTATTCCGCTTCGTGATTTTCCATGTTTCCAAGAGGAATGCTATGCCGTTCAACCGTTCCATTATTATTAATAAAAATACCAGCGCCGCTCGGTCCAGGGTTTCCCGCACTAGCACCATCGATATGAACTTCAATCATGATGATAAACACTTCCTTACAGAATAATTTGCTGATGATATGTAAACTACTTAAGTAATGCACCCGATATTTCTTCTATTATAAGCATGAACCGATGAATTTCTGCGTAAAATATGAGAAAATAATATCGCTTTGGATGATGATACATCAGTTATTATAGTCTTTAATAAATGAATTTTGTATAAATTATTATAAAAGTTTACAAGGGGGGAATGATTTGAAGGTCACTATGCTATGGCAGTATCATTCGGCTAAGAAACCATCTGCCATATTTACCTCTGATTGGATCTCTGCTGAAGAAGCACTAATTATTACTGACGATCTTGAAAAAATAGGCCGCTTGAAGGAAATAGAGTTTAAAGATGAAAAAGGAACCTCTTGGTCAAAGAAGGAACTGAAAAAATTATTGGCTGAAATCGAATATGAACCGCAAGATGTCACGGTCTACTTCGATGGTGGTTATCAGAAGGATTCAAAGATGACCGGCATTGGAGTCGCTATTTATTATAAACAAGGCAAAAAAAGCTTTCGAATTCGTATGAACAGTTTATTAGAGGAGCTAGAATCGAATAATGAAGCTGAATATGCCGCTTTTTATGAAGCTGTAAATCAGTTAGAGATACTTGACGTACACCACCAGGTGGTTACATTTCGAGGTGATTCCCAAGTTGTCCTAAATCAACTATCTGGTGAATGGCCTTGTTTTGAAAAAGTATTGAATGCATGGGGAGACCGTATTGAAGCAAAGTTGAAGAAACTTGGCATCACGCCGAATTACGAGCTAATTGTTCGTAAAAAGAATAGTGAAGCAGATCATCTCGCTTCACAAGCCCTGCGTGGAGAAGAAATATTTAGTCAACTACAGGTTGAAGGATAGGATCTATTGTTTTAAAAGTAAAGAAGGAGTAGACAAGATGAAAAGGAATGAATTATATAATGATGTGCAAGAAATTTTAGAACATCAGTGCAAAGGATGTTTTGTCCATAAACAATTTAAAAAAGAAAAAGGTAGAAGATTTGCTCATAAATTTTGTATTTCTCAGTGTACAGTTGGCGAGCAACTGCGAAAAGTAGGAAACAAGCTTCTAACATAAATGTGGTGGTACTACTTTCTCATTATCTATTGACAATTATCTAATTTTTTTGCATACTTAATAAAAACTTGAACGAAGATAGAGGATTAGTAAATGTCATTTATTGTGTCAGAGAGCGGGAGGGTGCTGAGAATCCCGTCACAATGAACCATTGAACCTGCTTCTGGAGTCCTGGGAGAACCCCGGGCGTATCCTTGGCGTTAACAAGAAAAGTGGGATGCAAAATAAAGCATTCAACAAAGGTGGTACCACGGAAACTAACCCTTTTCGTCCTTTCTTAGAGGATGAGAAGGGTTTTTTTATGCATAAATGATAATTTATGGAGGCAATTCTCATGCAAAAAAAGCGGATCGTTGTGAAAATCGGCAGCAGTTCTTTAACAAATAATAAAGGGCAAATTGATCAGGAAAAAATATCGGATCATACAGCAGCCATTGCTAAGTTGAAGGAAGCTGGACATGAGGTATTATTAGTATCTTCTGGAGCTGTTGCGGCTGGTTTTCGCAAGTTGGGCTATTCTTCACGCCCCGTTACTTTAAAAGGAAAGCAAGCTGCAGCTGCTGTAGGTCAAAGTGTACTTATCCAGTCGTATAACGAACAGTTTAGTGAATATGGAATCATACCTGCACAAATTTTATTAACAAGAACTGATTTTTCCAATAAAAGTCGTTATCGCAATGCTTCTGAAACTTTAACGGAATTACTTAGTAGAGGAATTTTGCCGATTATTAATGAAAATGATACCGTTTCAATCGAAGAACTTACCTTTGGAGATAATGACATGCTATCTGCTCTAGTAAGCGGACTAGTACATGCGGATCAACTTGTCATCTTGACAGATATTAATGGATTATATGACGCGAATCCGAATAAACAAGATGATGCCAAACGAATTGATTATCTGGAAAAAGTGACCGCTGAGTTCATGATGCTTGGAGGAGAATCAGATTCAAAGGTTGGCACTGGTGGAATGAAGTCCAAGCTCCATGCTGCTAAGACGGCTCTATCATTAGGGGTAAAGGTCTTTATAGGAACTGGTGAAGGCAGTGATAAACTAAAAAGTATTATTGCTGGAAACGGAGATGGCACCTATATTGGCAAAGGTGCGCTCCCTACAATTGCGAGAAGCAAACAATGGATTTCTTTTCATTCCCATGTTTCAGGTGCTTTATTTGTTGATGAAGGCGCAGAAGAAGCGTTAGTTAAAAAAGGTAGTAGTCTGCTTCCAGCTGGTATTTATAAAATGATTGGCAGCTTTGATAAAGGCGATGTTGTTGAGGTATATGGATCATTAGGCTTACTTGGAAAAGGCGAAGTGCTCTATTCGGAAAACGAATTAAAAGCAGTCATGGGTAAAAGAAGTAATGAGATCGTTTTTCCAGCTATCGAAGTGATTCATCGAGATAAATGGGTAAAAATTAAGGAGGAAAAATAATGGGTGAAATTGCTGAAAAAGGAATTCGAGCCAAAGCCGCGAGTTATCAAATGGTCAATGTATCAACGATTGAAAAAAATGAAGCGTTAGCAATGATTGCTGAACAGTTAATCGCTGAACAATCCTATATAATGATGGAGAATAAGAAAGATTTGGAAGTAGGAAGTGAAAATGGCTTAACTACTGCGGTGCTTGACCGCATAATGTTAGATGAAAAGCGCATTATGGCAATGGCAGAGGCGATTCAATTGTTGATTGAACTTCCTGACCCAATTGGCGAAACATTAGAAACGATAGAAAAAGAGAATGGTCTGTTAATAAAAAAAGAACGAGTTCCTCTGGGTGTTATCGGAATGATCTATGAAGCTAGACCGAATGTAACGATTGATGCAGCAACTCTTTCTTTAAAAACGGGAAATGCGGTCATTTTACGTGGAAGCTCTTCAGCACAGCATTCTAATCAAGCGATCATAAAGGTCATACATCAGGCATTGAAAAATACGAAACTACCAGTAGATGCTGTACAATTAATAGAAGACACAAGCAGAGAAACAGCAAAAGAGCTTTTCCATGCAAGTGAATATTTAGATGTGTTAATACCTAGGGGCAGTAAAAATCTGATTGACACAGTTGTAAGAGAATCAACAGTACCTGTGCTCGAAACTGGTGCAGGAAACTGTCATATTTATCTTGATGAAAGCGCGGATTTCGCGATGGCAACAGAGATCATTGTAAATGCAAAAACTCAGCGTCCATCAGTATGTAATGCTGTGGAAAGCCTTGTTATTCAAGAAAAATGGTTAGAGCTTCATGGGAAAGAATTGTTGAAATTGTTACATGATACTGGTATCAGACTATTTGGTGATAATAAAGTTCTAGCGCATTATCCTGAAGTTAACCAAGCGACAGAAGCGGATTGGTCTACTGAATACTTAGACTTATCACTCAGCGTTAAAACGGTTGCCAATGTATTAGAAGCTGTCCAGCATATTAATACTTATGGCACAAAACATTCAGAAGCAATTCTTACAAATGATAAAGTCGCAGCAAAGTTCTTTTTAACAAATGTTGATGCGGCTGCTGTGTATCATAATGCATCTACTCGCTTTACAGACGGGTTTGAATTTGGCTACGGTGCTGAAATCGGAATTAGTACTCAAAAGCTTCATGCTAGAGGGCCGATGGGGCTGCCAGCACTGACTTCAACAAAATATTTCATATATGGTCAGGGGCAAATAAGATCCTGATAACCATAAGCTCTATAATACTGGTCCGATTAATCGAACCATGATTAATTTATCAATTAAGAGGGTATTCAATTGGTATAGATCAGTAAAGGAGACTCACATATGGATAATCGAGTAATAGGCGTATATGAAACAGAAGAACAAGCGGTACAAGCAATTAAAACTCTTAAAGAAAAGGGATATTCAGATAATGAGATTTCAATCGTAGCTAAACATATCGATAAAATCAAAGACCATGGAGAAGAGATAGTACCCAAAGCAAGCCGCGGTATGATTGCAGGTGCAACAACGGGAGGGGCAATTGGTCTTACAGGTCTATTTATCGGGTTAAGTGCGTTGGCGATTCCTGGATTCGGCCCTATTCTAGCTATTGGTCCAATATTTACTACACTTGCTGGTGCGGTAGCTGGTGCGGCAAGCGGTGCTGGAGGATTGCTGCCTGCTCTAAATGCTCATGGTATCTCGGAAAAAGAAGCTAAGATGTATCAGAACGATTTAGAAATTGGAAGGGTTTTAGTGATGGTTCATAAGGAAAAGAAACGTAACTAATCTAACATGATTGTAGATGCTAAAAAATCAAAAAAGTTTTAAGCGACTAACATGTTTGGACGCTGAAATCGGTTCTGGCAGAAACTAAACAACCTGAGTTCTTATCCAAATAGGACTCAGGTTGTTTCATTTTCTTCTTTTAATCACTGTTAAAGCAAAATGGGCGGAACAAAGAAAGAAGCTATCCTTGTCTAGTCTTTTATCCCACTCTTAACGGACAGTAAGACCGCTACCTCGAGATTCTGAGTATGCTAAAAGAAGAGAGGTGGGGAATCAAACTGCCCGTAAAGGGTGAGATTCAGTGAAACTTACCTTTGTGGTATTCACAGGTAAGTTTGCGCCCGCAGTATTTGGGTCACGTAGACGATAGACTAATGGACGCGGCGTACTTAGTCTGTGATTCATTAATCCTTAGATCGTACTGTCGATTGATCGAAGCGAATGCGAAGATCTTAGCAATAGTAGAACGGGACAAACAATCAGTGGGGGATGAAGCCCCAGACAGATTGAAGTTTCACTTTATTCCAATTATACGAATCCTTTTGTAGTCAGCGATCCAATGATCATCTATATATATAATTGGTTTTAAATGAATCTCAACTTGTGTGATAATATCCTCTTTTTTATTTTGATCTATCCCTTCAAACATCTCACTTCCGAACATATTCATCCAGTTCTTTAATCCATCATCTCCATCTAGTCGAGTTGGTCTAGCAAAGTGCTCGGCAAAGGTTACTTTAAATCCTGCTTCTTCCATTAAAGTTGAATACTCAGCAATGCTCGGGAAATACCATGGAAAATTTGCCGTTTGATAACTTATTCCACTTTCTTTGAATTGATTAATCATCTCATCGGTTATTGTTTTAACGTTTCCTTTACCTCCGAATTCTGCGATAAACCTACCGTCTTGTCTTTAAACTGTTATAAATGCAATTTAGTGCTTGTTTAGGCTGTTTTACCCAATGAAGTGTGGCATTAGAGAAAACCGCATCAAATTCGTTCTTGTATTCTAAGTTTGTCGCATCTTGCACAAAAAACTTAAGCGTTGGGTACTTATTTTTTGCTTGCATTACCATATTTTTTGATTGATCTACACCAACAACATCCACTTTGTAATCATGTAATTTCTTTACCAAATCTCCTGTTCCGCAACCGAGGTCTAGAATCTTCTCACCTGCTTTTGGAGCTAATAATTCAATTAAACGATTCCCGTATTCTGTTACAAATGAATGTTTACGATCATATAAATTGGCATTCCAACTGTCCTGGGCACTTGGCACTTTCCCCATAGTTACTCGCTCCTTTTAATTGGCTGTATATTTCTGTTAAATAGATTATACTTTAGAGAATAAATAATGGATATTAACAAAAAATGAGGAAATTAATAACGAACTGTTATTACGGGGGGAGAAATCCATGGAGATTAAATGGCTCAAAACATTTATCATTGCAGCAAAGTACGAAAATTTTCGCAAAACTTCGGAAGAACTTTTTCTAACACAGCCCGCTATAACGAAACATATAAAGAGACTAGAAGAGAACCTGAACATTGAATTATTCGATCGGAATGGAAAAATAATTTCACTTACTTCAGCGGGTCTACATTATCTTCCATACGCAAGAGAAATAGTCGAAAAATACGAAAAAGGATTAGCCGATTTTGAATCATGGAAACAAGGATACAATCATAAGCTAGTAATTGCGACAGCACCACAAATAGCCTCATCTGTATTGCCTGCCATATTACGTCGCTTTATGGATGAAAACCCAAATATAGAAGTATTTATTAACGTACTTAAATCATATGAAATTGGTGAGGAAATTAGTGTGGGAAGAGCAGATTTAGGTTTAACGAGAATCAAGCCGATCCAAACAAATATACAGAGCCATATTGTACACGAAGAGCCTGTCATTTTAGTAGGACCTAATGAAGATAAAGTGAAGTTAGAAGATGAAAAAATCCTATTCGAAAAATACAGGGTCATCACTCATAATCATCCTGACTATTGGCGGAATTTGTTGAATGAAATTAAACGTCTTTATCCAACTGTTCGAACTATGCAAGTGAATCAAATAGAAATTACGAAACAATTTATCGAACAAGGACTTGGCATTTCATATTTACCATTTACAATGGTTAGGGATGAATTAAGAATGAATAAACTAATTCAAATAAAATCAGAACATATTCATCTACCTACATCCTCAACTTATGTCTTAACAAAAGTTGAAACAAATGAAGCGAATAAATTTATTCGATTTTTCAAAGGGGAAATGTCAAAGTTTTAGTCCGTTTTTTAAGTATTATATTCTTATCTCAAAAAAGTTTAATAATGATATAATATTGTCCCTTTTGAGCTTTATTAAGAAAGGTGTTTTGTCTTAAAACTACGTTTATAGGTTTAACAGGCTGTAATCTCTCCACATACAGAAGTTGCACTTTATCTGACATTTTGTATAATCTTAACTTTGTTTAAATAGGGAACTACTTGACAATAAAAATAAAATTTATTATTCTTTTACAAAAGTGATGAAAAAAATTATTCGTATAACTCCAATGATACGGTTTGGAGGTCTCTACCAGGAACCGATAATTCCTGATTACGAAGAAGGTACATGTACGTGTATTTTCTTCGTAATCAGGAATTTTTTTTACCTTTTACTTCTCAAATAACAAAAAAATGTGGAGGTTATTATGAAATTATCAGTGTTACCTAAAATTGAGCTTCATTGCCATTTAGATGGTAGTCTTAGACCTGAAACGGTCATTGATATAGCAAAGAGAGAAGGCATCAGCATTCCTTCTTTTGATCTTGAAGAAATACAGAGAGAACTCACGGCTCCAATAGAATGTGAATCTCTTGATGAATATTTGAAAAAATTCGCACTTCCTAATTTAGTCATGCAATCACAAGAAAATTTAAGAAGAATTGCCTTTGAGCTTTTGGAAGATGCTGCACAGGAAAATGTAAAATATATGGAGGTTCGATTTGCACCTTTACTCCACACAAAAAAAGGATTAGATGTAGAAGTAATCATACAAAGTGTCTTAGATGGAATGAAGGATGCCGAAGATCAATACGATATAAAAGGAAACTTAATACTTTCATGTATGAGAACGATGTCGGTAGATCATGCTTTTGAAGTCGTAGAAAAGGGTAAAAAATTCCTTGGAAAGGGAGTTGTTGCTATCGATTTATGTGCATCTGAAGAGGAAGGGTTTTGCAGAATTTTTGAAGCTCCGATTCGATTAGCTAAAGAATATGGCTATAGAGTAACAATCCATGCTGGTGAAACTGGAATAGGCACAAATGTACTAGAGGCTGTTAAACTTTTGGGCGCTGAAAGGATTGGACATGGCGTATTTATTAAAGATTGTGATGAAGCATATCATATAGTTAAGGAACAACAAGTTGTGCTTGAAATGTGCCCAACAAGTAATGTCCAAACAAAAGCAGTGAATAATTTTCGTGAACATCCAATCTATAATTTTCACAAAGATGGAATAAAAGTAACGATTAATACGGATAACAGAACAGTATCAGCTACAAATATGCTGAATGAATGCAATTTATTATTTAACGAATTTAATATGAGTCTTGAAGATTATAAACAAATTTATTTAAATAGTGTTGAAGCATGCTTTGCAGAATTAGAGACAAAGGAAATGCTGAAAAAGTATATATAATGGAGAAGATTAAACTGCCAGAACCAAGTAAATAGGGGTTCTGGCATTACACTTATTTAGAAAGCTCCTGAATTAGTTCTGAAAGTCTTATTAATCCTTTTTTTAGTTGGCCGGGCGATGCATAACTATAAGACAATCGAAGATGCTGTTGATCGTTTCGATCGTATACATTTCCAGGATTTAATAAAATCCCTTCATTCAAGGCTTTTTCAAATAATTTTCGGATTGAAATTTGTTTCTGAATCGAAAGCCAAATATAAAAACCGCCTTCAGGCATATTCCAAGTTGCTAAATCATGAAAATGTTTATGTAGTAATGCAATAGTAAAGTCTCTACGACATTTTAATTCTGCTCTAATCTTCTTGATGTGTTCATCATAAAAACCACTTGATAGCCACTCAGCTACGGCAAATTGAGATAATGAACTTGAGCCATAATCGGTTTGCATTTTAATATCTGATAAACGGTCGATTACAGGTTCTGGTCCTACAATCCAACCTATCCTTAAACCAGGGCCAACGGTTTTAGACATACTCCCCATATATAAGACAAGCCCCTGGTTATCTATAGCTTTTAATGGAATTGGTGGCGAACGTTCGAACCATAAATCCCCATAAACATCATCCTCGATAATCGGTAACCGGTCTTTTTTACAAACATTTAATAAATCTATTCGTCTATTTGCAGACATTAAAACACCTGTTGGGTTATGAAAAGATGGGATGGTATAGAGTAAAGCTCCGTTATGCTGCCTTTTGAACCTTCCTATCGAATCCGTTAAAAGCCAATCTTGATCCATAGGAATGCCAAGTAAGTTCATTCCTGCTGATTGAAAGACATGTACAGAGTTTAGGTAGGAAGGGGTTTCGAGAAGAATAGTTGACCCACGGTGTAATAAGCCTAAAGAGATTAATTGCAATGCTTGTAGCCCCCCTGATACTATCAATATCGAAGAAGGAGAGGCTATGATTCCCTTGGCTTTTAAATATTCACTTAATAATTCTCTTAAATGGATACTCCCTTTTGGTTCAGAATATCCTAAAGAAAATATTTTTGAACGACTTTGAAACATTTGTTGCATTTTTTCAGCAGGCAACAATTCGTGAGAAAGCTCTCCAGTGCCGAGTCGAATGATTTTGGGGTTCGATTCAGCTTTATTGATTTCTTGAATCATTTGTATGTTTGGCTGATAAGAACCGGACTTCACGTAACTATTCCAATCAGGTGGTGGAGTAGAAGCCAGAATACTCCAAGTGTTATTTACAACAATTGTTCCTTTTCCTACTTTTGACTCGATTAATCCATCGGCAGTTAACTCTCCTAGAGCATAGACAATCGTACTGCGATTCACTTGAAATTTTTTTGCTAGATCCCGTTGTGTTGGGATTCTAGTTCCGACTGACCACTCGCCGTTCATGATTTTACTTTGAATATATTCGTATATTTGTTGGTGAAGTGGCGTCTGAGACGATTTATTTAATGCCCATTCATCAGTCATAAAAAATACACTCCTCGCTTTATCCTAACTAACTCATTTAATTGCGGAACCTAGCCCCCTTAGGTCACTAGCTGTAATATCTGTAGCAAACTACGCGATGCTGTATTCCTTCTTATGGTTTTGGATGTTATAGCGTCTACGTTGCTCGGAAGACGTGAGTGATCCTAGTAGACGTTCCTTAAAGCAGTCGTCTCGCTTTTCGAAGTAAAAGCCCGATAGATGAGATACAGTGAAACGTACCTTTGTGGTTTTCAAAGCTAAGTTTGTGTCCAAAGGATATTGGTTACTCAGATGAAAGACTATAGGAAGCGGCGCACTTAGTCTTCAGGTTCCTAGTGTCGCTTTACCTATGCTGTGCGAAGGTATTAGCGACATTAGAACGGGACAAACGAACAGTGGGATGAAGAAAATCCCACTGTTTGAAGTTTCAATTTATCTATCCATTATAATCGATTGGTTGGATGTGATTCCAACCAATTGGTTGGAGACCTATTGAAATTTTTCTTATACAATGAAATCAATAATAAAGCAGGAGGAATAAAAATGTTAGAAGCAATACTTCATGGTTTTATCTTAGCGTTCGGATTAATTTTACCATTAGGAGTTCAAAATGTGTTTGTGTTTAACCAAGGAGCGGTCCAGCCTCAATTTTTGAGGGCATTACCAGTTATTGTTACAGCAGCCATTTGTGACACTCTATTAATTTCTTTAGCCGTTTTAGGAGTTTCTGTTGTTGTTCTTGAATATTACTGGTTAAAAACAATTCTTCTTACATCAGGTTGTTGTTTTTTAATTTATATGGGTTTTGTTACATGGCGGAGTACACCAATTGTTAAGGAGCAGAATAAAAACGTTACGTTCACTCCTAAAAAACAAATAGCATTCGCTATGTCTGTATCGTTGTTAAATCCACATGCGATTTTGGATACAATTGGCGTGATTGGCACAAGTTCATTAAACTATATTGGGATTGAAAAAGTCGCATTCACTGTTGTATGCATACTGGTTTCCTGGGCATGGTTTGTTAGTTTGGGGATTATAGGAAGAATAACAGGGAAATTGGATCAATCGGGTCGCTTTTTGGCCATTCTCAATAAAATTTCAGCAAGTGTTATGTGGGGAACAGCAGTCTATATAGGATCTATTTTGATAAAATAAATGTATTATATAAAGTGAAACTTCAATCAGTGCTGGGGGTTACTACCCCGTTAATTAGGAATAAATGATTTCCATTAACGAATGGATAATTCTACGATTCATCCATATACGAAAAGCGATTTTTGCGGTAAAGTTATTTGTAGTAGGATCTTGTTCAAAAAGGAGGGTGCACTGAAGTTGCCATCCGTGTTAATTATCGCCGAGAAGCCTGATCAAGGGGCAACTCTGGCTAAGCAATTTAAAACGAAAAAAAATCAAGGGTATATAGAAATTTTACCAAATGAGCTTTTTCCAGAAGGAGCTTATGTATCATGGGCGATTGGCCATCTAACAGAACTGATTTCACCTGAAAAATATAAGTCAGAATGGAAAAAATGGTCGCTTGATACGCTACCGATGATTCCTGAGAAGTTTCAATATGAAGTGACGAGATCGAAATATAAGCAATTTCAAGTAGTCAAAACGTTACTGCAAAAAGCTGAAGTGAAGGAAATCATCCATGCAGGAGATGCTGGTCGTGAAGGTGAATTAATCGTCCGTAATATAATCCAACTTAGTGGTTCAAAAAAACCAATGAAACGGCTTTGGATTTCATCACTTACACCAAAATCTATCTATGAAGGGTTCCAGCATTTATTAGCGGAACAAGAGACAAGGCCTTTGTTTCATGAAGCGTATACAAGAGCATGTGCAGACTGGACAGTTGGGATGAATGCTTCAAGAGTTTATAGTATACTCCTAAAGAAAAAAGGAATGAGCGACGTATTTTCAGCAGGCCGAGTTCAAACACCAACACTTGCTTTAATTGTGAAAAGGGAAAAAGAAATTGAACAATTTGTATCGAAGCCTTTTTGGGAAGTCATAGCTGACTTTAATATCGAAGGTGGAAAATATCAAGGGAAATGGCAGAAGAATCAGGAGACTCGTATTGACAATCAAGAGATGGCTGAGAAAATCGCTGCCTTTTGTAAAGGGAAAGATGCAAAAGTCACAGAAATGGCAACAGATCGCAAAGAATTTCTGCCACCGCTACTTTTCAATTTGTCTGCATTACAGGCAACCGCAAATAAAATGTATAAATTTCCGCCCAAAAAAACGCTTGATGTTTTACAAAGCCTCTATCAGAAAGGCATCGTATCCTATCCCAGATCAGACTCTAATTACGTAACAAAAGGAGAAGCGGAAACCTTTCCAGAAATCATGGACAAATTGAGTAGATTTGCCGACTATTCGAAGTATTTTCCACTGCCACAGCCATCAATTCTCCATAACAAACGCTTTGTCAATGAAAAAAAAGTGACCGATCATTACGCAATTATTCCAACCGAACAGGTGACTGATCCAGCACGCTTGTCGGATGATGAACGAAAAATGTACGATTTAGTCGTCAAAAGACTGATCGCTGCTCATTATGACAAAGCTATTTTTGATTATACGACTATAACGACAATGGTTGATCAACGGGCTGAATTTGTTTCAAAGGGTAAGCAGCAAATTCAAGAAGGTTGGCGAAAGGTCATTTTTAATAATGAGAAAGAAGACGAAGATATATTGCTTCCAAATGTCGAAAAAGAAGCTAGTGGTAAAGTAGTAAAGTGTAAAGTGAAAGAAGGAAAAACACAGCCACCAAAGCGTTATACAGAAGGTCAGCTCATTACACTTATGAAAACAGCAGGAAAGCATCTTGACAATGAGCAGCTTGAAAAAGTATTAATGAAAACAGAAGGTCTCGGAACTGAGGCAACAAGAGCTGGGATTATTACGATGCTGAAGGATCGTAAGTATATTACTGTGCAAAAAAATCAAGTCTTTGCGACAGATAAAGGGAAAGTATTAATTGAAGCGATTGGTGATAAAATCCTTGCATCACCAGAAATGACGGCCAAATGGGAACAGCGGCTTAGAGAAATAGGTGAAGGTAAAGCAGCTGCAGGAACATTTATGGAAGCCGTTAAGAAATTATCATCTAAAATCATATCTGATGCAATAGAAGCTTCAAATGAATGGGATTTCTCTCAATTTGATACAGAATCGATTCAACGAAAATCTACAAAAAGAAAGGGTTCTGCATCTTTGGGTAATTGTAAATTATGCGATGGAAAGGTAGTCGACAAAGGTAATTTCTACGGCTGCACAAATTATTCGACAACAAACTGCACATTTACCGTTTCGAAAAAAATACTTAACAAAAACATTACACAAGCAATCTTGAAAAAATTACTGAAAACAGGAGAAACAGATGTAATAGAAGGATTTGAAAAAGGAAACAAAACATTTCATGCAGCCTTGATTTGGGATGAACAATCAAAAAAAATTAGCTGGAAGTTTCCACAAGAAACGAATATCAATCAGTAAAGTCTTTCGTTTCATACTTGTTTAAGTAAGTTTAATATAGTAGAATTTTTTGTATATGTATAAAATTTTTCATACATTTTAGAGTTTAACCTTATACATATCTCATTTACCATCGTCTAGAGTGTGTCTTTTTGGTTTATACGTTATGGTAGAATAATTAATTGATGGTAGCCGAGACCTGAGACGATTGCAAAAATGATAAGAAAGTATAAGGTTTTTAATGAGTTTTGGTGTTTAGCGAAATCATCCTACATGACAATCCATTCTGGTGAGGAAAAGTCTACTCCTCATCTTAGTTAGCTTGTCTAATTTTAGAGTACACAGGATGCACTAACTTCGGCAACGACTCCTGGAAGAAATGGATTTAAGTCGAAGTTCCTTTATTGGCGCTATTCACTTTTCTTATGAATGGGAGGATTAATAAATGCCTACACCGAGCATGGAGGATTATATCGAGCAAATCTACTTATTAATAGAAGAAAAAGGATATGCTCGGGTTTCTGATATAGCGGAAAACCTGTCTGTTCATCCTTCCTCAGTTACGAAAATGGTACAAAAACTTGATCAAGAAAAATATCTAGTTTATGAAAAATATCGCGGACTTGTGCTTACTGCAAATGGAAAAAAAGTAGGGAAAAGGCTCGTATATCGTCATGACCTGTTAGAACAATTGTTACAGATTATCGGAGTAAAGGAAGAAAACATTTATCAAGATGTTGAAGGGATTGAACATCATTTAAGTTGGGATTCCATCGACCGAATTGGTGATTTAGTTGAGTATTTTCAAGAAGATCCACAACGAATGGAACAACTAAAAGCCATCCAAAAGAAAAATGAAGACGCAGAAAAATAAAAATAATTTAGGAGGTCTGACCTCGTACTTTACATACAGTATATTTATGTTTACTACTTATACTGTTATCGTATTGGCGAAGTCAGGCCACTTTCTGTTTTAATGACCTTATTATAAGTAGGCTATGTTAAAGCTCATTGTTGATTTTGGCACTATGTTGATCGGAAAGCGAAAGCCTTTCGTTCTAATCAACAGGCAAGTTTAACAGAGCCAATAAGTAAATGTTCGAATAAACTGAAACCTTTTTTACCACTTAACGTAAGAATAAGTAGCTAAATTACAAACTAGCGTGTATTATTTTCAGCAACATAATTAGAAGCACTTAAAGAGATGAGGTGGAAGCGTGACAATACATAATTGGCTTGATGATGCTTGTAAACAATGGGATCAATTTGCGCTTGATTGGTCAAAAAATTCACTAGAGATGTGGGAAACGGGAAGTAGACAGAGTATTATCCCTTTTTTTATAGAGTATGTTCCATCTGGGGCGAAAGTAGCTGATTTAGGTTGTGGCGATGGTTATGGGTCAATGAAGCTTGCTAGCTTAGGTTATCATGTTACTGGTCTTGATTTATCATCTGAAATGATTGAAATCGCTCATGCAAAGACGCAAGGAATGGATCATATCTCTTTTGTTCAAGGTGATTTAGCAAAACTACCTTTCCGGAATCAAGAATATGATGCTGTATTGGCAATAAACTCGCTAGAATGGACAGAAAATCCACTGCTTGCCCTAAAAGAGATGCATCGTGTTGTAAAGCAAGGTGGATATGGCTGCATAGGAATATTAGGGCCGACAGCTATGCCTAGAAAGAAGCATAGCTATCCAAAAATCCTTGGGAAAGATGTAATTATGAATACTTTGCAATCATGGGATTTAGAAAAATTAGCCTCGGACAATGGTTGGGAAATCATAGCAGATAAAGGTATTCCGAAGCGTGGTGTGGATTATACCAAACTTAATTATTTAGCAAAAGATTTACAGCAATCGCTTTCATTCACATGGTTATTTATGTTAAGAAAAAAATAATGGAGTTGATTAAGTTGGAAAAATTCAGAATCAATCAATTCATTGACGAAACCAAACAAGAAGATAAAGGGCAAGGATTGTTTGAATTGGAAACACCGAGAATACTTGAAATTAATCTTGAAAGCCAAATTTGGGCAAAGATGGGATCGATGATTTCTTACCGTGGCAATATTAAGTTTGAACGTGAAGGTATTCTTGAACATGGAATTGGGAAGCTATTTAAGAAGGCTTTTACAGGCGAGGGTGCACCCCTTATGAAAGCGACAGGGCAGGGTAAGCTATACGTTGCCGATCAAGGCAAGAAAATCTCAATATTAAATTTATATAATGAATCGGTAACAGTAAACGGCAATGACTTACTTGCATTTGAACCTAGTATCGATTGGGATATTAAGCTCATGCGAAAGGTTGCTGGATTATTGTCAGGAGGGCTTTTTAACGTGACGCTGAAAGGGACAGGAATGGTAGCCTTTACGTCTCATTATGAACCTCTAACTCTATTAGTTGAACCGGGAAATCCGGTATACACCGATCCAAATGCAACCGTTGCTTGGTCTGGTCACCTTGTTCCTGAGTTTGTTACAGATGTTTCATTGAAATCCTTTTTTGGTCGTGCAAGTGGTGAATCCATTCAAATGAAATTCCAAGGGAATGGCTTTGTAGTTGTACAGCCTTTCGAGGAAGTGTATCTTTCTCAACAAAGCTAAAAATTGGGTTGGATATGATCCCGCAATAATGGGCAGTAAGTTCTCAACATGAGGCTTAGAGAAATCGTAGAAGCATAGGTGAGGGAAAGGAAAACCCGAATGATGGAAGTTTCACTTTATTTTACTCTTTCTATGGTATAATGAATATAGAGAGGGAGTGTGACCGGTGTCCAATAAGAATAAGTTCCAACCAGGCGAAATTGTCAATCTTGGAGAGACTGGTGAAGAAGTAACGATCATGAAGTTTCAATATGTTCCGAAAATGAAAAAGTATACGTATGTAATCAAAGAAAAGCCGTCGACTTTTTATTTTGAGGAAGAACTTACAAAAATATGATGCAATGGATAGGAGACCAACTTAATACAAGTTGGTCTCTTTTAGCATGTGATTATTGGAGACGATAATCTTAATCCCATTCAAAAGGTGTCTCTTGATAGACATAATAATTGAGCCAATTTGAAAACAAAAGACTACTATGGCTTTTCCAACGATGAAGTGGTTTCTTTTCTGGATTGTCGTCTGGATAATAATTCTCAGGGATATCTGTTAAAATACCTTTGGCCTGATCACGTTTATATTCTTGCCCTAATGTACCTGCATCATATTCAAGATGTCCTGTAATCATAATCCTTTTACCATCTCTTGATGCGAGTAACAAGATTCCAGCTTGGTCTGATTGGGCAAGTACAATCAGTTTTTCATTGCTTAATAATTGTTCTGAATCAATGTCCGTGTACCTCGAATGTGGTGCTAAAAATTGATCATCAAAACCGCGGACAAGCCGTTCGTTTGGCTGAAGAACATCATGTGTAAAAATACCAAAACATTTTTTTGGTAACTCGTATTTGTTTATTCCATAATGATGATATAGAGCAGATTGTGCACCCCAGCATATATGTAAGGTCGATGTAACATGCTGAGTTGTCCAATCCATAATCGCCTGAAGTTCTTCCCAATAATCCACTTCCTCAAATTCAAGCTTTTCAACGGGAGCACCAGTAATGATCATCCCATCAAATTTATTGTTTTTCACTTCTGAAAAAGTCTTATAAAATTGATCTAAATGTAGCTTACTAGTGTTTTTTGCTTCATGTGAGGTTAATCGTAAAAATGAAACATTTACTTGAATTGGTGTGTTCCCTAAAAAGCGCAAGAGTTGGGCTTCCGTTTTTTCTTTCTCCGGCATTAAATTCAAGATAAGTATATTTAATGGACGGATGTCCTGCTTAGTTGCCAGCTCTTCTTCCATTACAAAAATATTCTCCTGTTCGAGAATCTGTTTGGCGGGTAATAAACCGGGAATTTTAATAGGCAATATATATCCTCCTCCACTATTTTTTTGAAATTAGAAAATTCTAATAAAACTTATTATATAGAAGTTTCTGTTAGAAGGCACCATTTTTTGACTGAAATTAGCATAATGATAGAATATTGCTTGTACAAAGTTTTAAAGTCATTCCTGCAATAAGTGTCCCTATGATAAAATATGAGGCTAAGATAAAATAAATGAAGAGGTGTGTTATGGTATTTGATCCTACTGCATTTGATAATATGAAAGTTATAGTTGAAGGAGCAGTTTATGATCGAGATTTAGATGGTGATATCCTTGTAACGAATCGAATGGATTTAGTAAACCTTGCAGATTTATCACGTGAGTTTGTAATTGAAATGAAGTTGAAACATACATGTGCTAAAAGAAAGATCAGTGCAGGAATTACACTTATATCAAAATTAGAAAACCTGAGTGCTGAATTACTACCAAAATCTAACTATGAATCTGCTTCAGGCTCAATCCTCAAAGTGATGGTTGCAATCCAAGATAAGTTGGATGAAATTCAAACTAAACAAGTAATGAATGTCCTTACTCATATTTGGGGAGAAACTCGTCTCATTGAAAAAACGGATTCCGAAACGATAAATAACCAGGAAAAGCAAGTTTTCTATACAACAAAATATACTTTTTCTTTTGGAAGATTAATTAAAGAAGAACAGATAGACGATCTTGTGGAAATTATTGATTATGTAATTGAAACGTTAGAGAAATTAGAACCTATATTCAAGTGAATTGTAAAAAATGGGAAAGTTAACATGAAATGATATACAATATATTTACTAGTTAAAGGGAGTGACATTGTATGTCTATATATCAATTTGACGTTAAAAAAATAAATGGCGAATATATTTCTATGGAGCAATTTAAAGAGAAAGTAGTAGTCATTGTTAATACTGCTAGTAAATGCGGCTTTGCAACACAATATAGTGAACTGCAGGCGTTATACGAACAATATCATGATGATGGCTTGGTCATACTTGGCTTCCCATGTAATCAATTTCTTTCACAAGAGCCTGGCGATAATCTTCAAATTGATTCGTATTGTAAATTGAATCATAGTATCACATTCCCGATGTTTGCTAAAATTGATGTGAATGGTAAAAACGCCCATCCTTTGTTTCAATATTTAACCGAACATGCTCCAGGAATGCTCGGTTCAAAGGGGATAAAATGGAATTTCACAAAATTTTTATTAGATCGTAACGGTAATATTGTCAGCAGATACGCTCCTCAAACGAAGCCTAAAGAATTAGAAGAAGATATTAAGTCGCTGCTCTTTTGAAACTGAATAATAGGAAATTCAAAATAGCCTGATTCTCAATCCGTCTGCTCAATATGCTGATACAGATTTCTGAGAATCAGGCTTTTTTAGAATGCCAAATTTTTTAGAATGCCAAATTTTTTATTAAGGTAAATGATTATTCCTGATCCATCATATAATTAGAAACAATTATATACATTTGGAGGGCATTCAAATGACTAAACGCATAGCCTGGGTAATGGACAGTACCGGTTACTTGGATGACGATTTACAGAAAAATGATGATATCTATATCGTTCCGATGGTTGTCATAATGGAAGGAAAAGAATATCGAGATGGAATTGATATTATCCCTAAAGAACTTTATCGTTTGATGGAAGAAGAGAAGGTGGCAGTTACAACGTCTCAGCCTTCTGTTGGAACCTTTATAGAATTGTATCAGTCACTTGAAGAACGGTATGATTGTATCATTTCTGTTCATTTATCGGGAAGCTTAAGCGGAACGGTTGATTCAAGTAGGCAAGCAGCTGCAATGGTTTCAATTCCTGTGTATGTATACGATACCCTTGTTATTTCTTATCCAATGACGATGGTTTTAAAAAAAATCATGAGTTACACTGAAAGAGGAATGGAGATCACGGATGCTTTACAGGAAGCTGAGAAATATAGTAAGAGTAATGAGACGTATGTATTGATTGGATCACTCGAACAACTCCATAGAAGTGGCCGGTTATCAGGTACTCAATATTTGCTCGGCAGTATGTTGAATTTCAAACCGATTATTTCGATAGAAAATGGCATACTTGCTACCATCGCAAAAGTGAGAAGTGAGAAAAAGGCAGAAGAGCGGATTTTTGATCTATTTAAAAAAGCATATACTTCAAAAGAAGTGAAGGAGTGCTGCTTGTTATTTGGTGCTTCGCTTACACAGACTGATAAATGGCGTAAAGTCATTAATGAAATCGATTCAAGCATCATCATCCATGCCTACCCAATAGGGAGTTCTGTAGGTGTTCATGCAGGACCAAAGACTCTTGGATTATCTTGGTTTAATGAAGAATGACCAAAGTGTTCTAGCATGATACAATATGAAAGAAAGTACAGGGAGTGCATGATGAATAAAAGCCTAATAGAAGAAGCGGAAATTTTTGTGAAGAGTAGACTTGGAAATGACATAACAGGTCATGATTGGTTCCATATAGACAGAGTAAGAAAAATGGCCATACATATTGCCTGTGAAGAGCATAAGGGTCATTTACCTACAATTGAGTTAGCTGCATTATTGCATGATATACCTGATCGTAAATTACATGAATCAAAAGCAGATGGCTGGCGTATAATGAATGATTGGTTTCTTCATTCTAACATGGATAATGAGACCGTTGATAAGATCACAGCCATTATCGATTCAATTTCTTTTAGTAAAGGACAAATCGCACTTCCTTCCATTGAAGCTAAAATTGTGCAAGATGCCGATCGTTTGGACGCAATTGGCGCAATTGGAGTTGCAAGAACATTCGCATATGGTGGAAGTGTAGGGAATCCAATCTATCATCCAGATTTAGATACAATTGAGGCAAAGCAATCAACGATCCAGCATTTTTATGATAAATTATTAAAGATAGCGGATCAATTACATACAAACACAGCAAAAGAATTAGCCAAAAAGCGACATCAGTATATGCAGGAGTTTTTACAGCAATTTTATATAGAATGGGATGTACGATTATGAAAGTTTTTGCAATGGAAAACGTAACAAAAATGCAAGGTGAAAAATTAGTCTTTGAAAACCTTTCTTTTTCAATTTCTGAAGGCAATAAAATTGGAATCATCGGTGTAAATGGAACAGGAAAATCAACACTATTAAATATTATTGCTGGAATTGAGGAAGCTGACACTGGGGAAAAGGATCATCCGAACGATTACTCTATTTCATATTTATCTCAGGATCCAGATTTTCCAAATGACATGACAATAATTGATTTTCTTTATGCAAGTGACTACCCTGTTTTTAAAGTCATTAAAGAATATGAAAACACCCTACAAAAGTTGCAAAACGATCCGGATAATACCGACATACAGAACCGGTTATTAAAGCAACAGCAGGAAATGGATGCATTAAATGCATGGGATACAAGCGCTGACGCTAGAGCGATATTAACAAAACTTGGACTCCCTGATTTTTCAAGGAAAATAGCTGAGCTGTCAGGTGGACAAAAAAAGCGGGCGGCTTTAGCGAAAACGCTAATTGAAACAACCGATTTGCTCATCCTTGATGAACCAACGAATCACCTTGATTATGACAGTATTAAATGGTTGCAGGAATATTTAGTGAAATCAAAGCGAGCCGTTCTCTTTGTAACTCATGACCGATATTTCCTTGATACGGTTTCGGATAAAATTTGGGAGCTTAGTGGTGGTAGCCTATTTGAATACAAAGGTAATTATGGTGATTTTCTAGAGGCAAAAGCAATCCGAGAAGAAAATGAAGCAATTGAACAAAACAAAAAGGAAAGCTTATTTAAAAAGGAATTAGCCTGGATAAGAAAAGGTGCAAAAGCGAGAACGACAAAGCAAAAAGCAAGAATCCAGCGTTTTGAAACGCTAGAATCGGATGTGCAAAATAAATCGCAACAAGGGTCACTTGATATTGAATTAAGCGGGGCACGCCTAGGGAAAAAAGTGTTGGAGCTAGAGTCCATCTCGAAGTCATATGGCAACCACACTATCCTACATAACTTCTCCTATTTATTTAAACGAGGAGATAGAATTGGCATCGTCGGTCAAAATGGAACAGGAAAATCGACTTTGCTAAATATTTTGGCCGGTAGAGTGAAAATCGATTCTGGTGTGATTGAAACAGGACAAACTGTGAAAATCGGCTACTATACACAGGAAAGTGAAGATATGGATGAAAGCATGCGGATGATCGAGTATATTCGCGAAACAGCTGAATCGATTGCCTTGAAAGATGGTAGCTATATTTCTGCCGCTCAAATGCTCGAGCGATTTCTCTTTCCTCTACATACACATGGAACGCCAATCCGCAAGCTTTCAGGTGGAGAAAAGCGTCGACTTTACTTATTGAAGATTTTAATGTCAGCTCCAAATGTACTCCTTTTGGATGAGCCAACCAATGATCTTGATACTCAGACATTGACTGTACTTGAGGATTATTTAGAGACATTCCCTGGAGTGGTCGTTACTGTTTCGCATGATCGTTACTTTCTTGATAAAGCATGCTCACAACTTTTTGTTTTCAAAGGAAAAGCTGTTGTCAGTCATTATTACGGTAGCTATTCTGAGTTTTTAGAAGAAAAAGTAACAGTTGAGCCTATGCAAGAGAAACCTGTTGTTCAAGTACAACAACGTCCTGATAAAAAGAAAAAGAAATTGACCTATGCTGAAACGAAAGAGTGGGAAGAAATTGAAGAGAAAATGGAAAAAGCCGAGGAACGTTTAACAAGCATCACTGCAGAAATGGCAACGGCTGGAAGTGATTTTGAAAAACTCCGAATCTTAATGGAAGAGGAGACAGAAGTTAAAGAAAAGCTTGATTATATGCTTGAACGTTGGGAATACTTAGCGGAAAAATTAGAGGAATAAGCAGGTCACGTATGAGCATTAATTCACTCCGAACCGCCTAAACCATAGATTATGATAAACTATAGTCATATCCTAAAAATATGTGTAAAGGAGCGAACGTATGAATATTATATCGATTGAACCTACACCAAGTCCAAACACAATGAAAATTAACTTGGCCGAAGAGCTACCAGCTGGTATAAGCAATAACTATAAAAAAGAGGAAGCTGAAAAAGCGCCATCTTTAATCAGAGAAATTTTATATATCGATGGTGTGAAGGGTGTTTATCATGTTGCCGATTTTTTAGCCATTGAACGAAATGGTAAATTTGATTGGCAAGAAATCTTGATTAAAGTTCGCCAAGTATTCGGTGAAGATACAAGAAATGAAGAAGTGGGATCGACTATTCTCGATCATTATGGAGAAGTCAATGTTTCGATTTTACATTTCAAAGGATTACCATATCAAATCAAGCTAAACGACGGAAATAGTGAAAAGCGCTATGCTCTTCCGGATTCTTTTGCCCAAGCTGTTCAAGCAGCACAGAAACAAGATGATAATGTTGTTTTGCTAAGAAAATGGAAAGACTATGGTGTCAGATACGGAGATATGGATGCAATTGGTGCAGAAGTATCTGAGGAACTTATAGCTGCGTATCCGCCAGAACGGATAAATGAACTTGTAGCTGCGGCTAAGCAAGAGAACGACAATAAAAAAGAACTAGTAAAACGGACTAAAATTAAGCTTACCGCAGAAATGCTTGAGGATGAAAATTGGGAAAAACGCTATCAGGCACTTGAGCAAATGGAAGATCCGACAATTGAGGATATTCCATTGTTAAAAAAAGCTTTGTCAGACAGTAAAGTTTCTGTACGTAGAGAAGCGGTCGTATTACTAGGAATGATTGAAGATCGAAAAGTATTACCTGCACTATATATGGGCTTAAATGATAAAAATCCTGCTGTGAGAAGAACGGCTGGTGATTGCTTATCTGATCTCGGATTTGCGGAAGCGATGACGGAAATGGCATCTGCCTTAAAAGATAAAAGTAAAATTGTTAGATGGCGTGCTGCAATGTTCCTCTATGAATCTGGTGATAAAAGCGTATTATCTGCTTTAAAAGAAGCGGAAAAAGATTCAGAATTCGAAGTGGCTTTGCAAATAAAAATGGCTATTGACCGAATTGAAAATGGGGAAGAAGCGAAAGGGTCCGTTTGGAAGCAAATGACAGATGCGCGACTTACGGAAGTAGAAAATAGCGAAAAATAAGGGTAAACAGAGGATGTTTTAGAGGGTCAGACCTCACACACTATAGATGTTTATTGTGTCATATACACGTCAAATAAACAATATAGTCGATGTGGGATCTGACCTTTTTGTATGAAGGATATGTGGACGGGGCTTCGTGACTTACTAATATAGCCAATCTACTTAGCGGGTATACTTAATTTTTATAAAGAATGCATCCAAAATCGGCTACGCACCGCCACGATTGTGATTAGGTGTGTGTAGTGTGCTACAGGCTGGAACCTTCATAGTAAATGGTGGAGTTTTGTATGGAATAGCCATATTTCGATATTATTTGAGTTTTTTTCATTTTCTTTTCTTGGCTTTTATGTTAGAATTTTTGGATAATAATAAATAATCTTATTTATTCACATAACATAATAAATTGGGGGTCTTTCAGCAATGTCTACGCCAAAAATGAGAAGTGACATGATTACACAAGGTATCGACCGAGCTCCACACCGTAGTTTGTTACGTGCAGCCGGCGTTAAAGAAGAAGATTTCGGAAAGCCGTTTATCGCAGTTTGTAACTCTTATATCGATATTGTTCCAGGTCATGTACATTTGCAGGAATTTGGAAAAATTGTAAAGGAAGCGATTCGCGAAGCGGGCGGCGTACCTTTTGAATTCAATACAATCGGGGTTGATGATGGAATTGCAATGGGGCATATTGGTATGCGCTATTCATTGCCAAGTCGTGAGATTATTGCTGATTCAATTGAAACTGTTGTTTCTGCGCATTGGTTCGATGGAATGGTTTGTATTCCTAACTGTGACAAAATTACGCCTGGGATGATGATGGCGGCACTTCGTGTCAATATTCCAACAATGTTTGTTAGCGGTGGACCAATGAAAGCTGGTGTGGATAAAGATGGTAACCCACTTAACTTAAACTCTGTTTTTGAAGGGGTTGGAGCTTACCAAGCTGGTAAAATTGATGAAGCAAAATTACAAGAGATTGAGCAATTTGCTTGTCCTACATGTGGTTCTTGTTCTGGTATGTTTACTGCAAACTCCATGAACTGCTTGGCAGAAGGTCTTGGTCTTGCCCTACCTGGTAATGGTACAATTTTAGCTGTAGCTCCCGAACGTAAAGAGTTTGTTAAACGCTCAGCTACGCAATTAATGGAGCTTATCAAAAAGGATATTAAACCACGTGATATCGTAACAATCGATGCAATTGATAATGCATTTGCGTTGGACATGGCGATGGGTGGTTCAACAAACACAGTACTTCATACACTTGCATTAGCACATGAAGCTGGAATTGAGTATTCATTAGAACGTATCAATGAAATTGCAAGTCGTGTACCTCATCTTGCAAAAATCGCTCCTGCATCAGATTATCACATTGAAGATGTTCATAACGCAGGAGGCGTTAGTGCCATCATCAATGAGATTCTTAAAAAGCCGGGTGCAATCAATGGTGATTGCCTAACTGTATCTGGTAAAACATTACGTGAAAATGTTGCTGGGGCTGAAATCTTGGACAAAAATGTTATTCGTCCATTAGACAATCCTTATTCTGAGCGAGGCGGCCTTGCTGTATTATTCGGTAACTTAGCGCCAAATGGTTCAGTTATTAAAGTTGGAGCTGTCGATCCAGCAGTAGGCGGCTATCATAGAGGTCCAGCAATCTGCTTCGATTCTCAAGAAGATGCCCTTTCTGGAATCATCACTGGTAAAGTAAAAGAAGGACATGTTGTCGTGATCCGTTATGAAGGACCTAAAGGTGGGCCAGGAATGCCTGAGATGTTAGCACCTACTTCGCAAATTGTCGGCAGAGGTCTTGGCGCTAAAGTTGGTCTTATTACTGATGGTCGTTTCTCAGGTGCATCAAGAGGAATTTCAATTGGTCATATTTCTCCAGAAGCTGCAGAAGGTGGTCCAATTGCATTTGTAGAAAACGGCGATATTATCGAATTAGATTTAAATAATCGTACAATCCAATTAGAAATTTCAGATGAAGAATTTGAAAAACGTAAAGCAAATTGGCGAGGTTTTGAACCAAAAGTAAAAACTGGTTATTTAGCACGCTACTCTAAGCTCGTTACAAGTGCTAACACAGGTGGCGTATTAAAAATCTAAGCAGATGAAGTTAATCTACACTTGTTAAAGAAGGGTCGGAGTTCACACTCTAAATTAGAAGAAAGTGTTTAGACACGAATTTTCTAATAAGAGTTGGGCCTGGCCCTTTTTAATTTGGAATTGTAAAATTCAAACCTATTCAAGAAGTAGTGGAGCAGTCGGTTAACTATTTTGAAAAAATGAGCGGATTATCTAACTTAAACGTATTATAGACGATTCACTTTTTTGCATATTTGTTAATATGTATAGTATTCTTATGGTGTATCGGAAAATAAAGGAGGCAACTACCTATGTCAATGGCATATGAAGAATATATGAAACAAATGGTAAAACCAATGCGAGCAGAGCTTGTTCAAGCGGGGTTTACGGAAATTACTACTGCTGAGGAAGTAGACAACTTTATGAATACAGTAAAAGATGAAACAACTCTTGTTGTAGTGAATTCGGTATGCGGATGTGCAGCAGGAATAGCCCGCCCAGCAGCAACTCAAGCAGTATTAAATTCGGCTAACAAACCAGATCATATCGTTACAGTGTTTGCAGGCCAAGATAAAGACGCTACGGCAAAAATGCGTGAATATTTCACAGGATATGAACCATCATCCCCGTCTATGGCTTTATTAAAAGGAAAAGAAGTGATTCACTTCATTCCACGTCATGATATAGAAGGGTTTCCGATGGAAGCGGTAATGGAGAATCTTCTCACAGCATTTGAAGAAATGAAATAAGCTATTATTAAGCATGTAGAGACTTATCTCTAAAGGGCTTGTCCTTTTAGATAAGTCTCTACTGCTATTTAGTTGACTAAAAGGAGAGCAATCATGTTTGTCACAACAGCTGGACGCACTGATGAAATACATACTGAACGAGCTAAAAGTATTGCCGCTCAATTTTCACTACCGTTTTACAAGAGGAATAAACGGTCTTTAAATAGAATGCATCAAGATTATGGGATGGACTGTTTGGTTGTCGGGAAAAACAAACTTGAACTTCATACAATTTCTGGGGGTTCACCTTTCTTTTTTCATCCGAATATTGCAATGATTCGTATCAAACGAATGATGAACGGCGAAGATGATCCGTATATAACAGCTGCTAGAATTGAAAAAGGGTCTTCTATTCTCGACTGTACACTCGGATTAGGTTCAGATGCCATTATTGCGAGTTACGTCTCAGGTGCTTGTGGGGAAATTAGAGCGATTGAAGAAAATTCGATCATCTCCTTTATTGTTAAAGAAGGACTATTGCAGTGGGAAAGTGGGATCGAACTTATGGATGCTGCAATGAAAAGAATTCAGATTGAAACAGGTAATCATCATGAGGTTTTAAAAAAGCTTCCAGATAACAGCTTCGATGTGGTGTACTTTGATCCGATGTTTGAAGAGCGTATTGAAGAATCAGAAGGTATAAATGGGTTGGCACAATTTGCATCCTATAATGATTTACAACTAGAAACAATTGAGCAGGCAAAGCGCGTTGCGAAAAATCGAGTCGTGCTAAAGGATCATTTCAGAAGCAAACGATTTGAGAAATTGGGGTTCACAACAATCAAAAGGAAAACCTCATTATTTCATTATGGGTATATTCAATTATAAAAGAAACTCGTCGTTGCTCTTTAAGACGAGTTTCTTCAAGTTTGAATTTCAGTCAATTGAAAAAGCAAGAGAATACTTAAAAAGGGCCTGACCTAGTATATCGTGTTAATAATACATTAATAACATTGTATGTAGAGTTATAGCGACTACTTATCCTCTAGGATCAGGCTATTAAAATAACAAAAACCACTTCTTTTTTCAGATTAGAACAAAAGAAGAATTGGAATAGTTTTATACATAGTCTTCCCGTTGATCAATCGGCAATCGCTTCATAAATGAAATAAACAAGTGAAATTACGACGAGTATCAAAAGTGCTGACGCTTCCATAGGTGAATTCCTCCTTTACAAAACAATGGATTACAATATATAGTTCTACATCAGGTATGCAAAATCCTTCATTTTCTTTTACACAATAAAAAAATGGTCATTCTTTATTATAGACAAACATGCCATCAAAATGAAATTTAGCATACATTTTTTTCGTAATTTCCTAAGAAATCCCGTATACTAGAAATTAGATTATACAAATGGCTAGTCATGTATGCCGATAACTGAAAATTGACGTGAATAGCTAATAAAGGCAGGAAATAATACTTTTTGTAACTTCATTGATACGTGAAGGAGGTGGGAAATCATCATGAAGAAATCGAAATGGTTGAAGAAAAGCTTAGTTGTATTAGTAACTGTTCTAACATTCGGAATGGTTTCTCCT
Source organism: Bacillus cihuensis (assembly GCF_000504145.1). Lineage (NCBI taxonomy): Bacteria > Bacillati > Bacillota > Bacilli > Caryophanales > Bacillaceae > Bacillus > Bacillus cihuensis. The sequence goes on along the minus strand of NZ_KI632495.1, from coordinate 1,045,686 downwards.
TCTGATATATCCTGGCTTACTGAAGCACATCCGAATAAACACCCAAAGAAAAATATTTTTGAAGAAACGGAAAGTACAAGCTATTCCTTAATCGAATCAGCTGATGACTCGATATCACCAAGTATATTTGACCGAAGTGAGTTTATTGAATCGATCATGACAAAGGCCGAGGAACATGCCTTTACGAAATTCGGTGAAAAGATTGGTCCGAAGATTGAAGATGAATTTAAATTTGCTGTTTTACCAAAAATTGAAGAGGCCATTACACAAATGGCAGTAAACTTCCCTGATGAAGAGCTTGTTCAGTTAACTATATCTAAAGGACCTTCTTCAGGACGAAGTGAGAAGATTTTTCACCTTTATAACGAAAATACTGGAAAAGATATTATTCGTTTTCATGTTAGACAAGAGAATCCACCGCAAGAAGGATATTGGTTCAATTTTCACTATCATACGTATCATGATGAATTCGCTACACACTATGCTTTAGGTAAAATTTATTGGGATAAAAATACACCTCCGAAATGGTCGGAGCAAACTTATTTTTCTTGAAGATGCTTATCCCATAATAGCGGGCAGTAAAACCCCCACCGATTTAAGATTAACAATAATTTTGCTAGAATGAATATAAACATTTGAAATATGAATTTTATAGGCGTATGCTATCTATATGGTCAAACTGAATGCGCTGCTATTAGCGCATTTTTCATTTTTAAAAGAATGATGTAAATGTTTTTTTAGGATGTTTTGAACGAGCGAATACGTCCAATTCCCTAATTTAAGCCGATCATTCTTATTCGAAAAGATCACTCTTGATTCAGTTTGGTTTCGAAGTTCCTTTACTGAAGCTTAGGTTTTTTAATAAATGAGGAACTTTTATTTTACAAGAAAGCCGGGATAATATGTTAACAAGCATTATGAACACGTACGCTCAATTTTTTGATTGGGAAATGTGGGCAAAAGTATTGTCAGACCCAGTGAGCTGGGGGTTAATTGGAACACTGATTTTACTTGAAGGTTTGTTGTCAGCAGATAATGCATTAGTTCTCGCTGTTATGGTTCGCCATCTACCTACTAAACAAAGAAAAAAGGCACTTTTCTATGGATTACTTGGTGCATATGCATTCCGTTTCATTGCGATTGGACTCGGTGTTTATTTAATTCATCTATGGTGGGTAAAAGTATTGGGAGCAACATATCTTGCATGGCTCGCCATAAAGTATTTTATAGATAAAACGAAACAAAATGAGAATGGTGAAGAAGAATCAAAAGGAATGTCTAAAGAAAGTATTCTTATTAGGATGTTTGGAAATTTATGGGGAACGGTCGTTGCTGTTGAATTAATGGATATCGCGTTTTCGGTGGATAGTGTTCTCGCTGCATTTGGTGTCAGTGAAAAAGTATGGGTGTTGTTGATTGGTGGTATGCTTGGAGTGTTAATGATGCGTGGCATTGCGGGTGTATTCCTTAAGCTAATTGATAAAGTACCTGAACTGGAGACGGCTGCATATGTTTTGATTGCCATTATCTCCATTAAAATGTATCTTTCTGTTATTCAGATTGAGATTCCACATGCAATGTTTTTCTCCATGATAGTCATCACATTTGCGATTACCTTTGTTATTCATTACCGTAATTTACGACATATAAAAGATTAAGTGAAAAAGGCTGTCCAAAAGGGTCAGACCTTACAATTATTAGACCGTTTATTGAATTAATCACACGACCAAATAAACGTTCTTAAGTAAATTGTGGGGTTCTGATCGTTTTCTTTTGGTGACAGCCTTTTCTCGTTTTGAAGGAAATAGAGTAGTTTTTAACTATCAGGGAATTTTCGTTTAATGATTTGAAACACAATGAAAAAGAAGATAAAGAAAAATAATGGGATAAAAATGGACCATAAAAATGATTGGATTAAAGGGTGTAAAAGAAGTCCTAAAAAGATTGAAAATATGACAAGGTCAAGATATATGAAAACCTCAAGATTAAATACATCAAGCACTTCATCTGCAAGTTCAGGGTGAAGTCTTAATAGCTCCTGCTTATTAACACGTCTCAATATAATCACCTAGCATTCATCCAGTTACTTCTTGTATATGTTCAAAGCTACTGAAGTGTTACTTATAAATTCTTTGAAAATCTTCTCCTTCATACCACGTACCACTTTTTTTCACCACTTAACAGGCAGTAAAACCCTACAAAAAGCTGATCAGGAACTAAGAAGAGAGGTAGGGGACAAACTGCCTGAAAAGATCCAATTGGTTCAACAATTAGATGGGAATGAAGAACCCGTACTGATTGTAATTTCAAGTTCATTTCCAAATATTTTCGACAGTTTAAAGGATTCATAGTATGTTATACTTCAATAATATAATGTGATAGTTTTTGAAACTAGTATAACGAATGGTGGTGCTATATATGAAAAGAACATTTTCTATAATCTTATGCCTCCTTCTATTCTTCATTCTTTCTTCATTTAGCTTTGTTGAAACTGAAGGTTTAAGTGTTGGTGCATTTCCAAAAGGCCATAGCCTAAAATTAACAAAAGTATGGCAGGAAAATACAAATTTAGAACGTCTTTTTTTATTCCCTGAACAATCCTTTAATGTAGAAGAAGCGGTTCACAGTGTTGAACAAATTAGTAAACTTCCTCCCGCTACAATTCAAAAGTTAGTAGATAAAAATGTTAAAATTAAGTTATTCACAGGTCGCTTGACAGATGATCCACATACGATGCACTTAAGAGGAGTAAAGCCAAGAGGTTATAAAAATAATCAGACAACTTGGGATGATGTGCCTGGAATGGGAGGAAATCGTATTGTCTTTGTGAAAATTGGTGCAACGGAATCGGGAAACGGACACGGTTCGATTAATCTTGAGCTTCACGAATTAGCGCATACGATCGATACATTCGCGTATAATGGAATTCGTGATAATAATCTATTTTTAATAATTTGGGAGCAAGAAGTAAGCGGACTTTTTCCTGACAAAGCTTATTATTCTACATATCCAGAAGAATATTTTGCCGAAACATATGCGATGTTCTATGCGAATTCGGTTTCTAATAAAGTGCTAAAAGAAAAGGCGCCACGTACTTATTCATTTATTAAACAGCTTAATTAATAAGAAAAACTAAAACTACGAAATAAATTAAACACTACGCTTATTAAATTAATTCTTTTGCGATAATTGGTTTGTAAGTAGAATAATTGTAGTATTATAAAAAGGAAATTAAGGGGTTATTACCTATATAAATTGTGTGTGACTGAAAAAAGGTGGTTTAATTTAATGAAGCAATATTTGGATTTGTGTAAACATGTGCTTGAAAACGGAACAAAGAAAAGCGATAGAACGGGGACAGGTACAATTAGTACCTTTGGCTATCAGATGAGATTTGATCTACAAGAAGGTTTTCCTGTCCTTACGACTAAAAAACTAAGCTTAAAGGCAATCATTCATGAATTACTGTGGTTTTTACAAGGTGATACGAATGTTAAGTATTTGCAAGATAATGGTGTTCGTATTTGGAATGAATGGGCGGATGACAAAGGTGAGCTCGGTCCTATTTATGGCCATCAGTGGCGTTCATGGGGAACAGCTGATGGCAGACAAATTGATCAAATTTCACAATTGATTGAGCAGATTAAAAAAAATCCTGATTCACGTCGATTGATAATTAATGCTTGGAATGTTGGCGAAATAGAAAAAATGGCATTACCGCCGTGTCATGCGATGTTTCAGTTTTATGTTCGGGATGGAAAATTATCATGTCAGCTATACCAACGATCTGCTGACGTATTCTTAGGTGTGCCATTCAATATCGCATCATATGCTCTACTAACAATGATGATTGCGCAAGTTTGTGACTTAGAGTATGGAGAATTTATTCATACATTTGGAGATGTTCATATTTATGACAATCACGTTGAACAGATTAATCTCCAGCTAACTAGAGAACCATATCCATTACCAGTTATGAAAATTAATCAAAAAGTAAAAAGTATTTTCGATTTTAAATATGAAGATTTTGAATTGGAAAACTATGAAGCACATCCACATATTAAAGGGGAAGTGAGTGTATGATATCTTTTATTTTGGCAATGGATGACAATCGATTAATTGGTAAGGACAATACACTGCCTTGGTATTTACCGGCGGATCTGCAATATTTTAAAAAGGTGACGATGGGACATCCGATTTTGATGGGGAGAAAAACGTATGAGTCTATTGGCAAACCTTTGCCTGGTAGAGAGAACATCATCTTGACCCGGAATACGGATTATCAAAAAGAAGGTGTAACCGTTATTTCTAATTTGAAAGAAGCTGTTGCATATGCGGATACCTCGGATAAAGAAGTGTTCGTAATTGGCGGAGCAGAAATCTTTCAGCAATTACTTGCTAACTGCAAGCGGTTATATATAACTGAAATTCATCATTCATTTGCTGGTGATACGTATTTCCCTGAATTAAATATGTCAAAATGGCAGTTGATTTCTAGAACGACTGGTACCATCGATGAAAAGAACAAGTATCCTCATGAATTTGTGGTATTAGAACGAATCGAGAACTAGGCAGAATCGGAGTACTTCATTTATAGAAAAATGTAGTACTCGCTGTCTTAATTCATATCGATGATTGAAGTATCGGATTAATATTGAGTCATTCATCTCAATTTTTTGGAGTTTTCTATTAGATGCAAATAAGGTGAAATATCTGAAAAATCTGTTGATTTATTTTTAATTAGTGATATAATTGACAAATTATCTAGTGAATTGAAAAGAGGGTATTACATGAGCCAAATAACATCAACAAGAAAATGGGTCCAAGTTGAAGATATCTTAGTTGCTTACCAGGAGCTTAAAGATATCGTTGCACATACGCCGCTGCAAAGGAACGAAAGATTATCTGAGAAGTATGGATGTAATGTTTACTTAAAGCGAGAAGATTTACAGCATGTGCGCTCTTTTAAGCTTAGGGGAGCATATTATAAAATGAAAAAGCTGTCTGAAGAAGAAACAAGGAATGGAGTTGTCTGTGCAAGCGCGGGCAATCATGCGCAAGGGGTTGCATTTGCGTGTAGTCAGTTGGGGATTTCAGGGAAAATCTACATGCCTGCGACAACTCCTCGGCAAAAAGTTGACCAAGTTCAGCTATTTGGTAAAGACAAAATTGAAATTGTATTAGTAGGCGATTCATTTGATGACGCTTTTTATGAAGCGGAGAGATGCATGGAAGCAGAAAACAGGACTTTTATCCATCCTTTCGATGACGAACTGGTCATCGCTGGTCAAGGGACAGTAGCCATTGAAATTTTAAATGATTGTGATGAAAAGATAGATTATGTACTTGCAGGAATAGGCGGAGGAGGCCTAGTATCTGGGATATCGACATATTTCAAATCAGTATCACCAGAAACATCTTGCATTGGTGTCGAACCAGAAGGTGCTGCTTCTATGAAACAATCTTTATTAAAAGGTGAAGTAGAGGCTTTACTAGATATTGACACGTTTGTGGATGGAGCAGCAGTTAAATGTGTAGGACAAAAAACATTTGATCTCTGTCAGGAACATGTGGATGATATCATTAAGGTCCCTGAAGGAAAAGTTTGCACAACTATTCTTGACTTATATAATGAACATGCGATTATTGCCGAACCTGCAGGAGCGTTGACTGTTGCAGCACTTGATTTTTATCGGGATGAAATCAAAGGGAAAACCATCGTTTGTGTCATTAGTGGGGGCAATAATGATATTGGTCGTATGCAAGAGATAAAAGAAAAATCGCTTTTATATGAAGGATTACTTTATTATTTCATAGTTAATTTCCCTCAACGAGCTGGAGCTTTACGTGAATTTCTAGATGAAGTACTCGGTCCTAATGATGATATTTCTAGATTTGAATATACGAAAAAAAATAACAAAGAACAGGGACCTGCTCTTGTTGGAATCGAGCTGAAAAATAGGCAGGATTATGGCCCCTTGATTGAGCGCATGAGCAAAAAAGGATTTCCATATGTGGAAGTAAATAAAGACAGTAATTTATTTTCTTTGCTGATTTAATATTTATAGAACGAGATGCAAAATAGGGTCAGACCCACTCATCACACAGTTTATCGTGTTACTTACACTTTACTAGAACTGTATTTAGTTGATTGGGATCTGATCCTTTAGTTATGCACACCCACTTTTTTTAATAAAACTGGAATTAATTACAGGGATAAGGTAAAATTACAAGGGATAAATCGACTTTTTTGGGTCATGTTAAAAGTATTCTAAGCAAGTTATGTCAAGTGAGATACTATTTAATTCGAATGGGTTGTTTTATTGAAGAATGAACAGGAGGGGTGTTACTATGTTTTCAAATATAGGGGTACCAGGATTAATTTTGATTTTAGTGCTCGCACTTATCATTTTTGGTCCGAAGAAATTACCTGAAATTGGACGGGCGTTCGGTCAAACTTTACGTGAGTTTAAAAGTTCAACCCGTGAATTGACAAATGATGTCTTTGAAGAAAAAGATGAAAAAAAGAATAATTCTGTAAAATAAGTATCTGAATGTAAGAGTAAGATGTCATATAACGGAAGCGTCAGACTATATAACTACAATATATAGTTCAAACTATGTAAATGTAACACTAAAGAGTGAAACATAAATCAGTGGGGTTTCATCACCCACTGATTGATAGTTCCGTTCTAGTGTCACTATTACCTCCGTTACTTCGATTCCTCATGCCTTGAGGTGGATGTCTTACTGACAATTAAGGCGGGATAAAATCACTGTCGATGTGAATTCTTACAATAAACAGGAATAATGAAGAAAATTCGATAATCTTCGTATTTTTTATAGAGAGCGTGATAGATTTGGTAGATCAAGAACAAAACGTAATTGCCCATTTAGAAGAGCTACGTAAACGTTTAATTATTACAGTAATTTCCTTTATCCTCTTTTTTATTGTAGGATTTATCTACGTTGAAGATATATATCAATGGCTTGTTAAAGATTTTGATGAAAAACTAATGGTATTGGGACCTAGTGATATCCTTTGGATTTATTTCATGCTTGCAACTGTTGTTTCGGTAGCAGCAACAATACCAGTGTTTGCTTTTCAATTATGGTTATTTGTAAAACCTGCGTTATTGCCAATAGAAATAAAAGTAACATTATCTTATATCCCAGCACTTTTTCTGTTATTTGTTGGTGGACTAGCATTTGGGTATCTCATTATTTTCCCAATGGTATTGGATTTCTTACTCGGTTTAAGTAATGGAATGTTTGTAACCAATTTTACCGCTGATAAATATTTTCAATTTCTACTTAATATGACTTTACCGTTTGGGATTCTTTTCGAACTTCCTGTTGTGACGATGTTTTTAACTTCAATTGGAATAGTTAATCCATATGTTTTGCAAAAGCTGAGAAAATACGCCTATTTTGTCTTGGTCGTTATTGCGATATGTATTACCCCACCAGATTTTGTCTCAGATTTTCTTGTGACGATACCATTGTTGCTGTTATATGAAATCAGTATCTCATTATCAAAATTTGTGTACAAACGGAAGCAAAAGAGAGATGCGTTCTTACAAGAGGAATTACCGGAAGAAGAAGGTTTAGATTGATAACAATAACAAATATTTCACTAATATACGCATAAAATTATACGATGCTGTCTTATGTTTGGATGAAGTAGTAGGGGAAGATCTAGCCTACGATTCAATTCAATCAAGGGCAGCATTTTTTTTTAATCATATTCCCCGTTGGCTATAAATGTGTCCAACTTTCAAACTTTGTCAAAATTGCTCGAAATATTGAGTATTATGTTTGAATGATTGTTTTAACCATGTATAATTAAGAGAATTGTTGAGATTGGGATGTGTAGTGATGGGGAATGTGAAGATTGTAACAGATTCGACTGTTGATATGACGCAAGAGGAAATTAAACGATATGGAATTGAAATGGTACCGTTATCGGTTTCAATAGATGACAGGATCTATTTAGATAAGATCGAATTGGAGCAAGAAGAGTTTTTAATAAAAATGAAGGATGCTAAGGAGCTTCCGAAAAGCTCGCAGCCATCGACAGGCGCTTTTTTAGAAGTATTTGATAGACTTGGAGAAGACGGAAGCGAAATTATTGCTATTCATATGACAGGTGGCATGAGTGGTACTGTCCAATCTGCTGAAAGTGCAGCGATAATGTCTCAATCTAATGTTACTGTATTTGATTCAAAATACATTTCAAAGGCATTATCATTTCAAGTAATTGAAGCTGCTAAAATGGCAAAAGAAGGAAAAAGTGTTACTGAAATTTTGGAAAGAATTAATGAAATTCAATCTCAATCAAGATTGATTATTTCTATTGATACATTAGAGAATTTAGTGAAAGGCGGACGAATTGGTAAAGTGTCTGCTATGATTGGATCGTTACTTAATATTAAACCAATTGCAATTTTAGAGGGTGGCGTACTTCATCCTGTCTCAAAAGCAAGGAGTCAATCTCAAATTGTTAAATTTGTCTTGAATAAATATAAAGAAGATTTAAAGGATAAGAGAATTATGGGAATTGCCATTGTTCATGTGAATGGATATGAAATCGCTTCAAAGATTAGAACGGCATTAGCCGAAATCAGCGGTTTATCCGAGATAAAAATTGAAGGTACATCGTCTGTTGTAAGTACCCACACGGGAGAAGGGGCTATGGGAGTGATGTATCATTGGGAATAAATAATGAAAATACTGTAAAAGTAGTTAGATGTTACTTTTTGTGAAAAGGCTCATAAAATTTATAACTTGAATGCAAATTTCTTTATACAGCTTACACCCTCTGTTAAAATAATATAATTATCATATACAAATAAAGGCGGTAAAAAAATGAAAAGGTGGCAAAACATAATATTGTTCGTTGGAATTATGTCTGTTTTGTTATTATCCGCATGCGGTTCACAAGGGATTAAAAACGGGTATAATTGGGATCTTGAGGAGTTTACTTTCACGGATCATAATAACAAAGAGTTTTCAAAAAGTGACTTAAAGGGCAAAGTTTGGCTTGCTGATTTCGTGTTTACGAACTGTACAACGGTTTGTTTACCTATGACGAGTAATTTGGCTGAATTTCAAACGATGCTTAAGGAGAATGGCATCTCCAATGTAGAAATTGTTTCTTTCTCTGTAGATCCTGAGTTAGATACACCAGCTGCGTTGAAAGAGTATGGACAGCGATTTAATGCTGATTTATCCTCATGGCATTTCCTAACGGGCTATACGCAGCAGGAAATTGAAGAGTTTGCTAAAAAGAATTTTAAAACAATCGTTCAAAAACCAGCCAATAATGATCAAGTTATCCATGGCACAAAGTTTTATTTAATTAATAAAGAAGGACAAATTGTCAAAGATTATTCAGGCGTGAGTGATGTTCCGTTTGAAGAAATACTGAATGATATTAAAATTTTACAAAAATGATGTGGATGTCCCTAAAAGATCTGACCACGCACTAATTTATTGTTTACAGTGTTTCATACACTAAACGGTTTATAGTAGGCGTTGGTTTGGGGCTTTTGCAAAGGGATATTCTTTTTTGTTGTAAGGTATCTCAAATTATGGAATTACGATTTTTATTAAGTGTACGTGATATAATAGTGAAAGACCTTTTTTTTAGGACGGTGATACATATGAAGAAAAAAATATCCTGTCTATTGATTGGACTGTTAATTCTTACTTCATGTTCAAACATTCGAACAGTTTCAAATCATCCATCACAACAAGAAAACGAACTTGGGTTAAAAAAAAAGGATGCGATTCCTGCCACTTTTTTTCCTGATCCAATAGAAATCGTATCTTTAGGGGATTCTTTGACACAAGGTGTAGGCGACACTACTGACAAAGGTGGTTATTTACCCTATTTACGACAACTGCTAGAAAAAGAACCAACGATTACGTCTGTGAATTTTGTAAATCATGGCGTAAAAGGCAATCGAACTGACCAGTTATTGAAGCGCATGAAAGAAAAAACTGTGATTGCCAATATTAAAAAGGCAGATGCAATTGTAATTACGATCGGTGGCAATGATATCATGCGGGTATTCCGCCAAAATATAATCGATTTGAAAATGGAGCAATTTGAAAAAGCAAGAATAGGGTATGAAAAAAGATTGGAACAAATTTTAAAAAAAGTTCGCTCAAACAATGAGCATGCGCAAATTTATTTAGTAGGTGTATACAATCCTTTTACCAAAGTATTAAGTGCCTTTCAAGAATTGGATATAATCATGGACCAATGGAATCGCAGCGGACGAACAATTGTTGAGGGATATGATAACGCGTATTTCATTGAAATTGGTGATTTATTTGAGAATACGGCAGAGAATTTATTATTTACAGAGGACCATTTTCATCCAAATAATCGAGGGTATGAGTTGATTGCAGACAGAATCTATCAAGAAATGCATATTGAAACTTTAGGAAGAGATTCCATTGAGACGAGTACAAAAGGGGATGAAGAATAATTAATGTCTAAAGCAAGTTGGAAATACTTATTTTTAAGTTTATTGGCCATAAATATTATTGTGCTAGTAACTGTCATTATACTAATTAATTTACCTGCAAAAGATGAGGAAATAGCAAAAATAGATCGTAAAGATCAAGGTGTTTCATTTGTCATTAATACGAATCGAGATGATTTAAATACGTTAATTTCTCAATATATTGAGAAAGAAGGATTGGCTGGACCTGTCCATTATGATGTCCATTTATCAGACGTTGTTGAACTTTACGGAACCATGCCATTTTTTGGGAGAGATATAGAATTAAAGCTGACATTTGTTCCAGAAGCTCAAAGTAACGGCGATGTTGTGCTAAAACAAGAGTCGATTTCAGTTGGCCAACTCAATTTACCTGTTTCCTATGTATTGACTTTCATTAATCGTCAATATAAAACACCAGAATGGGTCACGATACAGCCGGATAAGGAACAGATATATGTATCGTTACAAAATATGGAGTTGAAAAGTGATGTTCATGTGAAAGCAAAAGAATTTGATTTAAAAAATGATAAAATTTCCTTTGTATTAACAGTCCCTTCGTTACAACCTTAAAAGGGTCAGATCTACATTCTACACATCGTTGGACGTGACAGTTACACATCATGTAAACGATAAATAGTAGATGTAGGATCTGACCCTTTTATTATGTGTTAGGCAACAGAGTTGAATATAATTGATACGAAAGCAATGTTAAGGTAAAACGAATAAAGCTTCCAACCCAGGCTCTGCATCCTGTAAACCGATTATATAGATGGTATAGGCCCTATTGTCACTGAATGCAGCATGAGGAATGGAAAGCACGCTTTGTTTCGTACCAGAAACTCTAGTTTCAAGGTCAATACTCATAGGTGTAATTCCCAGATAATTTGTTGCTTTTCTGTACGGTACATTTTGAAATACTACATCTCCATCTTTTACCGCTAAATCGAGAGCAGGGCTATCTGAAGCCAAATGGATCAGCCGAACTTTGGATTCGCTATTAGGAACAGATGGAAGGTCTTCATGAGCGATGAGTCGCATCGACTTATCCAGACCACTTACAGCTAATGTATATAACTTTCCTGGCTCAACTTGAATTTTCTGACTTAGAATGGTTGAAGAAAGCTGACCAGTTGGATAGATATCTATTTGATATTTCCCCGCAATTAATGGTAAATAGTCACTAATTGTTTTATATGGACTGTTCTGCAATATTCTTGTTTCATTTACATACACATCGACATTTCCTGCATTTGTTGCTGCGTGAAGAATTCTTACTCTGCTTGGACTCTTTCTATATAAATCTTCTGCACGCATCACCTCAAAAGCATTATTCAAAGCTGTTAAATGTTTGTGGTAATAATAAACATGCAAGTTTGGGTCAATGTATTTATAATGGCTGGCTAATAAATCATACTTCTGAGCTTTTATAAAATAGTTTTTTCGACTTTTTTTAGAATTCGACATGGTTTATTCTCCTTTTTTCAAAGCTTTCGTAAACAGCATATGCAATTCTAATTAGGCTGGTGTCACAAAAAAGGGAAGAATTAAAATATGAAAATCACATAATACGTCCATTCTCACAAATTCACATGAGTTATGAAAATGAATGATGAAGTAGAAAAAACTTGTGGTAATAAGTGGTTTTGGTGCATCAAAGTAATGATACTTTTCGATTCTTAGTCTTCGATTTCAACAGATGGAAACGGAGAATGGTCGTCTCACTAAAGCTTGTTTCTTGATAAAGACGATAGAAATGGTAATACTAGTATGGTAGCAATTACGATCTTATAAAAAGTAAAGAACTCACCTTACTTGAGGGAAAAAGAAGTAGTAGAAGATGAATAATAAGAAAAAATATATTAAAAAGAGAAATGGATAATGTGTTGATTGTGAGTAAAACAGCTTTTCATTTTACACAGCTGGCAAAAAGCGTTAAAATTTATTGAATACGATTTTTACGCATACTAACAGATTAACTTGATCTACATGCTGAATGGAGGTTAGTGTTGGTGAATCATTTACAAAGAGCTACATTTGCAGGAGGATGCTTTTGGTGCATGGTTAAACCATTTGCTGAACAGCCGGGGATTGAATCTGTTCTATCCGGTTACACGGGCGGTCATACAGAAAATCCAACTTATAAAGAAGTTTGTTCTGAAACAACTGGACATTATGAGGCTGTACAGATTACATACGACCCGAACGTGTATCCATACGAGCAATTAGTTGAATTATTTTGGCAGCAAATTGATCCAACAGACGCTGGCGGACAATTTTTCGACCGCGGTGGTTCCTACCAAACTGCAATTTTTTATCATACAGAGCAACAAAAGCAAATAGCTGAAGCTTCTAAGGAAAAATTACAAAATAGCGGAAGATTTAAACAGCCAATTGTTACACCTATTTTACCGGCTAAACCGTTTTATCTTGCCGAAGAATATCACCAAGATTATTATAAGAAAAACCCAGCTCATTATAATCGTTACCGAATCGGATCAGGGCGGCAAACATTTATTGAACAGAATTGGGGGCAGTAAAATGACTAATCAAAATCATGATTTAAAACAAAAATTAACGCCTATACAATACGAAGTCACGCAAAATAATGGCACTGAGCCACCTTTTAGAAATGAATATTGGGATAATAAAGCGGAAGGGTTATATGTAGATATCGTCTCTGGAAAACCTTTATTTACTTCGAAGGAAAAATACGACTCAGGCTGCGGCTGGCCAAGCTTTACAAAGCCACTATTAAACCAGGAAATCATTGAGAAGGTTGATACGAGCTATGGAATGCGAAGAACAGAAGTAAGAAGTAAAACAGGGGATTCCCATCTCGGTCACGTATTTGATGACGGACCGGGACCTGAAGGATTAAGATATTGCATTAATTCAGCTTCCCTCAGATTCATACCAGTTGCTGATCTTGATAAAGAAGGCTATGGGCAATATAAAGACTTATTTCGATAATTAATTTGATGATACAAAACTATCGCATTTAGTATTATAATAAGTTGTTCGACCATGTAAGATAGGGAAGGAGATTTATATGTTTAAGAAATTATTTGGGAAGAAAACGGAGGAGTCCGTTCCAGTTAATAAAGAAATCGTTTTATTCGCTCCAATGAATGGGAGCGTGGTAGCTTTGGAGGATGTTCCTGATCCAGTATTTGCAGAGAAAATGATGGGGGATGGCCTTGCAATAGAACCGGGCGAAGATACAGTATATTCACCTGTTGATGGAGAAATTGTACAAGTATTCCCGACAAAGCATGCAGTTGGGATTAAGGCTCTAAATGGAGCGGAAATTCTTATTCATATCGGCCTCGAAACAGTAGGATTAAATGGTGAAGGCTTTGAAGCCTTTGTTAGTGCAGGGGATAAAGTGAAAATGGGAGATAAACTCATTTCCTTTAATCAAACGATTATTAAAGAAAAAGCAAAAAGTACTATTATTCCAATAATTATTACAAATAGCGATGATGTGGAGTCAATTGTAAAAACGACTGAAACATCTTTAACTAGAGGGGAAACTCAATTTTTTAAAGTAACGATTAAGTAAATAACGAGGTTGAGCCATATCAACAAGGTCAGACCTCACAACCTATAAACGATGTATAGGTTGTGAGGTCTGACCCTTTATTTATTTGTAATAATACTGATGATGTGAACATCGGCTTTACCCGTAAGATTCATTAATGATTTTGTACCACTTGTTTCAAAACGAACCTTATGTATTCCGTTGGATAAACCATTTGTGATATAGAGATATCGTTCTTTTGAAAAAGGCCACCATGTGTCGATCGTAGTCGTATAATTCCCATCGATAAATACATCAAGCTTTCCACCGATGGGAGTTCTTAAGAAAATCCCCCCTAGAATAGTTCCAGTAAAATCATACTCGATATAATTACCTTTTAATTCACTGACAAAGCCCAATGAGGAATGATTAAAACCATTTATACGGCTTGGCTTATTTATTTTAATCAGGTTCAAGTCCTTTTGCCTATATAGAGGAATAGACAAAGGGGCAATTACTTTATCTTCAATTGTATGACTAAGTAATTGCGAATATATCTCATTAGCATAAAGCTGATAGCCTATTCCGTTCGGGTGAATAAAATCTTTTGTAAGTTGCTCCATGCTTAAGCCGGATTTGGCAAAGACTGGACGCATGTCAAGATGTGCGGTTCCATAATGCCTAGAAATTTTCATGATTTCGTCAGCAAAGTCGTAAAAAGTAAGGGAGCTTTCGGTTATGGTAAAAATTTCAGCATTAGGAAAACGTGTTTTTACCTTTCTCACTAAAGCCTCATAAATTTCTCCGAAATCGTTTGCCGACATGTATTTTCGGTCGTTTTCTCCAAAAACAATAAAGACAAGATCAGGTGGTTCTTTTATTGTTGTTTGAGAAAAATTATAGAGTCCTTCAAATGCAGTAGCGCCACTTTGAACGATATAATCTCCTGATATCTTAATATTCTCTTTTTGTTTCATCATATTCTCTAAACGGACAAACCAGCGCTCTTCTGGAGTTGCTGCTCCTGAACCTCTGCCTATGCTATCGCCGATCACTAAATAGCGAATCGGTTTGTTCGTTTTTATCTTTTCGTATACATTTGGAAGAGTTTCATTTCCATAAGTTTTCTGATTAAGCAAAAATACAAACAGTATACTCGTGGTTAGGAATAAAGCGATAAATGTCATAATAATTTTACTTTTCATTATGTCTCAAACCTTTTTTATAAAAATATAAGTTGTTTTATAGTGGAGCTTGGAGGCTTCTCGAATACACCTGTCTTCATTCTCCTCATAGTATAACCTATTCTACAAATAACTTCGCAATATAAAAAGTGCATACAGTCATTTTTTATAGGAAACTGTCTTTAGATAAATTGAGCGGTCGAAAAAAATAGGCAAATGCACAGACCGAATCGGGCGCAGTTGCATATTGTAAAAATGTAAGAGATATCAAAAAGAGGAGTGAATGTAATGTACGGATATGGCGGATACGGTGGTTACGGATATGGTGGCGGATGTTGTGGATACGGCGGCGGCGGTTTCGCCGGCGGTTTCGCCCTAATTGTGGTGTTGTTTATCCTATTAATCATCATTGGTGCATCTTTCTGTTGCTAACGAAATAAAAAAAGTAACCGGCCTTATTATAAGGTCGGTTTTTCCTTTTTTAAACTGAAAAAAAAGAAAAAAACGAAGTTCTTTCTATCGAAGCTGAATCAGAGTAAATGAAGAAGCAACTATGTTAGCAATAACATTTTATTTTCGGGAAGAAAGATTGCGACTTAAAAGACATACATTAGATTATACGGTTCGTAAGATAAGTGAAAAGGAGTGCTGCAAAATGGGGAAATCGTCATTAATTAAACCAGTACTCGATGTGGAATATCCAGTTATTAGTCATGGGAAGGGAGTGTTTCTTTACGATGCTTTTGGAAAAGAGTATCTTGATGGATGCTCTGGAGCAGTGACAGCGAATATCGGTCATGGAGTAGAAGAAATTACTAAAGCTATGATTGAACAAGCTGAGAAGGTTTCGTTTGTGTATCGTTCACAGTTTACCAGTGAAGCGGCAGAACAGCTCGCATTAAAACTTTCAGATTTAACGCACGGCGACTATCCTTGGAGTTTTTTCGTGAATAGTGGGTCAGAAGCAACAGAGACAGCGATGAAGCTAGCTATTCAATATTGGCAGGAAAGAGGAAAACCACAAAAGAATCGAATCATCTCGAGGTGGATGAGCTATCACGGAATCACGCTTGGTGCCTTGTCCATGTCTGGACATCCAGTGCGTCGAGAGCGATTTACTGAAATTCTGGAATCGTATCCGGCAATCTCTGCACCATATTGTTATCGTTGTCCGATGCAACTGGATAGCAAATCATGCGGACTTGCTTGTGCGAATGAGCTTGAAGCAGCAATCAGAAGAATTGGGGAGAATCATGTAGCCGCCTTCATTGCTGAACCAGTCATAGGAGCAGCGGGAGCGGCCATAACACCACCTAACGGCTATTTTCAAAAGTTGAAGCAAATTTGCGAGAAATACAATGTCTTATTTATTGCTGATGAAGTGATGACAGGAATGGGGCGTACGGGGAAATTACTTGCTTCAGAACATTGGGGAGTAAAGCCTGATATTGTGACACTTGGAAAAGGTTTGAGCGGGGGATACACGCCGATCGCAGCTACTCTTGTTTCGGATCCTATTATTCAGGCGATTCTACACGGTTCAAAAATAATTATGGGGGGGCATACCTTTAGCGCAAATCCATTATCTTGCGCGATCTCACTTGCTGTTCTCAATTATCTTACCAAGCATGATATAGCTGAACATGCAGCAACCGCCGGTGTATATTTGAAAAACAAGTTGCACTCATTGGAACAGAAGTATTCCTTTATAGGTGATATTCGAGGAAAAGGTCTCCTTCTTGGTATTGAATTTGTTCAAAATAAAAAAACGAAAAAACCTTTTCCGCTAGACGCTTCTATAACAAATACAGTGATTAAGCTTGCAATGGAGCACGGCTTGCTATTATATCCTGCAGCAGCTGGTGAAGAAGGGGTCACAGGTGCTGCCATTATTGTCGCACCACCTTTAACAATCACCGAAAAAGAAATCGATGAATTAATAAACCGCTTCGAAACTGTATTGGAAGAATGGGCTGAAAAATATTTGTTGAATGTGAATGAGGAAATTTAATAGGCGGTGTGAAAGATGACAGAAAACATGTTTAAGAAAGTAACGAATCGTTCCAGTTTAACCCCGCTATTTAAAGATGGAATGAGCATCTTATTCGGTGGTTTTGGAGGAGTTGGTACACCGCCGGGATTGGTAGATCTTATTTTAGAAACTGGGATTAAGAATCTAACTTTAATCGGTACAGATGCTGGTTTTCCTGATATTGGGATCGGAAAAGTCATTACAAAAAAACGAGCAAAAAAATTAATAGTTTCTCATATTGGTTCTAATCCCAACGCAGGGGCCTATATGAATGCTGGCGAGCTTGAAATTGAATTTTCTCCACAAGGAACATTGATTGAACGTATTCGAGCAGGTGGAATGGGGCTTGGTGGTATCTTATCTGACATAGGCATTGAGGCTGAAATTGTAAACCGAAATAAAGAAAAAGTAAAAGTAGCAGAAAAAGAATACTTAATTGAGCCAGCCATAACGAGCGACGTTGCAATTGTTTATGCAAAAAAGGCTGATGATTATGGAAACTTAATTTTTGATAAAAGTGCCAGAAATTCAAATCCTTTTGTTGCAACTGCTGGAAAAATAACGATCGTCGAAGCATTAGAAATTGTCCCCTGTGGTACATTGAACCCAGAAGAAATTATCACTCCAGGGGTTTTTGTCGATTATATTGTGGAATCGAAAGGAGTGAATTGGCAATGGGCATGGGAGCAGAAATAAGAAAGAAACTAGCAAAGCGAGCTGCCCAAGAAATTAAGCAGGGCATGCTCGTCAATCTTGGGATTGGTATTCCTTCTCTAGTTCCTGATTTTTTACCAAAAAATTTCCCAGTCATGTTTCATGCTGAGAATGGAATCATTGGAATGGGACCATCTCCTGAATCTGGAAAGGAAGATGGAAACCTTTGTAACGCAGGGGGGCATCCTGTCACGTTGCAGACCGGAGGCTCGTATTGCGATAGTGCTACGGCTTTTGGAATCATTCGGTCAGAACGGATTGATTTAACGATTTTAGGTGCGTTGCAAGTTAGTGGTAATGGTGATCTTGCGAATTGGATTGTTCCAGGGAAGCGAATTCCAGGGATGGGTGGTGCAATGGATTTAGCAGCCAAAGCAAAAAAGGTCATCGTTGTAATGAATCATTTTGACAAAAGCGGAGCTTCAAAGCTAGTAAAAGCTTGTACATTGCCGCTGACAGCTCCTAACTGTGTACATATGATCATTACCGAGCTAGGTGTTTTTACCGTGACTTTTGAAGGACTAGTGTTAACCGACTTGTTCGAGACTTATACATTTGATGATGTTGTAGCGAAAACGGATACTGAAGTAAAGCGGGCCAATCATATTCGCATTATAAAAGAAAGGTAGAGATTATGATGGATAAAAAACATAAAGTGATAGATTGGATTAACGAGAATTATACAAAAGGAGTCAAATTATTGTCAAAGCTGATACAAGAACCAAGTAAGCGCGGGAATGAGGGAGGTGCACAAGCGATTATCATTGAAAAATGCCGAGAACTCGGTCTAGAATTGGATATTTGGGAGATTGGTGATGATGTATTAAAAAATCACCCGCACTTTCACTGTGATCGTAGTGATTTTATGGGTAATCCAAACCTTGTCGCGATAAAAAAAGGGAAGGGGTTAGGAAAGTCTATTCTTTTGAATGGACATATCGATGTTGTACCTGAAGGGAATCAAAATGATTGGGAAATCGATCCTTTTAGCGGGAGAATTATGAATGGAAGAGTCTATGGTAGAGGCTCTACAGATATGAAAGGTGGCAATGTATCATTATTGTTGGCGATTGAAGCAATTTTGGCAAGTGGAATCAACTTAAAAGGAGATATGATTTTTCAAAGTGTAATTGAAGAGGAGAGCGGTGGGGCAGGAACACTTGCAGCCGTATTGCGAGGGTATCGTGCAGACGGAGCGATTATTCCTGAGCCTACAAATATGAAAATCTTTCCGCTACAACAAGGTTCGATGTGGTTTAGACTTATCGTAAAAGGAAAATCAGCTCACGCTGGTACACGATATGAGGGTGTGAGTGCCATTGAACAATCCATTTTTGTTATTGAAGCGATAAGAGACTTAGAGAATAAAAGAAACGAAGCACTCACACATCCTCTGTACGAAAATATCTCCATCCCAATTCCCATCAATCTCGGAAAAATCCATGGCGGTGAATGGCCGTCATCTGTTCCTGATACAGTCATTTTGGAAGGTCGATTAGGCGTTGCTCCTTTTGAAACAGTAGAAGATGCAAAAGAGAGCTTAAAAGCGTGTATTAAAGAATTAAATTCCTCATTTGACTGGTTTAGCAATAAACCGGTTGAACTTGAATTTTTTGGAGCACGATGGTTGCCGGGATATATCGATTTAGATCACCCGTTTCTTCAAACAATGCAAGCTGCTTATAAAGAAAAAATGAACAGAGAAGCGAAATTGGAAGCTTCACCATGGGCTACGGATGGTGGTTATTTATCTGGAGTCGGCGGGATCCCGACCATTGTGTTTGGACCAGGAAAAACCGAATTAGCCCATGATGCCAATGAATATATTGAAATAGAAAAAATGATCGAAGCAGCTCAAATCATTGCGATTACGATTCTTGACTGGTGTGAAGTTGCTGAAGAATGAAAACCAAAGAGATTTGTCCATATGGGTTAGGCGATATACTGCTCTCCCTAATATTTACGGATAAAATTATCCAAAAATATAAGGGAGAGCATGTGAGGTCTGACTCTTTCGTGATTTTTTGGTACACTAAATACAAAATGAAGTAAAAGGGGAAGGGTAATGAATCATATACCAATGGAAAAAGAGATAAATGGAGATGGCTATTATGTAAAACTAGTTATCGATCCTTTTAATAAACGGGTGCGAATGGATGATCATTTAGGAAATATTACGCTTTGTTTAAAAGAGGCGGATGAAGCCATGTTAAAAATCGGTGCAGAGAAACTGATTGTTAAAGCAAGACAGGAATATTTCAAAGAACTGATTTTAGCTGGTTTTGTTTTCGAAGCAAGTATCGATAAGTATTTTTTGGGTAGTGATTGTTGTTTTTTTGCAAAATATTATCAAAATGAGCGTCGAAACAGTATAAATTGGAAAGAAGAAGACGAAATTTTAACACGAGTATTATCCCTTAGTTCCGTTGAACAAAGAAAACAGCTTCCTTTAGGCTATACGATAAGAAAAGCAAATAGAGCTGATGCAGAAGAATTAGCACGTTTATATCAACGAGTTTTTGAAATCTATCCTGTTCCGATGAATGATCCAGAATATGTGAAAAAATGTATCGAAAACGATGCTGTCTTTTATGTGTGCCTTTTTAAAGAAAAAATTGTTAGTGCTGCCTCAGCAGAAGTAAACAGCCATTATCATAATGCTGAAATAACCGATTGTGCGACACTGCCGGAGCATCGGCAATTCGGAATAATGAAGCACTTAATTTGCGAGCTAGAAAAATACTTGGCTGCACAGCAAATCTTTTGTGTGTATTCTATTGCAAGAGCACTTTCATATGGGATAAATGCTGCCTTTTATTCATTAGATTATACGTACCGTGGTAGATTAGCGAATAACTGTTATATTTTCGATAAACTAGAAGATATGAATATTTGGGTGAAAAACATATTGTAAATGCTGAAAAATCAGCAGTAATCTGACAAGATTCAGGCACTCTTTCATATACTTTATTAAGTAAGCCTTGAAGGGGTGAATGAATGTGAATCAGGAATTTTATACGACTAGAGAAGTGTTAGAAGCCATTTTAACGAGCATTGATGAAGGCATTCATGTTATCAATACAAAAGGGGATACGATTTTTTACAATAAAGTGGCAGCAGAACGGGATCGGATGAAGGTTGAAGAGGTGCTAGGGGAACCACTCATACAATCCTTTCCATCTCTAAATCGCCATACATCTACATTATTAAAGGTCATAGAGAAAGGAGAACCAATTAAAGATAAACGACAGTCTTATATGAATATACATGGAAAAATGATTGAAACCATCAATACGACCTTGCCGTTGCATATGAATGGAGAATTGATTGGAGCCATTGAAATTGCCAAAGATTATTCCACTTTGAAAGCTTTATCGGAACGATTGCTTGACCTAAAGCAAAGCGATACTAGTCAGAAAAAGAATAAGGGTGCAACGAATAGTGTTCACTATACATTTTCTGATTTATTAACGGTGAATCCGGAGTTTTTACAGGTGATTCATCAAGGAAAAAAAGCCGCAAATTCCAATTCTTCTGTGCTTGTTTATGGTGAAAGTGGGGTAGGAAAGGAATTGTTTGTCCAAAGCATTCATGCTGCTTCATCTAGAAGAAATGCTCCCTTTATCGCTCAAAACTGTGCAGCGCTTCCAGAGTCATTGCTAGAAAGTTTATTATTTGGAACAGCAAAAGGTAGCTATACTGGTGCAGTAGAGCGCGCGGGGTTGTTTGAATTAGCCCACGGTGGAACTTTATTTCTAGATGAATTACAATCAATGCCGCTTCAGTTACAAACTAAATTATTGCGGGTGCTTGAAGATGGACTGATAAGAAGAATAGGAGGTTCGAAGAATAGTAGAGTAGACGTAAGAATAATGGCGGCGATGAATAAGCATCCCGAAAAAGCTCTACAAGAGCAATTGCTTCGGCCGGACTTATACTACCGTTTGAATGTATTAAGTTATGAATTACCCCCTTTAAATCAGCGGCCAGAAGACATCGAACTACTCTCTGAACATTTTATTTCTTATTTTAATACGAAAATGCAAAAGCATATAAGCGGTATCGAACCTGATTTACTAAAGTTTTTCCACGCATATAAATGGCCAGGAAATGTAAGGGAACTTAAGCATACGATTGAATATATGATGAATGTTACTGAGACTACCTTACTTCACTTTCAGGACTTGCCTCCATTTCTTAAGATTAAGGATACACATATACTAGAGATTCATCCTTTAAGAGAAACTTTGAAGAAAACCGAAGAGAAGTTAATTACCAATGCTTTAATGAAAACCAAAGGAAATATTCTGCAAGCGGCTAAGTTGCTTCAAATACCGCGACAAACACTTCAGTATAAGCTGAATAAAACCGAATAGAGTGAATCGATGATCATTATTTTTTGATGAAAATCATGATTTTTGTCTATTATGGCATGCATCTTGCATTAACTAGTAATATCAAGATGCAAGGGGGAACCATTATGTTATTCGATTTATATAAGCCTGATCGACACTGGAGAAATATTGAATTGTGGCAAGATGTTACGGATGAAAAGTGGAATGATTGGATTTGGCAGCTTACGAATACGATACGAACATTAGATGATTTGAAGAAAGTGATTCACTTAACACCAGATGAAGAAGAAGGTGTTCGAATTTCAACGAAAACCATTCCACTAAATATAACACCCTATTATGCCTCATTAATGAATCCTGATGATCCACGATGTCCGATTCGAATGCAAAGTGTTCCGATATCAAGCGAAATGCATAAAACGAAATACGATATGGAAGATCCGCTTCATGAAGATGAAGATTCCCCAGTACCAGGCTTAACCCATCGTTATCCTGATCGAGTTCTGTTTTTAGTGACTAATCAATGTTCGATGTATTGCAGGTATTGCACACGAAGAAGGTTTTCCGGACAGATTGGAATGGGGGTTCCAAAAAAACAACTTGATGCGGCGATTCAATATATTAGGGAAACACCTGTTGTCCGTGATGTTCTCTTATCTGGCGGCGATGGTCTATTGATTAACGACACGATTCTGGAGTATATTTTGAAAAATCTACGTGAAATTCCACATGTAGAAATTATCAGGATTGGTACCCGTGCACCTGTTGTTTTTCCACATCGGATCACCGAAAATTTATGTGCGATTTTAAAGAAATATCATCCAGTATGGCTCAATACACATTTCAATACATCAATTGAAATTACAGAAGAAGCAAAGAAAGCGTGTGAAATGCTTGCTGATGCTGGAGTCCCTGTAGGCAATCAAGCAGTCATTCTCGCTGGTATCAATGACAGTGTCCCGATTATGAAAAAGTTGATGCATGATCTCGTGAAAATTCGCGTCAGACCTTATTATATTTACCAGTGTGATTTGTCTGAAGGAATCGGTCATTTCAGGGCACCGATATCAAAAGGAATTGAGATTATCGAAGGGCTCAGAGGACATACATCAGGATATGCGGTTCCAACCTTTGTCGTCGATGCACCAGGTGGCGGAGGAAAAATTACACTACAGCCTAACTATATCATTTCGCAATCACCTGAGAAAACAGTACTTCGGAATTTTGAAGGTGTTATTTCAACGTATCCTGAACCAGAGGATTACGCACCAGGGCGAGCAGATGAATACTTTTCAAGTATTTATCCGGAAGTAGGAAATAAACGATCAAATATCGGTATTGCCGGTTTGTTGAATGAAAGTAAGTTTAATTTGGTCCCAGAAGGATTAGAACGTCTATATCGGCGTGAAGCATATGAAAATAACCCTGACCATAGCACATTAAAAGATCAACGTGAAAAGCGTGACATCTTAAAAGAAAAGAAATATCAGTCACAGCTGAAGAAAATGTCATCTGCAAAGAGCGATCATGATAAGGGGGATTAAAATGGATACATGCACCTGGTGTGAAGTAACTGGTGTAGTACTTGGTTCCGGCTCAGTCTTTTGGGAACTTCCTGACGGTACAAAAGCGATTGAAATCTTAAATACACCTACTTATACTTGTGAAAACTGTGGAGCTGTTTATCAAAGTGATGAAACGGTGAAACAAATTGAAGACCAACTGTTCTTAATTTCAACGGTGGATTTAAGTAAGACAGTCGATTATCAAGATTTGATGAAGATGAAACGACTGCTTAAGCGAAACTATTTTGATTTTTCGTGAATTTCTACGATTTACTCTGTTCCAAATTTGTAAATTAGTCATACATTTAATGACGAAAAGTTAGCAAGAAGAGGGTGTATGGAGGGGAATATTAACAAATTGTGAACGTTTGTCCTGTAACGATAGACTTTAGTTCACGCATCTACACGATCTATCGTGTCAATACTGCGGTATATAAAGTATATGGGCAGCTAGTTTTGATACACCTTCTTTTGACGATTAGACAAAACTCCATTATATTAAAATCAGATTTATTTTATCCGACTTTAATGGTCAGTAGCCCCCACCTCAAGCCTTGGAGGAATCGAAGAAGCGCAGGTGGGTGGTAACTGCCCGTAAAAGCCTGATTGATGTTTGACTTTATTTTGGAGGTTAATGATGAAGCCTTTTTACACGTACTTAATGAAATATCGCCAGCCGAAAGAAGTAGATGAAATTACGAAATTTGCCAATGAAGCATTTAACGATCATACGTTTCCGAAGCAGTCTAATAATTATGATGAACTCAGCAGGTATTTAGAAATGAATGGACATTATCTTAGAAGTATGGCAATTTTTGATG
Organism: Bacillus cihuensis; assembly: GCF_000504145.1. NCBI lineage: Bacteria > Bacillati > Bacillota > Bacilli > Caryophanales > Bacillaceae > Bacillus > Bacillus cihuensis. Next base: position 1,020,978 of record NZ_KI632495.1, on the reverse strand, counting down.
AAGCTTGGGACGAGTATATATTGAATGAGCAGAGCTAAACAGTTCATATCATTCTTTGTTTGATCTGAGCCTATTTCGATAAAGGAGTGCCTCTAAGGAACTCACCAAATTAATAAATATACCTTACCAACCAGTTCCTTTTATCACTGAAAAAGGACTGGCTTTTTTTTATGAGATTTTAATAGGTTTAGCAAAAAAACATTAGAGAATTCAGGTTAACGCAGAGAATAGAATCTGCATATACTTTATATTATCAAACATATTGGACCGAAATATAAGGGGATGTCTCTTATGGGGAAAAAGAAGCAGCCGAAATTTAAGAAAGGCGATACAGTAGTCATTACCATGTATGGGACAGTGGGAAAAATTACTGATGTAAAATTTATGGATGGATCTTTTGTGTATGAAGTGAATAATAGTCAAGGGCTATATTTAGAAAACACACTTCAAAGTGTTGAAGAATATGAAGGTGAGTTAGTGTCAGATACAGAGCACATAGATATTGAATATAAATTTACGTTCGGTGATCTAGTTCAAGTTGATGGATATGAGCGTGATTATTTTAGAATACTTGGCTTCAGAACTGAGATATGGCGTTATAAAGAAGATGCTTGGGAAGATATTGTTTATGAACTTTCTAGGATTTCCGATGGAGAGTGGTTAGAAGCTCATGAGGAAGAAATCACATTAATTGCTGATGCAGATCGTGCGGAAAGTATCATGTCTAAATTAGGTCTTATTGAGGACCAGAAAAAAGTTTCGAAAGCAGCCGATTCATTGAAAAAAAATGGACAAAAAACAGAATCAATCTCACATGTTCAAGGTCGTGATAAAAAGGAAATTATCGATAGCCTACTCGATCTTTATAATGATTATCAAATATTGTATAAATGGTTCGGAGATGAAGATTATTTTCATGTGATGAAAATAGCACTTTTGAAAATAAAAAAGACCGTAGAAGATACAGCAGGCGATGGAAAATTAAAGAATTAAAGGAATTAGATCAAGCAGTCATATTTCATCTATCAGACTCATACATCTTTAATAAGGGGGCGATGACATGCGAGAAATTGAAGTATTTATTGATACAGAAGAAATTGCGGAATTCTTCTATCAGGAGTTAATGAAACGGGGCTATATCCCGACTGAAGAGGAGTTAGAAGATCTTGCAGACATCACATTCGATTATTTGCTTGATAAATGTATTATTGATGAAGATACTGAGGAATAACTCTAGGGAATATTTTATTTTCCCACATCAGTTATACGCACTTTAACGGATAACCCCTCACTTCTTAAAAAAAGTCAGGCTAACGGTGTATTAAAATAGTGACTTTGTCAAAAAACATACATGGACACCAAAGCATTGTTACTTCTAAAGCAATGCTTTTTTTTGATGCGCTAGAGGGGAAATAAGGTAACTTTGTATTTCCAGATTTCAAATTGTACAGATGAGCATATTATCATTAGAATCTAAAAGCACTTTCGTTAGCCGAAAATCGTTTAGATGAACGGACAATGCTTGTGAATAAAATGCATTATTACTAAAAATCAATTATAATGAAGATTCCGTACACATTTTCAATTATGGACGATGTTGTGGTATAGTTATTTGCGATATTTATTAATCAAGCTTTAGAGGAGGAAACAAAAGTGAGTGTACATATTGGTGCAAAAGAAAATGAAATTGCAGAAACGGTCTTGTTACCTGGAGATCCACTTCGTGCAAAATATATAGCAGAAACTTTTTTAGAAAATGCTACACTATACAATGAAGTTAGAAACATGTTTGGCTATACAGGCACTTATAAAGGAAAAAGAATTTCTGTTCAAGGTACGGGAATGGGTGTCCCTTCAATTTCTATCTATGTTAATGAATTGATTAATAGCTATAATGTTCAAAACCTTATTCGTGTCGGAACAGCCGGAGCCATCCAAAAAGACGTAAAGGTACGTGATGTTATTCTCGCTATGAGCGCTTCAACAGATTCTCAAATGAATCGTTTAACATTTGGTGGTATTGATTATGCACCAACAGCAGATTTCGATTTATTAAGAAAAGCATATGAAGTAGGCGTTGCGAAAGGTTTGCAACTAAAGGCCGGAAATGTCTTTACAGCAGATCATTTTTACAATGACAACAGTGATTTAGAAAAATGGGCAAGATACCAAATCCTTGCAGTAGAAATGGAGTCTGCTGCACTTTACACGCTTGCTGCTAAGTTTGGTCGAAAAGCCTTGTCTATTTTGACAATTAGTGATCATATTCTTACTGGAGAAGAAACGACTTCAGAGGAACGGCAAACTACATTCAATGAAATGATAGAAGTTGCCTTAGAAGCAGCCGTTCAAGAATAACATAATATTCTTCTCGGACAGATAGCTAGTTAACCAGATGTTCTATAAATGATGTTGGGGAAAGTATGTCGATTGAATAAATATGGTATACTATCCCTCACACATACCCAATAATTTTTAACTTATACTAAACATTAATATTTTTCGGAAAGACATAAATCTGGTAAAATAATTTTACATACAAAATACGTAGATTCATTTAATGAACACGAGTAAAATTTGAAGGCACAACCTGAAAGTGGTGAACACGCATTGGAAGAAGAAAATAAACAAACAGATTCTCCAGAAAAGACCAGATATGTTAAAATGAGAAGGTTTCCGTTTATCATGGGGATATTTTTACTTGTTTTTTTAACAGCAGGAATTACTACGATTGCGTTAACTTTTGGAACAGATAAGGTCGAATCGTCTTTATCTACTCAAATGTCTACTGGCGAACATCCTGAATTCGCAAAACTTTATTCTACTTATGACACATTAAAGAATAATTTTTATAAAGATGTAAATGAAAAGGAACTTGTAAACGGTGCTATTGATGGAATGATTAAAGCGCTTGATGATCCATACTCTACCTATATGAATCAAGAAGAAGCAAAAAGCTTTCAAGAAAGTATTTCTTCTTCATTTGAAGGAATAGGAGCAGAAATTCAACAGGCAAACTCATTTATTATGGTAGTTTCTCCCATAAAGGGTTCCCCTGCAGAGAAAGCAGGAATTAAGCCTAATGACTTAATTTTAAGCGTGAATGGTGACAGTTTAGAAGGTGTAAGCTCAACCGAAGCAGTCATGAAGATAAGAGGGAAAAAAGGTACAAAAGTTGAATTGGAAATTTCTCGAGAAGGATCTGAAAAACCAATTGAAATTACAATCACACGTGATACCATCCCAGTTGAAACAGTTTATGCCGAAATGCTGGACAATCATATTGCGAAAATTCAGGTAACAAGTTTCTCCACAGATACTGCGAATGATTTAAAACAAGCAATTGAGGAAATGGATAAACAGGGTATGAAAGGCATGATTCTAGACTTGCGAGGTAATCCAGGTGGGCTTCTTGACCAAGCTGAAGAAATAGCTAGTATTTTTGTCCCGGATGGCAAGCCTATCCTACAAGTGGAAAATCGAGCAGGTGAGAAACAGGTGGCTAACGCCAGAAACAATGGTATATTTGAAAAACCTGTAGTCGTGTTAATTGATGGCGGCAGTGCTAGTGCCTCAGAAATTGTAGCTGCTGCGGTTAGCGAATCAGCAGGAATTAAGCTTATTGGGGAAAAATCATTCGGTAAAGGAACTGTACAAACCGCAACAGATTTTAAAGACGGCTCTAACTTTAAATATACAACGGCTAAATGGTTGACCCCTAATGGAAACTGGATACATACCAAAGGAATTGAACCAGATGTTTTGGTAAAGCTTCCAGATTACGCAAGTCTTACTTATATTTCACCTGATAAAGCATTGAAGGTGTCTGAGTCAGGTGTCGAAGTGAAAACGGCCGAGAAGATGTTAGAAGCAGCGGGATATAAACCAGGCAAAATTGATGGATTCTTTGACAACGAAACTGAAAATGCAGTGTCTCAATTCCAAAAAGACCACAGTATTAAAGCAACAGGTGTACTTACTGGAGAATCTACGATAAAGCTTATGCAAGTTTTGCGAGAAAAGATTCTAGCAAACGATACACAGCTAAAAAAAGCATCGGAAGTACTGGAAAGTCAGTTAAATACTAGTAAATAACAGCTAAACCAGCAAAGTCTCCTTACCAGGACACTTTGCTGGTTTTCTTTATTGAAGTTTCGTCGTATATAGAATAACACAGCAAGATCTCATGTTTTGTACGTCTATTTATGGTACACTGCTAGTGAAACTAAATCGATTTGAATCAGGAGTATATTTAGAATGGAAAAAATGACCGAGGTATACATTTTAGGTGGTTTTCTAGGCAGTGGGAAAACAACTTTATTAAAGGAAATAATTCAACAGGAAAATGAAGCAGGGCGTAAAGCCGCAATTTTATTAAATGAACTGGGCAGTGTATCTGTCGAATCAGCAGCACTAGGGGCTGATGTTCCTTTCAAGGAGCTTCTAGGAGGCTGTATTTGCTGTACTATACAAGATAAGTTGGAGGTACAAATACATAGTTTGTTATCTGAGCACGAACTTGATGCGATTTATATAGAAACAACTGGAGCGGCTCATCCGGTTGAGGTTTTAGATAGTATCATGAGTCCTTTATTTGCTAAAAGATTAAATTATCGTGGGATTATTACAGTAGTTGATTTACTTCGTTTCAAAGATCGGAATGAATTGTCACCACAGCTTCGTCAGCTTTTGGTAGAACAGGTACAGCATGCAGACTTTATCCTCTTAAACAAACAGGACTTGGTAAGTGATCTAGAAGCTGGACAGCTTGTATATTCGATTCAAGCAATAAATCCTGAGGCAATAAGTTTACTAACTACACATGCCAAAATATCACTTTCTTCTTTACAAAAAATGAAAATGAACCAAAAAAATGTACATAGTCAATTGAACGTACACAGTCATTTGCATTTGCAAGCTATCGTACATACCTTCAAAAAGGCTATGGATCAAACCTCCTTCGAAGAATGGCTGCGTGCTCTTCCAGCAACAGTTTATCGAATGAAGGGCTATGTGTCTTTTACAAACTCTGAGCAACCATACTTATTTCAGTATTCCTATGGTATGCCAATCTATATGAATGAATTAATAAAAATGCCACTCAATCTAGTTATTATTGGTGAACAACTTAATGAAAAAGAAATCCGGAGTCAGCTAACAGCTTTGGAAGAAAAATAGTATCCATTTGTGTTTAGTTGAGGCTTACAGGATGTGGGCAACAGACATAGACATGAAGATGCGGTGTGCTTTGTCAGTGATTTAATGATATTAGAATGGGTCTAACAATCAGTGGGGACAAAGAACTCCCCACTGAATGAAGTTTTACTTTATTAAAATTACAAGTTTCGTTCGCCGAATGCAGCAAAGGTTTTTTCGTCTTCGATTAGGCCGCATGAAGCACATTGGACTCTTACTTCTGGGCCGCGGTATGGAAGATGAAAAGGCTCTAAATTATCACTTGAGTATTCTTGAACAACCTCTCCAGATTGAGGATCTTTTTTTACAGAAGTTGCGACTTGTTGAATGAGGTTAAATCTAGATTTATTTGTTCGGCAATTTGGGCAGCGGTAAACTTGTGCCAATAGAATCACTCCTTTATCCAGTTGTCTAAGTTGATTTGTCTTCTCTTTTTAGTATACAGAATATGTCATAAATAATTTATCATTAGGATTACCTTTATATAAGGAATTATGTAAATCAATGGAGGGAAGTAGTATGAATGAAGAAAACGACAAATATCTATTGAAGATCTATTCGAAATTATGGAAGAATCGAATAGTAGAAGACAGCGGTGGTCAAGAAAATGATGTGCTTCGCGAAAAAATAGAAGCTGAATTGCTTGATGAAAACAGTCATCCAAGAGCGAGGAAAAATCGGTATGAGAAATTTTATTTATGCATACAAAGAGTTCATCATTCCAATTTAAACGATGAAGAAAAGAGCAGGATGCTTTCAGTTTATATTGAAGAAATGGAGAAATTAGCACAGACACCATAGTGATTATCCCGCATTAACGGGCAGTATAATTCCCACCACAAGGCTTAGAGGAATTAACGAAGTGTAGGTGGGGGATAACAACTCCCCGTAAAATCCCGATTGGTGAGATACAGTGAAACTTAGCGATGTGCTCTTTTAGCGGTTTAGTTGAGGCCCACAGGATGTGGGTCACACAGACGAAGACATGAGGACGCGGCGCACTTAGTCTGTGATTCATTGATTCGGGTTCGTAGAGTCGATTTATCGAAGCGGAGCGGAGATATTAGCGACTCTAGAACGGGACAAACAATAAGTAGGAGATCAAGAAAACCCCTACTTATTAATGTTTCACTTTATCAGGAATTTGTCACATGATTACTGATTTAACTCCCAAATTTATGATATCTTGTTATATATATATATATAATAAAGGGGAAGAAAAATGAGGAAAAAAGTAGGAAGCATGTTAGTAATCGTTTTGATGATTGTTCTAGTTGCTTGTTCGAACCTTCAGGAGAAAGATATTGAGCCCAAAATGCTTAATGTAGACTTGACAATTAATCCTAAGCAGGCAGAAGTGAATGATGTTGTTACTTTTAAAGCAAAAGTTACATATGGTGACGAAGAAGTAATGGACGCGGATGAAGTGAAATTTGAAATATGGCGATCACAAAGCGAAAACCATGAAACGATTGAAGTAAAACATTTAAAAGACGGGGTATATCAACTTGAGAAAACCTTCTCAGAAGAAGGTACCTATTATGTCTATGCTCATGTTACGGCTAAAGATTTGCATAATATGCCGAAAGAGGAATTTGTAATTGGGACTGCTAGTGAACCGGAAGAAAAGAGTACAAGTAAATCGATGAATGATGATATTAAACATAACCATCATGATAAATAGTAGAAAAAGAGGTGTCTCATATAAGGGTCTAACCCTTCTTATGGGATGCCTTTTTTTGAATTTTCAGATCCTAATTTGTGTTAATTAATTAATTTTGTAATATAAAAGTAAAGAATGTTACATTAAAAGTCTTTGAAAAAAGTTGTCAATCCTAAATTACTAGTTTTATTTGGTAGTTAAGCGCGCACCTACCATTGACAGAGTCGAAAAATAGAAGATTTCATCTAGCAAGTAATCTGCGAGAAAACTATTTAACTATAGGTTTATAAAGAATATCCGCTTAAAATTTTTTAATCCATCTAGCTGTTCATTATTTAATTTTCCCTCAAGGTAATTCATGGTAAGAATGTTACAAAAAAAGCCGTGTTATGATTTTGGCAGAAAGAAAACACCATTGAATTTCAGGGAGGAATTAATAATGAAAAAGAAATCACTATTTACAGCAGCGGCTGCAGCGGCCCTAATTTTCACAGGAGTTGGCGTGAAAGAGGCTGATGCTTCTACAATAAAAAATGTAAACATTCAAACAGTAGCTTATAAAGTTAATAGCCAAGAAGACTTACAAAAAGTACTAGATCAATATCTTGCAAAATATAATATCCCAGTAAACTATAATATTAGCATTAATAAGCAGTTTGATGCAGTTGCTAAACAATATACTGCAAAACCAGCAGCTCCAGTCAAACAACCGGCAAAAGCACCAGTTGCACAGCCAGTTGAAAAACCGGTACAAGCACCGACTGCTCCGACACAAACTCAAACACCACCTGCCCAAAAGCCGACTAATTCTGGAACGCCTACAAGTTCTACAATTAGCCAATTTGAAAAAGAAGTGGTTGAGCTTACAAACGCTGAGCGCGCAAAAAACGGTTTAAAAGCTCTTACAATCGATACCGAGTTAAGCAAAGTTGCACGTGCAAAATCTCAAGATATGAAAGACCGTAACTATTTTGATCACACTAGCCCAACATATGGTTCACCATTTGATATGATGAAGCAATTTGGTATCAGCTATTCTTCTGCTGGTGAAAATATTGCAAAAGGTCAAACAACTCCACAGCAAGTTGTACAAGCATGGATGAACAGTGAAGGACACCGTGCTAACATCTTAAATGCAAGCTACACACATATCGGAGTTGGCTATGTACAAGCAGGCAACTATTGGACACAAATGTTTATTGGAAAATAATTTAGCATAATTTGCTAAGAATAGGCTTCCACCTAGCACAAAGCGGGGTGGAGGCTTTTTTGTATGGAGGACAGGGAACGGGAATACGCGCTACTAATAAAGCCATTCTACTTTGAGGAAGTACTTCAAAATCCTGCTTCGCACCGCTATTATTGTGATTAGGCAAGTGTATCGTGCTAGGGTTTGACCATCATGGTAAATGGCAGGGTTTTAACGCCATATTCGTTTTGTATGGAACTAAGAAATTTAACACAGAATTTTTTCTGAAATGGACGTCTCATTAAATTTCTGAGACGTCTATTTCAGAAAACTGAATATCTTGTTGCTTTGCAAGCCGAATTTCTAGTGTTTCATTTTTGTATTGCGCAGTTGTTCCTTTTTTCTTCACGATGGAGGGCAGGGTAGTAACAAATTTTTCTTCATAACCTGGAATGCCATCAATCATAAGCTGATTTGAAGTATGATAGATTTTTAAATGTCTAATACATGATGAATCTTTAATATTGATGCGAACATAAACATCTGAATGTGTTTCAAATACCGCTGCTTGTAGTTTCCCATCTGAAGGAGTGTTCTGTTGGGTACGTGATTCAGATTCAGCGCTTTGGTTTTGTTGATTCATGAACTGTTGCATCTGATCTGGCATAGCTTGTGAAAAGATTTGATTCATGAACGATTGAATATCATTTGGATTCAAATGCTTGATTTTATCAGAACTATTTTTCTGAAAAGAGAATAGGGAACTCCACGGAAACATTTGTACACCTCATTTCTTATCCGTTAAGGACCACACAAGACTTAATAACAAATGATTTACGTTATAATATGCCAAAGCCTTCTTTAGGGTAACGTTTAGGAATGTCCATTCAAGAAGTAGATTCATTTTTTGGAGTAGATGTGAAGGGCATAAATTATGTCGATGTTGTCTGAAAAAGACAACATCGAAGTAAGTAATCTTTGAAGTAAAACTAGATTATTAGTGGGAAGGAAAAACTTTTTAGACACTTTTCTGTGTCGATGGATACTTAACTTTTTGCAAGTATAGCAGGCGACCCAATAATCCAATTGCGCCTATTGCCAGGCCGGAAATAAGACCAATCCAATATCCAAATGGGCCTAAATCCGTAAAGTTTGCAAGTGTATATCCAAACGGAAGCCCGATAACCCAGTAAGAAACTAATGACATAAAGAATGTAAAATTCACATCTTTATACCCGCGAAGAATTCCTTGGATTGGGGCTTGGAAAGCATCTGAAATTTGGAAAAAGATCGCATAGATTAAAAAGTGAGTTGTCAATTTTATGACAACCTGATCATCTGTATAAATTGAAGCAACTTGCTCCCGTAAAAAGAAAATGACAAGAGAGCAGATTAAGGACAATATAACTGCAATAGTGATGCCGATTTTACTATATTCACGTGCGTCACTGTACCGTTTTGCGCCAACTTCAAAAGCTACTACAATTGTTAATCCCATCGAGATACTCAATGGAGCCATATAAAGAAATGAAGCAAAGTTCATAGCAATTTGGTGAGAAGCAATTGTAATCGTATCATAACTACTCATAAACAAAGTAACGGCTGCAAAAATACTCGTTTCAAAAAAGATTGAAAAACCAATCGGTAAACCGATGACAAGGAGGGTTTTCCAACTTTTAAGAGATAATCGATAAAACCTTTTAAAAACTCGATAGGACGCAAAAGGCTCTACCTTCACTACTACTATTAAGGCAATGATAAAAATCAGCCAATAGGTGATGGCTGTAGCATAACCAGAACCGACTCCCCCTAGCTCAGGGAATCCGAATTTACCATAAATTAAAAAATAATTAAAAGTAATATTGATCGGTAGCGCTGATAATGTGATGAGCATTGAAATTCTCGTTTGACCAAGACCATCCATGAAAGAACGAAGAACATTAAATACAAAAAGTGGCAAGATGCCATATCCGAGCCCTACTAAAAAGGAATGAGCCACTTGCTCCACGGCAGGTTCTAGATTCATCATTGTTAAAATAGGGTTAAGTAAGATGAATCCGATTATTGTAATAGCAACTCCAATAGCGAGGGCCAAATAGATCGCTTGAATGATATTAAAAGGTACCTTTTTTATATCTTTTGCTCCAATTAGTTGAGAAATAATAGGTGGGATTGCTAGTAGTATTCCTCCTAATCCTGAGTAAATGGGCATCCACAATGAGCTGCCGATTGAAACCCCTGCAACATCAGCAGTACTGTATCTTCCGGACATCATTATATCGAAGAAGGACATCGCGTATAAACTAAGTTGTGTGATGAGAAGCGGGAATAAGATGATGAATAACTGGCGGATTTTCCCATGTGTTGTATTAGTTTTTCGCATAATATTACCTCGATTTATTAATTTTTTGCACAATGATAGAATTATAACATAAGTTGCAGTACCTGAAAGGGATGAGAAAAAATATCATATTATAAACAAAAGTTTGGGGCTGTTGGCCTGTTTTTATTCAGATTGAAAAGATTTACGCTGTGTATAAGCTGAAGATGTGGTATTATGAGGGGTAGAAATTTTTGGCTTTGGAAGGTGAATCATATGAAAAAGAAGATAGTGTTTACAGGTGGAGGATCTGCTGGACATGTTTCTGTCAATACAGCAATCATCCCTGAATTTTTGAAAAATAATTGGGAAGTTACATATATAGGCTCTGAAAAAGGAATCGAAAGAGAGATCATTGCAAAAGAATTTCCAACCGTCAGCTATCAAACGGTTTCAGTTGGAAAGTTGAGAAGATATATGTCATTGGAGAATTTAAAAGATCCGTTTCGAGTTATAAAAGGAATCTTCGATGCACGAAAAATTCTCAAAAAAATTAGCCCTGAATTCGTATTTTCAAAAGGTGGCTTCGTTTCAGTACCTGTCGTATTAGCAGCAAAAATGTTAAGAATCCCTGTGTTTATCCATGAATCCGATTATACTCCTGGATTAGCGAATAAACTGGCAATGCCATTTGCTTCGAAAATATTTACGACATTTGAAGAAACAGAAAAACATGTTGCTAAATCAAAATCCATTTATATTGGTGCTGTTCTTAGAGATGGAATTTTTAAGGGGGATGCCCTAAGAGGCAGAGAGAGAAGTGGTTTTGATCAAAGTAAGCCCGTTTTGCTTGTGATGGGTGGAAGCCTGGGTGCTGTCAAAATTAATAACCTTATAACGGAAAATCTTGATGATTTATTAGGGTTCTACCAGATTATTCACATTTGCGGCAAAGGAAATGTTCAAGAAGATCTACGAAGGAAAGGGTATCAGCCATTTGAATATGTTCATGAGGAATTATTCGATATGCTAGCTTGTGCCGATGTAGTCGTATCTCGTGCGGGATCAAATTCTATTTATGAATTTCTTGGGCTTGAAATACCGATGCTTCTCATTCCACTTAGTGCCAACGCTTCAAGAGGGGATCAAATTTTAAATGCAGCAAGCTTTGAAAATCAAGGTTTTTGCAAAGTTATTCAAGAGGAAAGTCTAACATATCAGGCTTTTTCTGACACGCTTGATCATTTAGTGGATGAATCACCACAATATAAAGCGAAAATGCATCAAAAACGTCCGTTTAAAACTGGAACAGAGATGTTTGAGTTGCTCCTACAGCTTCAAAAATAATTACTAATATGAAGTATATATGCCGCAATCCGGTAATAAGTTGAACAATCAGTGGGGGATGAAGACCCCCCCACTGATTGAAGTTTCGCTTTATCAAGTAGTAATAGAAACGGAAAAATAAGAAAAACAAGCATGGATTCTCATCCATGCTTGTTTTTCTAGTTACAAAGCGTAACTATACAAATCGGCGAAAGATGCAATTTCTTCACTGATTTTTTTACTTAAATTATGCTTCTAATAAATGTTGAGTATCGTCTTCATCCTGTCGTAGAACATGAAGATTATAAAGATCTTTCGGTATTTCATAAAGATCATATATATCACCGTGCATATTTAATTGCTCATATATATATTTACGGGATTCATTCGCTTTTAATGCGTAAGGTAATTTTTCTGCAGCTTTAATGGACCGTAAATTTTGCTTTCTTATTCTCATGAAAACAGTTTCGATACCAAGCTCAAAAAAAACCTCATTAAAAAATGCTTCTTTTGCCATAGAATTATAGCCTTTACCATGGAAAGGCTTCCCTAACCATGTTCCTAGAAAGCCAGCTTGATTTTCAATATCAAATAATGAAATAGTACCAATAGGTGTACCCCATTCATCGATAATAGTTCTTGAAATCAATTCGCCTTTTTCTTCTGCTTCCATCGTTTGTTTCGTGACGAATAGATACTCTTCATAGGAATCTACTTTTTGGCGCACGAAAGGGAAGACATCTGGATGCGTCATAATTTCATAAAGAGGATAACAATCAGTAAAGTCTCTCTTTTTTAACATTTCCGTCCCTCCGTTTGAGGGCAGTCCTAGTGTATACCTGCTCTCACCCTCGAAATTTTTTAGTCATTCATCAAAAAATTTCGGGGTGGGAATCGAACCCACTAGAACCGGAAACCGGTGGCGCACCATTTGCCTTCCCTATTTTTATTTTCCAGCAATATTAAAAACAAAATATCCTAAAAAGATAATACTAAAAAAAGTTTAAAAAGAAAATAGGTTTTTGCTGTTTTTTTTTCAACAAATTTCAACAATTTTATGGGATATTAACTTACTTCATCAAAAAAAGAATTTTATCAACAATTAGTTGTTCATTTTTAGCAAATTCAGTCTATTTTGCTGTTGAACGAGTGGCTAAAATTTTCCTGTATATTGAAGAAATAAAATCAGCCCACCTAATGTCCAAACATAAATAGAAAAGATTTTCAGAGATTTTCTCTTTAAAAAATTAATCATCCACATCACTGCTAAATAGCCGAAAAATGCGGAAGAGAGTGTGCCGAGAAATAGTGTTGAAAACGGTAAAGGGTCTATTGCTCCTGTGATGACTGGTTTCAATTGGAAGATGATTCCGCCGCTAATCGCTGGAATCGATAATAAAAAAGAAAAATAGGCAGCAGTTGGGCGATCAAGCCTGCATAAAAGGCCTGCGGCTATCGTTAAACCAGAACGAGAAAGAGCTGGCATAATGGCACAAGCTTGAAAGGTTCCGATAATAAAGGCATCTTGAATAGAAATTTCATCAAGGTTTTTTGAGCCTCTACGAGAATTGTCAGCTATCCATAAAATAAATCCTGTAGCAAGAAATTCCCAGCCAACTGTCACACCTGTCTTGGATAATGTGTCAAACAATTCATTGAGAAGAACCCCTGCAACGACAGCAGGTATCGTACCGACAATGAGCAATGCAGTTAATTTTGAAAAAGGCTTTTTAATTAAACGACTGAGTTCACCTTTATAAACAACGAGCAGTGCTAAAAGAGTGCCAATATGCAACATTGTATCAAGGTAGATACCAGCCTCATCTAAATGGAATAAATGCCTTCCTAAGTACAAATGACCTGTACTTGAAATAGGAAGGAACTCTGTTAGACCTTGTATAAGTCCGAGAATAACAGCGTGAATATCATTTAACAAAAGCTTCACCTCACTTTTAGTTCACTACAGACAATCATTACTTTAATATGTATGCCTGTCTACATTGAACATGTTCAATAAAATTTTTATTCAAAGTGAAACTTTTTCGGGAAAATTCGTATAAAATAGAGAGGGGATAAAGTGAGACTTCAATCAGTAGGAAGGTTTTCCTAATGATTGTTAGTCCCATTCTACTGTCGCTAAGACTTCGCTTTTGCTTCGATCAAACGACAGTACGAACAAAGGTTCAACGAACATAGCCTAAGTACACCGCTTCCTTTAGTCTTTCGTCTGAGTGACCCATACCTTATGGGCCTCAACTAAACTCTTTAGATAATAGCGGTAAGTTTCACTGTATCTCACCAATCGGACCTTAATGGGCAGTTAATCCCGCACCAATATTAATTTTGCATCCACAGAAACTTTTAGGTGAGGGGCATATTGCCCGTTAAGAGTAGGATAAAAGAGGAGGGGATTTTGATGCCGAATCAAGATGAAAAGTTTTTGGCAATGTTAATTTATTTAATTAGTTTTTTTACAGTTTTTATTGGTCCATTAATCATTTGGCTAATTAAAAAGGATTCTTCTAAATTTATAGATTATCATGGAAGGGAATATTTGAATTTCCTTATTTCTTATACAATCTATACATTTATTGCTTCGCTCACGTTTTTTATATTAATTGGTTTTGTGTTAGTTCCAGTTGTAGCTATTGCAGCCTTTATCTTTACGATTATTGGCGCTGTGAAAGCATATGAAGGTACTGAGTATAAGATTCCATTCATATTTCGTTTGTTATAAACACTTCGATAAGGGTCAGCCCTCTTACTCAATTCCAGTTTCTAGTGTGTTTACGACACATTCATTGCTGTAAATAGTAGCTAAGAGGGCAGACTACCTATTTCTACTTATGGGATTATCCAAATTTTGAAGCAAAAGTCCAGTTACCATTTTCCGATTTTTCCCTTTTTAGTTTTACCTCTGTTTAAGCCAAAAATCTCATTCTAATAGATCGTTTTTTGAATAAACTAATTGGACAAGTAGTTAGCGTACGTTTAAAAAAATTGCCGTTTTCCAATTATGAACATAGCCCATGGAGGGACAGAATGGATATTCAGAAGTATTACGAAAAATCAGCGAAAATTTCCTTTTATGCAGCCATGATCTCACTAATCATTGCGATTCTCTTTTTTGTGTTGCATATTTCAGGAGTAATGGCTGGGAAAATCCTTTGGCTAACCTTGCCTTTTATTCTTCTTAGTATGAACTATTATATCCGTTTTCGATTGTATGAGAAGCACATGAGAGATTCGCAAGTATATATCCAGTCTAAAAGCATGCAGCTTTTTGACTCAGAGCATTTGTTGCTTGCCTTTCTGCCGGCACCGAGCTTAAGAATGCAGTTTTTTAATAAAGATGGT
This sequence comes from Bacillus cihuensis, assembly GCF_000504145.1. Lineage (NCBI taxonomy): Bacteria > Bacillati > Bacillota > Bacilli > Caryophanales > Bacillaceae > Bacillus > Bacillus cihuensis. The sequence goes on along the minus strand of NZ_KI632495.1, from coordinate 1,005,927 downwards.
GCTGTTGTAGGGGAAATAAGAGATCAAGATATGTCTTGGTACAAGTGGCTTTTGCCAAATGTAGTATCGATGTTTATGCCAAAACGTTTCGGGTTATATGATTGTTTAGGAAATCGACTTGCTGAATTTCAGACAGGGTCAGGTTTGTGGAGCAATATGATAGTGAAGGATCATGAAGGAAATGAAATTGGACGTTATAAAGAAAATGCGAAAGTAGCTTTTCTTAAAACAACAGGGATGATTTCAAAACCAGATGGAACAGAATGGATTCCAATTAATATTGGAGGATTAAGCTCATTTCATTTGAAAGTGGACAATGGAAAAAAACTTGCTTCATTTCAAACAGGATGGATGCCTCGGGAATGGGGTAAACTATTTAAAAACCCTAATATGCCCATTTTAACTTTTCATGAAAAAGCAGATTTAGAAGGTAAACTTGTGACGTTCGGTTTATTATCCGCGCTCTTTCACCATGTTTCGAATTGACGAGGTGACCCTCAAATAAATAGTAGGAATTGAAACTTTATTTATGCGAATGGTCAAATGTTTTGTTATAATTTAAGAATTCTATAGAAAAAGCGGTGAAATAATGAGTTTATTAGAAGAAATTATTACCTTTAATCAAAAATTCGTCGAAGAGGAAGAATATGTTAAATTCACAACAGACAAATTTCCTGACAAAAAATTACTTATACTTAGCTGTATGGATACTCGTCTTGTCGAGTTATTACCAAAATCGATGAATGTAAAAAATGGCGATGTGAAATTCGTTAAAACAGCAGGTGCAACAGTTTCTCATCCATTTGGAAGTGTAATGCGTAGTATGCTTGTTGCTGTTTATGAACTGAAAACAGATGAAATTTTCGTTGTCGGACACCATGATTGCGGCATGGCAGCGATAAATGCAGATGTAATGATTGAAGAAATGAAGGAACGCGACATTACAACTGAAACACTTAATACAATTGAAAACTCAGGAATTGATGTAAAGAAATGGTTGCGTGGGTTTGATGATGTAAGTGAAAGTGTAAAAAACAGTGTTAATATTATTAAAAACCATCCGTTGATGCCAAAAGGTATTGCAGTACATGGTCTTGTTATCGCACCTGATACAGGCAAGTTAGATGTAATAGTAGATGGTTACATAGATCTACATAAATAAGAAATAGTTTAATTTATTGTTTAGGAGTGCACGTTCCATTGGGAGAAGAGTTTTGATTTTATGTCAATAATTAGATGATTCGTTTCTTAGTGAATTTTTGATAAACTAACAGTGTGTAGTTTGTCACATTTGCAAATGGGTGGGCGAGGGAAATAACTAAAAGGATGCAAAATGAAGAAAACAATCTTAGAATCTTACTTTAAGTTTGCAAAAAGCGGTACAACTGGAAAACGTGAAGTAATGGCTGGTCTTGTTAGCTATTTCACGATTGTTTATATCATCGTTGTTAATTCAATGATTCTTTCAGAGGCGGGAATTCCTCTGAATGGAGCAATTCTTGCAACAATCTTTGTCTCTGCAATAGGTTGTATTTTCATGGGACTGTATGCAAATATGCCAATTATCCTTGTACCTGGCATGGGAATTAATGCAATGTTTGCATACACGATGGTGCAAGGAATGGGCCTAACATGGCAATCAGCGCTCGCTTGTGTGTCTGTGTCAGGACTTATATTCGTTGCTATTGCATTTTCACGTTTTTTAGAAGTGATCAATGCAAGTATCCCGTCTTCTTTAAAAGAAGCGATTTCAATTGGACTTGGCTTGTTTCTCCTTTTTCTTGGATTGGAAAAAGGAGGGCTGATTACAGCTGGGTCCGCAACACTTCTTCAGGTGGGTAATTTTGGAAGTGCTGAAGTCATTGCGACGACTTTGACAATCATCCTTGCTTTTGTGCTTTTTATTCGCAATGTACCGGGCAATTTTCTACTTACAATTATAATTGGAACCGTGATTGCATACATTTGTGGAACAATTAATCTGACAGACATTACTTTCACAGTTCCAGAGGTTAGCGAGTATAAAGGAGTTTTCTTTGCTCTTACTTTTGTAGAAATCCATCGTTTCGAATTTTGGATTGCTGTTTTTTCAATGACTATGGTGCTTGTATTTGAGAATATTGGACTTGTTCATGGATTTGTGAATAGCGTTGGCCAGCCTGATCGATACAAAAAAGCGTTTCAAGCAACTGGAATCTCTGTGCTTCTTTCCGGATTATTCGGGTCAAGTCCGCCAGTTGCAACTGTAGAAACAGCTGCTGGTATTGCAACTGGTGGACGTACTGGATTTACATCTATTGTTACAGGAATTCTGTTTATTTTCTCTTTATTGTTTGTACCTGTCATTAAAGTGATCCCAAACAGTGCAATCGCTCCAATATTAATCATTATTGGTATATTAATGCTTTCGAATATTAAACATCTTGACTTTGTTGATTTCTCAGAATGTATCCCAGCCATAATGATTATTGTCATGATTCCATATACACTTAGTATTCCTGATGGTATGGCTGTTGGATTTATCTTATATCCTGTATTAAAGATTGCTGCGGGTAAAGCTAAACAAGTATCTAAGCCGATGTATTTTATTGCAACTTTATTTCTTGTTTACTTTGTTATAGGAGTAATTAGTTAAAAATAGGCTACTAACTAGGTGGCTGATTTCTACATAAATATCAGTTGATACATCAGTAAGTCACTCGATATTTCACAGTGGAAATTAGTCACCTTGGATTATAAATCGGGCACCTTTGGATAGAATAATGCTTTCATTTTACTACGAGGCTGAAGTATTATATAACCATTTTACATACAGATTTTCTTTAGTTTGAGAGGAGTTTATCAATGATAATTGATATTTTAAAGTGCCATGGATCTGGTAATGATTTTTTATTGATAGATGAACTTACGAAAAATTATCTGTTTACAGAAGCTGATAGAAAACGCCTGGCACAAGCATTATGCAAGCGAGAGGGTTTACTTGGAGCAGATGGGATTTTATTTGTACTGAGAAGTGAGAAAGCTGACGCACGTATGCGTGTATTTAATGCAGATGGATCTGAAGCAAGTATGTGTGGCAATGGGTTACGTTGCGTAGCACGATTTGTTTGCGAGAAACTCGGTAAAGAACAACTATTAATTGAAACGATGAAAGCCGATTTAGCTGTTGAAAAAACAGCGGATTTATATCAAGGAATTCCAACGTTTAAAGTTGAGATTTCTCCAGTCCTTTTTAATGTGGAGTCATTGCCATTATCCATTAATCAAAAAACACTGATCAATGAACCACTTGTGCAGCTATCCGAAACATTAAAATTTACAGCATTGGCAGTCCCGAATCCACATTTGGTCTCGATTGTTGAACAAGATGTTCTTGATTCCGATGTTCAAGAAAAATTATCGCAATTTGTAAACAGTCCAAATGAATTATTTCCAGATGGAGTAAATGTCAGTTTTGTAAAACGATTAGAGACTGGTGCAATCTTTGTCCGGACGTATGAGCGTGGGGTTGGATTTACGAATGCTTGCGGAACGGCGATGTCAGCTGCAAGCCTTGTGACCTGTTTGAATGGTTTTAATGAAACAGAAAGAGAAATTTCCGTTTATAATAATGGTGGGCAAGTGAAATGCGTGGTTCATTTTCATGAAAATTCCAAAAAGAACTGGATTGACTTAATTGGAAATGGCACTTATGAATATAAAGCATCCATTGTATTAGAACTTAATAAGTGCGAAGAATTCAAGCTTCTTCATGAAGTACGGTATGACAAAGAAACAGCTTTGTATACAGCTTTCCAAAGTGAAGTTAAGACATACTTACAAACTGTATTGTAGGAACAATTTGGAGGGATTGTCTCATAACAAAAAGGTCAGCCCCACATCTACTAAAAATCGTTTATATTTGTATACATGGTACAATATACGATGTATTGAGTGTGAGGTCAGACCATTTTTTTAGACACTTTATTCTTTTTTCCGTTTCAGAAATTCTAGAATTTCCGAAAATGGTTGCTGTACCCGAACAAAATTGTACTCTTTAAACGGACAACCATGTTTTTTTATTCGTTTAGGTACATTTGAGACGTTGTAATTTCTAATATGAACACCTTCGCTTAATTCCTCCCAAAACAGTGGTGTAGCCACTCCAGCAAAACTATTACCGCGAGTTGAATAAGGTGTAATGATTGTTTTCCCTTCATGATGTTGAACGAAATCAAGATACAAACGCTGATATCGATTTTTTTTTAAGCGTTCTATTGTAAATTCATCAGGAAATGTACTTATTAAATAATCCCCAAGAAATTTAGTGAAAACCCTCGTATCTTCGTACGAAAAAGTCTCTCTAGGTAATGGTATATGCACTTGAAGTCCTTTATTTCCTGAAGTCTTAATAAATGAAAAGATACCAAGAGGCTTTAGTATTTGATATATCTCCAATGCGGCCTTTGCAGCTAGGTTGAACTGCTCTTCAGAGGGAGGGTCAAGATCAAGGACAAGCTCGTCCGGCATTGAATTTCCAGCAGCTTGAAAAGGTGTGTGAAATTCAATCGCAAGCTGGTTCCCAAGCCAAATTAGTGTTTGCAAGTCTTTGCATACAATGTAGTTATGATTATTTTCTGGGAATGTATGAACAAAATCTGGTGCATAGTCTGGAACGTTTTTTTGAAAAAATTTATCATTGGCAATTACACCATGTGGATATCTAATACTGGTTAGTAAGCGATTTTCTAAATAGGGAAGCATCCAAGAAGAAACTTCTCTTAAGTATTGTAAGTATTGAAGTTTGGTAAAAGAGCCATTTTCTAAAGTCCAAAGCGGTTTGAGAGGTGATGTAATGGCCAGTTTTTCAGGAAAAGTAAATTGGGAAATAATAAAATCTTCCCATAGACAATCCTCAGGACTTTTATCCAATAAAAAATGAGAAAATTGTGGTTCCCGCAACTCAGTTTCTTCATAAACGTGCAAAAAATGGACAGCAATACAAATAGAAGGGTGGATATAAAAAGAAGGACTAGAATGCATATGGGCATTCTTCTTCACCAGTTCTACTAAAATGCGATAATCCTCTGCAGAAAAACCATTCTTCACTTGTCCAATCTCACAAATGGTTTTATCGTTAAATACCCCTAATGAAAAATATCCGTTATTTTCATGATAAGAAGTAATGAAACAGTGAGTTGTTTTCCAATTTTTTGTTTTAATCCAATCGCTAGACCGTTTTCCCTCAGACCATACTGATTTAATTTGTTTTGCTACTATACCTTCACCATCATGTAATAGGATTTGCTCTGCAATTGAAGGTAAATCAAGACTGTTGGGAGCATATTGTAAAAGTTGATTCGAATTTGGTTTTGGGAATAAAGGACATTCTATGTTACGAAAAAATTCCCGCAGTTGCTGTTTTCTGATCGTATACTCTAAGTTGATTAGTGAAATTCCTTTATGCATCAGAATATCAAAAGCTATATATCTGCACGGTGAAGCTTGGGCACTTTCTTCAATGGTTTTTGTCCGCCGTAATCTACCTCTCCATTGAATAGCTTGAAAATTGGCCTTAAGCGGATTTTCAAGCCAAACAAGTTCGCCATCAAGCGCAAGAGGTAAATGTTCATGTAATAATGGTCGCAAGTTTTCTATGAAGTCTTCAATTTCAGGGAATTGTGGGAGTAATTCCTTGCCATTTCTACTTAATAGCGAAATGCTGGACTTTCTAATGGTTAACTGACCCCGAAATCCATCATACTTTGGCTCGTAATTCCATTGACTTCCGGTAGGAGCTTGTGGGTGATACGTTGGAAGCATCGGTTTCATTAAAATCCATCCCCTTTTAATCCAAACATTATTTACTTTTATTCTTAACAATCAACTAATTCTTACACTGGCAAAAGTTTTCACAGGAAAATCTCAAAAAGTATGGAACACTAACGGTAAAAAAGAAGGTGATTGTTATGCATACAATGTGGAAAGGGAGCATTAGCTTTGGGTTGGTGAATATTCCAATTAAATTACATGCTGCTACAGAAGACAAAGATATTTCTTTACGTACTCTTCATAAAGAATGTCATTCACCAATAAAATATGAGAAAGTTTGCCCTATTTGTGATAAAGAAGTAGGAAAAGATGATATAGTTCGTGCTTATGAATACACAAAAGGAAAATTTGTTGTCCTTCCAGACGAAGAGTTAGAAAAGTTAAAAAAAGAAAATGAAGATAAAGCTGTTGAAATAATTGATTTTGTAAAAATTGAGGAAATTGACCCTATTTATTTTAATCGAAGTTATTATATGAGCCCAAACGAAGGCGGAGTGAAGGCTTATGCATTATTGAGAAAAGCGTTAGAAACTTCAGGAAAAGTCGGTCTAGCGAAGATTATTATTCGTTCAAAAGAACAATTGGCTGTTATTCGGGTATTAGAAAATACTCTTTTGATGGAAACGATTCACTATCCTGATGAAGTCAGGTCTACTATAGATGTACCGAATATCCCTGCACAAGAGCAGGTTACAAAAAAAGAATTAGATACAGCGATTTTATTAATTGATCAATTAACGACTGATTTTGATCCTGATAAATATCATGACGAATATCGAACAGCTTTAATGAATTTGATTGAATCAAAAAAGTCTGGACAAAAAACAGTTACCTCAAAAATGAAAGCACCACAAACCTCAAATGTGACCGATCTAATGGCAGCGCTGCAAGCTTCAATCGACAAAACGAAGCCAGAAGGGACAAGACAAAAGAAAACAGTGCGTAAACGAGCAACACCGAAAAAAATGCAAGCTTAAATCTGCAATTCGTTTCTTAACCTAAAAGAAATATTAGACGAGGCGAAAAGTATGGATTCTAATCTTACATTCTCCTTTCTAAAATGAGGAAGATATTGTATAATTAAGTTAAGTTAATAGTCGGCTAGGTGATTTTGAGAGACCATAAATGCATAGCAATTGCTGTGTACGTTGTGGTCTCTTTTTGTATGTAGGACAGGGGAGACGGGGCTTCGTGACTAAGATAATCGATTTATCAGGTATTTACGGATTTAGAAAGCATCCAAAATTCCGGCTCCGCACTGCCACCATTTAGAATAGGTGAGTGTAACGTGCTTCTTAATATATTCTCATAATAAATGGAGGCATTATAACACCATATTCGTTTTGTATCAAACATTCCAACTATAAAGGAGGAAAAAAGCGATGAAATTTTCAAGCTTGGATAGAAATGAGAGAATACAAAAAATCCAAGAACAAGAATTTGATTTATTAGTGATCGGCGGGGGAATTACAGGTTCAGGCATCGCACTTGATGCAACTACTCGAGGTATGAAAACAGTATTAGTGGAAATGCAAGATTTCGCAGCAGGTACTTCAAGCCGCTCCACAAAACTTGTTCATGGTGGTCTTCGTTATTTAAAACAGTTCGAAGTTGGTGTAGTTGCTGAAGTAGGAAAGGAACGGGCGGTAGTGTATGAAAATGGGCCGCACGTAACAATACCAGAATGGATGCTTTTGCCTATTTACTCAGGAGGTACATATGGCAAATTTTCAACTTCAATTGGTTTGCGGTTTTATGATTTTTTAGCTGGAGTAAAAACAAATGAGCGAAGAACAATGCTATCAGTAACAGAAACACTAATGAAAGAACCTCTACTAAAACGAAAAGGCTTAGTGGGAGGAGGTTATTATGTAGAATACCGGACAGATGATGCACGATTAACGATCGAAGTGGTAAAGAGGGCATCAGAGCTAGGTGCTGAATTACTAAATTATGTGAAAGTAGTTGATTTTATTAATGAAACTGGCAAAGTGATAGGAGCGGTCGTGGAAAATATGTTGACTAAGCAAACATTTACTATAAAAGCGAAGAAAGTCATTAATGCTTCAGGTCCATGGGTGGAGACCCTTTTACAAAAAGATCGTTCAAAACAAGGTAAAACACTACAATTAACTAAGGGCGTACATATTGTAATTGACCAATCTAATTTTCCTTTGAAGCAAGCTGTTTACTTTGATGCACCGGATGGGAGAATGATCTTTGCTATTCCACGTGCGGGCAAAGCATATATAGGGACAACCGACACTTTTTATGAAAACGATCCAATTCATCCTAAAATGACAATAGCAGATCGTGACTATCTTCTCGAAACGATTAAATTCATGTTTCCAGATGTGACTATTAGCCATGATATTGTTGAATCCAGTTGGGCTGGTGTTCGTCCACTTATTTATGAAGATGGAAAGGATCCATCAGAAATTTCTAGGAAAGATGAAATTTGGGTCTCTGATTCAGGATTAGTTACAATCGCAGGTGGTAAATTAACTGGATATCGTAAAATGTCCCAACAAGTACTTGATAAAGTTGCGAAAAGCTTCGAGATAGATTACGGAATTAAATTTGACAAATGCCAAACTAAGGATATTCGAATCTCTGGTGGTGAAGTGGGCGGATCGAAAAACTTTCATGCATATGTTAAATCTCAAAAAGTAAAGGGAGAAGCAGTTGGACTAGACTCTAATCAAGCCTTGGCAATTGCAAAAATGTATGGTTCTAATGCATCTGATGTTTTTGCACTTATTAATGGAAAACAAAGTGAAGCTATGAAATATCAACTTCCATTAGACATTTATGGCATGCTCGTTTATGCGATTCAATTTGAAAGAACTGTAACCCCTGTTGACTTTTTTATGAGACGGTCAGGTTTGATCTTGTTTAATATTGATGGAGCAAAAGCTTGGCAAGATGGAGTGATAAACTATATGAGTGATATCTTTCAATGGACAGAAACGGAAAAACAGCAATATACCATTGAGTTAGAAGAACAATTATATGCTGCGCAGCATCCAGAGGAATAACTAAAAAAGGTATCCCATAAAGGTCTAACCTCACACTCTAAATCAGTATGCAGTGTCTCAACACGTACTCTATACTGTTTAGCTGTTGTGGGTTTTTTTCCATTTACTTTTGGGACACCTTCTTTTTTTCTGAAGGTAAAAACTCAACCTTTGTTTACGTCTATTACATGATTCTTAACATAAAAAATCTTAGGACGAGCAACTTAATAATAAAGTGAAACTTCAATCAGTGGGGAGCTTCCCACCATAGATTGTTAATTTAAACCGATCAGGGATTAACAGGCTGTTTATCCCCCTATTTTTTCTTGATTCTAAACGTAAATTGAGGGGGATTACATCCTGTTAAACCGGGATAAAAAAAGAAAGGTTGGACATAAGATGAGAGTACTTCTTAGCTTTCTAATTATCACAATGTATTCATTCACAAGTGGAATAACTATTTATGCAATCCCCATTCCTGATGAATTAGCCCCACTAACCAACACATCAGAATTCGCAGAACGAAAGGTTGCTTATTTAACCTTTGATGACGGACCGTCACAAAATACAATTCCAATTCTCGATATATTAGACAAGTACCATATTAAGGCTACCTTTTTTGTTATGGCAAATCGACAAAGCTATGCGAAACATGCTTATGAAGAAATGATTAGACGCGGTCATACAATTGCCCTGCATTCGAATACCCATGATTATCGAGTGATTTACAGATCGAAAGAGGATTTTTTTAAAGATATGGGAAAGTTAGAATCGCTGCTAGATCATCAATATTCCATAAATACAAAATTGATTCGCTTTCCAGGTGGTTCAAATAACATGCTTATCCAAAGATATGATAAAAAATCAATTCGTACAGATATTATTTCAGAACTTGAAAAAAGGGGCTATACGTATTTTGACTGGAATGTAGACTCAAAGGACGGCATTAGTCCGATGATTAGTCAACAGACAATCACTCAATCCGTTTTAAAAGGGGCTAAGAAGCATAAGCAAGCTGTAATTTTACTGCATGATATAGATGATATGAAAAACACTGTTAAAGCATTACCCGATATCATTAGCGGGTTAAAAAATCAAGGTTTCGAGTTTGAAATGTTAACGGAAAACAATGGAAAAGTTCAATTTCGATAAGTGAAATCAGTGGGGGCCTTATCCCCCACCTATCTTCATTTTTTAGAAACATTCCTAGGGTCTTATTATCTGTAAATAGCAGAATAAAAAGGGGATTGAGACAGTGTGTAAATAGATAATCTATTTATCTAAACAGATTTAAAAGTAAATGCTTACAAAATATACAGTCAAGTGTAGTTATATATCAGAATTAACTGTCAATTTAGTATGTGATTTAACCCTTAAGGACAATCTGCTTCATTATGAAAGTCTATTCAAAAAATTATTGTTAAAAACTTTAAATGTATGAAAGTAATCCGATTATTATGTATAATAATTTCGGGATTAAAAGAAAAGTCAAATATTCGATGTATGGTATAGCCAATTTTCTACGTTTATAAAAACTTAGTAAACTTAATCCTATTACATAAATTACTAGAGTGTTAAAAAAGAAATAGGCAGAAAAAAGCTGAATTATGGAGGGATTTTAAGATGTTAGTCATATATTATTGTATTAAGTCAGGATGATTGTGTTTTTTCCTCTATTTTTCTACGTTTAACCTTTGGATATTTGTTAAAAACATGGTAGTATAATTATTGAAAACGTTTTATCCTTTAAATATTGATAATAGTATAAAAATATAACTTTTTTTTAGAGGTTCTTATTAAAAAGTTAGCTAATATCAGCGGGGATGGGTAAAACGAAATAAAAATTATTAGTTAAATTTGGGGGTTAAAAAAAATGACCATCAAGGAAGCTAAGGCATATGACCCATGGAAAGCTTTTTCTGGTCCAAACCTTGGGTACGTCTTGGAGCAATACGACCTATTTCAACAAGATCCGGATTTAGTCGATCAAGAGCTAAAAAACTTTTTTGAAATTTCCGGACCACCTACAGTAAATAATGTGGCAGGTCAAACAACAGTCGTAGAAAATCATACGGCTATGGTTTCGACAGTGGATGTACTGTCAATGAAGAAAATCACATCTGCTGTTAAACTAACAGAAAATATTCGTTCATATGGTCATTTAGCAGCGAATATTAATCCGTTAAACAAAGGGTTAGATAACGAACTTCTCCATTTGGAGAAATATGGCTTAACAGCTGACGATTTGCGTAAAATTCCAGCTGACTTTATTTGTCCTGAATCACCTGAATCCATTAAAGATGGTTATGAAGCATTTCGTTATTTAAAGGAGTTATATACAAAAACAATTGCTTTTGAATTTTCACAAGTGAATGATTTGGAAGAAAGACAATGGCTTATTGATTCAGTGGAATCAGGAAGTATTTTTCCTGAGGTTACAAATGAGAGAAAAGCCATTTTATATAAAAGATTAGCGGAAGTTGAAGGATTTGAGAAATTTCTTCACCGTACGTATGTTGGGCAAAAGCGCTTTTCAATTGAAGGGCTAGATATGCTTGTCCCGGTTCTTGATCATTTAATATCTCAAACTGTACAAAATGGCACATCTAATGTAAATATTGCCATGGCGCACCGTGGACGTTTGAATGTATTAGCACATGTACTTGGTAAACCGTATGAAATCATTTTCTCTGAATTCCAGCATAGCCCTAATAAGGATTTAGTTCCTTCTGAAGGGTCAATAGGCATTAATTATGGTTGGACAGGTGACGTTAAATATCATCTAGGATTAGATACACTCATCACAAATGGAAATACTCAAAAAGCAAGAATTACACTAGCTAATAACCCGTCTCATTTAGAGGTGGTAGGTCCGGTCGTTGAAGGATATTCTCGAGCAGCACAAGAAGATCGGACAGAAGCTGGCTTCCCAAAACAAGATATCTCTCGCTCAATGGCGATTCTTATACATGGTGATGCGGCATTTCCAGGGGAAGGCATTGTTCCTGAAACGCTTAATTTAAGTCGTTTAAAAGGGTACCAAACAGGTGGTACGATTCATATTATCGCAAACAATATGATTGGATTTACGACTGAAAGCGAAGACTCTCGTTCTACTAAATATGCAAGTGATCCGGCAAAAGGCTTTGAAGTACCGATTGTACATGTGAACGCAGATGACCCAGAAGCATGCCTTGCAGCTGTTACGCTTGCAATTCAATATCGTGAAAAGTTCAAGAAAGATTTCTTGATAGATTTAATCGGCTATAGAAGGTTTGGTCATAACGAAATGGATGAACCGTTAGTTACTCAACCGGAAATGTATGGTTTGATTCAAAAACATCCAACTGTTAAAGAATTATACGGAAAAAAATTGCTTGAAGCGAGTGCAATCAATAAAGAAGAACTGGATGCACTAACAGAGCAAGTTGAAGAGAAATTGAAAAAAGCTTATGACAGAATTTCTGGCAACAAACCAGAAGCTGTATGTGAACTCGATCCGCCACAGACTATCGAAAAAGGATTTCCAAAACTGGATACTACTGTAGCAGCAGAAGATATAATTCGAATGAATGAGAGTCTTGTTAAATGGCCAGAAGGGTTCCAGATCAATAAGAAGTTAGGTCGTATTCTTTCTCGTCGTCTGGATTCTTTGGGAGAAGACGGGAAAATTGATTGGGCCCATGCTGAAACATTAGCATTTGCTTCAATACTTTCAGATGGAACACCGATTCGATTAACTGGGCAAGACTCTGAACGAGGAACTTTTGCCCAAAGAAACATTGTATTACATGACAGTGAAGATGGCAAAACATACTCACCGCTTCATACATTAGAGACTGCTAAAGCATCTTTTGCTGTTCACAATAGTCCTTTGACAGAAACCGCAGTACTTGCGTTTGAATACGGATATAATGTTTTTGCACCTGAAACGCTTGTACTTTGGGAAGCGCAGTTCGGTGATTTTGCTAATACGGCACAAGTAATCTTCGACCAGTTTATTGCTGCAGGTCGTGCTAAATGGGGTCAGAAATCTGGACTCGTCATGCTATTACCACATGGGTATGAAGGGCAAGGTCCAGAACATTCTAGCGCGCGTCTAGAACGTTATCTTCAACTGGCAGGGGAAAATAACTGGACAGTTGCTAATTTAAGTTCTGCAGCTCAATATTTCCATTTATTAAGAAGACAAGCGAAAATTCTTGAAATGGAACAAGTTCGCCCGTTAGTGATTATGGCTCCAAAAAGTATGTTGCGTAATCAAGTGATGGCATCTTCTTTAGCTGAATTCACGGATGGAGAATTCCAGTCATTTATAGAAACGGCTACTTTAGGTCAAAATCCGAGTGCAATTGAGAGAATTATTCTTTGTACAGGTAAAATAGCAGTAGAGATACGTGAAAAGATTGCAAATGAATCAGATACTGATTGGCTCCAAGTCATCAGCCTTGAAGAAATTTACCCATTCCCATTAAAGAAAGTAAAGGAAGCTTTCGCAAAATATCCAAATTTAAAAGAAATTGTATGGCTTCAAGAAGAACCAAAGAATATGGGAGCATGGACGTTTGTTGAGCCACGCTTATATGCATCAGCTCCAGATGGGGTTTCCATCACTTACATTGGCAGAAAACGGAGATCAAGTCCATCAGAAGGGGATCCACTTGTTCACAAGCAAGAACAGAACCGTATTATGACTGAATCAATTACGCGTACTAACGAGGGGGAGAATTAAAATGGCTGAAGTAAAAGTGCCTGAACTAGCAGAATCAATTTCAGAAGGAACGATTGCACAATGGTTAAAACAACCAGGGGAAACGGTTGAAAAGGGAGAGTATTTATTAGAACTTGAAACAGATAAAGTAAATGTTGAAATCATCTCCGATTATGATGGTACATTATCAGAATTACTAGCAGCAGAAGGGGATACCGTTCAAGTCGGACAAGCTATTGCTGTAGTTAATGAAGGCGGAGCAGGTGAAGTGGCTAAACCTAAAGCAGAAGCACCTGTTGTAGAGGAAGTAAAGGCAGAAGAAGTTAAATCTGAACCTACTACTCAAGTTGAGAATGGTAGTCAAAGAACGATTGCTTCACCTGCAGCACGCAAACTTGCACGTGAAAAAGGGATTGATTTATCTCAAGTCCCAGCTGTTGATCCTCTTGGCCGAGTAAGAATCCAAGATGTAGTAGCTGCGAATGCACCGGTACAAAAAAGTGTCCAAGAGCCGGTACCAGCAAAATCTGCAACAATAACGCACACAGAAAGTGATGATCGAGTAGAAGTCGTGAAAATGTCTCGTCGTCGTCAAACGATTGCGAAACGTTTAGTAGAAGTACAGCACGAAGCAGCCATGTTGACAACTTTTAACGAAGTTGACATGACAGCTGTTATGGATTTACGGAAACGTCATAAAGATGCATTCGTAAAACAAAATGATGTGAAGCTTGGTTTCATGTCATTCTTTACAAAGGCAGTAATTGGCGCTCTTAAGAAATATCCTTTACTTAATGCAGAAATTAATGGGAACGAAATTCTTAAGAAAAAATTCTATGACATTGGTGTTGCTGTATCGACTGATGAAGGCTTAGTTGTACCGGTCGTACGTGATGCAGATCGAAAAAGTTTTGCTGAAATCGAACAATCAATTAGCGATCTCGCTGTTAAAGCAAGAAACAATAAATTAGCGCTTTCAGATCTTTCAGGTGGAACGTTCACAATTACAAACGGCGGAACATTTGGATCATTGCTGTCTACTCCAATTCTTAATGCACCACAAGTCGGAATTCTTGGAATGCACAAAATCCAAGTAAGACCTGTAGCGATTGATAATGATAATTTTGAAAACAGACCAATGATGTATTTAGCACTTTCTTATGATCACCGCATCGTCGATGGAAAAGAAGCTGTAGGATTCTTGGTAACTGTTAAGGAATTACTTGAAGATCCAGAACAACTATTACTACAAGGTTGATGCAAAAATCCCCGATCAGATTTTTATCTGATCGGGGATTTTTTTTGATTTGGCTCTTTTCGTAAAGAATGTTGTTTTTAGCAAGAAACCAATTCGAACAGATGTTGATCTTCGTTACAGGTGCGAGACTCCTGCGGGAAAAGCGTGTTGAGGGAGACCCCGCAAGTGCAAAGCACTGAGGAGGCTTCTGAGACCGCCTCTACAACGGAAATCAACCCGGGTTATTAGTGTAAAAATGATTGAAAAGCAACAAAGTATGTGAAAACAGCCTTTGATTTTTTTAAAATCTTACGGTAATCTTCCATGAAAATGAATGATTTTGAAAATAAATATAATAATATGAATGATTTTGAATGATTTTGATTGAAATTTTACGAAAAATCATTTATTATACAACTATAACAAGGGAGGTAATTACTATGTTAACAACTGAGAGGCATCAATTGATTTTAGCTTTGCTAAAAGAGCAAGGAACAATTAAGCTTCAAGACCTTGTTGAGCAGCTCCAAGCTTCTGAATCAACGATTAGACGTGATTTAGTTCAATTAGAAGAAATGAAAGCGTTAAAACGAGTACATGGTGGCGCAGCATTATTAAAGCAAAAAGGAATAGAACCTTCATTAAATGAAAAAAGGTATGCGAATCATTTAGAAAAACAGCAAATTGGCAGATTAGCTGCTT
This sequence comes from Bacillus cihuensis, assembly GCF_000504145.1. Taxonomy (NCBI): domain Bacteria; kingdom Bacillati; phylum Bacillota; class Bacilli; order Caryophanales; family Bacillaceae; genus Bacillus; species Bacillus cihuensis. The sequence goes on along the minus strand of NZ_KI632495.1, from coordinate 990,449 downwards.
CTTATATTGACAACGATGACTGTGTTTATCTTGATGCCGGAACGACTGTATTTGAAATGATCCCTTTTATTAAGGAAAAGAACGTGACTGTTCTCACAAATGGACTTATGCATATTCCATTGTTAATGGAGGCTGATATAAAAACATTTCTAGTCGGAGGAAAATTGAAAGTAGCAACGAATGCAATTGTGGGAAGTCAAGCAGTTCAGTTTCTATCTGATTATCGGTTTGATAAATGTTTTTTAGGAATGAATGGGATTCATCCCGATTATGGATTGACAACACCGGATCCTGATGAAGCTCTGTTAAAAATGAGAGCGATTCAATTATCGAATAAATCTTATGTTCTTGCAGATAGTTCTAAACTTTATGAAACAACATTTGCTAAAGTTGCAGCCATTGAAGAGGCTACGATCATAACTGATGTAAATGATGAAGAAGCGGTACTTTCATTACAAAAACATTCAAATGTAAAGGTTGTGACTACATGATATATACAGTAACACTTAATCCTTCCATCGATTATATAGTGGAAGTTGATCAGTTCAAATTAAATCAATTAAATCGAACAAAGCAAGATTCAAAATTTCCTGGAGGTAAAGGAATAAATGTTTCTCGTGTTCTAAAAAGAATCAATGTGGATTCAATTGCTCTTGGTTTTTTGGGAGGATTTACCGGTTCATTCATTCGTGACTTTTTAAAGGATGAACAAATTCAGACGGACTTCATTGAGGTTGCAGAGGATACAAGGATCAATGTTAAATTGAAAAGTGATAGTGAGACAGAGATCAATGGCTTGGGACCGAATATTTCTAGTATTAAATATGAACAAATTTTGGAGAAAATCAAACAATTAAAAAAGGGGGATACGATTATCTTAGCGGGTAATGTAGCTCCCAATATGCCTGTCGACTTTTATGAAACGGTTTCAATGGAATGTGAACATAAAGGGATAGACGTAATTGTTGATACAAGCGGACCTTCATTATTGAATGTGCTGAAATATAAACCGTTATTTATTAAACCGAACCATCATGAGCTGGGAGAGATTTTTGATACGGAGATTTATACGCTCAAGGATGCTGCTACATACGGTAAGAAGCTTGTAGCATTAGGTGCGAAAAATGTGATTGTTTCCATGGCAGGTGATGGTGCAGTCTTATGCACATCTGACAAAATCTATACAGCAAATGTTCCAAAAGGAACCGTAGTGAATTCAGTTGGAGCGGGTGACTCGCTAGTAGCAGGCTTTGTAGGGACGTATAAAAAAACAGGGAATCTACTTGAAGCATTTAAATTTAGTATTGCTTCAGGAAGTGCGACTGCGTTTTCAGCTGACCTTTGTCAAAAAGCCGATATCGAACGTTTAGTACCACAGATTGAAGTTAGTGAGATTACAGGGGGATAAATGGATGAAAATCACCGATTTACTAAAAAAAGAGACAGTGATTATTGATTTAAAAGCAACAACGAAGTTAGATGCCGTTGATGAATTAATTGAAAAATTATCAAGTGCTGAACGTTTGAATGATAAAGTAGCATATAAAAAAGCCATAATAGCTCGTGAAGAACAAAGTACAACGGGGATTGGGGAAGGAATAGCTATTCCTCATGCAAAAACAGCAGCAGTCAAAACACCGAGCATTGCGTTTGCTCGCTCATCACAAGGCGTGGATTATGAATCACTTGATGGTATGCCGGCGCATTTACTCTTTATGATAGCTGCAAGTGAAGGAGCGAACAATGCTCATTTGGAAACCTTATCAAGATTGTCTTCTTTGTTAATGGATGCTAGCTTTCGTGACCAATTACTAGCTGCTACATCAGAAGCTGAGATCATTTCATTGATCGACAAAAAAGAACAAGAAAACGCAGAGGCTGAAGAAGCAGAAAAAAATGAACCGGTTTCTTCTTCAGGAAATAAAAAAATCTTGGCCGTTACCGCTTGTCCAACTGGTATTGCACACACATATATGGCTGCCGATGCACTTAAAGCAAAAGCGAAAGAAATGGGTGTTGATATCAAAGTTGAAACGAATGGTTCGACAGGGATTAAAAATGGCTTAACAGCCGCAGAAATTGAAGAGGCGGATGCGATTATTGTTGCAGCGGATAAACAAGTTGAAATGAATCGATTCGCGGGTAAAAAAGTAGTAATTGTACCTGTTGCACAAGGAGTACGCAAACCGGACGAATTGATAACGCGAGCATTAAATGGCGACGCACCTGTTTATCAAGGTGATAATAGTAAGACGGAAAGCAAAGAAAAAGTGGGGAATGGAATTTATAAACATTTAATGAGTGGTGTCAGCAACATGCTTCCGTTCGTAGTTGGCGGTGGTATTCTGATTGCCCTATCCTTTATGTTTGGTATTCATGCAAATGACCCTGCTGATCCAAGCTATAATCCGATTGCAAAGGCTTTAAGTGATATTGGTGGAGGAGGAGCCTTCTTCTTTCTAGTGCCAATACTTGCGGGTTTCATCGCGAGCAGTATTGCTGATCGACCTGGATTTGCACCTGGTATTGTCGGTGGTTACTTAGCAGCAGAAGCAGGTGCTGGATTTTTAGGTGGTTTGATTGCCGGGTTCCTTGCTGCTTATGTAGTGTTAGGCTTGAAAAAATTATTTAATACTCTCCCAGTAACATTGGAAGGGATTAAACCTGTATTACTTTATCCTGTGTTTGGTATATTAATTACTGGACTTATTATGATGTTTGTTATAAACGGGCCAGTTTCAGCAATTAACAGCGGTCTTACGAATTGGCTACAAAGCTTGTCAGGTACGAATGCAGTCTTACTTGGTATATTGCTAGGTGGAATGATGGCAATTGATATGGGCGGTCCTATTAATAAAGCTGCCTTTACATTTGGAATAGCGGCAATTGAAGCGCAAAGCTTTGGTCCACACGCAGCAGTTATGGCAGGTGGTATGGTTCCTCCGCTCGGAATTGCCCTTGCAACAATCCTGTTTAAACATAAATTTTCTGATACAGAAAAGAAATCAGGGTTTACGAATATTTTCATGGGAGCATCCTTCATTACAGAGGGAGCCATTCCATTTGCAGCAGCTGATCCGATACGTGTGATTATAAGTAGCGTAATAGGTGCAGCAACAGCTGGGGGATTATCGATGTTATTTAAGGTAACTTTGCCAGCTCCACATGGTGGAATTTTTGTTGTTCCTCTTGTCAATCACCCATTATTCTATATATTAGCGATCTTAATCGGCTCGTTAGTCACTGGAATTATTCTTGGACTTTGGAAAAAGAAAACGGTATAACAAATTTTAAAAGATGACCGATGGTGTTCAGTTTAACACTTCAGGGGTCATCTTTTATATCGGCTCTTTTCGTAAAGAATGTTGTTTTTAGCAAGAAACCAATTCGAACAGATGTTGATCTTCGTTACAGGTGCGAGACTCCTGCGGGAAAAGCGTGTTGAGGGAGACCCCCGCAAGTGCAAAGCACTGAGGAGGCTTCTGAGACCGCCTCTGCAACGGAAATCAACCCGGGTTATTAGTGGAAAAATGATTGAAAAGCAACAAAGTATGTGAAAACAGCCTTTATATATGATAAACATGAATTTACTTTTAAGAAAGAGAGTTTCTATCCTGAGTTAAAGAGCAATAAAACATAATTATAGAAATTCCCTAAATTAGAATGAATGAACTTGTAATAAAACAGCTTGAATAAAATTCATCTAATTGAGTAAGGCGAAAAATGTATTCGTTTATTTTATAATAAATACCATAAAGTGAAATTAATTCTAATGTAAGTTCATGCAATGCTTCCATGTTATTCAATGGCTAAATTATGTAAGGTAAAGATAATGTTCGTATAAACACTGATATGGTACACTGTAGCGGCAATTTAATTAAGCAATCCATGGAATATCTATTTTTTACCTTGATTTCCTTGGCAAAAATTGAACACTGAAAAAGGCTTGAATACTTGTTATCCTTGTGAAGTGCTTAACAAGGAGGTTACAGGATGAAACTTTTAAGTATCGTGATATGTATCATCACTTTTAGTTTAATATCAATTGGGTATAAATTACCTGTCAATACATCTGTGGTATATGCTGCAGAGAAACAACATATTGCTAAACAAGGCGAAACGATTTGGGACATCGCAAAGCAGTATGGTGTGCCAATTGAAAAGTTAAAAGAAGTTAATGATAATGACAATAATGTCGTTATTCCCGGCGAAACATTTATCATACCTACTATTATAAGTGATCGTGATAAAGAGTTGTTAAGCAGATTAGTTCATGCGGAAGCGAAGGGTGAGCCATATGAAGGTAAGGTTGCAGTAGCTGCTGTTGTTTTGAACAGGGTTCATGATGATGCTTTTCCGGATACGATTTCTAAAGTCATTTATCAGAACAACCAGTTTTCACCGGTAGATGACGGTAGTATCCGTCAACCTGCTGACGAAGATTCGAAAAAAGCTGTTAATGAAGCACTCGCGATTCAGGGTTATACGTATGATCAATTATATTTTTATAATCCGAGCATCTCAGACAGTAAATGGATGAGAACGCTAAAAGTGACGAAAATAATCGGTGGGCATCATTTTGCTATTTAAACTTATGAAAAAAAGGATGAAGGAGATAGACATGCCTTCACTCCTTTTTTTTTTATTCTACAATGAAGTGGAGTATAATAGGTGGAGCGAATAAAAAAAGGTCGTTATTTCTAATAATAGGGAATAATGACCAGGAAATTGGAGCTGAATGAATGGCTAATACTCATGTTTATACAAAGAAAGAAGAAGTTGCCAATGCAATTACACACGGTATTGGTGTATTGCTTAGTATTGCCGCTTTAGTATTCTTAATCATTTTTTCAGCACAGCAAGGAAATGCCTGGCATGTGACAGCTGCTACAATTTATGGTATTTCGATGCTCACCTTGTTTATAGCTTCAACTTTGGTACATAGTTTTCCAGAAGGAAAAGCGAAAGATGTTTTTGAGATTTTCGATCACTCAGCAATCTATTTTTTCATTGCAGGAACATATACGCCGATTATGCTTATTGCTGTCCATGGTACGCTTGGTTGGACTCTTCTTAGTATCGTCTGGGCAGTAGCTATAGTAGGGACTGTTTTTAAAGCATTCTTTGTGAAAAAATTTCTATTTCTCTCGACCCTTTTGTATATCGCAATGGGATGGATGATTGTCATCGCTTGGGGACCCATTTCAGCAACTTTGCCTGCAACGGGTGTCCATTTATTACTGATAGGTGGTTTACTTTACACAGTCGGAGCCGTATTCTACGTGTGGCGGGGGTTTCCATTCCATCACGCAGTATGGCATTTATTTGTATTAGGCGGATCTGCTGCACATTTTTTTGCTGTATTACTGTATATACTTCCAATTCAGATTTTGTAACGAGTCAACCATATTGATTTTCAACTAGGGAGATATTGAATTAAACACAATAATCAACGATATAAATAACTTGGTGATTTTAGTTTGAAGATTTCTTTTACAAGGTTTAAATTTCTTTAAAAGGGAAATATATAAACTAATAAGGATAAGGAGGTCCAATTTTGTGAAAAAGTCATTACAAGTATTATTTGTATCATTTGCAGCCTTATTTATGCTGGCTGCTTGTGGAAACAAAAACGTGGTTGATAATCCCCCTGCGGAAGAAAAGGGCGGACAAACCAGTGGACAATCTAATGTAGATCAGGGTCAAATTCAGGACACAGAATTAGCTTCTAAAGCTAAATTTAAGGAATTTGAACTTAATGTGGAGTATGCGAACGATAAAGAGTTTAGTGTTGATTTTGACACATTAGGTGATATGGAAGCGTCTATTGAAGATGAAATCAATGGGAAGAATATTTATGGTGACGACGCGATGGTACAATTAAACACTAAATTTGATCAACTAACTTTTACAAAAGATACATCAGATAATGAAGTCATTAAAGAAGTACTTCAAGTGTTTAACCTTGATGAAAAATATCAGGATTTTGAATTAGACGTTCATTTTGATGATGGTACAAAAAAAGAATTTAAGAATAAAAAATAAACAAAAAGGAGCAGCGGCGCTGTTCCTTTTTTTGTTTATTGATAATCAAGCTGTAGTGCTCTTAGGAAGTACTTTGGCTGACTCTAATCTGGAACGAAGTAGAATTCCTAACCAGCCAGCCAGGATGGCTTTGGCAATACCGACAAGGATGAAAGGGAAAAAACCTCCAACAAATGCAGCTGTCCATGACAACGATGCTGCGACTTTAAGCCAGGCTGTACCAATGAGTAATGGAAAGAACATAGAAATGATGTTTGCAATTATTGCGTGAAACACAGTGAATTTCGTTTTTTCAAGATAAAAGCCAACGAAAAAAGCCGCTGGAATAAAACCAATTAAATAGCCGCCAGTTGGCCCAACTATTCGTGAGATACCACTTGTCATTTCTGCAAACACAGGTATGCCAACTGCTCCGAGTAATAAGTAAAGAAGTACAGAATAAGTTCCTCTTTTTGCTCCTAATATTGTTGCTGCTAAGCCAACAGCTAATGTTTGCCCTGTAAACGGAACAGGGGGAATTGGAATCATAACTTGTGAGAAAATTCCAATGATTGCAGAGAATAAAGCAATAATAATTAAATTTATTAACCGAGTTTGACTATTTGTGCGCAAGACTTCCACTCCTTTGTTAACTTAAAAAATAATCAGGTTTACAATATGATTTTAATCATAAAAATGTTAACTGTCAATCTATTAATTACTAACAACTTATCGAAAGAGTGAATACAAACATGAATTCAAATATTTTCAAAAAAACGAAACCAAAGCAAAACAAATCCGTATAGTAGGTAAGCAACAAAAAAATAAGAAAGGAGTGTTTATTTTCTATGTAAATGAAAGGTATAGCCAGAATTAAAAATCGAGATAAAAGGGATGAGGACAATGGAGTTATTTGGATTATCACTTGAAACGATCTACTTATATACCTTAATTATTTCTGGTACATTGACCATATTATTAATTTTATTCAATGATATCCTTTCCGGTATGGAAGCTCCCGATTACTTAAATCCGGTATTAATCCTCGCATTTCTCACCGTTTTCGGTGCTTCAGGTTATCTTTTTGAAAAGGTAACCACTTTGCATAGTGGTTTATCTGCAGTAATATCTGGCTTCATTGCGTTCCTGATTGTCAGTATGTTGAATATTTTCATTCTAATACCATTGTCTTCTGCAGAAGAATCATTAGTCATTTCTGAATCGGATTTGAAGGGGAGAACTGGAAAAGTGCTAACATCCATTCCAGTCGATGGTTATGGAGAAGTACTGATAGAAGGCGCGAGCGGCTCAATTGCTAAGCCGGCAGTCAGCTTTGATAATAAAGCAATTTCAGAAGCATCGATTGTATTAGTGATTGAAGCGAAAAATGGCGTATTACATGTTATGTCACAACAACAGTTAGAAATTAAATAGGAGGATACTTAGAATGCTTGATTATTTATGGATTATTGGTGTAGTTGTTGTTTTATTATTAGCACTTATTGGGGTCTTTATTACGAAATACCGAACTGCTGGGCCTGATGAGGCTTTAATTATTACAGGAAGTTATTTAGGAAGTAGAAATGTACACACAGATGAATCGGGCAATAAAATTAAAATCGTCCGTGGCGGCGGTGCATTCGTACTCCCTGTTTTTCAACAAGCAGAACCGCTAAGCTTGTTATCTAGTAAATTAGAAGTTTCCACACCAGAAGTTTACACAGAGCAAGGTGTTCCAGTAATGGCAGATGGTGTTTCCATCATAAAGATTGGCAGCACTATCAATGAGATTGCCACAGCTGCCGAACAGTTCTTAGGAAAAGCGAAGGAAGACCGCGAACAAGAGGCGCGTGAAGTGCTTGAAGGACATTTGCGATCCATCCTTGGTTCAATGACAGTAGAAGAAATTTATAAAAATCGTGAAAAATTTTCACAAGAAGTTCAGCGGGTTGCTTCACAGGATCTTGCAAAAATGGGATTGGTGATTGTATCATTCACGATTAAAGACGTTCGTGATAAAAACGGTTATCTGGACTCTCTTGGAAAACCACGTATTGCTCAAGTAAAACGTGATGCTGATATTGCTACAGCTGAAGCAGATAAAGAAACAAGAATTAAGCGTGCTGAAGCATCGAAAGAAGCACAGCAAGCAGAACTAGAACGTGCAACAGAAATTGCTGAAGCAGAAAAAATTAATAAATTGAAAATTGCAGAATTCCGCAGAGAACAAGATATTGCCAAAGCCCGAGCTGACCAAGCATACGATTTGGAGACGGCTCGTTCGAAACAAGAAGTAACGGAACAGGAAATGCAAATTAAAATCATTGAACGACAAAAGTTAATAGAACTAGAGGAGAAAGAGATTCTGCGTCGTGAAAAACAATATGATTCAGAAGTAAAGAAAAAAGCAGATGCAGATCGCTATGCAGTTGAGCAAGCCGCTTCAGCAAATAAAATGAAAGATATAGCTGAGACAGATGCGAATAAATACCGTGTTGAAGCAATGGCGAAAGCAGAAGCAGAAAAAATTAGAGTTGATGGACTGGCAAAAGCGGAAGCACAGAAAGCCCAAGGAACGACTGAAGCTGAAATTATTCGATTAAAAGGGGTGGCAGAAGCAGAGGCAAAACAAAAAATCGCCGAAGCATTCGAACAATTCGGTCAAGCGGCTGTTATGGACATGATTCTGAAAATGTTACCTGAATATGCAAAACAAGTGGCAGCTCCATTAGGCAATATTGATAAGATTACGGTAGTAGACACAGGCAGTAACGGCCCTAACAGCGGCGCCAACAAAGTAACTAGCTATGCAACTAACCTTATGTCAACTTTACAGGAATCACTTAAGGCTTCATCTGGAATTGATGTGAAAGATTTACTCGAAAGTTTCGCTGGTAAAAGAAATACTTATATAGACCGAAATCATGCAGAAACTGAACTCGTTGAATCAAACTTAACAATGGCAGTAAGTAAAGACACAAAAGAAAAATAATGGCTTAATAGAATGTTAAAAGGGTCTGATCTCAAACTCTAAAAACAGTAAATAGTGTTTTGTTACTGTTTTTAGAGTTTCGCGGTCAGGCTCTTTGTATTTTAAAGGAAAAAATCAACCATCTTCGAAGCCATGAGGTGCGAAGCTACCTCTTTTCACAAAATAAGCAGATTTGTACCGTTATTTTAAAACCAAAGATGAATGCCTATGCAAATATTTTGATGAAACATACACCTAATAGGAATAGGTATCAAGAAAAAAACGAGGAGGATTATAATGAATAATCAAGAATTTCCTTATTATGTTCATGGTTATGATCTAAGAGGTCCCATATATGGTGGTCGTTCAGGATTTGGGGGAATACCCGGCGGATTCGGTGGTTTTGGCTTTGGCGGTTTTGGCAGTGGGTTAGCTGGTGGTTTGCTCGGAGGACTTGCGGCAGGAGCGTTATTAGGTGGAAGCTTTGGCGGATATGGTGTTAGACCTAGTCCATATCCATATCCATATCCCTACCAGTATCCATACGGGGGGTATCCGGTATATTGATCTCGAAATGAGGAGAATTTTCAAGTAGACCTCGTATTCTATACAAATTATTTAGTTACGGGGTCTTAATCTTTAAATTTGCTTTTAAAGAATCAATTCCAATCAAATTGGTCAAATATCTTCGTTAATACCCACCAGAAAGCGCGGAAAGGTAAACTTATCATTTGAATAAGTAAATAAAATATCCCTTCTCCGATTAACTCTCCGATGAATTCCTTTATTTTTACAAATCGTCTTTTTTTCAGCTTTTTAATTCGTTTATTCATACGTAAACACACCATTCAAATAAAGTACTATTTCATGGGTTTAGTATGATGGATTTTATATCAAAAGTATATCGTTTTATCAATGAATCCAATTATTATTAACGGAGATATTTTGAAAAATTCTAAAATGAAAAGCAAATTCGTCAAAAAAAATTGGTTCATTTTCTTTGAATTCATAGCAATTTAAAAAACTCTGTAATATTTCTGGGTTTGATTTACCGAGTAAGTTTGTGACATAAAACTGATATTGGAATTTTTCAAACAAAAACAAAAGGCCAGCTTCTTCAAAAAATTCTTTAGTTTCGTATACGTTCATGAATCATCACTCCTTAATTCCATTATGCCTAAACAGCCCTAACATAAACCTCGGTAGAATAATTGAAGAATTAAAGGGGATAATAGAGAAGAAATTTCTACATTTTAACAATTACCTCGTCAGAATATAGTGTGCCATGATTATATCAAGAATAGATTAAATTAAGAATATAGGGTTCTAAGCTTTAAGCATAAAAAGAAAAGGTGACTCATATTGAGTCACCCTCGGATGAAACTACTTAATACATCGCTGCAATTTGTTTTTGAAGTTCACTATTTTCAAGATATTCATCATAAGTTACTTGTTTATCTACCGTTCCATTTGGAGTAATTTCAATAATACGGTTAGCAATCGTTTGAGTAAATTGATGATCGTGTGATGCAAAAATCAATGAGCCTTTAAAGTTAATAAGACCATTATTCAAAGCAGTGATTGATTCTAAGTCAAGGTGGGATGTTGGTTCATCAAGCATAAGGACATTTGAACCACTTAACATCATTTTTGATAACATGCAGCGCACCTTTTCTCCACCAGAAAGAACACTAGGTTTCTTTAATACCTCTTCACCAGAGAATAGCATTCTACCTAAGAAACCACGTAGGAAGTTTTCTGTTTGATCGTTTGGTGAGTATTGACGTAACCAATCGACTAATGTAGTATCAATACCTTCAAAATATTCAGCGTTGTCTTTCGGGAAATAGGCTTGAGAAGTAGTAACTCCCCATTTGAATGAACCACTATCTGGTTCCATTTCGCCTGCTAAAATTTTAAACAGTGTTGTTTTAGCAATTTCGTCTTTACCAACTAAAGCAATTTTATCATCTTTGTTCATGATGAAGCTCACATTATCTAGTACTTTAACACCGTCAATTGTTTTCGAGATGCCTTCCACACGTAATAAATCATTGCCGATTTCTCTTTCCGGCGTGAACGCGACATATGGATAACGACGGGATGACGGCTGAATATCATCTAAAGTAATTTTATCAAGCAATTTTTTACGAGAAGTTGCTTGGCTTGATTTCGAAGCATTAGCACTAAATCTTGCAACGAATGCTTGTAATTCTTTAATTTTTTCTTCTTTTTTCTTGTTTGCATCTTGAGCCATTTTAAGTGCAAGTTGACTTGATTCATACCAGAAATCATAGTTACCAACGTATACTTTGATTTTGCCAAAATCAAGATCAGCGATATGAGTACAAACTTTATTTAGGAAGTAACGATCATGTGAAACAACAATGACCGTGTTTTCAAAATTGATTAAGAATTCTTCTAACCATTTAATTGCTTTTAAGTCAAGGTGGTTGGTAGGCTCATCTAGAAGAAGAACATCGGGTTTACCGAATAGGGCTTGAGCAAGTAATACTTTTACTTTATCTCCACCTGATAATTCGGCCATTTTCTTTGTGTGAAGATCTTCACCAATTCCTAGACCTTTAAGAAGGATAGCCGCTTCAGATTCTGCTTCCCATCCATTCATATCAGCGAATTCGCCTTCGAGTTCAGCTGCTTTCATGCCGTCTTCGTCTGTGAAATTTTCTTTCATGTAGATGGCATCTTTTTCTTGCATCACTTGGTACAATTTTTCATGCCCCATAATTACTACTTTAAGTACTTCATGTTCTTCAAATTCAAAATGGTTTTGTTTCAAAATAGCAAGGCGTTCACCTGGACCCATGTGAACGTCGCCTGTTTGAGCTTCTATTTCACCAGAAAGGATTTTTAGAAATGTAGATTTTCCAGCTCCGTTTGCCCCAATCAGACCGTAACAGTTGCCCGGGTTGAACTTTATATTAACTTCATCAAATAACTTACGGTCACCATAGCGCAAGCCGACATTATTAACAGTAATCATTTACTTACATACCTCCAATGACAATATCTATAAAAGTATACCATGTATTACAGTCGTGGAGAAATGTTTTCAGTTAAACTGTGAATTTATCTCCAAATCTTTGTTATTAATCATCAATTCCAGCAAATTTTTGTAAAAGTGAACGAAATTTAGGGGAAATAATAAAATTTATTAAAAATTTGAAACTTTTTTGGTCTTGAATACGTTTAATAATATAGAGATACAAAATTATTGTAGGGGTGAATGTTCGTGTCAAGAAATACGATATTGGTTGGTTTATGTAGCACGATCATATTGTTAAGTTCCTGCAGTTATTTTTCTGTCAGCAGCACGGAAGATGCAAATCTTCAGGAAATGAAGATCATAGATGAAAACTTACAATTAAAAGATAAAATAGCGGAATTAGAGGAAAATCTATCAATGCTTGAAAAGAATCAACAAACTGCTTCTAGTATTAATGAAAATGTTTTTCATTTTATGAAAGCAATCGAAACGAAGGATTTAGTCGAGTTGAAGAAAAGAGTGGCAGAAGATGTTCGTATCGAGCCAACTGGTATTATATTTGATAATGGGGAATATTTGAAATTCGACTTCATTCGTTCTAAAGATTACCTGAAATTGAAAGAGCATGAGATTAATTCTGATAATGGTATTTTCGTATATGAGTTTTTTTCCGTTGGCAAAAATGAAAGAGCGGGGCAGCTGTCAGTTGAAGTTGTGCACCAGAAAAATGGCTGGAAAATAAATTATGTCACAGAAGATATTATATAACATCCTTTTTATTAAAAGTTGGGATAATAATTCAAAGTAGAATTTTATTAATGTTCTAATTCTATAAAAAATATGGCTCGCCATCGTATGCAACTAGAGGCTGTACAGAAAGGTTGTCATTCATGGATAAATGCTATTGTTATGAAAAATATAAAGATGAGCTTCCTAAAGGGGTAAAGATTTCTTGTTTCAAGGATGCGTGCAAAAATTATAGAGAGCACAATGCAGAAATCCTTAAAGAATTGGAGGATAATCAAAAAGAATAAATGGTCGAACTGTTCATCCGAAAGGACATAAATAGTTCGACCATTTTTTATGGTTAATAAATGCTAAATTATTTACTTCTTTAGAAAGGGACAAGAATAAAAAGTACTTTCACAATTCTTAAAAAGTTATATCTTTAAATAAACCAACTCTTGCTATACATAGTACCTCGGATGTCCAAAAATTCGAATTGAAAGGCGAACTATACAATTGAAATGATGAGGTCATATTAGGACGAATCAAGTATAAGAATATATTCAATAATCTATATTTTAGTCAGAAATTAGTATTGTTGAATTCATAGCCGCGTATTAAATGATTAAAAGTCGGTGGCAATATTAGGACTTTTCTGTGTAAAGGGGCGGGGGCTTTGCAAATTCACCTCCGTACCGCCACCTTCATAAGGTGATCCAATTTGAGAATCGTTAGGTTGTCAGGCTCAACTGAGCAGTCAAAAGAAAGAGAAGAAAGGGTTTCTATCAAAGTTTTTTGGATGAAGTAAAACGAAGGGGACATTGCAGGAAGGCTTCCACCTTGGGTTGGAAGCTCTTTTTTATTTCAGTACATTGAAAACCCGATCTTCTTTGAATGTATGATTTTCGTTATTTTCGTACATTCAAAAGACCACCAATTTGGTGGTCACGTTGTTGAAGCACCCGTTGTGAAAGAAGAACCTTCACTTACTGTGTCTTCTTATATGATTCTTTGCTTCTTTAACGATAGTTACAATTAAGGAGACCTTACTTAATTTTGATTGATTATCTCCATATCTAAAATCATCTATCATTTCGCTAATATTGCACCATTCTTCTAGATCTTCGGGATAATCTAGGTCACGAGCTACGACATAAATTTGATAAGCTATATCAATGGCATTATTTTCATCTTTTATTATCTTTTTTGATAAATGCTGAATGTAAAATTCTGCACACTCTTTATATGATGGTTCCTGTATATCTAACTCATTTAAAGCCTTTCTAAAATAATGTTCCACCTCAAAGATATTGAGAGGTTCTCCTAGAGAAGAAAGGATATTCAAAGAACAAGATGAACGATCACTTTCCAACATCTTCAAAGCCCAATTAATATAATCAATTGGTTTAACATTACTATGATGTATTTTATAAAACAAAATAAAAGTTTCCATATCATTCGACCCCTAATAGTATTGTTAGCCTATTATATCGGTCTAAAAGCCTTCTTGCACTAACCTGCCCGTAGCTTAATAAGCTAGATTAAAAAACTCCTTTTAATTTATTTTAAGATGAGTTTACATAATCACCCTTATCGGCAATACCAAAAGGATCTTCGATTTGAAGATCCTTTTAGCTTTTTATTGAATTAAAGCTCCTGTTTAGCTGAATAGACGATTCATAATCCAATGATACAAAAAGTATCCGCCAGTACCTATTAAAAAGTATTTAAGTAAAATCAAAAGTTTACTCGGCTTATCATGATTTGCAAGTAACATAACTAATCCAAATAAAATACCAAATCCGAGGGATTGCAATAACAGTGTCATATTAACTCCTTAAACAAGAAAAATATATATTTTATATTCCTCAAAACAGTATTCTTTATACAAGTAACCTGCATTGTTAGTTGAAGAAGATCCCAAAGAATCGAATGAATACCATATACAAACCTAGTTAACATAAAGTCAATTATAGGAAATGAAAAGGGATGAGTATCTAAAAAGTACTCATCCTCTTTTTATTGCCATAAAATCCAATCTCGGAAGTTAAAACTTCAGATCGAATTTATCTCTATAGATTCCCTAATAGCTTCAATTCCGTTGAAAGTACAGTTGTGTAGTGATCTGCGTAGTCTTTGTATCCTTCCACATCAATTTGTTCAACAGTTATAGGATTATCCTCAAAAAAAGTTATTAATTGTAAATAATCAGCAAATGGGAATTCATGTCCCCAGCTCTGACGATAACCCACGATACCGTGATGTCGTAGCAATTTAGTAGTTACGGATAATATTATTTTCACAAAATCTTTTAATAAAACGGTTTCCTGGAGTAATAATTCTTGTTTATCTTCAAACACATCTCCATATTCAATTTGAACCAACAATTGATCCTGATCAACATTCTTTACTGTCCAGTAAGTTCCATTGGGTTCTTCTTCCCAATACATAGGGTTTGGATTAATGTCTTGATCGTCCGTTATAAGTTGTTTTAGTCGTTCTATCAACTCACTTATACCAGTACTTAAATAACTACAGACAAACTCACATTTTTTTTCATTAATCTCAATATAGCCACTGCCCAGCATTGACCGTGTAATTCATATACAAATTCCATATATAGCCCCCATATAAGTGATAATAAGCAGAGGTAATGCCCTATTTTCTAAGAATCATATCATAAAAAAACTATGTATAATTTATACAGTAAATTTTCGGAACTTCCGAACTAAAAAACCCCTTGGTACTCAAGGGGTTCCGAATGGTCCATTTTTATCGTTTATACATGATTTTATAGTTTGTTGATGAATCAACATTTTCGGCTTCTGAAGAAGCCTGATAGCTGCATAAAAAAGGGATGTTTTATGCAAATTTTTCTTTCATTAAGCATCCGTTAGCTGAAATTCATCACCTTCAATCTTTTAACATTAATTTTATAACATCCTTTTTATCATTCGTGCTTATAGTTAATTCGTATTTATCCTCTTTGTAAGTTTCCATATTAATAGTGCCAACCAAAAATGATATAGTATTTTTTTCCACCTTTGTTTTCATTTCTCCTAAATTACCTGTTAGAGTACCATCTGTACTTTTAAACTTTATGTCAATATCTCGTAGGTCTAATTGAAAAGGCTCCTCACCGATATATTTTAATTCAACCCAATTTATATGTTTTTCATTATATAAATCAGGGTTAAATATGTATTTTGCACTCCAATAGTCCCCTTTCCCAACAAATGCTACTTCATCAGATATAGGAGTTTGAGTAGGTGTTGTACAAGCTGTTAAAATAAATAGAAAAAGAATATAAATAAATTTAACTTTCAAGAATATTTCCCTCTTTGTATTTTTTAATTGTTGATTTCCATTAGATTTATTCAACATTCTCACCCCATCACAAAGCAACTTTACCATAAACACCCAATTATTTCTTCAACTAACCTGTCGGTTAGTTGAAGAAAGGATCTTTCTGAATGTATGATTTTAGATATTTTCGTACATTCATTTCATTGATATCACTGGGTACATTGATAAACTATTAATACATACGTTAAATGTATGATATCGGAGGAAAATCATGAAAGAAAAGAACGTGCAGCCGTTGCGAACAAACAAAGAAATCGAGGATATGAAATGGGCGCTACGGCGCTATGGATCCGAACGGGACTATTTTTTGTTTGTCTTTGGCATTAATACGGGACTTAGAGTCAGTGATATTGTTCCGTTGACCGTTGGCGATGTACGAGATAAAAGTGATGTGGTGATTCGGGAGTAAAAGACGAATAAAACGAAGCGATTTATGTTGCCAGTGAAGCTACGGGAAGAAATCGAAGATAATACAGCCCAGATGAGAGACGGAGTGTACTTGTTTGCAAGTCGGAAGGGGGTATACGACCTATTACGCCCACGCAAGCATACAGGGCGCTTGTGAAGGCCAGAGACGTGCTAGGACGGGATGGCCATTGGCACCCATACCATGCGCAAGACATTCGGATATGCGTATTATCGGAGAACCAAAGATCTGGCATTCATGCAGAATATCTTTAACCACTCCGCACCGTCGATCACCAAACGTTATATCGGGATTACACAAGACGAAATCGATGAAACATTAAAGGATTTTTCTTTATAGATACTGCTGGAGGCTAACTATGACAAGAATGATTGTTTGTTTTTTATCCCTTTTTGCTTTGAGTTGCTTAATAATGGGGGCTATGGATAGTGTAATGTTATCTGATGTTTTTGGCGGGATAAGTAGTTCTATTGTTAAAATCGCTGGAATATCTTTGGTGTTTTTGATTAGGCACTATTTCAAAGACATAAATGGATTTGTTTTTTGGTTGTTATTTATTTTGGGTATTATGCTATTTTGGGGTTTGGTTGTTGCATTTGTAGATTAGAGTGTTGTTATGGTAAATGAGGTCGGGATCGGAAGTTTGGAACCTTAGAGTATTCTCGTTCTACCATTGCCAACAAAGGGATTGAACACCATAGTAGTATGATTTAACATAACCGGTATTCTAGTCAAACTCAAGCGTGCCAACGCTTTGAGTGTGACGGTAGTATACTCTTTATCCTGAACGTTGTGTTTAGGGCCTTGTTCTTCCTTATAAATTGAGGTTGCAAAAGCGAAGCGTTGTGAACTTTATTTAATAGGGTGGTTGCATTTCAGTGATTTTCTGGATTGTATTTATCACCTGTAAAAAGGCGTTATTAACGGAATTATAAACAGTTCTAAAGGTGTTTAAGCCTTCTAATGATTAATTACATCCGTCCAATAATTAGGTTCCGTATGGAATTAGTAAGAGGTTATCTATCAAACGAATGTTTCTAACAAGGTTCTAGTTCAAAAAAGCCATTTACAACTAGTTATATATGGCTTTTTCCTGACGCTACCCCATTAAGAACAAACAGAAGGTGCCCCAAAAGTATAACTTTTGGGACACCCTATGTTAATCTATTTAATCCAATGTAAAGGCTACAGAAATTTTATGATCATCTGGTAACCCTTCAGTAACACGATAGGTTCCTTTTTCAAATTCTTTAAGTTGAACATCCTCGGAAAAAGATTGTCCTGTCCTTAAAATAATTAACTGCGCCGTTACAATTTGTTTAAATTCATATTGATCCCAGCGCTCGCCGTCCCATTTCTCAAACTGGACTCCATACCCAGTTCCTAATTCAACTGTACCCAAATTTTTTAAGGTAATCTTCATAGTTTCTCCAGAAGAATACAAGGTCTTATCAATATCGATTCTTGCATTTACCTCATTGTATGGGACAAAAATACGATGATATTCTTGCTTGAGAACTTCATTTTTACTATTTAATGCAATTTGTTCAAGATAATAAGTGATATTTTCTTGTTCTGGGATTTCGATGAGGAAATCAGTATTATTTCTATCAACTGTTTCTTCTAGGATTGTTTCGAATTTTTTTTCGGCTTCTATAAATTTGAAAAATTTAACTTCAAATCTACCATCTCGCGGTAAAGAATCAGCATCAATTTCAAACTGATCACCAGGACGATAGAGGAGATGAGACGTTAGTTGAAAAGATTCACGATTTTTCTTTTCAAAAAAGGTTGAATCCAATAAATCTAAATAAGATTGACTCCAATATTGAATAGCTGTATCCAATTTATCTTGGTCCACTTCCTTTAATTGCTGTGGAACATCGTTTAATATTGCTACTTTATTTCGTTCATCTTCCGGAGTTTCAGAACTACTATTAGTTATTTCACCCGATCCACACCCAACTAATAATAAAATACACATAAATATAGGCATTGCTTTCTTCATTTTTTTCCCCCTTTCGGAACCCTTCGGATCTGCCTTCGAAACTAAAAAACACTACAAATAAATTAGCGAACAGCATCCTATCAATCTTACATCATTCGTATTTTTTAATCATTTCATATATATCTATATTTCCTAATTTATTCCTCAAATAATCACTTCATTTTTACATAAACCTACCTGTTACTTCATCCATCTTCACTCTAGGCCGGCGACAACTTTAGAGTACCAGAAGACCTCGGCTATGTCCACGTAGTATCCGAACCCGTATACAAACAGGGATTTAACAAAGTAAAACCGCAAATGAAACAGACATTGAGCACTCTTTGAGATCTATCTTTGTTGCGGTGTGTTTTACGGTTTTTAAAAAGAGGAATAATGTCTAGAATTAGTTTATTTTAAGGTATTAATTCCTGTTTTAATGACTGATTTTTTCATTGATGGCTCTTAATAGAGTACCAATCTTTGCATTAGCAACCCCAACATATTTAACAGAGCATCGGGCTAAGCGTTTGAACGCTACTAATTCGCCTTTAGTAAAATCTTTTTTATGATCAGCTAAGAACATTTCGATCTTGTTATTAAATTCTTTTACGGTTTTGAACTTGCTAAATTCTTTAAAATTTTCGATTCTGCCTGCTACTACATGGATGTATTTTCATTTATTTTATTACCTTTTGATTAGATTCAACTTACTAAGTCAAAATGATAATTAATTGTGTTTACTTATCATTTGAATTACCCTTGAGCAAACTAGTTGTCCCGCATTAACGGGCAGTAAGGCCCCGACTCAAGGCTTAGAGGAATTCGAAGAAGCATAGGTGGGGGACAACTGCCTAATCTAGTTGCGGCTCCTAGCCCCTCGAGGTCATAAGCTGCAATACTCTGTGGCAAACTACGCCACACCGTATTCCATCTTATACTTGTCGGACTATCACAAGATGTGATGGAGTCTCTGTTGCTCACAGGACGTGAGCGATCTTAGGAGACGTTCCTACATCGTCGCCTCACTTTTTGAAGTAAAAGCTCGATTGGTGAGATACAGTGAAACTTACCGATGCGTGAGCAGAGGTAAAATTTGCGCCCACAGGATGTGGGTCACACAGCCGTTGCCGCAGGACGCGGCGCACTAGTCTGTGATTCATTGATTCGGGTTCGTAGAGTCGATTTATCTACGCTGCTCGGAGATATTAGCGACTCTAGAACGGGACTAACAAACAGTGGGGGATGAAGAAAACCGCCCTGTTTGAAGTTTCACTTTATTTGTATTCTTCCACTTTAACTACTTGTCCACTATTTGCATCTATAATCACTTCAGATTCACGATGATCGGCAGTGCTTATTTCGAATTTGTAGACTATTCGATTGTTATAGTAATCTAAATCAGACTCAGTTATCGTCCCTCTTACTTTATTTAAAGCTATTTGTTTTGCATCTATTAAAGATATATTTGTCGAAACGTTTTGAAGTTCATTTACCTCAATCTTTAGATCGCTTTTTCCTAAAATGTTTTGATCAACTTCTAAAACTTTTCCTGTTAAGGCATCAATATCAATTTCAAATTTTTTATTTTGTTTTATGATAATCACTTCGTATTTTTTTACCTCGTTATCTTCGTCTAAATGAGTATTCGTTACAATCCCACCTTTTGTTTCTATCAGTGCAAGTTGATTTGCTTTTTGTTCAGTAATCTTTTGTGATATTACGCTTTTTGGTGAAGTTTCATTTGTCTGTAGGGTAGTAGGTTTATTACTTGTCATCGCATAAGCGCTTGCTCCAATCCCACCTATGATGATGGCACCGGTTATTAGTTTTGTTATGAATTGCATGGTTTTAAGACCTCCATGATTTTTTTATTTTTATTTTTATCATAACTAATGGAATTTATAGAAAAAGAAAAAGAAGGTTAAAATTTCCTTAGAAAAGTATAAGAATATACAGTGGTCGTTTTTTTGCTACCTTTAATAATTGTTCATAAACATGAAATGATTATTTTTTATAGAGAAAAATGTAGATAGTGATTGTGTAGTATGGTTCGCTTCCAATTGTAATAACTGGAATGGGGTCATAATGACGAAAGGATAATAACAGGAGAGTTCAAAATTCATTAAGTTTTTGAGACTTCATGCTAATTCTGAAAAAAGGGATTCGAAGTAGGGAGTGTAGGGAATGAACGATCGATTTATACAGCAGAAGCGATTTCAAATGCTTGGTACAGAAGGCCAGCAAAGGCTTCAGGAAGCTTGCGTAACTATTATTGGCTGCGGCGCGCTCGGATCAGCGGCGGCAGATATTCTCGCTCGAGCTGGTATTGGAACATTAATTCTTGTAGATCGAGATTATGTTGAAATATCTAATTTACATCGTCAAACGCTGTACACCGAACAAGATGCTAATGAGATGATACCCAAAGTAGAAGCCGCAAAAAGACGAATTAATCAAGTAAATCAGCATGTTCAAGTCAAAACGGTATTTGATCATGCAGATGCTGAACTGATTGAACAATTTGCCAAACGAAGCGATATTATTGTCGATGGAACTGATAATTTTGAAACAAGGCTGATCGTTAATGACGCCAGTTTGAAGCATCAAATTCCGTGGATTTACGGTGCGTGTGTGGGAAGCACGAGTGTTGTGAAGTCCTTTTATTCAGATTCATCTGCCTGTTTTCGCTGTTTATTGCCCGCTTTACCAGCTACTAACGATACCTGTTCCACGGTTGGAGTGATTGCTCCTGCGGTTTATATGACGGCTGCTTTTCAATGTGCTGAAGTGTTCAAATATTTATGCGGTGATAAAGATAATATGAAAAAAAAGCTGGTTTGGCTTGATGTCTGGACTAATCAACAGCATCAATTTGGAATAGAAAATATGAAGCGGTCTGATTGCCCTTCATGTGGGGAAAAACGTATGTACCCTGCGCTTCAACGATCAGCTCAAACAAAATATGCTTCATTTTGTGGCCGTGATTCAGTACAAATTATTCCAGCTAATGGGCGAACACTCACACTTGATGATGGTGAAAATGTAGCAAAAAAACAAAGACTCCCGTCAAAACGAACTCCTTACTTCGTTCAAATAGAATTTGAGGGCTGTCGTGTAATGATATTTGCCAATGGTCGTATACTCATACATGGAATTCGAGATGTGAACGAAGCGAAATCATTGTATCATCAATTTTTCGGTTGAAACTATATCATTATTATGGGGGCATTTTGTAATACATGTCCGAATATAAGTAGAATAGTTGAAACTTTCAATGCTTCACCTGACTAGTGAGTGAATTTTTATGATTATTTCGCACCGAATCTACTTTCTAACAAGGAGTAGTGTTTCTTATCGAATCTACACATTATTCTCTCGAGAGGGGGTCATTAGCTATTATTGAAAACAGGAATCCAATCACGGTAAAAGAAGCAATCTCAAAAATTATGAAAAAAGTAGATAAAATTCAAATAGAAATTATTCCTCTATCTGAAGCGGCAGGGCGTGTTTTAGCAGAACCTGTATTGGCAATCCATGATGTCCCGCCATTTAACCGTTCTATTTATGACGGTTATGCGGTTCGTTCTGTAGATACAACAGGTGCTGCCAGTCATTCACCAATAGCTTTTACAGTGATTGATCGCATTGCTGCAGGCGATGTATCGACCGCACTGCTTGGCAAAAATAAAGCAGTTCGTATTATGACGGGTGCTGAACTACCGAAAGAATCGGATGCGGTGGTAATGCTCGAGGAAACAGTTAGTAGTGAAGATTCATTTACAATTCGCAAGTCGTTTACTCAACTTGAAAATGTATCCTTAAAAGGAGAAGATGCAAAAAAAGGTGATGTCATTATTGAAAAAGGATCTCATATTACTCCAGGCGTTATTGCTGTTTTAGCGACGTTTGGCTATACGCATGTGAAAGTGGCGAAACGACCTGTTGTTGGTTTGCTAGTTACTGGCTCTGAATTACTGGATGTTTCAACACCGCTTAAACCAGGGAAAATTCGAAATTCTAATGGTCCGATGGTAATCGCCCAGCTTAAAAGACTTGGTGTCGAGCCTAGATGGCTAGGTGTATTAGATGATGATGTAGAGTCCTGTTATTTATCAGTTAAGCAAGCAGCAAAAGATTGCGATGCGGTAATTACAACTGGGGGCGTGTCGGTAGGAGACTTTGATTACTTACCAGCTGTTTTTGAAAGGATGGGGGCTGAAGTTCTATTTAATAAAGTAAAAATGCGTCCAGGTAGTGTGACAACTGTTGCACATACGGATAATGGTTTATTATTTGGCTTGTCTGGAAATCCTAGTTCCAGCTTTGTCGGCTTTGAATTGTTTGTTCGACCAGCGCTATTGGCTATGATCGGTTCAAACAAGCCATATTTACCTTATAATAAAGCCGTTTTACAGGAAGATTTACAAGCAAATTCGTTTACGCAATTTATCCGGGCCATCTACGAATCAAGTCCAACAGGCGTAATAGTTTATCCTGCAGGTTTTAATAAATCGAACTCTGTTACTTCGATTGCACGAGGCAATTCGTTCATAGTTCTCCCAGGTGGAACAGAGGGATATAAGAAAGGAGAATTAGTGGATGTCTTGTTACTTGGTTTGGATGAAGGGGGAGAAAACTGGTTCATACATGAGTAAGGTGCTTTACATTTCTGGATTGTCCATCCAAAAAAATCTTTAGACGGAGGAAAGTATGAATCCATTTGAAGTTACTTCAGAAGTGTTAAGTCCTAATCGTTATTTACGATACGTAACACATGCAGAAGTAGGTGCAGTAACGCTCTTTTCCGGTATTGTTAGAGAGTGGACGAATGGAAAGCGAACGCTGTTTTTAGAATATGAAGCTTATGTACCAATGGCTGAGAAAATACTTGCCGAAATTGGAGCTGATATTCAAAGGAAGTGGCCGGGAACTCGTATTGCAATTGCCCATCGAATCGGTAGATTGCAAATTTCTGAAACTGCAGTAATCATAGCTGTATCTTCACCGCACCGACAAATAGCATATAAAGCTAATGAATTTGCAATTGAACAAATAAAAAAACACGTCCCCATTTGGAAAAAAGAAATTTGGGAAGATGGTGAAAAATGGGTGGGTGAGCAAACGAATAAACCGTTGTGAGGTGGAGTACCATGATTCAACTTTATTATTTTGCACAAATCAAAGAGTTGACCCAAAAAATAGAAGAAACGATTTTATGGTCAGAGGGAACAGTTGCGGAGCTTATCAAATGGGCGGATGAGACTTATCCAGGATTTACAGACTATTCATGGCAAGTCGCAGTAAATGAAGAATATGTATTAGAAACAGAAGAAATAAATCCGGGCGATATTGTCGCTTTTATTCCTCCGGTAAGTGGTGGGTAAAATGAAAGAGAATCGTAAAGGACTGATATGATGAAACAACCGCTTACAGATACCTTAAGCAGGCCTTTGCGCGATTTACGCATATCAGTAACTGATCGCTGCAATTTTCGCTGCACGTACTGCATGCCGAAAGAAGTGTTTGGTGATAAGTATGTGTTTTTGCCAAAAAGTGAATTATTAACTTTTGAAGAAATGACAAGACTTGCTTCAATCTTTGTTCAAATGGGTGTAAAAAAAATTCGTCTGACTGGTGGTGAACCACTGCTTCGTAACGGTTTGCCAGAATTCATCAAAATGCTCAGGAAATTAGAAGGGCTAAAGGATATTGGCTTGACAACGAATGGATTGCTTTTGAATAAATACGGAAAAGCTCTTTATGAGGCGGGTCTGCGGCGCTTGAATATTAGCCTTGATGCATTGTCCAAAGATATATTCAGCAAAATGAATGGGCGTGGCATCAATCCAGGTTTGATACTTGAGAATATCGAGTATGTTAAAAGTCTAGGCTTTTCAGTAAAAGTTAATATGGTCGTTCAAAGAGGTGTCAATGAACAAGAAGTTATTCCGATGAGCGCTTATTTTAAAGAAAAACATATTACGCTTCGGTTTATTGAATTCATGGATGTTGGCAATGATAACGACTGGAGTTTTCAGAAAGTAGTTTCGAAAAAAGAAATTTTAAGTGAATTGCTCAATCAATATCAATTAATTCCTGTGGATGCTAATTATTTCGGTGAAGTGGCCGAGCGTTACCGTTATGAAAATAGTGATTCAGAAATCGGTTTTATACCGTCTGTCTCTAAATCTTTTTGCTCATCTTGTACACGTGCACGTTTATCATCGGACGGAAAATTGTATACATGTTTATTTGCCTCTAACGGTTATGATTTACGGCAACTTCTTCGAGAAAATGCGACAAATAACGAGCTGTCTAATGCGATTTGGCAAGTATGGAATAACCGGACAGATCGCTATTCAGACGAACGGACCGATCTTCAGGCAATCAGTCGTAAGAAAATTGGGATGTCATATATTGGTGGCTGAATACAATGATGGATCTTTTTGAAAAAAGGGAGTGTGGAATGATAGAATTTACGCATTTCAATGAACAGGGTCGAGCTAAAATAGTCGATATTACCAACAAAAATGAGACGAGTCGAACAGCCATTGCCCAATCCAGTCTATTATTAACAAATGAAATACACAATAAAATTGCGAATGGCTCAATGGATAAAGGAGACGTTCTTGCCGTAGCCCAAGTTGCAGGAATTATGGCAGCGAAGCAAACGAGCCAAATCATCCCGATGTGCCACCCGATTGCTTTAACTAGCATCGATATAGTTTTTCACTGGGAAAGGGTGGAAGATGCTTACCGATTAAATATTAAATGTTCTGCAAAAACGAAGGGGAGCACGGGTGTTGAAATGGAGGTGCTCACCGCAGCTTCCGTTTGTGCCTTAACGGTATATGATATGTGTAAATCTATTCACAAAGGGATCATCATTGGACCGACATTTTTAGTTAGTAAGACAGGCGGTGAGAGTGGTGATTATAGTAGAAATGAATTTACAAAACCTGTATAACGGACAAATATTTTTTACCATGAAGCCGCTACACTTGCCTTACCATAATGATCATTTTTGCAAAAATAGGATTTTGGATACTTTCTCGATAAAATTAGATTTTATGCTTAGTAGTTTGGCAAAATTAATTACCTGCGAAGGATCGTCCCTTCAGTCAAAAAACGCTTAGCTAATTATTGCTAAGCGTTTTGTATTAGATAGGCACTAGTATGAATCATTTCGTTTGTTAAGTATTTGAAGTAGTCTAAGTAAAATAAAAGCTAATGTGATGCTAACCAAAACATAGCTGGCAGCAAGTTTGGTATCGCCGGACTCTACGGCAATATAAATCGCGGTAGGGAATTGTTTGCGTTTTACCGGGAAGATTGCCGGCGAACATAAGTGTTGCCCCAAATTCACCGAGTGCACTGGTAAAGCTCAAAACGCCGCCAGCAACAAGGGATTTACTACAAAGGAATTGAAATTTTCGTGAAAACGCTCCAATTAGAAGCCCCATCTACTTTTGCGGCATTTTCGATATCTTTATTAACTATTGTGAACCCTGCTTTGGCTGATTGAAACATGAGTGGAAACGCGACGACGCTTGCAGCTATTATTGCAGCAAAGGGGGTGAACAGGATTGTACTTCCTGTCCAAGTTTCAAAAACTTGGCCAATAGCTGAGTTTGCTCCAAAGATTAAAAATAATGAAAAACCAATTACAGAAGGTGGTAAAAAGAGTGGTAGCATTAGAATTGTTTCAAGGATGATTTTTCCTTTAAATGATTTTATAGTGAACAACTTACCTACTAATACTCCACTGAAAAAAACAGCAAGAGCTGCTGAAAATGAAACGATTAACGATAATTGAATGGGAAAAAAATAATTCTGGTCCATAAACTTCCACTCTCAAAGAGATATGCCTCGGTTTTCCTTTTCGAAATCTTTCTTAATAACTACCATACTATCTTTTAAACTGGCCGCCACCGAAATGGTCAGTTCGACTTGATTTTGTTTCTCGGTACACACACTGGTAAATAGTGGAACCATTATGAAAGAAAGTATGTAAACTAGCTTTAGGTAAATGTTCAATTGATCAGCATTTTAGAAAGTGTATAAATCTTTTCTAATTTCACGGACCACATGCCTGAGTTCTGGAAGAATTAACTTTTCCATTGCCAGTTTAACTGCACCTATTGATCCAGGGGTGCAAAAAATAGCTGTATTGCTTGAGACACCGGCAATTGCCCGTGAAAGGATAGCGGCAGAACCGATATCTTCCAGATAGCTAATAATACGGAAAATCTCACCAAATCCGATCATTTCTTTATCTAATAAAGGTTGAATACTTTCAATCGTTACATCTCTTTTAGCAAGTCCCGTTCCACCGTTTAGTAAAATTACATCTACCTTATGATCATTGCATCCGGAATGAAACGCCTGTATAATTTCCGCCTTTTCATCCGAAACAAGTTCATAAGCTGTCACATTATGGTCGTATTTTAAAAGCATTTCTTTCATTAACTGGCCGCTGTAATCCGTATCAATTGTTCTGGAATCACTGACTGTTATAATTTTACAGTTGATAATATCTTGCGCTTCTTGTTTATGTTCGTTTGACATGGCACCCTCCTTATCCTCTTACAGTGTTTATATATGCCAAGATAAAAAAATAAAGAACTGGATGAATGGGTATCCTTAATTACAAATCATCTACTATGGTGAAAAATGGGGTCATATTTCTAATGAAAAATAACGAACAATTAAAAAAACAAATGGAAAACAAGGCACTTCTTATTTTGAAAATGGCTCTTGCTTCCGCCCTGTCTTGGGAGATTGCTAAATTAGCTGGATCACATCATCCTTATTTGGCACCTATTTCAGTCATTCTTTGTTTACAAACGACGATTAAACGGTCCATTCGCTTTTCCTATCATCGAATGGTCGGGACGATTATTGGCATTTCAATTGTCGTCCTTTTTGCTCCACACTTAAAAGTAAATGGCTGGACAATTGGAGCACTCATTCTTATCGCATGTTTTGTCGCTAAATGGTTAAAAACTGATGAAACGACTATCCATCAAGTCGCGCTAACGGTGCTGCTCGTCTTCGTTTTAGGGCATAAATCTGGTAATTATCCAATGGATCGTTTCCGTGATACGTTGATTGGTGCGCTTGTTGCTGTTATTTTACATATGCTCATATACCCACCGAATTACACAGAACAGGTTTCAAAAAGTATCGATCATTTCGTTGATCATTTAACAGCAACCTTTACTAAAGTAACAGAGTGGGCCGAGTCTGGACTTGAGAAACACATTGGCTATGCCATACAAATAGAGACAAATCGAATACTCGAAGAGCTTCATCAAACTAAGAATTTAATAAAAGTTGCAGCAGATAGCCTTTCATTTAATCCATTCGCGAAAAGAAGTAAGAAAGATCTGCAAAGTTTCCAACAAAGGATATATTACCTTTCTCAAAGTTATTCTTATCTCTCAAATATAGTAGCGATACTAACAGCTTGGTCTGAAGCTGGGACAATAACTCCAGTTCAGCAATCTATATGGGCTGACCAGATCAAAGCAGTAACTTCTTTATTTCAGACAAAAGAAATTCCTTTAGTATTTCGGCTAAAGGGTGAAACATTGAAGGTTGTTATTCCTGCTGATCTTGAAGAACAGCAATTTCATATTTCTTTATTTTATGAAACGAGAAGCTTATTGAAAAAACTGGGTCAGCTGCCTAGCAACAAAGGTTAACTCGGTGGAAGGACGCGGTAGGGCCGCATCATTTCATAATCTTCATGCTCGAGCATATGGCAATGCCACACATATTGACCTGTGTAAGGGAAAAATGGAATGATAACACGGGTAATCTGACCAGGTGGACAACGAATTGTATCTTTCCAGCCTCGTTCCCCGGGATGAGGTGGAAAAGGGCGGCTCGTGTATTTGATTTGCTTTGTTTGCTTAAAATGATTCACATCGAAAGAGCGTCGGTCAAGCAATTGAAATTGAACAAGATGGATGTGGATGGGGTGGTCATCCTCGTCCGTATTAATAAAATTCCAAATCTCAGTCGAACCAACATGTGGATTTTCAGTAATAGGATCATCCCATTTTTTTTGATCAAGAAGGAATAAGGGTCTCCCGTACTGGTCCTTCTCCTCACTTAATTGTAGATATCTATCATTTCTTGCAGTATGTTCAGCTAGCCAATTAATAGGACCCATAAAGGAAGGTATAACGCTTGTATCGATATTGGAAAGCGGTTTTGTAACTTGAAATTGCATAATAATCCCTGTTGTATCTGGATCAACAGGATCTCCAATTGGAAAATGAGTGGGGGCAGCATTTTTTAGTGTAATCATTTTACCGATAAGATTTGAAAAATCAATGATCACATCTAACCGTTCTGCGGGTGCAAGCAACAATGATTTCACCCCAATTGAATGTTCAAGGAAGCCACTATCCGTGCCAATTTGGTAAAATAACTGACCTGAATCCAATGTTAAGTGAAAGAAGCGTGCGTTCGCTGCATTTAATAAACGAAATCGATACTTACGTGGCTCCACTTCAAGATACGGCCAAACTTTCCCATTTACAACTATTGAATCACCAAAAAAAGAAGGGATTATTGAAGGGGATATCCCAGAAACATTGTCCTTAGGATGCTCTGGATAGGCTAAAGATCCATCTTCCTTAAATGAACGATCCTGAAGTAATAAAGGAACCTCATATTTGCCACTTGGAAGGTTTAACGATCCCTCATGCCAATCACGGATTAAATAAAGTCCTGCCAAACCGGCATAAATATTTAATCGTGTTAACCCGATCGCATGATCATGATACCAAAGTGCACGAGAGCTTTGCTGATTATCATATTCATAAACCCTTTTTTGAAAAAATGAACCGAATTCGTCGAATCCTTTTGAGAACCATGCATCGGGATAACCGTCACTATCCGGCTCTGTTCGACCGCCGTGAAGGTGGACAACTGTTCTTACATTAGGAATTTCTTTTTCAGCTCCATGTACGGTGTGATCAATCGGAAAAAGATGGTGAACCGGTAAATCATTTATCCACTTAACATATACCTTTTCGCCTTGGACGACTTCAATCGTTGGCCCTGGATACATGCCTTCATAACCCCAAATGGTCGTTTCCGGCATGTCACGATGAATAGCTTGCTTTGATTCCTTCATGGACACTTCATAATACGTATAATTCTCTGAACGCCTAGACGGCTTTAATACAGGCGGAATTGGCAGAGGATCTACAAATTTTCTTAATTTCATGCTTTTCCTCCCTTTACAAGGTCTTTTTTTATATGTATATGATCATGTTAAGAAAAAAACTATTCATTCTAGGAATAGGGTAATCGTGAATATAAATAGGTTAGACCCTTTTTGTATGTACAGGCTGGACCCTTCAAAGGAAATGGTGGAGTTTTAACGCCATAGGAGTTTTGTATGAGATGGGGGAATTATATGGAAGATATTTACCGAGTATTAGAAATGATTGGCGATACAAGGAATAAAGCATTGGCGACCGTTATTCGTGTTGCAGGATCGGCCTATAAAAAAGAAGGTTCTCAGATGCTTATTTTTGAAGACGGAACTCAAATAGGCATGTTAAGTGCTGGTTGCTTAGAAACAGATTTAGCGATTCAAGCACAAGAAGTGTTGAAAAAACAAAAAGCTATTTTGCTTCAGTACGATATGAGCGAAGAAACAGATTTAGCGTGGGGCCAAGGGGCTGGCTGTAATGGAACAATTGATATATTGCTTGAGCCAGTCAATGGAAAAGTTCAAAAAGATTTCATATTAGTAAAGCAATTGCTAAATTCCAATCAAAAAGTAGTCTTGTTGAAAAAGTATTCAGAAGTAGGGGAGTATCTCTTTATCCCAAGTAAAGATAAGGCATTTGGTAAGTGGTCAGGTCAAATACCTGAAATAAATTTTGATGTAAAAAGCGGAGTTATGGCAGATCAGCCAATTTTTCAACATACTTATCAGCCGAAACCACATTTAATTGTGTTCGGTGCAGGTCCTGATGCTAAACCGCTCGTTTCTCTAGCCGCAGAAGCTGGTTTTTCTGTAACTGTGTGTGATTGGCGGGAAGAGTTCTGTCAGAAAAGGAATTTTCCAGATGCGGATCAGCTTTTTGTTGGCTTTCCAACTGAACTTATGAAAACTATCTCGATTTCTTCTGATGCCTTTGTTGTTATTATGTCGCATCACTTTCAACGGGACCAACAAATTCTTTTGTCATTAATAGATAAAAAGATAAGGTACTTAGGTATTTTAGGACCAAAAGAAAGAACAAAACGGCTTCTTAAGTGTGAAAACCTTCCAGATTGGATTCATTCGCCTATTGGCTTGCCGATTGGGGCTAAAGGTCCATTTGAGATTGCAATTAGTGTTTTAGCTGAAATGATTGAAGTATGGAGAAAACCGGTTCATAAAAGAGTGGAGTATGTATGAATCATTCTGGTTTAGTGGGAATTTATCTAGCGGCAGGTAAAAGTAGCAGAATGGGCAGAGCTAAGCTTAACTTACCAGTTGGTAATCAATTCATAGGAAGTATGGCTTTCAGGGCGGCGCTTGAGTCGAAATTAGATTACACAATTGCTATTACTCGAAAGGGAGATTCCCTTAAATGGTTGGCTCCTTTTTCGAAAATCAAGGGTTGGAGTTATTTGGAATGCTTAAAAGCTAATCAAGGCCAAAGTGCTTCACTTAAAGCAGGGGTAAGGGTGGCGGCTGAACTGGGTGCTGCTGGCGTGGTTGTCTTACTAGCAGATCAGCCCTTTGTAACGAGCCAGATGATAAATCGCTTAGTTGATGAATTTAAAATCTCACAAATTGTTTCTTATATTTCTTTCACACATGAAGGAATAGTAAAGCCACCAGTACTTTTTGCAAAGAGTCTCTTTCCAATGTTATGTGAATTAACAGGTGATCAAGGAGCTCGAACTATTATCCGTGAGGAAATAAAAGAACAAGGAAAAAAACTTGAAATAAAAAGTGATCTTCATTTTTGGGATATTGACACAGAAGAAGAATACCAACTTTTGAAACAGCAGATGGAGAAAAGTTAGATAAGTAGCTTTATAGATAAGCCTTAATATATGGTAGATCAGCCCTGGCAATTTCGGACGGCTAAAACTTACAAAATGAATATTTGTAAACTAGGAATATATTATCGAAACTTAGTAAAATACAAACTTTGAAGAATACGGAGTGGTGAAATTGGATGTTATTGGAAGAAGTATCCTTCGTAAGGAGTCTCAGGATAAAGTGACCGGAAGAGCGAGATACACACATGACCACCACTCAAATACTATGCTCTCGGGGAAAGTTGTTATTAGTCCATATGGCCATGCTAAGATTGTCAAAATCGACACAATAGAGGCGAGGAATATGCCTGGCGTTAAAGCGATCCTCGCTGGAGAAGAATTTCCGCTTACTGGTGAAGATATTCGTGATAGACCACCGCTCGCTGTAGATAAGGTACGCTACCATGGAGAAGCGATTGCTCTTGTTATTGCTGATACACCAGGTCAGGCCAAAAAGGCAGCCGACCGGATAAAGGTCCAGTATGAATTACTGCCTGTAGTTCATTCGCCGATACAAGCGTTTCAAAAGGACGCCCCATTAGTGCATGAGCGCTTAGGGGAATATATAAAAGATAATCATACCTACCCTGTTCCAGGAACAAACATAGCAACACATATTAAAATCCGAAAAGGTAATATGGAAAAAGGCTGGACTGAAAGTGTAACGACTGTCGAAGCAGATTTTTCATTCCCACCTTCCGATCATGTTGCGATGGAGACTAGATGTTCCATTGCAGAGATATTGCCCGATGGAACCATCAAAATCATGACATCATCACAAGCCCCATTTATGGTTAAACAATTAATTGCGAAATACTTTAATGAAGATATTGGAAAAATAATCGTGGAAACACCATTCGTTGGTGGTGCATTTGGCGGCAAGGCATCGGTACAACTTGAAATCCTTGCCTATTTAGGGTCGAAAGCAGTTGGTGGGCTGCCGGTGAAAATATTAAATTCAAGAGAAGAAGATATTTTAATGTCCCCATGCCATATCGGCTTGGATGCAAAAATAAAATTCGGAGCTGACCACCTTGGGATTATCAAAGTAGCTGAAATTCGCTATTTATGGGATAGCGGTGCTTACTCGGATAAAGCTATTGACCTTACGAGAGCTGGAGCAGTTGACTGTACGGGTCCTTATAATATTGAGAATTTATGGTGTGATTCTTATTGTATGTACACAAATCATCCATATCCAGCCCCATTTCGCGGTTTCAGTCATTCAGAACTTTCATTTGCTATCGAAAGAACTATGGATTTATTAGCACAAAAATTACAAATTGATCCTCTAGAACTTCGTTATCGAAATGCGATTATGAAAGGCCATACAACGCCAACAAGGGTTCTTTTGAATCAAAGTAATGTTGGGGACTTGCAGAAATGTATTGTTAGATTGAAAGAATTAATCAGTTGGGATGAGGGACAGGTCAAGGAGATGAATAACCACTTGGTCAGAGTGAAAGGAATTAGTTGCAGTTGGAAAACTTCAACAATTGATCCAAACGCCCCCTCAGGTGTGATTTTAACGTTTAATCGCGATGGCAGTATAAATCTAATGTCAGGAGTCATAGAAATAGGTACAGGGACAAAAACCGTACTTGCTCAAATTCTTGCAGAAAGGTTGAAGATGATTGTGGACAACATTCATGTCAAGATGGAAGTAGATACACAAACAACACCAGAACATTGGAAGACTGTCGCAAGTAGGGGCATCTACATGGCTGGAAGAGCCTTATTAGAAGCTGCAGAAGATGTCATCAATCAGTTGCGGGAGATAGCTTCAATTGTACTTAGGGCACCGAAGGAAGATCTTGAAATAGCTGATAGTCGGGTATTTTTGCGTGACAATCCTTTAATGGGGCTCCATTTTCAAGATATTTGCTATGGATATCAATATCCAAATGGAAACTCAATCGGTGGCCAAATTATCGGGACAGGGAATTTTATTATGCGCCATCTTACCCATTTGGATCCTGAAACAGGGGCAGGGAAGCCTGGACCAGAATGGACGGTTGCTGCGTATGGGGTTGAAATAGAGTTTGATCGCCGTGATTTTACATATCAACTAGTGAAGGCGGCAACGGTTGTTGATATTGGTACTGTATTAAATAAAAAAGCAGCGTTAGGTCAAGTGATGGGTGCAATGAGTATGGGTTTAGCGTTCGCTGGACGAGAAACCTTTTATTTTGATCAACTTGGTCGAGTTTTGAATCCGCAACTACGTACTTACCGACCGCTTCATTATGGAGAAAACCCTGAATATCTTGTTGATTTTGTTCATACCCCTGACCTTGAAGCACCGTACGGGGCACGTGGGGTTGGCGAGCATGGACTTCTAGGGATGCCGGGTGCATTAGGGAATGCCTTGTCTGTTGCTGCTGGAGTTTCACTTCATCATTTACCTCTAATTCCAGAGTTGATCTGGAAAACGAAGGAGGCGAAGAGCTAATGTTACCGTTTGATTTTGAGTATTATAAGCCAGCATCATTGAAAGAAGCGATCGATCTTTACCAAACTGCAGCAAAAAATAGGAAAAAGCCAATGTTTATTTCGGGTGGTACGGAATTAATCACTCTAGGAAGAATTAATCTTGTTCACACTGAAGCGGTTATTGATTTGAAAGATATTGCCGAATGCAAGGTCATGCAGTTTGAAGGGGATTATCTCGTCATCGGAAGTACATTATCTCTTACAAAAATTGAAGAAACCAATCATTTTCCATTATTAACAAAAACGGCGAGTGAAGTAGCTGACCACACTTCTCGTGGAAAAATCACCCTTGGAGGCAATATTTGTGCACAAATTTTTTACCGTGAGACTGTACTTCCGTTTTTACTAGCTGACAGTCAAGTTGTAATTGTCGGACCTAGTGGTATCAAAGTGTCACCGATCAATAATTTGTTTCATGAACAGCTTCAATTGGGAACCGGCGAGTTTCTCATCCAAGTCGCAACGGCTAAGAGGTTTGTTACTGCCCCGTTTGTTAGTATAAAACGACGACAACAATGGGACACTGGCTATCCTTTAATCACGGTCGCAGCTTTAAAAATCGGTGAAGAAGTGAGGGTTGCATTGAGCGGTTTATGTCCATTTCCCTTTAGGTCCAAGATAGTAGAGACCTTATTAAATAATCGGGAGTGGCCAATTGAGGATAGGGTCAATAGTGCTTTATCGGAATTACCGGGCCCAATCCTTAACGATGTGGAAGGATCAGCAGAATACAGACTCTTTGTATTGCGGAATTTATTGCATGATGTTTTAGAAGTATTGGGAGCTAGTTAAATTTTTTTATATTCATAAAAAATTACTAGATTGAAAAAGGGTGTGATAGGCATGAAATCCCAAATAATTGAATTATATGTAAATGGTGATTTGCGCACGGTGACGGTACGGTCAGCAGACACACTGCTATATACAATAAGAGGAAAGCTTGGTTTGACAGGGGCAAAGCCAGGTTGTTTAAATGGCGACTGTGGCGCATGTACGGTGAATGTTGACGATTGGCCAATGAAATCGTGTTTGATGCTCGCTGTCGAAGCCATTGGCAAAAATATTACGACGATAGAGGGGTTGAAAAAAACACCTATTCAGCAAGCTTTCGTTGACAACTTTGCGTTTCAATGTGGTTACTGTACGCCAGGCTTTATTATGAACTGCCATTCACTCATTCATCAACATCCAGATGCTGATGATAAAACCATTAAAGAGTGGCTTGGATCAAATATTTGCCGCTGTACAGGTTATGCCGAAATCGAAAAGGCAGTTAAAACAGTTTTAGAAAATCAATAATCAGAGTTTATAATCAGCAAAAATAAAACAAAAAGGAAATTTTCAAAATGTTGCTTTCTACTAGAAAAAACTAAGATTGGAGAAATTGTGAACATCTTGGAATAATTTCGACTATCGATTTGAAAATAGTTGCATAGTGATTTGAATAAATTGAAGACAAAAGCTCGGTGTGAAGTTCGTCAATGTTTTTATGAAAAAGGTTTAATGCTTGTATTCGACGGAGTTTTCTGATAATATAAATATCCATTTCACCGCTGCAAACGATTGTCAAGACGCTTATTTCAAGAGATGAAAGGAGAACAAAATGACATCGCAGCAGCATCCGGATTTTAAACATGAACAAGAAAGATTGGAGTTTACGAAGCGGTATATCGACGTCGTTATTAAGACTGCGGCAACGAGTAAAGATCAATTTAAGAAGATTATGCAAGAGACATTTGGAGATGAAGATTGGCAAGAGTCGGGAAGGTATTCAGAATTGCTAACAACGGCCAATTTTTTTGATATGTCCAAATCTGAGTTGGAAATCTTAAGAAAAGCAAAAAGTAAACCATATTTCGCTCGGGTCGATTTTTCACGTGACGAAAATGGCCTAAAGGAAATGCTGTATTTTGGCAAGGCATCCTTATACCAGCGAGAAAATCAGGAGCAGATTATTGTGGATTGGCGTTC
The DNA here is from genome assembly GCF_000504145.1 of Bacillus cihuensis. Classification (NCBI taxonomy): domain Bacteria; kingdom Bacillati; phylum Bacillota; class Bacilli; order Caryophanales; family Bacillaceae; genus Bacillus; species Bacillus cihuensis. The sequence continues at coordinate 954,406 of NZ_KI632495.1, read as the reverse complement.
GCCGATTGCAAACCTTTACTACGAGGGGCGAATTGGACCGATAACTTATGAAGCTGAAGGGGAGAAGTTCTCGGGAGATATAACGTTAAAACGGCAATTAATGATTGACAGCGGAAAATTAGAAGAGATCCGAGACATTGACTTAACGACAACCGATGAACTTCTTCAAGAATCGCTTTCTAAGAGTTCGAGTAATCGCCTGACAGAAATTGTCTCGACGATTCAGGAAGAACAGAACAAGATTATTCGAGCAGATTTAAATAAACCAATTATCGTTCAAGGAGCAGCTGGAAGTGGAAAAACTACGATCGCCTTGCATAGGATTTCATACTTCATTTATCACTACAAAGATTTGTTCGACCCAAGACAAATGATGATTCTTGCTCCAAGTCGTCTATTTATCGATTATATTTCGGAGGCGCTCCCTGAGTTAGGAGTCGAGAAAGCAAAACAATTTACGTTTACTGAATATGTCCAAGTAGCAATTGATTGTGAATTAAAGCTTGTTCCTGATAAAAAACTAATCGATCTACTTGAAAAAAATGATGAGGATACATTAGAGTCTATCTGGGTGTCTAATATCAAGGGTTCTTCGCAATTTAAACGAATTCTTGATCAATTTATCATGGACATAATAAATCGATTTGTTCCAACTGAAGATTTTTATTGTGACAAGTATCGCTTATATTCTGCTAAAAAATTCAAAAAGTTAGTAATGGAAGAATATTGGTATATGCCGATATACACTAGGATTGAAAAATTAAAACAAATCTTGCAAAGTCAAGTGAAATCTAAGAAAAAAGCAATGCTTGAGCGAGTGATGGTGTTCTACGATGCTCGAATTGAGAAAGCCTTATATAAAAATATTGATCCTACTATTCGCCGAGAATATGTGACAAAATGTCTTGATAAGAAAGCAGAACGCCAGGATGAAATTAAGAAAGAAGTGCGCAATTCTGTTAAAAACTACTTTAAACAATTTGAACGAAAAACGATTTTTGAGTATTATCAAGAAGTGTTCTCTGATCCAGAAATACTAGTTACATATAGTAAAAATTCTTTCACTATTCATGAAGCAGAGCGACTTTGTGTATATCAATCGCAGTTTTTTAAAAGAAAGCAGTACGAAGTTGAAGATTTAGGAGCGATTCTTTATCTTTATTCCCATCTTTTTGGAGTGGATAAAGAAAAGCGAGCGAAGAATATTGTCATTGATGAAGCTCAAGATTATAGTTTTATGCAGCTGCAGGCATTAAAAACAGCTTCAGACACTGATATGTTTACACTCGTCGGAGATCTTGCTCAAGGAATTTATTCGTATCGAGGATTAGAGGAATGGGACGAAGTCCATCGGAGCATCTTTCCCAGGGCTACCTACACTGAACTTCAAAAAAGCTATCGAACAACAGTAGAAATTATGAATGAAGCAAATAAACTATTGGATTTATTGCCTTATCGTTTTCCTCAAGTAGAGCCTGTAGTTCGTCATGGTGAGAAACCGTCATTTATAGAAATTAAAGATGATCAATGGGGCAAAGAACTACTTGAGCGGACTACTAAAATGAAAGAGCAAGGATTGCGGACATTTGCCGTGATTGCGAAAACAATGGATGATTGCCGCGAAGTGTATAATATTTTGAGTGAGATTGATTCATCAGTTTGCTTGCTTGAAGAACAAGCTTCTATACCTAAGGAACGTTTGGTTATTTTGCCTTCGTATCTTGCCAAAGGTCTGGAGTTTGATGCGGTGTTTGCGATTTCCTTGAACGAAAGATATGAGCGTGAACGTGAATTAGATATCAAACTTCTTTATGTGGTCATGACAAGGCCATTACATCGCTTGTATTTTATCGGTAATTCAGAAGAGGATTTTTTAATAAAGTGAACCCTCGATCTATTTATCCCGCATTAACGGGCAGTAAGACCCCCACCGATTGAAGTTTCACTTTATCAGTCTGAACCAACTTTCATACCAATTTTTTGTTAATAGGAGGAAGGTTCAGACTGTGCATTTTGTTTGGTTGATTAAGTATTTTAATTATAGAAAGATATTTCTATTATTTTTCTGTTAATTTCTTTAGTTCTAATTTTGCAAAGGTTAAAAAACCGGCTAACGATTCATAATCGGGAAATCCAGCTTGAGCTGATTTGTCGTTTCCTCCGCCTTTTCCACTATGCCTTCCTAAGTTCTGTTTGAAAAATTGTCCGCATTGAACCTCATTTATCCCATTTTGATAAAGGACCGCTTTATTTTCTGAAACAGAGCCGAAAAGGACCACCGCTTCTCGTTCAGATGTAATCTTCGTGGCAAGCAATTGTAGCTCTTTCAGAGTTTTATTGGGAAACTCGCGAGTGATAAGAAACCCGTTGTTTTCAGACAGGATTTCTTTCATTTCAATGAATGCCAATTCTTCTTTTAATTTTTCGTTTGCCTCAAGTAGATGCTTTTGGTTTTGCTCAGACTTATTTACACGGTCAAGAATGTCATCCCGTCCTGCACTGTACTTACTAGATAATGCTGTGAGAATCGTTAAGCTTTCTTGGAAATCTTGTAATGCCCGAAATCCGCATTTGAAATAAATGCGAGTGAAGCCTTTGTGTTTTTCCGTTTTCAGTAGTTTAATTATTCCGATTTCCCCCGTTTGTCGGACATGTGTTCCACCACATGGGTTATATTCGATTCCTTCCATTTCGACAATACGAATATTTTCGGTAACCTTAGGTAGCTTCACGACGGGCAATTCTTTAAGCTGTTCAGAAGTAATGAAATAGGTATGTAACTTTTTATTTTCGTAAATATATTGATTCGCAAGTTGTTCGATTGTTTTCATTTGATCGTGAGAAATATCTTTAATGTCCACATCAATCGTCACATAATCTGTACCTAAGTGAAAACTTAATGTGTTTGCATCAAATAACTCACGGCATACAGCAGATAGTAGATGCTGGCCGCTGTGATGCTGCATATGGTCAAAACGGCGCTTCCAGTCGAGTTCACAATGAACCTTACCTAGTTCTGGCTTACTGGCTAAAACATGAACAATCGCCTCATTTTTAACTTGCACATCTAATACCTCAATTCCACCAATCCTTCCGCGATCAGCTGGCTGGCCACCACCTTCTGGATAGAATGCCGTTTCAAACAATGTTACGTAGAAATGGCCGTCATTTTCAGTAGCTGTTAGAACTTCAGAATCCCAAGCTTTAATTGAAGTATCTTCATAATATAGTTTTGTTGTCATTACTTTCTCCTCCTAAAACCAAATATCGTCATTATATCATGTAAGAATGAACCAATAATATAGTTAATCTGAGTATTGATTTCATAGTAGAATTTTATAGTACTCTAAAAAAATCTAGCTTCTTTTTCTCAATTATTTGTTTTACCAATTGCTAAGATCCTTTAATTTATTTAGGGTTTTAGTTATTTTTATTTCCAGAAAGTAAATTGACAACGTAAATTCCATTAGGTAATATTTCTGATATACCTATTATAGAAATAATTGTTTCTATAATTGAAACGACAAATAATATTGGAGGTATAGGATGGTTACTTTAATAACGATTGGTCAGACCCCTAGGGATGACTTGTTGAAAGCGTTTAAAAGGGAGGGGATATGTGACTATCAACTGGTTGGTGCACTTGATCATGTTTCGCAAAATGAAATAGATGTATTAGTAAAACAACCGGGAGAAGAAAAATTATACGTTGTATTGAGAAACGGAATGGCAAATATGAGCAAAGGCACGATCGAAAAAAAGGTTGAAGATGTAATAAAAGAATATGAGGATAGTTCTGAAGTTATTGCAGTGTTATGCATGAGTGAATTTACGTGTACAGCTAATCGAACAGAAATAATTTATCCGATTAAAGAATTGAAAGAAAAGGTAGGAAATATAAAAAACGGTGATACTACCATCATATTTGTTCCAATCAAAGAACAGATAGCAACAGCGAAAATAAAATGGGCAATTGTAGAAGGGAATAAACATATTGTAGCTGTTCATCCAAAATCTGAAGCAGTACATGAAGAAATGATTAGAGAGATTGAATTACATCATCCAAAGTATGTGATCATGGATTGCTATGGGTATGACTCGGATTTAGTAGCTCAAATTGAAAGTAAATATTCATGCACTTGCTATAACGCCCAACATTTAATTGTTCAGAAAGTGAAGGCAGTTAGGAATGAATAAAAATAGTTCAGAAATTTTATTAACCTTAGATAAAGGATTACAAGTTATATCGCATTTATCGATGATAAATAGACCAATATCAATTGGTGAATTATCTAAAATAATGAAGATAAATAAATCAACTTTATTCAGAATATTAAAAACGCTGCAAAGAAGAGGATTCGTCTTTCAACAAGATAATGGTGATTATGGTTTGCGTCCTGAGGAATTTAATATTATTGTGGATCGATTTGATAAAAACGAAGCTCTGCAACGCACATTACGACCGGAATTGGAGAAATTATCGAGTCAATGTTCAGAGACGGTAACTCTTTCGGCTCTTGTGGACGAAAAAGTGGAATGCATTGATAAAATAGATAGTCCCAAATCCGTACATGTAACCCATATTATTGGCAGATATTCAGCTTTACATGCAGCTGCTTCTGGAAAAGCGGTATTGGCTTTTATTCCTCAAGCGAAAATAGATAGGATTATGGGTGAAGAGGTTTTGGAGAAATTTACTGATTCTACAATCGTTTCAAAAGAGATACTTGAACAGGAGTTAAAACAAATAAAAAAGAATGGATTTGCTGTTAGTCATGGTGAGTTAGATTTAGGAATTAGTGCAGTAGCTGCACCCATATTCTCGAAATCTGGAAAAATAGTAGGATCTGTTAGCATCCTTGGAATTAGTCAAAAATTTTCGGAAGAAACAATCAAAAGTCTTTCAAAAGCTGTGATTAAAACAGCTGATAATATGTCAGTATTATTAAACTATTAATGGGGTGTAAAGATGGAATTGATAAATAAAGATCGATTATGGAAAACAATAAATGATTTAGCTGATATCACAATTGAGAATCAACCATGGACAAGACGGTCATTTACTGCCAAATATAATCAAGGGCGAGAATGGTTAATGAGTGAAATGAGTGAAATAGGTTTAGAAGTAAAAAAGGATGAAGGGGCTAATGTAATTGGACGATTGATTGGTACTGAACCAAACCTACCTCCAATTGTTATTGGATCTCATACTGATACTGTTCCAAATGGAGGAAGATTTGATGGAATTGCTGGTGTACTTGTAGGATTAGAAATTGTTAAGTCTTTGGTTGAACATAACATTGCAATCAAACATACAATTGAAATTGTAGATTTTACAGCAGAAGAACCATCAGAATACGGTTTATCTACAGTTGGTAGCCGTGCATGGTCTGGTAACTTAACCAAAGAAATGTTGACTTACACGAATTCGGATGGACAATCGTTATCCGCTGCGATTACATTCGCAGGGGGAGACCCAAATAATCTATTTAAATGTAAAAAAGAGAAAGGTACAATCGCTCTATATTTGGAATTGCATATTGAACAAGGACCAGTTTTATTAAGAAAGAATGCGAATTTAGGTGTTGTAACAGGGATTGTAGGAATTCAACGATATAAAATTTCAGTAGATGGATTACCAAATCATGCAGGAACAACACCGATGGATATGAGAAATGATGCTCTTACAGCAGCTGCTGAAATGACACTTGCTTTAGAGAAAGCAGCAAATGGAGAATTTGAGCAACCAGTTGTTGGAACAGTTGGCGTTTTTAATAATTTTCCTAATGCATCAAATGTGGTACCTGGAAAAGTAGAATTCGCTGTTGAAATTCGTAGTATTTCTGAAGAGGTGATTGACAAAGTAGCAAATGACTTTTTAGAAAATGTTGATTCAATTGCAGGGGATAGGAATGTAAATGTACAAATTGAAAATATCTCAAGATCAAGTTCAATTGTAGTAAATGATGAAATTAAGCAATTATTACATAACTCATGTAGAAAAGTGACAGATAGTGTCATTGAATTACCAAGCGGTGCTGGTCATGATGCAAATCAAATGTCATTGCTTGCTCCGGTAGGGATGATATTTATACCATGTAAGGATGGTAGAAGTCATTGTCCGGAAGAATGGGCAGAGAAAGAGGATTTATATTTAGGAGCAAAGGCTATGTTAAATGCTGTTCTAGAGTTTTCAAAATAAAGTGAAACTTCAATCAGTGGGGGGTCTTACTGCGCGTTAACGCGGGATAAATCAGGTAGATCAAAATGTAAAAAAGAACTATTCATCTATTTATAGAAAGAATAGTTCTTTTTATTATATTATCTTTTCAAAAAAGCGCTTGCAATATGATTACTAAGTATATATTATCAAATATAGATAATGTATTATCATTAAATGATAATTGTAATGAAATTGTTGATTGCAATTTCACATTCTTAAGAACGGAGGATTGTAGTGAGTGCAGAAAAAACTTTAGAAATATTGGAACAATTTGATTTTGAATCAAGAACTCTTTCTGTCCCAGAACTAGCAGCTAAACTCCAACAACCACAAAGCTCAGTATATAGACATATGAGGGTGCTTAAAGAAAAGGGGTACATTGTTGAGAGTTCACCTGGATTGTATAGCTTGGGATATGTTTTTTTAAAATTAGCTAAGATTGTAAAAATGGATATTGATCTACCAGTCGTTTCTCAAGTAGCAATGAGAGAATTAACTCGATCAATAGGAGAAAGCTCTATATTATTAGTGCCCTCCAATTTACAAGCGGTTTGTTTAGCAGCCGTTCCTTCTGGACATCCAATTAAAGTTTCATCTGAACAAGGAAATATTGTGCCTATCTACGGAGGAGCTTCTTCCAAAGCTTTATTGGCCTTTATGGGCGACCAAATTGTTAAAGATCTTTATCTTAGTGGAGTTGTAAAAAAACACACGAATCAAACGATTCTCGATTTGGATGTCATGTTAGACCATTTAGAGGAAATTCGCCAAAAAGGGTATTCTTATTCGGAAAGTGAAATTGATGATGGTGTTATTTCTTATGGTATGCCGATATTTGATAGCGACAAAAAGCTAGTTGCATCTTTGAGTGTTGCTGGCCCAAAAGAAAGAATGGAAAGAAAAGAGAAGAATGATATTGTACAGGCAATAAAAACTGCTGTAGAAAAAATTGAAAATCAACTATAAGGGAGTTTTTACCTCATGACTAAAGTAGATCAAATTATTAAAGGGAATATTGTTACTAAAGATACAGTAATCCACGGTGAAGTAGGAATTAAGGAAGGTAAAATCGTTAGTATTCATGAAGGATCAGGAAAATTAGAGTCCGAAAATATCAAAGATTTTGGTGATGCATATGTATTTCCGGGAACGATTGATGTTCATGTGCACTGTTTTAGTAATCCAAATGAAGGATTTGTTACAACTAGTTCTTCTGCAGCAGCAGGTGGGATCACAACTTTCTTAGATATGCCTTATGATTTGCCAAACCCAATTAATAATGTTGAGCAATTCAAAAAGAAAGTTAAGCAGTTAGAAGAAGAAGCGGTTGTAGATATTTGTTTATGGGGAACCATTTCGAAGAAGGGTGGAACGGATCAAATTATTCCTTTAGCAGAAGCTGGAGCGATTGCTTTTAAGATGTCTACTTTTGAAACAGATGAGTATCGTTTTCCGAGAATTCCAGATCCGGAAATCTTAAAAGCTATGAAACTGATTGAAGAGACAGGTTTACGAGCTGCTTTCCATTCAGAAAACGATGAAATAATTGTTGATATGATTGAACAATATCAGAAAGAAGGAAAGGTTTATCCAAAAGCGCATAACGAAACTCGGCCGCCAGTTACCGAAACAAGCGCTGTATTAAAGTTATTGGAATTTGCCTATTGGACGAATGTGAAACTTCATATTGTTCATGTTAGTCATCCGAGAACAATAGATTTGATTAAACTATTCCAAGCCCAAGGGGTTAAAGTGACTTGTGAAACATGCTATCCGTATTTATTAATGGATGTAGATGATCTCGAGAAATACGGGCCAGTTGCGAAAAACAACCCACCATTAAGAGAAAAAGAGGAAGTTCAAGGTTTGTGGGAGCATATCAAAGAAGGCAATATAGATTTAATCTCTTCTGACCATGCTCCATGGAGTGCTGAACAAAAAGTAAAAGGGAATGAAAATATTTTCCTTGCGTCATCAGGGTTGCCTGGCGTTGAAATTATGACACCATTAATGTTTAACAGCACCGTTTCAAATGGAAAATTATCACCGAATGACTTTGCTAATTTAATGTCTACACATCCAGCAGAAGTATTTAATATCCCTGGAAAAGGGCAAATCAGTGTAGGATTTGATGCTGACTTCACTGTAATTGATCCGAATCAAAAAACAGTTATTGACCAAAATTCATTTAAATCCTTCTCGAAATTAACTCCATTTGATGGTCAGGAATTGAATGGTAAAGTTATTTCAACAATTGTACGTGGTGAGGAAGTTTTTGATGGAGAAAATGTGACTCAAAAACCTGGATTCGGAAAATTTGTTGCCGGATCAGCAGCAAAAGCAACTATATCTATGTAAGTATTAAGGTGAAGTCCGTGCTTCTTTAGGTAGGAGCTTCCAATTAGATGGGGAAGAACCCCATCTGATTTCCATAAATGTTTAATCAAGTAATAGGATGTACTTTAAAACATTTGAAAGGCATGGTGAAGATATGAAATTATACTATTTACTAGCGATATTACCCTTTATTGCAATATTAGGTGGAGCTCCTTTTGTAAACAAAGTCGAACCTTATGTATTAGGTTTACCGTTTTTCTTATTTTGGATCATATTTTGGGCATTATCATGCTCAGTGATTATGTTCGTTATTTATCGTTTGGATCCTCTTAATAAGGAGAATGAAGAATGAATATAGCATTGTTAATTATCACACTATTTTTAATTATAAGTATTGTTATGGGGCTTTTAGCCAAACGTGGGAAAGATATGAGTATGGAACAATGGGCAATTGGCGGCCGGGGTTTTGGCGGGGTATTTGTATTCCTCCTGTTAGCTGGTGAAACTTATTCCGTTTTTACGTTGCTAGGAACGAGTGGATTAGCATTTAATAATGGTGCAGCAGCCTTTTATTTATTAGCTTTCACTGCTTTAGGAACAATAACATCCTATTGGCTATTACCAGTCATTTGGAAATATGCGAAAGAAAACAATGTAGTATCTCAATCGCAATTCTTCTCCAAGAAATATAACAGTACAGGGCTTGGCGTATTCGTTGCAATAGTTGGTGTAGTGGCACTGATTCCGTATATCACGATACTGTTTAAATCAATGGGGATTTTAGTTGCAGCAACATCATATGGTGCTATTTCATCAAATGTAGCCATTTGGGTAGGGATGATTGCACTATTAGGTTATGTAATGGTTTCAGGAATCCATGGATCGGCGTGGACCTCTACAATTAAAGATTTCTTAATATTCTTCGTTATCTTATTTTTGGGAATTTATTTACCATTGCATTACCACGGAAGTTTTCAAGGGCTGTTCCAAGCGGTTAGTGAGGTTAAGCCTCAAGCGTTAACCCTTCCTGAGAAAGGGTTGAGCGTTTCATGGTTTATCTCAACTGTTGCAATTAGTTCCTTTGCGTATTTCATGTGGCCTCATGTTGCACCAACAGTATTTGCGTCTAAAAATGCAAAAGCATTTCGTTTAAATGCAGTATTGCTACCGATATACGCTATTATGGTACTATTTGTTTACTTCGTTGGATTTACAGCAATTGTCCAGCTTCCAGGCTTAGAAAACGGTGACTTTGCATTGTTAGAACTTTCAATGAAGTCGTTTGATCCATGGTTTGTCGGAATTATAGGTGCAACAGGATTGCTTGCAACACTAGTTCCTGGATCGATGATGTTAATGTCAGCAGCTACAATGATTACGACCAACGTAATAGAACCTTTAAAGCCAGGGGTTTCTGATAAAAGCAAAGCGCTCTCGGCAAAAGGATTTGTTATATTATTATCAATAGTATGTGCATTTTTCTCCATGAGTGAAAGTAGCACATTAGCCACTTTATATTTGACATCATTTAGTTTAATTACCCAAATGGCTCCATCGTTGTATTTAAGTTTAAGAAAGAATAATGGAATTACTAAATATGGTGCTGGAATCGGAATGCTGGTTGGTGTATCGATTGTTATCTATGTCACATTTACTAAAACGACAATGGCTATGTTATTTCCATCGCTTCCAAGTGTCATTCAAGATTTGAATATTGGTATAATCGCTCTTGCTGCTAATATTTTGGTAATGTTTATTATAAGTTCACTTACAAAAAATACTAGTATGAATGATAGAACCAATGGAAATAAAAGCGATATAAAGTTAACGAGTTAAATAGAGTAATACTATAACGACTGTAAATCAAAAGGGATACATGTTGGGGCTCCACTTCTATCGTTTGTAGAACACAAACGATAGAAGTGGAGCCCTTTTGTTTAAGCATGACTGTTAAACAGTTGAAATGTTAAGAAGCGCAAAGATCTCAATAAGAGGTCTCCTCATTATAAGAGTATTAATGCGACTCCAAAACCTATTATGAATACAATGAAAAGTATTCCAGTAACTTACCCACCTAAACTAACTACTAAAATAACCTAATGAAGGTTGTGGTGCGGAGCTGATCGTGAGTAGCCCCGTCCTTTACCACAGAAAAATTTCTATGTAATGTGAGTTGATTGTATTATGATGAAGGTAAGTTTGTAATAGGGGGATATTTGTGAATTTGGAAAAATATAAGAATCATTTAATACAAAATACAAAAAAGATTTTAACGGATTGGTTTGAACCTAAAGAAAATGAAGGAATTCCTCAAAGAGACGTCTATCGTTTTCTACATTCCATCAAAGGAACTGCTGGAACCATTCAGCTTGGCGGTCTGATGCAAGTATCTGATCGGCTGCTTTTGGACCTTGATGAAAATAGCCAAAAAGTTTGGGAGCTTGATGAGCTAAGAAACTTTTTATTTGATTTAATGGAGTTAACTTATGAATATGAAAATTTTGAACATGTAACAATAAAAACTAGTACAATCCGACCTTCGAATGCACCGCTAATCCAGATAATTGATGATGATGTGTCCATGTTAATTCTACTTAAAGATGTGCTTGAAGAAAAAGGTTGGATGGTCATTACAAATACTGATCCTGAAAAAGCAGTTAATCAATATTTCGAAATGCAGCCTGATCTTTTAATTCTAGATATACATTTACCTATGAAAGACGGCTTTCACGTTTTAGAAGATATACAGACTCATAATGAAAAGTATTTCATTCCTAAGATGATAATAAGTATACAAAATGACAAGCAAACAAGAATAAAAGCTTATCAATCTGGTGCAGATGACTTTATCGGTAAGCCAATTGATATTGAAGAGTTCATTGTGAAGATAGAACGACATATACAAAGGAAGAAAATGTTTGATCAATCGGTCTTAATAGATGAATTAACTCAAATCTATAATAGAAGATTTTTGGAAGAAACGCTTCCGCGATATTTTCAAGAATATAAACGGTCGAAACAGTCATTCTCAATCAGCGTGGTAGATATTGATTACTTTAAGCAAGTGAATGATACATACGGACATTTGTTTGGGGATAGAGTGCTAAATGAATTTGCCCAATTTATTAAAAGATCCATTAGAAGTTCTGATTTAATTTTCAGGTATGGGGGAGAAGAGTTTGTCATTATATTTCCAGGAACCAAGAATATAGATGCTCAACAAAGGCTGACGGAACTTATTCATGAATTTTCCCAAAAAGTGTTTATATATAAAGAGAATAGTTTTACCGTCACATTTTCTGCTGGATTATATACGGTTGATGATGAATTCGTAACTCCTGAAGAAGCGTTTAAGTATGCAGATCACGCTTTATACGAGGCAAAGCGTTTAGGGAGAGCGCGGGTGGAGACTTCTGGAAGGTCCCTTTTTTACAAAAAGAATATACTCAATGTGTCAGTCATTGACGATGATATCATTATTCGAACCATGCTCTACAAAATAATCGAATCGATTGACATGGGTCATTTAGAACTGAATATTGCGGTCTTTGAAAATGGACCTTTATTTTTTGAATCGGGAAGGGCAGATGACGGTCGGGATCATTTTTTGATTGTTGATGGAGTCATGCCAATCATGGATGGACTTGAGGTCTTACAAAAAGTGAAGTCTGGTCCTTATGCAAACCAATTCTCGGTATTAATGCTGACTGGACGAAAGAGCAAAGAAAATATTGCTCAAGCATTGAAGCTTGGTGCAGATGATTATGTTACAAAACCTTTTTCAGTGCCTGAACTTCAGGCGCGAATTGAACGTTTACTAAAACGAGAAAAATAATGCAGATATGCTAGAAAAAATGATAAAAAATCCGATCTATATAGAATGGGTGTTATTAGAAGATCACTTACAAGTATGAATATGATAGAAAAATAATGTGAGTGATTCAGCTATTTTCGATTTCTACTCATTTTATTCAAGGAGGAAAAACATGAAACGGATTTTATTGGCAGAAGATGAAGCGGTGTTACGGATGTTAATTGTTGACACGCTTGAGGATGAAGATTTTATCGTTGACGAAGCGGCTGATGGCCAAGAAGCACTTGATTATTTGAAAATGGAAAAATATGATCTTGTAATTCTTGATTATATGATGCCGGTATATACAGGTCTTGAGCTAATTGAAAAAATTAAGGCAGGCGAAACACTGGGACATTCGAAAATTTTGATGCTTTCAGCAAAAAGTCAAGCCTATGAACAAGAAAGAATTCTGTTAGCAGGTGCGGACTATTTTATGGAAAAACCATTCAGTCCTCTTAAACTTTTAGAGAAAATTGAGGAAATTGTAAATGAGGCTTAGTAATTATTTTCGGAACAGCCTGTCCAGACAGGTTATTTTACTCATCAGTGCTTGTTTCATATTTGGTCTTTTAGGTACTGCCATTTTGTTTTTTCTTCAACAAAACTTAAATCATCAATATATCGAGAATCGCAAGGTCCTCGTTGAAAAACGGAAAACGATTAATGCGATTTATGATGAATATAACGCAGTTTTTTTAGATATTAGAGGATATGTTGCATTGAATAACCAACAATTGATGGAGCGTGCAAGAGGCAAAGAAAAGGGGATAAGAGCGTTAATTTCAGAACTAGAACGGGATAGTGTGACTATTTCTGATATATCCAATTTCCGAGAAATGGTTGAGTTTTCAGATTATTACTTTGGTGATGTGTTGTCAAATATGATTACCAATTATGAAAATGGTAATCATACTGAAATTCTTGATATAGCAAATACAGAGACTACCATGAAAGTGGAGCGGTTTCTAAAAGATACGAAGGCCATAAGCTCAGCGCTTGATAATCAGTTAGCGAAGAATGTAGTCGAACTTAGTAAAAATCAATCAAATTTACAGCTAATCTTTATTGGTTTTATTGTTCTCTTCTTATTGTTCGTCCAATATATTATTCGAATGATTTTTAGAAATATTGGCAAACCACTGATTGACTTCTCATTTGCCGCAAATGAAATTGCCGCTGGTAGAGAAGCGATTATTCATGTGGATCCTAAGAGAAAAGACGAATTAGGTACGCTATCTGTTGCTTTCCAGAAGATGGTTGAAAGTATTCAGGAAAAAGAACAGGGATTAGTTGCTCAAAATGAAGAGTTAATCGCCCAACAAGATGAATTACATGCACAGCAGCATGAACTTGAAGCCACATTAGAAAGTCTTAGATCACATGAGCAAAAACTCTCTAGAAGAAATGAATTAATTCATAGTATTTCTAGTACCTTAAATAAAAAAGAAGTTCTGCAAAGTGTTGTTCAAAACATGTGTAAGTTGATTGGTGCAGATCGAGGAATCATTAAACTAGTAGAAGAAGACGCTTATGCCGCCTTTGGTCTAACACAAAAAGGTATCGATCGATTTATTCGTTTTATGGATATAGGGTTGGTACAGCGTCTGTTTGAGACAAAGCAAGCATTCACCTTGAAACGGGAACAAGAAATTGCAGAAAAAGGATATCATGAGAATATAAACTATTGTTATGATTTGTATTTACCCGTTCTATCATCTTTGGATAAAGTTGAAGCAATCATGGTGTTCAGCCGATATGGTCACAATTTCTCAGACAAGGATTTAAGTGAATATGAAGCCTTAGCCAGACAAATTGCAATTTCTCTTGAAACAATCAGGATGTATGAAGAAACGGAGAGTAATCGTAATTTAAATCAAGATATTTTAAATGCAGTTCAAGAAGGAATTCAGTTGATTGATCAAGATGGTAAAACGATTCAAGTAAATCAGCGTCTAAATACCATCTTTAATCAAAAAACATTAATAAATGGTTGGATAGGATTGACATGGACGCAATGGAGCTCGCTTATGGCTCAGCAAATTGAAGGGGATAAATTCCTCGTCGATTTGAAAAAAGTCATTGAATCAGCCGTAAATGCAGAAGATGAGCAATCATTTGTTTATTGTAAAAAGGATACAAAACAAATAATTAAGGTGTATGCGAAAACGATCTATCATGGGGATGATACACTAAGAACAATGCTTGTCCATCGCGATATAACGAAAGAATACGAAGTTGATCAAATGAAATCTGAATTTGTAAGCACAGTGAGTCATGAATTACGGACTCCTCTAGCAAGTGTCCTAGGTTTTACGGAACTTCTATTAAATAAAGAATTAAAGCCAGAAAGAAAAATGAAATATTTGCAGACGATTTATAATGAAGCAAATCGGTTAACTCTATTAATTAACGATTTCCTTGATGTTCAAAGAATGGAGTCAGGTAAGCAAACATATGAGAAGAAATATGTGGATTTATATCCAATTATCGAAACGGCAATCGAGCACCAAAAAGTGAATACGACCCTTCATCATTTTGCGCTTAAATCGGATGTACATCAGTCCATTGTTTTTGGCGATAAATCTAAGCTTGAACA
This sequence comes from Bacillus cihuensis, assembly GCF_000504145.1. NCBI lineage: Bacteria > Bacillati > Bacillota > Bacilli > Caryophanales > Bacillaceae > Bacillus > Bacillus cihuensis. The sequence continues at coordinate 939,394 of NZ_KI632495.1, read as the reverse complement.
AGTGTTTACGAATCTTCTTAGCAATTCAATAAAATACTCGCCAAATGGGGGAAATATTACAGTAAGAATAAGTGAGAACCTTGAATCCGTATTCATCGAAATTGAGGATGAAGGATTGGGTATTCCTAATGACGCTATTCCACATTTATTCCAAAAGTTTTATCGAGTAGACAATTCGGATCACAGAAGAATTGGCGGAACTGGGCTTGGACTAGCAATTGTTGAAGAAATTGTAAAAGCTAGTGGTGGAAAAATACTCGTCGAATCTGTATACGGAAAGGGAAGTGTCTTTAAACTTGAATTTCCAAGAGTGATAACAAGAGAGCTAACGAAACAAGCGGAAGGAATCTCATCAGATTTGAATTACAATATCATTGTCATTGAAGATGATTTAAGTTTAGCTGAACTTTTAAAACTTGAATTACTTGATAGCGGATTCCATGTTAGTTACTTTAGCAGTGGAAGTCAAGCGTTTGAGCAAATGAAAAAAGCTGTCCCAGACGCCATTGTTCTAGATATTCTACTTGAAGAAGATGAATTGGATGGCTGGAGTATTATGAAAGAATTAAAGGGAAATGAACGATTCCAACATATACCGATTTTTGTTTCAACAGCTCTAGATGAAAAAGAACTAGGTTATTCTTTAGGTGCTCAAGAATATCTTGTAAAGCCTTACCAGCCAAGTCAACTTTCAAAAGTGATTATGCACACTTTGTTAAGTAATGGGAAACAAGGTCAAATCTTAGTGCCTGAATAATCAATTTACATTTATTGTGATAGATGTAGGTGATGTTGAAATCTTTAGTAGGAACGCCTGGATAGGTTTAACAGAATTACCAGTTTTGGTATAATAGATAGATAAAGTCTATAAAATAGGAACGGAGAAGGTATATGGGTAGAATAACTCGTAGAACAAGGAAACTGCTTATTCAAACGACATTATTAGTATCTGTCTGTCTATTTATAAGTGTTGCATTCTATCTTTTTCAGCTGCAATCGATGGAAAAACAGGTTGTACCGGCTTTTTCTGCAAAAGAAAACCAGGTTACGAAAGTTGCTGTTAAGAAAGTTCCAGAATCCTCTTTTCTAGAAAAAGAACCGGACGTACATAAGCGCGAGCAATCGGAAATGCATAAACCAATCACAGTAACGTTTACCGGAGATGTTTTATTAGATCGAAGTGTAGGGGAATTAATAGATGTATATGGAGTAGATTACCCATTTAAACAAGTTGGCGAATCGCTCCGGAACTCTGATATTACGGCAATTAATCTTGAAACATCTGTCTCAACACGCGGTATCCCAGCTGATAAGCAGTTTACCTTTCGATCGGATCCAAAGACATTGCAAGGAGTAGTCAACTCAGGTGTTGATGTCGTTTCCTTGGCAAATAATCATACACTAGATTATGGAATAGACGCATTACGTGATACATTTGATCATTTAAAATCGTACAATATTGCCTATACAGGTGCAGGGAATAACGAAGAGGAGGCTTTTTCTGCCTATTATAAGGAAGTGAATGGTAAGAAAATTGCAATTATAGGGATAAGTAGGGTTCTGCCTGAGGTCTCCTGGGCAGCAAAAGGGGATCAACCTGGCATTGCAAGTGGCTATCAAAATGAACCGATGATGTCCTATGTAAAGAAAGCAGCTGAGCAGTCGGATTATCTGATGGTGATGATTCATTGGAATAGAGAAAGGCAAGATTACCCGGAAAGCTATGCTCGAGAAATGGGGAAAGCATTCATTGATGCAGGTGCTTCTGCCGTTATTGGTTCCCACAGCCATTCATTGATGGGGATTGAAGAGTACAAAGGGTGTCCAATATATTATAGTCTTGGTAATTTCATCTTCACAGAATCTGCTTCAAAAAAAGGTTCAGAAACGATGATTGTCCAAGTTACCTTGGATAATGGAGAAATTTCTTCTTCGCTCAAGCCTGCGAAAATTGTCAAAGGACAACCTCAATTCATGGACGAAAACTTTAACCAAGCGATTATATCAAAGCTTAATCAGCTTTCTTATAATATTAAGATAGATGAAAAAGGAGCCGTGAGTTACTTGCAGTAATTCCGTCTTTTTTCTGTGGAAAAGGAGCGGGGCTTCGCAAAATTAGTCCCGCACCGCCACCTTCATATGGTAATGCAAATTGAGGACCTGAACCTTTTTCATCGTTGGGCTTTAGATCAAATGCCCAAGGATGTTTTTTTAATTTAACATATACAATTCTTTCGAAAAATGATAGATTCAAATATGGCAAACAGAATAGATGCATAGCTACTTATGCTGTATACGGTCATTCGAATTTAGTGGACGACATTAATTATTCTTTTTTACATACGCTAAATAATAAAAACGGGTACAATATTAGAAGTACATGTAGTGATATGCTTCAGGAGGTATAAAGATGAGTAAAATACAGGCTGGAATAGCCATCAAATTAGAAGTAGAACGAGAAGCTGAGTATGGTTATTTTATGGGTGATGGGATGGATAGTATACTTCTCCCTAACAGTGAAATCCAATCTGATTCACAAATTTCAATTGGTGATAAAGTAAAAGTGTTTGTATATCTAGATAAAACGGGGCGCTTGACCGCCACAATGAAAATCCCTGAAGTACGCTTTGATTCCTATGGCTGGGCTGAGGTTGTCAGCGTAAAAAAAGAAATGGGCGTATTTGTAAATATCGGTATTAGTAAAGATATTTTGGTTTCAGTTGATGATCTACCGAATTTACGTCATTTATGGCCAAAAGTGGGAGATGCCTTGTATATTTCTTTAAAAACCGACAAACATGAAAGATTATTAGGAAAACTTGCGACAGAAGATGTGATGCAGGAAACATCAGTTGAAGCCCCGCTAAAAGGAATTCGTAACGCTTCGGTTAAAGGAAACGTATACCGTTTATTATTGGTTGGCTCATTTTTCATCTCACAAGAAGGGTATCGTTGCTTTATCCATGAAACGGAACGAGTAGAAGAACCTCGTCTAGGTGAGCATGTGGAAGGGCGAGTTATTGATCGGAAAGAGGATGGGACGTTAAATGTATCCCTTTTACCTTTCAAACAAGATAAAATGGAAGAAGACGCAGCTGTTATTTATAAATATTTATTAAATCGTGGTGGAGCAATGCCATATGGTGATAAAACATTGCCGGAAGATGTAAAATTCCATTTTGGCTTAAGCAAAGGTGCTTTCAAACGCGCACTTGGGAAACTAATGAAAGAAGATAAAGTCTATCAAGAAGATGGCTGGACCTATTCTTCAAATCGAAAATAAAGCTGAGGGTTGATGAAGTTTTTCACTTTAATATTGTGAAATCTGTTCATCATCCTTTTTTTTGTTATAGGCTTTGTTAAACGTCGTTGTTAATTTTGGCACTATGTTGTTTTGAGCGGATGGTGTGAGACTCCTGCTTAGAAAAGCGAGTCAAAGTGAAGACCCCGCAGGCGTACAGCCCCAAGTAAGCTTACGGATCGCCCGCGAAAAGCGAACACTTAAGAAGAAATCAATAGGCAAGTTTAACAGAGCCTTGTTGTAAAGGAATAGATGCTAAATTATTTTTTAACCAAGCAATAACAGGAAGTCAAGACTCCCACTGAATAAAGTTTCACTTTATGTAGATAACATAATTTTTTAATCTAAATTATTAGTATGCAATCTACCTCTTGACGTCAAATACCAAGCTATTTATGTGGCGAGAGCATTGTACTATTAATGTTTTGCTCGTTTTTACTTGAGCATTTATTCACACGGGAATTGTTTGACTATTCAGTTTACTCGTTATCTCTTTGTCATCCCGCTGTTATGTTTGTTACTAGATCTTCATCTGCTTGTTCTTTGCAGGGGGAGATTCTGTGTTAACATGAATATTGTTAGCTTGAACAAGCGAACAGGGAGGTAACTATTATATGAAAAAATCAGTCTTATCATTAGCTGCGGTTGCAGTATTGTCCATTAGTCTAGGGTCACAAGCAAATGCGCAGGATGTGAAAGTGAAAGATGGAGATACATTATGGGGACTTTCTCAAACACATCAAGTATCTGTAGAAGACATTATGACATGGAACGGTTTGGAAACGGCTCGAATTCATAAGGGCGATATACTAAAGGTTTCGAATGAAAAATATTATACGATTAAATCTGGTGATACATTATGGAATATAGCGAAAACAAACGGAGTAACAGTCAATGATATTAAAGAGTGGAACGGTATTGAAAGTGATTTAATTTATCCAGACAATCAGATTGTTATTTTGGATAGTATAAGTCAGGCGCCAGTTCAATCTGAAGCCATTCAACAACCAAGAACCGCTGAAGTTCCAGAGGCACAGCCGAAAAAGCAATCAGCATCAACGGCAGCAACAAAACCAGTCGTTAAACAAGCTGCAAAAACGGATGCTAATACTGAAAGTATTGAAAAGGAAATAACTGTTACTGCAACAGCATATACGGCAAGTTGCAATGGTTGTAGCGGAATTACAGCGACTGGAATTAATCTGAAAAACAATCCAGATACAAAGGTAATATCAGTTGATCCATCTGTCATTCCATTAGGTTCAAAAGTCTATGTTGAAGGATATGGATATGCAGTAGCCGGAGACACGGGCGGCGCGATTAAAGGAAATAAAATTGATGTCTTCGTACCTGATTTGCAAGATGCAAAAAATTGGGGCAGAAAAAATGTGAAAGTTAAAGTTTTAAACTAAACGCTTTACATAAACGGAAGGTGTCTTGTAGGGTCAGACCTCGCATTCTAAATCAGTAGGTAGAGTATCAAACATTTACCTTATACTGAATTTAGTTGATGCGAGGTCTGACCCTTCTTTTGCAACACCTTTTTTTATTTTGTTTAGCGTACTATATTTATTTTTTACGTTAATTTAACTAGAGATTGTACGCATTGTCCGACCTTTTGTAATAAAAGGTTTTATGTTGTTATTCATATATTGATTTTTGCTCATTGAGCGATTCAAGTTTCTAATATAATTCAATTTGTCTTCATATCGTTCTTTACGTATAATGAAAGTGCTTGTACAATTTTTGAAAATGAATGGAAAGGGTGAACGTGTTGAAAAGTGAGCATCAACAGTTGCTTCAAACTTATTTCGGATATGATTCATTCCGATCTGGTCAGGAAGAAATTATCGAATCGGTTCTAGCGGGATACCATACTGCTGGAATTATGCCGACTGGCGGAGGGAAATCAATTTGTTATCAAATCCCAGCACTAATTTTTTCCGGAATTACGCTAGTCATTTCCCCTCTCATCTCTTTGATGAAGGATCAGGTGGATGCTTTACATCAAAATGGCATTTCAGCTACGTTTCTTAATAGTTCCCTTAGTGCTAATGAAGCGGCAGAACGATTGGTTGGGATCAAAGCCGGAATATATAAACTCGTATACATTGCTCCGGAAAGATTGGAACTTCCTCATTTTTTGCATCAATTAAGTGAGCTGGACATTTCATTTGTTGCCATTGACGAGGCGCACTGTATATCACAATGGGGGCATGATTTCCGTCCGAGTTATTTGAAAATCAAAACACTCCTACAAGAAATTCCGCAGAATCCGGTTGTCCTCGCCCTAACAGCTACTGCTACACCAATCGTCAAGGAAGATATTTGCCGAACTCTAGATATCAAATTAGATCATCAATTTTCCACTGGTTTTGCCCGAAATAATTTAACATTTTCCGTTTTGAAGGATGAAAATAGAGCGCAATTTTTAATGAGATATTTGGAAAAAAATCAGAGTGAGTCTGGAATTATATATGCATCAACAAGAAAAGACGTAGACCGGATTTCGCAAAAACTTACGAATTCAGGGATTAAAGCAGGTAGATACCATGCTGGGATGAATGAGGAGGAACGTACTCGTCAACAAGAGGGTTTTTTAAAAGATGATATAACGGTTATGGTGGCTACTTCTGCCTTTGGGATGGGAATTGATAAATCGAATGTGCGGTTTGTCTTACATTATCAAACACCAAAAAATATGGAAAGTTATTATCAAGAAGCGGGCCGTGCCGGTCGAGATGGTCTTGACAGTGAATGTGTCTTACTTTATTCGCCGCAGGATTTACATATTCAACGGTTTTTCATTGATCAATCGCAAGGCACAGATGAATGGAAGGATCAGGAATTACAGAAGTTGAATCAAATGAAAGATTATTGTTTCACAGAAGGATGTCTACAAGCCTTCATTCTTCGCTATTTCGGAGAAGAGAATCCTGAAGATTGTGGGCACTGTGAGAATTGTAAAGACAATCGTGTTGAAATGGATGTTACGACAGAATCACAAATGGTTTTGTCCTGCATGATTCGTATGGGTGAACGTTTTGGAAAAACATTAATTAGTCAGGTGTTAACAGGTTCTAAGGTGAAGAAAATAGAAGAATTTGGTTTCCAGAAGTTAACGACTTATGGCATTCTTTCAGCAAAATCAGCTAAGCATGTCGCTGATTTTATCGACTATTTAACTGCCCAGCAATTCATTGAAATAACCGGCGGCCAATATCCAGTGCTAAAAGTGAGTGACACGGGCAAAGAAGTTTTACTTGGAAAGCGTAAGGTTATGAAAAAAGAATTGAAGCAGGTACAAACTATTACAACAGTAGATAGCGGTTTGTTCGAAATGCTCCGCCAAACTCGAAAGGAAATTGCTCAGAATGAAAAGGTTCCGCCTTTTATAATATTTTCCGATGCGACATTAAAAGACATGGCCGCTAAATTGCCGGTAACTGTTTCACAAATGCTAACGGTTAAAGGTGTTGGGGAGCAGAAGCAAGATCGTTACGGTGATCGATTCCTTCAAACAATTGCTAAATATCTAGAAGATAACCCGGAAGCTGAATTGGAGAAACCAATTGTGATGGAAGGTAAGAAACAAACAAAAAAAGAAGCTACATATTTGGAAACTTACCGTTTGTACAAAGAAGGAAACAGCACTGGTGAAATTGCAAGTATACGTGGTTTAAGTAAAATAACGATTGAAAATCATCTTGTTACATGCGCGGAAGAGGGTTTAAATATAGAGTGGGACATGTTTCTTCCTAAGGAGAAACTGGAGTTGATCTATCAAGCTATTGAAAGCATAGGTACGGATAAACTAAAGCCGATTAAAGAAAATTTACCAGAAGATATATCTTATTTCATGATAAAATTAGCTTTATTGAAAATGGGACAAACGAATGCATAATTTGGATAAATAAATTCAATTTTTATGAGTATACTAATTTAAGAAGTTGGTAACCTATTTCTTTACTTATATTATATGGTCATCAAAAAAAGAGCATTAGACATCTAAAATGATAATTTTTAATCGTGGCTACGTAAAATGAATGTAGTTGTATAAAAATTGATTTTTGGAGGGGCCAGATGGAAGAGAATCGTGATACACCAATTCAACAACAGAAGAATATCCCAAGTAATACGAATGTAATTTCAGTAAAAAGTTGGTTGGGCACTTTAGCATTGTTAATCATACCGTTCGTTAACATTATCTTATTGTTTGTTTGGGCATTCGGCGGTGACGCCAATTTGAACAAGAGGAATTTTGCTAAGGCACAATTGATACTAATGGCTATTTTTATCGGCATTTACCTTATTGTTTTACTGTTTTTTTTAGTACTGTTTGGAATTACTGCGAATACTTAATAACCAAAATTAGTTAAGACGTTGATTATTGAACTAAATCATTTAATGATCATCTTGTCTATTATTTCCATTGAATTAGAGTGAGGATGTAAGCTACTTTTAACGATGTTTTAGGGTGTTGATGAATTAGTTACATCCACCTGTTTTTTTGATAAATAAATCCTGGTATTTATGAGTATACTATCCATAAAGGAGGTTACTCTTATGTACTTTGGTAAAAAGAATGCAGAGGAACCCGTTGTAGAAATGGTCGATACAGTCGTCTATTCATGTGAATCGGACGCTTGTAATGGCTGGATGAGAAAAGATTTTGCAAGTGCAGAAAATACTTGTCCAATGTGTGGGAGCAATTTAGTTGAAGAAATAAGGGAATTACCGAAAATTACAAACGAGTATAATGCTTATCGTTAAGTCGTAAAGGGATTGCCTATAAAGTAATCCCTTTCTTCATGGGAAAAGACATTGACAAGTTTATTAAACGATGATATAGTATATTTCTTATGTGTTTTTCTTATGAATCACACAGAGGGTAATTTTAAATAGAACATTTTTATTAAAGCATGGTAAAACAGTGATGTTTTAGCAGCATAGAAGTACGACAACGTGTATGTAATGAAGCCTAATGGCTTATTAGTAAAGAAACCCATTTGTATTTTCCTCACAAGTTTTTTTATTCTTCAAGTAAACACACTTCTATTCTTTCTTTCCATTGGATAATGAACCCTTGTGTCTAGGGATTTCCTACAGTTACCTTTAATAAACATGTACTTACAGTCAAATCTGATTCTCGCTGGCGCGGTCTAGGAACCGTAGTGATGGGAGAGAGGTAGGGCTTTCATTGTTTTAGGTTTGGATCAGAAATTACTCTCATGCTTTACGAAACACATTGAAAAATCTGTCATCATTGTGTTTATCTTAATAGGGTCTTGCATAAGGGACAGCCCTTGCGCTCTGTATCAGTATCTAGTGTTTCATACACTTATCTTATACTGTTTTGGTTGCGGGGTATGTCCCTTTGCATTGAGTCAGCTTCTTTTTTATATTGTAAAATTATTTCGCTTCTACAGATCATTTTCCCTTCTAGATGTAAGTCCTAAAAAAGGATAGAAGGTAGATAGGAGAGAGCATAATGTAACGATAGTTTTCCTTTTGCAAAGCGCTTATGTTGTTCTTATGGTATAATGAAATAGAACGACCATTAATGGTTAACAAATTTTGGGGGAATCCGCACCGAACCATTTTAATCAGAGGAGTGAGCTATTTTGTATAGACGTAATAATACAGAAGAAGTGGAACCGGTAGAAACAAAGATTTGGGATTGTGTATCTCCGACTTGTAAGGGATGGGTTCGAGCGAATTTTACCATGAGTGAACAGCCTAGCTGTCCTTTATGCAGTAGTGATATGGTTGCTACGACAAAGATGCTCCAAGCGATTGATAATCCAGGATTTAAATAAGAACAACAAGCGAACTACACATCTAATGTGTATTATTTTTATTCAATCAACTTCATGACTGCAATTATTAACATTCTTTTATGAAAAAGAACTACCCATTAGAAGGTTATTTTTAACCTCACTGATGGCTAGTTCTTTTTGTATGAAGGCCATAGGTAAGGGTCTTCGAGGCTTACAAATGAGCCTACTACTTAGCAAGTATACGAACTTCACCTTAGAAAGCATCTAAATTTCCAGCTCTGCACCGCCACTATTGTGATTTGGCGAGTGTAGCTTACTACATTGTAGATACTTCATAGTAAATGGTGTGTTATAACGACATTTCTGTTTTGTTAGTGTATGTCTTTCTTTTTAAAGCGTCCCCCGCGCACTTCTGCAATATCTCCTACCGCTAAGAATGCAGATGAGTCATAGTCCTTTACAATTTCCTTAAGCTTAGCTTCTTCAAGGCGGTTGATTACACAGAAAATGACTCTCTTGTCATCTCCAGAAAAAGCTCCTTCTCCACTTAAGTACGTTACACCACGCCCTAGTCGGTTTAAAATGGCATCACCAATTTCGCGAAATTCATCACTAATGATCCAAACAAATTTTGATTCATCCAATCCAGCAATGACGATATCCATTGTTTTAAAGGCTACATAATATGCAAGGACGGAATACATTGCCCGGTCCCATGTATAGACAAAACCAGCACAAGCAAAGATGAATAAGTTGAAAAACATGATCATTTCCCCAACTGAAAAAGGGAGCTTCTTGCTGGCAAGTATCGCTAATATTTCTGTACCGTCTAGAGAACCGCCATATCGAATAACGATTCCGACGCCGATGCCGACAATAATTCCGCCAAAGATCGAGGCAAGTAAAATATCTTGTGTAAACGCTGGAACATGATGGAGAAATATGGATGTGATAGAAAGTACGACAATGCCGTAAAGTGTAGAGAATGCAAATGTTTTACCAATCTGTTTATAGCCTAAGAAGAAAAACGGAAGGTTTAGAACGAAGAGAAATACTCCTAATTTCCAGTCTGATAGAAAAGAAAGCATAATTGAGATCCCTGTTATTCCTCCGTCGATAACATTATTAGGAACAAGGAATACTTCCAAACCAGTACTCATTAATATTGCTCCGATTGTAATTAATATTCCCCTTTGAAGAACTTGCCTCGGAGTGAGCTTTTTATGCTTCGTTTTCTTAATCATTGTTTCAACTGTCACTAAATCTGTTTCGTTTGACATAGAGACCCCTCTCTTTCTGTCTAAATACGTACTTGACATAAATAGTATAGTCTTCATTAATTATTATACAGTCTACTTAATCATAAAAATATTATTATTCATTAAATTTTCAAAAAAAACAGTTTATATTTCTTTAACGGGTAGTAAGACCTCTACTGATTGAAGTTTCACTATAAAAACCTAATGGGATTTAAGTAACATTTTTGGAGCTGAACATCATTATTTATAAATAGTAAGATAAAACTGTTATGACGAACGAAGATACAAAAGGAAGATTTATCTTGTCTAGCTATTGGATCTAATAATTGCAAAAGATTTTACGGCATTTATTTATAGATAAAAATTGTATGAAGTCTATCCATTATTCATATATTGACATGAAAAGTTAAGAAATGTCTTTTCTGTATGAGTTGATTACTATACACTGATAATTAAGTGAAACTTTCATAAGGGGGAGGGGTCTCACACTTTTTTATTGTTAGTCCCGTTCTAGTGTCGCTAATAGCTTCGCGCAGTAAAGATAAAGAGACACTACGAGCTCGATTTCAGCTAATCCTCTGCGTAAGTTTCGGTAAGTTTCACTGTATCTGACCTATCGAATCTTTATGGGCAGTTGACCCCTAACTAATGTAATTTTGCATGTTCAGAATCTTGAGATGGGTTCTTGCTCCCTGTTAAGTGAGATAAATACATAACTAAGATTACTTTTTCTAGATAAGGAAGTGCATGGATTGGAGCAATATTTAGTATCATCAAATCCGATTCTTTTATTAGTCGCATTAATATTGACTTTTATGGCAGCTTATACGAGTTTAGATTTACTAGCATTGCTTAGAAGCTCTGCAAACCACAAAAAGTTTTTGTTATTCGGCGGAAGCTTTTCAATGGGGATTGCGATATGGACGTTTAATTTTTTTGGTATTTTGGCTTTTGAGAAGAACAGCGTAGTTACTTACAATTTATCTGTGATGGTGCTCTCAATCGTTCTTGGAGTGGCACTTGCATCGATGGGATTTCTTGCATTAACGATTAAGAAGCTCTCATTTATTAACATTGTTCATTGCAGCACACTTTTGACCGTCTCCTTATTATCTAACTATATAATTGGCTTATATGCCTTGAATCTTTCAATTAAGATTCATACAGTTTTGTTAATCGTTACTGTAATGATTACTTTAGTTATTTTTGTTATCGCATTTTTGTTATTTTTTTATTCGAATTATCGGCAAAAAGAAACACTCATCTGGTTAAAGCCGACGAGTACATTTATCGTCTCTGCTGCGATTATCCAAGGTCACTTCATGTTAGTGCGTGCACTGCCTGTTAAACAATCGGTTGAAAATGTAAATGAACTGGTCTATGATACTTCCTTTGTACCTTTTCTTGTATTGTTTGTATTTTTATTAATTGTTGGTGGCCTGATTACTTCAAGCTCCATTATTACGAAACGTTTGCAAAATAGTGATAAATATTTACAAGACTATCGATATGCACTGGATCAAGCTTCCATAGTGGCAGTTACGGATTCAAAAGGAAAGATCATTTATGTGAACGAGAATTTTACGGAAATATCGCAGTATACGGAAGAGGAACTACTAGGGAAGAATCATTCAATCGTTAATTCTGGCTATCATTCTAAAGAGTTTTTTCAGGATTTGTGGCATACGATCCTATCAGGAAAGACATGGAAAGGAGAAATATGTAATCAAGCGAAGGATGGAAGCTTGTATTGGGTTTCAACGACAATTGTACCTTTTATTAATAAAAAGGGAAAACCTTACCAGTTTGTCTCCGTCCGAAATGATATTACAGAACGAAAACAATCTGAGCAGTTACTTCATCGTCAGGATAAACTAGCTGCGGTTGGTCAATTAGCTGCAGGTGTTGCTCATGAAATTCGAAATCCGTTAACATCAATCAGAGGTTTTGCAGAATTTCTTCAATTGGATGAGACGGACCCAGAAAGATTGGAATACTTTGATATTGTTTTGGATGAAATAGAACGAGTGAATGCGATTGTAGAAGAGTTTATGGTATTAGCGAAACCGCAAACAGTTCATCTTGAATTGAAAAACATCATCCCGATCGTCCAAGATGTACTTTCTTTAATTGGTTTCGAAGCAAAAAATAAAAATGTACAAGTTCATTTTGAAAATAATAATCAAGAAATTTTAGTGAAATGTGATGAAAATCGTTTGAAGCAAGTGATTTTAAACTTCGCGAAAAACGGAATAGAAGCCATGCCATCTGGAGGAGCCTTGTATGTGAATGTTATGCAGCGAGGTGGCAAAGTAATTATTCGCATTAGAGATACTGGAATAGGAATTCCTGCTGATAAGCTGGCTCACCTAGGAGAGCCATTTTTTACAACGAAAGAAAAGGGGAATGGATTGGGATTGATGGTGAGCTATCAGATTATTGAAGGTCATAAAGGAAAAATTGAAGTAGATAGTGAAGTGAATAAAGGTTCAACATTTATCATAAAGCTTCCCGCTATTACTGTTTAAATTTGAATTTATTTTTCGGAATTTGACTTGAATCGGTGTTCTATTCACCAATCGACTCATTGTCGATGAAGAAATAAATTAAAACAGCCTAATTATTAATAAAGAAAGCTTGGTTTCTATAATAAAAAAGAAACCAAGCTTTTTTGAATGTTTTAGGTAAGTGTAATTATTCTTTAATATTGAACCTTCTGATTTTTAAAAGAACAAAGAGTGTGATTTAATAGAAAGAAAAAGAGAAGGAGTGTGATTGTACTGGGCAAAAAAAGTGTACGTTACATAACGATTATTGCTACGACCTTTTCAATTCTTTGGTTATTAAGTTTTGGGTGGGCCATTCAAAATTATTATGCGGGTGCATCAAACAATGAAATAAAAAAACAGGTCAATCCTAAAACAATAGAAAATAAAGATCAGGCTTTTACAATAGTTGCACTAGGTGATTCTTTAACAAGGGGGACCGGTGATGATTCTGGCAAAGGCTATGTAGGCTATGTAATCGATGATTTGAAACAGCGATTTAATGGTCATGTCATTGTCCATAATTTAGCCATTAATGGGCAAGTATCAAGTCAATTGAAAGAACAAGTTAAACAACAGAATATACAAAGACAGCTTGCTTTTGCAGATACCATTTTCTTATCGATTGGTGCAAATGATTTATTTCAGCAAGGGAGAACATTGGAGAATTTTGATTCAGCTGCTATAAAAATCATTAAACAGAATTTTATTGACAACATGAGAATAATTTTTGCCGATATTCGTAAGGTGAATTCGGATGCACCTATCTTTTTTGTCGGGCTTTATAATCCTTTTTTTGAAGCTGATCATACAGGGGTTACGAGTCCAACTGTACATGACTGGAACCGAACTGCTGAGGATATGAGCTCAAGCGATCCTAGAATTGTCTTTGTACCTACCTTTGACATCTTTCAGTTATTTGTAAATGATTATTTATATAGTGATAAATTCCATCCAAATCAACAGGGGTATCGATTAATAGCGAATAGAATTTCTCCGTTCATTAAATGGGAGGGGGAAGGCAAATGAGTGCTACGACTCTTTCTGTCAGAAATTTAACGAAGACGATAAAAAGACACAAAATCATAAAAGGAATTAGCTTTGATTTAAAGGAGGGAGAGGTTTTTGGCTTTCTAGGACCAAATGGAGCAGGCAAGACTACGACGATTCGGATGCTAGTAGGCCTAATAAGACCGACTTCTGGGACGATTGAAATATGTGGCTATGATGTGAAGAAAAATTTCACCAAAGCGATGGAGAATCTTGGGTGTATTGTTGAAAATCCTGAGTTATATCCTTATTTAAGCGGCAGAGAAAATTTACTTCATTTTGCAAGAATGCTTCCATCGATTGATGCCAAACGAATTGCGGAAGTTGTTGAAATGGTAAAGTTAACAGAACGAATTGATGATAAGGTGAAAACATATTCGCTCGGTATGAGACAAAGGCTTGGCATTGCTCAAGCTTTACTGAATCGACCAAAGGTACTTGTTTTAGACGAACCGACAAACGGACTAGATCCTGCAGGAATTCGCGAAATGAGGGTCTTTATTCGTGAACTTGCCGAAAATGAAGGATTAAGTGTACTTGTATCGAGTCATTTATTAAGTGAAATTCAGTTATTATGCGATCGAGTTGCTATTATTACAAAAGGAAACATCATTACTGTTGATACAGTCGAATCTTTGCTGTCGAGTCAGGAGCAAGCCATTTGGCAACTCGAGCCGTCCGTTAAAGGAAAAGAAATCTTGGAAAGTCTAACTGAAGTAACTACACTAGATGATGGTTGTATCGTAACAGTATATGATTCCTTCCAGATTCCTAAGTGGAATGCTGCTTTGGTTCATGCAGGAGTACAAGTGCTTCAACTAAATAGAAAGACCCCTGTACTGGAGGATTTATTCCTGCAATTGACGGATACAGGAGGTGCCCATATTGAATAAACTAATTGCTAACGAAATGATGAAGCTTGTTGCGAGAAAGCGATTGATAGTAATTGGGGCAATTGTGGGAATCTTAGTGATCTTGTTTACTTTTGCACAGTATAAGGAAGTGCAAACACAGCGGGAAAGGTTAGGGACGGATGATTGGCGCGATTCTCTTCAACAGCAAATTATTGATATGCAAAACAGGCTTGGGTCAAACCGAATATCAGATGACTGGCGTGAACAGATTCAAGTAAGTGTTCAGCAATTGCAATTCTATCTAGATCAAGATATTAACCCAAACGAACCAGGGGCCGTTTCTTTTGTTCGAATGTTCATCGAAAATTCTACTGATTTGTTCATTCCACTGCTAATCATGATTGTAGCAAGCGATCTTGTTTCTTCTGAGCACACTTTAGGTTCGGTAAAATTACTTTTAACAAGGCCTGTAAAACGATGGAGGATATTACTAAGTAAATATATAACTTTACTATTGGCCACATCATTTATTGTTGCAATGACCGGTCTGATATCGTACGTTTTATCAGGGATTGTCTTCGGCTATCATGGTTGGAATGCACCAATAATTACAGGCTTTGTTGTAGAAGGAGGCAATGTAGATACAAGTCGAATTAAATTAATTAGTCAATGGAAGTTTTTGTTGATGGATTTTGGACTTGTTTGGTTTGTAGCTGTTGTAGTTGGAACTTTAACGTTTATGCTCTCTGTATTAATAAGAAGTACAGCTCAAAGTATGGGAGTTATGCTTGCTTCGCTTATATCAGGAGCTATTTTAAACAATATGGTGTCTTCATGGGAATCGGCCAAATATTTGTTTATGGTTAACTTAAAATTGACTAATTATTTAAACGGTATTTCACCACCGATTCAAGGTATGACTTTACTTTCTTCTATGCTAGTTCTCCTCGTCTGGTGGGCTGTAGCGTTAATTCTCTCATTCATTGTTTTTACCCGTCAAGATGTTTATTAAAAGAATACCGATTTAAACCAGCAAGCGAGCTTGTTGGTTTTTTTGGACTGCAAAAAAACTAGATCGATATTCGGTGGCATAATTCATTGTGTGGTGTAAATACTAACCAATAGAAGTGTGAAGCTTGGATGATTATTCTAATAAAAAAATGTTTTCCAAGCCGTTAGTCTTATATTAAAAGGAGTTACAAATCTTATTTTTGGGTAATAAGAATATAGGGAGGGTACACATGATGACAAACGAAAATAAAAAACAATCAGAAATTGCCGGTAGACATTATCAAGTTGAAGATATGGAGAAGAATGATCAAATTTCATCCGGCTTTGCAGAAACCCATGAACAAGTGAGTGACCATTTCTTTTCCGGAACGGTAGATCAGCTGATCAATCATCAAGAAAACAAAACAGAGTAAGGGGGGATTGTTTTGAAATCTATTAGAGAAATCATGACAACTAATGTAGATTACTGTACAACCCTTGACAATGTGTATGAAGCAGCTGTCAAAATGGCTGAAGGGGATGTCGGGGCTATCCCGATTTGCCAGGAAAGTAAATTAGTCGGTGTTCTGACCGATCGAGATATTGCAATCCGTTGCGTTGCTGGGAAGAAACCAGGTTCCACGAAAATTACCGATGTGATGACAAAAGTACCAATTACGATATCACCAGAAACTTCAGTCTCAGAAGCAGAGGATTTGATGGCAGAAAAACAGATTCGTCGTCTATTCGTTGTTGAACAAGATTCTCTCATCGGAGTTGTTTCCTTAGGAGATCTAGCCGTTCATAAAGACACAAATATGGCTGCTGCACATGCACTTACTGAAATATCGGAAAATCAACATATTCAACATTGAAGAATTCAAAGGTAAGGATCAATGTCAAAATAAAAGATTTTTTTCGTAAAGATTGTTTTTTTTAGCTAGAAACCAATTCGAGCAGATGTTGATTGTAGTGGAAGGTGAGAGACTCCTGATTAGAGAAGTGCGTTGAGGGAGATACCGTACGTGCTAAGCACTGAGGTGGCTCCTGAGACCGCCCGCAA
Source organism: Bacillus cihuensis (assembly GCF_000504145.1). Lineage (NCBI taxonomy): Bacteria > Bacillati > Bacillota > Bacilli > Caryophanales > Bacillaceae > Bacillus > Bacillus cihuensis. The sequence continues at coordinate 922,551 of NZ_KI632495.1, read as the reverse complement.
ATAGTGAGTACCTGTAACGGAATTAGCCCAAGATAGTAGTGTAAATTATTTAAAAGCAGCAAAGTATAATAAAACAGACAAATAAAATAAGAGACTATTAAATGAAAGGGTCAAAGCTGTCATACTCTATACTATTAATATTCGGTATAGAGTATAACGGTTTGATCTTTTTGCACATTCTGATTTTTGCTCTTTTCTTAATTAATATGTTTGGCAAACCAATTGCATATTTGCTCTGTATGCTGCATGCGCAGCCTTGGAGCTCCGCTTCTTGATACTTCATGGGTCTGGTTTGGAAAGACAACAAGTACGGCTTCTTTTTTCTGCCGTTTTAATGCAACGAATAATTGTTCTGCTTGTTCAATTGGACAACGATAATCTTTATCTCCATGCAATAACAACAAAGGTGTTGTAATATTCTTTACATATTTAAGAGGAGAGTGCTCCCACAGTTTTTCAGGGGATTCAATAATGTTGCCGCCTAATTCCCATTCAGTAAAGGAATAGCCAATATCGCTCACACCATAGAAGCTGAGCCAATTTGAAATACAGCGCTGTGTAACAGCTGCTTTAAAACGATCTGTATGCCCAATAATCCAGTTCGTCATAAAACCGCCGTAGCTTCCACCTGTTACACCTAAACGCTGTTTATCAACGAAATCAAACTCTAAAAGAACGTAATCAACTGCGGCCATTAAATCCTCATAATCCATGCCTCCATAATCTCCTCGTACAGAGTTGGCGAATTCTTGCCCATAGCCTGCACTTCCTCGTGGATTTGTGAATAGGATTGAATATCCTTGTGCAACAAGTGTTTGAAACTCATGAACATACGTATTAGCATACATTGCATGTGGTCCGCCATGAATTTCAAGAACCAATGGATATTTTTTACCTAGTTCAAGATTTATTGGTTTCATAATCCAACCATGTATTTCGAGATCATCTTTGGAGGAAAAAGTAATCGATTCAGCTTTAGATAAGGTTTTCTCATTTAGAAATTCATCATTTACAAATGTAATTTGCTCAATTTCGCCATTTGTTAAATTAAAGGAGTATAAGTCTCCAGGATGAGTAGGTGTACTGATCGCTACAATAGCCATATGTGTTTGGGGATCAATAGTTAATCCATAAACATGCTGTTTTTCAAGAAGTGACGGATACATAGCCCCTTCAATAGTTCCGTAATATACACCAGTGTTACCATGGTCACTTATTAAAAAATAAAAACCTTGACTGTCATTTGTCCAAAGGATCCCCGGATTGACCGCTTCAATATGAAAATCGCTTGCTACTACATCACTAACTTCAACATCCCAATCTGCAGTTAGACATGTAAGGGAATTGGTTGCTAGTGTGTATAACCAGATTTTTGATATTGTTGCCCCTTCATATTCACGTTCATGCCCTATTAAGGTTAAATAATTGCCATCAGGCGACCATTTAGGAAGATAAAAAAGCCCATTAGTTGCCGTTATTTTTCTTGATGATCGAGCTTCTAATTGGAAAATAAACACATCGGAAGCGAGGTTATAATCAGCAGCCTCTATGTTATTGCTTACATATGCAAATTCTTTGCTGTTAGGTGCCCATGATGAGGGGATATAGGACTGTTCCCCTGAAGTCAATTGTTCAGCCCTACCGGAGGGTAAATCTAAGAGTATGAGCTGAGAAAATGACTGATCTAAATAGCCGCTTCCGTCTGATTTATATTTAATTCGGTCATATTCAATTGCTTCTCCGCGTTTTTTTACCAGCTCGTTTTCTTTCTCATCTATAGTGTATCCAGCTTTTATACGTGTTGATGTAAGTATTTTACGTGAATCAGGCGCCCATATAGGCGTTGTAGCCCCTTGAGCAAAATCTGTTAGCTGATTTGCTTCGCCACCAGTTGTATTCATTATGTATATTTGATTTTTTCCAGAACGGTTTGATAAAAACGCAAGATGGAGTCCGTCAGGTGACCATCTTGGTGAAAACTGGCGATGAAGTCCGTATGTCCATTGAATAGTTTGTTTCATTATAAAATTATATATAAATATATTTGAAATGTATCTCTCATCTTCCTTATCCACAGAGGTCTCGATATAGGCGACCATACTACCATCAGGCGAAAGCTGAGGATCGGTGACAGATTTTAAGTCAAATAAATCTCCTGCTAAGATACCTTTATTACCCAATATATTCATCCTTTCTTTTTGCACTACGAAACTAATTCTAACAAGCGATTGTTGATTCGACAAATATCAAGGAAACTTTTTCTTAATCGTTTGTTAGTGAAAATATCAATTGTAATGAAGTGGAAAATGAATTAGGACGTCTTGAAGAAAGCCTTGCCGCTTTATTAGAGATAAGACCCTAAAAGTGGCAAGACATAATATGATGCTATTGTATTATTCTGCTGGTTTTTTTTTGTGATGAGGTTGGTATGGTTGAAATTTGTTTTCTTCAATTTTTTGATAATGTCTCTCCATATGTTTAACAATCATTGCCGCTTTTTCTTTAGAAATTACCCCATATTCTACATACTTTTGTACAATTTCTTTTTTCTTTTCCAGTATTTCCTTATGCAAGACTGCAAGTTCTTCTTGCTGTTTCTCGGTAAACACTATTTGTGGTTCTTGTTTATCGGTCTCAGCTAATGCCGTGATTTCAAAGTTAAAGGTTACGAAAGTAATGGTCAAAACAGCAATGAGTAATTTATTCATGATACATTCTCCTTTATGTTTTTTTAAAATGCTAAATAATCCTTTCTATTAAATTTAAGATACTGTTAGTTTTTTGTTAATTGAACCAGATTATGCATGTATATAAAATATTAATAGTTTTATGGGGAAGCTCGTTCATCAAATTGAGAATGTTGGAAAAGAGTATGTTACGTGAATATAGAGGAAGAAGCTTTAATGTGGACAAATCATGGTCAATTACTTGCTGTTTATATTTATGGAATAGTAATTGAGATAGTAACCTCAATGATTCAATTCTTGTTCTCTGATGTAGTATTTATTCGTAGGTAAAATAAACTATAAATAGGAAATTATCATACTTTTATGTAGGTCAACTAACTTTGTAAATATCCACTATTTCATTATAACAAGAAGTCAATTTTTGAATACTTTGTAATACAGAAGGAGGGATGAGTATGAATGCTGAAAGGAAAGAAATAATAAAAAGATTTCTCGAACAAAGGATTACTATAGATAATAATTTATTTAACGAAGGAGCACTTTCGCAACTAATAAATATATTTAAAAGTAAAGCTGAAGCACAAGAGTTAGATGTAGAAGATTCTGTACTTGAAGACGAAATCTTAGACGAGATCTTAAACGAAAGTGGAGATGAAGGACTAGACGATAAAGGGGATGTAGGTACCGAGGATAGTGGAGATGATGGTGCCGACGAAAGCGGAGACGAAAGTGCCGACGAAAGTGCCGACGAAAGCGCTGACGAAAGTGCCGACGAAAGCGGAGACGAAAGTGCCGACGAAAGCGGAGACGAAAGTGCTGACGAAAGCGGAGACGAAAGTGCCGACGAAGGTGCCGACGAAGGTGCCGACGAAAGTGAATACGAAAGTGCCGACGAAAGCGGAGACGAAAGTGCCGACGAAGGTGCCGACGAAAGTGAGTATGAAAGTGCCGACGAAAGTGAAGACGAAAGTGGGGATGAAAGTTTGAACGAGAGCGTGTATGAAAGTGCCGACGAAAGTGAGTATGAAAGTGCCGATGAGAGCGAGTATGAAGGTGCCGAAGAAAGTGTAGATGAAAGCGCCGACGAGGGCGAATATGAAGGTGCCGAAGAAAGTGTAGATGAAAGTGCCGATGAAAGCGCTGACGAGGGC